>NZ_AZDJ01000013.1:43622-204541 GCF_001434705.1 Lacticaseibacillus nasuensis JCM 17158
CTGCAAGTACCGTGACTCCGGGTGCCTGGGGCAATTGGTCGAGCCGCGGTGCTGCACTCGCTGTGGGCCGCATGCCCTACAAATTTGTATGCTTACAGTCTAGCAGGGGAAAGCGCTGCCGACAAGCGAACAGCTAACGAACAGTAAGTAAATTTTTTCTTAAGGGCAGTTACGCACTGCTCACGGGGAAAAGTGCAATGCCAGCATCGCTGCGCTCGCGGGCAGCTTAATTGTTTCCCCGCTTTCGCGAGGAAACAATTAATGCTACACTATTGCTTGACTATGGTGGCATGCGTACGGTTTCATGGAGACCAACAACTCACCGGTTGCTGGTTTTTTTGCGTGTGTGACCACTAGAAAGGAACTTGCTATGCGAAATCCATTTTGGCGGACGCGGCTGGCCAACACGCCGTTTGTCACCTACGCGCTGCTCGCGGTGACCTTTGCGGTATTCCTGCTGGAAACCGTCAACGGCGGTAGCACGCAAACTGAGGTGCTGGTGCGCTACGGGGCCAGGTTTAATCCGTACATTATTTTGTACGGCGAGTGGTGGCGCTTCATCACCCCGATGTTTGTCCATGTCGGCTTGATGCACATTGTCGTGAATGCCGTGTCGATGTATTACCTCGGCATGCTGTCCGAGCGGCTATTTGGCCACTGGCGCTTCTTGGTGATTTATTTGGTCAGTGGCATCGCCGGCAACGTCGCCAGCTTCGTCTTCAAGCCCGAGGTGGTGTCTGCCGGGGCGTCGACCGCGATTTTTGGCCTGCTGGGCGCGTTTTTGCTGCTCGGTGACGTCTTTCGGGACAATCCCACCGTGCGCATGCTGGCGCGGCAGTTTCTGGCCATGGCCGTGATCAACTTGGCGTTTAATCTCTTCGATAGCCAAGTCGACATGGCGGGCCACATCGGCGGGCTGCTGGGCGGCTTCCTGATTGCCGGCGTGGTTGGCGCGCCGCAAATCGGCACGATGAGCACGAGTCGGCGCGTGGTGTGCGCCGCGGTGCTGGTGGTGGCCGGGGCGGTGCTACTGCGGCTGGGGTACGCGGGATGAAGACTTATTACGACGTGCTGCAGCTACTCAAGGAATATGGCACCTACATTCATGTCGGCAAGCGTTTATGGGACATCGAGCTGGCCGCCGTGGAAGTCGAACGGCTGCACCACTTGCAGCTGATCGACGACAAGACTTACGCCAGCGCGAAAATCGTGCTGCGCCACGAACACGAACGAGAAGAAAAAACGCCATTGGTGCCGCCAATGGCACCGCATGAGGAGGAAAAACACCATGAGTGACAAGAAACTAATGGGCGTCGATCTCGGTGGGACCACGGCCAAATTTGCGATTCTCACCCTTGATGGCGAGATCCAGCAACGGTGGAGCATCGACACGAATATCTTAGACGACGGGGTGCACATCATTCCCGACATCATCGATTCGATCAATGAGCACCTGAAGCTCTACAACATGCAGCCCAGCGACTTTCAAGGCATCGGCATGGGCTCGCCGGGCTCCGTCGACGTCAACGCCGGCACGGTGATTGGCGCGTACAACCTCAACTGGAAGACGCTGCAGCACCCGAAGCGCGACATCGAAGCCGGCACGGGGATTCCGTTTGCCATTGATAACGACGTCAATGTCGCGGCATTAGGCGAGCAGTGGAAAGGCGCCGGCGACGCGGCGGCCAACGTTACCTTGGTGGCCCTGGGCACCGGTATCGGCGGCGGCATCATCGCCGATGGCAAATTGCTGCACGGCGTGGCCGGCAGCGCCGGGGAGCTCGGCCACGTCACCGTTGAACCTAACGGCTACTTGTGCACCTGCGGCAAGCGCGGCTGCCTCGAAACTGTCGCCAGCGCCACCGGCGTCGTCCGCGTGGCGCGCGACATGGCCGAGGAATACGCCGGCCAGTCCGAACTCAAGCAAACCCTCGATGACGGCGACGAGATTTCGTCGAAAATCGTCTTCGACATGGCCAAGGCCGGCGACAAGCTGGCGCTGATGATTGTCGACAAGGTGGCCTATTACCTCGGTCTGGGCCTCGGCAACGTCGGCAACATGCTGAATCCGGAATATATTTTAATCGGCGGCGGCGTGAGTGCAGCCGGGGACTTCTTGTTGACACGGGTGACGGACTACTTCAAGCAGTTCACCTTCCCGAATGTCCGCGAAACCACGAAGCTGCGCCTGGCCACGTTAGGCAATACCGCGGGGGTCATTGGGGCCGCCAGCCTCGCCCGCAAGTAAGGAGAGATCAATTTTGGGCTATTTAGTTAATGTGTTATTGATTCTGGTCGGCGCCATCTTGGTGGTGTGGGGCTTTGATTGGCTGTATACCTGGTTCCGCAAGAACCGGCTGAAGGACATCGGCGGCGAGTTGACGCCCACTGCGTTTGAAACCAGCATGCGCAAGGCGCAGATCATCGATTTGCGGGAGAAGAAGGACTTCGACGCGGGCCACATTCTCGGCGCCCGCAACCTGCCGTACACGCAACTCAAGACCCGCGAAGTCGAGTTGCGCCACGACTTGCCGGTGTACGTCTACGACGAAACCGGCGATCTGTCCATTCGCGCCGCCGGGTGGATGAAGAAGCATGACTTTACCGAAGTTTATTGGTTGCAAAAAGGCTACCGCAACTGGTCCGGTAAGACGAAGAAGAAAAAGGGGCTGTAAGCCGCTAAGGCCATCTCGTGAACAGCATGAGGTGGCCTTGTTTCGTTGTGGCAGGGCATGATAGGATGAAGCAAAATGGAGGCTGTCATGAACGAAGCTGAAAGTATCGCCTATATTCACCAATTGCCGCGACTGGCCAAAACCGGCAAGCACGACCGCATCTTGCGCCTGCTGGCCGCCTTGGGCAACCCGCACCAAACCGGCGCGTATGTCCACATCACCGGCACCAACGGCAAGGGCTCGGTGGCTAACGCCGTGGCGCACATCCTTGAGGCCAGCGGGTTGACGGTGGGGTTGTTCACCTCGCCGTACATCATGCGGTTTAACGAGCGCATCATGATTGACCACCAGCCGATTCCCGCCGCGGGACTGATTGCCGCCGTAGCCGCCGGGCGCCACGCCTTGGCGACGATTCGTGTGGAAGAGCCGGCGTTTGCCGTGACGGAATTCGAGTTTATCACCGCGTTGGCGTTTTGGTATTTTGCCCAGCAAGGCGTGGACGCCGCGGTAATCGAGGTGGGCATCGGCGGCGATACCGATTCGACCAACGTGATCACGCCGGTGGTATCCGCCATCACCAGCGTCGGGTTGGATCACCAAAAGCTCCTGGGCAATACCTTAACCAGCGTCGCCACCCACAAGGCGGGGATCATCAAGCCGCAGGTGCCGGTGGTGACCGGCCACCTGCCCCAAGAAGCCGAAACCGTCATTGCCGCAAAGGTGGCCGCCACCGCCAGTCCGTGGCTGGCGCTAGACCGCGACTTTTTTGCTGAAAACGGGCGCCTGGTGGGCTGGGGCCAAAGCTTCACTTACCGGGATGACGCCGGGCGCCTGCCGGAGCTCGAGTTGCCATTAGTGGGGCAGTATCAACTCGGCAACGCCGCCGTGGCCATTGCCACGGCCAAGCAGTTTGCCCAGGCCCGGGACTGGCCGCTGAGTCCGCGGGAGATTCGCCGGGGGTTAGCGGCCAGTCAATGGCCGGCGCGGATGGAAAAAATCTCCGACGCGCCGCTGATCGTGTTAGATGGCGCGCACAATCCGCAAGGCATCAACAGCCTCATCGCCACCTTGCGCCGCGTGTTTGGCAGCCAGCCGCTGACGCTCATGGTGGGGATTTTAGGCGACAAGGATGTCGCCGGCATGGTGGCCGCCTTAGCCAAAACGCCATACCGCCTGTGGTTCGTGCCGGTGCCGGATAATCCGCGGGCGCTAGCCGTGGCGGATTATCCGGACGTGCCGAACAGCGCGCGGTTTGCCAGCTGGCAGGCAGCCCTGGCCGCGCACATGAGTGATTATGCCGATGAGCCGCTGGTGGTGGCCGGGTCGTTGTACTTGGTGGCCGCGGTGCGGCAAACCTTACTAGGAGGGGACCAATGATTCAAGCCATCTTCTTTGATTTAGACGGGACGTTGATTGATTCCGAGCGGGCCTTTTTGCGCGGCGATAGTGTCGCCGCCCACGCCATGGGCCGGCCGCTGCCGCCGGCGCACTTTCTGCCGTTGCTTGGGGCCAGCATGCAATCGGAGCACGATTTTCTCACCGCCTTGGTGGGGCCGGCCGTCGAGCAGTACAAGGACCAGGTGCGCGCCTATGTCGACGCCTGGTTTCGCACCGCGCCGGATATCGCCTTGCCCGGCGTGAGCCAGACGTTAGCGACGTTGGCGCAAACTTACCGGCTGGGCGTGGTGACCAGTTCGCGCCTGCCGCATTTGCAGCTGGCGTTGCAGCAGGCGGGCTGGACCGAGACGTTCACCTGGCTGTTTCCTTACGTCGACGGGCCGGCCAAGCCGGATCCGGCGCCGTACTTGCAGGCGTTGGCCAAGGCCAAGTTACCCGCTAGTGCCGTGGTGGCCGTTGAGGACACGCCGCTGGGGGTAGCGGCGGCCCAGGCGGCGGGATTGCGGGCGGTGCAAATCGTCGACCTCGCGCAGCCGGCGCCCGCCGCCGATGCCCGATTAAATGATTTTCAAGCGTTGCCGGCGTGGCTGGCGGCAAATGCGTAATCTTCTTAGTTGGTGGCGATGGCCACCTTTTTTGATGGCTAAGGGGAGGAATCGAGATGGCACAACCTCGCGAATTGTTGCGTGACCACGGCGCCAAAACGTTGACGGACGCCGAGTTGTTGATGGTGGTGTTAGGCAGCGGCAGTCAGGTGGCGTCGTTGGCCGAGGTGGCCGGCGGAATCACCGCGGCGTACCCCGGGTTAGCCGGCTTGGCCACGGCGCCGGTGCGGGATTTGATGCAGGTGCGCGGGCTGGGCTTGGCCAAGGCGGCCAGCGTCAGTGCCGCGGCGGAAATCGGGCGGCGGGTGCTCGAGCGCCAGTCGCTGCGCGTCGGCGATTACGCGGACTTGCCCGAGCTGGCCGAGCATTTGATGGTGCGCTTTAGCGGCGTGACGCAAGAGGTGATCATCGTCATCTTTCTCGATACGCAAAACCGGGTGATTCAAGAAACCGAGGTGGCGCGCGGCGGCATGGACAGCGCGGTGGTGGACCCGCGGGTGGTGTTTCGCCAAGGCTTGTTGGTGAACGCCGCGCAGCTGATCTTGGCGCACAATCACCCCAGCGGCGTGACCGTGCCCAGCGAGGCCGACATTGCCGTCACCGAGCGCTTCATCGGCGCCGGGCAGCTGATGGGCATGGCGTTAGCCGACCACTTGATCATCGGCGCGCACAACTACTATGCGTTTTCTGAGCACCCAGACGCGTTGTCATTAAGTTAATCATAAAGGTGCCGCTTACACCCATTCTGCTTCGTCGCCGCGCCAATTGCCCGGGGGAACTATGGTATAATTCAGAAGATGAAATTGTGCGCACGAAGGAGAGAACGACTTGTTTGGATTTGGAACAAAAAATGTAGGCATCGACTTGGGCACCGCCAATACGCTGGTGTATATCGAAGGTAAGGGCATCGTGGTCAACGAGCCTTCCGTGGTCGCCCGCAACACGCAAGACGACACGGTGATTGCCGTGGGCGCCGAAGCCCGCGCCATGATTGGCCGCACGCCGGCCAACGTCACCGCGATTCGCCCGATGAAAGACGGCGTCATCGCCGATTACGATACCACCACCGCGATGCTGAAATACTTCTTGAACAAGGCGTTTGCCGGGAAGAATGCGCATCCTGCCGTGATGGTGTGCGTCCCCAGCGGCGTCACCGAGGTCGAAAAACGGGCCGTCCAAGACGCCGCCAAGGTCGCAGGCGCCAAGGACGCTTTTGTGATTGAAGAACCCTACGCCGCGGCCATCGGTGCCGGCTTGCCCGTGATGGATCCCACCGGCAGCATGGTGGTCGATATCGGCGGCGGCACGACGGATGTGGCCACGATTTCGCTCGGCGGCATCGTGTCCAGCCGCTCGATTCGCAATGCCGGCGATAAGATGGACGAGGCGATTGTCGCCTATATTCGGGCGCACTTTAACCTGTTGATTGGGGAGCGCACCGCCGAGGAAATCAAGATGACCATCGGCAGCGCCAGCGTGGCGGCGGCCAAGGACCTCGACGATATGGCCATTCGCGGCCGCGACTTGTTGTCGGGGCTGCCGGAAACCATCGACATCACGGCCGTCGACGTCGCCAAGGCGATTCAAGAAGTGATTCAAGCCATCATCGACGCGGTGAAGGATACGCTGGAAGAAACCAGCCCGGAAATCGCCGCCGACGTCATCGACCACGGTATTGTGTTAACCGGCGGTGGGGCGTTGTTGAAGGATCTGGCCTCGGTGATTTCCGACGCGACGAAGGTGCCAGTCTTCATCGCCCAGGACCCACTGGATTGTGTGGCGAAAGGCACCGGTGAATCGCTGAAAAATCTTGACGCCTTGAAGCACTAATTAGCTCGGCTTGGCGAGAAACGGAGTTCCCCATGCACAATTTTTTCTCAAATAAACATCTGATCGTGCTGATGGTCGCGCTGTTGCTGAGCATGGGCTTGATTTCTTATTCGATCATGGTGCGCAATTCTGACGACACGCCGCCGGTGATTCAAACCATCGGTAATGACGTCGTCGGCATCGGCGGCCGCATCGTCGCCGCGCCTGGCAACTGGGTGCGCGGCGGGCTGAATGACATTCACGACCTGCTGGACACCTACAGCGAAAACCGCAAGCTGAAGGCCGAAGTCGAGGACCTGGCGCAAACCAAGGTCCGCCTGGCCACGACCCAACGCGAAAACAAGGCGCTAAAGGCCCAGCTCAAGCTCAACGGCACGCTGACGGATTACACCCAAATCAGCGCCGCGGTGATGCTGCGCTCGCCAACCGATTGGCGCAACATCATGGTGATCAACAAGGGCGCCGGCGCCGGCGTGAAGAAAAACATGCCGGTGATGGCGGGGAGCGGCTTGATTGGCCGCGTCATTGAGGTCAACCGCACCAACGCCAAGGTGGAGATGCTGACGACCGACAACAAGGCCGCCAACCGCTTTGCCGCGCAAATCACGACGAAAAACGGCGCGTTGGTCGAAGGGGTCATCACCAGTTACAAAACCACCAGCGGCGACTTGGTCATGAGCCAGCTCAACACCAACAAGGCGATTCAGCGCGGGGACCAGGTCATTACCAGCGGCCTGGGCGGCGCGACGCCCAAAGGCTTGCTGATCGGCACCGTGGCCAGCGTGCAAAAAGACGACTACGGCCTCGCCAACACCGTCACCATTAAGCCTGCCGCCAACTTCTCCGACGTCAGCGTCGTCACCGTGATTGCCCGGACGATCGAAGGTGATTAGCGGTGAGTAACATGGAAAACGAGCGGCCATTCACCGGCCACGGCTGGGTGGCCTTGTTGTTGTTCGCGGCGTTATTGCTGGAAGGGGCCGTGGCCCAGTGGCTCGGCCAGTGGCTGATGCAGCCGACGTTTATGGCCACGCCGCAATTGACCTTGATGTTGTTGATCATGCTGGCGATTTTCGTGCCGGCCGAGCGCTACTTGATTTATTTCGCGGTGGTGGCCGGGTTATTGTTCGACAGTTTTTACACCGGGATGCTGGGCATCAACACGTTGTTGTGGCCGCTGGTCGTCTTCTTGGCGGATCAGCTGCGGCCGTATATTCCGCGCACGCCGCTGTACTTGGGCGTGACCCAGATTATTTTTCTCACCGCCTATGCCGCCTGTGACTACCTGCTGAATCGCTTCACTGGGTACGGCGCGGTGGGCTGGACCAACTTGATCACCGTGCACCTGGCGCCGGGGTTATTGGTGAACATCGGGCTATTTGCAATCTGCTATTTGCCTTTACGGCGATTACTGATAAACTTAAATCAGCGCTAAAACCACCGCCGCGCGGTGGTTTTATTGATTTTAAGGAGGAGCGTTGTGGACGCAGTCACGTTAAAAGGCCGCAAAGCCGGATTTGAAATTCAATTGGCAGACGCCGCCAGCCTCGCGGAGATTCAAACGCAGCTTCAGGAATTATTGACGAAGCTGGCGCAGGATACCCCCGATGAAGGCAACGTGGAGTTTGTCTTGGAAACCGGTCAGCGCCTGCTGACTGCCGAACAAGCCGAGTCCGTCAAGGCGGTATTTGCCGACTTTGACCGCTTCACCGTCAGTGCCGTGCACGCGGCGGTGGACACGCCGGCGGCCATGCGCGAGGCGTTTTTAAGCCGGCTCGTGCACCTCAACGGCGACATCATTCGCTCGGGGCAAACCGTGACCGTCGACGGCGACGTGTTGTTTACCGGCAACCTGCACCAAGGCGGCACGCTGGCGGCTAGCGGCAGCGTGTTCATGCTGGGGCAGGCGCAAGGCGGGCTGATCATCGCCGGCAGCCACGGCGACCAAGCCGCCATCATCGCCGGGGACATTCACCACGCCGGCCAGATTCGCATCGCCGACACCATCGAAATCATCGAGAAAAAGAACCAGTATTCGGCTGATACGCTGAGCCTCATCAACGACTTACACATCTTGGATCACGGTAGCGTGACCCAGCTGGCGAAATTGCGGCCGAGATTGTTCCGGAAACTGGAGGACATGTAGCATGGGGGTATCTCTTGTTGTGACATCCGGCAAGGGCGGGGTCGGCAAGACCACCACCAGTGCCAACATCGCCACCGCCTTGGCGTTACAAGGCAAGCGCGTCGTGATGCTCGATTTAGACATCGGCCTGCGCAACCTCGACGTCGTGTTGGGCCTGTCCAACCGCATCATTTATGACATCGTCGACGTCGCCACCGGTCGCGCCAAGCTGCACCAGGCCTTGGTCAAGGACAAGCGGTTTGATGACTTGTTGTACATGTTGCCAGCCGCGCAAAACGCCGAAAAGGATTCCGTGCAGCCCGAGCAGGTGCGCGACATTGTCGCCGCCTTGCGCGACGAGTTTGACTTCATCATCCTCGACTCGCCGGCGGGCATCGAGCAGGGGTTTCGCAACGCGGTCATCGGCGCAGACGGCGCCATCGTGGTGACCACGCCGGAGATTTCCGCCGTCAGTGACGCCGATCGCGTCGTTGGCTTGCTGGAACAACACGACATGGTGTACCCGCCGCGCCTGATCATTAATCGCATCCGCGAGCACATGATGGCAGACGGCCGGTCCATGGACGTCACGGAAATCACCCAGCACCTCGGCATCGACTTGTTGGGCATCGTCGTGGATGACGACGAGGTCATCGCCAGCTCCAACCGCGGCGAAACCGTCGTGATGAATCCCGACGACCCGGCCAGCCAAGGCTACCGCAACATTGCGCGGCGGCTGTTGGGCGAAAGTGTGCCGCTGATGAACATCGAGCAAAAAAAAGTCGGCTTCTGGGCAAAATTATTTCACCGGCAGGGTTGACAACAAATGAGTTTATGATTAGAGTAAGTGACAATACAAAAAGCGTTGAGTGGAATCGCGATGCTGAACTCGTCTGAAGAGAGCCTGGAGGGATGGAAACCGGGTGGCGAACAGTGTGGCACACATCCATGAGTCCATCGTTGAACGAAGTAGGCGATGGCGGCTGGGCTCGTTATCGCCGTGGTTGAGAAACGACATAAGGTTGCGGTGGTGACACCGTGACGTGCATGAGGTGGAACCGCGGTACGCCGCCCTCTAGTAGCTTGCTACTGGTGGGTGGCTTTTTGTTTTTTCTCAACCACATGAGGCTGTGGCGGTGACGTCGCGGCAATCATCGGTGGTACCACGCATTGCGTCCGATTAGGCTGAGGCCTAGTCGGGCGCTTTTTTCATTCAACGCAATTCATTCATAGGAGGCAGTAAAATGACATATATCATGCAGATTTTGCCGGCATTATTATCCGGCTTGAAGCTCACGTTGGGGTTATTCGCCTTAACGCTGGTCGGGGCCTTGCCATTGGGCATGGTCCTGGCGGTGGGGTTGGTGCCGCACGTCAAATCGATCATCGGTCGCATCATCAATTGGGTGCTCACCGCCTATGTGTGGCTGTTCCGCGGCACGCCGCTGTTGTTGCAGTTGATCTTCGTCTTTTACGGGCTGCCGCTGGTCGGCATCGTGTTTGACCGCTTCAACGCCGCGGCGTTTGCCTTCATCCTTAACTACGCCGCCTACTTCGCCGAAATTTTCCGCGGTGGCTTTGGCGCCATCGAGCAAGGACAGTTTGAAGCCGCCACGGTGTTGAACCTGACGCGCTGGCAAACCTTGCGCTACGTGGTGATTCCCCAGGTGCTGAAAATCGTCCTGCCGTCCATCGGCAACGAAGTCATCAACCTGGTCAAGGATTCCAGCCTGGTGTACGTCATCGGCTTGGGCGACTTGCTTCGCGCCGGCAACGTCGCCACCTCGCGCGACGTGACCCTGGTGCCGCTGGTCTTAGTCGGGATCATTTACCTGCTGCTCACCGCGATTTTCACCTTCTTGCAACGTCGGGTGGAAAAAGCCTTTGCGTATTACCGTTAGGAGGGTGCTCATGTTAGAACTGAAAAATATTACCAAGGCCTTTAATGGCACCCCGGTGTTGACCGGGGTTAGTCTCACCATCGCCGATTCCAAGACGCTGGCCGTCGTCGGCCCCAGCGGCGCCGGCAAAACCACGCTGTTGCGCATCATCAGCGGTTTGGACACGGCGGACAGTGGGGAATTCATATATAACGGTGCCACCACCACGCCGGCCCAGTTGCGCAAAGACGGCGTCATCGGCGTTGTGTTCCAAGGCTTCGAGCTGTTTCCAAACCTCAGCGTGTTGGAGAACATCACGCTGGCGCCGAAGCTGCAAGGCACCAGTCCACAAGACGCCAAGCAGCAGGCGATGACATTATTGACCCAGCTGGATTTGCCGGATCAAGCCAACAGCTATCCCTACGCCTTATCCGGTGGCCAAAAGCAGCGCGTCGCCATCGCCCGGGCCTTGGCCTTAAATCCTGAAATCCTGCTGTACGACGAGCCAACCAGCGCCTTGGATCCGAACCTGCGCGACAGCGTGGCCAGCCTGATCGACAGCGTCAAGCAACAAGGCATGACGCAGGTGGTGGTCACCCATGACATGGCCTTTGCCGAAGCCGTGGCGGACACCACGTACCAGGTGCAAAAGGCAGGTGAGGCGCAATGAGGAAGTGGTTAATCGGGTTGCTCGCCGGCTTGGCGTTGTTCGCCACTGCCGGGTGCGCCCGCACGAAAGCGGCCAACTCCTGGCCGCGCATTCAGCAAGACAAAACGGTGGTGGTTGGCTTGGATGATTCCTTCGTGCCGATGGGGTTTCGGGCCAAAAGCGGCAAGCTTGAAGGCTTCGACATCGATTTGGCCAAGGCCGTGTTCAAGCTTTACGGCGTGAAGGTCAGCTTCCAGCCCATCGAGTGGTCGATGAAGGAAACCGAGCTGAAGAACCAAACCATCGACTTGATTTGGAACGGCTACTCAGTGACTCCCGAGCGGGCCAAGCAGGTGCGGTTTTCTGATGACTACCTGGTCAACCACCAGCTGCTGGTAACCAAGCGCAAGGATAACGTCACCAGTTTTGCCGCTATGAAGGGCAAGACGCTCGGCGTGCAAACCGGCTCCAGTGGCGCCGCGGCGCTTGACGCCAAGCCGAAGCTGCTCAAGCAATACATCGCCAAGCAGAATCCGGTGTTGTATGACACCTTCACCGACGCGTTTTTGGATCTCAACGCCGGGCGGATTCAAGGCATTTTCATGGACGAGGTATACGCGCGCTACTACATCGCCCACCAACCCGACCCGAGCAGCTACCGCGTCCTCACCGGCGACTTTGACGCCGAGGACTTCGCGGTGGGCATGCGCAAGTCCGACACCGAGTTGCAGCAAAAAATCAACGCCGGCTTTAAGACGTTGACCAAAAACGGCACCATGGCCAAGCTCAAGCACAAGTGGTTTGGCAACGCCGCAGATTAATTGACAGGCCCCTTGCCCGCGCAGGCAAGGGGCCTGTTGTGGTAAAGTTAAGGGCGTGAAAGGGGGTGGGCGCATGTGGCTCGGGCTAAGCATTCTGGGCATCATCATCATTAACGCCGTGAGTGCCATCATCACGGTGTTCCGCCAGCCGCGAGACATCGCCGCGACTTGGGGCTGGTTATTGGTCTTATTGCTGCTGCCGGTCATCGGGTTTTGCCTGTACTGGCTGTTTGGCCGCAAGCTTTCCAGCAAAAAGCTCAATACCTTGGCGACGCAGCAACACCTCGGCATCGACACGCTGATCGCCGGGCAACAAGAGGCCGTCGCCGTCGGGTCGCCCTTAATCAACACCAGCGCGCCGGCGGGCCTGCCGATTCTCGTGCGGACGCTGTTGCAAGTCGACGGGGCATTGGTCACGACGATGAATGACGTCCACCTGATTGCCGCCCGCGACCAGTTCACCGCCAGTTTAATGAAGGATGTCGCCGCGGCGGTGAATCACATCCACATCGAGGCCTACACCATCGAACCCGACGCCACCGGCCAACACCTGGTGGCCTTGCTGACGAAAAAAGCCAGCGAAGGCGTGCGGGTGCGGGTGATCTACGACAGCCTCGGCTCACACCGGCTGACCCGGAAGTTTTGGGCGCCGCTGCGCGCCGCCGGGGGCCAAGTCGAGCCGTTTTTTGCCACCAAGCTTGGGCGCATCAACCCCCGCGTGAACTTCCGTAACCACCGCAAGCTCACCGTGATCGACGGCACCATCGGCTACATGGGCGGCTTTGACATCGGTAGCTCGCCGCATCACCTGCCCATTCACCGTGACACCCAGCTGCGCATCACCGGGCAGGCGGTGGCGGTGCTGCAGGCGCAATTTTTCCTGGATTGGAACACCACGGCGAAGATTCAAAAAGTGCACTTCCAGCAAAGTTATTTTCCGGCGCCGGCCGATACCGGCACCACCGCCATGCAAATTGTCGCCGGTGGCCCGGAACAGCCGATGGCGGCCTTAAAACTAGGGTATCTGCGCCTGTTGACGCTCGCCAAGGCCAGCATCTGGCTACAAACGCCGTACTTTGTGCCGGATGACAGCCTGCTAGACGCCTTAACCATCGCCGCCAACGCCGGCATCGACGTCAGGATCATGGTGCCGGTGCGCACTAACCAGCCGCTGATGGCCAAGGCGTCACAGTATTACCTCGACGTGATGGTGCAACGCGGGGCAAAGGTCTATCGCTACACGAACGGTTTCTTGCACGCCAAGACGATTGTGGTCGACGAAGCGTATGTCGCCACCGGCACGGCGAACTTCGACTTGCGTAGCTTCACATTGAATTTCGAGCTGGCGGCGTTTATTTATGATCGCCACTTGGCCCGGGAAGCCGCCGCGTTGTTCACCGCGGACATGGCGCATACCGTGCGGTACACCAAGGCGATGGTGGCGGCCAAGCGCCGCGGCCAGCGGCTCAGTGGGGAATTGTCAAGATTACTCGCACCAATTTTGTAAGCGTGGTATAATTGTCCTGTTAAGTGAATACGAGCAACCATCACAAAGGGGAGCCATTGGCTGAGAGTGGACTTGTCCAGACCCTTCGAACCTGTTCGTTAATACGAGCGTAGGGATTGTGTTGGCCGTGCAAACGGTCTTCTTTGTGTCGGTAACTCGAACAAGGGAGGCTTTTCTTATGGGAAGAACAAAGAACTTAACGGTACTTGTTGAAGTGGCGATTATCGCCGCGTTTGCCATGGCGTTGGAGTACTTACCGCACTCGATTAACGCCATTCAGGTCAATTACGGGTTGATCCCCGTGACGGTGTTGGCGCTGCGGCGCGGCACCAAGCCGGCGCTGGCTGCCGGGTTAGTTTGGGGCCTGTTGGACTTGTTGCTGCGTGGCTTAAGCGACGGCGGCGTGCTCAACGTGGTGCAAGGGATTCTCGAATACCCGATCGCCTTTACCGTCGTCGGCTTTGCCGGCTTGGTGGCGCCTGCGTTTCAATCTGCCTTGCACGCCGGCCACAAGAACCGCGCGGTAGCGCTGGCTTGGGCTAGTGTCTTGATCGGCACCTTCATCAAGTACTTCTGCCATTTTCTGGCGGGGTGGGTGTACTGGGGCAGTTACGCACCCAAGGGCCAGGCCGCTTGGCTGTATTCGCTGATTTCTAACGGCAGCTCCGCGGTGGGCTCGAGCATCTTGGCCATCGTGGTGGTCAGCGCGCTGGTCTTGATTGCTCAGCACCTGTTTGTCCCGAAGCCGACGCAAAGCTTGCGCCAGGCGTAGTGCAAAAGACGAGTCGCTGACTCGTCTTTTTTTGGCCCGGAATTGTCAATCCAAGTGGAACATCTCTGACCAGAAGACTTCCAGCGCTGATTTCCAATCAAACATCTTGCGTGGTCTTGTATTGATCTGCCACACCATCTGATTGATTTCGTCGTCTGAGATTGTAGCAATGTCTGTTCCTTTGGGGATATATTCTCTAATCAACCCATTTGTATTTTCATTACTTCCTCTAGCCCAGGGAGTGTGGGGATTTGGAAAATAGAACTCCACGTTATATTCATTTGTGAGATCCCTATGACATCGAAATTCTTTACCGCGATCAGGAGTGATTGTGGCAAGTATTTGATGCGGAATCTTTGCGAACATCGCTTTCAATGTCTCGAGAACAGGCAGTGCCTTTCTACCTGAGGCTCTTTGCGCCAACAACAACCGGCTGCGTCGATCAATCATGGTGACCAATACGTCGCCACCATCTCGGCCAACGACAGTATCCAATTCCCAGTCTCCAATCCGTGAACGTGTGTTAGCTTCTGTTGGCCTCTCGGCCAATTTATGTGAGATTGGAATCTTTCCTCGTTTCTCAACGTAGCCTTTCTTATGTCTCGTTTTACCTCGATGTCGCAATTTGCGGGCGATACCTCTAGCACCATGATTCTTGGGAAAACCAAGATTATGTCGATAGATCTCACGGTAGATTGTGACAAAGCTACACGGGCTGGATCCTTTGATACGTTGATAGTTTCCTACAATTTGTTCTGGTGACCAATGATTATCTTGGATAGCGCTGAGTACAGCACGGCACAGCGCCTTGTCTTCAAAGATTCGATGGCGGTGGCAAGCTTGACGCCTTTTGAGATAATCCTTGTGTGCTGATAACGCCTTGTACTCCTTAGCACAGCGGTGAACTTCTCTAGAAATTGTGCTGACACTTCGATTTAAGCGTGTAGCTATTTGGCGAAATGATAACCCAAGTTGAATAAAAGACTCTATACGACCACGTTCAATAGCTGTAAGCTGATAGTAATGGCTCATTAGGAAACCTCCGTATGATGGTTGTTCTCGACAAACAACATTCTACGCTGTCTCCTGGTGAGTCAGTCTTTTTTCGCAATGTTCCACTTCAACTGTAAATTCAAGGCCAAAAAAAAGCTAGGCGTGCGGCCTAGCGAAGCACTATTGTAAGACACTGAAGATCACTGCCACCGAGCCGGCGACTGTGACAATCAACATCGCCCAGGCGGCGATGTGCGTAATGACCCAGAACTTTGTCCGCTTTTGTTTCACCAGAGCCACCTCCCGTCCATTTATTTCTCCCCGTCATGATACCCGATTTTCGTGGCGCTGGCAACCGGGTTGGGCCTTTCTAGTTCTCGGTAAAACCGGTATGATAGAGAAAACGGAAAGGTGGCGGCCGAATCTTGCGAGTGATGGCAATCGTCGTGCCCATCATCTGGGCAATCGGGTTAGCAGTGGCAGTGTTGCGCTGGCAGTATCGCGGGCGCCTGGCGTATTTTGGCTTGGCCGCCGTGGCCTTGATTGCCACAGCCGGCTTGACGCTGGCGGCGGCACCCAACTACATTTGGACCGTGTTGTTCGCCGCCGTGGCGTTGGCAATCGGCGTGGTGGTGATGGTGGTCAGCCGGGATGCTGACTTTCTGCTCACCACTTACGCCCACTGGGTGAGTCGCGTGTTGGCGTTGGCCACCATGGTGTGGTGGTTAGCAGGGATTTTTATCGGGGAATAAGGATTTTCCCCCACCGCCGCACCACCTTGAGTAAGCCTTGGAATCGTTGAGATTTCAAGGCTTTTTTGTTGCCCGAAAATTTGTTCGCGCTTGAAACAAATTTGTCAAGACAAATTTGTGGGGTTTTGTGGAGGAGAGTGGGGGGATGTGGTAGACTGTACCTATCATCCAAAAAGGAGGGGTTGTTATGCTGATGGGCGAATTTCACCACAGCATCGATGCGAAGGGCCGCTTGATCGTTCCGGCCAAGTTTCGTGAGACGCTGACCCCGACTTTTGTACTCACTCGGGGCATGGACGGTTGCCTGTTCGGCTACCCCCGAGATGAATGGACGAAGCTACAAACCAAGCTCGCCACCTTGCCACTGACCAAGAAAGACGCGCGGACCTTTACTCGCTTCCTGTATTCCGCGGCCACCGAGTGCGAGCTGGACAAGCAAGGCCGGATCAACATTCCGGCGCCGCTGATTCAACACGCGGACTTAACCAAGGAATGCGTCCTCGTCGGCGTGGCTAACCGCATCGAAGTGTGGAGTCAGGCGCGGTGGGACAGCTTTGAAACCACCGCTGAAGACAGCTTCGATGACATCTCCGAAAATCTTGAAGAGTTTGGACTGTAAGCCATGACTGAATATACGCACGAAACGGTTTTACTTCACGAAGCGGTTGATGAACTGGCCGTGCAGCCCACCGGCACCTACGTCGATGCGACGCTGGGGCGGGCTGGCCACACCAAGCGCCTACTCAGCCAGCTCACCTCTGGCCAGCTGTACAGCTTCGATCAAGACGCTGCGGCGATCACGGCGGTAGAAGCGGACATGGCGCCGTTGCCGGCCAATTTGCACCTGGTGCACGCCAACTTCCGGGACTTGCAAAGCACGCTGGCCACGTTCGGCGTCACGCAGGTCACCGGGGTGTTATACGACCTCGGGGTCAGCTCGCCGCAGTTTGACGATTCCACTCGCGGCTTTAGCTACCGCTTCGATGCCCCGTTAGACATGCGAATGGATCAAAGCCAGGCCCTGACCGCCAAGACGGTGGTCAACGAGTGGTCGTTCAACGACTTGGTCAGAATCTTTTCCCGTTACGGTGAAGAGAAATTTGCCAAGCCCATCGCCCGGCAAATCGAGCGGGCCCGCGCCGAGCGACCAATCGAAACGACCTTTGAACTGGTCGACTTGATTAAGGCCGGGATTCCGGCCAAGGCGCGCCGCACCGGCGGCCACCCGGCGAAGCGGGTGTTTCAAGCCATTCGCATCGCCGTCAACGACGAGCTGGGCGCCTTAGAGGCGAGCCTGACGCAGGCGTTAACGCTGCTGGCGCCAGGGGGGCGCATCAGCGTCATCACCTTCCAGTCGCTGGAAGATCGCCTAGTCAAGACCATGTTCAAGGAAAAAACGTCCGTCCAAGATGTGCCACGTGATTTGCCGGTGATTCCGGCTAGCGCGCAACCGGATTTCACCTTAATTACCCGCAAACCGGTGCTACCGAGTGCCGGCGAGCTCACTGAGAATCATCGGGCCCACAGCGCAAAGCTGCGCGTCATCGAAAAACGTTCGTAAGGGGTTGTCATTATGATGGAGAATACCGCACGTCAATTCACAGAATACGCTGAACCAATTCCGGCACCGAAGCCGCATGTTGAACCGGTGCCGGTACCGGTGGCCGCCCCGCGGCACATCGCGTTTAGCCCCTTAGAACGACTCCTCAGTGTCTGTTGTGGACTTGCAGCCGTCGCAATGAGTTTGTTATTCTTGACTGCGCAGGATACTTTGGCCAGCGCGAATCGCCAGTACCAAGACCTGCAAACGCAGATCGTCGCGGAGAATTCACACGTCGACGACTACAAACAAACCATCGGCGAGCTGACGAATTCCGCCCGGCTTAGCACTTTTGCCAAGGCTCACGGGTTAACCGTGATCGAAGGCAATATAAAGCGAGTCAATCAATAAGATGAAAAAACTAGTTCATAATCGCACAGCAACCGCGCAGCATCCCAACCGCAATCGCCTGATCATCGGGCGCTTGTTGACGCTTTTGGCGTTTGGGCTCTTCGTCGGGTTTGCTGTGCGATTTGCGTATATTGGGTTAGGGGGCCGCGTGGATTCCGCCAACCTGAGTACCTATCGCGAGCACCAATATGCTACCAACACCACCTTGAAGGCCAAGCGCGGGGCCATTTTTGATCGCAACGGCGCAGTCATTGCCGAAGATTCCAGCACTTATTCCGTCTACGCCGTGCTCGATCACAGCTACATGAATGGCAAGAAGAAACTTTACGTGACCAACAAGGCCCATGTCGCCAAGGTCCTGGCCAAGTATTTACCGTTGTCCGAGGCGCGGATTTTGGAGTACCTCAACCCGGCCAAAAAGGCGTATCAAGTCGAGTTCGGCAACGCGGGCAAGGGCCTGTCGCTGACCGTGCGCAACCAGATTCAAGCCGAGCACCTGACCGGCGTGTACTTTACCGATAGTCCGGCGCGGCTTTATCCCAACGGCATCTTTGCCAGCCACGTGGTGGGGTTGGCCCAGGCGCAAACCAGCCAACAAACCACCCAGCTGGTCGGCGTGATGGGACTGGAAAAACAATTTAATTCATTGCTCACCGGGACCAACGGCTTCAAGTCGGCGCAAACCGATCCCTATGGTTATCAGCTACCCGCCAGCAAAACCAAGGTCAAACCAGCGGTGAACGGTGGCACGGTGACGACGACGCTTGATGCCGGCTTGCAGTCCTACCTGGAAACGCTCATGAGTAGCGTTCAGACGAAATACGCGCCGAAGTCGATGACGGCGGTGCTGATGAATCCTAAAACCGGCGAGATTCTCGCGGCGTCCCAGCGACCGACTTTTGACCCCAGCACCAAAAAAGGCCTGGGCAATATGTGGCGCGATGCGTTGGTGGAAGACGTGTACGAACCCGGGTCGGTCATGAAGATCTTCACGTTGGCCGCCGCGATTCAAACCGGCACCTACCAACCGAATGCCTATTACCATTCCGGTTCCGTCAAGGTGGCCGATCGCACGATTTACGACTGGCAAACCAGCGGCTGGGGAAGCATTCCGATTGGCCAAGCGTTCCCGCGGTCCAGTAACGTCGGCATGGTGAAAATCGAACAAGGCATGGGCGGCAAGAATTGGGGCACCTACCTTAACAAGTTCGGGTTTGCCAAGCGCACCGACGTCACGCTGCCCGGCGAGGTGGCCGGCACCTATGACCTGAAGTCGCCGTTGAACCAGGCGATGACCTCGTTTGGGCAAAGTATCGACGTCACCGTCATGCAAATGATGCAAGGCGTCACCGCCGTCGCCAACCGCGGGCCAATGGTGCAGCCGCGCATCGTCAAGTCGGTGACGACCAAGAATGGCAAAACGGTGACATATGGCCGCAAGGTGGTGGGACAACCCATCAGCAAGGACACGGCCAATCAAGTCGTCGATGCCATGCGTCAGGTCGTCAATGCCAGTTACGGCACCGGGATGGCCTACAAGATGCCCGGCGTCGACTTGGCGGTCAAAACCGGGACGGCCCAAATCGCGTCGCCAGCCGGTGGCTACCTGACCGGCGATTCGAACTACATTTTCAGCGTGATGGGCATGGCCCCGGCCAGCAACCCGAAATACGTGCTGTACATCACCATGAAGCAGCCGCAAAAAATGACCAAGGCCGCCGAAACCATCATGGCCAGCATCTTCAAGCCGATGATGACCCGGGCCTTGGCCTTGGCCGGCTCCGGGGCCGCGGTGCCAACCGCCAAGACGGTGGCGGTGCCACCGGTCACCGGCGCGAGCGCGTCTGCGGCCAGCACCAGCCTGAAAACGGCGGGGCTCTTGGCGGCCACGGTCGGCACCGGCAACCGGATCGTCCAACAGCTGCCGGCGGCCAACACGAATGCGTTAGCCGGTTCGCGGGTCTTGATGTTGACCAACGGCGCGATGACGATGCCCAACGTTGCTGGTTGGGCGAAAAGCGATGTGTTAAAATTGGCCCAGTTAACCGGCAAAAAGTTTTCCCTGCAAGGCGACGGTTATGCCGTCAGCCAAAGCGTGAAAACCGGTGCGCTATTAGGCAACGGTTCGGTGACGGTTAAGTTCGAGTAAATGAGAATGGAGTTTGGGTCATGCAGTTTGCAGAAATGTTAATCCCGATGGTGGCCAGCTTTGCGCTGACCATCATCGTTTTACCCTTGTTTATCGGGTATATGCGCTTCAAAAAAGAAGGGCAGACGATTCGCGAGGAAGGGCCCAAGTGGCATGAGGCCAAAACCGGCACGCCGACCATGGGCGGCGTTGTCTTCATCGGCGCAATCATTGTTGCCGCCATCGGCACCGCCTGGTGGCAAGCGGCGTTGTCCACCAGCGTGTGGGTCAGTTTGTTTATCCTGTTGTTGTATGGGGCGCTGGGGTTTGTTGACGACTTCGTGAGCGTGGCCAAACACCGCAACATGGGCCTGCGCGCCTGGCAAAAGCTACTGGGTCAAATCTTCGGGGCCACCGTCTTTTTAGTCGCCTATTTCCACGAAGGCTTTACCCACACGCTGTACGTGCCGGTGCTCGGCCAGTTGAACTGGTCTTGGTTGTTTATCCTGTTTGCCATCGTGTGGCTGGTCGGCTTCAGTAACGCCGTGAACCTCACCGATGGGTTGGACGGGTTAGTCGCTGGGTTGGCCACCATTTCGTTTGGCACCTATGCGATCATTGCGGCGCACGAGGGCCGCACCGACGTGTTGATTATCTGCCTGGTGACCATCGGCGCGATGATCGGCTTCTTGTTGTTCAACCACAAGCCGGCGCAGATCTTCATGGGCGACGTCGGGTCGCTGGCGCTGGGCGGGATGTTGGCGACGGTGGCGCTGTTGTTGCAGCGCGAGTGGTCGTTGCTGCTCATCGGCTTGGTGTACGTCTGCGAAACCGCCAGCGTCATCATTCAAGTCAGCGTGTTCAAGCTGACCCACGGCAAGCGGGTGTTTAAGATGACCCCGATTCATCACCATTTTGAAATGCTCGGGTGGTCCGAATGGCGCATCGATGGGACCTTTTGGGTGGTTGGGGCCTTGGCCTCGGCAATTTATCTGTTAATTTTCCTATAGAAAGAAGTCAATCATGAAAAGTGCGGTTACGACGTTTGCGAATCAAAAAGTATTGGTGCTTGGGTTAGGCATGAGTGGGGTGAATGCGGCGCGGCTGCTGAACCGCCTCGGCGCCTTGGTGACGGTCAACGACAAGCAGAAATTCGACGACAACAAGGCCGCCCAGTCGCTGCTGGCCGATGGCATTAAGGTCATCACCGGCAGCCACCCGGTGGAACTGTTGGACGAGCATTTTGCCTTAATGGTGAAAAATCCCGGTATTCCTTACAGCAATCCCATGGTCCAACGCGCCCTCGAGTTAAAGCTGCCGATCATCACCGAGCCGGAGCTGGCCTTTGAGGTGTCCGATGCCAATTGGATTGCCATCACCGGCAGTAACGGCAAAACGACGACCACCACGCTGATTGGCCTGATGCTCAACGAAGGCGGCAAGCACGCCTATGACGCCGGCAACATCGGCATTCCCATCAGCCAAGTGACGCAAACCGCTGGCCCGGCTGACACCATCGTGGCGGAATTATCGAGTTTTCAACTCGCCGGCACCACCACGCTGCACCCGCACATCGCCGTGTTGACGAATATCTACGAGGCGCACCTGGATTGGCATGGCAGCCGCGCCAATTACGTCGCCGCCAAGATGAAGATCACGGCCAACCAAACCGCGCAAGACGATTTCATCATGAACTGGGATCTACCCGAGATGCACGAGCTGGCCAAACAGAGCCATGCCACCATCGTGCCGTTTTCCCGCCAAGGCGCAGCCGGCGCCCGGGCGACGTTGACGGCGGGCTGGTTGTGCTTTGACGGTGAGCAAATCGTGCCTGCCGCCGACTTGCAGATTCCCGGCACGCACAACATCGAAAACGCCTTGGCGGCCATTGCCGCGGCCAAGCTCAGCGGCGTCGATAACGCCGCGATTGCGCGCGTGTTGCGCCGGTTCACCGGGGTCAAGCACCGGATTCAATACGTGACCACCATTGCCGGCCGCAAGTTTTATAACGACAGCAAGGCCACGAACGTCGAGGCAAGCTCGGTGGCGCTCAACGCCTTCACCCAGCCCATCGTGTTGTTGGCCGGTGGGTTAGATCGGCACTTGCCGATGGATGACCTCGTGCCATTGTTCAAGAACAAGGTGCGCAGCATTGTCACCTTTGGCCAAACCGCGCCGTTGATTGAGGCGACCGCCAAGCAGGCTGGGGTGCCGGTGCAGACGACCAAAGACGTGACTACTGCTGTGCCGCTGGCCTTTGCCGCCAGCGAACCCGGCGACGTCGTGTTGCTGTCGCCGGCCGCGGCCAGTTGGGATCAGTTCCCGAACTTTGAGGTGCGCGGCGATGCCTTCATCACCGCAGTCAAGCAATTGGAAGGGGAGCAAGCGTAATGCGTGTCGTCGTTTCCGGCGGCGGTACCGGCGGGCACATTTACCCGGCGTTAGCGCTGATCGAACAATTGAAGACCCGCGGGTTGTTGGCCGATGTCTTGTACGTCGGCACCCACCGCGGACTGGAAAGCCGGATCGTGCCCAAGGCGGGAATCCCATTTGCCACCATCGAGTTGCAAGGCTTTAAGCGCTCGTTGAGCCTCAGCAACGTCAAAACGGTGACGATGTTTCTCGGCAGCATCGGCAAGGCCAAGCGTCTGTTGCGCGATTTTCGCCCAGATGTCGTGGTCGGCACCGGCGGCTACGTCTCCGCGGCGACGGTGTTTGCGGCCACGCGGTTGCATATTCCCACGGTGATTCACGAGCAAAACTCCGTGGCCGGGGTCACCAACAAATTCCTGGCCCGCTTCGTGGACAAGATCGCCTACGCCTTTCCCGAGGTCGCCGATACGTTTCCAGCCAAGAAGCTGGTGCAAACCGGCAACCCCCGGGCGCAACAAGTGGCGCATTTGCGGCCTAACAACCGACTGGCCGACTTTGGCTTGACGCCCAGCGAGCGGACCTTGCTGATTTTTGGCGGCTCGCGCGGTGCACCGAAAATCAATGAGGCCGCCATCGCGGCACTGCCGACGTTTGCGGCGAGCCATTTTCAGACCTTGTTTGTCACCGGGCGCGTCCACTACGACGCCGTGATCAAGGCCGCCGGCGCGGTGCCAGATAACGTCAAAATCGTTCCGTATGTCGATGACATGCCGGCGATTTTACCGGATTTGACTCTGGTCATCGGCCGCTCCGGGGCCACCAGCCTCGCGGAGCTCACCGCGCTTGGGGTACCTGCCGTGTTGATTCCCAGTCCCAATGTCACCGGCAACCACCAATTCATCAACGCGCAAAGCCTGGCCAAGGCCGGCGCGGCGATGGTGGTGCCGGAAACCGAACTCGGCCCCGACTTTGGCGAACGCGTCGCCAGCCTCATGCAAGATGATGAGCGGCTGGTGCGCATGACCCGCGCCGCCAAGCAACTCGGCGTGCCAGACGCCGCCGATCGGTTGATTGCCGTCATGCAATCGGCCATCGCCATGCACGCATAAACGCTTCAAAAGAAAGGAGGGCGCCATGCGCAGGTTTCATTTTCGTTCCCGCACCACCACCGACATGACGCCTTGGGAGGCCTATCAGGCCAAGCGACGCAACCACCATTCGGCTAAGCGGCGCCAACAAGCACTGCAGCTCCCTGCGGTGTCGGCGTTGCGGCGCCATAATCAGTGGCGCAATCTGGCCTTAGTGTTAGTACCGTTGCTGGTGCTGTTGGGCTTTTTCGGCTACATGGTGTCGCCGGCGGCAAAAGTCGGCCAGATTTCCGTCACCGGCGAAAGCGTCGCGACCGCCCAAGGGGTGATCGACGCCAGTGGCCTCACCGAAACCGATCCGGTGTTGACTCTGTTCTTCCGGCGCGCTGCGGTGGCGCAACGCATCAAGCAGCGCCAACCCGCCGTGGCTGCGGTGCAACTCAGGGTCACCGGCTTCAACCACATTCACCTCAAAGTGCGCGAACACGCGGCGCTGGGCTATGTGGAAAAGCAAAATCGGTATCATCTGTTGATGGCCGATGGTGCCGTGTTAGCCAGCGGCACAGCGACGACCGCGACAAACTACCCGATTTTTAGCGACTTCACGGCCAAGCAGGTGTTGCCGATTGCCCGCACCGTTCACGGTTTTCCCGCCGAAATTCGACGGGCGGTGTCCGAGGTGCGGGCGGCCAAAGGCGGGGCCAACCCTTACCGAATCAGCCTCACGATGACCGACGGCAACCGCATCGTCGCCGACTCGCGAACGATTGGTAAACGCATCAAGTATTATCGTGAAATTATCGCTCAGGTGAAAGGGCATGGGACCGTCGACTTGGAGGTTGGCGCGTATTTCACCCCGAATTCAACAACAACGAAAAAATAGTTGACGGAATGTGGCGAAATAGGGCACCCTGGCCCCACAGCTCGACAGGTGTGGTAAAATTAGCTCAGTGTTACGTGAATTAAAAAATTAACTATAACGAATAGTTAAGGAGGTTCCGGGTTCATGGGAAATCAAGACATTTACGTTGGACTTGATATCGGGACCACCTCAATAAAAGTCATTGTTGCCGAGTACGTACAAGGTCAGATGAATATTATTGGTGTGGGGAGTCAACGCTCCGAGGGTTTGAGCCGCGGAGTGATCGTCGATATCGACAAAGCCGCGGCGGCGATTCGCGCCGCGGTGAATCAGGCGGAAGAAAAAGCCAGCATTAAGATTGACCGCGTGGTCGCTGGCGTCCCGGCCAACATGCTAAAAATCGAGCAGGTCACGGGCATGATTGCCGTGGGCGATCAAAGCAAGGAAATCACCGACGCCGACGTGAAAAACGTCGCCGCGGCTGCCTTGGTCAGGAACCTGCCGCCGGAACGCGAGATTCTTAGCCTCGCACCGACGGAATTCATCGTCGACGGGTTTGATGACATTAAGGATCCCCGCGGCATGATCGGGGTGCGCCTCGAATTGCGCGGCATCTTGTTCACGGTGCCCAAGACGGTGTTGCACAACACCAAGCGGGCCATCGAAAAGGCCGGTTTGACCATCGGCAGCATCGTGGTGGCGCCACTGGCCGCCGCGCAAGTGGCGTTATCGGCTAACGAACGCGACTTTGGGACCATTCTCATCGACGTGGGTGGCGGCCAAACCACTGCGGCGGTGATGCACGACAACAAGCTGAAGTTCACCGATGTCGATCAAGAAGGCGGCGAATACATCACCAAGGATATCTCGGTGGTGCTGAATACCGGCTTTACCGACGCGGAGAAGTTGAAGCGGGACTACGGCAATGCGGACTCTCTGGCGACCCATGACACAGAGCAGTTTCCCGTTACCGTGGTGGGTAAGACCGAACCCGTGATGATTTCCGAAAAATACTTGGCGGAAATTATTGAGGCGCGGCTGACCCAGATTTTCAAACGCATCGATGCGGCGTTGCAACAAATTAATGCCTATAGCCTGCCAGGTGGCATCGTCATTACTGGCGGCACCACCGCCTTGCCGGGGATCGTCGAGTTGGCGCAAGACATCTTCAATCATCCGGTTAAGCGCTACATCCCAGAGGAAATGGGGTTGCGGCACCCGGCCTTCACGCAAGGCTTGGGCCTGATTCAATCGGCGGCGCAAATGACCGACGTCGACATCTTGGTTGCCTCGGTGCTACCGACGCCGACCTTGCAGGCGGTGCGGGAACCAACCCCAACCGCCGCCCCGCAGGCCAAGCCTGCGGACAAGACGACCCCGACGGAAAAGAAGAGCAGCGTCTTTAAGCGCTTCATCGGCAATTTCTTCGAATAACTAGGAGGACAGACAATGGAATTCTCACTGGATCAAAACTCGGACACCGGTGCGGTGATCAAAGTAATCGGCGTAGGTGGGGCTGGCGGCAACGCCGTCAACCGCATGATTGCCGAAGACGTCAAAGGCGTTGAATTTATCGCGGCAAACACGGATGTGCAGGCCTTAACGGCGAGTCAGGCGCAAGTCAAGATTCAACTTGGCCCGAAACTGACCCGTGGCTTAGGCGCCGGCTCGACCCCGGACGTCGGCCAAAAAGCGGCAGAGGAAAGCGAAGAAGCCGTCGGTGAAGCCTTAAAAGGCGCCGACATGATCTTCGTGACCTGCGGCATGGGCGGCGGCACCGGGACCGGCGCCGCGCCAATCGTGGCCAAGATCGCCAAGGACCAAGGCGCCTTAACCGTCGGCGTCGTGACGCGGCCATTTTCGTTTGAAGGCCCTAAGCGCGCCAAGAACGCCGACGCCGGCATCGCGGAGTTGAAGCAACACGTGGACACCTTGGTCATCATCGCCAACAACCGCTTGTTAGAAATCGTCGACAAGAAGACGCCGATGTTGGAAGCCTTCCATGCTGCCGATAACGTGCTGCGCCAAGGCGTGCAAGGCATTTCGGACTTAATTACGAGTCCCGGCTACGTCAACTTGGACTTTGCCGATGTCAAAACGGTCATGGCCAACCAAGGCTCTGCCTTGATGGGCATTGGCTCCGCTACCGGCGAGAACCGCACGGTGGAAGCCACCAAAAAGGCGATTTCCAGCCCGTTGTTGGAAGTCTCCATCGCCGGGGCCAAGCAGGTGTTGTTGAACATCACCGGTGGCCCAGACATGTCGTTGTTTGAAGCGCAAGACGCGTCGGACATCGTCGCGCAAGCGGCCACCGATGATGTCAACATCATCTTCGGGACGTCGATCAACGAAGAGCTCGGCGACGAAGTGGTGGTCACTGTGATCGCCACAGGCATCGATGAAACCAGCATTGGTAATGGTGGGCGCGCCGCTCAGCGGGCCGCTAACGCCAAGACTGCGCCGGCGACGCCAGCCACCGAACCGACCACGAAGCCTGCGGATGATCCGTTTGGCCAGTGGGACTTGCGGCAGGAGCCAAGCGAACGCCAACAGGAGCCATCATCCAGCGAACTCAGCGGGGATAAGCCAAGCTTTGATATTTACGAAAGCCAGCCGAACCAGAGCCAACCGGATAACAGCGACGATCAACCACCATTCTTCAAGCGCCGGCGCCAGAACTAGCCGGCTTCGGTCGTCACGGCAGCCCGGTGGGCTGCCGTTGTCTGTCTCTTAACAAGGAGGTCAACCATGGCATTTGAAAAGCTAGGGGCGACGTTCAACAAGTTTTTCACCTTGGATCCCGAGGAGGAAGACGTTGCGCCGGTCCAACCTACCACAGCAGCGCCGGCGCAACCGACACCGCAAAACTTTCGGGGAAATAAGGTGGTCGCGATGAATCAACCCAACGACAAAACGGCGAAAATCGTCGTTTACGAGCCGCGGGTGTACTCCGATGCCAAGGAAATTGGCACGCACCTGCTGAACAACCGCGCGGTGGTGGTGAATTTCGATCGCATCGAACCCGAAGCCGCGACGCGCATCGTCGATTTCTTAACCGGCACCGTGTTTGCCATTAATGGTGAAATCAAGCGCATCGGTGAGCAGATTTTCCTGGCGACGCCGGCGAACTTCCAAGTCGACGGGTCACTGGCCCAAAGCCTGGGCCAAGACCAAGACGTCGACCTGCGCGATTAAAGGAGTGATTGCATGGCATTACAAGTACTCAACTTCATCTATACGATCCTGTCCTGGGGCCTGTATGCCTACATGATTGCCATGGCCGTTTACGTGTTGATGACCTGGTTGCCAGGGGCTCTCGATAGCGGGTTTGGTCAGGTCTTGGGGAAGATTGTGGAGCCGTTTCTCGGCTGGTTCCAGCGCTTTATTCCGGCCCTGGCCGGCATTGATTTTTCGCCTATCTTGGCCTTCGCGGTTTTGGCCATCGCCCGGCGCGCCGTGGATTACCTTTACTGGGCCTTAGTGCCAAGGTTGGTGGCGGGATGAATGCGGAAATTTATCAGCACTTTCGCAAGGAAGAGGCGAGTACCATCGACGCCTTGGCGGAACAGCTGGCCACGGCCGATAGCGAATACCGGCCGGTGCTGACCGATTTTCTCGATCCGCGGCAAACCTACATCGCCCATGTCCTAATCGGTAGTCAAGACGCCGTGATTGGCCATTCGTTCGGCGGGTATCCCCATGCCGAGCGGCGGCGGGTCGTGTTCGCTCCGAGTTACCTCGAGCCTCAGCCCGAGGACTACGCTATCGCGTTATTGACCATCAAGTATCCCCAGAAGTTCGCCGAGTTGCACCATAGCGATATTCTCGGCACATTGGCCAACTTGGGGCTCGAACGCGGGGTGTTCGGTGACATCATCACCGATGGTAGCACCTGGCAATTTGCTACGACCCAGCCGATGAGCGATTGGTTAAAGACAAATGTCACAAAAATTGGTAGAATTAGCGTGAGGCTTGAGGATACGCCGTTGACTTATGCGGTTCACCCATTATCGGAATGGGAGCCGTTGATCACCACGGTGGCATCGATGCGATTAGATGCCATTGTCAGCCACGTGTTTTCGATGTCCCGCACTCGTGCTAAGGCGCTGATTGAAGCCGGTAAGGTGCGCGTTAACTTTGCCACCGAAAGCCGCCCGGATATGGAGTTGGCGGCGCACGACATGGTGTCGGTGCGGGGATTTGGCAGGATTCGCCTGCATCACTTGCTCGGCACGACGAAAAAAGAACGACAGCGCGTCAACTTTGACGTCCTACATAAATAAACATGACGGTTTGAGGAGGAAGCATTATGGCATTAAGTCCACTGGATATTCACGATAAGGAATTCAACGTCCGCATGCGCGGGTATGATCAAGATCAGGTCAACGAGTTTTTGAGTCAAATTATCAAGGACTACAGCGCCTTGATTAAAGAAAACGAACGCTTGAACAAGTCGTTAAGCGATGCCCAAGAGAAGGTCAAGTACTTCTCTGACATGAAGGACGCCTTGAACCAGTCGATTCTCGTGGCCCAAGAAGCCGCCGACAAGGTCAAGCGCAACGCAGAAGGCGAAGCCCAGCTGATTACCCAAAAGGCCGAGCAAAACGCGCAAGACATGCTGACCGAAGCCACCGAGAAAACCAACCAGATTCTCAGCGACGCCAGCGCCAAGAACAAGGCCATCACGGTGCAAACCGAAGACCTGCGCCGTCAGACTCGCGTGTTCCGTCAGCGCCTGCAGGTGATGTTGGAGTCCCAGCTTGAAGTCGTGAAGAGCCCAGAATGGAAAGAATTGCTGGCCTCCAACAACGAAGCGTCGGATTATCTCGACCCCAGCACGAATTCTGAGCTTGACAACCAGCCGACTGATTCATTAAACTCGGAGTCAGCCGCAACGGCCGAAAGTGCCAGCACGACGGAAAGCGCCGATGCCGGTCAGACCTATACGGAAATCGTGTTCCCGTCGGATGACGAAGGTAGCACGAGCAATAGTGACGCAGAATAAAGACGGAGGGTCACGCGTCTTACGTTAGTAGTCGGTGAAGCGACTCGGGGGTGGTGTAAGCCCGAGGCGATCTAGCGTAGGGTATCAGACCTTAGTCGTCACGGCGAAGAGCCGCGGCCGGATGACCTCGTTAGCGGTTGTTAAGGGAGAAGCAATTCTCCGAAATTAGGTGGTACCACGATTCGCTCGTCCTATGCAAAGCATAGGGCGAGCTTTTTGTTTGCGGAAGTGGGAGGAACAGGATGAAGATCAAAGAAACGTTGAACCTCGGCAAGACCCCGTTTAAGATGCGGGCCGGCTTACCCAACAAGGAGCCGCAATTGCAGGCGGTGTGGGCGGAAAATCACGTCTACGAGGCGCGCCAAAAATTAAACGAAGGCAAGCCGACCTTTGTGTTACACGACGGGCCGCCGTTTGCCAACGGGAACATTCACATGGGCCACGCCTTGAACAAGATCACCAAGGACATTATCGTCCGCGCCAAGTCGATGAGCGGCTTCCGGGCCCCATACGTGCCTGGCTGGGATACGCATGGCCTACCAATCGAGCAGCAGCTGGCGAAAAAAGGCGTGCGCCGCAAGGAAATGTCCATGGTCGACTACCGCGAGTTGTGCCGGCAGTTTGCGATGAAGGAAATCGACAAGCAGCGCGCCGATTTCAAGCGCCTTGGGGTCATGGGCGACTGGGATCATCCGTACATCACCTTGCAGCCCGAGTTTGAAGCCGCCGAGATTCGCGTCTTCGGGAAGATGGCCGAAAATGGCTACATCTACCATGGTTTGAAGCCGGTGTATTGGTCTTGGAGCAGCGAGTCGACCTTGGCCGAAGCCGAAGTTGAATACCACGACGTGAAGTCGCCGTCGATTTATGTTGCTTTTCAGGTGGTCGATGGCAAGGACTTGTTAACTAGCGACACGAGCTTCATTATCTGGACGACGACGCCTTGGACGATCCCCGCCAACCTCGGCATCGCAGTGAATCCGCGGTTTGAATACGCCCAGGTGCAAGTGGCGGACCACAAATACGTTGTGGCCGCGGAAATGCTGCCAAGCGTCGCCGAAGCGTTAGGCTGGACCGACTACACGGTGTTGAAGACCTTTCCGGGCACGGCGCTGGATCGCATGACCGCTCAGCACCCACTATATGATCGCACGAGTCTGGTCATGGAAGCCGACCACGTCACGCTTGACGCCGGTACCGGGCTGGTGCATACCGCCCCGGGTCATGGTGAAGACGACTACAAGGTCGGCGTCAAGTACGACTTGCCGGTGTATTCCGTCGTCGACGAAAAGGGCTTCATGACCAAGGATGCACCTGGGTTTGAAGGCGTCTTTTACGACGATGCCAACCGGCTGGTTACCAAGGCCCTCACCGAAAAAGGCGCGCTGTTGAAGCTCGACTTCTTCACGCATAGTTATCCGCATGACTGGCGGACCAAAAAGCCGGTGATTTACCGGGCGACGACGCAGTGGTTTGCCTCCGTGCAATCCTTCCGCCAACAGATCCTTGACGCCATCGACACGGTGACGTTCTTCCCGGATTGGGGCAAGACGCGCCTGCACAACATGATTCGCGACCGCGGCGACTGGGTCATTTCGCGTCAGCGGGCCTGGGGCGTACCACTGCCAATTTTCTATGCCGAAGACGGCACGCCAATCATCGAGAAAGCGACGATTGACCATGTGGCCGATTTGTTCGGTGAGTTTGGCTCCAGCGTGTGGTTCGATCGCGACGCCAAGGAGTTGTTGCCGGCCGGCTACACCAATGAACACTCGCCGCACGGCCAGTTCACCAAGGAAACCGACATCATGGATGTGTGGTTTGACTCTGGCTCCAGCTGGGCCGGGGTAGCGCAGGCGCGGCCTGAGTTGACCTACCCAACAGACCTCTACCTCGAAGGTAGCGACCAGTACCGTGGTTGGTTTAACAGCTCGCTGATTACCAGCGTTGCCAACAACGGCATTGCCCCTTACAAGCAAGTGCTGTCGCAAGGCTTCACCTTGGATGGGGAAGGCCGGAAAATGAGCAAGTCCCTGGGCAACACCATCGTGCCAGACACGGTGGAGAAGCAGTTCGGGGCGGAAATTATTCGGCTCTGGGTGGCGTCGGTCGACTCCAGTTCCGACATGAAGGTTTCGTTAGACACCTTTGCCCAAACCAGTGAGACTTACCGGAAGATTCGTAACACCCTGCGTTTCATGCTGGCCAACACCAGCGACTTCACGGCCGCCGATGCGGTGCCAGTGGCGGCGCTGGGTAGCGTCGACCAATATATGCTGGTGCGGTTGAATCAGGTCATTGCCACGGCCCGAAAGGCGTATGACGCCTATGACCTTGCGACTGTCGTTAAGGCCATCACCACGTTTTTGACCACCGACCTCTCGGCGTTTTACTTGGATTTTGCCAAGGATGTGGTGTACATCGAAGGACAGGCGAGCCTGCCTCGGCGCCAGATGCAAACGGTAATGGCCCAGGCGCTATTGGCCATCGTTGAACTCTTGACGCCGATCCTGCCACACACGGCTGAGGAAATCTGGCCATTGTTGCACCAGGACCGAGATTTTGCCGCCTTGGCCGAGTTGCCTGAGGCACAAACGGTGCCGAATGCTGAGTCCTTGTTAACCGACTGGAGTGCCTTCATGGCCTTCCGGGAAAAGGTGCAAAAGGCTTTGGAAGTGGCACGTGACGCCAAGGTCATTGGCAAGTCGCTCGAAGCGCACGTCACGGTGTATGCCGACGACGCGACGCAAGCGCTGTTGCAGCGCTTAGACGCCAACGTGATGCAACTGCTCATTGTTTCGCAGTTCACCGTTGCCGATTTGGCAGCAGCGCCGGCGAATGCTGAGGTGGTCGACGGGTTGACGTTGACCGTGACGCACGCGGATGGCGAGGTTTGTCAGCGCTGTCGGATGACCACGACGACGGTGGGCGCGAATCCGGCCTTCCCGACGTTGTGTGCGCGGTGTGCGGCAATCGTCACCGCGAACTTTCCAGAAGCGGCCAGCGAGGGCTTAGAATAATGGAAGGACGCGTGAAGACTTGGGAGCCGGACAAAGGGTTTGGCTTCATCGAAGTGCCGAATCAGCCCGATGTGTTCGTTCATTTCTCCGCGATTCTCGGCGGCGGCTATAAAACGTTGACGCCGGGTCAAGCCGTCGAATTCGTCATTGTCGAAGGGCCCCGGGGTCCGCAGGCGGCCAATGTGCAAGTATTACCCGATTCCGCAGAATAACGGTGACAGGCGAGTCAAACTGACTCGCCTGTTTTTTTGCCCCCGGCTAGTGGGCAATCTATGCTACACTGATGAAAGAAGTTTTTTGCTGAAGGAGGCCGCAAGGTGCGAGTCAATCACGTAGAATTAACCATTAGCGCTGTATCGGAGGCGCAATATCCCTCGACGGGTTACCCTGAGGTGGCCTTCGTCGGCCGCAGTAACGTCGGCAAGTCGAGCTTAATCAATCGTCTCATCGACCGCAACGGTATGGCCCGCACCTCGAGTGTGCCAGGGAAGACCCAGACGTTGAACTACTACAACATCGAATCGCTGTTGTATTTTGTCGACGTGCCTGGGTACGGCTACGCCAAGGTCAGCAAGGCCGCTCGGGCGAAGTTTGCGGCAATGATCGAAGCCTACCTGAGCGCCCGCCAGGAGTTGCGCGGCGTCGTGCAGCTCGTCGACGCGCGACATGCGCCGAGTCCCGACGACGTCAGCATGTATCAATATTTAAAGTATTATCACCTGCCGGTGCTGGTGGTCGGCACCAAGGTCGATAAAACTAGTCGCTCGCAGCGCAACAAAGTATTGCGCACGCTGAGTCAAGGCTTGGAACTGAATCAAACCGACTCGCTGATTTTATTCTCGGCGACCACCGGGGAAGGCAAGGACGCGGTGTGGCAATGGCTTGAAGCCGCGGCAAACATTGGAGGCAGTGAACATGGAACTAAATGAGTATCAAGCACAGGCGAACCGGACGCTGGCGGGGAACGAGCACGTCTTGACCCACTTATCGTTGGGCCTGGCGAGCGAAACCGGGCAGATTATCGAATTGGTCAACAAGTACACCTTCCAAGGCAACGATTTGGACAAGGGCAAGTTGACCCACGAACTGGGCGACCTGCTGTGGTATTTGTCTCAAGTCGCGCAATGGGCCGACATTCCCTTCGACGATGTTGCCACCGAGAACCTCGCCGCCTTGGCCAAGCGTTACCCGAATATGGAAAAGAAGTAACAACCGCCGCGGCGGTTGTTTTTTTGGTTCAAGCACAAAAAAGGAGCCGTGACGCGGGTCACGGCTCCTGGTGGTTAGTCTTTTGCTTTGTTGGCTTGCTCGGCCGCTTTGGCCTTGGCCTTTTTGGCTTGTTCAGCCTGGTGCTTGGGGTCGGGACCGGTGGCAACTTTTTCGTCGGGCATGACGGCAAACTTGTCGAACATCTCGCCCCAGTCGGTTTTGGTATTCACTTTGAGGGCCATTGGCTTCACCTCCAGGTTATTGGCCTCAGTATAGCACAGCGGGTGAATTTTTTCTTTGAATATTAATTGCATAAAAACAACTTACAGTGTATAGTATAGACCATACAAGCGACGGCCGGGCGCCCGGTGACGCGCAGTGGGAGGCAGGAATTTCTAGTGATTAAACGAGTATGGCGATGGGTATTGGGGTTGTTTATGTTGGCAACCATGGTTGGTGGCGGCATGGCAACACCAGTGCACGCGGCGGATGATAGTCTCGCCAAGGTCCAGCAAAAAGGGACCTTGGTGATGGGGACCAGCCCAGATTACGCCCCGTATGAATTCTTGGTCAACCAGCACGGCAAAAACGTCGTGGTGGGGATGGATGTCGAGATCGCCAAGAAAATCGCCAAGGACATCGGCGTGAAGTTGGTCATCAAGCAAATGGACTTCGATTCACTGTTGGTCGGGTTGCAAACCGGGAAGGTCGACATGGTGCTCAGCGCCATGACCCCAACCGATGAGCGCCGCCAAAGCGTGGACTTCTCGAAGATCTACTACAAGGGCGGCCAAGACATCGTCGTGAACAAGGCCGACGCCAAGGTGTACAAGAACCACCAAAGCTTTGTCGATAAGAAAGTCGGCGCACAAACTGGTTCGTTGCAGGCGGATTTGGTGAAAAAGCAAATGCCTGAGTCGAGCCTGTTAGGCCTGACGAAGGTCACCGACTTGATTCTGGCGCTGAAGTCGCACAAGGTCGAAGGCGTCGTGATGGAAGAAGCCGTCGCCAGCGCCTATGTCCAAAACGACAACCAGCTGGCGTTGATTCCCGGCAAGTTCGACTTAGGTAGCGACGAAAACGGCACGGCGATTGGGTTTGCCAAGGGCAGTACCAGCCTGGTCAACGCCGCCAACCGGTCGATTGACGCCATTCAAAAGCAAAAGCTATTGCCGCAATACCTCAAGCAAGCTGGTCGCTACATGCAAACCAATACGACCAACACCAGCATGTTCCATTATTGGCGCTTCTTTGCCAAAGGGATTGGGTACACCTTGCTGATCACCGCGATTTCTGTGTTGATTGGGGTCGTCCTCGGGGTCTTCTTGGCCCTGATGCGGTTGGGTAAGGTGAAGGTGTTGCACGCATTGGCGGTGGCCTACATCGAATTCGTCCGCGGCACGCCGTTGATGATCCAGGTCATGTTCGTCTACTTCGGCATCGGCATTTTCATCGATATTCCGGCCTTGATCGCCGGGATCATCGCCGTGTCGCTGAACTCCGGCGCATATGTCGCCGAGATCATCCGCGGCGGGATCGAAAGCATTCCGGTGGGGCAAACAGAGGCGGCGCGGTCGCTCGGCCTGTCGCAACGGCTGACGATGCAAACCGTGGTGTTGCCCCAGGCGTTGCGCAACATTTGGCCGGCGTTAGGCAATGAGTTCATCTCGTTGATCAAGGAAAGTTCCATCGTCTCTATTATTGGTGTTACCGATTTGATTTATCAGTTGAAAGTCGTGCAAACGGCCACTTACAAAGGCGTCCAGCCGATCATCGTGGCCATGGTCATTTACTTCGTATTAACATTCGGATTGTCCAAGCTCTTGGGCCACTATGAAAGGAAGATGAAACATGACGAAGGCACTAATTGAGATTAAGCACCTCGTGAAAAAGTTTGGGGATAACGTCGTGTTAAACGATATTTCCGAAACCATCAACCAAGGCGACGTGATTGTAGTCATCGGGGCGTCCGGCGGCGGGAAGAGTACCTTCTTGCGCAGCCTCAACCTGCTGAATCAGCCGACCAGCGGCGAAATCGATTTTGAAGGCACGGACCTCACCAGCCTCAGCGAAAAGCAACTCGATCAAGTCCGCGAGAAAATGGGCATGGTGTTCCAGCAGTTCAACCTGTTTCCGAACATGACGGTGCTGGAAAACATTAAGCTGGCGCCGATGAAGGTCAAGCAAGCAGACGATGCGGCGGCCACGGCTAAAGCGCAGGCCTTGCTGAAGCAGGTGGGGCTCGAGGAAAAGGCCGATGCCTATCCAAGTAGCCTGTCTGGTGGCCAAATGCAGCGCGTGGCGATTGCCCGCGCATTGGCGATGGAACCCGATGTCATGTTATTCGACGAGCCGACGAGTGCGCTGGATCCCGAAATGGTCGGTGAAGTGTTGAAGGTCATGCAGGACCTGGCCAAGTCGGGGATGACTATGATCGTGGTCACCCACGAAATGGGCTTCGCCCGTGAAGTGGCTGATCAGGTTTGGTTCATGGACGCCGGCGTGATTGCCGAAAAAGGCACCCCGGAAGAAATCTTTACGGCGCCGAAAGAGGCCCGGACCAAAGACTTTTTAAGCAAGGTCCTCGCGCAATAATGATTGCACTGAACAGTCCCGGCGAAAGTCGGGGCTGTTTTTGCGTAATTTCGCGGACGGCCGACAAAAGCCACCCGGAAAAAGTTGGCCTTAATAAAACCGCTTACGATTTTACTCTTTCTTAACACCATTAACTTAATCTATACCTTTGCGGCGCCGGATCCATGTTAGACTAAGTTATGAATTTGAAAGAATTCATAAGCGTCGGCCGTTCCAGCACAAAGTCTGGAGCGGTCTTTTTGTGTGGTTCCGAAAGCACCTGGCATTGCGAGGAAAAGGTGAAGTCGGTACACTAGAGCTGGATTGCATTTACCCGCCAACATCTTTACAATTAACCCCGAACGTTTGTTTTAGGAGGCAACGATGGCATCTGCGCATATTGAACATAAACTCGCCTTGCTCCCAGATGAGCCGGGGTGTTATCAAATGAAGGACCTGAACGGCAAGATTATTTATGTCGGCAAGGCCAAGAACCTGAAGAATCGCGTGCGCTCGTATTTTAAGAGCAGCCATGACGGCAAGACGGCGCAACTGGTGGCCAATATCGCCGACTTCGATTACATCGTGACCTCTAGCGACAAGGAAGCCTTCCTGCTTGAAATCACCTTGATTCAAAAGTGGCAACCTTACTACAACATCAAGTTAAAAAAAGGGACCGGCTATCCATACATCAAGATCACCAACGAGCGCGATCCCAAAATCATGATTTCCGGGGACGTGCGCAAGGACGGCGCCTATTATTTCGGCCCGTATCCGAATGTCTACGCCGCCGAAGAAACCATGCATTTTTTACAAAAGGTGTACCCGCTGCGGCGCTGCAATGGCTACCAAGGCCGGCCGTGTCTGTATTATCACATGGGGCAGTGTCTCGGCCCGTGCTGGCATGAGGTCCCCAAGGCGGAGTACGACGCGCAAATTGCCAAAATCAAGAGTTTTCTCGACGGCAATACCGGCAAGGTGCGCGCGGAATTAACCAAGCAAATGAAAACCGCGGCGGCCGACCTCGAGTTTGAGCGGGCGGCCGAGTTGCGTGACCAACTGCACTACATCGAAGTCACCGTCGAAAAGCAGAAGATTATTTCCACCGATCGCACGCAACGCGACATTTTTAATTTCTATATGGATAAAGGCTGGATCAGCATCCAGGTGTTCTTCATTCGCCAGGCCCGCTTGATGAAGCGCGAATCCCGGCTGTTTCCCATCGTCAACTCTGCGGAAGAAGAATTCGAGTCCTTCATCATGCAGTTTTATGACCGTAAGAACAACGTCCGGCCCAAGGAGGTCCTGGTCCCCAAGGGCGTGAACAACGCCGTCTTGGCCGAAGTGCTCGACTTGCCGGTGCGGACGCCGCAACGCGGGGAGAAGCGCGACTTGATGGCCTTGGCGAAGAAAAATGCGCGCATCAAGCTTGAGGAAAAGTTTCGCCTGCTGGAGCTGGATAACCGCACCACCATCGGCGCCCAGAATGAAATCATGGACGCGCTTGGCCTCCCGCATGGCCACGTCATCGAGGCGTTTGACCACAGCCACATTCAAGGCACCGATCCGGTCAGCGCCATGGTGCAGTTCGTTGACGGCCAAGCCGAAAAAACCAATTACCGGAAATATAAATTGGCCCAGGCTGAAGGCGACCATTCCGCCAATGAAGACGCCAATACCCGCGAAGTGATCCGCCGGCGCTACACGCGGTTGTTGAAGGAACACGCCGCGTTGCCCGACTTGATTCTCATGGATGGTGGGGCGATTGAAATGAACGCGGCCAAGGATGTCCTGGTCAACGAGCTCAACCTCGACATTCCTGTGGCGGGGATGGTGAAGAACAACAAGCATAAAACCGCCGCCTTATTATTTGGCGATCAAGACGACCCCATCGACTTGGATCCAAAATCGCAAGGCTTTTATTTGCTCGAACGGATTCAAGACGAGGTGCACCGGTTCGCGATCACGTTCCACCGCCAGCTGCGGAATAAGAATTCACTCTCCAGTCGACTGGAAACCATCAGTGGCGTTGGGCCACGCACCCGGGCGAAACTCATGCGCGAATTCAAGACGATTCCCCACATTCGCGAGGCGAGCGTGGCCGACATTCAGGCGTTGGGCATCAGCAAAACGGTGGCCCAGGCCATCAAGGTGTCGCTGGCCGCCGAACCGTGACCGCAAGGCGACTTGAATTTCCGGCTTAAATTCCGTATGCTTGTACAATTGGATTAGACAAAATCATGGAGGACGCCTATGTTCGTCGATCAGGTGACAGTTGAAGTACAAGCCGGAAAAGGTGGCGACGGCATGGTCGCGTTCCGGCGGGAAAAGTTTGTACCGTTTGGTGGCCCGGCCGGCGGTGACGGCGGGCATGGCGGCTCCGTCGTCTTATATGTGGACGAGGGGTTGCGGACGCTGATGGATTTCCGCTATTCACGGCACTTTAAGGCCAAGCCCGGTGACAACGGCCAGCCGAAGTCGATGTACGGGCGCAAGGCGGATAATGTCCGCCTGGCTGTGCCGGCAGGGACGACGGTGTATGATGCCGATACGCATGAGGAGCTTGGCGATCTCGTCAACCCCGGCGACGAACTGGTCGTCGCCCAGGGTGGGCGTGGCGGCCGCGGCAATATTCATTTTGTGTCACCGAAAAACACCGCCCCGGAAATTGCCGAAAACGGCGAACCCGGTGAACATCGCTTCATCACCTTGGAGTTAAAGGTGTTGGCCGATGTCGGTTTAGTTGGTTTTCCCTCTGTCGGTAAGTCGACGTTGCTGTCCGTCGTGACGCAAGCGAAGCCGAAGATTGCGGCGTATCAGTTCACGACCTTGGTGCCGAACCTCGGCATGGTGCAGCTTGATGACGGCACCGATTTTGTCATGGCCGATTTACCCGGCTTGATTGAAGGCGCGCATACCGGTGTGGGGCTGGGCATTCAGTTTCTGCGCCACGTGGAGCGGACCCGGGTGATTCTGCATCTGGTGGAAATGGATCCCGATAACGGGCGCGACCCGTTGACGGATTACCACGCCATTCGCCAGGAGCTGGCCAGTTACGACGAAACGATCCTCGCGCGGCCGCAACTGGTGGTGGCGACCAAGCTCGATTTGCCAGGAGCCAAGGAACGCTTCGCCGAATTTAAGGCGGCGCTGTTAGAAGAAGGCGTGAGCGAGCAAGACATCTTCGCCATTTCCAGCATCACCCATGACGGCGTGCAGCCGTTGTTGCAGGCCACGGCCACTGCACTGGCGACGGCGCCGACGTTTGCCTTGCACGACACCGTGACGCCGGGTAAGTATACCTTCACACCGGATAACAGCGACTTGAAGGTGAGCCAAGACGAAGACGGCACCTTTATTCTCAGTGGCAAGAAGCTGGAGAAGCTCTTCAAAATGGCCAACCTCGATCACGACGACGGGGTCTTACGGTTCGCGCGCCAATTGCGTAGCCTCGGGGTCGACGACGCGTTGCGCGAGGCGGGGGCCAAGCAAGGAGACTTGGTCGCCATCGACGACTTTACGTTTGAATTTGTGGAGTAATTTGATTGGAGTGAGGACGACTCATGTCGCAACAACAGCGCAAGCTGAAACGAGAGGCTAAGCTGACTGCTGACCGGCCGAAGCGGCGCTACATCACGGGCTTCGACGGTTTGCGTGCGCTGGGGGTGATTGGGGTCATCATGTACCACCTGCGCCCCGAGCTGTTCCAAGGTGGGTATTTGGGTGTCCCCATTTTTATGGTGGTGTCCGGCTATCTCATCACTGATGGCTTGGTGATGCAATATCACCGCACTGGTCGCATCGACTTCAAGACGTTTTTCCTCAAACGCATTCGCCGGCTGTATCCCGGTTTAATTGCCGTCTTGTTCGCCACTAGCGCGTACATCACCTTGTTCAACCGGCAGCTTTTGCACCATTTGCACATGATGGTGTTGACGAATCTCACGTATGTCTACAACTGGTGGCAAATCGCGCATGGCCAATCGTATTTTGCCCGGTTTGCCAATGGCGAGTCGCCGTTTACCCACCTGTGGACACTGTCGATTGAGGGCCAGTACTATCTGATCTGGCCGGTCATCGTGTTGGGCCTGTTGGTGTTCGTCAAGCACCGGACCAAAATGGCCAGCGTCGTGGTGGCGTTAGCTGTCGTCAGCGCGGCGTGGATGGCTTTGCTCTTCGCATTACACCCAACTGCTGATCCAAGCCGGCTGTATTACGGGACGGATACGCGGGCGTTTTCGATTTTGTTAGGGGCCGCGCTGGCTTTTGTGTGGCCGAGTGCCGAACTTAGCGACCACTTGCCGAAAGCGGCCAGTTGGACCCTTGATGGCATCGGGAGTGTTTCCCTGGTTGGCTTGCTCATCATGACCTTCACGCTGAGTGCCCAAAGCGGGGCGCTGTACCTCGGCGGCATGTTTGGCTTTTCGCTGTTGGCGACGGCCTTGGTCGCCGTGGTGGCGCATCCGGCGGGGCACTTCAACCGCCTGCTGACCAATCCGTTTTTTGCCTATTTGGGTTCGCGGAGCTATGGGATTTATTTGTATCAGTTTCCGGTAATGATTGCCTTTGAGCATCAATTCACCGACGTGGCCGATCACCCGCTCCTCTATCCGGTGATCGAAGTGGCCCTGATCTTGGTCATCGCCGAGTTGTCGTACCGCTTCATCGAACAGCCGGTGGCGAAGTTTGATTACCGCCAATTGCGGACGTGGTTCGCCCAGCTGGTTGACCGCCGCGTGGCCGACCGCACGCCGCGCATCGTCGTGGCAATTGCCGCGGTGATTCTGGCCATCGGCAGTGTCGGGTTGGTGCAGGCACCACACGCGACGGCGGTTCACGAGTCGCAACTGGCCAAGCGGCTGAAGCAAACCAAGGCGGACAAGTTGGCGCAGAAAAAGCGGCTGGCCGCAGCTAAGGCGAGCATCGCCAAGGCGAAGTCGGTCGCCGCAAATTCGGTCGCGGCGAGCAAGTCAAAAGAAGCCGCCAGCGCCGCGGCAGAGTCCGCTGCGCAAAAGCACCCGGTCAACCAAAAGTACGAAAAGTACGGGTTGACGCAAGTGGAGCTGCAAAAGGCCCAACAAATCGGCATCACCGGCGTCGGCGACTCGGTCATGTTAGATGGCCAGCCGTGGTTGCAGGAACTGATGCCACACGCATACATCGAGGCCAAGGTGGCGCGACAAATGAGTGCGTCGATTGGGCAGATGCAAAATCTAGCCAATACCGGCGCCTTGGCGCAAGTCGTGCTGGTCGGGCTGGGCACCAACGGCCCGTTTTCCCGCCAACAGTTTGATGCGATGATGCGGGTCATCGGGCCCACGCGCCAGGTGTTTTGGATCAACGTCCGGGTACCAACGCGCAGCTGGCAGAATCCAGTCAATGCGCAGTTGGCCGCGGCGGCCAAGCGGTTCCGCAATTTGACCATCATCGACTGGTACGGCTATTCGAACAGCCACAAGGACTGGTTTTATCCCGATCAGGTCCATCCCAACCCTAAAGGCGCACCGCATTACGCGGCGTACATTACCAAGTGCATCGTGGCGGGAGTCCATTCATAGAATAGGAAGCAGACAATGGAGTTATTATTTCTCGGTACTGGCGCCGGCTCGCCATCGAAAAGTCGCAACGTGTCCAGCCTAGCGCTGAAGCTCCTCGATGAGCGCAACGAGGTGTGGTTGTTCGACTGTGGTGAAGGCACCCAGCACCAAATCCTACGCACGACGCTTCGCCCGCGCAAAATCACCAAGATTTTCATTACGCATTTGCACGGCGATCATATCTTTGGGTTGCCGGGGTTGTTGGCGAGCCGCGCTAATCAAGGCGGCGAGGAGCCGTTGACCATTTATGGCCCCGCCGGGATCGAGCAGTTTGTCCAAACCAGCCTCAAGATTACCCAGACGCGGTTGCCGTATCAGATCAAGTATGTGCTGTTGCACAACCCCGGCGTCATTTTTCAAGACGCCACGTTTAAGGTCAGCTTTGCGGCGTTGAACCACCGTATCCAAAGCTTCGGCTACCGGGTGGAGGAGTTACCGCACCCAGGGGAGCTGCTGATCGACAAAGTTCGCGCCGCCGGCATCCCCGCCGGCCCGGCCTATGCCCAGCTGAAGGCTGGCGCCACCATCACGCTCCCAGATGGCCGCAGGTTTGACGGGCATGACTTTATTGGCGCCGCGCAGCCCGGCCGCACCGTGGTGATTTGTGGCGATACGCGAATTACTGACAGCGAGCAGGCCTTGGCCAAAGACGCCACGGTGCTGGTGCATGAAAGCACCTTTGGCCCTGATGAGGCGAAGCTGGCGCGGCAGTATTATCACACGACGAATCTACAGGCGGCAAAGTTGGCCAAGCAGGCCGGCGTGCAGCGGCTGTTGTTGACGCATATCTCCGCGCGCTACCTGGGTAAGGCCGCCGTGGAGTTGCAACGCACGGCGCAGGCGGTGTTCCCGCACACTGCCGTGGTGCGCGACCTAGAAGCCGTCGACATTCCGTTTGAAAAGGAGAGCTAATATGCGCTTAACTGGCCAAATCGTGGTCATCACAGGTGGTTCTTCCGGGTTAGGCAAGGCAGTTGGCGTGGCCGCGGCGAAAGCCGGGGCCACGGTGGTGTTGTTGGCCCGCCGCAAAATCGCCTTGCAGCAGGCCCAAGCCGCAGCGACTGCGGCCTCGGGTTTGCCTAATTATGCCTATGTGCTCGATGTGAGCGACCCGGTCGCCATGGCGGCAGTGGTGGCCCGGATTCAACGCGAAGTCGGGCCGATTGATGCCTTGGTGAATGCCGCTGGGTTCGGCCACTTCGAGCCCGCCGTCACCACCAAGCCGGCGCTGGTGGCCAAAATGGTGCGGGTCAACCTCCTTGGGACCATGTACATGACGCAACTTGTCGGCCGGGCCATGGTCGAAACTGGCCACGGCCACATCATCAACGTCGCCTCGATGGCAGGCAAAATCGCGACGCCAAAATCGGCGGTGTACTCGGCCACCAAGTTTGGCGTGATCGGCTACAGCAACGCCTTGCGTTTGGAACTGCGACCCTTCGGCGTACGGGTGACCACGGTCAATCCCGGTCCGATCAAAACGAATTTCTTTGCCGTAGCCGGCGCAGGGGATTACCTGCAGCGGGTGGCGTGGCTGGCGCTTGATCCAGAGCACCTGGCCGCGCGCATCGTCGCCGCTATTCACCGGCCGGTGCGGGAAATTAACGCGCCGGTGGTGATGAATGTTGCGGCTAAGTTGTATGACCTGTTCCCACGGGTCGGCGATATGCTGGCCGGTGGCGTGTTTAATCGAAAGTAGGCAGTGCCATGAAGAATCAACAACGGTTAATTGTCGGCCTAGTCTTGGCGTTAGTCCTCATCGTGTTTGCCTTATTGAATCGGCAACCCGTGGCCGTGAACTTTTTTGGGGCCACGTTTTCCTGGCCGCTGATTATTATCATTGTCGTGGCCGTAATCATCGGTGCGGTGATTGCGTTGCTAGTGGCAACCAGTAGTCGCGTGGCGACGAAGAAGCAATTGGCGGCGCTCACCGCCGACAATCAGCGACTCACCGCAGAGCGCGACAAGATGATTGCCGCGGCCACCGCCAAGGCGGAGGCCAAGGTGAAGGCCCTGGAGCAGCAACTGGCGCAAACGCAGGCGTCAGCCAAGCCCTAATTCGGGGCTTTTTTTCTCGGCTCAGTCCTTTGACCTATGCTGACCAATGCCAACTTGGTATACTAAAGGGGAGAACGTACGGGAAGGAGATTGTCATGAATCCAGATCAGTTTACGCAAGCCGTCACAGAGGCGCTGGGCGGCGCGCAACAAATCGCTCAGGTGCGGCACCATCAAGAAATTGATATTCCGCATGTGATTAAGGGGCTCGTCCAGCCGAATGACTTCGGCGCGGCGTTGCTGAAACAAGCCGGCATCAACGTGACCGGGTTTAACGCGGCAATTGACCAGGCGCTAGACGATGAGCCGGTGGTGGAAGGCGTGACCAGCTATGGCCAAAGCATGAGCCAAAACCTGGCGGCGTTGTTGCAAAATGCGGATGAGGTAAGGCAAGCACTTGGTGACGACTTCATCGCCACTGAGGCCGTGATGATGGCGCTGTTTAGCCAGCCCTATTCACCGCTGACCAAGTACCTGACGGATCACGGGCTCGACCGCAAGCACTTTAAGCAAGTTGTCGACACTGCGCGAGGTGGGGCCAAGGTCACGAGCAAAACGGCGGAGAATAACTATCAGTCGCTAAAGAAATACGGGACCGACCTGGTGGCAGAGGCGCGCAGTGGGAAGATGGATCCCATCATCGGCCGCGACTCGGAGATTCGCGATGTCATCCGGATTTTATCTCGCAAAACCAAGAATAACCCGGTGCTGATTGGTGAACCCGGCGTCGGCAAAACCGCCATCGTCGAGGGGCTGGCGCAGCGCATCGTGCGCCAAGACGTGCCGGATAACCTGAAAGATAAAACCATCATCTCGCTGGATATGGGGAGCCTGTTGGCCGGCGCGAAGTATCGCGGGGAGTTTGAGGAACGCTTCAAAGCCGTGCTTAAGGAAGTCACCAAGTCCGAGGGTCAGGTCATTCTCTTCATCGACGAAATTCACACCATCGTTGGTGCCGGCAAGGCCGAAGGGGCGATGGATGCCGGCAACCTGCTCAAGCCGATGTTGGCGCGCGGCGAGCTGCACCTGATTGGCGCCACCACCTTGGATGAGTACCGGGAAAACATCGAAAAGGATAAGGCCCTCGAGCGGCGCTTCCAGCGTGTTTTGGTGCAAGAGCCAAGCGTCGAAGATACCATTTCGATTTTGCGCGGACTCAAGGAACGCTTCGAAATTTTCCATGGCGTGCGGATTCATGACTCCGCCTTGGTGGCGGCGGCGACGCTGTCGAACCGCTACATCACCGACCGCTTTTTGCCGGATAAGGCCATCGATTTGATCGATGAAGCCAGCGCGAATATCAACGTGGAGATGAACTCGCGGCCAACCGAGCTCGACGTGGCGGAGCGTAAGCAGATGCAGTTAGAAATCGAGGAGCAGGCGCTGGCCAAGGAAAGCGATCCAGCGAGTCAAAAGCGCTTGACCCAGCTGCGCAGCGAGCTGGCCGACCTCAAGGAACAAACCAACCAACTTAAGGCGCAGTGGGATGCCGAAAAAACCGACATCAATCAGCTCAACGCGAAAAAAGAAGAAATCGATCAGGCCAAGCACGAGCTGGAAGATGCCCAAAGTCGCTACGATCTAGAAACCGCGGCTAAACTTCAGCACGGCACGATTCCGGCCTTGGAGAAGGAATTAGCCAAGTTGGAAGCCACCGACCGGCCGGATTCCTGGCTGGTGCAAGAGTCGGTCACCGAAACCGAAATCGCTCAGGTGATTTCGCGGCAAACCGGGATTCCGGTGGCGAAACTGGTGCAAGGCGACCGCGATAAGCTGATGCACCTGGCCGATCACCTGCATGAACGCGTGATCGGCCAAGACGAAGCGGTCACGGCTGTGGCCGATGCCGTGTTGCGGTCACGCGCAGGCTTGCAGGATCCCAGTCGGCCGCTGGGGAGCTTCATGTTTCTTGGTCCGACCGGCGTGGGGAAAACTGAACTGGCGAAGGCGCTGGCGGACACCTTGTTCGACTCTGAGAAACACATGGTGCGCATCGACATGTCCGAATACATGGACAAGATTTCCGTTTCACGACTGGTTGGGGCCGCACCGGGCTACGTGGGGTATGAAGAAGGCGGTCAGCTGACCGAAGCCGTTCGGCGCTCGCCTTACACCATCGTCTTGCTGGACGAAATCGAAAAGGCACACCCGGATGTCTTCAATATTTTGCTTCAGGTGTTGGATGACGGTCGGCTGACCGATAGCCAAGGCCGCACGGTGAACTTCAAAAACACCATCATCATCATGACCTCGAACCTAGGCTCCGAGGCGTTGCTAGATGGCATGGCCACCGACAAGCGCATCACCCCCGAACGGCGCGAGCAGGTCATGCAACTGGTACGTGGCCACTTTAAGCCAGAATTCTTGAACCGAGTCGATGACATTATCATGTTCAACCCGCTGCAGCTGAAAGACATCGAGCGAATCGTGATGAAGGACCTGGCCGGGTTGAACGAGCGCTTGGCCGCCCAAGACATTCACCTTTCGGTTACCCCGGCGGCGTCCGAGTGGTTGGCCGACAAAGGCTACGAACCGGCTTATGGCGCACGGCCGTTGCAGCGGCTGATTACCACCGCCGTTGAAACGCCGCTGGCCAAGCAGATCATCGGCGGGCAAATTGTGCCGCCGAGCACCGTTACGCTAGGGGTGGCAGAGGGCAAATTAACGTTTACCAGCGCACCAGCCTAACTTTTCGCTGTTAAGGTATTGCCTTGACGCCGACTTTCGGGTATGATTATTGATGCTGTGGTAGCACTGCGCTACCCATACTGGCGTGGCTGGGGCTTGCAATTTTCCCGCCGTCCGGTATAGTAAGTAAGAAATCTATAGCAAAGGGGTTTTCCGCTCATGGCAGTTCCAGCACGCAGAACATCTAAGACCAAGAAGCGTATGCGTCGTGGTCACATCAAGTTGAATGTGCCAAACTTGCAATTTGATGCCACTACTGGCGAATACCGCGTTTCTCATCACGTTTCACCAAAAGGCTTTTACAAAGGCGCCCAAGTTGTGAAGAGCAACGACAACACCAAGGCCTAAATCAGACACGTCCAAGCGGGCGTGTTTTTTTGTGGCCGAAGCTGGTGGGCGTGACCCCTTACATAGACTCTGAAACCAGCTCCTATGGTATACTTAACCCAAACAGGAGGTGGCGGTCATGGCTGACCAAACAATTTTTAGCGACTATCTAGCCCGGTTGCAGCGCGCCAATTTACCGCGGTGGACGGATCTGCCGCAGTTTGATTTATACATGGATCAAGTCGTGCAGTTCGTCAACGACATCGTGGTGCCGCTGGGGTTAGGCGAGCTCACGGCGACGATGGTGAATAATTACGTGAAAAAAGGGGTGATTCACGCCCCAGAGAAGAAGAAGTACCAGCGCGGGCAAGTGGCCAATATTTTGATTATTGCGATGCTCAAGCCGGTGTTTGCGTTGGATACGATTGCCGCGGGCATCAATTATCAGCTGCGTAACCGTCAGGCGGCGCAGGCCTATGATGCGTTCATTCTGGCGTTTATCGGGGCGGTGCAGCAAGTGAATTCCGATTTCACCGGCGAGGTCACCATTAACAAGGTGAACCGAGAAGATACCGTCAATATTCAAAGCGCCATGGTGAATCTGGCCATCAACGCCGTGTTGGAAAAGTTGCTGGTGGAAATGATGGCCAAGGCCGTGGCGCCGCTGCCACTAACGCCGAAAGCCAAGAAGAAAGCGGCTAAGGCATGAAATTAACCATCTTGTCCACCAGCGACACGCATGGCTACGTGTTGCCGACTGACTACATGCGGCGCGACCAAGACCTGCCGTTTTCGTTGGCGAAAGCCAAGACTGTCATTGATCAGGTGAAGGCCACTGCCGACGAAGTGCTCACGGTGGAAAACGGCGACTGGTTGCAAGGCTCGCCGTTAGCGTATTACGCCGCTCGCGTGCATCCCGACCCGGCGCAGCTGACTGCTGGCTATACCGCGGTGGGTTACGATCTCGGGATTTTGGGCAATCACGAATTCAACTACGGTAGCGAGTACCTGCAGCAGGCCATTTCGGGGCTGAATTACCCCATTTTGTGCGCGAATATCCTGCGCGCCGGCCAACCGGCGTTTGGTCGGCCCTATGAGCTAGTCAAACGCGGCGGCGTGACGATTGCGGTGCTGGGTCTCACCACGGATTACATTCCGCACTGGGAGGGTCAACAAAATATCGCCGGTTTGACGTTTGTCCCGGCGCTGGCTGCGGCCAAAGACTGGGTGCCGCGGTTACGGGCCCTTGCTGATGTTGTGGTGGTGTGTTATCACGGCGGGTTTGAGCGCGACCTGATCACCGGTGAACCCACCGAGGCGCTTACTGGTGAAAACGTCGGCTACGCCTTGACCCAAGTGCCTGGCATCGATGCCTTGGTGACGGGGCATCAGCACCGCGAGTTGGCTGGCGTCGTCAATGGCGTGCCCGTGACTCAACCCGGTTATCGTGGGACCAATGTGGGGCGGATTGATTTAACCCTGACGCCGACGCTGGCCGGCTGGCAGGTCACCGCCAAGCACGCAACGTTGGTGCCAACGGGGGCTGCACCGGCGGCCGATGCGGTGACGGCGGCTGTGGCCGATCCGGCGGCCAAAGTCGAGGACTGGCTCGACTCGCCGCTCGGCCGCGTCACCGGCGACATGACGATTCATGATGCCTTTGCCGCACGGGTGGTGGAGTCGCCCTACATTGAGTTCATCAACCGGGTCCAAATGGCCGCTACCGGTACCGATATTTCGGGCACCGCGCTGTTTAATAACGACGGTCGTGGGTTTGGGCAGGTCATCACCATGCGCGACGTGGTGACCAATTACATTTATCCCAACACCTTGGCCGTCGTGCGGCTGAGCGGTGCCGACCTTAAGGCAGCTTTGGAACAAAGCGCCGAGTATTTTGCCTTGACTGCCGATGGCCACCTCGGCATCTCGCCGCGGTTTCTCGACCCTAAGCCGCAGCACTATAACTACGATATGTATGAAGGCATCGACTATCAGATCGATGTGACCCAGCCAGTCGGGCAACGGATCACGGCGCTGACGTATCACGGCCAACCCGTGACGGCGGCGCAATCCTACGACGTGGCGGTAAATCAATACCGCGCAGGCGGTGGCGGGGATTTTCGCATGTTTGACCATAGCAAGATCATACGCGAGAACCAAAAAGACATGACCGAATTGATTGCCGACTATTTGCAGGCACATCCAGTGTTGCCCGGGATGGCCAACCATAACTTCACGGTGTTGCCTAAAATGTGACACTGAGTCATATTTTGGTTGAAACTCGGCAGTCTGCGCGTTAAGCTGAATCACAGACTGAAAACAAAGGATGATTAATGTGAAAAAATTCGGACTGATGTTGGCCGGGTTGAGCGTCATGCTCCTGGCGGGCTGTGGTCATCAACTCACCACGACGAAAACCACGTATCACCGCGATGGGTTAGTCGCTGTGGTCAAGGGCGATGCCGGTGGCGTCAAGCGCGTGAGCTACCACGCCAAGACAATCAGCGGGCACGCCCAGGTCAACGATGGCAAATATGTCATCACCGTACCAGTGAGCACAGCTAAGCAAACGGTGACGATCAAAGCCAAGAATAAAACCGTCACCACCAAGGTGGCCGCAGCGACGAGCATGGGTGACTACGCAAAAATCGCGAAGACATATAACCAGGCATTGATTGCCAGCGCCTTGCCGGCAGACGTGCAAAAGCAACTGAAGGCGGCCGGCACCACCAAGCCAACCAAGCTGACTCCGGCGCAACAAGCCGCCATGGCTAAGCAGCAAGCCGCGATCAAGGCCGCCATGGCCAAGGCCACTGCCGCGACCAAGGACGCGCAACTGCCAGCCAGCGTGAGCGGGTTGAAGCAAGTGGTAGCGACTGCCGGTGGGAAGATTCGACTCAACGTGCAAGCTGGCCAGCTAATGGGCATTGCTGACATCGTGCCAATGAGCGCGTTGAAGAACAAGACCCAGCAGAAGCAATTTGGGTTGCAGTTCGGGTTGTTAGCCACAGCCGTTGGGGCCAATGCCAAAAAGGTGGCGAGTGCCTTCCAAAAGGCCACCAAGGACCAAGATTCCTCAGCGACGACGATTAAAACCATTCGCAGCAATGGCGTGAAGTTTAACGTCGGCTTCTCGACGAGTGAGTTATTCATTTACATGACGAAATAAAAAAAGCACCGATGAGCGCGAATTGCGTCCATCGGTGTTTTACTGTTGCCTATTGATCGTCTGATTTTGCCTGAGCTGGTTTTGGCGTGTAATGATTCATGATGGCGGGCAACGTGAAGAGAATCAGCACGAACACAACGCTTACGATGGCGCTGGTGGCTGGGTCGTAACTCGCCCCGGACAATGCGCCGATCAGGAAACCGGCAACTTGGCCGAGGATGATGCCCCAAAATAAAGTCACGATATATCGCATACTATCCCTCTTTTCAACGTTTATCTTAACACGGCACTTTTGAATTGCAACCAAATTGGGGCGTCAGTTCGGTATAATGGAAGCCGAGGTGGCAACATGACGTTTATTCAATTACAGGTCCAAAGTGCCTTCAGCTTATTACAATCCCCACTGACCGTGGCGCAAATCGTCGCCGCGGCCAAGGACCGGGGCTACACCGCGATTGCCTTGACGGATACCAATGTCATGTACGGTAGTGTCGATTTCTATCGGCAGGCCCAGGCGGCAGGGATCAAGCCGCTGATTGGACTGCAACTCGCGGTGGCGGATGCCACAGTGGTGTTGATCGCCGAAACGACCGCCGGCTACCACCAATTGCTACGGCTCTCCTCGGCGGTGAAACTGGCGGAGACCTTACCGAGCCTGGCCGAATTGCCGGACTTTACCGAAATCGCGGCGATTGTGCCGGGTGAGACCTTGCTGGGGGAGTCGGCTCAGCCGGCTGAAACCCAGTTGGCCGCCTTGGCGGCCAAGCACCCGGCGAGCCTGGCCATCGGGATTACGGCCGACAGCGTGAACACGGCGTTGCCTCGGTTTGCCCAAGACGCCGGCGTGGCCTTAATGGCGCTGGGTGCGGTGAGCTATCAAGATCCCACCGATGCCTTTACCCAAACCGTCTTGCAGGCCATCGGTGCCGGCACCCAACTGAATTGCCGTGATCCGACCTTGATGGATCCCGGTACTCACTGGCTAATGCCACCCGAGCAAGCCGCGGCCCCTTTTGAGGCGGCAGGGTTGGCCCAGGCGGTCGCTGCCACAGCCGCCTTGGCGGCCCGCGCGGAGGTGACCATTGAATTCAAACAGCCACAGTTGCCGCATTTTGCCACGCCTAATCAGCAACCGGCTAAAGACTACCTCCGCCAGCTTGCCACTGCTGGGCTGACCCGCCGCTTCAGTGATGGGGTGGTGCCGGCGGCTTACAGTGAGCGGCTCGATTACGAGCTTGGCGTCATCGACAAAATGGGCTTTGCCGATTATTTTCTGGTCGTGTGGGACGTCATGAACCACGCGCATGAGGTGGGCATCATGACCGGCCCTGGTCGTGGGTCGGCCGCCGGCGCGTTGGTCAGCTATGCGCTAGCCATTACGGAAGTCGATCCAATTGCCTATCACCTGTTGTTCGAACGCTTCTTGAATCCCGCCCGCGCCAACATGCCGGATATCGATTTGGATATTCCTGACAATCGGCGCAGCGAGTTGATTCAGTATGTCCACGAGCGCTATGGGGATGACCACATGGCGCAGATCATCACGTTTGGCACGTTTGGCGCCAAGCAGGCGTTGCGCGATGTGGCCCGCGTGTTTGGCCTCAGCCAATTCGACGCGGCCAAGTGGAGCAATGCCATTCCCAACGATTTTCACATCGACTTGCGGACGGCTTATTCGCGGTCGCAGGCGCTGAAGAATCTGGTCGCTGACAGCGAGCAAAACGCCGCCTTGTTCAACACGGCATTGGCGATTGAAGGGTTGCCGCGACACGACTCGACGCATGCCGCCGGGATTGTCTTGGCGCAAGAGCCGCTGACGGATACCGTGGCGCTGCAAACCGGCGGCGATGGCATCGCCCAGACGCAGGTGCCGATGGGCGACATCGAGGCCCTCGGCTTGTTAAAAATGGACTTCCTGGGCCTGCGCAACTTGAGCATCCTCGCCAGCGCCTGTGAGGCCGTTACGCGTATCACCGGCAAACCGTTCGACCCCAAGCAGATTCCGCTGGATGATGCCGCCACGCTGAAGCTATTCGCGCGCGGCGACACCAATGGCGTGTTCCAGTTTGAAAGCAACGGGATTCGCCGCGTGTTGCGACAGTTACAGCCGACCACATTTGAAGACGTCGTGGCGGTGAACGCGCTGTACCGCCCGGGCCCGATGGAAAACATCGATACCTTTATCGCCCGGAAAAATGGGCGCGAGCCGATTACTTATCCGGCCCCCGCTTTGGAGCCGATCCTGAAGCCAACCTATGGCGTCTTGGTGTATCAAGAGCAGGTCATGCAGGTGGCCAGTGCCATGGGTGGGTTTAGTCTCGGCGAAGCCGACTTGTTGCGGCGCGCCATGAGTAAGAAAAAAGCCGCGGTGTTGGCCGCCGAACGCGAGAAGTTTATCGCCGGCGCCAAGGCCAAGGGCTACTCGGCGGATACCGCAGAAACGGTGTATGCCTACATCGACCGGTTTGCCAATTACGGCTTCAACCGCTCGCATGCCGTGGCTTACAGCATGGTGGCGTTTTGGCTGGCGTACCTGAAGGAGCATTACCCGGCTGCGTTTTTCACTGCGTTGATGAACGCCAGTCTGAACAATACGGCCAAGTTGCGCGTGTACCTGCAAGAAGCCAGGCACCGCAAACTCACCGTATTAGGTCCGGATATCAACGCCAGCGCCTGGACCTTCACGTTGAGCCACGGCGCGATTCGCTTCGGCTTCATGTCGGTGAAGGGGATGCGCCGCGATTTTGTCGAAGCCGTGTTGACGGCGCGCCAAGCCGGCCCCTTCAAATCCTTGCGAGATGTCTTACAGCGCCTCGACGTTAAGTGGCTGAAGCCCGATCACTTTTTGCCATTGATCGACGCCGGCGCCTTCGACAGCTTCAGCCAAAACCGGGCGGCTACCACCGCCGGCCTCGACGAATTGATTGAGTCGGTTCGGCTGGCGGGTAACGACGTCGAATTGTTCAGCGTTTTGCAACCTAAGCCCGTGGCCATTCCGGATTACGGGGCCACCGAGCGCCTGGATCGCGAAGCAGCCGTGCTTGGCGTCTACCTGTCCGGCCACCCGGTGGATCGCTATGTCGCCGCGTTGCGGCCCTACCAACCGGTGACTGCCGTGGCGGATTTAGTCGTACCGCAAACCACCACCGTCGTGCTCGTCATTCGCCGCATCAAGCGCATCCGCACCAAAAAAGGGCAGGAAATGGGCTTCATCGACGGTCAAGACGCCACCGGCAGTTTGTCGGTAACGGTGTTTCCGCAGCAATATCCGCAGGTCAAGGCATTGGCGGACAACACCGTGATTGTCGTCACCGGCCGCACCGAGGCCAAGAACGGCCTCCAACTCATTGCCACCAAGGTGACGACGGGCGAGGCGGCGCTGGCCGCGTTGCCGGCGGGGCAGCTTTTTTTGCAGTTGCCGGCAGCCTTCACCGATAGCGCCGCCTTGCTGAAAACGCTTGCGGCAAATCGCGGGGACATTCCGGTGATTACGGTCAATGCGGTTAACCATGAAAGTGTCTTGTTGGCGAGACAATATTGGGTGACCCAAAGTCCTGCCTTGACGGCGCAACTGACCGCGTTAATCGGGGCGGCAAACGTGGCGTATCGCCCGCGGGCCGGCGCCAAGCAAAATTCGTAAATTATTCGGCCCACTGGCGACATTTTTTCTGAAAAGTGATATGCTTAACTTTGGCTTGGATTCGGGACGCCGGGTCCACCGAGAGTGGTGAAGAAGCCGTCGCCACAATACTACGCATGAGGTGAAATGATGAAACGCATTGGGATTTTGACCAGTGGCGGGGATGCCCCAGGCATGAACGCCGCAATTCGCGCCGTGGCGCGCAAGGCGCTACATGAAGGCCTTGAGGTCTACGGCATTAACTACGGCTTTGCCGGGTTAGTGGCCGGGGACATCTTCAAGATGGACCTCCACACCGTTGGGGACAAGATTCAACGTGGGGGCACCATGTTGTACTCCGCACGTTATCCAGAATTCGCCAAAGAAGAAGGTCAGTTGCGCGGCATTGAGCAACTGAACAAGTTTGGCATCGAGGCCTTGGTCGTCATCGGTGGTGACGGGTCCTATCATGGGGCCTTGCGCTTGACCGAACATGGCTACAACGCTATCGGCCTGCCCGGGACCATCGACAACGACATCCCGTACACCGACTTTACGATTGGCTTTGACACGTCGGTGAACACGGTGGTTGAAGCCATCGACCGCTTGCGCGACACTGCGGCCAGCCATGAGCGGACCTTCGTGGTTGAGGTCATGGGCCGTGGTGCCGGTGACATCGCCTTGTGGGCTGGTGTAGCCGGTGGTGCTCAGGATATTATTATTCCTGAACACGAATTCAACGTGAAGGCCATTGCCGATCGCCTGCGCCGGTCCCGTGAACTGGGCCAAAAGCATGCCATCATCGTGTTGGCCGAAGGGGTCATGCACGCCGATGAGTTTGCTAAGGAACTCAGTGCATACGGCGACTTCCAGTTGCGGGCAACCGTGCTCGGTCATGTGGTGCGTGGCGGTTCACCAACCGCCCGCGACCGGGTCATGGCGTCACAAATGGGCGCCTACGCGGTAGAGCTGTTGCTGCAAGGCAAGGGCGGCTTGGCTGTTGGGATCCAGAACAACAAACTGGTGAGTCACCCGATGCTCGATTTATTCGATGCCAAGCACCAAGCCGAATTATCCCTGTACGATCTCGCACAGGATCTGTCTTTCTAATTGCTGGTTAAAACTGACATACACGTCACTTTGACAAAATTTGCTTAAAGGAGCGATTCCATTTATGAAAAAAACCAAGATCGTTAGCACGCTCGGTCCTGCTTCCAACACGACCGATATCATTGTTAAGTTAATTGAAGCGGGGGCTAACGTTTTCCGGTTTAACTTCTCACACGGTGATCACGAGGAACATCTGAGCCGGTTGAACATGGTTCACGAAGCTGAGAAGATCACCGGCAAGACCGTTGGGATTATGCTGGATACTAAGGGTGCCGAAATTCGCACCACGGTTCAGGATACGCCGAATGGCAAGATCGAATTCCACACTGGCGATGTTGTTCGCATTTCCATGGACGACTCATTGGCCGGCACGAAGGAGAAGATTGCCGTTACGTATCCAGGCCTGTACGATGACACCCACGTGGGCGGCCACGTGCTGTTCGATGATGGCTTACTCGACATGCTCATCACCGAAAAAGACGAAGCCAACCGCGAATTGGTGACCACTGTTCAAAACAATGGTGTGCTTGGCGGTAAGAAGGGTGTTAACGCGCCTGGCGTCGGCATCAACCTGCCAGGGATCACCGAAAAGGATGCCGATGACATTCGCTTCGGCTTGGACCACGGCATCAACTTCATCGCCGCTTCCTTCGTTCGCAAGCCGCAGGATATTCTCGACATCCGCGAATTGCTTGAAGAAAAAGACGCGCTGAACGTGCAGATCTTCCCGAAGATCGAATCGCAAGAAGGGATCGACAACTTCGATGCCGTCTTGAAGGTCTCCGATGGTTTGATGGTTCCTCGTGGTGACATGGGTGTCGAAATTCCATTCGAAGAAGTACCACTCGTGCAAAAGACCATGATTCAAAAGGCCAATGCCGCTGGTAAGCCGGTCATCACCGCGACGCAGATGTTGGATTCCATGCAGGAAAACCCACGCCCAACGCGTGCCGAAGTTTCTGACGTGGCCAACGCCGTTTACGATGGCACCGACGCGACGATGCTGTCCGGCGAATCCGCCAATGGTGACTACCCAGTTGAATCCGTTGCGGCCATGGCGCGCATCGATGAATACACTGAGCAGCACATGAACCAAGGCGAAGACTGGAAGCTGAAGGACTTCGGTAAGGAAACCATCACCGAATCCCTCGGCCGTGCGGTTGCTTTGACTGCTGAAAAGATGCACGTCAAGACCATCGTGGCTGCCACTGAATCTGGCTTTACTGCTCGCATGATCAGCAAGTATCGGCCAAACGCTGATATTCTTGCCGTAACGTTTGACGAGAAGACCCAGCGTAGCTTGACGATTTCTCGCGGCGTGTTCCCAATCGTTGCTGAGAAGCCGGCTAACACGGACGACATGTTCGAATTGGCCACCAAGAAGGCCCAAGAGCTCGGGTTCGCTGAAGAAGGCGACTTGATCCTCATCGTTGCCGGTGTGCCGGTTGGCGAAACCGGGACGACCAACGTCATGAAGGCTCAGTTGATCGGCTCCAAGCTGGTTGAAGGCTCTGGCGTCGGCGACGAATCCACTGTCGGCAAGGCGGTCATCGCTTCTGACGCTGCGGAAGCAGCGGCCAAGATGCAAAAGGGTGACGTCCTGGTTGTGAAGACCACCGACAAGGACTACCTGCCAGCCATCGAAAAGGCTTCTGCCTTAGTTGTTGAAAACGGCGGCTTGACGAGTCATGCTGCGGTTGTCGGCATTGCGATGGGCATTCCAGTCGTTGTTGGCGCGACCGACGCGACAACTGCCATCACCGATGGCCAAATCATCACCGTTGATTCTCGTCGCGGGATTGTTTACAAGGGTGCTACTAACGCGCTTTAATCTCACAGACGGATCTGCACCACGACCGTCAGGCAGAAATGCCTGGCGGTTTTTTTGTTCCGCGAGCCCGATTACCGAAAAAATGAGAAAACTCTCATCAAAATCAGCGGCGCAAACCCGCGCTAGAATAGGCTTTTAAAAATAGTTAACCAAGCGACCTTAACATTTGGCGATCTCAATGACATTTATAGGTGTAGGGATCATCACCGGCCGGCAATTGACTCACACAGACTCGGACCGTCAGCACCATGTCGTCCAGGTAAGAGCGCCAGCAATATTGCTCAGGTGGGAACCGCCAGTAATCTTGGTTCAGGCTGCGGGCCGCCAGCATCATTCGCCCCTGCCTGTGAATCTCCTGACCGCGCATTATCGGCGCAGCCCGCGCAGCTCGAGATGAACAGGCCCGTGACGCAATGGCCATTTTGGACCAACTGCGCATCTCGCCACGCGGACATGAGTGAGAACATTGCGTTTCTCCTCACCATTCGCTCAGGGCTTGCCGTGCCTAGCGGATCCGTCGGTCATTGCGTCACGACACGTGTGAGTTTCGCCGGCCGGTGATATCACACAGACTCGGGCCGTCAGCATTATTCGCCCAACTGCTTCAGCCGCATCGCTACTTTGAGCTTGCCTGGCCGGGCAAAGTGGTGATGACCTGCGCAGAGACGTCTGCGTAGGGCCGCAGCGCGATTCCGGAATCGCACTGGGACAATCAGCGTCATGACCTGATTGCCTGCAAGGTTGAAGCAACCAAATGACCCGCGCCGGCATGCCGGGGCGGGTCATTGGTGTGGGCCCGACTGGTGCGCCAGTCGGGCTTTTTGTCGTGGGTTATTGGGTATCCATGCCGAGGTGCTCGAGAATGAGCATCGCGGTTTCTTCAATGGAGCGCTTGGCGGTGTTGATCACGTAACAGCCCAACTTCGCGTAGAGGTCGGTGGCGTATTTTAGCTCGGCGTTCACGGAGTCACGGGCGGAATAGGCGGTGTCTGGATTCAGTCCATAGGCAATCATGCGCTGGCGGCGAAATGCCATCAGGACCGAGGCGTCGGTGGTGAGACCGATAATTTTCTGCGGATCGATTTGGTAGATTTCGTCTGGAATGTGCGCGTTCGGAACCAAGGGCAGGTTGGCCACTTTCAGGTTGCGGTTGGCAAGAAACAGCGACAACGGGGTCTTGCTGGTGCGCGACACGCCGAGCAACACGATGTCGGCTTCGAGGAAGCCTTTGGGGTCTTTGCCGTCGTCGTACAATACGGCAAACTCCATGGCAGAGATGCGATCAAAATATTTTTCGTTCAAATCGTGGTTAGCGCCGGCGATGCCGCTGGGCGTCACCCCGGTGGCGGCGGTGGCGGCAGCCAGGATTGGCGACAAAACGTCGATTAACGGGATCCCGGCTTCCTTAGCGTAACTGCTGGCTAGTTTACCCAGGCCGGGCGTGACCAAGGTGCTGATGACGATGCCATGGTCTTGCTTGGCCTGATCGATGATGCTCATCAGCTTGTCTTCAGTGTGCACAAAGGGGGAGCGCAAATAATGCGCGGTGGCGTCGGGGTACTGCGCCGCTACGGCCTGTGCCAGCTTGAGGCCGGTTTCGCCGATGGAGTCTGAGATGATGTAGAGATTAAGCGTCTGCATTCGGATACCGCCTTTCGGATTGTTACCGCCATCATACCACGGCAGAAAAGCGCAAAAAATGACAAAAATTATAAATGCCGTATTGACGCTGTTGCAATGCTTCGCTATAATATTCTAGAACTGTTAGCGGACGTGCGCTGGTGGTTACACAGTGTCGGAGGGAGGGATATCATATGGCAAAGACGGTCGTTAAGAAAAACGAATCTCTCGATGATGCTCTTCGGCGCTTCAAGCGCTCCGTATCGAAGTCGGGTACGTTAGCCGAATACCGCAAGCGTGAATTCTACGAAAAGCCGAGCGTTAAGCGTAAGCTCAAGTCTGAAGCTGCGCGCAAGCGAGGCAAGAAGAAGAAGTTCTAAAGCTTCGACGCGAGCCCAGTGGGTTCGCGTTTTTTATTCGCGCGCGACTGCGGGCGATGAAGGAGGGAACCATGTCATTAACCACCGAACTAAACGAACAAATGAAAACGGCCATGAAGGCCCATGATAAGGTCACGCTAAGCGTCGTGCGGATGCTGAAGGCTGCGCTGCAAAATGCGCAGATCAAAGCGGGACACGACTTGTCGGCTGATGAGGAAAAGGCCGTGTTGGCCACTGAACTCAAACAGCGCAAGGAAAGCCTGACCGAATTTGAAAATGGTGGGCGCGAGGATCTCGTGGCCGGCGTCAAGCAAGAAATTGCCATTGTTGAGCAGTACCTGCCAGCCCAACTCGACGAAGCCGCGGTCACCGCCTTGGTGACCAAGGTGATTGCCGAAACCGGCGCCACCGGCAAGGCGGACTTCGGTAAGGTCATGAAGACCTTGATGCCGCAAGTTAAAGGTCAAGCTGACGGGGCGCTGGTCAACCGCATCGTCAAGGCGCAGCTAGGCTAAAGCAGCGACTCTGGTCGCTGCTTTTTTCTTGCGAGATTATGGTAAACTGGTAGTAATTTCGGCGCCTGGCGCCCACAGAACGGAGGCCATTGTTTGGCAGAAACAACCAGCGATAAAACATTCACGCTGAGCACCCCGGAAGAGGCGATTGCCTTAGCCGGCGTCAACGACGAATTTTTCAAACTCATCGAAACCCGACTGGGAATCACGATTGCCCCGTTCGGTCAGGAATTGCGCTTGGCAGGACCTAGTGCGGCTGTCAGCCAGGCCTATCAACTGCTGGTGCAGCTACACGGCTTGCATCAACAAGGCATTGCCCTCGGTGCGCAAGACATCACCAGCGGACTCAATATGGCGACTCGCGGCACCCTCGAATATTTCAGCGATTTGTATACCGAATCGCTAATCAAAGACGCCAAGGGCCAACCGGTGCGCATCAAGAATTTTGGGCAACGCCAATACATTAACGCGATTCGCCACCACGACATCACCTTTGGCATCGGCCCGGCCGGCACGGGGAAAACCTTCCTGGCCGTCGTCATGGCGGTGGCCGCGTTGAAGGCCGGCGAAGTCGACAAGCTGATCTTGACCCGGCCAGCGGTTGAAGCCGGCGAAAGTCTGGGCTTTTTACCGGGGGACTTGAAGGAAAAAGTCGATCCATATTTGCGGCCGGTGTACGATGCCTTATACGCGATTCTCGGTAGCGAGCACACCACGCGGCTGATGGATCGCGGCGTCATCGAAATTGCGCCGCTGGCCTACATGCGCGGGCGGACGTTGGATAATGCCTTTGCCATTCTCGACGAGGCGCAAAACACGACGCAGGCGCAGATGAAGATGTTTCTGACGCGGCTGGGTTTTGGCTCGAAGATGATTGTTAACGGCGACATTACCCAAATCGATTTGCCGAATCACGCCAAGTCTGGCCTGATTCAAGCGACGCAGTTGTTGACCGACATTCCGCAAATCGCCTTCACGCATTTTTCCGCGGCGGATGTCGTTCGGCATCCAGTGGTGGCCAAGATTATTGCCGCTTACGACACCACGGCCCAATAAAGGAGAACAAATGGATCTGGAATTTTTTGATGACGATCATTTATTGACGGCGGCGCACGTCAAGTTGGTGAAAGACTTGGTGGCATTTTGCGGGCAGGCATTGCATTTGCGCGCCGACACCGAAATGGCGATCACCATCGTTGAAGATGCCGAGATTCGCCGGATCAACCGCGAGTATCGAGCCACCGACCGCGTCACCGACGTCATTAGTTTTGCCATTGAGGACGAACACGAGGAGCTCCACGGCTTCACCGCCGTGCCGCGTGACATTGGCGATTTATTCATCGCGCCGGGCAAGGTCCGCGAGCAGGCCAAGGACTATGGGCATAGCTTCGAGCGCGAGCTGGGCTACACCGTCGTTCACGGCTTCTTACACCTGAACGGCTACGACCACATCAAGCCCGAAGACGAAGCCGTCATGATTCCGCTGCAAAAACGAATCCTGGCCGACTTTGGCTTGAAACGGTAGGTGGGCGATGGATGAAGCGGCTTTGATTCAAGCGGCCACAGCGGTGCGACAGCGCGCCTACGTGCCGTATTCGCACTTTGCCGTCGGCGCGGCGGTGGCGACGGAGATTGGCATCATCACCGGCTGCAACGTCGAAAACGCCAGCTACGGGCTCACCTTATGCGCTGAACGCAACGCGATTTTTAGCGCCATTGCGCAAGGGGCCAAACAATTTACTGGCTTGGCGGTGATTGCCGATACCGCCGGGCCCACCGCCCCTTGTGGCGCCTGTCGCCAGGTGCTGGCGGAATTCATGGCCCCAGAGTCCCCGGTGATTTTGACCAATCTGCAGGGGCAGACGCAGCGGACCTCCGTGGCGGCGTTATTACCAGGGGCATTCACAAAAGGAGACTTGTCTTGAGCGAACATCAATCGGGTTTTGTGGCCATCATCGGCCGCCCCAACGTCGGGAAGTCGACGTTTATGAACCGGATCCTCGGCGAAAAGGTGGCCATCATGTCACCGAAGGCGCAAACCACGCGCAACCGGATCAACGGCATCTACACGACGCCAGACGCGCAAATCGTCTTCGTCGACACACCGGGGATTCATAAGCCGAAAAATGCGCTGGATGACTACATGGACGCCGCGGCGCTGTCGACCTTAAATCAAGTCGATGCCGTCTTATTCATGGTGGCCGCCGATGAGGCAATGGGGCCTGGTGATCAGTACATCTTGAATCAGCTCCAGCACGTCACGAAGCCGGTGTATTTGGTCATCAATAAAATCGACCTGGTCCACCCCGATGACTTATTGCCGCGCATCACGCAGTACCAAACCGCCCGCCAGTTTGCCGAGGTGTTTCCGATTTCGGCCACGCAAGGCAACAACGTTGAGGAATTGCTGACGACGTTGACTGCCGCGCTGCCGGCTGGCCCGCAGTATTATCCAGCCGACCAGCTCACCGACCATCCCGAGTATTTCGTCGTTGGCGAGTTGATTCGCGAACAGATTTTACACCTAACGCACGACGAGATTCCGCATTCCGTGGCGGTTGAAGTCGAGCGCATGAAGGACCGCACCGAGGCCGGCAAGCTGATCATCGAAGCGTATATCATCGTCGAGCGCCCGGGGCAAAAGGGCATCATCATCGGCAAGGGCGGCGCGATGCTGAAGCAAATCGGCATCAATGCCCGGCGTGAAATCGAAAGCTTGCTGGGCGACCGGGTCAACTTGAAGCTGTGGGTCCGCGTGCAGAAAAACTGGCGCGACAACAACCAGTATTTGCGCAGCCTGGGCTATAACAAAAAGGATTTGCGGCAATGAGTAAGGCGGTCGGAGACTTCGGCGGAATCGTGTTGGCCCGCCATAATTATCGCGAGTCGGACATGCTCGTGAAGCTGTTAACCGACCGCTTCGGCAAGAAGATGTTTTTGTTGCACCGCGCGCGCAAGCCGGGGTTTCGCCTGACCGCCGGTATTCTGCCGTTTACGCTGGGCGAATACGTTGGCACGGTGAATGATCCCGGCTTGTCCTACCTGACCGCCATTAAGCACGCCGAACAGTTTCAATCCATTGCCAATGACATCACGTTGAACGCGCACGCCACGTATATTTTGGCGTTAATCGACCAGGCCTTCCCCGATGGCGAACCGATCGCTCGCTGGTACGGGCAGGCGGTGGACTCGCTGCGGCTGATCGATGGCGGCATCGATGCGGCGGTGGTCACCAACATCACCGAGGTCCAGCTGCTAGAGGCCTTCGGGGTCGCACCGAATTGGCAGGGGTGCGTCGTGTGCGGGCGCAGCGATTTGCCGCTGGATTTTTCCGAGCAATATGGTGGCGTCTTGTGTCGCGATCACTGGCGGCTAGATCCATACCGGTTCCACGTGGCGCCTAAGGCCATGTATTTACTGCGGCAATTTTCGACGATTCGGTTAGGGGCGGTGCATTCGATCACCGTGGGCGACGCGACGAAAACGGAGCTGCGGCGCGTGTTGGATCGTATCTACCTCGACTTGGTTGGCGTCACGCCGAAAGCCAAGAAGTTCTTGGACCAACTGCCCAGCTGGCAGGCCAAGCTGCCGCCGAAGCAATAGTGGGGCCCTGATCCAGGACCGGTGTCGTGAACCCGAGCCAACTCGCCACTCAGTCCATTCATTCGCCGCATCAGCAAAGGAGTTTAACCCAATGGCACAAATTCAGTGGTTCCCCGGTCACATGGCCAAAGCGCGCAAGGAGGTCCAAGCGCGCCTGAAGCAAGTCGACGTCGTGTTAGAAATCGTCGACGCCCGCGTCCCGGAATCTAGCCGCAACCCGATGATGAACCAAATCGTCGGGCAAAAGCCGCGGATCATGGTGTTGAATAAGCAAGACTTGGCCGACCCGGCAAAGACGAAGCTGTGGCTGGACCATTTTCGCGCGGGTGGCGACGAGGCGATTGCCATCGATGCCCAACACGCCAAGCGGCTAAATCAGCTGCCGGCCTTGGCCAAGCAGCTGATGGCGGCCAAGATTGCCAAGCAAAAGGCCCGCGGCATTCGCAATCCGGCGATTCGCGCCATTTGTATCGGCATCCCCAACGTCGGCAAGTCAACGGTGCTCAACCGCCTGGTGCACAAGAACATTGCGGTCACCGGCAACCGCCCCGGGGTGACCAAGAACCAGCAGTGGCTGGCCGTTGACGACACGTTTCAGGTGTTGGACACGCCAGGCATCCTGTGGCCGAAGTTTGAAGACGAGCTGATCGGCCAGAAACTCGCGCTCACTGGGGCCATTGCCGATGCCGTGTTTCAAGAAGATACCGTGGGGATGTTCGGCCTGGCCACGTTCCGTCGGCTCTACCCGGAGCAATTCCGGGTGGCGTATGGCTTGAATGCCACAGACATGGCGTTAAGCGATAGCGACTTGATGGTGCACCTGAGCCAAAAAAATGGCTTCGGCGCCGATTATAATCGCATGGCCGAGCGCATTATTTTCGATGCGCGGCAGGGTAAACTCGGGCGCTATACGCTTGAGGTTCCGGCGGACTTCGAGGCCGACGATGACGACGCTCGCTGAGCTGCGGCGGCGCGCAGCGGCCACACCGGATGACCCGGACCTGCTCGCGGAATTGGCGGCGGATTCCCGCGTTGGCGCTCAAGCGTTGCTGGATCACCTGCACCACCAAGCGGATGTGGTGCGCGAAGCCGCCGTGGCGTTGCGCTACCGCAGTCGCTATGAGCGCGAGTTGTGGGCGCGCTACCCGCACGTCGCCGGCATTGACGAGGTGGGGCGCGGGCCGTTGGCGGGACCGGTGGTGACCTGCGCGGTGATTTTGCCCACGGACTTTGCCCTGCCGGTGAACGACAGTAAGCAGCTGTCCGCGCATCAACGCGCGGCGTTGTATCCGCAGATTATTAGCCAAGCGCTGGCCGTGGCTCTGGGCGTGGCGGACAACCACATGATCGATCGGGAAAATATTTATCACGCCACCGAGTTGGCCATGGCGCAGGCCGTCACCGCGCTGCGCGTGCCAGCTGATTTTCTGCTGGTGGATGCCATGCACATTCCCGTGGCGATTCCCCAGCGGAAGTTGATCAAAGGTGACGCCAACAGCATCTCGATTGCCGCGGCCAGCATCGTTGCCAAGGTCACCCGAGACCGCCTGATGCAGATGTATGATCAGCGCTATCCTGGTTATGACTTCGCCGACAACATGGGGTATGGCACCAAGCGTCACTTGGCCGGCCTCGCCGCGTTGGGCATCAGCCCGATTCACCGCCTGAGCTTTAGTCCGGTGAAAGCCGCCGGCCTCGCCCACGGGCAATTATGAACTAACCGCGTACTTACATCGTGAAGGCGCGGTTTTTTTTTGGTTCAGGAGGTGGCGCGATGTTGGTGCGCGAATTTTTATTGCGGTGGTATCTGGCCAGTTGGACGCAGGACCCGGCGGTGGTGACCGCCGGGGTGAGCACGTTATTGACGCAAGCCGGGACGGCCGAGTTGACCGCCGACCTGACCCCGGCCCAACGTGCCGTCGCGCAGGATGGGCAACTCGCCAAACAGGCCGCTCGGCTCGCGGCAGCCACGCGTTACGTCACCCGGGTGGACGCGGAATATCCGCCCCGGCTAGCCGAAGGGCTGAAGCCGCCGCTGGTCTTATTTTACCTCGGCGACTGGGCCGCGTTGGCGCGGCCCACGCTCGGCGTCGTCGGCGCGCGGCGGGCGAGTCGCTATACCCACCAGGCGTTGAATCAGCTCACGCCCGCGCATGCCGATTGGAGCATCATCAGCGGGCTGGCCAATGGTGCGGACACGTTTGCCCATGACTGGGCGCTGGCGCATGGCTGGCCGACGATTGCGGTGATTGCCAATGGCTTAGACGTCGTGTACCCGGCGACCAACCGTGAGTTGCAGGCCCGGATTGCCGCAGCCGGTCTCGTCATCAGTGAATATCCATTGGGCACGCCGCCGCGCCCGTATCGCTTCGTGGCCCGCAACCGGCTGATTGCCAGTCTGGCCCATGGCGTGTTGGTCACCGAAGCCGCTGCGCATTCAGGCAGTTTAATCACGGCCAATTTTGCGCTGACGGCTAACCGCGACGTATTTGCCGTGCCGAATCGCCTCGATGCGCCGCTGGGCCAAGGCACCAACGCGCTGATTGCGGCCGGGGCGACGCCGGTGTCGCGCCCGGAGGACCTGACGTTGCGTTACTATCCGTAAGTCAGTGGCGGGCTACCAATGCGGCGTCATTTTCGCTATAATGAACCCAACAACTAGCAAAGGAGCAAGCAGATGCCACTGGTTCATATCGATCTCATTGAAGGGCGCACGCCCGAGCAACTCCGCGCCATGGTGCAAGACGTCACGGCCGCCATTGCCAAGAACACCGGCGCCCCGAAAGAACACATTCACATCGTGCTCAACGAAATGAAAAAGGAACACTACGCTGTCGGCGGTGTGTTAAAGGCCGACGAATAACAGGAGGTGGCACCATGGCGCAAGAAACCACGGATACAGCCTACTTTGACCGGATGAAGGAACAGATTCTGTCCGCGTTAGAGCAAGTCATCGATCCCGAGTTAGGCATCGACTTGATTAATCTCGGTCTCATCTACGGCGTGGACCTGGATGAAGCCGGTCACTGTACCGTCGAAATGACGTTGACGACCATGGGCTGTCCGTTGACCGACATGTTGGATCATGATATTCATCAGGTCCTCGAGGCCATTGACGGCATCAATTCTGTCGAGATTCACCTGGTGTGGTACCCGGCGTGGAGCCCCGATCGGCTCAGTCGCTACGCCAAGATGGCACTGGGCATTCATTAGTTGCAGGTCCGGAAACGGGCCTTTTTTATGGAGGGCGCATGGCTTATTGGGAGAAGTTAACGGCCGCCGTGCCGCCAGTGCCCAGCTTGCAAGCGCAAGTGGCGGCCATGACGGCGTGGCAGGCGGCGTTGGCGCGGCGTGAGCTGCCGGCGCAGCCCTTGCCGCGTCTGGGAATCACGCCGGCTGATTATCTCGCTGGCCGCCTCGCCGGGGCCACGGATGCCAGCTTGCGGCGCCTTGATGCCTTACTGCGCAATTTTCGGCAGTACATCGCCTATCACTACGGCATGTGGAGCTTTGTGTCGCAGGCCTTGGCGAAGCGCTGGACGGCGGCATTTGGCCCCCAGCGCTACTTGGAAGTGGCGGCGGGTAACGGCTATCTAAGCGCCGCCTTGCACGCCGCGGGTAATGCTGTCATCACCACGGATCCGCAAAGCTGGGTCGGCGAAAATGTGACCGGCCGCACGCCGCTGGTGCCGGTGACGCGCGCCGGCGCGACGGCGGCGCTGTGGCGCTATGGCGTCCAGGTAGATGCGGTGGTGATGGCCTGGAGTCCTGACCACGAGCCAAATGACGCGCATTTTCTGCAGGTGATGCGCGCCGCGTTTCCCCAGTTGCAGTTGTTTGTGATTGGCGAGCGCTTCGGGGCGACCAACAGCCGACTGTTCTGGCAGTTGGCGCGCTTCGTGCCGGATCGGCGCCTATTGGCCATGAATCAGGCGCTCCCGCGCTTTGATGCGATTAATGAACGTGTGTACTTGTTGCACTGAAAGGATGACGCCGTGAAACGCTTCTTGCTCATCGACTTGTTATGGCTTGGCTTGGTGTTGTTGGCCGGGTGGACGTGGTCGTTGCACGACCAATCGGCGTATGCGGACCGGTTGGATCATTTTGGGGTGACCGAAGACGCCCAGCGTTATGCCACCAAGTCGACGCAGACGCTGGCGGACACGGCGCAACAGCTCAAGGCGGCTGAGGTCGACCACCTCACTGTTCAGTTTCAAGCTGGGGACACGATTTTCGTTTACAGCAAGGATGACCCCAATACGTTGCCGCTGAGTTCGGGCCAGTGGTTCACTGACGCCGACATGCAAACCGATTTGCCGGTGTTGGTGGTGGGCTCGGCGTTAACTGGGGACTTGTACACGGGCAGCGGCCAACGCTATGCGCTTGAGTCTGGCCGCTATTTGCCGGTGATTGGCGTCGTCGCCACGCGCAAGGCGAGTCCGTTAAACCGGGTGACCTTTACCAACGCCAGCGCCGCCGGGCCGAGCGCCCCTCGGCTGAACGACGTTAAAATTTTAGTCGATGGGGGCGGGGCCCAAGCGGCTAAGGCCAAGTTAACGCGGATTTTTCACGCGACCAAGGTCAGCGCGTATCATTATCAAACCACCGCCGGCAATTCTTGGTGGGCGGACAATGGCAAGACGTTGCTGCGTAGCGTTGGGTTGCTGGCGGGGCTGGTGGTGATCACCGCCTTGGCCATGCTGGTGGCGTTATGGCAAACGCCAACCACCTTGCTGGCGCCGCTACGGCAACACTACCTGAACGGGTTGTGGTTGCGCGGCGTGATGCACGTCGCGGGAACCAGCGCCTTGGGCTTGGCGGCGTCGATGTGGTGGTTTTATTTTAGCGAACCGATTCATCTGTGGCTGTGCGTGATCGGCGGCTGGGCGTTATTCGCCTTAGGGCTGCGGTTAGGGCTGACTCAGATGCAGGTGCGACGCGAACAAGAACATGGGGGTTGAGATGTTACCAGCAGGGTTTAGCGAAAAATACACCCGTTTACTCGGCACGCAGGCGCCGGCGTTTTTGGCGAGCTTCGATGCTCCAGCGTATAGCGGGTTTCGCATCAACCCGTTGCGGCAACCGGCCCCCACGGTGAACGCGGCCCCGGTGCCATGGAGTCCGTGGGGCTACTACGGCAAGGTCGCAGGCAACGGCATCGATCATGTCGCGGGGCTGGTGTATGGTCAAGAGCCCAGCGCGCAGTTTGTCGGCACGGTGGCTGCACCGAAGCCCGGGGAGCGGGTCTTAGATTTATGCGCCGCGCCTGGTGGCAAAACGACGCAGCTGGCCAGCTACCTGGGTGACACCGGGGTGTTGGTGGCCAATGAAATCAACCCTGGGCGGGCCAAGATTTTGGCCAGCAACGTCGAGCGCTTCGGTTTGCGCAACGTGGTGGTGACCAATAGCGATCCGGCCACGCTGGCAGCGCAGTGGCCCGGCGTATTCGACCGGATTCTCGTCGACGCCCCGTGCTCCGGGGAGGGGATGTTTCGCAAGGACCCGGCAGCCATGCAATACTGGACGCCGGCGTATCCAGCGGAATGTGCCCGCCGCCAGCGCGAGATTCTCACCGAGGCCGTAAAAATGTTGCGGCCCGGCGGCACGCTGGTGTATTCGACCTGCACCTTTGCGCCTGAAGAAGACGAGCAAATCGCGGCGTGGGCAACGGCTAACCTCGGCTTGACTTTGCAGCCCATCGACCGCGTCGCCGGCATCGCCCCGGGCCGCCCGGAGTTTGCTGCGGGGGCAGCCGACTTGGCGTTGACCGCCCGGCTTTGGCCGCACTTGGTGGCCGGCGAAGGTCATTTTGTCGCAAAGTTTCAAAAAGCCGCCGGTGACGCACCACGCGTCAAGCTAGCCCAGCCGCGGGTAGTGGGGCGCGCAGAGGCGGCGCTGGTCACGGCTTGGTGGCAGGACACGTTACAGGTGCCGCTGCCGGCCGGAACGATGTACGCCGTGCGCGATCAGGTATTCGTCTTGCCGGTGGGGACGCCTGCGTGGGACCACATCCGCGTGATTCGTGGCGGGTTGCACCTCGGCACGTTAAAGAAGAATCGCTTCGAAGGCAGTCATAGTCTCGCCACGGCTTATCCGGCGGCTTCGTTTCGGCACGTGGTGGCGGTAACGCCCGCCGAATATGCCAGCTACCGCCATGGGGAAACCCTGCAGCGGGCGACGGCCTTAAAGGCTTGGGTGCTGTTGGCGCTCGACGAGAAGGGCTTCGCGCTGGGCAAGCAAGTCAATGGCACAATTAAAAACGCGTATCCGAAGGGATTACGCGTTTGAGGAGTGGCGCAACGACAACGTTGCGCTTTTTTTATTGCGGAAGCGTCAGCCCGCGCTGGCGGACGTAGCTTTCTAACGTGGGGCTCAGCACCACCGGCACCTCAGTCAGTTCTGCTAGATTGCTGGCGCCGAGGACACCAAGGACTTGCGGCAACTGCGCCTGCCAAGAAGCGAGGTGGGCTGCGGTGGCGGGTTCGCCTTCTTGGATCAACCAGTGTAGCACCTGACCGCTGACGCCCACGGCACTGGCCCCGAGGCGTAAGGCCTTTAAGATATCGAGGGGATTGCGGATGCCGCCAGTGGCGATGCGCGTGAGCCCCTGGGTTTCCAGCAGCGACTCCACCGTGGTTTGACCGAAGTCTTCAAGATACCCGTAGTCGCGCGCCGGCCGCCGGGTGTTTTCAATCGTGACGAAGTTCGTGCCGCCGCGGCCGCCGACGTCGATGTATTTGACGCCAACGCTTTGTAGTCGCGCGACGGTGGCGGCGCTCATCCCGTTGCCAATTTCCTTGACGATGACGGGCACGGGAGATTGGGCCACGATGTCCCCGATGTTGGCCAGCCAGCGCAGGTCACGGTCGCCTTCGGGCATGACCAGCTCTTGCACGCTGTTCACGTGCAACTCCAAGGCGTTGGCGGCGAGCATAGCAATTGCCGCCTGCGCGTCGGCCCAGGGGTGGCCGGCGCCGAGGTTGGCGAGGATGAAGCCAGCCGGATGATTCTCCCGGAGGACGGTGAAGGTTGGCGCTAACGCGGGTTCGCGCAGCGCCACGGACTGGGAGCCACTGGCAATGGCCAAGTCGGCACCGGCAGCGAGGCGGCCCAAGGCGGCGTTGTAGCGCCCGGTTTGCGGCGAGCCGCCAGTCATGGCGTTGATGAAAAACGGCCAGTGCCAGCCAAATAGGGTCGGCGTGACGGTGACGTGCCTGAGGTCGACTTCGGGCAAGGCGGTGTGAATTAGCCGGACGTCGGCAAAGCCGGCGGTGGCCGTTTCGGTGTAGTATTTTTCGGCCAAGATGACGTGCTCATCTTTGCGGTGGGAACCTAGTGATTGCGTCATGGGCGCTCCTCCAATACAGTGGCGGCTGGTCCCGGGCCGGTGACCCGCAACTGCTGGCCAAATTCCGGGGTGAGCTTGGCGACGATGGCGTCCACGTGGGCGGCCAGGGTCAAGATCTTGACATTTGGCCCGGCATCCATCGTGGCGTACGCCGGGACACCGGCCGCCCGTAACTCCTGAACCAGTTGCCAGACGCGCAACGTGGCCGGTTGAAAATAGGTGAACGCTGGGTCGGCAGCCAGCATGGTGGCGTGCATTTGCATGCTGCTTTGCTCGGTGAGGTGCCCGATGCGCGGAAAATCGCTGGCCGCCAGCGCCGCGACCATTTGCTGCGCCGCCGCTTCGTTAGTCGCCACCCAGGCCGGATAAAACGGCGACGTGGCCGCGGTGTTGGCCATGGCTTGCGTGGAGCTGATGATTTTAGCCGCCGCCGAGACGACGACGACGATCATGCGCAAGGCCAGGTTGGGCATCGGCAGGGGCTCGGCCACCGAATCGCTGTCGCCGCTGCCGCGGTGCCAAATCGCCAAGCCGCCGAAAATCGACCGCGCGGCACTGCCGGAGCCGTGGCGCGCCAGGCGCGACAACGCTTGAGGCGACAGGGCCAACCCCGCGGCACGTGAACCGGCCAAGGCCAAGGCGGCGTACGCTGACGCCGAGCTGGCCAAGCCGGCGGCGGTGGGGACGTGATTCACGGAGCGGACTTGCGCGGACCGCGACCACCCGGCCAGCCGGCGAATCTCGGTGAGCACGGCAGTGACCTTGGCCGGCACCGGCTGGGGGTGGCCATCAAGGGTAAACGTGTCGGCGGCTTGGTCGGCCAAAAACGTGACGGTGGTATCGGTATAGAAATCGGCCAGAGTCATTGACACGCTACTGGTCGCCGGTAACATTTGCGCAGCGTCGCGTTTGCCCCAATATTTGATCAAGGCGATGTTCGTATGGGCTCGAGCGGTAACGGTGGTCATGACCGCGCCTCACTTTCTGCAAAATTCAGTTGCCAAGTGGCCACGGCGCCGGCTGCGGTCACCGCGGCGCGAATTTGCTCAGCGGCTGCCGGCGAGTCAGCGAGGGCAATCATGCAGCCACCTTGGCCGGAGCCGGTGAGCTTGGCGCCAAGCGCGCCGGCGGCCGTGGCGGCGTCAATTAGGCGCGCCAGCCGCGGGTGGCTGACCCCGAGGGCAACGAGGTGGGTTTGCGCCACGTTCAATTCGCGACCCAGCGCCGGTAGGTCGGAGTCGGCCAAGGCGATGGCCGCGCGGCGCGTCGCCGCGCCGATGGCTGCGATGTGCGCTTGAGTCGGCGCTGGGTTGGCCGCCAGGGCACTGGCTACGGCCGCCACGGCGGCTTTGGTTTGGCCAGGAATGCCGGTGTCGGCAATGACCAAGCTACCGCGCGTCGGCAAAGCCAGCGGCAAGGGCGGCTGGCCCTTGATGAACCACTGCGGCCGCTTGGCGCTCGCCGTTGCCGCGTCAAGGCCGCTAGGGTTGCCGTGGAGCAGCCGCTCGGATTGCGCGGCCCAGTTCAACAGGGTCGCTGCGGCCAGTGGCGTGTCAAAGGCATCATACACGGCGCGGGTCACCGCGACTGCCGTAGCCGCGGAGCTGCCCATGCCCCGTTCAGCAGGCAAGGCGCTCGTAATCGTCAGGTGAAACCCGGCGTGCGGCGCACCGAAAAAAGTCAGCAAGCGGCGCAGCAAGGTGGCGATGGCGGCAAAGCGGCTGCTGCCGACCGCCGTCAGGCTTCCTTGGTAGAAGCTACTCGTCACGACTTGCTGGCCGTCTGTCGTTGGCGTCAGCGTCGCGGTCAGCGGCACACTGGCCACCGGCAAGGCGATGGCGGGTTGCCCGTACACCACGGCGTGCTCGCCGATTAAAATAATCTTGGCGGTTGCCCGCCCGCTGCCTGTTTTCATCCGTTCTCCTTTGTGCTACCCGGTTCGAAACTCCTTTAATGATACAACAAGGGCGCCGCCGCGTCATGATAGGTATGCTAAACTAGAACAAACGTTAAAAAACGGAGGCCGCCATGTCACTTCAATTTGTTCTCGGACCCGCCAGCGCGGATCACCAAGCCGCGCTGGCCACCGCGGTGCACGCCACTTTGCAAGCCGATCCCCAGGCGCAAGTCTTCTACCTGGTGCCCAATCACGTGAAGTTCGAAGCCGAAGTGGCGCTGTTGCAGGCGTTGCGGGCGCTTGATGCGGCGGCGGATGCAGGCGAGTATGCGCAAAGCGCGGTGCAGGTGCTGTCCTTCACTCGCTTGGCGTGGTTTTTCCTGAAAAACGACCCGGTGTATCAGCAACCGCGGCTTGATGCGGCGGCCAACACGATGCTGGTGGCCAAGCTCTTGCAGGCGCACCAAAGCGAGTTGCGCGCCTATGCTGGTGAGGTGTCGCATCCCGGCTTCATTTCGGCGCTGGCGCGGCAGCTATTGGAACTGCAACTCGGCCGCATCAGCGCCACTGACTTGTCGCAGCTGGTGGCAACGATGCCTGCCAGCGACCACCAGCAGGCTAAGTTTGCCGACTTGGCGATTTTGCTGGGGGCCTATGAGCAAGCGGTGGGGCCGTATGTGACGACGGCGAGTCTATTGGTGGCGTTAAGCGCGAAGTTGGCCACCAGTGACCTCACGCACACCTACATCTACTTGAACCACTTCAACGAGCTGGCCGCCGGCGAATTACAGTTGGTGCAAACCATGCTGAGCCACGCGGCCAAGGTCACTGTGGCGTTGACGCTCGACCAACCAGCCACCACCGTGCCGGAGCCGCCGGCGCTGTTTCTACCGGCGGCCAAACTCTACCACCGCCTGGTGCAAACCGCGCAAGAAGCTGGCGTGGCGGTGTTGCCGGATCAATTTGCTGAAGCGCGCGAATTGACGTCCGGGGTCCAGGCGGTGGAGGACTTCTTCATCGCCGACACGCAAGGCACGCCGCGACCGGCTGTGCCGAACCCGACTGGGCTGACCTTGGCTAAGGCTGCGGATCCCTACACGGAGTTGCGCACCGTGGCGCAGCGGATTCAAGCCGCGGTGCACGCGGGGGCGCAGTACAAGGACTTCTTGGTGCTGGCGCGGCGCCTGACGCCGTACCAAGACATCATTGCCCCGGTGTTTGCCGAGTATAATATTCCGATTTTTACCGACTTAGAGCGGCCGATGCAGCAACACCCGCTGGTGAATCTCATCGACAGCTTGTTTGCTGTGTTCCAGCACCACTATCAATATCAAGACGTGATGCGGTTGCTGCGTACGGAGTTGTTGGTGCCGGCGGAGATGCCGATTGCGGAGTTTCGCGCGGCCGTCGACGTCACCGACAATCATTTGTTGCGCACCGGGCTCACCGGCTCCCGCTGGCTGGATGGGCAGGCCTGGGTGTATTTCCAGCGCCGCGGGGTGGATCCCGATGACCTGGACGCCAGCGTGACGCCGGCTGACGGCGCCACCGCCCAGATTAATCAAGTGCGGGAATTTGTTGCGGCGACCTTACCGCCGTTGCAGGCTGATTGGCAAGCGGCCACCACCGGTCAGGAGGCGGCTGCCGCCTTGTACCACTGGCTACAAACCAGCGGGGTGGCGACGCAGCTTACAGCTTGGCAAGAACGCGCGACGAAGGCTGGCGACCTTACCGGTGCGGCTGGTGTGGCCCAGGCCTGGCAGGTGTTAATGGACCTGTTGGATGATTATGTAACGACGCTTGGTAGCGACCCGTTTGATTTGGCCCAGTTTCAACAACTGCTGGCAGCCGGGTTTGCCGGGGCCACGTACACGCAGATTCCCAGCACCTTGGATCAAGTCGTCGTGTCCGAAACCGGGCTGGTGCGTCTGCCGAAGTTTAAGCATCTGTTCCTGATTGGGGCGACTAGTGCGGCCATGCCGGCGGTGCCGGACGATACCGGCGTGCTCACCGCCGCCGACCGCGACCGCTTGGCGGCCAGCCTGACTGCGGGGCAGTACCTGCCGCAGCAAGGTGCCGCCGTGGCGCTAGGCGATCCCTTCTTAAACTACGTCGGCTTGCTGAGTGCCGACAAAACCGTCACCATGAGCTACCCGGTGTACGGTGAAAGTAAAAACGCGGCGTCACCTTACCTCACCGGCTTGGCCACCCGCACCGAGTGCGCGTTAGAAAGCTGGCAAGGCGTGACGCCGACCACGCCGGTGGCTGACATGGCGGGGACAGCCCGCAGTTTGTTGGCTGACTTTGTCCGGGTCGCCAGTGCGGCCAAGGCGGCGCACACTGCGGTGCCGCTAGATTGGCAGCACGCCTTAGCAACGATTCGCCAAGCCCCGGCATGGCATGCCTTGGCCATTCGCTTGGCCGCCAGTCTCGATTACACCAACGCGGTGGGGCGGCTGGCGCCGGAGTTAGCCACGGCGTTATATGGTCAGCACCTGGCGGTATCGGTGTCGCGGTTGGAGACTTATAATCGCAATCCGTTCGAGTACTTCTTAAAATACGGGTTGCGCTTGCAAGTCCGGCCGGAATTTGAATTGACCCCGGCGGATAGCGGCTCGCTATACCACGCCGTGATGGACCAATACCTGCGCGATTTGGCGAAGCAGGGGCGGGACCTGACCGCGGTGACGCCGGCAGAAATCGCCGATGCCGTCGCGGCCTTGGTGACGGCGCAAAGTGCGCAACCGGGCTACGAGATTCTCACTAGCTCAAACTCGATGCAGTTTACGATGGCGCAAATGACGGCCATGCTGACGCAGGTCTTCACGATACTGCGCGAGCAACAAAGCCGTAGCACCTTTCGGCCGCGGCGCACTGAGTTGTTGTTTGGCCAAATTGGGCAGCAGCACGGCCTGGCCCCCTTGGTGTTGCCGGTGGGGCCGCACCAATCGGTTACCTTGCGCGGTAAAATCGATCGCCTCGACACGGCCACCGTCGCCAATCAAACCTATTATCTGGTGGTGGACTACAAGAGTAGTGCGCGCCAATTCAAACCCGAAGAGGCGTATGCCGGCGTGGCGTTACAAATGTTGACGTACCTCGATGCGGTAGGCAATGCCGAACCGGCAGGCCAACCGGCAGGGGCGTTGTATTTTCACCTGTACCGGCCGACGGTGCCGTACCAACCTGCCGCTGCTGCGGCGGCCGCGGCGTTTAAGGCGTATAAAATGGTCGGGCTGTTGGTGCTGCCTGCGGAGGAAGCCGAAGCGCAAGCGCTGGCCTTGGCCTTTGATGCGGCGCTGGCCCATGGCGGCACGTCGCCGATGGTGCCGATTGGCCTCAAGCAAAACGGGGACTTTGCGGCCACCACCAAGGCAATCACGCCGAAGCAATTGGCTTGGTGGCTGAACCATAACCGCCATAGCATCGTGCGCGCGGCTCGCGGAATTCTGGCCGGGACCATCGATTTGGCGCCGATTCAATTCAAACAAGAAGCCACGACGATCACGAATAGCGACTACCAGACCATCATGACCTTCGACCCGGCCACCGGGTTCGACCGTTACCGCCGGGTGGCGCCCATGAGCCCAGAGGCGTTGATGCAACACTTGAAGGAGGAAGCCACGGATGACCCAATTTACCCAGAACCAACAAGCGGCGATTAGCCACGCCGGTCACGATGTGTTGGTGTCGGCCAGCGCCGGCAGTGGGAAAACCACGGTATTAGTCGAGCGCATCGTCCAGCAGGTGTTGGCCGGGGCGGACTTGTCGCGCATGTTGATTGTGACCTTCACGAACGCTGCCACAGCCTCGATGCGCGAGCGAATTCAACGCGCACTAAAAGAGCGGCTCACTAAATTACGCGACACGCTGCCGGGGGACACCCGCCGGCACCTGGCCCAACAAATTGCCGCTAGCGTCGGCGCCCCAATCATGACGCTGGACGCATTTTCCCTGCAAGTGGTGCGGCAATATTATGATGTCATCGGCATGGACCCGGGTTTTCGGCTACTGACAGACAACACGGAAGCCGCGATGCTGGCCGATCGCGTGTGGGGCGACCTGCGCGAGGTACTGTACACCGGCGACCACCGCGAAGCGTTCTTGCGGCTGACGGCAAATTTTGCCAAGCAACCCACCGACGACGGGCTGACGACGGTGGTCATGGCGCTGAATCGCTTCGCCATGACCATGCCTGACCCGGCCGCGTGGTTGGCAGGCCTGCCGGCGGCTTATGACCCGGCGCAATTCGACACCTACTTCGCCCAGCAGATTTGGCCGGCGGTGCAGGCGAATCTGCTCGGCGCGGCGCAGCAGTTGCAGGCGCTGAGCGTTGCGGCTGCAGGCGCCGACCCGGCCACGGCCAAGGTGGCGGAGAATCTGGCGCAAACCCAAGCGGTGGTGCAAGGGGCCGCCGAGTTAACCGAGCCGACCTACGCCGCCGCGCAGGCCGCCGTGGCGACAATTACCTGGCCGCGCTGGCCCGGGGTGAAAAAAGGCAGCGACGACGCCGTCAAGGAAACCGTGGCGGCATGGAAAACTCAACGAGACGCCATCAAGGAGCAGGTGAGCCAAGACGTGGACGCGCAGTTTGTCCTCACCCCTGGCGACTTGACCCGCGCGCTGACCGCCGTGGCCCCAATGATGCAAGACCTCGTGGCGGTGACCACCGAGTTCATGACGGCGTTAGCGGCGGAAAAAGCGGCGCGGCAGGTGCAAGGCTTCGCCGACATCGCCCAAAACGCCTTACGCATTTTAACGGCCATCGATCCGCAAACCGGCGTGCCGGTGGGGGATAACTTCAAGGCGGCGTATGACACGGTGATGGTCGACGAATACCAAGACATCAACCAGTTGCAAGAGGCCTTGCTGGACGCCGTTAGCGCCCCGGCGCCGGGCAACCGGTTCATGGTGGGCGACGTCAAGCAAAGCATCTACGGTTTTCGCCTAGCGGATCCGCAGCTGTTCTTGGCCAAATACGCACGCTTTGCCGAGCCGAGCGAGCCTGGCGAGCGCTTAGTGCTGGCGGAAAACTTCCGCTCCACTGAGCCGATTCTCGCCTTTACTAACTTGGTGTTTGCCCAGTTGATGGATCCGGCAGTCGGCCAGCTCGCCTATGATGCGTCCGCCGAGTTGAAATATGGTGCGACCAAGCTCCCGACAGCCACCGCCGCGGCCACCGAAGTCTTGATTGACGTCCAACCCGAGCTTGATGAGTCGGCCGCAGACGACAGCGAAGATGGCCTCGACAAGGCCCAACGCGAGACGCAACTGGTGATTCGGCGGATTCAGGCGTTGGTGGCCGATCCCAAGGCGGTCATCGTCGACAAGGATACTGGCAAGTACCGCCGCATTCACTACCGAGACATCACGCTGTTGACTCGCGCGCGCACGCAAAACATCACGATTCAAAGCGAGTTCAGCCAAGCCGGCGTGCCCATCGTGGTCGCCGACGCGCAGAATTACTTTAAAACGACGGAACTGATGATGATGCTGAGCCTCTTGCGGCTGATCGACAACCCGCGTCAAGACATTGCTTTGGCCGCGGTGTTGCGCTCCCCAATCGTGGGCTTGTCCGCCGATCAGCTGGCCTTGGTGCGCCTGGCTGCCCCGGAGGCGGATTACTACACCGCCGTGACGACCTTTGCCGCCGGGGGGTCGGAAACGGCCTTGGCCAAGCGGACGCGGCAGCAGGTGCAAACCTTTTTGACGCAACTGGCTGACTTTCGCGAGTACGCCCGCGGCCACGAGCTGGTCGACTTGATTTGGCAGATTTATGCCGTCACCGGCTTGCTGGATTTTGTCGGCGGCATGCCCGGTGGCACTCAGCGCCAGGCCAATTTGCGCGCGTTGGCCAGTCGCGCCGCGAGCTACGAGGCAGGCGGCTTTCGCGGCTTATTCGCCTTCATCCACTTCATCGAACTCATGCAAAAACAGGATCAAGACCTCGCCTTGCCGGTGACGCTAGACCCCGACACCGACGCGGTGAGTCTGATGACCATTCACGGCAGCAAGGGCCTCGAGTTTCCGGTGGTATTTCTGTTGCAAGCCGACAAGCACTTCAACCTGCAGGACCTCACTGCGCCCTTGATTTTGTCGCGCACCGGCGCTGGCATCACCTGGTTGGAGCCCGAGACCCGCATGCAATATCAATTGCCGCAGTACTTGCAGGCCCAGGCCATCAAGCGCGATGCGTTACTGGCTGAGGAGATGCGCCTGTTGTACGTGGCCTTGACGCGCGCGCAGCAGCGCTTGATCATCGTGGGGGCCACCGCCGACGAAGAAAAATTAACCGCCGGCTGGCAAGCGGCCGCGGCAGGGCAGGAGCTGGTGTTGCCGGCCCGGGCCCGGCGTCACGCTGGCAGCTACCTAGACTGGATCGGTTTGGCGTTGGCGCGGCTGCCCGAGTTTGCGGCTGGACCGGCACTGCCGGGCTTGCAACGCTTCGGGGCCAAGGTGACGTTACAGTTTGATCACGGCGCCACCACGAGTGCGGCGCCGGTTTCGGCGGCGCCAGCCGCGGCGCCCACTGCGCAGCCGGACTTTCCGTTGCAGGGTTGGCTGGACTGGCAGTACGAAGAAGACGTGGCGACGCGGACCACCGGGTTTCAGGCGGTGACGGAAATCAAGCGGGCCTTCGACGACCCGGCAGTGACCGAGTTGCAAAACGCCGAGAAGACGGTGGCCACCAAGCCAGCCGAACTCGCGGTGCCGCAATTTCTCACGGCAGACACCGTCGCCCCGACCAGCGTCGGCACGGCCACCCACTTGGTGTTGCAGCGCCTGCCGCTAACGGCACCGGTGACCACCGCCAGCGTGCAAGCGACGATTGACGACCTCGTGGCCAGCCAGGTGCTCACCGCGCCGGTCGCGGCCAAAATCGTCGTGCCCCACATCGTGCGATTTTTTGCTAGTGACTTGGGGCAGTTGCTGCTTGCCCATCCCGAAGCGGTGCAGCGCGAATTACCGTTTTCGCTGTTAAAGCCGGCCAGCCAAGTCTTCGAACACATCGGCGATGGCTACGACTTGTTGATTCACGGGATTGTCGACGGGTTGGTGACGTTGCCCGAGCGGGTGGTGTTGTTCGACTACAAAACCGACCGCGTCACCGACGACGGCACGAGTCTCATTGACAAGTACCAAGGCCAGCTGAATCTCTACAGCCGGGCGCTGGCGCATGTGTTGGGCCGGCCCGTCACCGAAAAGTATCTGGTGGCCTTGGCGACTGGCGCCATCCTGCCGGTGCCGGTGGCAAAGCAGCAGGATGAATAGTAAGATGGACAAAGACTAATGAGAGCAAGGTGGCACGATGGATGCCGACACCATCTACGCGGTGATCGACCTGGAAACAACCGGGACAGCAGTACAAAAAGGCGACCGAATCATTCAATTCGGCTGTGCGCTGGTTCAGCATGGGCACATTATCCACACGACGGCGCAGCTAATCAATCCGGACCGGCCGATTCCAGGGACAATTCAGCAGCTGACCGGCATCACCCCGGCGATGTTGACCAGTGCCCCGTACTTCGGGGATGTGGCCGCCACGTTTGAAGCGTTGCTGCAAGACACGGTGATCGTGGCGCACAACGTCAACTTTGATTACCCCTTTTTAAGTGCCGAATTCGAACGGGTGGGGCTTTCCCCGTTGCAGCAACCGGCCATCGACACCGTGGAGCTGGCGCAAATTTTGCTGCCGACCTTGGCGTCTTACCGGCTGCAAGATTTAACCAGTTATTTGCACATCCAACACGACCAGCCGCACCGCGCGGATTCCGACGCGGCCAGCACCGGCCAGTTGTTGGTGGCCTTGGCCAAGCGGTTTCAGGCGTTGCCGAGTCACACCCAGCAGCAGTTGGCCGGCTTCGGCCCGCAACTGTTGCGGCAAACCGGCGACTGGCTGGCTAGCCTAGTGACCCCGCGCAAAGCGCTGCCCGATTCATTGGTGCAAGTGGGGGAGTTCGTGGTGCGGCGGCCACAGCCAGTGGCAGAAGGCGCGGCGTTAGCAAATTATCCCGCCACTCCCGCGGCCAAGCGTGCCTTGTTGCGCCCGGCGTACCGGGTGCGCGGCGGGCAAAGCAAGATGATGGACGCGATTTACACCAACGCAACGACGACGCAGGCGCCGCTGTTTGTCGAGGCCGGCACCGGCTTAGGCAAAACGCTGGGGTATCTGCTGCCTTACGCGTATGTGGCCACCGCTGAGCGGCCGTTAGTCGTGAGCACGGCGACGACGGTGCTACAAGAGCAGCTGGCAGACACGGCCGTGCCACAGCTGCGCGCGTTACTCGGCGCGCCGCTACCGGCGGTGGTGGTAAAAAGTCCGCGACATTATCTCGACTTGCGCGGGTTTGCGGCCACGCTACACGCACAGTCTGCTAACCGGCTGACTCGGGTGCTTGAGATGCGGCTGTTGGTGTGGTTGACCCAAACCACCACCGGGGACCTCGCCGAGCTCCACATGACGAACTATCGCGCACCGCTGTTCAACCGGATCCGCCACACCGGACAGGTGGCGGCACCAGGCGACCCGTACCAGGCCATGGATTTTTACGCGCGGTTGCAGGCGCAAGTGGCGCGCAGTTCAATGATCATCACGAATCACGCCTACCTGGCGCGGCACGCGGACTTGCTTGGCCATCACCGGCCGTTCCTCGTGGTGGACGAGGCGCAGCACTTTGCCGATCAGGTTGCCGCCGCGCATGCCCGCAAGCTCGACTTGGGTCGCCTGCGTGTGCGGTTGTTGAAGCTCGCGGAGTTGATCGGCCACGGGGATGCGCGCGACTTGCTGGCCGCCTATGCGGACAGCGCGGTGTGGCGCTACAAGTTGCAAAGTTTGGCCGCGTTGGTCGACGACACGCTCACCGGGGTGACCCGGATGCAAGAAACCGTCTATCACCACCAGTTTCCGCAGCCGGCAGCCGGCAGCGCGTTTGTCGACGCCGCATTGACGGCCGAGCAGGTGACCTGGTTGACGACGACGCTGGCCGGCCCCTTGGCCAAACTGGGCCGGGCCTTGGCTACCATCGCTAGTACGGTAACGGCGTTGCTGGCGGATTACACAGCCAACACAACGCATTTTCTGCCAAGCGATGCCGCGTTGTTCCAAGCCGTCGTTGGCATCGCCGCAGGCTTGGCCACGCAGCGCGAGGGGTTGGCCGACTTGCGACTTGGCGACCCGGCCAGTGTGGTCACCGTGACGTTGCCGCACCCACTGGCGGTGACCGACCTGGCCATCACGGCGTCGGTGTACGAATCCGGCCCGCTGGTGCAGGACTTGGTGGCGGGTTTTACCGCGCCGACGTTTGTCGGCGCGACCTTGACGGTGAACCGCGACTTTGACTTTTTGGCCCGCCAGCTCGGTTACCCGGCCACGGGCGTGACGCCCTTACGCCTGCGCAGCCCGTTTCACTACAAGCAACAGGCCTTGGTGTTGGCCTGCACCGATGCGCCCAGCGCCAAGGACTTAACGCCAGCGGCCTACGCCGATTACCTTGCTTCGGCAATTTTGGCGCTGGCCGATAACGACCGGGCGACGATCGTGTTGTTCACGTCGCTGGCGCAAATTCGCCTGGTGTACCACCGGCTGGCGCACACGCGGTTGGCCGATCGCAAGGAGCTGTTGGCGCAAGGCGTCACCGGGTCGGCCGCCAAAATCGCCAAGCGGTTTGCCTTGAACCATTCGGCGTTGCTGTTGGGGGCGGCGAGCTTTTTTGAAGGCGTCGACTACCCGGCCAAGGCCTTAGAGCAGGTGATCTTGACGCGGCTGCCGTTCGACGCGCCGGAGCAGCCCACAACCCAGGCGCGGTATGCGGCGCTGCAAGCCGCCGGCGCCGATCCGTTTGCGGCCGACGCTGTGCCTCGTGCGACGCTACGCCTGGCGCAAAGTTTCGGGCGCTTGATTCGCACCGAAAGCGACCGCGGCGCGTTTATCGTGTTGGATCCGCGGTGGTTGACCACCCCGTATGGCCGGAAAATGCAAAAAGCACTACCCAACCTCAAGCCATTGGCGGTACCATTAGGAGAAATGGCCGGGTATTTGCACGATTGGTTTGACCCGAGAAAGGAAGATGTCGATGCGGCAAGCACGCCGAAGTAAATGGCCCCAACGCCTCGCCTTAGCTGGTGGGGTGGCCCTCATTTTGGTGGTGGTGGGCATCTATCTCACCGCCTTGGCGCCGCTGCACCAGGTGCGCAAGGAGGCGATTCACATCGCCGAAACCAAGGCCGGCGTCACGCAGGTCGACCAGTTTTACTGGGACCGCCAGCGCCAAAGTTACCTGTGTGTGGCCGGCACTACCAAGGACCAGACGCGCGTCTACGTCTTGATTCGCCAAAAGACGGGGAAGGTGACGCTGTTGCGGCAAGCTGCCGGAATCTCCGCCAGCACCGCCAGAAAGCAAGCCGTCGCCGCCTTTGCCCCGAAGAAGGTCTTAAGCGTCGGCTTGTCGCGCCGCGGCAAGAATGTGGTGTGGGACGTCGGCTACGAAAGCAAATCTGGTAAACTAGGTTATGTTACCTATGACTTCAAAACCGGCGACCAGCTTAAAGCCATCGCCAACCTCTAAGGAAGTGGGACTATGCATTTAGCCAAACGCATCGTCAATGTCGCCCCCAGCGCGACATTAGCAATCAGCAACTTAACCAAACAAATGAAAGCCGCCGGCGAAGACGTCATCGACTTGTCGATCGGCCAACCCGATTTTCCGACGCCCAAGCCGATTGCCGAAGCGGCCAAGGCCGCCATCGACTCCGGGGCGGCCAGTTATTATCTGCCGACCACCGGCTTGCCGGCGTTGCGCGAAGCGATCAGCACGCGCATTGCGGCGCAGAACCACGTGCACTACGATCCGAGTCAAATCGTCGTCACCACCGGCGCCAAGTTCGCCTTGTACAGCCTGTTTCAGGTGCTGCTGGACCCTGGCGATGATGTGTTGATTCCCGTCCCATACTGGGTGTCCTACGTCGAGATGGTGCGCCTGGCCAGCGCCACGCCGCGCCTGGTCAATAGCAGCGCGCAGAATTTCAAGGTCAGCGTCGACGACCTGGAAGCCGCGCGCACGCCGCACACCCGCGCCATCGTGTTGAATTCGCCGCAAAACCCGACCGGCGCGATGTATACCCGCACCGAGCTGACGCAAATCGGCAACTGGGCGTTGAAGCACGACATCCTGGTGGTGGCCGACGAGATCTATCGGGACTTGGTGTACAACGGCGCCAACTTCACCAGCATGGTTGCCATCGACCCGGCGATTTCGGCCAACACCGTGCTCATCGGCGGGGTCTCGAAGTCCTACGCGATGACCGGCTGGCGCATCGGTTACGCCGCCGGGCCAGCCAAACTGATGAAGGCGATGGGAACCTTGCTGGGGCACAGCACCGGTAACGCCACGGCGGCGGCGCAATATGCCGCCATCGAAGCCTTCGGCGGTTCGCAGGCGCCGGTCGAAACCATGCGGCAAGCCTTCGAGCAGCGACTCAACTTGATTTATCCGTTGATTCAACAAATTCCAGGCTTTGAACTGCTTGGCAAACCCAGCGGCGCGTTTTACCTGTTTGCCAACGTTAAGCGGGCCGCGCAGCTGACCAATTTTGGTAGCGTCGATGACTTACTCGCCGCCATTTTGAAAGACGCTGGCGTGGCGCTGGTGCCGGGGCGGGCGTTTGGCCTGCCGGATTACGCGCGGTTGAGTTACGCCGCCAGCGTGACCGATTTAACCGAGGCCGCCAAGCGGCTGTCGGCATATATTCACAACAACTAGATGGGAGACTAACATGACACAGTTAACACGCATTCGCGACGCTAAGGACCACGTCAACGAAACGGTCACAATCGGGGCCTGGTTGACCGACAAGCGCAGCAGCGGGAAGATCGCCTTTCTGCAGCTGCGCGACGGCTCCGCCTTTTTCCAAGGCGTCGTCGTTAAAAACGCCGTGAGTGAGGACACGTTCGCCTTGGCCAAGAGCTTGCGGCAAGAAACCAGCATGCTGATCACCGGCGAGATTCACGAAGATAGTCGCAGCCACTTCGGTTATGAAATTGAAGTGAAAGACATTAAGGTGCTCGGCGAATCCGAGGATTACCCGATCACCCCAAAGGAACACGGCATCGAGTTCCTGCTTGACCACCGGCACCTGTGGCTGCGCAGCAAGCGCCAGTTTGCCATCCAGCAGATTCGCAACCGCATGATCCAAGCGACGTATCAATTCTTCGATCAAGAAGGCTTCATCAAGATGGACGCGCCGATTCTCACCGGCACGGCTCCGGAAGGCACCACCGAGTTGTTTGAAACCGACTACTTCGACACGCCGGCCTACCTCAGTCAATCCGGTCAACTGTATGCCGAAGCCGGCGCCATGGCGTATGGCAAGGTGTACACATTTGGGCCCGTGTTCCGCGCCGAAAAAAGTAAGACGCGGCGTCACCTCACCGAATTTTGGATGATCGAACCGGAAATGGCGTTCATGCACCAAGCCGAAAGCCTCGAGGTCCAGGAGCGCTACATCGCGTTTCTCGTGCAAGCCGTCATCGACCATTGTGAATACGAGCTCCACCTGTTGGACCGCGATGTCGACCAGCTGCGCAAGTACACCAAGCTGCCGTATCCGCGCATCAGCTACGACCAGGCCATCGACATGCTGCAAAAGGCCAACTTCGAGGTGAAGTGGGGCGACGATTTTGGCTCGCCTGAGGAAACCTACCTGTCCGATCAATTCGAGCAGCCGGTGTTCGTCTTGAACTACCCGAAGAGCATCAAGCCATTTTACATGCTGCCGGATCCCGACCGCGACGACGTGTATGTCTGCGCCGACCTGCTGGCGCCGGAAGGGTATGGCGAAATCATCGGCGGCTCCGAGCGTGAAGTCGACTACGATAAGCTGCAAGCCGAAATGGAAAAGAAGGGCCTGGATCAGTCGGCCTACCAGTGGTACCTTGACTTGCGGCAATACGGCAGCGTCCCGCACGCCGGGTTTGGCCTCGGACTCGAGCGCGCCATCACCTGGATCTGCCACCTCGATCACCTGCGCGAAACCATTCCGTTCCCGCGGATGCTCAACCGGCTACGGCCATAAGTGAGGGCTTGCGATGACTGACGATACGGCAATTGCGGCACTGCTGGCGGCCGGGCAAACCGGCTTCAGTAACGCCTTGTTCACGCATTACGCCGAGTCGGGCCTGACGCCCAGCGAGTTTGTCGTGTACAGTTTCTTGACCTACTGGACGCAAACGCACACCGCAGCGCCAGTGCTCGACGACTTAGCCAAGCAAATCGGCATGCCCAAGCGCGACGTCTATGCCATCATCAGTAGCCTGATCCAAAAATCGGCGATTCGCCTGGTGACCCAACCCGACGCGCAAGGCAAGTCCAGCGACCGCTACGACGTGTCGCCGCTGATTGCCCGGGTGCTGACGCTGGCGCCAGCGACGACCAAGCCGGCACCGGACGCCAGCGACGTGTTCAGCGCCATTGAAATCGAGTTCGGCCGGCCGCTGTCGCCCATCGAGCAACAAACCATCGGCGGCTGGCTCAATGAGGATCACTATGATCCGGACTTAATTCGCCTGGCGCTGCGCGAGGCGGTGTTGAACCAAGCTTATTCGCTGCGCTACATGGACCGAATTTTGTTGAACTGGGAACGGCGGCACCTCACCACCGTTGCCCAGGTGCAAGCCGACGAACAGCGGCGCAATCAGATCTAGGAGGCCCAGCATGAACGATACCCAAGCCGTGGCCATGTTGAACGCCGTGTTGCGCCTGTATCCCAATGCGCAGCCGACCTTAACGGCCACGACCCCGTTTGAAATTCTGGTCGCCGTGATGCTGTCGGCGCAAACCACCGACGTCGCGGTGAATGCCGTGACGCCGAAGTTGTTTGCCGCGTATCCCGATGCGGCGCACCTCGCGCAGGCGACCGTGGCGCAAATCGAACCGTACATCGACCGCCTCGGCTTGTATCACGTCAAGGCTCAGCACCTGCAGGCGATGAGCCAACAGCTGGACAGCGAGTTTGGCGGGGCGGTGCCGGGTACCCGCGCCGAGCTCATGGCCCTGCCTGGCGTCGGGCAAAAAACGGCCACGGTGGTGCTCACGGATGCCTTCGGGGTGCCGGGGATTGCCGTGGACACCCACGTCACCCGCATCATTCGCGGGTTTGGCATTGTCGGGCCCACCGCCACGCCGACGCAGATTCAAGCCAAACTCGAGGCGTTGATGCCCGAGGACACTTGGATCAATCTCCACCGGGCGTTGATTCGCCTGGGGCGCGAGTGGCTGACGGCGCGCCACCCGCAGTTGCCGCCTGGTGCAGACTGGGCGGCGTTTGGTGAAGCTTACGCACCACTCAAGGAGGGGTAACATGTCAGATCAAGTCGTGCCATCCACCCGGCACGCCCACCGCGAATCGTGGGATCAATACTTCATGAAGCTCGCCACCAATGTTGCCGAGCGCTCGACGTGTGAGCGGGCGACGGTGGGGGCGTTGTTGGTGGTGGACCACCGCATCATCGCCACCGGCTATAACGGCAGCATCACCGGCGACGCGCATTGCGACGTGGCCGGCCACCTGATGCGTGACGGCCATTGCATCCGCACGTTGCACGCCGAGATGAACGCCATTTTGCAATGCGCTTTAAACGGCGTGTCGACGCGCGGGGCAACGGTGTATGTCACCTTCTACCCGTGCCTGAATTGCACCAAGGCGCTGATTCAAGCCGGGGTCAAGGCGGTGTATTACGCCAACGACTACCACAACGATCCTTACGCCGAGGAGTTGTTGGCTAGCCACCACGTGCCGGTCACTAAACTGGGGTAACCAAAAAGCTCGCAACCGTCATGAGACGGTTGCGAGCTTTTGCTTACGCTTGGGGTTTGGCTTTTGGCCGCCAGATGCCGAGCACCAGGCCGGCCACCACGGCGCCGACCACCAGTGACACGAGGAAGCCGAGCTTCTGGTTGGTCAAGGCCAAGGCGACGATGCCACCGTGCGGGGCGGGCACGTTGACCTTGAACAGCTGGGTCAAGCCGCCGGCAATGGCGCTACCGAGCACGGAGCTGCCGATGACGTGCACCGGATCCGTGGCGGCAAAGGGAATCGCGCCTTCCGTGATGAAGGTCAACCCGAGCACGTAGTTGGACAGGCCGGATTGGCGTTCATTGGTAGTGAATTTCTGCGGGAAAAAGGTCGAGGCGATGGCGATGGCCAACGGCGGGATCATGCCACCGACCATGACGGCGGCCATCCAGCGGCCGTCGGTGTAATTCGACGCGGAGTACACGCCGATGGCAAAGGTGTACGCGGCCTTGTTGAAGGGGCCGCCCATGTCGATGCTCATCATGGCGGCGAGAATCACGCCGACTAACACGGCGTTGCCGGTGCCCATGCCTTCCAGCCAATTGATCAACGCGCCGTTAATGGCGGCGAAAATCGGGTTGACGATGAAGAACATGATCAGGCCAATGAGGGCCAAGCCGATGACCGGATACAGCAGAATCGTTTTCAGGCCATCGAGGCTGTGCGGGAAGCCGGCAAAGAGGCGTTTGAGGCCGACGACCAACCAGCCGGCGACGAACCCGGCGACCAAGCCGCCTAGAAAGCCCGCCGCGTTATCTGTTTTGACGATGCTGGCGGTGGCTAAAGTGGCCATCCAGCCGCCGACAAACCCGGGCATTAACGCCGGTCGGTCGCCGATGGACATGGCGATGTACGCGGCCAACACCGGCACCAAGAAGCTAAAGGCGTAGTTGCCGAGGCTGTTGGTGAAGGTGAACCACAGGGAGGTCTTGCCGGCAAACTGCTCGAAGATAAAGGACAGGGCCATGATGATCCCACCGCCGACGACAAACGGCAACATGTTGGACACGCCGTTCATCAAGTCTTGGTAGATGCGGTTCCATAACGTCTTGGTGTCGCCAGCCGCCTCGTCGGCACTGGTGCTGCCGTCGCCGGCAAATACCGGCGCGCTTTGCGCTAAGGTGGCGTCGATGAGCTCTTGGGGTTTTTTGATGCCGTCGATCACCGGCCGGTTCAGCAGGTGCTTGCCGGCAAAGCGGTTCATCTCGACTTTCTTGTCGGCGGCGACGATGACCCCGACGGCCCGGTCGATGTCCTGCGCCGTGAGCTTGTGCTTGACGCCTTCGGAGCCGTTGGTTTCGACCTTGATGGCCACGCCCATTTTATCGGCGGTTTCCTTCAGCGCGGCTTCGGCCATATAGGTGTGGGCGATACCGGTGGGGCAGGCGGTGACGGCGACGATGAAGGGCTGGTCGGCAGTCGGCTGCGGGGTGGTCGCCGCGGCGGTTTCTGCGGCTTCCTTGGCGTCTTTGGCCTCTTGGGCGGCGCTGAAGAGGTGTTGAACCTCCGTGGCGGTGGTGGCCGCCTTGAGTTGGGCCACCAGCTTCGGGTCGATCAACAGCGACGACAAGGCGGACAAGGCCGCCAGGTGGGTGTTATCGGCGCCGGCGGGGGCGGCAATCATGAAAAATAGATGCACCGGCTGGCCGTCTAGGGCGTCGTAGTCGACGCCTTGGCTGGATTTGGCAAACAACACGGCGGCTTGGCTCACCGCGGCGTCTTTGGCGTGGGGCATGGCGATGCCGTCGCCGATGCCGGTGGTGGATTCTGCTTCGCGCTTCAAGATGTCCTGCTCGTACAAGGCGGCGTCGGTGATGATGCCGCTTTTGGCGTATTGGGTGACCATTTCCTTGATGGCGCCGGCCTTGTCGGTGGCGTGCAGGTCCATGATCATGATGTCTTCGCGCAGTAAGTCACGGATGTCCATAATCTTCCTCCTAAAGTTCAGTAATCGTAATGGTGGCGGCGACGGCGTCGATGGTGGCGCGGTCGGCCAGGTCGGTGCAAAACGCGGTGGCGCTGCCGCAGGCGATGGCCTGCTTGAAGCTGGCCAACGCGTCATGCGTCTGGGCAAACGTGCCGGTGAACCCGGCGAGCATGCTGTCGCCGGCGCCCACGGAATTCTTCACGTGGCCCGGGGTGACGGTGCCATGCCAGGCCTGAGTGGCGGTGATCATCAAGGCGCCGGCACCGGCCATGGAGACCAGCACGTGCTGCGCGCCAAGCGTCAAGAGTTTGCGCCCGGCGGCCACGGTGGCGGCCAGGTCGGGATATTCGGCATCGCCGAACAACGCGGCCAGCTCGTGGTGGTTTGGTTTGACGACCAACGGGTGCGCTGGCAAGGTTGCCAGCAGTGCTTCGCCAGTCGTGTCGATGACGAATTCGGCGTCGTGGGCTTGAATCAAGGGAATCAAGTCGCGGTAGAAGCCTTCAGGCAGGCTGGCGGGAATGCTGCCGGCCATCACCACGACGTCACCGGGTTGCAGCTGGTCGAAGTTGGCCTTGAAGGCGGCGACTTCGGCAGCAGTGATCGCAGGGCCCGGGGCGTTGAGCTCGGTTTCGCTTTCGGCTTTGAGCTTCACGTTGATGCGCGAGTCGGCGGCAATCGGCGTGAAGGCCGTGGTGAGGCCGGTGTGCGTCAGCGCCGTTTCGATAAACTGGCCGCTGCTGCCGCCGACGAAGCCCCAGGCCGTGGACGGCACGTGCAGCTCGGTGAGGATGCGGGACACGTTGATGCCTTTGCCGCCGGGGAGCTTCACGGCGCGCGTCAGGCGGTTGACGGCGCCTAATTCGAGGTGGGGCAGGCCGATGACGTAATCGATCGACGGGTTTAAGGTGACGGAATAAATCAAGGTTGAGCCTCCTTCAGGTTCGGTAACGGGCGATATTGTGCCGGCAAGGCGGCAATCGATTCGGTGATGAGTTGGGCTTGAGGTAGCTCCGCAAACTGGGCGAAGCTGCGCTGACCGAATTTGCTGGCGTCGGCGAGAATCAAGGCGTGATCGGCGCGGGCGATGGCCAGCCGCTTGGTGGCGGCTTCCTCCGGGTCCGGCGTGGTGGCGCCATTTTCGTCGATGCCGTTGGTGCCAAGAATCGCTAAGTCGAAGCGGTAGCGCTGCAAGGTGGTGACGGCTTCGGCGCCGACGATGGCCAGCGTGGTGGGTTTGATGCGCCCGCCGAGCATGATGGCGGTGAGCCCGGTGTCGGCGAGCAGCTTGGCGTTGTCGACGCCGCTAGTCACCACCGTCACGTCGCGGCCGGCGAGCAAGGGAATCACCTGGGCCGTCGACGTGCCGGCATCGAGGAAGACCTGCATGCCGGCTTTGACGTAGGTGCTGGCGACTTGGGCGATGGCGGCCTTTGCCGCCGCGTGGGCGAAGGCCTTTTCGGACACGCCGGGTTCATCGGCGAGGCCGCGGCGTTGCGCGCCGCCGTGCACGCGGCGCAGACGGCCGGCTTCTTCAAGCTCGGCCAAGTCGCGGCGCACGGTGGACTCCGAGGCGTCGAGCAAGGTGACCAGATCGCGTAGCTTCACGACTCCGCACCGGTCAAGTTCAGTCAAAATCCGTTGTTGGCGTTCTTCTGTAAGCATTCTCATCGCCTCCATGCGGTTAGTATACGCGGCCAATTTGCCAAAAGCAATCACAACCGGTCAAAATAATCCAAAAACATTCAGCCAAGGCAAAAAAAACGCCGATCATCACGATCGGCGTTTTGTTGGTTGCCTATTCGCGGCCGCCTTGCTGTGGTGAAGACGAGCTGGCTGCCGGCGTGCCGGGTTCAGAACTCTCTGCAGAAGAGCTTGAAGACTGCACCGGTTGACTGCTCGACGAGACACTGCTGCTAGTTGAGGAGCTGGCACGCGAGCTTGATTTGCTCGAAGTCGTGCTGGAGCTGCGGCTACTTGAACTCGACTTGGCCTCGCGGGTGATAGTCGGCGCGTAGCCGCGCACGTACAGCTCGCGGGTGCCGTTGATGGTGGTGGCCACCACGGAGCTTGGCTTGGTCCAATCGGTGTTGGTCAACCCGTCTTGTTGAATGACGTAGCTCATCAGCTGCTTGTAAATCTGCTGGGAAATGGTTTGTTCCGAGTAATTCAAGCCGGCGGTGGTGGCCTTGTCGTAGCCGGTCCAAATGCTGATCACGCGGTGGGTGGTGTAACCGGTAAACCAGGCGTCCTTGGCGATGCCGACGCCGTTGAGCGCCGGGTTGGCGGCGAGTTCGGCGTCGGAATAGTTGGTCGTCCCGGTTTTGCCGGCTTCGTAAATCCCGCTGATGGCGGCGCTGGTGCCGGTGCCAGCGGTGAAGACGCCTTTGAGCATGTCGGTGATCATGTAGGCCGTGCTGCTCTTCATCGCCCGGGAGCCGGTTGAATCAAACTTGGTGGTTTGGCCATCGTCGGTGACGACCTTGCGCACGTAATACGGCTTGTAATAGGTGCCGCCATTAGCAAACGCGCCATACGCGGCGGCTTCTTTTTCCGTGGAAACCGAGGCGCCGATGCCGCTGGCGTAAACTTGCTCGTCTTGCGGCAAGTTGATACCGAGGCCCTTGAGGAATTCGAGGCTCTTTGGAATCGTGACTTTTTCCAGCGTCTTGATCGCCGGAATGTTCCGCGACTGCACCAAGGCCTTGCGCATGGTGATGTTGCCCATGTAAGTCTTGTCCCAGTTGTACAGGGAGGTGTTGGTGCCGGGGTACTTGTACGGCGCATCGGATAGGCGCTCGGAGGTCGGGTAGTTCAGGTACTCGATGGCCGGACCGTAATCCATCAACGGCTTCATCGTTGACCCGTTGCTGCGGGTGTTGCGCGTGGCGCGGTTGAACCCGAGCCGGACGTTGCCGAGCTTGCGGCCGCCGCTTTGCGCCAGGACCGCGCCGGTGTTGGGGTCGGTCATAGTGACGGCTTCTTGCATCTTGTTGTTGGTGAAGGTGACGTACTTGTTGGAGTTGACGATGTCATACAGGCGCGTTTGCGCGGACATGTCGAGGTTGGTGTAAATCTTCATGCTGGTCGTGTAGGGATTGACCTGCAGCTTCTTTTTGACCTCGGCGATGACCTGCACCAGGTAGGGATCGATGATCTTGTCCGTGGCGTTGGTCGCCTGTTGGGCCTTTTGCTGCTTGACCAAGCCCAGCGTGATGGCCGTCGACTTGGCCGTGGCCGCGTCGGCGCTCGTGATTTTCTTGTCGCGCAGCATGGCGTTGATCACCTCGTTGCGCCGGGTAGTGGCCGCTTCGGGGTTGGTGTACGGGTCGTAGGTTACCGGCGACTGCGGCATGCCGGCTAACAGTGCCAACTGCGGCAAGGTGAGCTTGCTCAACGGCTTGTCGTAGTAATACTCGGCAGCGGTTTCCATGCCGTATTGGCCGTTATCCATGTAGACCTTATTAATGTAGTATTCAAGAATCTGGGCCTTGCTGTATTGCTTGTTGATCTTATAGGCCAGCCAGGCTTCTTGGGCCTTGCGCCGCAGCGTTTGGTCGGACGCCTTGGTGGAAAATACCGCCAGCTTGATCAATTGCTGCGTCAGGGTCGACCCGCCTTGCATGCCGTTAGAGCGGCCCAAGACGTTGTTCACCGCGGCGCCGGCGATGCGAATCGGGTCGACACCGAATTTTTCGGAATAAAAGCGGCGGTCTTCGATGGAGACGACGGCGTCTTTTAAGGTTTGCGGAATCTTGGCCGACTGCACATAGGTCTGCGCGGTGCCGAGCTTGGTGATTTCCTTGTTGTCCTTGTCATACACCACCGGGCCGCCAGAGGCCTTTAAGTCCGTGGCGGAAACGGTTGGCGCGTCCTTGGCGTAATAGGCGAACAGGCCCACGCCGGCGGCCACGCCGACGACGAAGAGAATCGCCACCACGCGCAGGATGCGCACCCAGAGGTGACGTTTGGGTTTTTTGTGCGCCGACTTGGCGTGTCGGCTCATGCGAGTCGCTTCTCGCGTGTCATTTGCCATGAGTAGTGCCTACCTTTGTTTGAATTAGCCAGTCGACGCCATCTAAATAGGGAACGACAGGCTGGAGTTGCGGCTGCAGTTCAAACCCCGCAGCCTCGATTTGGCGCAAGGGAATAGACTTGCGCCCGGTGGTGCTGGCGGACCACGCCGTCAGCACCACCGAAGCCGGCAAGACGAACAGCCGGTGCAGCGTGGCAAAGCGAATCACCACAAAGCAAATGCCTTGTTGGGCCAGGCATTCCTTAAAGTGGCGAATCTGGTGGTCATGGAAGTTGCTCAAGGGAAAACTCGCCTTGTTCTTGGTTTCCTTGGCCTCAAAATCGAGGTAATACCCTTGATACACCCCGTTGTAGTCGGTGGTCGACGGCGTTTTGAAGTAGGCCTCGCGAATGACGGCCTGCGAGCGCTTGGGATAGTCGACTTTGACCAGTTGAATGGGAATGGGTTTTTTATAAACGACGGCGCGGCCGGTTACGCGATAATAATCGTTGCTGGCGTTGAGCTCTTGTTCAAGCGTCATGCCGCGCCCGCCGTATTCGACCCGGCTGGGCGCCGTTGATTGCGCCGGGGCCTGGTATGCCTTACCATTAGGGTAGTGGATCACCATGTCATCACGCTCCTTGGGCTATTATACCAAGATGTGGCGCGTTGGCCTAATCGCGCCAGGCAGAAACGAGGGGAATCAGGTGGGCAAGCGAATCTGGGTGAGCGGCTATCGGGCGTGGGAGCTGAATGTTTACGGCGACCAGGACCCGAAACTCGCAGTGATTAAATATGTGTTAAAAGCACAATTGCGCCAAGAATTAGACGCGGATATGGACTGGCTCATCACCGGCGGGGAGCTTGGCGTCGAGCAGTGGGCCGCCAGCGTCGGGTTAAGCCTCAAAGCCGACTACCCCGAGTTGCAAATCGCCATGATGACGCCTTACGCCGATTTTGGCCACCAGTGGCAGGAAAATAACCAGGCGACCTTGGCCACTTTGCAGCAACAAGTTGACTTTGCCCGCAGCACCTCGACGCGGCCGTATGAAAGCGGCCGCCAGCTCGGCGCGTATAACCGCTTCATGGCGCAACACACCGATGGCGCCGTGTTCGTGTACGACCCGGAGTTTGTGGGCAAGCCGCAATACGCCTGGGCGGCGGCCAACGCCGAGGCCAATCGCCGCGAGTACCCGGTGCGCAACGTGTCGATGCTGGACCTGGAAGACGCGGCGCGGGATTATGCGGAGCAGCAGCGCGACGAGTAAGTTCCGCGGATTTTTTTGAAAACGCGTTTGGTTCATGGTATGCTAAACTCATCTTGCAGTCAGGTAACGAGGTGTTTGGAATGGATAGTCAAAATCAAGACGCAACATTCAAGGTTCAATACACGCCCAAGGAGATCTTGGACAAGACCTTCAAGACGAAGGTCCGCGGGTACGATCAAGACGAGGTCGATGAATTCCTCGACGGCATCATCCGCGACTATGAAAGCTACACCAGCGAGTTGGAGCGGTTGCGCGGCGACAATGCGCGCTTATTGACCCGCGTCGACGAGCTGACGAAGCAACTCAGCGTGTCGAAGAGTGTGGCCGCGGCCACGCCGCAGCAGCCGAACACGAATGCCACTAACTATGACATCTTGAAGCGGCTGAGCAACCTTGAGCGCCACGTCTTCGGCAGCAAGTTGTCCGATGGTGGCAACCCGACGCCAAGTGAGCCGACGCAAACCACGCATTTCGACCAGTACTAACACCAACCGTAAATCTCGAGTAATCGCGCCCGGCCTATGTCGGGTGAGGAAAGTCCATGCCCGCACAAGCTGCGATGCTTGTAGTGTTCGCGCTAGGCCCAATAAGCCTAGGTACCGCTTTGGCGGTAACGGCGGTGGCACCGGCTAACGCTTCGGCCATGCTGGTGCGCCTGAAAGTGCCACAGAAACGAGGCCGCCTGGAAACAGGCGGCATGGAACGGGTAAACCCCGCGAGCGAGTAACCCAAACTTTGGTAGGGGCGCAAGGGCTAGGGAATTGAACCGATGCCCCCAACAGTGCAAACTGAGATAGATGATTACTGAAGGTCCGGCTGCCTGAGTCGGACTGGAACAAAACATGGCTTATAGAGATTTACGGCCAGGCACGGCTCGGGGCAACCCGGGCTGTTTTTTATTGAAGAAAACATTTTGCCCGCGACATTTGGCGAGCAATGGCCTATATTGAAAGAAAACACAAAGGAGTACGGCATGCAATATCACCTGATGGCAACGATGGCGGCGGGGCTTGAGGCCTTGACCGCCCGCGAGTTACAAGACTTGGGGTACCAGACCCGCACCGAAAACGGCAAGGTTTATTTCGACGGCGACGATACCGCCATCGCCACGGCCAACGTCTGGCTACGCACCGCCGACCGCATCAAGATCATCGTCGGCCAGTTCAAGGCGACGACTTTCGACGAATTATTCGAAGCCGTGCGCGCCTTGCCTTGGGACGATTACCTGCCACTGGACGCGGCATTTCCCGTCGCCGGGCGTTCGGTGCGCTCGACGCTGCATTCCGAACCCGACGTGCAGGCCATCACGAAAAAGGCGATTGTCGACAAGCTCGCCGGTGTCTACCACCGCCGCGGCCGCCTGCCGGAAACCGGCGCCACTTACCCACTGGAGGTGTCGATTCTAAAAGACGTCGCCACCTTAACCATCGACACCACCGGGCCCAGCCTGTTTAAGCGCGGCTACCGCATTGCTAAGGGCGAAGCACCGCTGAAGGAAAACTTCGCGGCGGCCTTGGTGATGCTGACCAACTGGCGGCCTGACCTACCGTTCTACGATCCCACCACCGGGAGCGGCACCATCGCCATCGAAGCGGCGCTGATCGGCCACCACCTGGCGCCGGGGTTGAACCGCGCCTTTGCCTTTGAGCAATTCGGCTTCATGCAGCCAGTGCTGCCGGCCGTGAAGGACGCGGCACTAGACGCGGCGGACTTTGATGCCGAACTCGATATTCTGGGTGCCGACATCAACCAGGAAATGATCGATATCGCCAACGTCAACGCCAAGCAAGCCGGCTTGCTGCATAGCGTGCGCTTCAAGCAACTGGCCGTTAAAGACTGGCGGCCAAGCAGCGACTATGGCGTCATCGTCGCCAACCCGCCATACGGCAAGCGGCTAGGCGAGCTCGACGCCGCCCGCAAACTCTACCGGGAAATGGGCCAGGTGTACCGGCCGCTGACGGGTTGGAGCAAGTATATCTTGACCGCCGACCTCGGCTTTGAAAAAGCGTATGGCGCGCCAGCCACCAAGCGGCGCAAGTTGTACAACGGGACGCTGCGGACGGATTACTTCCAGTATTGGGCAACCCAGCATCCCCACCATCAGCATGGAGGCAACCAATGAACATTCTCACGTTATTCTCGCTAAACGGTGAAGACTCCGCCACCGTCAACGCCGATGGCCGCTTCACGATGATTCCCGCCGCGGCCTTTGACGTCAACCGGCAAGCCGCCAGCATCGACGTGATCCTCGGCTGGGGCAGCGCCGCCAGCCAGATTCTCAACCGCACCAACCGCGTGCGCTTCATTCAGGCGATGTCCGCCGGCGTCGACTATTTGCCGCTGCGGCAGCTGGCCCAGGAGCACATTTTGCTGGCCAACACGTCGGGAATTCACGCCGAGCCAATCGCCGAGCACGTCTTGGGCAGCGTCTTGACTTTTGCCCGCGGGTTGCGACCCACTGCGCCGCTCACCGAAGCGCAATGGCTGGATAATGCGCGGCGCGAGGCGATTTGGACCGCCGCCGGCAAAACGGTGCTGATTTATGGCACCGGCCACATCGGCCAGGCCATCGCCAAGCTGCTGCGCGGCATTGGCATGCACACCATCGGCATCAGCCGCACCGGCGCCGCCAAGCCTGAGTTCGACCGCGTCGGCACCGACGCGGACAGCACGAATTTTGCGCGGGTCGCCGACGTCATCGTCAACGTCATGCCGCTGACCGGCGAAACGCGGCACTTTTTCGATGCGCGCTTCTTCACGGCGCTGCCGCAAAAGCCACTGTTCATTAACGTCGGCCGCGGGGCGTCCGTCGACCAAAAGGCGTTGGTGGCGGCACTGCAAGCCGGCCGCCTGCGCGGGGCGGCGTTAGACGTCTTTGAAGTCGAGCCGCTACCGACTAACGACCCGCTGTGGCGCCTGCCGAATGTGCTCATCACGCCCCACCTGTCGGGCACGGTGCCCAACCTGCGCCACCGAGTCTTCGAGATCTTCTGGCCAAACTTGTTGAGCATTGCCAAGGGCGGCCCCCTGGTGAAAAACCAGGTCGATTTATCCTTGGGCTACTGACTTTTGGGCCTGCGCCGGGTATACTGAGCATGTAATCGGTTGCACCGGCACAGGAAAGGAAGATGCTCATGGCTCAACGCACCACTGAAATCATCAGCATACTGGAAGATGCCTTACTCACCAAGCGACCCGTCCAGATTCACACGATTGACAAACGCAAGCTGCATGGCGTGATCGACGCCATCACGCCAGGGCAGGTGAAGCCCTACGCGGATCGCAGCACCGTGACCATCACCACGGCCAAAGGGGAGACGCGCGTGCAGGAGTACGCCATCGCCAAAATCGCCTGGGCGTAAGCCCTTGCAATTTATATTGTGAACAATATAATAGAAGCAAAAAGGAGGCGTGAGCATGGCAGACTTAACGCGTGAACAACTCGCCCAATACACCGGGCAAAACGGCCAACCGGCTTATGTGGCCGTCGACGGCACGATTTATGACGTGACCAACGTCGGCCCTTGGGCAGGCGGCCAGCACCACGGCAACGTGGCGGGCCAAGACTTGTCTTCAGTTATTTTAAAGGCGCCGCACTTGAAGTCGGTGCTGCCAAAGCTCCCCGTCGTCGGGAAGCTCATTTAACTGAATATCCTAGGTCGAGCTGGGCTCGACCTTTTTGTTTGGCGTTTTGGCCCGGGGCCTGTATGCTAGGGAAAAAGGAGGGATCAAGATGCCAGCGCCCATGACCCAGCAGGCGAGTGCCGCGCGGGACCGCCAGATTCTGGCGGCCGCACATCACCTGTTGACCAGCCTGCCTTACGCCACCATTTCCATGCCGCGCCTCGAAGCGGCCAGCGGCTTGACTAGCCGCTCGATTCGCCGGCAGTTTCCCAACAAGGCGGCGATTTTTGCCGCGCTCACCGTGCAGGAATTCGACCGGTACTGCCAGGCGTTGGTGACGGCCATGGTGCCGTTTCGCCCCGAGCCTTTGCGGCAGTTTCTGATTCGCTACGCCACTGCCGAGCCGGTGTTTTTGCATTTGCTTAACGCCTTGGCGCCGAATATCTTGCCCGCGCTGCACGGGCGGGTGCGGCAAGCCACCGACCGCCAGCTCACCGCCACGATTGAAGCCACCGCCACCACGCTGGACAACGGGGTAAGCTTTTTCCTGCCTGGCGACGGCCGGCGCTTCGTGTTGCTGAGTAGTCGCGTGTTGGCCGCGTGCTTTGATGGCGGCAGCGACCCGACTCAGCCGGCCTTGACGGTGACCGGCTTGCAAACCGATCCGGCTGGCGCCACCCAATTTATTCTCGCGGCCGTCGCCGGCATGCGCGTTCAGGCCACCACTCGCCAAGCCGCCCGCAAACCTGATCGCTGGGGCAACGCCGTGGTGCCAAAAATCAATTAATGCCCACCTTGTGCGCGGGCAAAATCGCGTGAATAAAAAGTGAATGAACAAGCTGGGCACTTTGATTTTTATGCAGAAATTGCGGGTTTGCCAAGCCCGGGCGCACCGCGAAATAATCGCGCCAAGCCAAGGGCGCCAGGCGGTTTCGCGACTGCCGGCGAAAAATGACGCGCATTCTGACGCTGAATATGGCCGGTGGCCGGATAATCATGCGACTTCCCGCGCCAATCACGGGGGTAATTTTCGACGCCAACGCCGCTAAGCCTTGCGCGCCAAGGGTTAACCAGCAATATAGCCGGTAGGTTTTCGCTTGGCAAATCGCAATTTTTGTTCATGAATCGTGCACACGGGCGACGATTCGTGAACACTTTTTTTGCGCGCGGCTGCCGTCAATTTCGCCTTAGTTTGACAAAGCGCAAACCCCTAGCGTACATTTACTAGTGTTTTCGAGCAGCTTGCTCAGTGAAAGGAGGGCGTCCATGACCGCCAAGAATCTGGTCATTGTGGAATCGCCAGCAAAAGCAAAAACCATAGAAAAATACCTCGGCCGCAATTACAAGGTCGTCGCTAGCCTCGGGCACATTCGAGACTTGCCGAAAAGTCAAATGGGGGTGGACATCGAGCACAACTATGAGCCTAAGTACATCTCCATTCGCGGCAAAGGCGACGTCATCAAGGACCTGAAGAAAAACGCCAAAAAAGCCGAGCACATTTACCTCGCGGCTGACCCGGACCGCGAAGGGGAGGCCATTGCGTGGCACGTCAGCCACATCTTGGACCTCGACCCCAAAGCCAAGAACCGGGTGGTGTTCAACGAAATCACCAAAGATGCCGTCAAGAATGCCTTCAAGACCCCGCGCAGCATCGACATGAACCTCGTCGACGCCCAGCAGGCGCGGCGGATTCTCGACCGGCTGGTGGGCTATTCCATCAGTCCATTACTATGGAAGAAAGTGAAAAAAGGCCTCAGCGCCGGGCGCGTGCAGTCCGTCGCCTTGAAGCTGATCATCGACCGGGAAAACGAGATTCGCCACTTTACCCCGGAGGAATACTGGTCCTTAGACGCGGAGTTTCAAAAAGGCCGCGGCAAGAAATTCGGCGCCAGCTTCTATGGCACGCACGGCAAGAAGCTGCCGTTGCCGAACAACGACAAGGTGCAGGAAATCCTGCGCCAAATCGACAAGACCAAGCCGTTTACCATCACCAACGTGGTGAAAAAAGAGCGCAAGCGCTATCCGGCGCCGCCGTTTACCACCAGCTCCTTGCAACAAGAGGCCAATCGGAAGCTCGGCTACCCGACACGCAAGACGATGATGCTGGCCCAGCAGCTGTACGAAGGCATTAACCTCGGCGGCAAGCTCGGCACCGTCGGCTTGATCACTTACATGCGGACGGACTCGACCCGGGTTTCCAGCGTGGCTAAGGCCGAAACCAGCCAGTTTATCCACGAGCATTACGGCGAGCCCTATGCCGCGGTGAAGATTCGCCAAGGCAAGCTGCAAGAAGGCGCCCAAGACGCCCATGAAGCGATTCGCCCCAGCAGCACCAACCGCACACCGGAGCAAATGGCCAAGGTCTTGACCAAGGACCAGTTGCGCTTGTACCAACTGATTTGGAGCCGCTTTGTCGCCAGCGAAATGACGCCGGCGGTGATCGACACCGTGCAGCTGACCATCGAGCAAGGCGCCGTGACCTTCCGCGCCAACGGGAGCCAAACCAAGTTCGCGGGCTTTACCAAGCTGTATGTCTCCAGCCGCGACGAAGCGGCCAAGGACAACCTGCTGCCGGAGCTGGCCATCGGTGACGCCGTGAAGCTCACCAAAACCGATCCGGCGCAGCATTTCACCCAGCCGCCTGCGCGCTATTCCGAAGCCAACTTGGTCAAGGCGCTGGAAGAAAACGGCGTCGGCCGGCCGTCGACCTACGCGCCGACCATCGAAACCATCAAGAAGCGCTACTACGTGAAGCTCACCGCCAAGCGCTTTGAGCCGACGGAACTCGGCGAAATCGTCAACGACTTGATCACCGAGTTCTTCCCGGACATCGTCAACATCAAGTTCACCGCCAATGTCGAAGGAGAGCTCGACGGCATCGAAACCGGCCAGGCCGACTGGGTCAAGATCATCGACCAGTTTTACCAGCCCTTCGCCAAGGAAGTCGCCCACGCCGAAACCGGCATCGAAAAGATTCAAATGAAGGACGAACCGGCCGGCTTCAACTGCGATATTTGCGGCGCGCCGATGGTGATCAAACTCGGCCGCTACGGCAAGTTCTACGCCTGCTCGCGCTTCCCGGATTGCCGCAACACTAAGGCCATCGTCAAGGAAATCGGCGTGATTTGCCCCAAGTGCGGCAAGGGCCAAATCGTCGAGCGCAAGAGCAAGCGCAACCGGACCTTTTACGGCTGCTCGCGCTATCCGGATTGCGACTTCGTGTCCTGGGATAAGCCGGTTGGCCGCGACTGCCCGGTTTGCCACCACTTCCTGGTGGAGAAGCGCTCGCGAGCCGGCGTGCAAGTCGTGTGCCCGAATAACGACTACAAAGAAGCGGTACAAAAAGCCTAATCTGCAGCAACGGAGGAATTCGTCATGCCTACAGTCAATGTGATCGGTGCCGGCCTGGCCGGCAGCGAAGCCGCGTGGCAAATCGCCAACGCCGGCGTCGATGTGAACTTGTACGAAATGCGGCCGGTGGCCACGACCCCGGCGCATCACACCGCCAATTTTGCCGAGTTGGTGTGCACCAATTCGCTGCGCGCCAACCAGCTGTCAAACGCCGTGGGATTATTAAAAGAAGAAATGCGGCGCAGTCACTCGCTGATCATGGCCGCCGCCGACGCGACGGCCGTGCCGGCCGGCGGGGCACTGGCCGTCGACCGCGACTCGTTTTCGGCCTTGGTCACGCAGCGCTTGCAGGCGCATCCCCGCGTCACGGTGATCAACGAAGAACTGTCGGCGCTGCCCGCCGGCATCACCGTCGTGGCCACCGGGCCGCTGACGGCGCCTGGCTTGGCCGACGCAATCGCTGAGCTAAACGGCGCGGCGGGGCTGCATTTCTACGACGCGGCGGCGCCGATTCTGGCCGCCGACAGCATCGATGAGTCGATTGTCTACAAGAAGTCGCGCTACGACCGCGGCGAGGCGGCCTACCTGAATTGCCCCATGACTAAGGCCGAGTTCTTGACGTTTTACGACGCCTTGATCCACGCCGAGGTCGCGGAGGGCCACGAGTTTGAAAAGCTTGACGTCTTTGAAGGCTGCATGCCAATTGAAGTGATGGCCAAGCGTGGCGTGCAAACCATGCTGTTTGGCCCGCTGAAGCCGGTGGGGTTGGCCGATCCGCGCACCGGGCGAGAACCGTTTGCCGTGGTGCAGCTGCGCCAAGACAACGCCGCCGGCAGCCTCTACAACATTGTCGGCTTCCAGACGCACCTGAAGTGGGGCGAGCAGCGGCGGGTCTTTTCGCTGATTCCGGGGCTGGCGCATTTGAACATCGTGCGGTATGGCGTGATGCACCGCAACACCTTCATGAACTCGCCGAGCGTGTTGCTGCCGACTTATGCCAGCAAGCGCCGCGCGGACTTATTCTTCGCCGGGCAAATGACCGGCGTGGAAGGCTACGTCGAATCTGCGGGTAGCGGCTTAGTCGCCGGCATCAACGCCGCGCGCCTGGCGCAAGGCCGTGAGCCCGTTTCGTTTCCGCCAGCCACGCAGCTCGGGGCGATGGCAAATTACATCACCCACGCATCGCCGCAGCATTTTCAACCGATGAACGCCAACTTTGGCATCATGCCGGGGTTGGGTGAAAAGAAGAAAACTAAGCAGCTGCGCAACCTCGCCATTGCCGATAAGGCCTTGGCGGCGCTGGCGGACTTTCAGGCCAGCACGTTGACACCACCGGCGACAATGCTATACTGAAACAGAATTAAATAGCGGTGCAGAGAAAAAGACTGATCAGGCAAGCAGCCAAGCGAGCGAGGGGTGGTGCAAGCCTCGTGTGTGAACCTGACCGGTGGCGTTTTTGAGCCAAGCAATGAAGTGCAAGTCTGCGGACTTGAATTAGGGTGGAACCACGCGGAAGCGTCCCTATGCCAATTGGCGTAGTGAACGCTTCTTTTTTCTGGCCGCATAAAGGAGAGCCATATGACCAACAAGATGGATATTCAAACCATGATCCAGACACTGCAACACTTCTGGGCGGACAAGGGCTGCATGTTGATGCAGGCCTACGATACGGAAAAAGGGGCCGGGACGATGAGCCCGTATACCTTCCTGCGCGCCATCGGGCCGGAACCTTGGGCCGCGGCGTATGTCGAACCGTCGCGCCGGCCGGCAGACGGGCGCTACGGGGAAAACCCGAACCGGTTGTACCAACACCACCAGTTTCAAGTCGTGATCAAGCCGTCGCCTAAGGAAGTCCAGCAATATTATTTGGATTCCCTGCGCGCGCTTGGCATCGAACCATTGGAACACGACATTCGCTTCGTCGAAGACAACTGGGAGAACCCGTCGATGGGTTGCGCCGGGGTCGGTTGGGAAGTCTGGCTGGACGGCATGGAAGTCACGCAGTTCACCTATTTTCAAGTCGTCGGCGGCTTGACCGTCAGCCCGGTGACCAGCGAAATCACCTACGGGGTGGAGCGGTTGGCCAGCTACATTCAAGACGTGCCGAGTGTCTTTGACCTGGACTGGGGCAACGGCGTGAAGTACGGCGACATCTTCAAGGAACCCGAATATGAGCACAGCAAGTACTCGTTTGAAGCCAGCGACCAAGACATGCTGTTGCGCTTCTTTGACGACTACGAAAAAGAGGCCTGGCGTCTGATGGACCTCGGGCTCGTGCACCCGGCGTATGACTATATCTTAAAGTGCAGCCACACCTTTAACCTGCTGGATGCCCGCGGGGTGGTCAGCGTCACCGAACGCGCCGGCTACCTCAGCCGCATTCGCAAGATGGCGCACAAGGTGGCGCGGGCCTTTGTCGAAGAGCGCAAGAAGCTCGGCTTCCCGTTGCTGGCTCACGCAGAAACCACGGAGGCGTAATCATGGCCACATACTTAATCGAAATCGGCTTGGAAGACATGCCGGCGCACGTCGTCACCCCAAGCCTCACCCAATTTGCGACGAAAACCGCCGCTTATTTAACGGAAAATCACCTCGACCACGGCGCCATCACCGCCTACGCGACGCCGCGCCGGCTGGCCTTATCCATTGCATCGGTCGCCGCCAAGCAGGCCGACACCGAGGAATGGGTCAAGGGCCCGGCCAAGAAAATCGCCCAGGATGCTGACGGCAACTGGACTAAGGCCGCCATCGGCTTTGCCCGCGGCCAAGGCATGACGCCTGATGACATCGAATTTCGGACCCTCAAAGGCGTCGAGTACGTCTACCTGCACAAGCAAACCAGCGGCCAAGCTGCCGCCACCGTGCTGAGCGGGTTGATCGATGTCGTCAAGGGGTTGACCTTCCCGACGCGGATGAAGTGGGGCGACTTTAACTTCGAATACATTCGCCCGATTCACTGGCTGGTCAGCCTGTTAGATAGCGAAATCGTGCCGATGCAGCTGCTGGATGTCACCGCCGGCCGCCGCACGCAAGGCCACCGCTTCTTGGGCCAGGCCGTCGACTTGGCGCAGGCCGACGACTACGCCGCGGCCTTGCTGGCGCAGTCGGTGATTGTCGACCCCGCCGCGCGCAAGCAGCGCATTCGCGAGCAAATTGCCGAGATCGCCGAGACCCACGATTGGGTCATCGACTTGGATCCGGATTTGCTGGAGGAAGTCACCAACCTGGTCGAATGGCCAACCGCCTTTGCCGGGAGCTTCGACGACCAGTACCTGGACATCCCCGAAGCCGTGCTGATCACCTCGATGAAGGACAACCAGCGCTACTTCTACGTGCGCAATCACCAAGGGGCCTTGGTCAACGCCTTCATCGGCGTGCGCAACGGCAACAGCGCGTACTTAGGTAACGTCGTGGCGGGGAACGAAAAAGTCCTCACCGCGCGCCTGGAAGACGCCGCGTTTTTCTACGCCGAAGACCAAAAGCTCACGTTAGCCGAATGGGTGGCGAAGCTGGACCACGTCAGCTTCCACGACAAAATCGGCTCGATGGCCGAAAAGATGCAGCGCGTGACGACGATTGCCGGCTTGCTGGCTGATCACGTCGGCTTAGCGGCAGATGCGCGCGCGGACTTGCTGCGGGCGGCCAGCCTGTATAAGTTTGACCTGGTGACCAACATGGTCGGCGAATTCGCCGAGCTGCAAGGCACCATGGGCGGCGTGTACGCCAAGCTCGCTGGCGAAGCCGCCGGCGTGGTGACCGCCGTTGCCGAGCAGTACCGGCCAATTAGTGCCGATGGCGAGCTGCCGACGACGCCGGTGGCGACGTTATTGGCGATTGCCGACAAGCTCGACAGCTTGATGACCTTTTTTGCCGTCGACTTGTTGCCCAGCGGCAGCAACGACCCGTATGCCTTGCGCCGCCAAGCCTATGGCATCGTGCGCATGATTGCCGCGGCCGGCTGGTCATTTGACCTGGCCCAACTGCAGCCGCAAGTGGCCGCAGCGTTGGCCGCGGCCAAGCAAACCTTTGGGCTGAACTTTGCCGCCCACGCCGGCGACTTGACGGCCTTCATGCAAGACCGCGTCGCCCAATATCTGGCTGGCGAGCACCTGCGGCACGATGTCGTCGATGCCGCCAGCGCGGTGGGGGACGTCGCCGCCAGCATCAAGGCCGCGGAATTGCTGCAGGCCCACGCAGAAGATGCCGACTTCAAGGCGACCATGGAAGCCCTCGGCCGCGTCGTGCGCATCGCCGACAAGACGCCGGTCACCGGCCTGGTCAGCCCGGCGCTGTTCGACAACGATTCGGAAGCGGCCTTGCATGACGCCGTGCAAAGCGTCCAAGCCGCCTTTACGCCGGCGCCTAGTGAGGCCAATTACCAGGCGCTACGCGGGTTAACCGCGCCAATCACCACGTACTTTGAGGCCACGATGATCATGGCCGAAGACCCGGCGCAACGGCAAAACCGGCTGGCTCAGTTGACGCAATTGGCGAAGTTGATTCATCAGTTTGGCGACGTCACCGCCTTAATCGTGAAATAGTTGCAAAAATCGCGGAAACCGACTATACTTTAGTTTGTGTTTTTACGCGCTAATTTTCGGTCGCGCTTCAATATGAGGGGCGGCTTTTGTGCCTTAAGGGGGGGAAGACCGATCGCAGCGATTCCTGAGGCCACCATCGACCAGGTGCGCAACAGCGTCAACATCGCCGATTATGTCGGCCAGTACGTGGCGTTGCACAAGGCCGGGCAGAACTTGTTTGGCATTTGTCCGTTTCACTCGGAGAACACCCCGTCGTTTTCGGTGAATGAAAGTAAACAGATTTTCAAGTGCTTCTCTTGTGGGCGCGGCGGCAACGTGTTTAGCTTCGTCATGGACTACGACAAGCTGAGCTTCCCCGAAGCCGTGGCCAAGGTCGCCGAGTTCGCCCACATCCCGTTGAACGTCGACGTCGGGCCGACGCACCAAGACGACCCGGCCACCGCCCAGCAAAAAAAGCTACTGCAGGCGGTGGCCGATCTCGGCCACCACATTCTCGTCAACACGGAAAGCGGCACGGCGGCCTTGGCGTACTTGACCAAGCGCGGCTTGACCCGCCAGACGCTCGACCATTTTGCCATCGGCTACCTGCCGGCGTCTAAGACGTTACTGAAGACGTTTCTTACCAACCAACACTATGACTACAACACCTTGCGCGACTCCGGCTTGTTCGTCGAATCGCAAGCAGGCGAACTGTTCGACCGGTTCAACGACCGGGTGATGTTTCCCTTGCGCAATGAGCACGGCGACGTGGTCGGTTTTTCCGGCCGGGTATTGGCCAATGGCGACGCGCAAGCGAAATATTTAAATAGTCCGGAAACAGCGCTGTTTGAAAAGTCGCGCGTGCTGTTCAACCTGGACGAAGCCGCCCGCGAGTTTAAAACGAGCGGTGGGGCGATTTTGTTTGAAGGGTTTATGGATGTGATCGCCGCCTATCAAGCCGGCGTGCCGAACGGGATCGCCTCGATGGGCACCAGCCTCACCGCCACGCAGGTCGGCATCATTGCCCACCACACGCGGCAGGTCACGGTGTGCTACGACGGCGATAGCGCCGGCCAACACGCCACGGCGCGCGCCTTGGAGTTACTGGCGGCCCAGCCGCAGCTGAAGGTCAGCGTGGTGGTGCTGCCAGCCGGTCAAGACCCCGACGATTTTATCCAGAGCCACGAAGCCGGTGCCTTTGCCAAGCAGGTGCAATCTACACTGACGCCAATTAGTTTTCAGCTCCACTACCTGGCCCTTGATCGTGATTTGACCAACGACCAGGCAAAGCTCGACTACATTCAAGCCGCGCTGAAGGTGATCGCCGGCGAAGGCGACGCCGTGGCCCAATCGGTTTACTTAAGTCAGCTGGCGGAACGCACCGGCGTGGCGGTGACGGCCTTGCAGCAGTCGCTGCCCGCCGCGCGGCCGCAACCGGCCGCGGCGCCGCCTGTGCCTGATGACCAGGCCCCGGCGCCAGTCGCGCAAGCCGCGCCGGCCAACAAGTATGTCCGCGCCGAGCGCACGTTGTTGGCGCTAGCGTGGCGCGATCCGGAAATTGCCCGGGCGTTGCACCAACGCCAGATTCAATTTCCCGATGCCGGTTACCAGGCGTTGTTTGACGCCTGGCTGGCCTACGCCAAAGCCAGCGCCGCACCGACGACCGCCGGGTACCTCGACACGTTGGCCCCGGAGTTGGTGGCGCAGGCCACCGACGTTGCGATGATGACCGTGCCCGAGCAAAGCGAGGCGGCCATCGCCGACATGTTTGACTTATTGGCCCACAGCGACGTGCAGGCGAAGTTACGCGCGGTGAAGCAGCAGCTGCATTCGGCCCAACAATTGGGCGACAAGCAGGCGGTGAGCGAGCTGGCCACGCAGTACCTCGAGTTAACGCGGCAGGCCAAGCAAATGACCCAGAATTCAGGAGGACAATCATGACAGAAAAAGCAAAAGTGACCAAAACGAAGGCTGGGGACAAGGACGACAAGGCCTATGAAAAGGCCGTTAAAGCCGTTTTAAAGGATTACAAAAAGGCCAAGGAAATCACCAATGAGGAACTGGTCGACAAGGTCGTCAAGCCCTTTGCGCTGAAAAGCGCGGCAGTCGACGAGCTGATGCAGCGCCTCGAAGACAACGGCATCTCCGTGGTCGACGAAAACGGTGACCCGGCGGAGCGCTCCTTGAAAAAGGAAAAGGCCGTCACCAAAAAAGAGCTCAGCAACATGTCCGCCCCAAGCGGCGTCAAGATCAACGACCCGGTGCGCATGTACCTGAAGGAAATCGGCCGCGTGCAATTGCTGACCGCCGACGAAGAAGTCGCCTTGGCGCTGAAAATCGAGCAAGGCGATCAAGAAGCCAAGCAGCGCCTGGCCGAAGCCAACTTGCGGCTGGTGGTGTCCATCGCCAAGCGTTACGTCGGCCGTGGCATGCAGTTTCTGGATTTGATTCAAGAAGGCAACATGGGCTTGATGAAGGCCGTCGAGAAGTTCGACTACCGCAAGGGCTTTAAGTTCTCGACCTACGCTACGTGGTGGATTCGCCAGGCCATCACCCGCGCCATTGCCGACCAGGCCCGCACGATTCGGATTCCGGTGCACATGGTCGAAACCATCAACAAGCTGATTCGCATTCAGCGTCAGCTGTTGCAAGACCTCGGCCGCGAACCAACGCCGGAGGAAATCGGCGCCGAAATGGACATGCCAACCGAAAAGGTCCGCGAAATCCTGAAGATTGCGCAAGAGCCTGTGTCGCTGGAAACGCCAATCGGCGAAGAGGACGACTCGCACCTTGGCGACTTCATCGAAGACGACAACGCGACGAGCCCCGAGGATCACGCCAGCTACGAATTGCTCAAGGAGCAGTTGGAATCCGTCTTGGACACACTGACGGACCGCGAGGAAAACGTCTTGCGCCTGCGCTTCGGCCTGGATGATGGCCGCACCCGCACGCTGGAAGAAGTCGGCAAGGTCTTTGGCGTCACCCGTGAACGGATTCGGCAAATTGAAGCCAAGGCGTTGCGCAAGTTGCGCCACCCGAGCCGCTCCAAGCAGCTGAAAGACTTTTTGGAATAACCAAAATTGGCGCGCGGTTTTCCCGCGCGCCTTTGTTGTGCCGTTAATGCCGAAGCAGCTGACGAAACCGATACCACGTGAGGCCAAGCAAGGCGCCGAACAATCCCGCCAGCAGCACGCCGATGATCACCAAGCCGCGGTCGTGAGCGGTCACGCCGGCCCAAATGAGCCAGACCCCACCGGCGCAGGCACCGCCATCGACGATGCTGCTCACCAGCAGTCGCCACCACGCCCGCCGGCGGTGTGCCGGGTTGAAGTGGGGCGAAAACAACCCTTCGATGAGCGGTTCTAGCAGGCAGCCCAATCAGTCACTCATGGCTCGCTCCTTTCAGTTTGCCCTCAGTCTATCATGGCGGGCGCCCACTCACCACCACCAAATCAGCCGGCAGCAAGTGCGCAGATTTTTGGCCCAGCCGGCTGCCTGTGGTAAGGTAACAGTATGAAAGCCATCGCCGATTTTATTCAATATTTAGCCGTCGAGCGGCATTACTCGCCGGCCACCCAAAAGGCGTATGAGGCCGATCTCACCGAGTTTGCGACCTTTTTGCAAACCAATGGCGGCTTCACCGATTTCGCCCACGTCGACGCCCTCGACGTGCAAACCTACCTGAGCGACCTGGCCGCCCGCGACTTAAGCCGCGCCAGCGTCGCCCGCAAGCTTAGTAGCCTACGCAGTTTCTACCGGTATTTAGTGCGGCTTGGCCGCGCCACGACCAATCCCTTCGAGCTGATCGAAACCCGCAAGAGTCACCACCACCTGCCGGAGTTTTTCTATGAAGAGGAGATTCAAGAATTATTTGCCGCCATTAAGGGCGACGCGCCGCTGGCCCAACGCGACCGGGCGCTGCTGGAGGTGTTGTACGGCACGGGCATGCGCGTCGCCGAGTGCGCCGGGTTGACGCTGCACCAAATCGATTTTGACCTCGAGGTGATGCTGGTGCACGGGAAGGGCAATAAGGACCGCTACGTGCCGTTTGGCCGCTACGCCAAGCAGGCGCTCACCACTTACCTGAACGACGGCCGGGTGACGCTGATGGCGCACCACGCCGCGCATCAAGTCGTCTTCGTTAACGCGCACGGCGCGCCGATCACCCCGCGCGGCATCGAGTACGCCTTGGCTCAGGTGATCAAGCGCACGAGCCTCACCACGAAGATTCATCCCCACATGCTTCGCCACAGCTTCGCCACGCACATGCTGAACCACGGCGCCGACCTGCGCACCGTGCAGGAATTGCTCGGGCACAGCAGCTTGTCGACCACGCAAATTTATACCCACATGACCACCGCCAAGCTCAAGGACGACTACCTCAAGTTTTTCCCGCCGCATAATTAGGGCGGAAGGCTGATGAGTCACCACTGCCAGAACGCTAAACTGGCCATATTAGCAATCGAGCCTTACTAGTGCTAAAAAGGAGAAAACACATGACAACCATTGTAGCAGTTCGAAAAAATGACCACACCGCCATCGCCGGCGACGGCCAAGTCACCCTCGGCGAGAAAGTGATCATGAAGGGTAACGCCGAAAAGGTCCGCAAGATCTATGGCGGCAAGGTCGTCATCGGCTTTGCCGGCGGCGTGGCCGACGCGTTCACCTTGCAGGATTGGTTTGAAAAAAAGCTGGAGGCCCATGCCGGCAACCTACGCCGCGCCGCGGTAGCCTTAGCGCAGGACTGGCGCAAGGACCCGACCTTACAAAAACTCGAGGCGATGATGATCGTGATGGACGCCAAGGATTTGTTGTTGGTGTCCGGCAACGGCGAGGTGATTGCCCCGGATGAAGACGTGGTCGCCATCGGCAGCGGCGGCAACTTTGCCCAAGCAGCGGCGATGGGCATGCTGCGCCATACCGACATGCCGGCACCGGACGTGGCTAAAGAAGCCATCGACATCGCCGCGTCAATCGACATTTTCACCAACCACAACATTATTGTCGAGTCATTCTAGGAGGCCACCATGGTTCAAACGCCCAAAGAAATCGTTGCCCAGCTGGATCAATACGTCATCGGCCAAACCGACGCCAAGCGCGCCGTAGCCGTGGCGCTGTATAACCGCTGGCGCCGCTTGCAGCTGTCGCCAAAAATGCAACAAGACATCACCCCGAAGAATCTGTTGATGATCGGGCCCACTGGGGTCGGCAAAACCGAGATTGCCCGGCGCCTGGCCAAAATCGTCAAGGCCCCGTTCGTCAAGGTCGAAGCCACCAAGTTCACCGAAGTCGGCTACGTCGGCCGTGACGTCGAGTCGATGGTGCGCGACCTCGCCGAAGTCGCCGTTAGCATGGCCGAAGCCGACGCGTTCGCCAAGGTGCGCACCCGCGCCACCCGCGAGGCCAATAAGCGCCTCGTCAAGCTCTTGGTGCCGGCCATCAAAAAGGAAAAACGCGCCAGCAATAACCCGATGGGCGACATGATGAAGCTGTTCCAAAACATGCAAAATGGTGAGGCGCCGCAGCCGGACCAAGACGAAGGCGAAATCACCGAGTCGATCAAGTCTGAACGCCTCAGCGTCGCCGACCAACTCGAAGCCGGCTTGCTGGAGGACCGCGAGCTCACCGTGGCCGTCGCCGACGAGAAAAAACCCGGCGGCCTGGGGGACATGTATGGGCAAATGGGCATCGATTTGTCCGACACGCTGGGCAACTTGATGCCCAAGCAAAAGGTGCAACGCACGATGACCGTGCGCGAGGCCCGCGAGATTTTTATTCGCGAGGAAAGCGACAAGCTGGTCAACCATGCCGACATTTATCACGAGGCGATTGCTGCCGCCGAGAATAACGGGATTATTTTCATCGACGAAATCGACAAAATCGCCGCCGGCAACAAGAATACCTCCGGGGAAGTCTCCCGCGAAGGCGTCCAACGCGACATCTTGCCGATTGTCGAAGGCGCGCAGGTGTCGACCAAGTACGGGCCGTTAAACACCGACCACGTGCTGTTCATCGGCTCCGGGGCCTTTGCCACCGCCAAGCCCAGCGACTTGATCCCCGAGCTGCAAGGGCGCTTCCCGATTCGCGTCGAGCTTAACGACCTCACCGAAGCCGACTTCGTGCGCATTCTCACCGAGCCGGACAACGCGTTGGTCAAGCAATACATCGCCTTGATCGGCGCCGATGGGGTGCACGTCACCTTCACCAAGGAAGCCATCGAGCAAATCGCCAAGATCGCCACGCGGGTCAACCGTGACACCGACAACATCGGGGCCCGCCGCCTGGCCACAATTTTGGAGAAGCTCTTGGAAGACGTCTTGTACGAAGGGCCAGACATGCAAATGGGCGACATCACAGTCACCGCCAAGTACGTTGACGACAAGATCGGCCACATCGCCGCCGACGCGGACCAAACGCGTTACATTCTATAGGCAAGGAAGGGATACTATGGTCACCTTAACCAACGATTTTCTCACCGTCACCATCGCCACGCACGGCGCCGAGCTGACGAGCATCAAGGACAATCACACCCACCTCGAATATTTGTGGCAAGCTGACCCCGCCAGCTGGGGCCGCCACGCACCGGTGCTGTTTCCGATTGTCGGCAGCCTCAAAGACGACACCTACCGCTATCAGGGGCAAAGTTACCACCTGACGCAGCACGGCTTTGCCCGTGACAGCGAGTTTACCGTCAGCGCGCAAAGCGCCGACTCGGCGACCTTCACGCTGACGGATTCGCCGGCCACGCGCGCCAAGTATCCCTTCGCCTTTACCTTGCAGTTGATTTACGCGCTGGACAACAATTCCCTGCGCGTCACCTATCGCGTTGACAACCCGGCGCAGTCGCCGATGTATTTTGGCATCGGCGGGCACCCGGCGTTTCGCGTGCCGCTGGCGCCCGACACCGCGTATGACGACTACTACCTCGAGTTCGACCCGCGCAAGTCGCGCGTGATTATTCCGCTGCGCGACGGCCGCATCGATTACGACCAGCGCACGCTGGCCGGCACCGACGTCAACCAACAGATTTCGCACGCTGGCTTCGCCCAAGACGCGCAGATCTACGAGCTTAACGGCCGCAGCAGCCTCAGCATTAAAAGCGACCGCACGCCGCATGGGGTGACGGTGACCACCGCCGACGCGCCGTTCATCGGCGTGTGGAGTCAATACCCGAATCTCGGCGACTTCGTCTGTCTCGAGCCGTGGTGGGGGATTGCCGACACGGTGGACGCCACCGGCGAGCTCACCGAAAAGTTTGGCATCAATACCTTAGCCGGCGGCGCCACTTTCGAGCACGGCTTTGGCATCACGATTTTCTAACTCGCAACGCCTGGTGACCCAGGCGTTTTTGCGTGGGGCAAAACGTGGCCGGGCTGCCAGTCACGTGACGAGCCAAAAAAACTCACCACGCAGGTGAGTTAGTGTTGCCGCCGTTTTCTCAGGTATTGCCCGAGGCCAAACGGCACCATGTTTTCCTTGCCGGCGCGAATGCGGGCGAGGTTGTCCTTGTGGCGCCAGAGGAACACGACCCACAAGCCGGCCGCCACGCAGGTCAATAACCAATCGTGGTAGGCGAAGCTCCAAATCACGATGATGGTCATGCCTAAGGTGCTGGCGACGCTGACCATCGAGGTGAGGCACACCAGCGAGAAGAAAACCGCGCTGGCAATCAGGAAAAACGGCCAGTTATACGCTAGCAAGATGCCGGCACTGGTGGCGACGGCCTTGCCGCCTTTGAAGCCGATAAAAATCGAAAAGGTGTGCCCGGCCACGGCGGCCAAGCCGACGATGAGAATCAGCCAATGCTGAGGAAACCCGAACAGCACAGGGAGGCTGGCGCCCAGCGTGCCCTTTAAGATGTCCATGACCAAGACGACGGTGCCGCCCACCGGTCCGAGGACGCGGTAGGCGTTGGTGGTGCCGATGTTGTGGCTACCGGCGGTGCGAATATCTTTGTGGTAGCACCACTGTCCGATCCACACGCCGCTGGGAATTGAGCCCAGCAGGTAGGCCAGAACGAAACAAACGATGAGCATCTTGCCACTCCCTTCAGTGCCTTTCATTCTAGCATTTTTGCCGCGGCATTTGAACTGGAGTAGAATAGAACGAACGCGGATGCGGCGGGAATTGCGAAATTTTCTTTCCGTAGGCGCGAATCCTGGTGTACGCTAGGATATAGCGTTTTTGATTAACGGGTGGGCAGACCCACCACTTGAGGAGAATGAGGATGCCAAAGCAAACTTACACAGATTCATCGATTCAGGTCTTAGAGGGCCTGGAGGCGGTGCGCAAACGCCCGGGGATGTACATCGGGTCGACCGATGCCCGCGGGTTGCACCACCTGGTGTACGAAATCGTCGACAACGCCGTCGACGAAGCCTTGGCGGGTTACGGCGATGCGATCAACGTGACGATTCACGCTGACAATTCGGTGACCGTCGTCGACCATGGCCGCGGCATGCCGACGGGGATGCACGCGTCGGGCAAGCCGACCATCGAGGTCATTTTGACCGTGCTGCACGCCGGCGGCAAGTTCAACCAAAATAGTTATAAAACCTCCGGCGGCCTGCATGGCGTCGGCAGCTCGGTGGTCAACGCCTTGTCCGAAAGCCTGACCGTGCGCGTGGTGCGCGACAAGCAGGCGTTTACCGAGACCTTCATCAACGGCGGCCACCCGCAAGGCCTGCAGAAACTCGGCAAGGTCAACGAGCATAACGGCACCACGGTGACCTTCAAGCCGGATCCAACGATTTTTACCACCACGGTGTTTGACTTCGATACCTTGGCCGAGCGCCTCCGCGAATCGGCCTTCCTGCTGAAAAACATCGCCATCACCTTAAGCGACGAGCGTGACGGGCGCAGCGAAACCTACCATTATCCAGACGGCTTGGTGAGCTTCGTCAATTACCTCAACGAAGACAAGGACACGGTCAGCCCCGTGTTCAACTTTGAAGGCGAGCGCGACGGCATCATCGTGGATTTTGCCGGCCAATACAACGACGGCTACTCGGAAAACACGATTAGTTTCGTCAACAATGTGCGCACCGGCGACGGCGGCACGCATGAAGTGGGGATGCGCAGCGGCATGACCCGCGCGTTCAACGAGTTTGCCCGGAAAGTCGGCCTGCTCAAAGACAAGGATAAAAACCTCGAAGGCTCCGACGTGCGCGAAGGACTAGCTGCGGTGTTGTCCGTGCGAATCCCAGAAGAGTTGCTGCAGTTTGAAGGCCAAACCAAGGGCAAACTCGGCACTCCGCAGGCCCGCGCGGTGGTCGACAACGTTTTGTACGAAAAGCTGAGCTTCTGGCTGATGGAAGGCGGCGACGCGGCCCAAGAGCTCGTGCGCAAGGCCTTAAAGGCGCGCGAGGCCCGCGAGGCGGCGCGCAAGGCCCGCGATGAATCCCGCACCGGCAAGCGCAAGAAGAAAACCGACAGCCTGCTGTCCGGCAAGCTGACCCCGGCGCAAAGTAAGAACCCGAAGAAAAACGAATTGTACCTCGTCGAAGGCGATTCCGCCGGCGGCAGTGCCAAGCAAGGGCGCGACCGGAAGTTTCAGGCGATTTTGCCTTTGCGGGGGAAGGTCTTGAACACGCAAAAGGCCAAACTCGCCGACATTACCAAAAACGCCGAGATCAACACGATGATTTACACCATCGGCGCTGGCGCCGGCGCGGATTTTGACGTCAAGGCCGCCAATTACGACAAGGTCATCATCATGACCGATGCCGATACCGACGGCGCCCACATTCAGATTCTGCTGTTGACCTTTTTCTACCGGTACATGCGCCCCTTGATGGACGCCGGCAAGGTGTATATCGCCTTGCCGCCGTTGTACCGCCTACAAAAAGGCAAAGGCGCCAACATCAAGATTGCTTACGCCTGGACCGATGAGGAGCTCGAAGCCGAAACCAAGAAAATGGGCAAGGGCTACACCTTGACCCGCTTCAAGGGGTTAGGCGAAATGAACGCCGATCAGCTATGGGAAACCACGATGAACCCCGAGACGCGCACCTTGATTCGCGTCCGCGTCGAAGACGGCGCATTGGCCGAGCGGCGCGTCACCACCTTGATGGGCGACCGCGTCGAACCTCGCCGCGAGTGGATCGAGAAAAACGTGCAGTTTGACCTCGACGACGACGGCAGCATCTTGGAAACCAAGACGGTGGATCACGCCGACATGCAATTCGGCACGCAACAAATCAAACAACAACTGCGAAAGGGGAAAAAGTAAATGGCCAATCAAATCCAAGAACTCACCCTTGAGCAGGTGATGGGCGAGCGGTTCGGCCGCTATTCCAAGTACATCATTCAAGAACGCGCCTTGCCGGATGTCCGCGACGGCTTGAAGCCCGTGCAGCGCCGCATCTTGTTTGCCATGAACCAAGACGGTAACACATACGACCACGGCTTTCGCAAATCCGCCAAATCCGTCGGCAACGTCATGGGCAATTACCACCCCCACGGCGACTCGTCGATTTACGAGGCGATGGTGCGCCTGAGCCAGGATTGGAAGCTGCGCGAGCCGTTGATCGAGATGCACGGCAACAACGGCTCGATGGACGGCGACCCGCCAGCGGCGATGCGCTACACCGAAGCCCGCCTGTCAAAAATCGCCGGCGAAATGCTTAAAGACATCGATGCCGACACCGTCGACATGGTGTTGAACTTCGACGATACCGCCCAGGAGCCCACGGTGCTTCCCGCGGCGTTTCCCAATCTGCTGGTGAACGGCGCCACCGGGATTTCTGCCGGCTACGCCACCGAGATTCCGCCGCATAACCTGCGGGAAGTCATCAACGCGATTTTGTACTTGATGCAACACCCCGATGCCGGCCGCGAGCAGCTGATGAAGTTTGTGCAAGGCCCCGATTTTCCCACCGGCGGCATCATCCAAGGCGTCGCCGGCATTCGTCAGGCCTACGACACCGGCCGCGGTAAGATCGTCGTGCGCTCCCGCACCCACATCGACACGTTGCGCGGCGGCAAGCAGCAAATCGTCGTCACCGAGCTGCCTTACGAAGTCAACAAGGCCGAGCTGGTGAAGAAAATCGATGAGCTGCGCGTCACCAAAAAAGTTGACGGCATCGCCGAGGTGCGCGACGAATCCGACCGCTTCGGGTTGAGCGTAGTCATCGAGTTGAAGAAAGAGGCCAACGCGGAAGGCATCTTGACCTATTTGTTCAAGAACACCGACCTGCAAATCGCTTATAACTTCAACATGGTCGCCATCGCCGACTTGAAGCCGCGGCAACTCGGGTTGAAGCCGATGCTGGAAGCCTACCTCGCGCACCGGCGCGAGGTGGTCACCCGGCGGACGCAATTCGACCTGGCCAAGGCGCAGGCGCGCGCGCACATTGTCGAAGGCTTGATCAAGATGATCTCGATTCTCGATCAGGTCATTCACACGATTCGCCAAAGTAGCGACAAGGCCGACGCCAAGGCCAACTTGGTCAAGGCCTACGACTTTTCCGTCGCGCAAGCCGAAGCCATCGTCTCCCTGCAGCTGTATCGCTTGACCAACACGGACATTACCGCGTTGGAAGCCGAAGCCGCGGAGCTGGCCGAGCGTATCGCGGGCTACCAGGAAATTCTTACCGATCCGACCGCCCGCGATCGCGTCATCGAAAGCGAACTCGCCGACATCGCCAAGACCTATGGCAACGACCGCAAAACGAGTATCGAAGCCGAGATTCAAAGCCTCGAAGTCGATACGGCCGTCACCGTCACCGACGAGCGGGTGATGGTGCTGGTATCGCGTGACGGTTACGTCAAGCGTGCCAGCCTGCGCTCCTACCAAGCCGTCGATCCAGCCGACAACGGGCTGAAGGAAACGGACCTGCCGATATTCGTGCAGGAAATGGGGACCTTGCAGCACCTGTATATTTTCACCAATCTCGGCAACGTGATTTACCGCCAGGTGCACGAAATTGCCGATCAACGGTGGAAAGACGCCGGCGAGCACCTCAGCCAAACCGTGGGGCTCGGCGAAGCCGAACAGGTGCTGGCAGTCTTCGGCTTTGATGCCCTCGACGCCGCCGGCAATTTTGTCCTTGGCAGCAGCGACGGCTACATCAAACAAACTAGCCTCGCCGACTTGCAGCCACAGCGCACTTATCGCAGCAAGGCGATGGTGGGGATGAAGCTCAAGACCCCAGGCGCCATTGTGACCAACGTTGCCTTTGTGCCGAGTGATGATGACCGCAGCGTCTTCATGGTGACGCGCAACGGTTACGCTGCACTATTCCCGTTGAGTGAAGTGTCGGTCATCGGTGCGCGGGCCACTGGCGTGCGCAGCATGGCGTTGAAGGATGGCGACACCGTCGTCAACTTCATCATCGTTACCGACCCGGCCACCACCGAAGTTGCGATTTTGACCCAACGCGGCGCGATGAAGCGCATGGCGTTAAGCGAAGTCGGCATGATGACGCGCGCGCGGCGCGGCCTCTTGGTGCTACACGAGCTCAAGCGCAATCCGCACCGCATTGTGGCGATGACCGCCATGACGGCAACCAGCCAGTTGCTGGTGTTAACCGATTCCGGCACGCAGAAGCTGCTGGAACCCGGCAGCCTGACGCCGGTCGATCGGTACTCGAATGGGAGCTTCCTGATCGACACGGATATCGAAGGCACGCCCGTGGCGATGTACCCACAGCCAACCGAATAAACCGCAACCGGACTCACTTTTGTGGGTCCGGTTTTTGCTGTATCAATACTGAACCGGAACGACTGTAACAGTAACTGTGCATATCACTGAAAATAATCAGATAGAATTAGGCAGGAAAACAAGAAATAGGCTCGTGAAGTACCGTGCATAAGTTAAGGCTTAACGGTGAATTACAATTTTACCAAACGCCTGTAATTCGCAAAAGAAAGTGCTTGCATTACCCTTGTGACGTGTTACACTATAACCGTAAGAACTGTGATATTCCCACATCATAAGGAGGCATTCCAGATGAAACAGTTAGACAAGACCCAAGCCCAGACTTACTGGGAAGGCTTTAAGGGTGGGGCGTGGCAAGAAGAGATCAACGTCCGCGACTTTATCCAACAGAACCTGCACCAATACGATGGCGACGAATCTTTCTTGGCCGGCCCAACTGAGGCCACGACGGTCCTGAACAATCAGGTGTTGAACCTGAAGAAGCAAGAACGCGAAAACGGCGGCGTCTTGGATGCCGACAATAATGTGGTGGCGACGATCACCAGCCACGGCCCGGGCTACTTGAACAAGGACCTGGAAAAAATCGTCGGTGTGCAAACCGACGCGCCGTTCAAGCGGGCCTTCATGCCGTTTGGGGGCATTCGCATGGCCGAAGACGCGTTGAAGGCATATGGCTTCGATACGGATCCGGAGATGCACAAGATCTTCACCGAATATCGCAAGACCCATAACCAAGGCGTCTTCGATGCTTACACGCCAGACATGCGCAAGGCGCGTCACTACAAGATCGTGACCGGCTTGCCAGACGCCTACGCTCGTGGCCGGATTGTCGCGGACTTCCCGCGGATTGCCATTTACGGGATCGACCGCTTGATGGCCGAAAAGGCGCATGATTTTGAAAACATCGGCGACGGTGAAATGACCGACGACGTCATTCGCCTGCGCGAAGAGGTGCAGGATCAATACCGTGCCTTGAACGACATGAAGAAAATGGCGGCCAGCTACGGCTATGACATTTCCCGCCCGGCGACCAACGCCCAAGAAGCCATTCAGTGGATCTACTTCGGCTACCTGGCCGCGGTGAAGACGCAAAACGGCGCGGCGATGTCCGTGGGCCGCATCGACACGGTTATCGACGCATACATCGATCGCGACTTGAAGCTTGGCCGCATCAACGAAGAAGAAGCGCAAGAAATGATCGACCACTTCGTCATGAAGCTGCGCATGGTGCGCTTCATCCGCACGGAAGACTACAACGCTTTGTTCTCCGGCGACCCGATTTGGGCGACCCTGTCGATTTGTGGCATGGGCAACGACGGGCGCCATCACGTGACCAAGACCGCCTTCCGCTTCCTGAAGACCCTCGACAACATGGGCGCGGCACCGGAACCCAACATTACGCTGTTGTGGTCCGAACGCCTGCCAGAAGGCTTCAAGCGCTACGCGACGGAAGTGTCCATCACCAGCTCCACGATTCAGTACGAAAACGACGACTTGATGCGCGACGAATGGGGCACCGACTACTACGGCATCGCCTGCTGTGTTTCCGCCCAACCAATCTCCGATGGGGTGCAATACTTCGGGGCGCGCGCCAACTTGGCCAAGGCCATCTTGTATGCGATCAACGGCGGCAAGGACGAACTCGGCGAAGTGCAGGTCGGCCCAGAAAGTGGCGCAATCACCGATGACGTCATCGACTACGATACCTTCATGCACAAATTCGACGTGCAGCTGAGCTGGTTGGCCGACACCTACGTCAACGCCTTGAACACGATTCACTACATGCACGACAAGTACTACTATGAATCCGCCCAGCTGGCGCTGAAGAACACCCGCCTGGATCGCACATTCGCCACCGGGATTTCCGGGTTCTCCCACGCGGTGGACTCCATTTCCGCCATCAAGTACGGTAAGGTGCACCCAGTTCGCGACGAAAACGGCATCGCCGTTGACTTCACCGTTGAAAATGACGACTATCCGCGCTACGGGAACAACGACGACCGCGCCGACGACATCGCCAAGTGGCTGGTCAAGCACTTCTATGAAATGATGAACACGCACCACCTGTACCGTGGGGCCAAGTTGTCCACCAGTGTCTTGACGATTACCTCCAATGTCGTTTATGGTAAGAACACCGGCACGACACCAAACGGGCGGCAAAAAGGCGAACCATTCTCCCCAGGGGCCAACCCGGCTTACGGGGCAGAAAAGAACGGCGCCTTGGCCTCCCTGATGTCCACGGCGAAGATTCCTTACCACTACGCTACCGACGGGATTTCCAATACCTTCGGCGTGACGCCGAACACCTTGGGTCATGACGACGAGACCCGCAAGGACACGTTGGTGAACATGGTTGATGGTTACATGGCTAACCACGGCATGCACTTGAACATCAACGTCTTCAACAAGGAAACGCTGATCGATGCGCAAAAGCATCCGGAAGAATACCCAACGTTGACTGTCCGGGTCTCGGGCTACTGCGTCTACTTTGCAGACCTGACCAAGGAACAACAAGACGACGTCATCGCGCGGACCTTCTTCGAAGAAATGTAGTCAACTCACAGTCATGCGGCAACGGGAGCCTTTCGTGGCTCCCGTTTTTGCCAAACCGGGAACGGAGGAATGATCATGAAACTATTCGATACGACCGCACCATTGAATGTCTTGGATCAAATCGGCGTCGCTGCTGACGGTCCGATCAAAGGCTACGTGCACTCCGTTGAAAGCTTCGGTGCCGTTGACGGCCCCGGCATTCGCTTCACCGCATTCCTCCAAGGCTGTCGCATGCGCTGTCAGTACTGCCACAATCCCGACACCTGGAACATTGGGGTGGGGGAGGAAATGACCGCCGCGCAACTGCTCGACGATGCCGAGCGCTACAAGGCATTTTGGGGCGCCACCGGTGGCATCACCTGCAGCGGCGGCGAGTCGCTGGTGCAACTCGATTTTCTGGTCGACTTGTTTACGCAGGCCAAAGCGCGCGGCATCTCGACTTGTTTGGATACGTCCGGTCAGCCGTTCACGCGCGACGAGCCGTGGTTCAGCCAGTTCAAGGCGCTGATGGCGGTGACTGACATTTCACTCGTCGACATCAAGCATATCAACTCTACGGAGCACAAGAAGCTCACCGGCTTCGGCAACGAAAATATTCTCGACATGATTGAGTGGATGAGTGCCAATGGTTGCGACATGTGGATCCGCCACGTGTTAGTGCCCGAACGCACCGATGATGATCGCTACTTGGCCGAACTCGGCGACTACATCAAGACCCTCGATCACGTCCAGAAGGTAGAAATCCTGCCGTACCACACCCTTGGCGTAAAAAAATATCACGAATTGGGCATCACGTATCCATTAGAAGGAATCGAACCACCGACCGCCGACCGGGTGAAAAACGCTGAAGCACTGCTACATACAGCCGATTACACCGGGTACAAGACCTGGCGGCCAGCTCAAAATCAGAAATAAAATTTAAGAATATTGACTCGGGGAAGCGACTAAAGCGGTTGCTTCCCGTCTTTTTTTACCTTATCATTAGCTAGAAGTGTATTTAAGCCAAGATAAAGGAGCGGGAGTGAAAATGAAGACCAAACAAGAGAGTATTTTCTCGTCGAAAACGCTGACGTACTTCCTGCAGCTCGCCGATACGATGAATTATACGCAAGCCGCGCAGTTGCTTGGGATTACCCAGCCGGCCTTGACGCAACAAATCAAGAAGTTGGAGCGCACGGTGGGGGCACCGTTGTTCTATTCTGTGGGTAAGAAGCTCCACCTGTCTGAGGCGGGGCGGACGATGCTGGCCGCCACGCACGATATTTACGAAGTGCTCAACCGAGCCGCCGACGAGATTCAGCAAACGACCAGTTCAGAAACCGGCCAAATCTCCGTGGGCATCTTGGCTTCGGTGGAGGACTCCGCGTTTACCGCTTTTGCGGCCGAATACTATAAGCAACACCCAGACATCGAGCTGGTGTACCGCATGATGACGCGGCACGAAATTTGGGAGCAATTAGAGAACAACCAAATTGACTTGGCCATCATGTACCTCCCGGATCCAACGATCAAAAACTGGAAGCCCTACGACACCCGCAAGATTTTCGACGAGCAGCTCATGTTCTTGCACCACGACGACAAACTCTCGCAGCGCAAACGCATCCACTTCCGCGACACGATTAATTCGCCTTGGGTCACGTACCCGGAGGATTATTTCTTGAGCCACTTGCTCAAGGAAGCCTATAAGAACCAAATGGTGGACTATCCGAAGGCCGTTGCTCAGTTCACCACGCCGGCGCAGCTGACGCAGTTTCTGAATCGCACCGGCGTCAATACGGCGTTACCGATGACGTACTACCAAGCGCACCGCGAGCAGATTCACGCCTACGCGGTATCGTTTGAGCCGGCGGTGAACTTCAACTTGTCCTTCGTCTATCGCAAGGGCAAGGAGGTCATTCCGCGGATTCAGACCTTCCTGGACGCGTTTTACGCCTATCTCGACGATGAAGATTACCTCTCGCGGGTGCATGACAACCGTGTTACACTTAACGAGTAACCATTTTATTGCAAGGGAGATAACCACCACATGACGACATTGATTTTTGGCCACCAAAATCCCGACACCGACGCGATTACCAGCGCGATGACCTTCGCGGAATATCAGCGGCAACTGGGGAACACCGACGTTGAGGCCGTGGCCTTGGGGGAACCAAACGACGAAACCAAATTTGCTTTGAATTACTTCAAGCACGCGCTGCCACGGGTCATCACTAGCGCCGCCAACGAAACCGACACGGTGATGCTGGTCGATCACAACGAAGCGCAGCAAAGCGTTGCTGACATCAAGGACGTCACGGTTACCGCCGTGGTGGATCACCATCGAATCGCCAACTTTGAAACTGCCGCGCCGCTGTTTTATCGTGCGGAACCAATCGGCAGCACGAATTCGGTTTTGTACAAGATGTATCAAGAAGCGGGCATTGCTATCACGCCGCAAATCGCGGGCTTAATGATCAGTGGCATCGTGTCCGACACGTTGCTGCTGAAGAGCCCAACTACCACGGCCACGGAACGCGATATTTTGCCTAAACTGGCCAAGATTGCCGGCATCGACTTGCAGGAATTCGGCTTAGCCATGCTGAAGGCTGGCACGAACTTGGCGGCAAAGAGTGATTTAGACATCGTCGAAGGCGACGCCAAGAGTTTCAACATGGGCGGGTTAACTGTCCGCATCGGTCAGGTCAACACCGTGGATCTCAACGAAATCTATGCACGCCAAGCCGATTTAACGGCGACCATGCAGCAAGAAGCCACGAAACACCAATACGATTTATTCTTGTTGATTGCGACCAACATTTTGGATAGCGATTCAACAGGCTTTGCGGTTGGTACTGGCTTAGACAAGCTTGAGGCCGCATTTGGGACCAAGTTTGATGCAGATCACCGCTTGGCCTTGCCAGGCGTCGTGTCACGCAAGAAGCAAGTCGTGCCACCATTGCAAAAAGCATTTGAAGCGTAGTTCGGTAAGCAGTTCCGATGTGGAGCTGCTTTTTTGGTGCGCAAGGGGGCTTATTTGTTGGTGGCAAAGGGCTCGCGGCTGGTGGACAAATCTTCCGAGACACTACTTCGCATAATATATATTATGTAAACTAGAATACAACAAACGGATATTAAGCTAAAGTTCAACTGCTTTTCGCATATTCCCTATCTAGTCTAGTCTAGCGATACTTCGTCGGCATCAACGCAGGACGAATCTAAAACTCAAGGTTGGCCAACAGCGAGCTGATACGAACAGGTGCGCCGCGACAAAATTTTGTCGCAGAGCACTCAGTTAACTAATGACTTGGTTGATCCTCACACTGCGGTTTGCTCAAATCTATCAGCAAACCAAATTAGCGCTTGAACACGCGATTGACCTGAGTTAATTCATCCTCAGACAGTGCCTGTACGGCTCAAAGCACACCATACTTTACAGCTAACGCGATGACCAAGAATGGCACGCCCAACATCAGCAGATACTAAATAATCGCGATCGATGAACCCATCATCAGAATGCACCTCCGCAGATTCGCGCGTTGCTAGCCAGTATATTGGTAGCGTGAGCCTTTTCAATATGGATGACAAGGAATCGACTCAATCCGCGATTTGATTTTGCTTTTCGTCATGAAAAAGCGCTCGCTACTAAGCGAGCGCGACTATCAATCAATGTTGGGGTTAACGAACGAGTTTTCTAGGTTAAATTTCAATGATGGCACGGATTCGTCGATGCATTCGTTCCAATAACGGACATGTTGTTGGTCGATGGGATCTCGACTGGCTGTCACGGCTTGCTCAGCCGGCGCGAAGGCATCCGAATACCAGCACAGATACAGCCGCGAGCCAATCGTCACGGAAAAAATCTGCTCACGACTGAGATGCTCCGGCACCAACGTCTGGTTAACCGCTGCCGTATGTTCACGTAGAAACGCGAGCCATTCGTGCGCCACAGTGAGCTTGTCCGGTTTTACCGCGAAGCCCTCAAGTTCAATTGTCATTTTGTCCCTCCCATTGCTCAGCCGTCAGACACTGGCTAAACCAGTTACGCAACTCGGCAACCTGTGCCGACGTTAAGTCGCTTTTAGGTAGCAGTTGCGCCTGGCGCTTAGCAATCATCAAAATAAAGAGTTGCGGCTCTTCAACGACTCGCTGATAACCCGACCAGTCGATGTGACCATGAGTATTCGTCATCGTGGTGGTGATGCCTGTCTCATCGATTTGCACGGCGCGCGCCGCGAATAATTGTGCGTTGGCCGCTGCCTGATAACTTTGTTTGGTCCGGTGATCTCTCAACCAGCGGTAAAACCAGATATACACCCCGCCAAAGCCGAGAAAAAACCAGCCAATCGGTCTGCCGAGAATCACAATGATGAGACCCAATCCGGCGAGGAGCGCGCCTAGGCAATCAATTAGCCGGTTGGTCCACCTGGCCTGGTGATCGGTGCGCTGGAACCAGTGCTGATAAGCAAGATAATCAGCAAAGCTAATTTCAACATCCTTGATGAGCATGCTGCTGCTTCCCTTCGAACAAACGTTAATACCCTAAGTAACTGATCAGCATGTGACTGACAATCGCCAGGAAAAATAACCCCAACGCCCCAAACAAATACTTGCTGGTGCTCAGTAGCTGGCCGAGCCACCGGTGGTCAATGGCGACGGTGAGCTGCTTAAACTGCTTCGCGTCAGTGAGTCGCAGGTGATCTAAGGCGGCAAATTGAGCTTGCTGCAATTTCTGCCAGCCTAGAATTGCAACACAGGATGCGCAGATGGCAAGAATTAGCCACCACCAGGTGAACGTGACCCCACCCCACCCGGACAATTCGGGGATGGCCGCGCCCACTGCCCCTACCAAAGCAAGTCCCGCAATCGTACCCGCGCCGAACCACTGACGCAAAAGGGCTTCATAGTGCGCATCAACTTGGCTCACGGCCCACTGAATACGACCGTAGTGCCTAACTTTGGCTAATCCCCGCAGTGACCGCGAAGTATCAGCGCTGGGCCGATTGTGCAACGCATCGCGCAACACCAGGGCAAAGAAGCCGAGTAGGAGCGCCGCTAGGACGAGAAAAACGAGTGGTAAGTAAATTAAGGCTTGATTCATCATTGACCAGCTTTCTAAACAAAATATGATAACTTGGTCAATGATAAGCAGCGGATGTGTGCATCCTGCGAGCGAACCATGAAGATTGCGTGATGTTCATATCATCGCCGTCCACCGCAAAAAGTTCCCAAAAGTTGAGGACACAACTCACCCGCAGATACATGGTTAACTGACGGGCTATCTATTCGTTATGCGCTGCCAGCACGGCCTCAATTACTTGGCTAACGCCATAGTCTTCGTTGCTCGCGGTGGCGTACTTTGCATATTGGCGAACCCCACGATTGGCGTTGGCTACCACGTAACTGTAGCCGACAGTTTGCAACATCTCGGCGTCGTTATAGTTATCGCCAATTGCCAACATCTCAGATGGCGCGATACCAAGGTGTTCCCCGAGCACCCGCAAGCCGTGCCCTTTATCGACGCCGCGCGGCATGAGATCGATCCAGACATCGCCGCTGACAGACACAGAATAATCGTCGCCATAGCGTGGTGCGAGCACTTCGTCATACACGCGTTGCGAGTCCCCTTGTGGTAAATACACCGTGACCTTGTCCACGTCTGCGATTTCGTTGCCCAAATCCGCAACGTAATCTAATTGATGGTAAAACTCACGGAACACGTCATCATACTCGGCGCTTTCTGTTGGGGCAATGGCGCCGCTGACCGCGCACAGCATGGGAATGCCATCAGTATGGGCCAGCGTGTGGCGGACCATATCTTGATAGGCCGCTGTCGCCAGCAAGGTCGTATCGATGACCTGATCATGCGCGGCGACCACGGCCCCATTGTCGCTGACAAAGGCCAATTCGGCAGCCGAGGCTGCAAACATTTCGGTTAAGGTGTATAGCGGCCGCCCACTGGCTGGAACGAACTGGATCCCAGCTTGGTGGAGGCGCGTCAATAATTGGTCGAAGTGCGGCGGTAGCTGGCTGGCTTCGGTGAGTAACGTGTGGTCCATGTCGGCAGCAATTAATCGTACTTGGGCTAAGTCTGGCAATTTTCTCCTCCTAGCGGACAAAGGCAAGGTAATAGCTGACAGCGCTGACGGTTTGAGCCGAGGCCATCCGCCCATCTTTCACGGCGGCAATCACCTCAGCCAGTGGAACGAAATCGCTGGTGACGAACTCGTCTTGGTCAAAATGCTTGCTGGCGCGCTGGGCCGGATCCACCGTGACCAACATTAAGTGAACGACTTCATCCGTCATCCCCTCGCTGGAGCGAATTGCGGTCATTTCCGTCACCGTTTGTGCCACGAAGCCGGTTTCTTCTTGCAACTCGCGGCGGGCGGCGGCTTCAACGGATTCGCCTGGATCGATTAACCCGGCCGGCAGCGCGAAGGATTCAGCGTTGATACCCACCCGGTATTCGCGATTGACCAGGACCTGTTCATCTGCCGTCAGCGCCAGCAACGCAACCGCCGGGGCGTGCCTGACTAAATCGCGGGTGACCGTTAAGCCATCCGGCGTGTGGATGGTTTGTTGAACGATATCGAAGATGTGGCCAGAATAGAGCTGACGTTCCGCCTGAATGTCGCCGGCGGCAGTGTGACGCGTAATTTCCATGAGTTCTCCTTCATAAAAAGCCGGCTGCCGCCGGCTTATTTCGTGGTGTCTTTGATCCAGGCCAAGGCGATGGCCTTTTCCCCGAGGTGTGTGCCGATGACTGGGCCAAAATAGGAACGGCCGAATTCGACCGCCGGGAACTTCGCGGCGAGTTCTGCCTGCCAGGCGTCACCGGCTGTCGGGTCGTTGGCGTCCAGCACCCAGGCTTTGAGCGGGTAGTCCACCTTCGTCAAGTCAGCGGCAAATAAGTCCTCGATTCGCGCGTAGGCTTTTTTTAGCGAGCGAATCTTTTCGAACGCGACGATCTTGTGGCTGTCATCATCGAAGGTCAACAGAGGTTTGATCTTCAACATCCCACCGACAAACGCCGCGGCGTTGCTGAGGCGGCCGCCACGTACGAGATTTTGCAGGTCGTTGACGATAAAGTACTCCCCCATCGTCGCCCGCAAATCATCCAAGGCGGGCAAGATTTGCTCGACGGTGCGACCGGCTTGAGCCAGACGAGCGGCGGTCATCACCAGTTCACCCATGAGAATGACGGTGATTTGCGAATCATAAACGGTGACCTTAGTGTTGTGCACCTCGCTCACCGCGCCTTTTAACGTGTTGACGAATCCGGAAATGGTACTCGCGAGGTGGATGCTGATGACGTGGTCGTAGCCTTCGTTACCGAGGTCCTCATAAATCTTCAACACCTCGCCCAGCGGCGGCTGCGAGGTGCTTGGGAAAGTCTTGGCGGTGCGAAGCCGTTCATAATACTCTGCGGTGCTGATGTCCTTGCCTTCGTCATAGACGGTACCGTCTAGGATCACCGGAATGGGCACGACTTTAATGTTGAATTGTGCGATGTCCGCTGGGGAAAGATACGCGGTGCTGTCCGTGACAACGGCGATCTTCATGACATTCACCCCTTTACTAGAATTAACTTGTCTAACCTTACCATGAAAACCAACATTTTTGAACTGTCCTGGGTTATTTTGTGCCTGCAGAGTGCGGTACAATAGACCTACTGAATTGGAGGACGAACATGACATACGATGGTTTTTTCACTCACGCCATGGTGGCAGAACTGCAGCCACTCGTCGGCGGCCGTGTGAGCAAGATTCAACAACCTTACCAAAACGAGGTGGTGCTGACCATCCGGGCCAACCGCAAGAATCAGCCGCTGTTGCTGTCGGCTTATCCGCAATACGCCCGGGTGCAAATTACTCGCATTCCCTTTGCGAATCCCGAGGTGCCGACAAACTTTGCGATGACGTTGCGAAAGTACCTGGCGGGCGCCGGGCTGGTGGCGCTGACGCAAGCGGCAAACGACCGCGTGATCTGGCTCGATTTTTCCACGCGCGACGAACTTGGGGATGACCTGAGCCTGCGGTTAATTGTCGAAATGATGGGCCGGCATAGCAACATCACGCTGCTGAACCAAACCACCAATCGCATCATCGACTTGATTCGCCACGTTGGCAGCGACCAGAATCGGTATCGTCTGTTGCTACCCGGTGCGACCTACGTCGAACCGCCGAAGCAAGATAAGGTCGATCCGTTTACCGATGATGCCACCGATTATCTCGAGTTGGTCCGGTCGGCCTCGCCGGACGTGCCGCTGATCAGCCTCTTGCAACGCCACTATCAAGGTCTGGCTGGCGACACCGCCGCAGAACTGGCCGCCCGCTTGTCAACGGCTGATCCGGCCGCGGCGTGGGAGCAATTTTTAGCAGGCTTTGATGCCCCGCAACCCACCATCACCACGGGGAAAAAGGTTAACTTTTCGGCCATCCCCTACCGCACTCTGGCTGGGGAGACGCAGACGTTTGCTACCCTTAGCGAGATGCTCGACGCGTTTTACGCGCAAAAAGCCGAGCACGATCGCGTCCAGCAGCTCGGCGGCAATCTGATTCATACTTTGCGTCTGCACATTGAACGCGATCAGAAAAAGCAAAAGAAACTCGCCGCCACGCTGCGTCAAAGCGCCAAGGCACAGGACTATCGCGTCCGCGGCGAGGTGCTCACCACTTACCTCAGTCAGGTGCAGCGCGGGATGACCAGCGTGACCCTGCCGAATTATTACGCCGACAACGCGCCGCTGACCATTGCGTTGTCGAATCAATTGACACCGTCGCAAAACGCCCAGAAATATTTTACCAAGTATCAAAAGCTGCGCAATTCCGTGAGCTTCGTCACCGAACAAATGGCGCAAAACCAAGCTGAACTGGATTATTTGCAAGGCGTCATGGCCCAAATTGAGCTGGCGAGCCCGAAAGACTTGGCCGATATTCGCTTAGAACTGACTGAAGGCGGCTACCTCAAGGCGAAGCGTCAAGGCAAGAAGCCGGCGAAGCGGCAGAAAGTTGCCGCGCCGGAACAATTTTACGCCAGCGACGGCACCATCATCTGGGTCGGCAAAAACAATTTGCAAAACGACGCCTTAACCTTGCACAAGGCGAAGAAAACCGACATCTGGTTACACGCTAAAGACATCCCCGGCTCACACGTCATCATCGATAGTGCCGACCCCAGTGAGCAGACATTACTGGAAGCGGCTAACCTCGCGGCGTACTTCTCGAAATCCCGCGCGAGTGCCAATGTTCAAGTCGACTGGATCGAAGTGCGCAAGATTCGCAAACCCAACGGCGCCAAGCCTGGGTTCGTGGTTTACGAAGGCCAACGCACTGTGGCGGTGACGCCAGACGCGGCCCTGGTTGCCAAATTGCGCCAGCCCCCAACCCGCTGACCAAGCAAAAAGTGCCATGCCTGCAGATTCTTGCAGACATGGCACTTTTTTTATGCCGGCCAGTGTGTCGGGTCTTGCCGCCACTGGTGTAACAAGGTGAGCTCCGCCTCGGTGATGTCGCCACGCTGACGCGCTACATCGATTAAGGTCGGATAATTCGTCAGCGTCGCAAAGGGAATCCCTGCGGCGGCAAAATTTGCCGTGCTGGCGGGTAACTGATAGCTGAAAATTGCGGCGACACCAATGACCGTAGCGCCGGCCCGGCTGGCGGCGGCTGCAGCTTGTAACACGGAACCGCCTGTGCTCAGCAAGTCATCAATTAACACCAATTTAGCCCCGGGTTGGAGCTGGCCTTCGATCTGTCTGCCTTGGCCGTGATCCTTTGGCTTGCTGCGAACATAGACCAACGGCAGAGTCAGACGATCGGCGACTAACGCTGCATGGGGAATACCCGCGGTGGCCACCCCGCCAATCACATCGACGCTCGGCCATTGGGTGCGGATTAAGTCGCTTAAACCCTCGGCAATCCGCGTGCGCACCGCTGGATAACTGATGGTAATGCGGTTGTCGGTATAAATCGGTGAATGGATCCCACTCGCCCAAGTATACGGATCATTCGGCCGCAACGTCACGGCACCGATGTCGAGTAGGTCAGCGGCGATGGTTTCTGCAATGTCAGTCATGAGTCCTCCTTCTCACCGAGCCATGCTCGGCAAATCTCGTCGTACGCCGCAACAGGATCGACAGCTTGCGTGATGGGCCGACCCACGACGATGGCGTTGGCACCAAGCGCTTTTGCCTGAGCCGGGGTGGTCACGCGCACTTGATCATCGGCAACTGGTGTGGGCCGAATACCCGGTGTGACAATCAAAAATTCTGGTTTGGTCACCGCGCGAATCAACGGCACTTCCCGGGCGCTGGCGACAACGCCGGCGCAGCCCGCCGCCTGGGCAATCGCCGCCAAGTGTTGAACGCTTGCGGCGACGCTGCCTGGAATCTGAAGCTGCGTGTTTAACATGCTTTGACTGGTCGAGGTGAGTTGCGTGATGGCGAGTAATTTTGGTGCCGGTAACCCAGCTTCAGCTGCGCCTGCCGCCAGGCCGCGATTGGCCGCCTGCAACATCGCCAGCCCCCCGGCGGCATGTGCAGTGGTCAGCTGAACCCCGAGGCGGCCGAGTTGAAAGGCGGCGCGTTCGACGGTATGGGGAATGTCGTGAAGTTTCAAATCCAGAAAGATTTGAACGGGATGGACAGCCTGCAACCGGGCCAGCGCGGCTGGTCCGTTGCCATAATACAGTTCCATGCCAATCTTAACAACCAGCGGCGTGCTGGACGCGAATCGCGCCAGCAACGCCGTGGCGTCAGTCAACGTCGGATAATCTAAGGCAATAATGGGTGGCATACTTCCTCCTAAAGCGGTGACGTGGCAAACGCTCGGCTTTCGAGCACGCGCAGAATCGCATCTGTGGTGTCGAGACTGGTTAACAGGGGTACGCCATGCATGATGGCGGCTTGGCGGATGCGATACCCGTCGCTAGTGGTTGCCCGATCTTCACTGGTGGTGTTGACGACTAGCTGCAATTTATGGTCCGCAATGGCGTCGAGAATCGCGGTGTCCCCTGCCTCGCCGAGTTTGGCAATGGTGGTGACTGTGATGCCGGCGTCGTGTAGCGCAGCGGCGGTGCCGGCGGTCGCCACAATTTGGTAGCCGACCTCCCGGAAGCGCTTGGCCAACGCAACAGCGGTCGCCTTGTCGGCATCCGCCACCGTGATGAGTGCGGTTCCGAAAGTTGGCAGGTGCATATGACTCGCCTCGAAGGCTTTATACAACGCTTTTTCAAGCGTCGTGTCGCTACCCATCACCTCGCCGGTAGACTTCATTTCCGGCCCGAGCATCGCATCGACGGCATTAAGCTTGGCAAAACTGAACACCGGAGCCTTAACGTGGACGCCTGGGCGTAACGGTAGAATCCCGGTGTGATAGCCGAGGTCTGTGAGCTTGATGCCAAGAATTGCCTGCGTGGCGACTTGCGCCATGGCAATTCCCGTGACCTTGCTTAAAAACGGCACAGTGCGGCTGGCCCGCGGGTTGACTTCAATCACATAGACCTTGCCTGCTTTGACAATGAACTGAATATTCATAATGCCGATGCAGTGTAACGCCTGGGCTAAAGCAATCGTAGCGGTTTCGATCTGATTGATGACGGCTGGGGAAAAATCCTGCGGCGGGTAAACCGCCATCGAGTCGCCGGAATGAACGCCGGCGCGCTCAATATGTTCCATGATGCCGGGGATGACCACAGTCTCACCGTCACTAATGGCATCGACTTCACATTCGGTGCCGACCAGGTACTGATCGATCAGCACCGGATGGTCGTTGGATACCGATACCGCGCGGTCGATGTAACTCGACAATTCCGTCGTATCGTGCACGATTTCCATCGCCCGGCCGCCGAGCACGTAGCTCGGCCGAACCAGTACGGGATAGCCGATGCGCTCGCCAATGGCAATTGCCTGTGCCTTATTCGTTGCGGTATCGCCGACAGGTTGCGGAATGTTCAGCGTTTTGATAATTTCATCGAAGCGGTCGCGGTCCTCGGCGGCGTCGAGGTCGTCGAGGCTGGTGCCAAGAATCTTCACGCCTGCTTTTGCCAGCGGCCCCGCCAAGTTGATTGCAGTTTGGCCGCCGAATTGGACGATGACACCGGCTGGTTGCTCTAAATCAGTCACGTTCAGCACGTCTTCGAGGGTCAACGGTTCAAAGTAGAGTTTATCGGAAATCGAGAAGTCAGTGGACACCGTTTCTGGATTCGAATTCATAATGATGGCTTCGTACCCGGCCTTTTGCAGGGCCTTGACACAATGCACCGTGGCGTAGTCGAATTCCACGCCTTGACCGATGCGAATTGGGCCACTACCGAGTACCAGGACGCTTTCTCTGGCGCTGCGCGTGCTTTCCGTTTCGTTTTCGTAGGTGCTGTAGAAATATGGCGTCGTTGACTCGAATTCTCCGGCGCAGGTGTCGACCATTTTATACACCGGCACGATGCCAGCTTCCTTGCGCATGGTGCGGACTTGTGCGGCGGTGAGGTGCCAGTATAACGCGATAGTCGCATCGGCGAAACCGTTGCGCTTGGCGACTGGCAGTAGCGTCAAGTCGCCAGGATGTGCCTGCAACTCACCTTCTAGGGCGACGATGTGTTGAATTTTGGCCAGGAAAAACGGATTGATCTTGGTGAGCTCGGCGACTTCGCTTAAGGTGAAGTCGCGCCGGAAAGCCTCAGCGATGTAAAATAATCGCTCATCCGTGACGGTAATCAGATTGTCGGTAATCGTCTCGTCGTTGGCGGCAGCAACGTCTGCCTGCCAAAGGTGGGTAGCCCCCACTTCTAGCCCGCGCACAGCCTTCAGCAAACTTTCTTCGATGGTGCGCCCAATGGCCATCACTTCACCGGTGGCCTTCATTTGGGTGCCGAGGCGGCGGTCACCACTTTCGAACTTATCAAACGGGAACCGCGGAATCTTCGCGACAACGTAGTCGAGCATGGGTTCAAATTCGGCGTAGGTGGCGTCGGTGATTGGGTTTTTAATTTCGTCGAGGTGTAAGCCGACAGCAATCTTGGCGGCCATTTTGGCGATGGGATAGCCAGTGGCTTTGCTGGCCAAGGCGCTTGAGCGTGAGACCCGCGGGTTGACCTCGATGACGTAGTACTTGAAACTGTTTGGGTCGAGCGCTAGTTGGACGTTGCAGCCGCCTTCGATTTTTAAGGCCCGAATGATGCGCAGACTGGCGTCGCGCAGCATCTGCACCTCTTTATCGGTCAGGGTTTGAACCGGTGCGAAGACAATCGAATCGCCGGTATGGACGCCGACGGGATCGAAGTTTTCCATGTTGCAGACGACCATGGCGTTGTCGGCGGCATCGCGCATCACCTCAAACTCAATTTCCTTGTAACCCGCAATGGAGCGTTCGATGAGCACCTGGTGCACTGGACTGAGCGACAAGCCGTTTTCGGTGATGCGGGCGAGCTCAGCGGCAGTCTTAGCGATGCCGCCTCCGGTGCCGCCCATGGTGAAGGCCGGCCGAACAATCACGGGGAACCCGATGTGCTCCGCAAACGCGCGGGCTTCGGCAAAGTCATGCGCAATGGCGGATTCGGGAATGGGTTCGTGCAGCGATTGCATGAGATTCTTGAACAGTTCACGGTCTTCAGCCTGGTCGATGGCAGACAGCTTGGTGCCCAGCAACTCGATATTCAGCTCGTCAAGGATGCCGGCATTAGCTAGACTCATGGCGAGGTTTAAGCCGATTTGGCCACCGATGGTCGGGAGGATGGCGTCGGGCAGTTCCTTTCGCAGAATGCGGCTGACAAACTCCACGGTTAGCGGCTCGATGTAGACCTGATCGGCGATTTCCTTGTCGGTCATGATGGTCGCAGGGTTGGAGTTCACCAGGACGACTTCATAGCCTTCTTCCTTCAGCGCCAGGCACGCCTGGGTGCCGGAATAATCGAACTCGGCGGCTTGGCCGATGATGATTGGGCCGCTGCCGATGACCAGGATTTTATGAATGTCAGTGCGTTTAGGCATGTGTCGTGTCCTTTCCCCGATTAAAAGCGTCCATCATTTCCATGAACTCGTCGAATAGGTGTGCTGCATCGTGCGGGCCAGGTGCGGCGTCTGGGTGAAACTGAACGGAAAATGCTGGGTACAACCGGTGCCGTAAGCCTTCGACGGTATGATCGTTGATCTCTTCATGAGTCACGAGCAATGTCGCCGGGTCGATGCTGGCCGGGTCAACCGCGTAACCGTGGTTTTGGCTCGTGAAGTCGATTCGCCCAGTGGCAATTTCTCGGACAGGGTGGTTGAATCCGCGATGACCAAACTTCATTTTGAAGGTATCTGCGCCGTTCGCCAAGGCGAAGAGCTGGTGACCTAGGCAAATCCCAAACAATGGAATCTCTCCTTCCACCCCGCGAATCATCGTCAGCGCCTCGGGGACATCTTTAGGGTCGCCGGGGCCATTCGTGAGCATCACGCCATCTGGGTGTAACGCAAGGATTTCCTCTGCGGTCGTAGTTGGTGGCATGATGGTGAGATTGCAGGACCGCTTCGCCAGCTCGCGCAAGATACTGTGTTTCAGCCCGAAATCGATCACCACGACGTTGCGTCCCGTGCCTGGTGCCGGATATGCTTGCGTGGTCGCGACCTGTTGGACTTGGTTCTTCGGCAAGACGAGCGCCTTGAGTTGATCGAAGGCGTGCGCGTCGGCGGCGTCGACAATGCTGGCCTTCATTGTACCGGCCGTGCGCAACCGCCGCGTTAATGCCCGCGTGTCAATGCCCATGATGCCGGGGATGTGTTTGCGTTTTAAAAATTCATCCAACGTCATTTGCGCTCGCCAGTTACCTGTCACCGTGGCCGCCTCGCGAACCACGACCCCTTTAGCCGTTGGGGTAATACTTTCGTAGTCATCACGGTTGATGCCGGCGTTACCAATGAGCGGATAGGTGAACGCAATGATTTGACCGTTGTAACTTTGATCGGTAATCGTTTCCTGATAGCCACTCATGCCGGTATTAAACACGATTTCGCCGGTCGTAACGGTTTCGGCACCGAAGCCTTCGCCGGGATACACCGTTCCGTCTTCGAGAATTAAATAGCGTTTCACGATTGCCTCCTATTCTGTCCAGGCGACCTGGCCGCTGGCGATGGTCTTCACTACAGCGCCTGTGTATGGCCGACCAATAAACGGACTGTTGTGGCCTTTAGACAACCAGGTGTGATCATCGATGGTGCCTTGGCGGTTTAAATCAACCAGGGTGACATCAGCTGGCGCGCCAACAATTAGTTTGCCAGCAGGCAGACCAAATGCGGTTGCCGGTGCGCTGCTGAGCCAGTTCACCAGCTGAGCCAGCGTGAACATCTTGGTGGTGACGAACTGGGTGTACAGCAGGCTGAAGGCCGTCTCCAAGCCGACGATGCCAAATGCTGCGGTGGCCATCGACCCGGTCTTATCCGCCGCGGTGTGCGGCGCGTGGTCCGTTGCAATCATGTCGAGTGTCCCGTCGGCTAGTCCTTCAATTAACGCGAGGTGGTCGGCACGCGAGCGCAACGGTGGGTTCATCTTAAAGGCCGGGTCGTCAGCGTGGATGTCGGTTTCGTCCAGCAATAAGTGGTGCGGCGTAACTTCGGCAGTAACGTGCACGCCCGCCGCCTTCGCCGCCCGAATCAAGGCAACACTTTCTTTGGTCGAAATGTGGCAGGCGTGGTAGTGAACGTTAGTCGCCGCAGCTAATTCGAGATCACGCGCTAGTTGCGCCGACTCGGCCACATTGGGAATGCCTGGCAGGTTGAGCTTTTTGGCCAGCTTGCCCGCATTGACTACCCCATGTTGCATCAGGCCCTCGTCTTCGATGTGGGCGGCAATCGGCAGATTTAAGTGCTGTGCGGCCGTCATCGCCGCGGCCATAGTCGCGGCGTCTTGGACGCCGTTGCCGTCGTTAGAAAACCCGAAAGCTCCGGCGGCTTTTAAGGCAGCCATGTCGACGCTTTGCGTGCTGGTCCGCCCTTTGGTGATGGCTGCCCACTGCTTAACGTGAATCGGCACCGCCGCATTGCGCTTCGTTATGTCAACGAAGTCCGCAACATTATCGGGGACGGGGTTCACGTTCGGCATGGCCACGACGGTCGTGTAACCGCCATGTGCTGCAGCCGCTGCGCCGGTGGCAATCGTTTCTTTTGCAGTAAAGCCTGGCTCGCGAAAATGGACATGAACATCGACGAACCCTGGCAACGCGGTGAGGCCTGTGCCGTCGATGATGGTATCTCCGTTTAGGTGCTGACCAAACGCGGCAAAGCGGCCGTTAGCGATGAGAATGTCCCCGGTGTAGGCCAAGGTGGGCACGGCAACATTTTGAATGACAGTGGTCATCGACTTCCTCCTATTTAAACAGCCATTCGAGCATGGCCATGCGCATGAACACCCCATTTTTCATCTGGGTGAAGATTCGTGATTGCGGACCGGTGACTAGGCTGCTGGCCAGCTCGACATCGCGGTTGACGGGTGCTGGGTGCATGATAATGGCTTGCTTGGGCATGGTCGCGGCTAACTCCTCGGTCAACCCAAATTGTGCATGATAATTAGCCGCGGAAAATTCACGGGTTTCCGCTTCGGTTAAGCGTTCGAGCTGAACTCGTAGCAACATTAATACGTCTACCTGCGGAACCAATTCTTTCAGTGGTACGTATGGCCCGTATTCAGCGAAGTCTGCTGTGTACCAGGCTTTAGGCCCGGAGAATGTAACCTGTGCGCCGAGTTTCGTGAGCATGGCCATGTCGCTTCTGGCCACGCGAGAATGGGCTAAGTCACCAACGATGCCAACGCGCAGGCCAGCAAAGTGGCCGAATTCCTCGTGAATGGTCATCAGATCTAGCATCATTTGTGAAGGATGTTGTCCTGCCCCGTCGCCGGCATTCATCAGGTGCAATGGCACGTCGGCAGCGATCAATGGCGTGTAATAGGCGTCTTCTGGATGGCGAATCACGGCGACGTTGACGCCGATGGCCGCAATAGTCCGTAAGGTGTCTTCGAGTGTTTCACCCTTGGTCACTGAGCTGTGAGTCGGATCGAAGGGGATGACGGTCATGCCTAGCTTGCGCTCCGCCATTTCAAAACTGGTATGCGTGCGCGTGCTCGCTTCGAAAAATAAGTTGCTGGCATACACCGGTTGGGTCAGTTGCGGTTCCGCGCCGGCCTTGAACGCTTCGGCGCGAGCAATCAACTGATCGGCAAATGCAGGCGTGACCTGATCTGCGGAGACAAAATGTTTATTTGGCATCGCCATTGGCCTCCTCGTTTGCCGCGTGCTTCGGTAGGATGAAGTTCATCAAGATGCCTAACACGGTGGCAATCGCCAAACCGGAGAACGTGTAGCCGCCGACTTGTAAGCTGGCATTGCCGATCCCGATGACCAAGATGGTCGAGCCAATCATCAAGTTACGCTTCAGCCCGAAGTCGACCTTGTTATCGATGAGGACCTTCAGTCCGTTGCTGGCGATGACGCCGAATAGCAGAAAGGATATGCCGCCGATGACGGGGCTAGGAATCGTCCGAATCAACGCGCTGAGTTTACCAATAAAGGCGAAGAGGACGGCGAACATGCCGGCACCGGCGAGAACGTAAACGCTGTGAACCTTAGTCATGGCCATGACGCCGATGTTTTCCCCGTATGAGGTCACCGGTGGGCCACCGACGAAGCCGGCGATGATTGATGCCGTGCCATCACCCGCCAAGGTATGGTTCAAGCCTGGATCTTTAAAGAAGTTGCGGTGAGTCATTTCGTTGAGCACCATGATGTGCCCCATATGCTCGGTCATGGTCACAAAGGCAATCGGCGCCATGGATAGGACCGCGCCCCAGTAAAATTGCGGATGGTAGGTAACAAACGGAATCTGAAAGTCTGGCAGACTGAACCAGGCCGCTTGAGTCACCGGCGTGAAATCGACGACGCCGAACAGAAGAGCCACGATGTAGCCAGTGATAAGTCCCAAGAGAATCGGCAACAAGCTGATAAATTTTTTCAGGTACATGTTGTAAACGATAGTGGCCGCCAGTGTAATCAGCGCCACCGCAAAATATTTCAAATCGTAGACACTTTTGGTAGCGGACACGGCACGCATCGTCGCGTCGGTGGCAGCCGTCCCAGCCAAACTTAGGCCGATGACCATGACAATCGGGCCGACGACGATTGGCGGCAAGGCTTTGTCGATCCAGGCCGACCCGGCGAAGTTCACAATCAGGGCAACAATCAGATACACCACCCCAACGGCGACGGTGCCTTGGGCGATACCTGGATAGCCGGTGGTTTTCATCAATGATTGCATGACCACGATGAAAGAAAAACTCGAGCCCATGTAGGCGGGAATCTTACCTCGGGTGATCAGGATGTAAATTAACGTCCCAACCCCGCTAGAAAACAGCGCAATGCTTGGGTCCAGGCCAACGAGAATGGGAACCAAAACGGTGGAGCCAAACATAGCGAACAGGTGCTGAATCGATAGGCCAAACCAGTGACCTATCGATGGGCGGTCATGAATGTCGAGCACCACGGAATCATCATGAAATTCTGCCATCTTACGCCTCCACTTTGCTGATGCTGATGCCATCTGTGCCGTCCAACTCCGCCACTTGAACGTTGATTTCCTCGTTCAAAGAAGTTGGGATATTTTTGCCGACGAAATCTGGGCGAATCGGCAACTCTCGATGACCGCGGTCAACCAGGACGGCCAAGCTAATTTTTTGCGGGCGCCCCTGGTCCATCAAGGCGTCTAATGCGGCGCGAATCGTGCGACCAGTGAAAATGACATCGTCGACCAGCACGACATGGCGGTCGGTGATGGATACCGGTAGGCTGCTGCCTTCCACATTCGGCTGGTGGTGATGGTCGAGTTGGTGATGAACGTCGTCACGATACAATCGAATGTCTAACTCCCCCACTGGAACCGTGAGATTTTCGAGTTGCGCCAAGCGTTTGGCGATGCGCTCGGCGAGATAAATGCCTCGTGTCTTGATGCCGACTAGGACCAGATTTTCCAGATCCTTGTTTTGTTCAATGATTTCGTAGGTGATGCGGGTCAAGGCCCGTTGCATGGTGACGCTATCGACGACTTGTTTTGCTGCCATATCTTTCTTCCTTTCTCCCAACCTGCACAAAAAAACGCCTTCCACCCAGATTGGGCAGAAGGCGACTGACGTCTGCTTTCACCGCCGCAGCGGTTCGGCCGAAACTCGTTCGGATCCCTTCTAAGCCTCTCTGGACTTAGTTAAAGGTGCTTGTTAAGTTGGTCCTAGCTTACCGAACCACCCGAGTCTTGTCAATGCCTTGTTGTAAATCTATCAGCATCTGGGCAAAATTGGCGGGCGGAGCGACGGTGAACGCAAGCGCCGCCTCACTGACTGGATGAGTGAACCCCAACGTTGCCGCGTGCAAATATTGCCCTGCCCCAGGTAAGGTCCGCGCCGGCGCATACAGCGGATCACCTGCCACAGGATGGTGAATGTAGGCCATGTGGACTCGAATTTGGTGCGTGCGTCCGGTATCGAGGACGCACTTCACCAAACTGTAATGATTGTACGTGGCCAGGACTTGAAAATGCGTCACTGCACGGCGACCGTCCGCCACCACCGCCTGTTTCTTCCGGTCTTTCGGTGAGCGGCCCAGTGGCGCGTCGATGGTCCCGGCAGTTTCGTTAAAGGTCCCGTGGACGATGGCCAAGTATTCGCGCAAGTTCGTCTTCGCCTTAAGTTGCGCGGCGAGGCTGACTTGGGCCTGCGCCGTTTTGGCCACCATCAACAAGCCACTCGTGTCCTTGTCGATGCGATGCACAATGCCGGGGCGTAAGACGTCGTTGATGCCACTGAAGGTTGTGTGCGCAAGCAGCCCGTTGACCAGCGTATGATCAGGATGGCCGGGCGCGGGGTGCACCACCATGCCCTGCGGCTTGTTGACGACAATGACGGCATCATCTTCATACACAATCGCCAGCGGCATCGCTTCCGGAACAGCCGCCAGCGGTGTGGGAACCGGCGGCGTGACGACAATCATGTCGCCGGGTTGCACCTTATATTTCGCGACGGCAACCGTCTCGTTAACCGTCACAAGGTTGCGCTCCAGCCATTTTTGGGCCTGCGAGCGCGTGACGTCGGGTAGCATTGTGCTGAGTACTTTATCCAACCGCCCGCTTTGGGTCGTAATTGTGAGTTTCATGCTTTGGCCTGCTGATCAAAAAAGATAAGGTGGATCACCACGGCAATGACCCCGATGGTTAAGCACGCGTCGGCGACGTTAAAAATGGCGAAGTTCATGAAGTCGACTTGAAACATGTCGGTGACGTACTGCTGGCGGATCCGGTCGATAAAATTACCAATTGCCCCGGCAAAAATTAAAGTTAGTCCGATGCGGTACAACAGGTGGCCGCGACTATCACGCCACAACACTGCCACGACAACTAAGGCAATGATGGTGATAATATAAAAGACCCACTGCTGCCCTTCGAGAATCGAAAATGCCGCCCCGGTGTTTTGAATGTGGGTCAAGCTGATGATATGCGGAATCAACGTGACGGTTTGCCCGATGGCGAGATTGGCCACCACCCAGGCCTTGACCAATTGATCTAACCCTATCAGGCCGACTGCTAAAATCACGTACCAAACCACGACGTTCCTCCTAGAATAACCCACTGATTTTTCCATTTTCATCGACATCCATGCGCTCGGCGGCCGGCACCTTCGGCAGGCCAGGCATCGTCAAGACAGTGCCGGTCATCACGACTAAGAATCCGGCCCCTAGTTTGGGGATGACGTCGCGTACGGTGATTGTGAAGTCATCGGGGGCACCGAGCGCTTTGGCATCGTCACTGAACGAATATTGGGTCTTGGCCATGCACACGGGTAACTGGTCCCAGCCATTACGGCGAATGGTGCGTAACGCGGTTTGAGCTTCTTTAGTGTAGGTGACATTGCGACCGCCGTAGATCTCAGTCACGATTGTTTCGATTTTTTCCGTGGCGGTGGTCGCTTGAGCGTACAGTGGCGTAAAGTGCGCCGGCTGTTGCAACGCCGCCAGCACGGCATCGGCAAGGGCGAGTCCGCCTTGGCCACCATCTGCCCAGACTGGGGCATCAACTGCGGTGACGCCCACTGCTTCGCACAAGGCAATCAAGTCAGCAATCTCGGCTGGCGTATCGCTGACAAAGTGGTTGATTGCCACGAGCACCGGGACCCCATAGCGTTGCATATTGGTGATATGCCGGCGCAGGTTGGCGAACCCCTCAGCCAGTGCGGTACGATTTTCGGTGGTCAAGTCGGCAAGTTTGACCCCACCGTTATACTTTAAGGCGCGCACGGTAGCGACAATAACCACCGCATCGGGCGTTTTACCCAAGACGGGTGCCTTAATATCCATGAACTTTTCCGCGCCGAGATCGGCCCCAAAGCCTGCTTCGGTCAAAGCAATGTCCCCCAGCGCCAACGCCGTGCGAGTGGCAAGCACAGAGTTGCAACCGTGGGCAATATTGGCAAAAGGGCCACCATGAATTAATGTTGGCGTGTGGGCCAGTGTTTGCACCAAGTTAGGTTTGCTCGCGTCTTTTAAGAGCATCGCGATGGCCCCGGTCACCCCTAGGTCGGCCACCGTTACCGGTGCTCGATCGTAAGTGTAGCCAATAACGATGCGGCTGATGCGCGCCTTCAAATCCGCCAAGTCTTCCGCCAGACACAACACCGCCATCAATTCTGAGGCAACCGTGATATCAAACTCGGTTTCGCGCGGCACCCCATTGGCATGCCCCCCTAGGCCAATGACCACATGACGGAGTGCCCGGTCATTAATATCTAGCGCGCGACGCCACAACAGTCTGCGTGGATCAAGATTGAGGGCATTGCCTTGTTGCAAATGGTTGTCAATCAAAGCGGCTAAGGTATCGACGGCAGTGGTCAAAGCGTGCATGTCGCCGGTAAAGTGAAGGTTAATATCCTCCATCGGCACGACTTGGGAATAGCCGCCACCGGTGGCGCCGCCTTTCATGCCCATTACTGGCCCCAGAGACGGCTCGCGCAACGCAATCACTGCTTTTTGGCCGCGCAGGCGCAAGGCATCGCCGAGGCCGATGGTCACGGTTGACTTTCCTTCGCCTGCTGGGGTGGGATTAATCGACGTCACGAGCACCAGCTTGCCCTGCGAGGCGTGCCGGAGTCGGCGCAGCGTGGGGATGCTGAGCTTTGCTTTGTAGTTGCCATAAAGCTCGAGATCCGCCGCGGTTAACCCGACTGATTCAGCAACTTTGGTGATTGGCAGCATGTTGTGAGCTTCATTTGCTTGGGCGATTTCGATATCAGACATGTCTATCCCTTCTGGTCAATGACCAATCCATGCGTAGCGAGCACCTGTCGCAGTTGTTTTGCCTGCACCAGGCACATAATCGTCAAGCGGCCATAGCCGCGGGTGTCGATGGTAAACGTGTGGCCGCGTTGCGTCAGCCCACGCACATCCGCCCAACTTACAGTAATCGCGTTGCTAGCCAAAATGCGGCCGAAGGTCACCGTCGAGGCCGTGATGGTGAGTCGCGTGCGCCAAATTTGGGCGATGCCGATGGCAATTACGGCGGCCAATACCAACCAAGCCAGCGGTACGAAGGTTTGATAGTTGCCAATTTCCATTTGCAACACGATGGCCAAGGCCACACCACATAACTCCAACCCCCAGAAAATGATAAAATCATTACGAGCCGGTTGATACCACAAACGCGTTTTCACGCCACCACTTCCTTAGGAGATTTCATGATAAGACTATACACAGATGCAGCCACAAAAGGCAACTTTGGTCCAGGCGGGCTGGGCATTATGATTTCGGCCACTGGCGTGCATGATCAAACGCATCAAGCCCTGCCACCAATGACGAACCATGAGGCGGAATTTGAAGCCGCGATTGCCGGCTTGTTGCGTGTGCAGGCGCTTGGCCTGAGCGGGTCCGTTGCCCTGTACACGGATTCCAAGCTTGTCATTTCGGCATTGGATAAGCGTTATGCCAAGCACTATGCCGATTATGTCACAAAATTGTTGGCTGTGGCGGATCAATTTTCCAGCCTGTTTTGGCAATGGGTGCCCGACCACCAAAATCACGGCGCGCACGACTTGGCGCTACAAGGGCTGCATGAAGACAAATAAAAAAGGTTGAGCCGGTGGCCCAACCTGAAGTATTAATCGAGAACCTTGAAGCGATCGGCGCGAGCCATATAATCTTTAGCGTCGGCGGGTGCTTCGATGGAGCCAAACGGCATTTGCGCACGCAACGTCCAGTTAGCCGGGATGTCAAACGCCTTGGCCACCTGTTCGTCAATCAGTGGATTGTAGTGTTGCAGGCTAGCCCCAAGGCCGTTGTCCGCGAGCGTCACCCAGGTGTTGAGCTGCGCGGAACCTTGCCCCTGCTCCGCCCAAGTGGCAAAATTATCAGCATACAGCGCGAAGTCGTGCTCAAGCTGATGCACGACGGCAGTATCGGTGAAATACAAGATGGTGCCGTAAGCCGCTTTGAAGGCAGCAATCTTCTGCTTGGTCTTTTCGTAGGCGGCTTCGGTTGGCACCTCGGACTTGAGGCGGGCAACCACAATGTCCCACAGTTGGTCGTGCTTATCACCGAACAGGAACACGGCGCGCGTCGTTTGCGAGTTGAAGGCTGTCGGCGTCTCTTCGATCACGGCCTCAATGGCGTCGACCAGTTCAGCTTGGTTTTGCTGAACATTTTTGCCTAACGCATAAATGGAGCGACGGGACTTGAGTAATTGCAGTACATTCTGATTCACGGGATAACCACCTTTATTCGAGTATGGTATTAGTCTATCAACCAATTATTTGTAAGTAAAGCACAAATTAAAAGTTAGGAGTCAGCCATGTCTCTGTTTGGGATAATGATTACCGTGATTCTAGTGCTGAATACTGTCGGCGCGGTATTTACCGTGTTGCGTTCAGTGCGCGATATTAGCACGACCTGGGCATGGTTACTAGTGTTACTTTTCTTACCCGTCGGTGGCTTTATTTTGTATCTGTTTGCCGGCCGCGGGCTATCAGCTAAGCGCGTGCGTGCGATTCAAACTGAATACCGTCACGGGATTAGTGCCTTCGTCAGGCTTCAGCAAAAACAAAATGCCCGCAATCGCCTCTTGCCTGCCGGCGTCTCAGCTCCGGCGGCGAAGGAGCTGATTGCCTTGTTCCTAAATACCGACCAGGCCCCGTTGCTGACCAATCAGCAGGTCGATATTTTTACCGATGGCACGGCGAAGTTTCGGCAGTTATTCGCGGACATTGATGCCGCAAAGCGTTATGTCATGGTGGAGTATTACACAATCTATAATGATGCGTTAGGCAATGAGCTACGCCAGCACCTCATTGCCAAGGCTCAAGCCGGGGTCGCTGTGTACGTGTTGTATGACGCCTGGGGGTCGCTGGGCGCGTCAGCAAAGTGGTGGCGGCCACTGGTGGCCGCGGGGGGCCATGCGGAAACATATTTCAGTTCGCGGCATTTATTCTTGGATTTCCGCTTAAATTATCGCGATCATCGCAAGATTGTCGTGATTGACGACCAGGTTGGGTATGTTGGCGGCTTCAACGTCGGCGACCAGTACGTTTCCCGCAAGCCGAAATTTGGCTTCTGGCGTGATACCCACCTGCGTATTCTCGGCGATACCGTTTTAGCTTTAAAAGTCCGGTTCTTAATGGATTGGAACGCTACAGTTGGTGCGCGCGACGCCATCGCCTATGCGCAAAGTGCTCCTGCGCCGACAAGCGCGACGCCTGGGCAAAACGCCATGCAAATCGTCGCGTCTGGACCGGATTCAGACGCCCAGCAAATTAAAATGGGTTACGTGAAACTGATCACCGGCGCCTCACACTCTGTGTGGCTGCAGTCTCCTTACCTGATTCCCGACGATACTGTGCGCGACGCGTTGGTCACCGCTGCGCTGGCCGGCATCGATGTCCGAGTGATGATTCCCAATATGCCGGATCATCCGTTCATCTACCGAGCAACGCAATATTACGCCGCGCAACTGACCCGGGCTGGGGTCAAGGTGTACCATTATCAACACGGCTTTCTCCATGCCAAAACAATGGTCGTCGACGGCAAACTGGCGAGTGTGGGCTCGGCTAATTGTGACATTCGCAGCTTTAAGTTAAACTTTGAAGTCAACGCGTTTTTGTATGATCCGGCGCTGGCTCGTCGGCTCAGTCAGATCTTTGAAGCTGATCAGGCCCATTGCCACCTTTTGACGGTACAAGACATCGAAGCCCAAGGTTGGTGGTTACATTTCAAGCAAGACTTTTCCCGCCTCTTATCCCCAATTCTCTGATCATCAAAGCAAAAGAAAACGCCAGCAGTGCTGGCGTGTGATATTATTTTTCCCACCGATCATATTGTTGCTCATGGGTGGCCAGCAGGTGCAGTGCGGCGTGTGCAAATTTTTCGGTTTCTTGGTTGAGCTCGTCGCCACTTAATTCGTAGCGATCGACGAGGTAGCCTTCACCAATCGCCAGGAAATTCTCGGTGCGCCCGACACCATTATCTTTGAACAAGTCATCGAGCCCTTGTAAGCCGGATTTGGTCGCCTCGACAAGCGCCTTAGCCAGGTCGGTGTCATGTGGCAGGCGTCCTGCGGCATAGCTAATGAGATTCTCATTCATGTCGACGAGAACGGCTTGGTCGGCTTTTTGATCGCGTTTCATCCTATCACCTCCCCTTTCAGTATAAACCGCTTGCCGGTGGGCGAAAAAGAATTTTTGCTAAAGCCGATTTTTTCCTGAATGTCCATGACCATCTATGCTACACTATGAGTAGGTTGTCGCACAGTGAATACCACATCTTGGGGTGGTGAAGTTCACCCCCAAGATGTGGTATTTTTATTTGACACGACCCACAATATCGGGTATGATACTGACATAATAAAAGTAAGGGATGATCACAATGAGTAATATCACTTTATTTACGCGTAACGGCTGTCCACAATGCCGGATGACGAAGCACTACTTAACCACACACAATATTCCATTCACGGAACACAACATCAACCAAGAACCTGAATATATCGACTACCTGAAGAACAAAGGGTTCCAAATGGTGCCGGTACTTGAAGCGGATGGTTTGCAGGCATTTTCCGGGTTCCGGCCCGATGCCCTCAAGCAGCTCGCTGGCTGATTGCTGTTGGCGCGCCTGCCTCCCGCAGGCGCTTTTTTTGGCTCTGGGCCAGAAAGTGGTGACAAAATGTCTCTAAAAACGCTTGATCCCGCCAAGGTGTCCTACTTCGCCTTGAACAATGAAATTAATATCCCAGTTGATGGGCAGATTCCTTTGAATAAAGATAAAGAGGCCTTGGCTGCCTTCCTTAAAGAAAATGTCGCGCCGAACACGAAGCGCTTCACCAGCCTCAAGGAACGCCTCGATTACCTCATCGCCAATAATTATTATGAAGGCGAGTATATTCATAAATACTCTCAGGCGTTCCTCGATGATTTGTATCAATATTTGATTGGCGAGCACTTCGAATTTAAGTCCTTCATGGCTGCATACAAGTTTTATGCGCAATACGCGTTGAAAACTGATGATAATGCCTATTACCTTGAGGACTTCAAAGATCGCGTTTTTGCTAACGCCCTGTACTTTGGTGATGGCAACGAACAGCTCGCCCACGCCTTGGCGGATGAAATGATTCATCAGCGGTATCAGGCCGCTACCCCGTCGTTCCTGAACGCTGGGCGCGCGCGGCGTGGTGAGCTTGTGTCATGTTTTCTTCTGCAAATTACTGATGACATGAATTCGATTGGCCGCGCCGTAAATTCTGCTTTGGAGCTGTCACGAATCGGTGGCGGGGTCGGCCTGACGTTATCAAACCTGCGTGAAGCAGGGGCGCCAATTAAGGGCATCGAAGGTGCCGCCAGTGGCGTGCTGCCCGTCATGAAATTATTGGAGGATTCCTTCTCCTACTCCAATCAGTTGGGTCAGCGTCAAGGCGCCGGCGTCGTTTACCTCAACGTGTTCCATCCAGACATCATCAACTTCTTGGGCGCGAAAAAGGAAAACGCCGACGAAAAGTATCGGGTGAAGACCCTAAGTCTTGGCGTGGTCGTGCCGGACAAGTTCTATGAGCTCGTGGCCGCCGATGCCGACATGTACCTGTTTTCCCCGTATTCTGTTGAGCGCGAATATGGCCAACCGTTTTCCTATGTCGACATCTCCAAAGAATACGACAAGATGGTCGCGAACCCTCGGATTAAGAAATACAAGCTGCGCGCCCGCGACTTGGAAAACGAAATTTCCAAGCTGCAACAGGAATCCGGGTATCCCTATATCGTGAACGTCGACACGGCTAATGAGGCCAGTCCAATCGCGGGTAAAATTATCATGAGTAATCTTTGCTCGGAAATTATGCAGGTGCAAACCCCTTCTGCGTTGAACAACAAGCAGGAATACGACGTCATGGGAACGGACGTCTCATGCAACCTCGGCTCGACCAATATTCCCAATTTGATGAAGAGTCCCGACTTCGGGGCAAGTATCGACGCCATGGTACGCGCGCTGACTTTTGTGACCGATCACTCCAACATCGATGTTGTGCCATCTGTGCAACATGGGAACAACGTCGCCCATTCCATCGGCTTGGGGGCCATGGGGCTGCACACCTTTTTTGCCTTGAACCATATGCATTATGGGGACAAAGAGGCGTTAGACTTCACTAACATTTACTTTCTATTGCTGAACTACTATACCTTGAAGAGTAGTAATGCGATTGCCCGTGAACGTCACGAGACCTTCGTCAACTTTGAGGCCAGCAAATACGCGGATGGCTCCTATTTCGACAAGTACATCAACCAAGAATGGGCCCCACAAACGGCCAAGGTGCAGGCGTTGTTTAAGAATATTGCGGTTCCGACGCAAGCGGACTGGATTGCCTTGCGCGACGCCGTGATGGCAGATGGGTTATATCACCAAAACCGGCTGGCTGTTGCACCTAACGGGTCAATCAGCTACATCAACGACACCAGCGCTTCGTTACAGCCAATCGTCAACCGCATCGAAGACCGGCAGGAAAAGAAGATTGGGACGATTTATTATCCAGCGCCAGGCTTGTCCAATGATACGATGCCTTATTACCAAAGTGCCTATGACATCGACATGCGCAAGGAAATCGACGTTTATGCCGCCGCTCAACAGCACGTTGATCAAAGCATGTCCCTCACCTTCTTTATGCGTAGCACGATTCCGGATGGCCTCTACCCATGGAAAGCCGGCCGGACGAATAAGATGACGACGCGTGACTTAAACATCCTGCGTAACTACGCACACCACAAGGGCATTAAGTCGATTTATTACATTCGGACCTACACAGACGACCAAGAAGAAATTGGCAGCAACGCCTGTGAAAGTTGCGTCATCTAACATTTCGGGCCACCCGAAGAAGGAGTCAACATGGCAGAACAATATGAAGCAATCAACTGGAACGCCGTCGAGGACCAAATCGACAAGGCGACCTGGGAAAAATTAACGGAACAATTCTGGTTGGATACACGGATCCCGGTATCAAACGATCAAGACGACTGGCGCGAGCTCGCCGCCCCTGAACAATGGGTGGTTGGTCACGTCTTCGGCGGCCTCACCCTGTTGGATACCTTGCAGAGTCAAGACGGCATGGTTAGCCTGCAGCAAAACATTCGCACGCCGCAAGAACGCGCTGTTCTGAACAATATTCAATTCATGGAATCTGTGCATGCCAAGAGTTATTCGACGATTTTTTCGACGCTAAATACGCCGGCCGAAATCGATGAGATTTTTGACTGGACGAACCACAACGAGCACCTGCAATATAAAGCTAACAAGATTAACGATATTTACCACAATGGTAGCCCGTTGCAGAAGAAAATTGCCTCGGTTTTCTTGGAAACCTTCCTGTTTTATTCTGGGTTCTTCACCCCACTATGGTACTTGGGCAATAACAAGCTCACGAATGTCGCCGAAATCATTAAGTTGATCATCCGCGACGAAAGTGTTCATGGCACCTATATTGGATACAAGTTCCAACTCGGATTCAACGAACTCAGCGAGGCTGACCAACAGGAACTAAAGGACTGGATGTACGACTTGCTGTACGATCTTTACGCCAACGAAGAGGGCTACACCAACGACATCTACGCCACCCGGACGGAGTGGACGGATCAAGTCATGACCTTCCTGCGGTATAACGCGAACAAGGCCTTGATGAACCTCGGCCAAGAGCCGTTGTTCCCTGACACCGCCGAAGACGTTAATCCAATCGTCATGAATGGGATCTCCACTTCCACGTCGAATCATGACTTCTTCTCGCAAGTCGGTAATGGTTATCGGCTGGGTCAAGTCGAAGCGATGAGCGACGACGATTACAAGTTTTAGCCAAAGCAAATCCCCGATTCGCCTCACAGCGAGTCGGGGATTTTTTGGTTTACCAGATATGAATTCGCTTATCAGGTGCTAGGTACATGCCATCAGTCGGCTGGACGTTAAACGCGGTGTACCATTCGTCGAGATTGCGCGGTTGAATATTCGCGCGTAGTGGGTGCGGCGCGTGCACGTCGGTGGCGAGCAGGAGTTGCTGACGTTCAATCCGCGTCTTTTGGCCCCAGATGCGAGCCCAACTGCGGAAGAAGGCCTGCATGTCGGGATGCTCGAGGTGCATCGCGGTATCCGCCGCGGCAGCCAAGCCACCGGCATCGGCAATGTTTTCAGACACCACAAGGCGGCCGTTCACCTTGCCGGCTTCGGTTTCCAGGCCGTCAAACTGGTCAATCATGGCGTTGGTCAATGCCTTGAAGTGTGCGTAGTCCGCATCGGTCCACCAGTTCACCATGTTGCCGTGCTCATCAAATTGGGCCCCGTTATTGTCAAACCCGTGGGAAATTTCGTGGGCGATCACGGCACCAATGCCGCCAAAGTTTTGACTCGGCGTATGCTCGAGTGAATAAAATGGTGCTTGAAGAATCGCCGCCGGAAACGTGATGTCATTCCAACTGCTGCGGTAGCAGGCGTTGACTAAGTGCCCTGGCATTGCCCAGACGGTGCGGTCGACGGGACTGTCCAATTGCCGGAGCTGATAAGCCTGTTTGAAACTGGCCAAGTTGCGGGCGTTGGTCCAAAGATCCAGACTCGGGTCGACGGTCAGCTCACTGTACATCGGGTGTGGGGCGTCTGGATAACCCATGCGCAGGCCCATCGTATCAAGCTTGGTGACGGCTTTTTCCTTTGTTGGTGCGGACAGCCAGTCGGAGTTGCGAATCCGGCGTTTGTAGGTCGCAATCATTTGCTTGACCAGATCGATGACGTTGGCCTTTGCCGCTTCACCGAAATATTTGCGACCGTAGTAGACCCCAATCGGTTCGGCAAAATCGAGGTTGGTAAGCTCATAAGCCTGGGTCGGCTGATCTACTGGCTCGGGATTGCCGGCTCGGGCTTCGTCATAGGCATCACCCGTTTGACGTAGCGAATCGCTTAAATATGGGGCGGCGGCAATCAAGCCTTGAACGTAGGCCCAGTGAAGATACTCGGGATAGTTATGGGCATTGAAAATCTCGGTAAAGCTGGCCAACCAAGCCGGGTCGGCGACAATGACACGATCAGGAATACTTGGCAACATGGCTTTAGCAAAAGCAGTAAAGTCAAAATCACCGAACTGCTCGGCGACGTCAGCCATGTTTTGCGGATTGTAGGATTTCACGCGGTCGGCCCACTGCACGCGGGTCTTGACGTGATGTGCCACCCGGTTGTCGAAGGCCAAGGCGTCAACCACGTACTGGGTCTGAGCGTGCTCTGGCAGATCGGTTGCTGCTAAAAGCGCCTTTGCCATGTCGGTCCAAGTCGCCATCAGTTTATCGCCGCGGGCCTCACCGTAATAGGTCGGATCTGGCAAAATTGGGCTTGGGCCCGCAATCCGCACGACGTTATGTGTCGTATCCTTCATGTCCGGTGTCACGCTCAGCGAAAATGGCATAGCAAACTGTGCCTGCGCTAAGCTTGCCGCGTGCGTGTTGAAATCGGCGACCGTCGGCACGGCCGCTAGTTGCGCCAACCAAGTCGTGGCCGGGGTGACGCCGGCAGCATCACGCGACGCGAAATCAGCAGCAAGGCGATAAAACGTCAGCGCCGTGGCCAATTCCGGAAACGGAACGCTGGCCTCCCCTGCTGCCATTTGGCTAAGGTCGCGCTTCATTTTTTCTTCAACGCCATCGCGTAATTCGGCAAAACCACCAGCGGCAGCTTTGTCTGCTGGAATTTCGGTTTTGCTCAGCCATTCGCCGTTTACCGCTTCGTATAAATCATCTTGTTCACGCGTCATAAAATGCTTCCTTTCTGTGAATGAAAACACCCGCCGCGGCGAGTGTTATTCTCGGTTACCAAATGTGAACGCGCTTGGCTGGTTCGAGGTACATGCCGTCGCCAGGTTGCACGTCGAAGGTCTCGTACCACGCATCGAGGTTGCGTGGCTGAATGTTGGCCCGCAACTTGGCCGGCGCGTGCACGTCGATGGCCAGCATGAATTGCTGGAATTCGACGCGCGCCTTTTGCCGCCAGATACGTGCCCAGTTCATGAAGAAGGCACGCAGATCAGCGTCAGGCAGATTTTGCGCGGTTTCCAAGGCCGCGGCCAGCCCGCCGGCATCAGCAATGTTTTCGGAGACGATTAACTTGCCGTTGACTTTTCCGCCTTCGGTTTCCAAACCATCGAATTCGTCAATCATCTGTTGCGTCTTCGTCTTAAATTGAGCATAGTCGGCATCTGTCCACCAATTGCTGAGGTTACCGAATTCGTCGAATTGGGCCCCGTTGTTGTCGAATCCATGGGAGATTTCGTGGGCAATCACAGCACCGATTCCGCCGAGGTTCTCGCTGGCCGTTTGCTTCAACGCATAAAACGGTGCCTGCAAAATTGCCGCCGGGAAGGTGATATCATTGCGGCTTGGATCGTAGCAGGCGTTCACCAAATGTCCTGGCATTGCCCACTCATTGCGGTTCACCGGCTTGGTCAACTTAGCGAGATTGTCGGCGTGGCGAACCTGAGCAAGTTTGGTGACTGCCGTTAACAAGTCGTCGGCAGGCGCAACCGACAGCTTTGCATAAACAGGATCGGCAGCATCCGGGTAACCCATTTTCAGTACCATCGTGTCGAGCTTAGTAATGGCTTTAGTCTTGGTTGCATCGCTCAACCAAGAGTTACCTAGACGACGCTTGTAAGTGGCAATCATTTTCTCGACGAGGCTGGTGACGTCTGCCTTGGCAGCTTCACCAAAGTAGGTGCGGCCATAGTAAATGCCGACAGGTTCGCTGAAAAACTGATTGGCCAGGCGGTAAGCGTGCTTTGCTTGACTTGGCGCCTCGGGAGAACCGGACAAGGCCCGGCCGTACGTGCCACCGAGGATGCGCAAGTCATTACTGAGGTAACCCGTATTGCTGAGTAATTCTGTGACATAGGCCCAGTGTTGATAGCGCGAGTAGGTCTCGGCACTAAACAACTGCGTAAACTCAGCCAAGAAGCGCGGATCGGCAACAATCACCGGATCTGGCTTGGCCGGGAAGACGGTCGCCGCAAAGTCTGTGAAGTCGAAGTCACCAAACTGTTTCGCCACTTCAGCAAAGCTTTGTGGGTTGTAAGCCTTCGGATAATCGGCCCACTCTTCGTTACTCTTGACGTGCTTGGCCAATTCATTGTCAAACGCTTCGGCGTCGGCAACATACGTGGCTTGATCGGCAGCGTTTAAGTCTGTTTGGGCTAAGACCTTAGTCGCCATGTCGTGCCAGACTTGACGGAGCTTTGTCGCCTGCGCGTTCCCATCAGCATAATAAGTCGTATCGGGCAGAATCAGACTTGGTCCACTCAATGTCACCGCGTTTTGCTTCGTGTTCTTCATGTCCGGGTCAACGGAAAAAGTGAACGGCAATGGGAATAATTCATTGCTTAAGGACGCGGCAGATTCATTGAAACTGGTAAAATCTGCGACTGCCTGCAAGGCGCTCAACCGGTTCAAGACTGGCTGAATCCCCGCCGCGTCACGAGTAGCCCAATCGCTAGCTTTTTGGTATAAGGCAACGGCTTGGCCAAATTCGGCATCTGGCGCAGGCTTTGTTCCCGCTGCCACCGCGGCAAAGTCCGCCATCAGCTTTTTCTCGACGTCATCGGCAAGATCATTGAACCCGCCGGTGCGTGACTGATCAGCCGGAATCACCGCGGTTTCTTGCCATTCGCCGTTAACGGCTTGGTACAAATCATCTTGATAGCGTGCATTTGCCATCTTGTCACCCTCCAATTAAAATCTAATCTTAATCTCATACAAATGATAGTATAGCGTACTTCACCCTAAAATGGGATGCTTTTCCGGAATTCCAGGTAAAAATGCCATTGGCCCAACTTCAAATCTATGTGACAATGAAGTTCGTGAAAGGAGTTCATATGTCCCCTGTTGTCCGCCGCACCGTCGGCATCTTAATCTTTAGCGAGTTTCTCATCTGCCTTGGCATGAGCCTGATTTTCCCGGTGATGCCGTTCATTAAGAATTCATTGCACCTCAGCGCCACCGATATCGGTGTGATGTCATCGCTGTATGCTTTAACGCAATTTGTGGCGTCGCCATTCATCGGCCGGTGGTCGGACCGCATCGGCCGTAAACCGATCTTAGTGGCGGGGTTAGCCCTGTTTGCAGCGTCTGATGTGCTTTTTGCGTTAACCAATCACCTCTACATGTTTGATTTGTCCCGCATCATTGGCGGATTGTCGGCGGGCATGTTTGTGCCGACTGCTCAAGCACTAGCCGCCGACGTCACGGATGTCCGGCAACGGGCCAAAGTGATTGGCTGGCTTTCTGCGAGTTTTTCCGGTGGGCTGATTCTTGGCCCTGGACTGGGCGGGCTGCTGGCAGGGTTTGGCTTTAAGGTGCCATTTTGGGTAGCTGCCGGACTAGGACTATGCGGATTAGTCGCGACCATTGGTTGGCTACCGGATGACCGCCAGCACACACACGCAACCGCTGTGGTTCAACCCGATTTGCAAGCTAGCGATTGGCGACGCGTGCTGGGCGGACCCATGACCATGTTGTTCGTCTTGATTCTTGTGTCGAGTTTTGGTCTTCAAGGGTTTGAAAGTATCTACTCGATTTTTGTCAATGAAGTCTTCGCCTTTACACTGCAAGACATCGCTTTGGTTTTGACACTCAACGGCATCATTTCTCTAATTGCACAGGTTCTGTTCTTCGATCACCTGGTGGCGTGGCTCGGGGAAGTGCGCGTCACGCGCTATGCGTTTTTATTTAGTGCCATTGCCGTCTTAGAAATTTTATTCACGCACAGCAAGCCGGTAGTGATGGTGGCCACGTTGGTTGCGTTCACCGCTTTTGACCTCTTGCGTCCGGCTATCACGACATTGCTAACGAAGCAAAGTGTCAACAACCAAGGGGTGATCAATCGTTTGAACATGTCGCTCACTAGTATTGGTAATATTTTGGGTCCCTTAGTGTCGAGCGCTTTGCTGGATTGGCATTATCAGGTACCCTACACCGTGGTTGTGGTGTTCTTGGCGGCATCTTACCTGCTCACCTTCACCGTGCACTTAGGGACGAAAAAAAGCGCCTAGGCGCTTATTCATCGTCCACGACGGTAAACCGTTGGCGAACGAAGTGTGGGGTTTCGAATTCTGCAATCAAAGCTGCGGCAAGATTTCCCGTGGTGACGGTAGATTGGCCGGCCGCGTTGGTCATGATTTCATCTTTGCCCACCCGATACCGCGTTTTTGGCCCTGGCACAAAGTTAAACTGTGGTGATACGGCAACCCAGTTCACGTTCTCCGTCCAAGTTAAAAACGTATATTCATGGGCCTGCTGAATTGGCGTGGCGACCCAAGCTGCGCCGGCATTCTTGGCTAGCACATCAGCGAGGACGAGTGAACCGTCTGCCTGGCGAAGGGAACTCGCGCCGAGAATGAACGCGAGGCGCGGCGACTCCGTATTCCGGTACAACCCGACGAGCCGCGCGGCGAGATCCAAGTGCTGGGTGGCCTCCTGGCGCGTGGCAAAGGCATCGACGATCACGTCGCACCCGTCAAAATCTGCCGGGGATACGGCCAAGGCATCCGTTTGCCGGATGGTCACTTGGTTAGCAAACAGCTGCTGCGCTTTTTTAGCATTGCGGACCACTGCCACGACCTGGTGGCCGCGAGCCAGCGCTTCGGCCACGATGGCGCTCCCGGCACGGCCGGTGGCCCCAATCACTGCAATCTTCATCATGTCACTTCCTTTTTGGTAACAAGTTTAGCATAGCATTGAAAATCCGCGGTAAAAAAATCGGCGAGTCTGTATTAGCGACTCGCCGATTTGCGTTATTCAGCTTTTGGTGCTGGCTTGGCCTTGGTTTGAGGTTTACCAGCAGCTACGGCGGCGGCAACCGGTGCGGTGCCAGCCTTGGTGGAAATGGTGGAATTGATCACCTGCTCAATATCGATGCCAGTCATTTGGTGAATCATTTGCAACTGACGCGTCATGTTCTCGACGGATTGGCCGGTGACATCACCTTGCCCATACAACGTGACGTGATCCACGTTCTTGTATGCATCGGCGTTGGCGGCGAAGAGTTGTGGCAGCACATCCAGAACCATTTGCAGTTTCCCAGATTCATTCATCTTCGCTAACGCGGCAGCCTTTTTCTCGGTGGCTTCGGCCTCGGCTAACCCGATGGCGCGCGTTTTAGCGGCGGCGGCGTTACCGGTCAGCTCTGTGGCCTTCGCGTCGGCTTCCCCTTGGACTTCAACTTGATGGGCTTGCGCCTCGGCGGCAACGCGCACCTGCTCGGCACGCGCACCGGCCTCAAGCTTAACCTGTTCGGCCTCGGCTTGGGCCTTAGCAATGGCTGCTGCCTTGTTAGCGGCGGCTTCTTGTTCAGCCTGGTAACGGGAGGCGTCGGCTTGCTTGCGGACCGTAGCGTTTAAGGTCATTTCCTGCAAATCGGCGTCTTTTTGGGCCAGTTCGATGTCTTTTTCCTTTTGGACCTGTTTAGCCTTCATCTGTTCGGCAATGGAGGCCTGGTCCGCTTGAGCCTTAGCAATTTGTTGCTCTTTTTCGAATTCGGCCACTTGAACAGCTTGGGCACGCTTAGAATCAGCGACTTGTGTTTGTCGCTTGATTTCTTCTTCTTGCGCCAGTTGGTCCGCTTCGGCCTGCTTGATCCGCCGTTCCTTGTCGGCCTCGGCTTCAGCAATGGCAGCGTCCTTTTTAACTTCAGCAATTTGTTTTTTACCGAGGCTATCGAGGTAGCCGTTGCTGTCAGTGATGTCCTTAATGGTAAAGCTGACGATTTCTAGGCCCATCTTGGCCAAGTCGGAGCTGGCGACTTCTTGGACCTTTTCCGCAAAGACTTCTCGGTTTTGGTAGGTGTCCTCGACGGTTAAGGTGCCCAAAATGGCCCGCAAGTGACCTTCCAAGATTTCGGTGGCCTCACCATTGATCTGGTCGTCGTCCTTGCCCAGAAATTGCTCGGCAGCCGTGGCGATTTCCTCTAGCGATGAACCGATTTTTAAGATGACGGTGCCGTCCACTTTAATTGGGACGCCCGCCTTGGTATAAACTTCCGGCGTGGCCACCTCGATGGTCCGTGTGTTCAGGGACAAGGCATCCCAGCGCTGAACGATCGGCAAAATGAACGCCCCGCCGTTGGTAATCAGCTTGACCTTGTTGCCATTGGTATCCTGGTAAGAATGCTTGCCGGAAATCATCGCCCCCGAAATAATCAGAACCTCGTTTGGTAGCGCCGTTTTACGATGCGTTACGAGGAAGGCGAAGAATAAGATAATCAATACGGCGATGACCGCCGCCCAAATCAATGAAGCCATTGTCCCACATCCTTTACTTTGTTGTTGGCGGTAATTGTTTTGCCGCCTGGACATATGCAACGCCTTGCCGCACGGCGACGACAACGACTGCCGTGCCCTGCGGTAACGCGACCCCGGCATCGTAGCTGCGGGCGGCGTAAGTTTGCCGCGCGCGGCCGTTACCAGTAATCATGACCTCGCCCACCCCGTCTGCCGGAATGCGCAAGGTTAACTCCCCCAATAAATAATCATCGGCGCTTTCGGTCGTACTGTTTTCTGCCCGGGAGAACAGTCGCGATAACAGTGCTAACACCGGCAACCCAACCAGCGAGAACACGGCAAAGACCAAAACGCCAATGACGATTAGGCCAAGGAGGCCCAATAAGCTGGCCAGCCACCAGGGCTGACTGGTGAACCATGTCCACATCACGATCCTCCTTAGCCGCGCAAGAAGCGCCACAACAGCCAGACGACGAATAGAACGAGCCACCAATTCAGTTTGATCCCGGAGCCGGCACCGCGCTTTGGTTCAGTTACCCGCTGCGGCTGAGGAGCACGCCGCTTGGCTGGTTGCGGTTGTTGGCGGCTTGGCGATTCATTTCTTTTCGCCGGCTTTTCCCGACCCAAATGCCCAGAACGCGGTGACTGTGCTTGGCTGGCGCCTTGCGCAGCTTGCGGCCCAGTTTGGTGAGCGGGCCGACCAACTCGGCGCTGGTTCAAGCTGAGGCTGCTGTGATGATGGGGCATCAGCTGACTGCCTTGTGAATCCCACATAACTGCAACCCCTTTCCCGATTGAGGCAAATATACCCGTGTCTACGGCACAGGTCAATGATTACCGAAAAGTGAACGGATCGGTGTTCAGTGCAGAGGCAAGAATTTGCACGGCCCAATCGTTTTCCTGTGCCCAGCTCATCAGCTTGCTGCGTACGGCTTGTTTCATGACGTGTTCAATGTGATGACCAGCGTCGATGACAGGTAAATCGCCGGCCAGCATGTCATGCCCGGTATGATAGGTGACGTCTCCTGTGAGATAGACGTCTGCCCCAGCGGCTAATGCGTCAGGCCACCATTCACTGCCGCTCCCGCCAAGGACCGCGACCGTGCGTACCGGTCGCTGCAAATCGCGGGCAATCACCCGCACCCCGTTCAACTCAAGTTGCTGTTTGACTTGGTCAATAAATGTCGCCAGTGACATTGTGGTCGGCAGTTGCCCAATGCGTCCCATGTTGGTGCCCTCACCATCCGCGATAAAGGGCTGAACGTCTGCGAGCCCCAAGGTTGTCGCCAATACATCGTTCATCCCGCCGCTAGCTCGATCATAATTCGTGTGTGCCGCGTAAACTAGGATGTTCTGACGAATCAGCTCGGCGTACAACGCATGTTGCGGGTCTGCATAGTTAAGGTTTTTCGCCGGATGAAAAACCACAGGATGATGCGCAAAAATCATATCCGCATGTAACGCGACAGCCTCTTCCACCACGGCCGGTCGTACATCTAAGGTGACCAACACGGTGTGGATCACGCGATTACCGTCCCCGATTTGAATCCCGATGGGGTCGTGAGGGATGGCCAGGCTTGGCGGGGCAAATTGTTCAAAAGCGGCAATTAAGTCATTCCCGGTGATTTGCATGAGCTTCCTCCATGATGGCCAAATCTGTTTGAGCTTCAACAAGCTTTTGGTGGTCGAGCTGGTGTGCCTGCTGCAACCCGGCGATTACTTTCTTCGTGGCGTTGATGCGCCGTGCCAGTTCCTGTTGAAATAAGGCCCCTCCTCGCTGCTTTAAGATTGGGCCGAGAATCAAGTCTGCCCGCGTATATGGTACAGCTGGTGCCGTCTGGCCGGCGACCATGATGGGATAAACATGCCCCTCGTCTGCAACGAGGGCTTCATCTAGGATGCCGAATTCATGCTCAGCCAACCACTGACGGACTAACTCTGGGTCGCGGTGCGGGGCTAAAATCAGCGTTTCGGTGCCATCCAGCGCTTGTCGGCCTGCGCTCAACAGGTGACACATCAACTCGCCGCCGAGGCCAGCGATGACAACGGTAGCAATCGCGTCTTCTGGTTTCAAGCTAGCGAGTCCATCGGCTTGCCGAACAGCAATCTGATCGCTGAGGCCAGCGGCGGCGACGTTGCGACTGGCGATGGCGACTGGCCCAGCGCCGATATCGCTGGCAACGGCGAACGGCACGGTGCCAGCCTGCACTAAAGCAATTGGCAAAAAGGCGTGATCCGTTCCGATATCAGCGAGGCGTTCGCCAGGCTGAACGAACGCTGCGATAGCGGCTAAACGTTTTGATAATTGCATGGGTTGCTCCTTTGTTTGTTCTATGGTTATCTTACCATACCAAGAGACGACAACCGGCAGCCATCAACCGATGGCTGCCGGCTACTTAATTTCCTGCCGCCTCATCAAGAGGATCGGCTAAGGTCAGAATTGATTTCGTTTGACTCGGTGGATAAGGGGCGTTTTCTGGGGCAAAATAGTCCATTGCGACAATTGTGCCATACATGGTGCGACCCCCAGCTGGAACCTTGACCCGGTCACCGACTGCAAAATTGGCCGTTGCCAAGTAACTATACGGATTCTCGCCATGATGAAAGACAACTTGTGCGTACAATAAATCTCCTGGCTGGGGCCGGCGGCGATTAAACACGCGCGCATCGAGCATATTCGGCGCAAACTCTTTGAGCCAACGCTGTAACTCGCCAGCAAAATCATTCCACCCATAAATGGGCGCTTCGGTTGACAACGTACCGCTGGCAAACTCGGGACTCGCATAGCGGTAACGCATGGTCACCTGTAACTCGGACGCATTTTTGCTTGGTGTAGAATCAAATTCATTTTCGGCTAACGATTCCTCGAGCTCGTCCAGCAGATCACCCACGGTCTCTGCCGTAATGGCGAGCTTAACCCGGGTGGCGCCATGCTGCTGCGTTAAGGATACCGTATGGCTCCGACGGTCGATGACAAGTTGCTCACGCGTGGTGGCGTCTGGTTCGTACTTCACCACTAAACGTTGGATAAGGTCGGGCGCGCCATCAAATAACAAGAGCTCACGAAATGGTAACACTGCTCGAATTTGCTCCGAAAGTTCGGTATCACCGCCTAGCAGCAACGAGCCCTGCGCTGTTGCCTGACCACCGGCCCCCTTGATGGTGATGCGCCAGGTACCGACGTCGGTGGCCAGGGGCACTTGGTCGATGTCATCGGCGAGTGTGGTCAGTACCGGTAGAATTTTCTGCAATCGCTCCGAACTCACCGCGATAGTTTGCGTCGTCGTGTGGCCGCTACCGAAATGATTAACGAGGGTGACCGCTTTGGGCAACTTGATGGTCAGCGTTTGGCTCACCAGCGTTAGCGCATGCGGCGATAAACCAA
>NZ_AZDJ01000013.1:204591-272176 GCF_001434705.1 Lacticaseibacillus nasuensis JCM 17158
ATTGAGGTCAGTGCACCAAGTGGTTGGGAGATGACCCCTAAGCGGGCAAACGCGGTTGTGAACCAGAGTCGGTTTTCAGGTGAATCGAGTGGATTATCAATATCCCAATATGTAATCTGGCGAACCATCGACGCAATCGTGACGCCTAACATATAGGGATCGGTAAACTGGGCCAGATAGCCGATTGTGTTGTCTCCCACCGGTGGTATCTGCCCAAAAGCCTCGGTGGCCATTTCAAACATGTCTGATTTGAACCCCGACGCCAACAACTCTTCACCGAGGCTCGTCTCGTATCCGGAATCGGCGGCCCAATCCGCCTGAAAAATCGCCTGCCATTTTTTTGCCAACTGATGAATGGTTTTCCGTGTGCTCATGCTGGCTCCCCCTTTTGATCTGCATCCTAGCAGATTTGCGATAAAATACCTATTAATCTTTCTTGACTGAGCAGGAAATAGTTTGTCCTGCCGCAGCTATCACTTGGCAACGGGTCTGGCGTGAACTGAATCCGGTAACAATCGTTGTACAAAAGTTCGCAATATCTTCAATCAAGGAGCCCATCGGCATGGCCTGCCCAATATGGGTGCTAGACAGGGGAATCAGTTCCTGAGCTATTACGGTGTTCATGGCTCGGCTCCTCACCCGAAATTCTTCTTTATCATAATCGATTTATGGGGCGTTGCCTACTTTTACCCGACAAAAAAAGCTCCCCCTCAATCAAGTTGAGTGGGAGCAATCAGTTAATGTCATTCATGACGTTTGCGTTCAGCTAAACCAACGAGCCCAAGGAGACCGACTCCCAGTGTAACAAGCCAGTTGCTGGCTTCACCGGTTTGCGGGAGCTGGTTGGAATTCCGTTCGGTGTGTTGTGTTTCGCCAGCCACCTTCACGCTGCTGAGCGTTCGGCGTGACTGTTTCGTTAACGCTGAAGATTTCGTGGTACCCATCGTCACGGCCAGCGTGCCAATAGTTGGTGCCTTCATCACGATGGTGAAGGTCTGATTGGTGGCGTCGTCGTGATCAAACACATCATCAACGAAAGGATCGGTTAAGATAGTATAACCGGCCTTCAGTAGTGAGTTCAAGAAGTCGGTCACCTCACCCGTTGGCATCAATGTGTCTGACTTCCCATTAAGGGTCAACTGCTTCAGCACTCGGCCGTTGGTTGTGGCGATGGTCACCGTCGCAGATTGTTGATTCGGCGTGTAGGTCACAGTTTGGACCGTATTGGTTGGCGTTGAAGTTACAGGAGCTTCACGCAGACTGATACTTTCCTGGTCAGGAGTGTACCCCGCAACGACAGGGCTATCAATGGTGGCGTACTGACCTTGCGGCGTATACACGCTGGTGTGCGCCACATCATCGGTCGCCACTTGCCAAGTCAGCTGTTGCGTTTTTGCGCTTGGTGCCGTGGCCGACCCAGCCACGAGATAGTTGATGGTCTGGGTGGTGGTCAGTTGTGAATGGGCAACGTGGTGCGTCAAGTGAATTGTGAGTCCTGACTTAGCCGGTGACAAGGTATACGCGACGCTTGTAGCTTGCTTTGGTGCTAAGACATATCCTGCTGGTACGCTCACCGAGTAAGTCCCCTGTTCGCCTGTATGACCACTGATCGTGGTGCCACTCGCAACAATCTTCTCCCCAGTAACATCGTCGAGATAAATTACGTCCAGATTGACAGGATCAGCCGTGTAGTTCACTGTCACCGTAGTATTCGCGAGCGGATCGGTCGTTGGGGTCAGAAGACTTTGTGAGACGGTGGCGAGATCCGGTGTGTACCCAGGAAGTATCGGGCTTGCCACTTCTGCATAGTTTTGAGTCGGCGTCGCAACGCTGTGACCGGTGATGACATCCGTGACCACGTGCCAGGTCACGGGTTGAACAACGGTAACAGGCGTTGTCACCGTCGCATTAGCCGGCAAGGTGTAACGAATGGTGCGCGTCGTCGTCACGGTGGTGGCTTGCGTCGCGTGCACGAGATGAATGGTCAGGGCATTATTTCCTGCCTTGAGTGTGTAAGATACGGTACCCGCTTGATTTTTGGCTAATTCGTAGCCGGCTGGTACCACAACCGTGTACGTGCCTGTCGCCCCGGCAACACCAGAAATGGTTGTGTTAGTGGTCGAAGGAACCGTGACCGTGGCGCCAGCATTGGTGTCATCAACATAGGTAACGGCAAGTTTGGCAACGGCATCAAGCTCGTATTGCGCAACGTCACCAGTCATGGCCGTCGTCACAGTTTCACCAAAGGCGTCCACCGCATGTCCTGCGGCATCGAGTAGATGCAGGCTGTTAGGCCGCAATTGATACCCGCTTGGGATCAAGGCTTGGTCCGCTGAAGATAATGCGGTTTGCGTTGTTGGATAGTCATTGCTAAGCGTATCCGTATTATCGTTGACGGTTTTGGTCAAATCGCTTAATGGAATGATTCGGTCTTGTCCCTCGGCATCAACATAATGGAATTGCGCAGGAATGGTTTCGGCCCCGGTGATTGTTAGCCGAGCGGCGCCACTAGTCTTATCGGCAATCGAGACATTAGCACCCGGTAAGTAGAATCCCGTTTGCAAATATCCCGTTTTCCCACCGAGCGTCACCTGATTGGCTACGGTACCAGTTAACACCATGCGGCCCGTGGAAGCATCCGCAGGTAGATTGGTGAACTGAATGGCCACCGCCCGGACTGTTCTCCAATCGTTCACGGCTGAAGCCGGAACAAAGCCATCAAGGTCCGCGCTGGAGCTACCTGCGACAATGTCGGCCCGACTTGTCTTGTATAGCACCGTCGCGACTAACGGCACCTGACTGCCGTCACCGGTTGTAAACTGCGTAGGCAGTACGATGGGACCTGTCAGGTTTAATGTGTAGCCCGAGCCTTGGTCATCATCTTTGACGGGCAAGTTGACAACCAGCGTGCCGTTGCTGACATTAGACGTGGTATTGATGACGTTCACGTCAAATTGCAAAGAATTCGAGCTGTTCTTGTCCAGTGTTGCGCTGGTTACTGGCACAACGTCATCACCTTGCGCAAGCGACGCACTCATAATAGTGGCAGCCTGCTCAATCACCCAATTACCAGCGCCTTCAGAAAGTGCGACAGCGGCGGTGTCACCAAGTGTCTGTGCCGGATCTGTGACCTTGGAGGTTTCCGACAGCGGCGTGGTCGGCGAAGTGACATAACTTGACCACGGATAGGTGCCGGGCAGGGCGTCGGAATTATTGGTCACGCGCACGATATTGTTGCTCCAGGTGTCGATGCCGACATCGATGGATTCGCCAGTTCCGGTATAATCGATTTTCACGACGACTTGGCCGTCAGGCAGTAACTGTTGGGTCACTTTCGCGTCTTGGGTGCCTGAAACACTGGCCACAGAAACGGCGCTTGGAAGCACGTAGTAAAGAATGGGCTCAAATACCAGATTGGTCGTTTGTCCGAAGCCCGGATTATTGCCATAAATTGAGAAGAGCCCACCATCTTCACCCGGCGTCTTGCTATTTTGTTCATAATACAAGTGAAGGGCACCGGTCGGCGTAGCCACTGTCTCCGTGTATTTGGAAATGATGGCGTCGTGATCCGGCACTGCAATCGTAATGCTGGTGGTCAATTGATCGCCATTTTTTACTGCGGCCCCACCATCGTATTTTGCCGAAAGTTTGCCTAACAGCTTGAAGGTCCCACTCTCCGCGCCTGGGGTCAAGAGATTCGGCGTGAGGACGGCTTGGCGAATTGGGCTACTTGCTTTCGAAGTGATGGTACCCCCGGGTGCAACAGTGCCTGTTTCTTTGACGCCGTCCGCCAGCGTCAAGGTATATGAATAGCTGGTAGTGCCGGCCATATAAACGTTGCTGTTCGTATCGCTGGTCGGCACGATAATGCCATGGACATCGAAGCCATCCGGTACAGCTAGCGTAATCGTGGCGTCACTCGTAGCGGCCGGAGCTTGGTACTTGAATGAATAGCTCGCCAGGTCGGTGGGATCATTTGTGGGATCGTCATCGAGAATTAGCTTATCACCATTTTGGAGACTGTTGCCGTGCGCGGCCACCTCAAGCTTGAGGTCGGCCGTGCTAGCAGTGCCCAGCAGTGTCTCCTGCCATGGATTTTTGCTCTTGAAGGTCAACGTTGTTCCAGTTTCGTCGACTTGTTGAACAACGGTGGCTACACCAGCGGCAGTCAAGGTTTGATTATCGGTAGTCGTGGGATCAACAAAGCTTCCGGCTAACTTATACGGCGGTCGCGACTGGTAGCCTTGATTACCAGACCCTTTTGGCACGGTGATGATGATGTCACCACTGGCACCGGTGGGTTGCGTAATTGTGGTTTCATCATCAAAATTATTGATGGTCTTAGTCAAGGCTTCATCTAAGGTAAACCCGGTCGGAACCGGGATGGTGATGGTCGTCCCGTAGTTGACGGCTGAGTTTACCGGTCCTGAGGTCGTCGTGTTGTCGCGGACGCCATTAGCTTCATTCACGGCAAAGTCGTAAACATACTCGGTATTCGGATTAACCGCGCCGACAGCTTTCGCATCGGGATTGGCTCGCGTGACGTCGCTTGGTGTGGCCGTTGGGGTCACGGTGGTGGTGAAAGTGAGTTTGGGTTGATCGACTCCATTGATCGCAAAGCTGACCGTTTTGGTTTGCGTGCCGACGCTGTCGATTGGTTTACTCTGTGCGGGATAGTTGTCGTTTAACCCAATACTGATCTCCTGAATAGTGTCACCGGCAACGCTGGTCGTAAAGTGATTGGTAATCGTATGACTGCCATCCGAATTTGGCGTGATGGTCGTTGTCCCAATCGCCGGAGCAAGTTTCGCTACGTCTGTATCCGACCAGGTCAATACAGCGTTGGGCGCAGGCACGGTAATGGTAAAATCGTCCCCGGCCGCGGCATTCGTCATCGTGTAGGTGATAGTCAGCGATTGTTGACCACTGCCGTAGCCGACCGCAGTTGAAGATAAACTAACTTTTGCCGATTCCGTCGCTGGTGCGGCTGTCCGAGTCAGGACTTGTGGTTGGCCAGTAGTGGCGTACGCAGTTTGGGCGCGAACCTTGGCTTGGGCAACGGCGGCGTCATCTGCATCGCCGAGATGAGTTGTGGCAGGTTGCTGGTTGGTCGGCACAGCACCGGTGCTTTCTGAGTGGTCTTGGTTTGATGCTTCGCTTGCCTTTGTCGGTTGCGAGGCAATAGTTTCGTTAGAGGCTGTGGCCTGCTGAGTGGTTGCCGACGCTTGTCGCGTGTTGTTCGTGGCGGTTTGCGCGAGGGTTAACGTGCCGGCTTTGACCGTTGCGGCGGTCACGTCCACAGCTGGGTTAGCAGCTTGTAAGGCAGACAGCCCTGCTTGACTCAACGTGACTGAGTAAGTATTTGAACCAGTGGCCGAAACCACAAAATCCGCAGCCGACCACGTTGGTGCCTGAAGCCCAGCTGTGAGGTTGACGGCGTAACCGCCAGTCGGCATTGTGGCCGCTGATCGATTCTGAATCGATGCCAATACTTGTGTGGTGGCCGTGGCAGTCGCGGCGTGCACTGGGGTAGTTGTGCTAATTCCGATGGCACCCAGTAGTGTCAGTGAAATTCCAGCGGCAAGCCAAAGTTTACCTGATTTAAATAGTTTATAATGACGTTTTTCTTCAGTTAATGAGCGAGATAGTCGCCGGTTCTGAGTCTGATTTAACATGATGGTCTGCTCCATTCAAAACAAGATATCCCGGCTCCCCACTGCCAGAATTAATCAACACAAGTATAAGGCTTTTATACATCGATTTCATGATTTATCTCAAATTAATTGTGACAAATCTTGTTTTCATTCCGACTACTAAGACGCCGCGTTTACCTGTTCCTACTTTTGCCAAGGTCGCGAATGGCGTTTCGGAGCAAAAAAAACTCCCATCGAATTCGATGGGAGCCAGATCCTACTTCGCGGCTTTGACCGCTGCCTTCAGTTGCGGATCGTCTGCAGTAAACTTGGCGCTTAACGCCTGCATTAACGTGGTCAGGGTCGTGTCATCGGCAGTGCCGGTGGCGTTCAGCCCGTGTTTTTCCTGAAACGCCTTCACCGCGCTAACGGTATCGGCACTGTAGTAGCCGTTCACAGTGCCTGGATTAAAGCCCAGCGCTGCCAGCATTTGCTGCATGGCCTTAACATCGGTGCCGGTTTGCTCCGGTTTGAGGTTGCTAGCGCCGATGCCGCTGATTTTCGCGTAGGCTGGATACGCCACTTTAACCGTTGGCGTCAAACCCTTGTGATTAATCCAATGATTCTTCGGCGTCAACCATTTCGCCACGGTGAGCTTGATTTCTGCCTGGCTGTTGAGGCTAGCAACATTTTGCACCGTGCCCTTGCCAAAGCTTTGCTCCCCGACCAACGGTACCGCACGATTCTCGTTTAAAGCGGCGCTAAGAATCTCTGAGGCTGATGCAGAGTTGCCGTCAATTAAAATACTTAGCGGCTCCTTTACCTTAAAGCCCTTGTCGTATGTCTTGCCAGCCTTGTAGACTTGGGTGCTACCGGCACGGTTTTGGACCTTGACGATGGTTTGGCCATCCTTCAGGCACATTGACGCGATGGCTAAAGCACTATCCAACATGCCCCCTGGATTGCCCCGCAAGTCGAGGACAAAACTGGTCGCCCCTTTTTTGCGTAGTTGCTTAACCGTTTTTTCAAACTGCGTCGCGGTGGGTTCGGAGAAGGTCGCCATCGTGATGATGCCGACGTGCCGATTCTGCTTGCTTAAGGCGCCGGTGACGGTATCCGTGGTGATCTTGGCCCGTTTCATCGTGTAGGTATGGCGAGTGCCTTGGCGCTTAACCGTGACCTTCACCTGGGTGCCGATTTTGCCACGAATCTTGGCGACGGCCTTGTCGACTGTCATGCTGGCCACGTCCTTGCCATTGACGGCAATCAGCTGGTCGCCGACGCGCAAGCCAGCGTGCTTGGCCGGCGTGTCTGGCAGGATGCTTTGGATATGGAGCGTCTTGCCGGTTTGCTCAATCGTCGCCCCAATGCCACCAAAACTAGCACTGATGGTGGAATCTAGCGAACTTTTATCAGTGTTGGCGAGATAAACGGAATATGGATCGCCGAGGCTTTCCAGCATGCCGTTGATTGCCCCTGCGGCCAACTTTTTGTCGCTCGTCTTTTGGTAATAATTGGAACGGATCGTGTCGTAAGTCGACACCACTTGCTTCAACTCGCTCGGCACGCCGGTCGTGGTTTGACGCGCAGTCGCCGCATCGTGGGTCATGTATCCGACCACCCCGCCGCCAATCAAGGTGACGCTCATGCCGATGGCCATCACCCAGACAGGCACTTGCAGGTGTTTACTCATGCTCTCCTCCCGTTTGCTCATGTGCTTGGTATTCACGGTACACCGCGTCGAAAATATCCATGCTCGGCAGGTAGCCGGCATTCAACTCGAGGTAGCGCGACAAGTCATCGAAGTCGCTGATTTGCTTAGGAAAACTCAGATCCAAAAACGCATTTTGCGCAAACGTCGCAATTTCGCCATGGTCGTTGGGATTCCGCTGGGTCATCAGGTACTGATAAAAGGTTTGTGCCATCCTTAGTCCTTCCAGTGTTCTGCGGTCCAAGCCGCCCGCGGATCATGCGTGCCAGCCATGCGCCGTGGATTCTTCTTATAAAATTCCTGGTGATACTCCTCAGCTGGCCAGAAGGTTTGGGCGTCTTCGATGGTGGTCACGATGGGCTTATCGAAGCGGCCGCTTTCTTCCAAAGCCTTCTTGGAGGCCTCAGCGATGCGGCGCTGTTCCGCATTCGCGACATAAATCACCGGACGGTAGTTGTCGCCGCGGTCGACGAATTGGCCCATGGCATCGGTCGGATCGGTTTGCCGCCAATAAATCTCCACTAGTTCGGCGTAGCTAATGATGTCTGGGTCAAAGGTGATTTGCACCGCCTCAGTATGGCCGGTTTTGTGTGCCTTGACCTGCTCATAGGTCGGGTGGTCGACGAACCCGCCGGTGTACCCTGACAGCACATTCAAGATGCCAGGTTGCGTCTCAAAGGGTTCCACCATGCACCAGAAGCAACCACCAGCAAAAATTGCCGTTTCACTTTTACTCATCAAACAGACCTTCTTTTCTATCTCTGACTATTTGCTGCTCGGCAGGAATACACTTAGATCGATTTCGTCGCTCGCGAGGTCGATTTTGGTGGCCTTGGCGCGCATGCCATTTGCCAGTTTGAATTTGCTCAATTCTAGCACAATGGTCTCTTGCTTGCTATTGAGTTTGACCCAATTCGGCAACTTGTAGCTGTGGCCGACGTAACTCAAGACGTAGCTGATTGGCACGGGTAACTGGCCGATGTTCAACTTCGTCGCCTTGAGTTCAATGTCGCCATTACTTTTCACCAGCGGGTCGAACAACAGGGAAAAATCGACCGTTTGATTGAAAAACTTGAACGAGCCGCCGAGCTTGGCTTGATCCGCCACGGTTAGCGTGTATTTAATCTGACTATTTTTCTGGTAATCATTGAGGTAATACGTGATGATCCGGTTCAACTGGCGCTTGGTCAGGCTCACGGTGAAGGCCGGCTCTCCGGTTGGCCCGGCTGGCGTGGTCACGCGGTCGGTGACCGGCGTGACCACCTTGGTGACGAACCAGACCCCACTGCCCAACAGCAGGCCGATGAGTACCAAGGTCACCCATTTCCACCAATTGATTGACCGGCGCCCCCCGGCAGTTTTAGTTTCATGACGCGTCCGCATTGATTATTTCTCCCATTCTGATTGACTGGCCTGCATGCTCGCCCACAACTTTCGGGTCATTTGCGCGTACCCGGCGTTATTGGGGTGAAAATGATCCTGCGAAAAAATCAACGGATTCGCGTCGCTCTCGCCTTGCGCGGCTTTTTTCAGGCTGGCTTTGGTGCTTTTATCCGTGCTTTGCGTCGCGCCGGTGCTTAACACCTGATCAATATCGACGAAGTGGACCCGGGATTGCTTGGCCAGCGTCTGCTTGGTGGCAGCGTTCCACTTGGTCACAGAATCGGTCATCGCCGTCAGCTTCGGGAAGTACACGTAAAATGGATTGTAGATGCCAAAGACATAAATCGGCGCCCGCGGATTCAACTTGCGCATCGTCGTGAGCAGTTTGGTCAGGTGAGTTTGGAAGCCGGCAATGCCGGTTTGCACATCCGCGCTGGTGATATCAAAAAAGTGCTTACGCAACACCGCCATTAAATCGTTGCCGCCGACCGTCAAGGTGATGATGTCCGCCTGACGCACCGCCTTTTGCATTTTTGGCTGGGCATCGAGCCGCTTTTGAACTTGCGGAGCGGTGTTGCCGGTAACCCCAAAGTTGCTGGTCGTCACCTTGTACTCGCCGCTTTGCGCCAGATCTGTTTTGACCAGCGCGACATAGCCGCCACTGCTGGTGGCATCGCCGACGCCGTGGGTCAACGAGTCGCCGACTGCAGTGAGCCGCAGATGCTTGACCGACCCTGGCGTGCCGGCCAGGCGCGACTGATTCGCCGTGGGGCCAAACAGTTGCCAGCCGCCAAATGCGAGCACGCCGGCCAAGAGGACGACGCCGCAGTTAATTAACGCACTGCGCCATTTCACAAAATCAGTCCTTTCTGTGCCGTGCCAATACAAAACGGGGCGACCAGGCGCCCCGCAACATTAATCGGTGAAATAGGTGATGGCAAAGGCGCCTGCACCTGTGTGGGTCGCAATGACAGGATCGGTCGGCCGCAGCAACAACGCCACGCTGGGAAAGGCGGCCTTGAGCTTGTCGGCCACGCCTTGTGCCAGATCCAAGCCGCCGGCGTACGAGACCCCGATGGCTTGAATGGCGGCCGGAAGTTTCTTCATTTCTTCGATATGGTTGTCGACGAAGCGATGAATGGTTTTCATGCCGCGCCCTTTTTGCAACGGCGTCAGCTGGCCGTCTTTGACCTGCAAAATTAATTTAATGTTTAACAGGCTGGAGACGAACCCGGCAGCCTTGCTCAGGCGGCCGCCCTTCACCAAGTTTTCGAGCGTCGACACGCCCATGACCAACGTGGTGTGGTCGCGAATCTCGTTGATGCGCGTCAAGATGTCGGCGAGTGGTTTGCCGGCTTGCGCCATTTTCGCCGCGGCCAGCACCTGAAACGCCATCGCCCGATCGGTGAAGTCACAATCGACGACGGTGACCGAGCCGGTGCACATGTCGGCAGCTTGGCGCGCAGAGTTCACCGTTCCACTGATGGCCTCCAGCATGTGAATCGACAGCACTTGGCTGCCATCCGCGGTTAAGGCCGAATAGGTATCCAAAAAAGTGCCAATCGCCGGCTGCGATGTCTTCGGTAACGCCGAGCTGGCCGCCATCTTGGTCATGAATTCTTCGCGGGTAATGGTTTCCCCGTCGGTATAAACCGTGCTATCAATCATGATGGTCAGCGGGATCACCGTAATATCGTTGTCGCGAATCTCTGCTTCGGTGAGTTGAATAGATGAGTCGGTTACGATTTTAATTGCCAAGGCCTTGACCACGCTTTCTTATTGGATATGAACAGTCACCATTATACCAAACCACCGGATTATTGTCAGGCGGGTTCGTGGTGGCAAAGATTCATCTAGTTATTGAAACTAGATGGGCTTGTTTTTATAATTCTATCATGCTACCATGCTCTTGTAAACGAATTCGTAAAGGAGCTGCTTATGCAATTGACCAAACAGCGTTCACCACATTATGAAATTAACAACGAAATGTTTAGCGGCATCACGCACGGCATCGGGCTGGGGGCTGCCATCGTCGGCACCATCGCCTTGGGCTTCAAGGCCGACGGCGATCCGCTACGCCTAATCACCTTCTTGGGCTTTGGCATCGGGTTGATCATCTTGTACACGGCCAGCACCGCGTTTCATGGATTTTACTTCACCAAGGCGCGCCACGTGTTGCAGGTGCTGGATCACTCCGGTGTCTTCATCCTGATTGCCGCGTCGTATCTCCCCTATTGTCTGGTGGCCATCGGCGGAGCCCGCGGGTGGTGGCTGTTGGGCACGATTTGGACGCTGTGCTTGGCCGGCATCTTGTATGAGTGCTTCTTCGTCGGCCGCTTCCGGTTGTTGGAAGTCGCGATTTACATCGTCCTTGGGTGGCTATGCATCACCGCCATGCAACCGTTGTGGTTTCACCTGGGCAGTATCGGTTTTTGGTTGTTGGTCGGCGGGGGGGTCGCCTACACGCTTGGCGCCGTGTTGTACGCGCAAAAACAAATCCCGTACATCCACGTCATCTGGCACCTGTTCGTCATGGCCGGCAGCCTGCTGATGTACCTGTCCATTTATAATTTCGTGTAAAAGAATTGCCGCCCACATTGGACGGCAATTTTTTATTGTTCAGCCAGCGATAGCGTCACCGGCGTTTGGCGCTCCCATTTTTCAAAGACGTGCGCCAACTCCGGGGTGGGCCCGCTCACGGCCTTGGCCGAAACGCGCTTGAATTCCACCCATGGCACCGGCGGCATCGTCACATCGCCGGCAAACTGCCCGGCAATGCGGGTGACCAACAGCGTTTGCACCACTGGCATAAACGCCGTGAACACCTGCGCCCCGCCGGTGACAATCAATTCACTTCCCGGATGCATCGTCGCGTAAGTCAGCGCATCGGCCACACTGTGCACCATCACCGCCCCTGGCGCCGCGTAATCATGGCGCCGGGTCAACACGAGATTCGTGCGGCCAGGCAAGGGCCGTTGTGGCAACCCTTCATAGGTGGTGCGGCCCACGAGCATCAGCTGCCCTAGCGTTGTTGCCTTGAAGAATTTCAAATCGTCTGGCAGGTGCCAAGGCAAATGTCCGGCCTGCCCAATGGTGCCTGCTTGATCCTGCGCCCATAAAAACGTGACCATCTGTCTCCTCCTTAAACCGCCACCGGCGCCTTGATGGCTGGTGCCGGATGGTAGTCGCTGAGTTGAATGTCTGCCATTTGAAACTGGAACAAGTCGTGTTGCGCTGGGTTCAAGGTGAGCCGCGGCGGCGCCACCGGGGTGCGCTGCAACTGTTCCTTCACCTGTGCAAAATGGTTGGCGTAAATGTGCGCACTGCCGATGGTGTGAATGAATTCGCCGGGAATCAACCCAGTAACATGCGCCACTAACGCTAACAGTAGCGCATAGCTGGCAATATTAAACGGCACACCGAGGAACATGTCACCGGAGCGCTGATAAAGTTGCAGCGACAGCCGCCCGGCGGTGACGTCGAATTGGAACAAGGTGTGGCACGGTGGCAGTGCTTGACTCGGCACGTCTTCTGGATTCCACGCCGACACAATCAAGCGGCGCGAATCCGGATTCGTGCGAATCTGCGCCACCACGTCGGCCAGCTGGTCGATTGTAGCACCGGTACTGGTGCGCCACGCGCGCCACTGCGCGCCATACACCGGGCCCAGCTCACCATATGCGCGGGCAAAATCGTCATCCGCCAAGATTTGGGCATCAAAAGCTTGCTTCGTGGTGGCATACACCGCGGCAAATTCGGGATCCACCAAACTGCGCCGGCCAAAGTCGGTCATGTCTGGCCCGTGGTAATCGTGGCTCGCCACGTAACGGGCAAACGCCCACTCATCCCAGATGTGATTCTTGTGCGCGAGCAGGTAGCGAATATTGGTGTCGCCATGAAGAAACCACAACAATTCACTTTTGATTAGGCCAAACGGCACCTTCTTGGTGGTCAGCAACGGGAAGCCTTGGCTCAAGTCAAAGCGCATCTGCGCCCCAAAAATACTGCGAATGCCGGTGCCGGTGCGATCGGATTTGTCGACGCCGGTGGCCATGATGTGGTCAAGCAGCTCGAGGTAGGGGGTTTCCAGCATGAGTTGTCTCCTTAATCGGTCACGTAGTCGTCAAGTTCTGCAAAGCGGTCGAGCATGGCGTCGAGTGCGGCGTTGCCCTCGTCCAATTGGCGTTGCAAGTCGCCGAGTTTCTGGTAGTCATGGCCATCAGTCGCAGCCATTTCGGCTTGCAGCGCGGCATTCTTGGCGTCTTGGGCGTCCATCTTAGTCTGCAAGTCGCGGTATTCCATTTCTTCGGCGTAAGTCAGCTTGGTTTTCTTGGTGGTTGGTTGCGCGGCTGCAGGCTTTGGTGCAGCTGCCGGCTGGGGCTTGGCGACCGGCGCTTGGGTCGTCGCCAAATAGTCGCTGAACAAGCCCACGTGGCGCGTGATGTCGCCGTCGCCGTTGAAAATCAGTAAGGCGTCGGCGACCTTATCCAAGAAGTAGCGATCATGCGACACGGTGATGACGGTGCCAGGAAATTCGTCGAGGTAATGCTCCAACACCGTCAAGGTCGCCACGTCGAGGTCGTTGGTTGGTTCGTCGAGCAACAACACGTTAGGTTTTTGCATCAAAATATGCAAGAGATAAAGTCGCCGCTGTTCCCCACCGGACAGTCGCCCGATGAGCTCGCCATGCATGGCCCGCGGAAACAAAAATTGCTCCAGCAACTGGGTGACGCTGATGCGCTCGCCGGCATCGGTGACCAGCGATTCACCCACTTCTTGCAAGTACGCGATGACGCGCTTGGTTGGATCTAGGGTGGCGGCGGCCTGGGTGTAGTAGCCTAGCTGCACGGTGCTGCCGATTTCGACGCTGCCACCGGTGAGCGCAAGCTTGCCGGCGATGACGTTTAGCAGCGATGATTTGCCGGCACCATTGACGCCGGTAATGCCGATGCGTGCACCTGGCTGCACCAGCCAGTCGAAGTCCCGCAAAATTCGGTGTGGGCCCAGCGTCAAATCCGCGTGGTGAAATTCGATCACCTTTTTGCCCAACCGGGTACTGGCCACCTGCATCGCGACGGTGCCATTGGCGGCCGGCGCGGCGGCCAAATCGGCCTTCAAATCATTGAACCGGTTGATGCGCGCCTGCTGCTTGGTCGACCGCGCCTGCGCGCCGGCGTGCATCCAGGCAAGTTCTTGCTGATACAAGGCCTGTTGCTTGTGGGACGTCGCCGCGGCTTGCGCCTCTTGCTCGGCTTTTTTAGCGACATAGGCCTCGTAGTTGCCGTCATAGGTGAACAGGCGGCCGCGGTCGAGTTCCCAGATGTGGTTGGTGACGCGGTCGAGAAAGTAGCGATCATGGGTGACGATGAGCAAGGCGCCTTTGTACTTAGCGAGGTAAGTTTCAAGCCACGCGATGGCGGCAAAATCTAAGTGGTTGGTCGGCTCATCGAGCATCAACAAGTCCGGCGATTCGATCAAGACTTGCGCGAGCCCCACCCGCTTTTGCTGGCCGCCCGATAAGGTGGCGATGCGTTGCGTCAGGTCCGTGATGTGCAGCTGGGTCAAAATCGTTTTGATTTCAGTTTCCACATCCCATGCCGCCAGCTGCGTCATGGTCGCGTCGGCCTTGGTGTACGCGGCGGCTGCCGCCTCATCGCCTGGCGCGGCGGTGTACGCGGCCAGCGCCTGGTCGTATTGGCGAATGGCGGCAAACACTGGACTATCGCCGCCATACACCGCATCCATAATGGTCGCGTCTGGCGCCAACGCCGGGCGCTGCGCGAGGTAGCTGATGCGGTAATTTTTCGGCGTCGTCACGGCCCCGGCGTCGAAAGGATCGGTGGCGGCTAACCCATTAAGCAGCGTCGTTTTCCCCGTGCCGTTGACCCCAATTAAGCCGATGCGGTCGCCTGCATTAATCAGAAAATCCAGCTGACTGAATAATTTTTTGTCGCCATAGCTCTTCGTGACGCCTGTTGCCATCAATGTTTGCATACGTGCCTCCGCCAATAGTTTAACATGGATCTGCCCGGCTTGCCGCGAGTAACGCCGCTTGGGTGTTGGGCAGCTCACCGGCCACCACGGCTTGTGTCAGGCGCTGCAGTGTCTGGCCCAGCTTGGGGCCGGGCTGCACGCCAGCTTGAATCAAGGTCCCACCGTTAATCGCCAAGTCAGCCGCTGCATGTATCGGCAACTGGGCGTAGCGGGTCTGCACCGAGGCCGCGTCAAAATCGGGTTGCAAATAAGTTTGCGCCGCCGTCGCCGTGACGACGGCCGCTTCGCCGGCTTCATACAATTGCCAGTCGCTCGGCTGCGGCATCGCCGCCAGCAAGGTCACGGCGTGTTGCGTCGCGGCGATTAAGGCGTTGGGTTGTTTCCACGCTTTGAGTAACGGTCCAGGAGCCTGCTGCAGAAAATGGCTCAGCAACGTCCAGCCAATTTCGAGACTAGCAAACGGTGTGGCCGGTAGCGCGGCAAATGCTTGTAACGCCGACGCCTGCCCGGCTAGGCGCGGGGCAAACTCAGCTAGCCCCGTGTCGATCAGACTCGCCAGGCCTTGTTGTCGCCAGTGGCCCAAGAGCAGCCGATTAAATTCGCTGGCCACGCGCTCGACGGAGATTTTGGCCAGGAGCGCGGCGTTATCGGCAATCGCCGCCGTCGTGGCCGCTTCGATGTGAAACCCGAGCTGGCTTTCAAACCGCACGGCGCGCATCATGCGCAAGGCGTCTTCGTGGAAGCGGGCGTGCGGGTCCCCCACCGCGCGCAGGCGGTGCTCAGCCAAGTCGCTGAGTCCGGCAAATAAATCGACCACGGTACCATCGTGGCGCAAGGCCAAGGCGTTGACCGTAAAGTCGCGGCGCTTGAGGTCCTCGGCCAAGTCGCGGACAAACGTCACGTGGTCCGGCCGGCGAAAATCCTGGTAGCCGCTTTCGGTCCGAAATGTCGTCACCTCATAGCCGGTCCCGTGCAACAATACCATCACCGTGCCGTGTTGAATCCCGGTGTCGACCGTGCGAGCAAAGACTTGCTTGACCTCGGCGGGATACGCGGACGTCGCGATGTCGACGTCGTGAATCGGCAGGTGCAATAGCGCATCGCGCACGCTGCCGCCGACAAAGTAGGCTTCATAGCCGGCTTGTTCAAGTTGTTGGAGAATTGGAATCGCCCGGGCAAAATCCGGGGCGCTTAAGTCGATTTGCATCATGAGCCTCCGTTCCCTTTCATCATACCAAAAACTGGCGGGTCTGGTATGATGGATGGGATACGGGGAGGGCAAAGATGAAAAATGCACAACGAACGTTAGTCGATTTAATCCTCATTGCCTTGGGGTGTGGCCTGTATGGCTTCGGGCTGGTGACGGTGAATATTGCCAATCACCTGGCGGAAGGCGGCATCACCGGGATCACGCTGCTGATGCGCTACTGGTGGCACCTCGACCCGGCGTACGGCACGATCCTGCTGAATATTCCCTTGATCATCGTCGGCTATAAATACCTCGGCAAGCGTGGCTTAGCCTACACCGTCTACGGCACGTTGATGTTGTCCGGGTGGTTATGGCTGTGGCAGCGTTTGCCGGTGGCCTTGCCGCTGCATCACGACTTATTTATCGCCGGGGTGCTCGCTGGGTTGTTCGGCGGCATCGGCAGCGGCATCATTTATCGCCGCGGCGGCACCACCGGCGGCTCGGATGTGATCGCGCGGATCTTGGAAAAACAAACCGGCATTCCCATGGGCCGCTCGCTTTTGGTCTTCGACATTTTCGTCTTGTTGGCGAGTCTCAGCTACCTCAGCCTGGAAAATATGATGTACACGCTGCTAGCGTCTTACGTCTTTTCTCGAATCGTCGACTTCACCCTTGAAGGCGCGTATGCCGCCAAGGGGCTCTTGATTATTTCCCCGCAGTCGACGGCGATTTCCGCGGCCATTCAGCAGCAGCTGGAACGCGGCATCACCTACTTAAACGGCGAAGGCGGCTACGCGCACGACCCGACGCAGGTGGTTTACGCCGTGGTGTCCCCCACCGAAATTGCCGCGATTAAGCGCATCATCGAAAGCATCGACGCCACGGCCTTTGTCACCGTCATCGACGTGCACGAGGCGTTAGGCGAAGGCTTCACCTATGGCAAGAAACCCAAGAAACTGTTTTTCAACTAACAAAAACCGGCGCAATCGTGCGCCGGTTTTTTAGTTCTCGCGATTCAATTCGTCGAGCCGGTCTTGCATGTCGCTGTCGCTGGGCACCAACGCAAGGTATCGCGTCAAGGCGGCCTTGAGCTCGGCGGTGCTGCCTGTCGACTGGAAGAAATCGATGATGTCATGAAGAAAGTCCGGCGAGTTTTGGAAGGCGCGAAACGCCAGCAAATAATTCTCGCGCGCCGCTTTGACGTGATCGAGGCGGTCGTGGCTCTTCGCCAGGTTCCAGTAGATCTGCGGATCGATGTCCCCGGATTGGTCGATGGCGGCCAGAAACGCGATGTTCGCCTCGTCATCATGCGTCGCCAACAGAAAGTTGCTCCATTCCAGCATCACGGTTTGGTTCTCGGGATCGATGGCCAGCGCTTTTTGCAAATAGCGGCGGGCCACTTCGGGCTGTTCTAACTTCAACGCGAGGTTGGCGCCGAGCGTGAACAACGTCGGATTGGTGTCGTCGACTTGCAGCCCGTCTTGCACCGTAGCCAACGCCGCGGCTTGGTCGCCTTGCGCCTCTTGCGCCTGGGCCAGCGGTAGATAAGCCGAGGCAAAACTGGCATCGCGGTCGATCACCTGCTTCAAGACCGCGACGGCGCGTTCACTGGCCCCGGTTTGTAAATACAAGCCGCCGAGCTGAAACGCCTCGCTAGGCGCCAGCTTGCTATCGCCCACGGCCTCAAAGGCGGCAATGGCCTCTTCGTATTGGCCGAGGTTGGCCAGGCTTGACGCGTAGCGCGCCTGCACGTTGACGCCGGCAAATTCGGTTTCGTCGGCCGCCAACAGCTGCGAATAAGCCGAAGCGGCCTGAGCGTCGTGGCCCCAGGCAAAATATAATTCGCCAAGCGCGAAGGTGATCACCGGCTCGTCGGGAAATGCTTGCGCTGCGGTCAGCAGTTTTTGCTCGCTGACTTCGTACAGGCCTTGGGTTTGGTAGACGTCCGCTGCGGTCATGAGGGCTTGGCCATAGGCGTCGCTATCGGGGCCGATATCGGCCAGATACTTCAGGGCTTTGTCGGCATCGCCGTTCGACACCGCGATGTCTGCCAGCACGGTTTTGATGTCGTCTTGGTCCGGATACTTGCCTAACAGCTCCTCATACAGCCGCTGCGCCTGGCCGGTGAACCCCAAGGCGTAAAGTTCTTCGGCGAGGTTGTAGCGCGTCTCGTCGTCGTCATGGGCCAAAACCTGGGTGAACGCATCACGGGCCTTGGCCATGTCGCCTTGCTCCAGCGCCGCCAACATTTGTTCAGAATAAGACATCGTGGCCTCCTTAAACTTGTCGTCATGCTAATGTACCGCTTTGCGGCAACGGGTGCAAGCCACAAGGCAAACGCCACAGCCCAACAAAAAAGGCCCTCAACTAGGTTGAGGGCCGAAAGCATTGACTCGTTGGATTACTTCACAGCATCCTTGAGTGCCTTGCCTGGCTTGAATGCAGGCACTTTCGATGCAGGGATCTTAATCTCTGCACCAGTTTGTGGGTTGCGGCCCTTACGAGCGGCGCGAGAGCGCACCTCGAAGTTACCGAAACCAATCAATTGAACCTTTTCACCCTTAGCTAAGGATGCTTCAATCGAACCGAACACTGCGTCAACCGCAGCAGTTGCGTCCTTCTTGGTCAAGCCAGTTGAAGTTGCAACACTTTCGATCAATTCTGCTTTGTTTGCCATATGTACTTCACCTCCGTTTGTTATATTCGCTCAGCCGAAGCTGGCGAACAACTCACCTCATTGTGAGCAACGAGAATGAGGAAACAATGATAAACCGGTATCACCATTTCAAGAGATAACATATCACACAAAGCCTAGTGTGACAATGATAAATCGCATTTTTGCGCGCAATTCGAGAAAAAAGTCGGAAAATAGGAAATGAAAACCATTTTCCGGCTAAACCCGCATCACTTCCGCTTTCGCGCAATCAAGTGGATGGGTGTCCCCGAAAAGTCGAACGTTTTCCGGAGCTGATTAATGAGAAAACGCTCATAGGAAAAATGCAGTAGGTCGGGGTCATTGACAAAGACGACAAAGGTTGGCGGCAATACCGCGACTTGTGTCATATAATAAATTCTTAGCCGCTTGCCATTAATCGTCGGCGTCGGGGTGACCGCCAAGGCGTCCACCAACACGTCGTTCAAGACGGCGCTTTGGATTCGGCGATTTTGATTTTCAGAAACCGTCCCGATCATGGCTGGCAGGTTGCCGAGGCGCTGTTTGGTCTTTGCGGAGACAAAAACAATTGGCGCGTAGTCCAAATAGGCGAATTCCTGCCGAATGTGGTCCGTGAATTCCTGCAAGGTGTGGTTATCCTTGTCGGGCACCAGGTCCCACTTGTTGACCACGAGGATGATCCCCCGCCCTGCTTCGTGGGCATAGCCGGCGACTTTTTTATCCTGCTCGCGGATGCCTTCTTCGGCGTTCAACACGACCAAGACGACATCGGAGCGATCCACCGCCCGCAGCGCGCGCATCACGGCGTATTTCTCGGTGCTTTCGTACACCTTACCGCGTTTACGAATACCGGCGGTGTCGATCATCGTGAATTCCTGCCCATTGGCCGTGAACTTCGTGTCAATCGCGTCGCGGGTCGTGCCTTCGATTGGCGACACAATCACGCGGTTTTCACCCAGCATAGCGTTGACCAGCGACGACTTGCCGACGTTGGGCCGGCCGATGAACGAGAACTTGATGCTGTCGTCTTCGTCTTCCGTCCCCGCCTTGGGGAAGGCGGCCAGCACCGCGTCGAGGACGTCGCCCAAGCCGATGCCGTGCACGCCAGACAGCGGCAAGGGATCGCCGAAGCCCAGCGAATAAAAGTCGTAGATGTCTTGGCGCCGCTCGGGGTTGTCGACCTTATTGACCGCCAGCACCACCGGTTTGTCGGCGCGGTAGAGAATCTGGGCGACTTGTTGGTCGGCATCGGTAACGCCGCCTTCGATAGACGTCAGGAATAAGATGACGTCGGCTTCGTCGATGGCGATTTCCGCTTGATCCTTGATCTGGCTTAAAAACGGCTCGTCGCCAAGGTCAATCCCGCCGGTGTCGATGACGGCAAATTCTTGGCCCAGCCACTCCCCGCGCCCGTAGATGCGGTCGCGGGTGACGCCTGGGGTATCTTCGACGATCGACACGCGTTCGCCTAGGATGCGGTTGAAAATGGTCGACTTGCCGACGTTAGGCCGGCCGACAATGGCTAATGTCGGTAAACTCATGGGGTTCCTCCTCAACGCGAACAACGCGTTGCTTTGTCTAAAAAAGCGGGACTACCCGTTGCCGGGCGTCCCGCTCACTGCCACATTACTTGTTGTCGGTCTTGAAGTCTTTCAAGGCGTCACCAAGCAAGTCGCCCATCGAGAAGCCACTGTCATCTTGCTGGTATTCAGCAGGAATCTGAGTGTGGCTTTGACGGTTGTTATTCCGACGTGGCCGATCAGAACTGTTGCCACCGCGGCCGCCGCGATTGTTGTTGTTGCTGCGCGGACGGTCTTCGGAAGCACCTTCTGGGGCTTCAGTCAGCGCCTTGATGGACAGCGCCAGGCGATGCGCGTCTGGATCAACGCTCAAGACCTTGACCTGCACAGCTTGGCCTTCCTTCAACACGTCTTGCGGCGTCGCAATGTGTTCATGGGAAATCTGGGAAATGTGAACCAGCCCTTCAACCCCTGGGAACACTTCGACGAAGGCGCCGAAGTTGGTCAGGCGCTTCACCGTGCCGTCTAAGACGGAACCGGCTGGGGCCTTTTCTTCGATGTCATCCCATGGCTGTGGCAGGGTCTGCTTGATGGACAAGGAGATCCGGTCGCGGTCTGGGTCAACGCTCAAGACTTTCACCTTGACGTCTTGGCCGACCTTCAACACGTCACTTGGCTTGTCGACGTGGTCAAAGGCGATTTCGGAAACATGGACCAAGCCGTCCACGCCGCCGAGGTCAACGAAGGCACCAAAGTTGGTCAAGCGCGCAACCTTGCCTTCAACCGTGTCGCCAGGTTGAATCTTCGCGAAGATTTCCTTGCGGGCTTCCGCCTTACCGGCTTCAACAATGGCACGGTGGGACAGGATCAAGCGGTTCTCGCTTGGTTCGATTTCGATGATCTTGAATTCGAGTTCTTGGCCCTTGTATTGGGACAGGTCCTCGACAAAGTGATCGGCCACCATGCTGGCTGGAACGAAGCCACGCACCCCGGCGTTGACGACCAAGCCGCCTTTAACGACGCTGGTCACTGGCGCGGTGATGGTTTCACCGGCATCAAACTTGGCTTGGATTTCTTTCCAAACCTTTTGCGCTTCCAGACGACGCTTGGAAAGCAGGTACTGGCCGTTTTCTTTGTCCTTACCAATCGTGGAAATGACAACCAAATCAAGCTTGTCACCGACGTTCGCAACTGTCCGAATGTCATCGATTGGCTGAGTAGAAAGTTCTTTAAGAGGAACGACACCTTCAACACCGGTGCCTTCGATGCCAACGATCAGTTGCTTGTCCTCTACGGCTAATACCTCGCCCTTGACGGTATCACCGATGTGTACCGTCTCTACGCTCTTCAGCGCATCCGCCATAGTCTGGGCGTTTTCAGTTACATTGTTGTCACTCATGCCAAAAAATCCTCCTATACGACTGTCATACAGCGTCTATTGTACCGGACTCCCGGAGAAAATACCAATATTTTTTCTCACCGGTTCCAACTGCCACTTAGCGGGATTGCGCTTGCGCAACCAATGCCAAAATTTCGCTAACTTCTTCGTCGATGGTCATGCTGGTGCTGTCGAGTTCCACCGCATCGGCCGCCTTGCGTAACGGCGACGTCGCCCGGGTCGAATCCTTGCGGTCGCGCTCGGCGATTTCCGCTTCCAGCTCAGCAAGCGGCGTGGTGATGCCGCGGGCCTGGTTTTCCTTGAAGCGGCGCTTGGCCCGCTCGGCGACGCTAGCAATCAGAAAAATCTTCACCGCTGCGTTGGGCAACACGGTGGTGCCGATGTCGCGGCCATCCATCACGATGTCGTGGGCCTCGGCAATGGCGCGCTGGCGCTTGACGAGCTCGGCGCGCACGGCCGGCAAGGCGGCCACCTGCGACACGTTGTTAGTCGTTTCCGGTTCGCGAATGGCCAACGTGACGTCTTCGCCGTTCATGAACACGAGCTGCCCGTCCGCACTTGGCTGAAAACTAATGGTGAGCGCCTCGAGGTGGCGCATGATCGCCGCTTCGTCGGCCAGCGGCAACTGTGCCCGCAGCGCCATGAGCGTCACGGTGCGATACATCGCCCCGGTGTCGCAATAAATAAAGCCTAGTTTAGTCGCCACCAGTTTGGCGATGGTACTTTTACCCGACCCGGCTGGGCCGTCGATTGCAATTTGCATGCGGTGCAAGTCCTCCTTGTGTACACATTCGATTTAGTGTACCGCATTTTGCCCCACGAAAAAAGAGCGCCGCAGGGACGCTCTTGCTTACTTGACCTTTAGGGTTTGCCCGACTGAAATGGTGGAACTCGACAAACCGTTTAAGCTTTCGATTTCCGCTAGGCTCATGCCGTGGTTAACCGCGATGCGATACAAGTTGTCGCCGGCCTTAACGGTGTAGGTGTTAGTCGCCGCTGACGACTTGGCACTGCTGCTGGCACTCGACGACGCCTGGCTGCTGCTGCGCGCCGGCGTGCTCGAGCTAGTCGAAGCGGCGCTTTTCTTGGCCGCGGCTTTGCTGCTGGCGGCCGCCTTGCTGCTGGCGGCTTCGGAAGCCGCCACGGACTTCGACTTGGCCTTGGCCTTTGACGCTTTTTGCTTGCTGGTGTTCACGGTAATCTTGCTACTGGTGTAGTCGTTGTTGGCTGGGCGGTTGCTGGCCCAGGCGTTATACGCCACCGGCACGATGATGATGATGGCCAAGGCGATCCAGACGATCCACGTCAACGTCGAATTGCCGCGCTTCTTGTGCCGCGTGGCGACACGTGAAAGATTGCCACTTGCATCCCGGTCATCGTCAAATTGTTTCGCCCATGGCTGTGACTCCGGGTCAGTCTCTGGCTTGTGGTCTGTTGGCGTCGGTTTATCTGACATGACAAATGGTCCTCCTCACTGAACTATCCAAATTGTAGCATAACTGTAATCAAAGATTCTTAATATTACTTAAATATTGCCGCAAACACGCCGCGCCAATCCGTTGGCGTGGCGGCTTCGTGCGCTTGCCCCGGCGCCAGCCGCGCCAAAACATCGGCGGTCAGCTCCCCGCAGCAGTGCGCGGTGTGCGCCGGCACCGGCGAATCAAAGTGTTGCAGCAACACCGCGCGCCGGCAGCCCGAGGCGTTCAAAAGCGCCCCCATGGCATCGAAGCTCGCCGCTTTTTCACTCAGGCGATCACGCAGCTGGGCCGTGGTTTGCGCCTGGGTGAACCCGGCGTGAATGTACGCTTCGACTAGACTGATTTGCGGATCGGCAAAATCGGTAAACGCCTCGGGGTGCGCATAAATCGTGGCGATGGTGCGCTGATCTGGCAAACTGGCGGCAAATTGCTCGGCGCGCTGGTAATCGCCTGGAGCCACCAAGACGAGGCTGGCGCTGGGTAGCCCGTCGCGCCCGGCGCGGCCAATGCCTTGCGAATACGCCTCAAGCGATTCGGGCACGTGCATGTACACCACCAAGCGCACGTCGGGTTTGTCAATGCCCATGCCAAACGCGCTGGTGGCACAAATTACCTGCAACGCGTCGGCCATGAAGCGGCGCTGAATCAAATCGCGGTCATGCGCGCCTAAGCCGGCGTGGTAATACGCCGCGGCGATGCCTTGGCTGGCCAGGTGCGCCGCGGCTTGCTCGGCCTTGGCCTTGCGATCAAAATACACGATGGTCGGCGCGGCGACGGTTTGCACGACGGCGGTGAGCCGGGCGAGTTTCGCCGGTTGGTCGGCGACGGCTTCGACGCCGAGATAAACATTCGGCCGGTCCACCGAGGCAATCGAGCGCACCGGCTGGCGCAGGTGCAAGCCGGCTTCGATGTCGGCTTGGACGTTGGTCGGCGCCGTGGCGGTCAGCGCCAACACCGCGCGCGGTTGCAGCTGGGCCACCACGGCGCCGAGTTTCAGGTACGCGGGGCGAAAATCCGGGCCCCACTGCGAGATGCAATGCGCCTCGTCGACCACCAAGGCGCTGATGGTCAATTGCGTGAGGCGCCGCAACACATCCGGCCGCGTCAGCGTTTCTGGGGCGACAAACACAAAGCGATACTGGTCCAGCGCCCCCATCACCGTGGCAAAATCGGCCTGACTCAACTGGCCGGTCAACGCGACGACGCGTTTTTCCCCGCTGGTTTGTAGCCGCGCCACCTGATCATCCATCAACGCCAACAGCGGCTCGACCACCACCATCGTGCCGGGCAACAGGCGGCCGGGCAGCTGGTAGCACAGCGTCTTGCCCGAGCCCGTGGGTAACACGCCGAGCGCGTCGCGGCCGGCGAGTACGGCTTCGATGAGCTCGCGCTGGCCGGGCCGAAAACTGGTGAAGCCAAAGGTTTGTTGCAGTACGGCGGTGAGGTCCGTCATTGTGGCCACCTTCCTTGCAGCGTGAGAATCTGAAACAGGCGCACCTGAAAAAAGTCGCTGCCCGGCACTGCCGCCAGCAGCTGCTGGTAGTCTTCCGGGTCGCCCAGCGCCTGCGCGTCGAATTGCCGCTTTTGCGCCGGCGGGTAAAACGCGTCAAGCGGAAACTCGGCGCCAAAAATCGCCCCAACCAACAGGTGCTCGTTGACCGTGCTCATTTTGCGCCGCAGCGCGGCTTGAATCTGCACGCGGTTGGCCCCTTGTGCGGCCAAGGCCAGCGCCTGCGCGTTGGTGGCCGATAAAATGGCGTGCCGCCCGCCCCACAGTTGCGCCCAACTCGGATAGCGCTGCGGTTCCGCATCGAGGCGCGCCAGCAGCGCACTAAACGCCTCGATGTCGGCCAAGCGCGCTGCTGGCGTCAGGCTCAAGCCACTGCCGACATAATCGTGGCCGACTAGCCCCAGTGCCAGGCGATTGGCAGCCGGTGCCGGCAACGCCGCAAATAAAGCCGTCAACTCGGCGATGGCTTGCGGCTGCGCCAGCTGGCGATACCACTGGCGAACCCAGGCCTGCGTCGCCCAATCCGGAGTGACCGGCCGGTACTGGCGATTGCTAAAACTCGCCTCGGATAAACTTTGCACCGCCAGGTAAAACCGCCCGGCAAAGCCGTCAATGTCCATCCACGGCTGATAGCTTGCCGGCAAGGTCACGGTACTGGCCCGCGTGGCGGTCAGCCCGGTTTGATGAGTCACCAAGTCGCCTTGGCGGGTGGCCGCGGCGATCACGTCGTCAAATTCGCTGCGGGCCAGATCCGGCAGCAGCCCCACCCACTGCAGCTGGTCATGCAGCAAGGCGGCATACAGCGTCGACAAGGTTTTCTTGCCGACCAAGAGATTATAAACCGACGCGGGGCGGCGCGGCCGGTTGTCGAAAAGCGCTATAATAATCTCGAACACGTCACACCTCCGGAGGTTTCTATATGACACTATACGCCAAAGTGCAACAAGACGCCTGTATCGCCTGCGGGTTGTGCCAGCTCGCGGCGCCCAGCTTGTTCAGCTATGACGTCAATGGCATCGCCAGCTACGCGCCGGATCACAACACCGGCAGCCAACCGGTTGCTGACGTGGCGCAGGTGGCCTTTAAGCTCGCCTACACCCGCTGCCCAACGCACGCCATTAAGCGCAGCAACCAGCCGTTTCCCGCGCCGACGCCGCCGCGGCGACCGGAACTTTAGCCAAAAAAATTCCAGCCCCGCGGGCTGGAATTTTTTTTAATTAAGCTGGGTGCACGGCGCCGTGTTTTTCCAGCCACGGCATCAGCGCCTTGGCGACGGCGAAGAACACGATGGAAATCACGAGCCCCTTGATCAGGTTAAACGGAATCACACCGACCAGCACGTAGCGCAACGTGGACATGCCGAGCTTGAAGTTCCAGGCCCACAGGTATAGCGGCATCAACACTAACCAGTTCAAGACGCTCATGATTGCCGTGAGCGACAAGGTGCCAAGGCCGAGGCCCAGCAGCTGGCGCGGCACACTGGTGTGGTTGCGAATCGCCAACACCACCGGCACCATGAAGCCGACGCTGGCGATAAACGCCGCGGCGTCGCCGATCAAGTTGACGATGCCGCCGCCGGTGAACACCCAGTGCAGCAAGCTGCGGACGAAGGCGACGGCGATGCCGCCCACCGGCCCGTAAATCAAGCCGCCTAACAGCACGGTTAAATCGGAGAAATCCAACTTCAAAAACGGAAAGAACAACGGAATCCCGAAGTTCATCAACACAAACCCGACCGCCGCCAGCATGGCGACACCAACTAAGCGATAAACCTTCGAACCAGACATGACAATCCCTCCATGTTGGTCGGCTTCAGCGAGGCACAAAAAAGCCTACTTCCAGGGGAAGTAGGCCTCGTTTGTTTTGCTTTTGGTGGCAGACAAACAAGCCCCATCTTCTTTATACTAGACTCTCACTATCGGTTTCGGAATTTCACCGAATCGGCCGCGAAAACGCGGGTCGTGGACTTTACCACCGGTCGGGAATTACACCCTGCCCTGAAGACGAACCAAATATTTTATTTACAAGAGAAGTATATCCCACTATTAAATAATCCGCAAGCGTTTTCTTGCCCTATAAGCGGCGCGTTTCTGCCTGGTTCTGCCCCGCGGCTAAATCGCGCAAGGCCTGGATTTCCCGCGGCTTCAACGCGCGGTAGTCACCGGAGGTCAGCCCGTCGAGGTTCAACGGCCCGTATTGCACCCGCGACAGCTTCATCACGGGATACCCCAGCGCCTTAAACATGTTCTTGACTTGATGGTTGACGCCTTGGTGAATGGTCAACTCGACGACAGCGGTGCGCTTGTCCTTGTCGCTGGACAAAATGTTGTAGCGGCCCGGGGCCAGCTTCTTGCCGTCAATTTTCATGCCTTGGCGCATCGGGGCTAAGGCCGTGCGCGTGGGAATGCCTTGCACCTTGGCGACGTATTTTTTCTCGATGCGAAACTTCGGGTGCATCAACAGGTTGGCGAATTCGCCGTCGTTGGTCATGATCAACAGCCCCGAGGTGTCGTAATCAAGCCGCCCCACCGGGTACAGCCGCACCTGCTCGTCGGTGAAAAAGTCGGTCACCGTGCGGCGGTGCTTGTCGTCATGCACGGTGGAGACGACGCGCCGCGGCTTGTAAAACAGAAAATACTTGTGCTCGGGGTGCGACAACGGCACGCCGTCGACGGCGATGGCGTCGTGCGGGCCGACCTTCACGCCCATTTCCCGCACCACGACGTCGTTGACGGTGACCCGGCCGGTGGCAATGAGTTGCTCGGCGGCGCGGCGCGAGGCCACCCCGGCGTTAGCAATCGCCTTTTGCAGGCGTTCAGTTGGTTGTTGCGTCATGATTTTCTCCTTGAGCCCAGTCTGGCTCGGTGGTTTGATCGAATAAGTCGATGTCGCTTGGTGCGCTCACCGAGTCGATCGGCGGCAGCGCCGACAAGCTGGTTAAGCCGAAATAATCCAAGAAAAACGGCGTGGTGGCGTAGAGAATCGGGCGGCCCGGGGCGTCCTTGCGCCCGGCTTCCTTAACCAACTGGCGGCTGGCCAAGGTGGTCAAGGCGCCGGCGCTTTGCACGCCGCGCACGTCGTCGATTTCCACGCGGGTAATCGGCTGTTGGTAGGCGATAATCGCCAAGACCTCCAGCGCCGCCTGCGACAGGCCTTGCGTCGGCGGCCCGGCAAAGTAGCGCCGCACGGTGTCGGCCAAGGCCGGCTTGGTGACCAGATACACGCGGTCATCGGACCAGCGCAGCGTCAACCCGCGGTCGCCGCCGGCCAAGGCGGCGGCGTAAACGTCGAGTTGCTGGCGCGCCGCGGCGCTAGAAATGCCCAGCGTGGTGGCCAGGTCGCCAAGCGCGATGCCGGCTTCCCCGGCGGTATACAATACGGCCTCAATGGCACTCAGCATCACGCCGCCTCCTTTAACATCACGGTGATTTCGGCAAACGGCGCCGGTTGGTCACAGATGATCTGGTCGCTTTTCATTAACTCCAATAGCGCCAAAAACGTGGTGACCACCCCATCCACCGAGGGCTGCGCGACTAATTCGCGGAAGTTGACGCGGTGACGGTCGCGCAAGGTGGCCATCACCGCGCCGATGCGTTCACTCAGCGACACCGGTTCGGCTTCGATGTGGGCGATGGTTTTAGCGGTGGCGGCTTGCGCCGCCACCACGCGCTGCATCGCCGTCGTCAAGTCTCGCAGCTTAATGGCGCCAGGCGCCAAGGGAATCGCCACGTCTGCGCCGGGTAACGTTGCCGCCTTGGCGAAGGCCTGGGCGCGCTCGTGTTCGCGGTGGCGCAAGTCTGCCGCGGCCTCTTGGTACACCTGATAGGTTAAGAGTTGCGCCACCAGATCCGCCCGCGGGTCCACGTACTCTTCTTCTGGCAAATCGGGATCGGGTTCCGGCTGCGGCAGCAGCAGCTGGCTTTTCATCGCCATGAGGCTAGCGGCCATAACAAAATAATCACCAGCCACATCCAATCGCAACTCCTGCATTTGGTGCAGGTAGTCGAGATACTGGCTAGTGATTGCGGCAATTGGAATGTCGTAAATATCGACTTCGTTGGTGCGAATCAGGTGCCACAATAAGTCGAGCGGACCGGAAAAGTCCTTAAGCACGAGGGTGAGTGCCATCGTTATCCTCTTTATCTTGCTGAATGAATTTCGTAATTAACGGGCTGTTTTCCAGCGACCCCATCAGCTTGGCCTGTGGGTACAACGCGCGCAAGTCGGCCAACACGGCAAACTGCGTCGCTTCGGTGCGCACATTCGGCGACAGCGACAGGTGCCGCACCATCACAAAGTCCGGCCCGGTTTCGATCCCCAACACGCCGGTAAAATCCTCATCCGGAGCGGCCTTATACAGGTACAGCTCGTGGCCGGCCTCTTCGGTATAAAGCTTCAGCTCCGTTTGCAGATGATCATAGTCCTTCAAGTCGGGCTCAAACGACAAGAACCCCATTGCAATCTTGGCGTAATCATTCCGGTATTTCGTCAGCATAAACAAGCCTCCACTGTCACTACACTCGCTAGCAAGTGTAGCATAGTTCCCCGATTGGCGCGAATTTAGCCGCGCGGGTGCGTCTGGTGGTACACCGCCACCAGCTTTTGGTTGCTGAGGTGGGTGTAGATCTGCGTCGTGCTGATGTCGGCGTGGCCGAGCAATTCCTGCACGACCCGCAGATCGGCACCGTTTTCCAACAGGTGCGTGGCAAAACTGTGGCGCAGCGTGTGCGGCGTGACGTTTTTGGTGATGCCAATCGCGTCGATGTAGGCCTTGAGGTTTTTCCAAATGCCTTGCCGCGTCAGCGTCGCCCCGTGAAAATTGACAAACACGGTGGCCGGCGGTTGCATCCGCACCAGCCGCGGCCGGGAGCGCGTCAGGTATTGCTGCACCCAGTCGACGGCTTGCGGCGAAATCGGCACGATGCGCTCCTTGTCGCCTTTCCCGGTGACTTGCAGCAGATTCAGCGTCAGGTGCAGCTGATCCATGCGCAGGTTGACCACTTCGGAGACGCGCAGGCCGGTGGCGTACATCAGCTCAAAAATCGCGCGGTCGCGCAGCCCCAGCGGCTTGGTGACGTCAGGGGCGGCCATCAGCGCGTCGATTTCCGGGCTGGACAGCGTCGCCGGCAAATGTTGCGCCGGCTTGGGGCTGGCAATCAAGGCCATCGGGTCCGTGTGCACCAAGCCTTCGCGGCCGAGGTAGCGGTAGAACTTGCGCATGGCGCTAATCATGCGGCTCATCGAGCTTGGCGCCTTGACCGCGTCTTGGCTGGCCAAAAACGCCTGAATCACAGCCAGCTCCTCGGGTACGGCGGTGGTGTGTTGCGCCGCTAGCCACTGGGCGAATTCGGTGAGGTCTTGTTTGTAGCTGCTTTGCGTGGTTTTGGCCAAGCCACGCTCCACATCGAGATAATGGACAAAGTCTAAGATTAAATCATTCATGCGTTGCCTTCAATAAGCGGGTTTGCCCCGCCACTTCTTCCACCAGGCGCGCCTTGAGCAGGTGGCCCAGCGCGCGCTTAAACGCGCTTTTACTAATCCCAAACTGCGTGCGAATGGCGTCGGGATCGCTTTTGTCCGTGAACGGGATGGTGCCGGTGGCGGAATGCTGCAACACCGCCAACACCATCGCCGCATCGTCGTCGATGGCCTCATAGGCCCGCGGGCGCAGCGACAGGTTTAACCCGCCATCCGGGCGCACGCCAATCACCCGCGCGTGCAGGTGCTGGCCCAACCGCGGCTCCGCGTCGCGTTCACTAGGGTGAATGAAGCCGAGGAAAAAGTCATCGGTGAGCACCCGGGTGCCGGCGATTTTCAGGCGGTACACGGTGCAATCGACGTCTTCGTTCATTTGCGCAGGCTTGGCGCGGTTGGCCACGGCCGTGAAGATACTTTCGTCGGCCAGCGTCCCCCATAACCGGGCTTTTTTATCGCGGGTCAAGGCCACCATTAAGCGGTCGCCGCGGGCCGGCCATAGCCGGTTCAAGCTCGGCAGTTGGTCCAAGGACACCACAATGTCCTTGTCCGGTAAGCCGATGCTGACAAAAACGCCGAGGTCGCGGCGCACCTCCACGACTTCCGCCCAGGCGTAATGATCGTGGCCGACGGTGGGAATCTTGGTGGTCAGCCGCGCCTTGCCGGCTTGATTCTCGTAGGCAAAGCCGGTGACTGGATGGCCATTTGCGGGAACGCGGTCGAATTCGCTGGCATCTAGCGCCAAGGTCACGCCATGCGCCTGGGCGAACACTTCAGTCTCGTTTTGATCGGTGACGGTGGCCGTCACGATTTCTCCATTAAATGTTAACATGCTACTCCTTTAGTGCGCCGGCACTAGATTAAACACAGTCAAAATCACATACGTCATGCCGCTGGCAATCACCGGCCCCGCCGCGATGCCGCGGAACAAGACGACGCCAAGAATGGTCCCAAACACCAATGCCACGGTCATTTCTGGGCTGCTGGCCAATAGCCCCACGCCGCGCGCCGACAACACGGCCACCAAGACGCCCATGGCCATGGCAATCCAGCCGGCGGGGCTCTTGGCGACGCGCAACAGCTCGGTCACGCCGATTTCGCCGGTGGCAATCGGGACCATGATGGCGGCGGAAATAATCGTCACGCCCCAATTGATGCCTTGGCCTTGCAACGTCTTCAGCCACGGGTGCAGCGGCGGAATCGCCTTAATGACGATCACCGCGGCGACGCCGATGAACAGCGCCTTATTTTTCGCGAAGGCGGCAATCGCCGCGACCCCGAATAAAAATAGCCAACTTTCCATCTCGCACCTCCAGAAATTCTTCTTACTACTTTACTCGAAATCTGCGGCGATGGCCATACTTAACATAATATTTCTTGGGCCGGCCGTAAAATGTGTTCACGAATCATCGTCCATTGTTCACAATTTATGAGCAAAATCGGCCAATTTTTGCGGGCATTTTGGGAAGCGAAAAACCCTGTCAGGACGCAGGGTTCAGCCGCAAATATAAAAATGATTATGGAAACTAGGCGCATTGAGCGGCGCGTTCACCATCAGTTCTGCGGCTTCGCACCTGAATTCACGTTTAACGGCGCCTACTTTTTATCCGCCCACCAAGGGCAAATCCTTAAAACCGGCGCGCAGGGCTGATTTGACGAGGCGATTTTTTTCGGTTTTCGTGAATCATTATCCACCAAAATCCGCCAGTTCTCGTTGCTTTATGCAAAATTCATCCAGTCGCAAATTTTCGGAAAATATTAATGCCCACCCTGTGCAATTCCGCAGTAAATTAATGCCCACCGTGCGCATTAATTCGCCAAGGCGGTTAATTCCTCCGGTCGATAATCACCGGAACGCAACCAGTTGATTTCCACCCCGTAAGGCGGCACCATGTGGGTTTTATCCGGTCCGACATACGGCGTCTCCAGAATCTTCGGAATCTGAGTGAGCTGCGGGTGGTGCGCAATGGCATTCAACGCGTCAAAGCCGATGGAGCCGGCGCCGAGGTTGGCGTGGCGATCCTTGTGGCTGCCTTGCGGATTCTTTGAGTCGTTGAGGTGCACCACGCGCAACTTCGCCAAGCCAATCACGCGGTCGAATTCCTCGAGCACATCATCGAAGTGCGTCGCCACCGGGTAGCCGGCGTCGTTGAGGTGGCAGGTATCCAGGGTCACGCCGACTTTTTCGGGATGATCGAGCCGCGCGATGATCGCCGCCAGCTCCTCAAAGCTGCGGCCGATTTCCGTTCCCTTCCCCGCCATGGTTTCTAGCGCCAGGCTAACCTGGGTCTCTGCCGTCAAGATCTGGTTGAGCCCGTTGGCGATTTGGGCAATTGCCGCCTCGGGGCCGGCGCCGACGTGAGCCCCCGGGTGAAACGGCATGGCATACGCCTGCAAGGCGTCGGCGCGGGCAATTTCCTCTCGCATAAACTGCACGGCAAAGCCAAAACTCTCGGGTTTCTTGGTGTTACCGAGGTTGACAATGTACGGCGCGTGAATCACCAGGTGCGACAAGCCGGCCGTTTGCATCGCCGCCAGCCCCGCCGGCACCGCCAGCTCGGCCACCGGTTTGCGCCGGGTGTTTTGCGGTGCACCGAGGTAAAACTGCAGGCTCGTGGCGCCATAATTGACGGCTTCGGCCACGGCGCCGGGAAACATGCCGGGGGCCGCCATATGGACGTTGGCCCCAATCAAGAACTTAGTCTGTTTTTGGCTCATAAAATCTCCCCATCACTTTCACGGATTCGGTGATCGACACGAACGCGTACGGATCGCTTTTTTGCATCGCGGTTTCGAGGTCATACATTTCTGCCCGAGAAATAATCGTGAACAAAATTGTTTTCTCTTCGTGGCGAAAGGCGCCTTCCGCGTCGTGGACGATGGTGATGCCGCGGCGCAAGGTATTTTGAATCTCGTTGACCACGGCCTTTTGGTGGGCGGTGACGATCATGACCTGCAGCCGCTGCTGGCGGGTGTACAGCGAATCCATCACCTTGCCGTTGATGAAAATGGCCAGCGCCGAGTACAGCGCGTGCGGCCAGTCGTTGACAAACCCGGCGAGGAAAATGATCACGACGTTCACGGCGATGTTCACCGTGCCCACCGTGGTGCCGGTGCGCTTGCGCATGACGATGCCGAGAATATCCAGCCCGCCGGTAGAGATGTTGTTGCGCAACGCAAACCCGGTGCCCAGCCCGTTGACCACGGCGCCGAAGATCCCGCAGACAATCGGGTCGGTGGTCAAGGGCTTCACGACCCCTAGCAAGCGAATCATGATGGTCGAGAAAATGACGGCTAAAAACGTGAACAGCGTGAAGCGGTGGCCGATTTGTTTCCACGCCAGGACAAACAGCGGCACGTTGAGCAGGAATAACAAGGTCGCGGTGTTGAACAGCTCGGTGGTCGGCACGCCGAACAGCGAGACGTTGAACCACTTGCGCACCACCGTCGCCAATAACTGGGCCGCCCCGGTGATGCCGCTGGCAAAGACGCCGCCTGGCTCCCAAAACATGTTCAAGGCCAAGGCCACGCAAATGCTATAGAAAAACGCGGCGGTCAGGCGGCTCCAGTTTTGGTGCCGGCGGATCAGCCGATCGATTTCGATCACGATTATCGCTCCTTTTTTCGTCAGTGCCTTGAGTATAACAAAAAAACCGGCGCAGGCGCGCCGGTTTCGTGGTTAGTCGAATAATTTGGCGTACTGGCCGTAGCCAGCTTCCGCCAGCTTGGCGGCCGGCACGAAGCGCAACGCCGCCGAGTTGATGCAGTAGCGCAAGCCGCCCGCTTCAGTCGGCCCGTCGGTGAAGACGTGGCCCAAGTGCGAGTCGGCCTCCGCGCTTCTGACCTCGGTGCGGGTTTGCAGTAGCTTGTGATCCGTGTGCTCGGTGAGTTGGCCAATTGGCTTGGTAAAAGACGGCCAGCCGCAGCCGGCGTCATATTTATCCAGCGAGGAAAACAGCGGCTCGCCGCTGACGACGTCGACGTAAATGCCGGGCTGATCAAATTGATCGTACTCACCGGTGCCGGGCCGCTCGGTGGCGGCTTCTTGGGTCACCGCGTACTGTTCAGGCGTCAGGCGCTTGCGTAATGCTGCTAAGTCTTTTTTCATGGTCATCACCTCGCCGTTAGTATCGCCAACCACTGACTAAAAGTCAAGACTATTCGGTGAGGCTGTCATCGCCGGCGTGCTCCGCCGCCGGGTCGACGCCGGCGCGGACTTCGATGCCGAGGTCTTGCAGCTGGGCATCGGCCACCGGATACGGCGCGTTGGTCATCGGCTCGCTGGCCTTAGAATTCTTCGGGAAGGCGATGACGTCGCGAATGTTATCGCGGTGTGCCAGCAGCATGGCGAAGCGATCCAGCCCGATGGCCAGGCCACCATGCGGCGGAAAGCCGAAGTCTAACGCGTCGAGCAAGAATCCAAACGCCTTTTGGGCGCGCTGCGGGGTGAAGCCCAGCGCCTTGAGCATTTTTTCTTGAATATCGCGGGTGTGAATGCGGATCGACCCGCCGCCGAGCTCGTAGCCGTTCAACACGATGTCGTAGGACTGGGCGTGGGCGCTGTGCGGATCGGTATCCAGCAGCGCGACGTCTTCTTCGTTCGGCATGGTGAAGGGATGGTGCGCCGGCACCCAGCGCTGAATGCCTTCATCGAATTCAAACAGCGGCCAGTTCACGACCCAGCAAAACGCGTATTGCGACTCGTCGATCAAGCCCAGGTCCGCGCCAAAATGGCTGCGCAGATAACCGAGGCTGGCGGCCACGACGCTTGGCTGATCGGCGACAAACAAAATCAGGTCGCCGGCCTTGGCCTGCAGTGGCACCGTCAAGCTGCTGCCATCGCCGAAGAACTTGGCGATTGGGCCGCTGATGCCGTCTTCCGTCACCTTCAGCCAGGCCAGCCCCTTGGCCCCGAAGCGTTTGATGTAGTCTTGCTGCGCGTCGATGGCCTTGCGGGAATACTTCGCCGCGCCGCCTGGGAGGACGATGGCGCGCACGGCCCCGCCGTTAGCCACGGCATTGGCAAAGACTTTAAAGGTCGAATCGGCGACCAGGCTCGACACGTCTTGAATTTCCATGCCGAAGCGCAGATCCGGCTTGTCGGAGCCGTACTTGGCCATCGCGTCGGCCCATTCAATGCGCCGGAACGGCAGCTTCACCGAGACGCCTTGCACATCCTTCATCACCTTGGCGATCAGGCCTTCCGTCAAGGTCTGAATCTCTTCGGCGGACAAAAAGCTGGTTTCCATGTCGATTTGGGTGAATTCCGGCTGACGGTCGCCGCGCAAATCCTCGTCGCGGAAACACTTGGCGATTTGGTAGTAGCGGTCAAACCCGGCGCCCATCAACAACTGCTTGAACAGCTGTGGCGACTGCGGCAAGGCGTAAAAGCTGCCTGGGTACACCCGCGACGGCACGAGGTAGTCGCGCGCGCCTTCCGGGGTGCTGGCGGTGAGCGTCGGCGTTTCGATGTCTAAGAACCCGTTGGCGTCGAAGTATTCATGCACGGCCCGGGTGATTTTCGCGCGTGTGATGATCGCCTCTTGCATCTCCGGTCGGCGCAAGTCGAGGTAGCGATACTTCAGCTTGGTTTCCTCGGTGGCGGTGACGCCGTCTTCGATTTCAAACGGCGGCGTCTTGGCGGCATTCAGCACGGTTAGCGCGCTGACCTCCACCTCGACTGCACCGGTGGCCATTTTTGGGTTGACGGCTTCGGGCTTGCGCGGCCGCACCACGCCGGTGGCCGCGATGACGTATTCGCTACGCAGCTTTTCGGCCTGGGCCAAGGCGGCCTCGCCGAATTCCTTGGAGAACACGAGCTGGACGATCCCCGCCCGGTCGCGTAAGTCGATAAAAATCAAGTTGCCGAGGCTGCGGCGTTTTTGCACCCAGCCCATCAAGGTCACGGTTTGGTCCACGGCAGCAGTCGTGACCTCCCCGGCATACATTGTTCGTTTCGTCATGTTAATCTTCCTTTGCTTGCGCATAAACTTGCGCAAAGTGTTCCCGCAACTCGCTCATCGGCAGCGTTTGTTGCTCGCCGCTGGCCATCGCCTTGACTTGCACCGTGTCGGCCTCCAGTTCGCTGTCGCCGATGGTCAGCACCAAATCGGCGCCGACCTTGTTGGCGGTTTTGAACTGGGCCTTGGCTTTGCGGTCGAGGTAATCCATATCCACGGCAAAGCCTTGCTGGCGAATCGCGCTGGCCAACGCCATCCCGGTCGCGGTGGCGGCCGGCGAAATCGTCACGATGTACACCGGCACGTGGGGCGCTGGCACCTGGCCGGCCGCCAGCAGCATGGCGCGCTCCACGCCCATGCCAAAGCCGATGCCTGGCGTTTGCGGGCCGCCGAGTTCTTCCACCAAGCCGTTGTACCGGCCGCCGGCGAGCACCGTGGTGTAGCCGCCGCCGAAGACCGGGTCGTCGCTCATCAATTCGAAAATGGTGTGGTTGTAGTAATCCAACCCGCGCACCATGTCGGCGTCGATGTCATAGGCGATGCCCATGTGATCCAACAAGTCCTGCACGGCGGTAAAATGCTGCTGGGCAGTTGCGCTGAGAAAATCGAGGATCTTCGGCGCGCCTTTGACGATTTCCTGGTCGTGCGCATCCTTACTGTCGAGGATGCGCAGCGGATTTTTCACCAGGCGCACCTGGGAATCGTGCGACAGCTCGGCTTGGTACGGCGTCAGGTACGCCACCAGCGCCTCGTGATACGCGGCGCGAGATTCGGGGTCGCCCAGCGAGTTAATGACGACGCGAATCGACTTGGCACCCAAGCCCATCAGCAAGTCGCGCCCCAAGGCAATGGTTTCCGCATCGATGGCCGGCGTTTCGGCGCCAAAGGCCTCGACGCCGATTTGGTGGAACTCGCGTTGGCGGCCACTCTGCGGCCGCTCGTAGCGAAACATCGCGCCCATGTAATACACCTTGTAGGGCTTTTGGAATTCCGGCCCGTATAGTTTATTTTCCACGTAGGCGCGCACGACGCCGGCGGTGCCTTCGGGGCGCAGCGCCATTTTGCGGCCGCCTTTGTCCTCAAAGGTGTACATCTCCTTGGTCACGATGTCGCTGGTGTCGCCGGCACTGCGGGAGAAGACCTCTTCGTTTTCAAATAATGGCGTGCGAATCTCTTCGTAGCGATAGCGGGCGAGAATGTCGCGCGCCGTGGCCTCCACGCGCTGCCAAAGCGCGCTTTGGCCGGGCAGAATGTCTGCGGTGCCTTTCGGTCGTTGATAATGCATAATTGCCTCCTCTAGGATTGAATCAGGCCAAACAAAGAAAAAACACCCCTCGTTTGACGAAGGGTGCGGACACGGTACCACCTTGTGTTTTACTTAGCCATAACGGTGGCAACCGAAGCGGATCAACCGGCAAAGCGTCGTGACGACCTATTCCCGGCTTACACCAACCCGGGTCGCTTAAGTGCGGTCGCTTCTCCTTTGCCATCAGCCTGATAGATATTACTGTTAGAATATGATTTTTGTTTAAGATTGTCAAACGAAGCGCCGCAATTCCGGCGATTTCGCCGCCGGTCGCCGCGGCGTTTGGTATAATAAGGCTACTAATGTAAGGGATTGGCGCGCATGAAACCACTGAAAATAAAAAAATGGCCTTTGTTATTCCTCATCGCCGGCGCGATTGCCGTGTCGGCCGTGACCACCACGGTGTTGGCGAATAACACCACCCTCACGGTGCGGGCCAGCGTCTTAAACGTGCGGCTGGGCCCTGGCCTCGCCTACAACGTGATGGGCCGCGTCAACAACGGGACGCAACTCACCGTCATTTCAAAATCAAACTCCTGGTACCAGGTGCGCCTGGCCGGCAACAAAATCGGCTGGGTCGCCTCGTGGCTGGTCGACCAAAACGAGCCGTCGACGAGCTCGGCCAAGGTCGCCACGGTGACGCAAGCCGCCAACGTGCGCGCCAGCGCCAGCACCACCGCCAAGATTCTCGGCCGCCTCAGCGTCGGCGACGCGGTGAACGTCGTCTACACCGAAGGCCCCTGGAGCCAAATTGCCTACCATAATACTGCGGCTTGGGTCGCCTCGCGCCTGATTCGCGACACCGGCCGCACCACGACGCTTAGCACGCCGACGCAGCGCGCAAAGACTGCCACCACCGACCGCACCACGACCACGGCCAGCACCGCCACCAGCGTCACTGCCACGACGGCGGCCAACATTCGCCAAGCCGCCGGCCTCAACGCCCGCGTGGTCACGCGGGTGCCAAAGAACACCAAGCTGGCCGTGATCAAGCAAAGCGGCGAATGGTATCAGGTCAAAACCAGCACCGGCAAAACCGGCTACGTCGCCGGCTGGGTCGTCTCCGTGCCAGGCGCCACCTCCGGCAAAGTCGCCACGAGCCTCGGTGAAGCCACCATCGTGTTGGATCCCGGCCATGGCGGCAGCGATGCCGGCGCCTTATCGACCAATGGCAAGTACGAGAAAACCTACACGCTACTGATGGCCAAGGCCGTGGGCGCGGCGCTGTCGGCGCAAGGCGCCAACGTCGTGTACACCCGCGACACCGACAGCTTTGTCGATTTGGAACCGCGCGCGGCCACCTCGCGCAAGCTCAAGGCCGACGTGTTCATCTCCTTCCACTTTGACTCCAGCCCCAAGGCCAACTCGGCCACCGGCTTTACCAGCTACTATTACAGCAGCGGCAAGAGCAAGACCTTGGCGAGTTACTTGGACCGCGGGTTCACCAACTTGAACCTGACCAACCGCGGCATCGCCTTTGGGAATTATCAGGTGCTGCGCGACAACAGCCAGCCAAGTGTCTTGTTGGAAATGGGTTACATCAACACCGACAAGGACTTCAAGGAAATCAGCTCGGCGACCTACCGCCAGCAGGTGGCCACAGACGTCACCCAGTCCCTCACCAGCTACTTCAAAGCCGGCAATCATCAATAAACCAAAAGACGCGCGCCGCGCACCCCATTCGGGATGCGCAGCGCGCGTCTTGATGTTACGACAGCAAATCGAGCACCGCCGGCAGCGTTTGAATCGTGGCGTCGGCCATCGGCGCATCGTGGTAGCCGTCGATGTCAAAATAAATCCCGGCAACGCCGGCGGCCTGCCCGGCCACTACATCCAACTGTCGATCCCCAATCATTGCGGTGCTGGCGGGCTGCAGGCCAAAGGTGTCGAGAATGTACAACACGGCATCCGGCGCCGGCTTGCGCGCCAAGTGCTGTTCGCTGGTGACGCCGCCTTTAAACAAGTCGGCCAAGCCGTCGCGACGCAGTAGCGCCCAGGCGCTGTCGTCGCGGTGCGTCATCAAGAAGTTCTGGCCCCCGGCGGCCACCACGCCGCGCAACACCCGTGCCGTGTCCGGATAGGCCTGCGCCTGCATCACAAAGCCGGACACTTCGCGGTCGTGGTAGTCGGCCCACAAGGTATCGTAGGGCACGCCAATGGTTTTGCCGATCCGCGCCAATTCCCCGCGCACTGAGCCGTGCTTGATGGTGGTGAACAGCGCCGCACGCTCGGCGGTGACGCCAAACTTGGCGAGCGTGGCGATCAACGCCGTGAGTATCCCGGGATAAGTATCGTACAGCGTGCCATCGAGATCCCAAATCACATTGTTAAGCACGAGCTTCCTCCGTATCAAAAATAATCGTCACCGGCCCATCATTAGTGAGACTCACCTGCATGTCCGCGCCGAACTCGCCGGTGGCCACGGGAATCCCGGTGGCGGCGAGCTCGGCACAAAACGCCTGGTACAATCGCTCGCCCAGGGCCGGGGCGGCCGCCGCCGTGAAACTCGGCCGGTTGCCGTGGCGCGTGTCGGCATACAGCGTGAACTGCGACACCACCAAGACGCTGCCGCCGACTTGCGCCAACGCCAGATTCATTTTGCCGGCGGGGTCGCTGAACACCCGCAGCTTGGCAATTTTATGCACCAACTGGGTCACCGTCTCCGGTGTGTCGCTGGGCCCGACGCCGAGTAACACCAAAAAGCCACGGTCGATTGCCCCGTGGACTTGATTGGCGATAGTAACTTGCGCGTGACTGACGCGCTGAACGACTGCTCGCATGGCTACTCCTTTAACTTTGGGCGCGCTTGACTTCGTAAATGTCGGGAATATTCTTCACCGCATCCATCAGCCGGTCGAGGTGCGCGAGGTTGCGAATGCCGACGGTGACGTGAATGTCGGCCATTTTGTCGTGGTCGACGCGGCCGATGACGTTGTTGAGGCTCTTGGTTTGCGCGTTCAAGGCCTGCAGCACATCGTTCAACAAGCCGCTGCGGTTGTAGCCGTAGATTTCCAAATCGGTATCAAACAGCTGGCTTTGGTCGTTGAGATTTTGCCACTGCACCTCGATCAGCCGGCCGGCCATTTCGCTGTCGGCGGCGACATTCGGGCAGTCGACGCGGTGAATCGTCACGCCGCGACCCTTGGTGACGTAGCCGGTGATGGCGTCACCGGGGACTGGGTTGCAGCATTTGGCCAAATGCACCAGCAAGTTGTCGACGCCTTCGATGACGACGCCTTCTTGCGTGCGGCTGGTCGGCTTCTTGCCTTCGTGGCTGACGGTGGTGACCTTTTGGTTGTTGGCTAAAATTGCCTCTTCCTTGGCCTTTTGGTCGGCGGCTTCTTTTTCGCGGCGGACTTTTTCGGTCAGGCGGTTGGCAATGATCTTTGGCGTATACTCGCCGTAGCCGATGGCGCTCATCAGCTCGGCGTCGGTGCTGAAGTTGAGCCTGGTCAGCAGTTCCTTCATTGGGGCCTTGCCGATGAAGTCCTTCGGGGCAAACCCCATTTCCTGCAGCTGGCGCTCCAGCATGTCCTGGCCCTTTTCGGCGTTGGTTTCCTTGTCTTCGAGCTTAAAGTACCGGCGAATCTTGTTGCGGGCGCGCGAGGTGTAGACCAGGTTGACCCAGTCGCGGCTCGGCTTGGAGCCGGCGCTAGTGAGCATCTCGACGATGTCCCCGTTTTTCAGCTGGTAGTTCAGCGGCACGATTTTACCGTTGACCTTGGCGCCGACCGTTTTGTTGCCGACTTCGGTGTGGACCATGTAGGCAAAATCCAGCGGACCGCTACCCTTAGGTAACTCGTAAACGTCTCCCCGCGGCGTGAAGACATACACGCGGTCGGTGAAGATATCGCCCTTCACGGATTCCATGAAGTCGTTGGCGTCGCTACTTTCGTCTTGAATCTCCAGAATCTCCCGGAACAAGTCGAGCTTCTTGCCGTTTTGGTCGTATTGGACCTCGCTGGTTTGTCCTTCTTTATACGCCCAGTGCGCCGCGACCCCATATTCGGCGACGTGGTGCATCTCCTCGGTGCGAATCTGGACCTCCAGCGGCTTGCCTTGCGGGCCAATCACCGTGGTGTGCAGCGATTGGTACATGTTGGCTTTCGGCATCGCGATGTAATCCTTGAAGCGCCCCGGCATCGGCCGCCACTTGGTGTGAATCGCGCCAAGCACCGCGTAGCAATCCTTGATGGTTTTGGTGATCACGCGCACCGCCAGCAAGTCGTACAGCTCGTCGAATTGCTTGTGCTTGTCGCGCATTTTTTTATAAATCGAGTAGATGTGCTTTGGGCGCCCGTAAATCTCGTAGCTGATGTTGAGGTCGGCCACCGCGGCTTGAATCTCCTTGATGGCGCCTTGGATGTAGGCCTCGCGCTCGGTGCGCTTGGACTTCATCAGCTGGGCGATGCGATAGTATTGCTGCGGGTTCAAGTAGCGCAGACTGAGGTCCTCAAGCTCCCACTTAATGGTGCTGATCCCCAGCCGATCGGCGAGCGGTGCGTAGATTTCCAGCGTTTCGTTGGCGATGCGGCGCTGCTTGTCCGGCCGCAGGTGCATCAAGGTTCGCATGTTATGCAGCCGGTCGGCGAGTTTGACGAGAATGACCCGCATGTCCTTGGCCATCGCCAGCAACATCTTGCGGTGATTCTCGGCCAGCTCGTCTTTGTGGGCGACGTAGGTGACCTTGCTCAGCTTGGTCAACCCGTCGACGATTAAGGCGGTTTCGCGGCCGAAGACTTCTTGGATGTCGCCGAGCGTGATGTTGGTGTCTTCGACGACGTCATGCAAATAGCCGCTGGCCACCGTCACCGGATCCATTTTCAACTCGGCGAGAATCCCGGCGACTTGAATCGGGTGGATGATGTAAGGCTCGCCGGACTTGCGCCGCTGGTCCTTGTGGACATAGGCGGCGAAGTCATACGCTTTTTTGACGAAGGCCAGGTGCTCGTCATTCATATACTCGCGGCACATCGCCATGACTTGGTCTTGGGTTAATTCGACTTCTTCAGCCATCGTTTGCCTCCCCAATTACAATAAAAGCACGCGTGGTCGCGTGCCGATACTTGTATTATACGGAAAACCACAGAAATTACTAGTCCTTGGCGCGGGCCAACAGGGTCAACACCCAGTAAATCACAACGAAGAAATAATCGTATCGCGCAAACCGCCACACCACCATCACGGCAAACAGCACCGGTAAAACCAGGCTGTACCACCACGGTAATTGACCGTTGCGCAACCACCGGCCGATGATGATCGCCCAAGCCATGTTCACCAAGATGAACAAGAACCCGACGCGAAAAGCCACGGACCCGCCGGCGAATTTGATGACCCAAGGCATGATCAGCGTCAACACGACGCTGATCCAGACAATCATGCCCGCCTTGGTTTTTCCCCATGTGATTACTCTACTCATCTAGCTGAACTCCTTGCAATTCGCTCAGCGCGGACACGGCGCTGAGCAGGTATAATGGTGCGGTTTCCGTACGCAAAATGCGCGGGCCTAAACCGGCAGGCACGAAACCATTGGCCGTTAACCCGGCGAGCTCCGCGGGGCTGATTCCGCCTTCGGGGCCGAACACGACGGTTAACGCCTGCGGCCTCCCCGCGAGTGTCGCCACCAACCCGGCGGCCTCACCAGCTTTGGCACTTTCTTCATACGCCACCAGCTTTGCTCCGGCTGGCGCCAGCGTCTTAAGGTTAGCGAGAAAACCCACCGTCGGCACGAGGTTGCGGTGGCTTTGCTCGGCGGCGCCCAGGACGATGGCCTGTAGCCGCGCCAACTTCTTGCCCCGGCGGTCCGGCGCCCACTTGCTTGTGCCCCATTGCCCATTATAAAACAGAATGTGCGCGGCGCCGAGCTCGGTCGCTTTTTGCGCAATCCACTCGGCCTTGTCGCCCTTGCCCACGCCGCACACCACTGTCACCTCAAGCGGCAGCTCGACTGCGCGGGTCACGTCGGCGCCGATGCTCACCGTCAACGGCGCCACGGCCGTGATGGTGGCGACAAACGCGCGGTGCGCCGCATTCACCAACTCGAATTGATCGCCGGTCGTTTGCCGCAGCACCTTCAGCGCGTGGTGGGCAATGGTGTCGCCAAGGGTCACCGTGGCCCCGGTGGTAAACGCCTGATCGCTAAAGTATCGATTCATGCCTGCACCTCAGCGACTAACCCATACCAGTCGCCTTGCCGACTCAAGGTGGTGATGGTCAGGTGAGCAGCGGCCAGCGCGGCTTGAATTTTCGCCAGCTGGTCGTGATAGATGCCGCTAAGAATCACCTGCCCGCCAGGCAACAAGTGTGCCGGTAACTGCGGCACCAGCGGCAACAACACCTCAGCCAAGATATTCGCCAAAATCACGTCGGCACGCAGGCTCACCGTGGCCAACAAGTCGCTGGCTTGCACCGTGATTGGCGCCGGCGGATTCAACGCCAAGTTGCGCGTCGCGTTGGTCACCGCGACGGCGTCGACATCTGTGGCCAACACGCGCGTTGCCCCAAAGTCTGCGGCCACCAACGCCAACACGCCGCTGCCGGTGCCGACATCGATGACGGTTTCGCCGCCGCGCAAGGTCGCCTCCATCAAGCGAATCATCAATTGCGTCGTCGGGTGACTGCCAGTGCCAAAGGCCAAGCCGGGATCAAGCTTAACCACGATTTCGCCAGCTTGTTGCGGCGCGTAGTCGCCCCACGCCGGGGCAATCGTCACGTAGCGGGTGACGCGCACCGGGTGGTAATACTGCTCCCAAGCCGTCGCCCAGTCGGCTTCGTTAACGCCGCTGGTGGTGACGGTGCCCTTGCCTAACGCTAAGCCGAACTGTGGCAGTTGCGCGACTTGCGCCTGCAGCGTCGTCACTAGCTCCGCGGTGTGGGGCCCCGGCGCAAAAAAGCCGGTCACCGCTGCCCCACTGGCGCGATGTGGCACGCCAGGCACCACGGGATCGGCCGCGTCAACAATTTGAATCCCTTCAGCCCCCGCCGTCAGCAAGAAATTGCTCGCGGCCGAAACGGCTTCGCTGCTTGTGTCGATGGTAATGGCTAACCAGTCCATAGGCGACTCCTAGTACTTCGGATACGGGATCCACGTGGTGTGCGCGGCCGCAGGTTGGGCGGCCACGGCGGCGGCATAGGCCGCTTCATCAAACGTCAGCGCGAACGTTTCCGCGCTGCTGGTCCCATCGACAAAGTCAAACAAGTCGCTTTGCCCGTCGTTGAGCAACGTCTGCAGATACACGAAAAAGCCATCGAGGTGCGCTTGGTCGAGCCCTTTTTTGCCCGCAAAGCCGATGGTGGTCAGGTAATTATCCGCGTAGTCCGCGCCCTTAAGCCGAGTTTGATCATAGAACAAGATCGCGTCGCTATAATCGATTTCGCCGTCTTGAATCTCGCGGCCGTCTTGGTCCTCGACGGCAAACTCGCCGGCGGCTTCCGTGTACATCGTCAGCTCCAACTCAAAAACGTGCGCTTCTTTGTCCCAGTTCAAGTCGAGGTCGCCATCAAAGTCCAAGGCGTCCATTTTGTCGCCAAGATAATCGAGTAAATTGGTAGTCATGGTTTTCCTTTCGCGTGCGTTGTTCCTCCTATCATAGCCCACAACCACCAATCAGCAAAGCAGATTAGAGAAAAGTTGCGTGACTCGGTATACTAGAACCAACCGGAGGCTATTATGGATAAACTGACTTTGCGTACCACCATCGCGGACATCGCCGACACTTTGACCAGTGAGCAATTCACCGAGCCGCAGCTGGCAGCCCGCCTCGCCGCCTGGCAGGAACAGGCCCCAGACGCGACGCCGGCCGAGCTCACCACTTACGCGCTGAACGAGGCGCGAACCTACAGCGAGGAATTGCTGACGCGGGTGCTCACCGCCGTGTTGGCCGATTAATCGAGCTTTGCTTTCACCTTTGCCGGCAGCGCGCTAGCCACCACCGGATTGGGCCCGCTGATCACCCGTTTTTGCGAAATCGTGGCCTTGACATAGGTGCCTGGCGCCAGCCGCTGCGGATTGGTTTTCTCGAGGCTACTAAAATCGACGTGCCGCACTTGGCCGCTGGTGGTCACCCAGGTCACGTGCTTGTATTCGTAGGTGTAGACCTGCTTGCCGTTAATTCGATACGGCGAGCCGTCGTCGTTTTTCGAGGCGACCTTTTGGCTTGCCCCTACCTTGGCGTAGGCCGTTACGCCGTGGTACGTCGTGTCCCAATAGCGATACACCTGCCAGCCACCGATGGCCAGTAATGCGACAACAACCAAGCCAATGATGCGTTTTTTCATCGTAACGCTCCTTGTGGGTCGGACACGACGCGTGACCGGTGGCGAATCAATACCGCCAGCACCACCGCGTGCACCACCAAAATAATCGGCATGAAGTTGGGAATTAGAATATAGGCAACGAACGCGCAGGTGCCAATGGTGTTAGTCACCATCAGCTTCACCGAGCGCAGCGACTTGGCGTAGGCCAACACGTGCAGCAATAACCCAACTAGCGCCAGCCACCACCACTGGTTCTGCCACGCCAGCAACAACTTCGCCACGGCACCGACGCTGAAGCCTTGCGCCACCGCCATGGCCCCGGCGCCGGCCAGCATCACCGCGGCAAAGCACCAATATAACACACCGTATAAGGCTGGCAGTTTGATCCAAGAGAGTTTCATCGCGATTTCCTCCTACCCAATTAAATCTAGTATAACTTGCAACTCCGAGAACGCCATTTTACCGGAACACCTTTGCAAAATTCTAAGCATTTGCTATACTAAGAAACGTTGTTATGGAGAGTTGGCAGAGTGGTAATGCAACGGACTCGAAATCCGTCGAACCGGGTCATTCCGGCGCGCAGGTTCAAATCCTGTACTCTCCTTATCTAGGACTTTGTTGGTCTTCGTTGAAGCCCCGAAATGCTGATATATAGGCATTTCGGGGCTTTTGGTTTGCGTTGCTTTTCGTTGTTTTTAAATCTTGCGTGCATTTTGTGTGCACCGCTAGTGCAGTGGTACCAACGGGTTTCAATGACGTATACCAATTCGTGTGCAAAAATCGATGCGCAATATGAGCATATCGTTGATTCATCGAACACATGTTTGTATAATGCTTCTGAGGCGAAGCGCTATGAAAGATTTCGGCTACTTCAATCAAATAGCAATCTTGATTCGTAAGGAATTCCCACAGCTCGGATGCTGGGCGTTGCCTAGCTGGCACGTCGAGGGGTTCTCAATCACGCTCGACTACTACATCAGCCAAGACGCGCACGCAACTGTCACCCTGTACTGGGGTGGCGATGAGCCAAATTAATAGGAAGTAACACGTTTCAGATTTCATTCTTGGAGCGTGTTTGTGGCAAAAAAATATGCCCTCGACCAGATGGCCGAGGGCATTGTTGTCTAGTACTTGAGCTTTTGCCCAGGGTAGATGGTGTACGGGCTCTTGATGTCATTCTTCGTGGCCAGCGTCGCCCATGCCACGCCCAGCTTTGAGCCAATGCCGGACAGAGTGTCGCCAGACTTGACCGTGTAGGTGCGTGCCGCAGGAGCAGCCATAGTGGCCCCGTTGATGATGGCCTGCACCTCATCGTACCAGGTGCCAAGGATAGCCTTCCGGGTCGAGCCGGTGCCGAAGACGCCTTTCTTGGTCTCGGCCGCCAGGGCCTTCATCGCGGTCGCCTTGCTAGTGGACTTCATCAGGTAGTTGGCCGCGGCCTGCACCCCGGTGTAGTACTTGCCGAGCGTCTTGACCCGGGTCTTGCCGTTGCCAGTCTTCCCAGCGACGGTATCGGTGGCCATGCGCCAGACCGTTTTCTTTTTGGTCGAGTAGGTGGCCTTCTTAGCAACAATCTTAACAGCAGTCGTCACCTTGGCGGCCGCCGTCTTGACTTTGCTAGCCTTGGCAATGGCGTTCCAACCTGCTGCACTGACATATGCAACATTTCGATCAAGACTACCACCTGAGCTGAACTGCCAGATAGTTGCTGACTTCCAGGCTCCGGTGGAGTAGATGAAGGACGGCACCGTCCAGCTGGCCGCATTAGTCGGGTAGCCTGCGATCCACAGGCCGCAGTACGGTGCGCAGGAAGCTACCTGGGCGATTGCCGAGGCCTGCACGTAGATTACTGGCCAGACGCCCGTCTTGCTATGGATGCGCTTGACGAAGGTAAGCGCCCAGGACTTGCTCCCCCAGGCAGCGTTTTGACCGGCTTCCCAGTCCAAGGCCAGGATGCCCTTGCCGACATAGTTCTTGATTTGCGCGATGAAGTAATCGGCTTCCTTGGCCGGGTCACCACCGCTGGCGTAATGGTAGAGCCCCCGCAGGTGCCCCGCCTTGCCCGCCGCGTCCCACTGCGCGTTACACAATGGGTTGACGTAGCTGCGGCCCTGCGTGGCCTTGATGATGGTGAAGTCGATGCCGGACATGCCGGCTTGAGCGGCCGTCTGGTAGCTCGACACGTCGATGCCTTTCATAGTCATGCGTTATCCTCCTTCTTAGGCTTATCGTAGGTCAGTGCCTGCGAGCTGTCGCCCACACCAGCAGTGGTCGGGTCAACGGTAACGCCTAGCGCCGTGGCCACCATAGCCGCCACGTTCATGACAGTGTTCACGGTGTCATCACTGATACCCAGCCCAAAGCTGGTGTTGGCAATATAAAAGCAGGCACCAATGATGCCTGCCCAGAACGGCCACGACTTTAGCCGGGCCTTCATATTCAGTTTCATGCTGATTCCTCCTGATTTTTGATTGGCAAGGCCAGTACCTTTTTATACAAAGCCTCACCAGTGCCGTTTCCGCCTAATGCTTTGTAGCTGGTGAAAAGATAACCCAGGTCGTCTAAGTCGCCGGTACTGATGCTCCCGCGCTCTATGTGCCCATTACACAGCTCGTATATCTCGTGGTGTAGTAAAGCCACCATGCCAGCGTGTTGAAGCCGGTCGTTGTCTTCCAGCATCGCGAGTTTACGCTCATGGGCGCCGCGGTCTAATTCGATTCGTCTCTTGATTGTCTTCGCCCCCCAAACGATTGCGCCCACGATGCCGGTACCAGTGATTGCGGTGACAACCGTATTGAGATGCACGACGTGGTCTATAAATTCTGGATCGAAAGGATTCACACTTCTGCCGCCTTCTCCCCTGTCAGTTCGTCCGCCTCGGCCTGTGTCAGCCACCCGATGGACACAAAAAGCGGCAAGTCTGCCGCCGTGTAGATACCCATCTGATAGTAAAGTTTTATTTGGTCAGCCATCTTTTACCTCCATTTCTGCCACCCGCTTCATGAGCGCCGCGTTAGTCAGCATGAGTTGGGCGGTCGTCTTCATCATTTGCGCGTTGATTAAGTCCTGCGCGTCAGGCACCGGCATATCAGCCGCCTTGGCGAGTTCATTCGCCTTTGCTTGATCAACGGCAAGGTGCCCATCAATCAGTTTCGTTGCTCCCGGAATCGCTTGTTCTAGCTCCGACTCAAGAACCAGTTGGTCGCCACTCGGGTCAGTGCCATAGCCAGTCAAGTACCCGTCAGCGTCAGTCTCAAATGAAATGCGATAGTACAGCTCACCACCAACCAATTTTGACACTCCGACAATAATCTTACTTGCAATGTCGTCAGGGACTTCCACGTCACCGTGAACGGGTGATGTTGCAATAATGTACCCGTCTCTGTCTGTCTTTAGCTTAAGCTTCAATATTCGTACACCCCCTGTAATACCTTGCTCGCAGCTAAGTTTGACCCGTTGTTGGCATATCCCTTCAAAGTTGTGTCAGTAACATAGATGTACTTGATGCCGAACGTGTTCTTGCCAGCGTTTCCGACAAAGCAATCAATACCGCGTCCACTATGGTCAGCAGCAAACCATTTCGGAATGAATGTCATCGTATAGTCGCTTGCCCCCGGAGCGTTCGTTTTACCAGTGCCCCACAATAGAACAATTCCATTCAGGCAATCACTAATGGGCTTAGAAAGGGTGAGCGTCGTAGTGCCGCCCATGCCCCACGCGCCTGACCATAGTTTTGTTCCAATCGAGTTCAGTCGTGATAGCCCCCATGCATCTAAGACACCGGAGGTCACCTTGTTGTCGGCCGAGATGGTTTGTAGTTGTAACCCCAGCGGGCCGATACCGTACACATCCTTGGACTTGTCATTGTTGACGTGAACTACGTCTAGCCCACTATCGAGGCTCATCATCATATGGGAATCGTCTTTCAGTACTGTAACGGATTCTCCGTCAATAACCACCGACGAAACCGTGTTCGAGTCCTTGTCCAAGTTCAGCACCTGCACAGTCCCGGTATCAGAGTCCAGTTCAGCTACAGTGGACGTTCCATCAAGCGCCACGTGTTGTGCCTGTACAGAAGACCAGTTAGCAGCCACAAATGATTGCTCACCATTAGCCTTGGTGACCTCGTATACTACGCCGTCTGCGGCGGTCATCGCCCCTTCGTACGTGTTTCCGTCTTGGATACTAGGGGTGAGTACAATCATTGCGCCATTAATGGTTCCGTCTGTATCAATGCTGAATGTTCCACTTTCATTAGCAAAGGTGCTACCAGTGATAGTCTTACCCACGATGTTATCAGCAATTAGGCTTGATTCGATTTGCGTATCCTGCCAAGTTTTCCCGTCCCAAGTCTTAGCAGATGCTGGAGTCGCACCATCAGCCGGTTGCAACCACACGGCATTGACTGGCAAGTTGGCCGTGTCAGGCACGGTCGCGGACTTAATGAAGGTTCTATTTGCATAGGCTGATGCCTGTGCTTTTTCGGCAACTTGAACAGCGCTGGCGGCAGTAGTCTGAGCAGTGTCAGCAGTATCCTGTGCGGTAGACGCAGTAGTCTGCGCAGTGTTAGCTGTGGCCTGTGCTTTATCTGCTTTATCATCAACCGTAGCTGCGTAGCTAAAGGCCGTTGTAGCCTTGCTGACTGCATCTTCAGCAGTTTTAGCTGCCTGTTTAATCTGCGCTGATGTCTGGTCATGCTCAATTTTAAAGTCGCCTAGTATCATAGTGCTGTTTGACGGAATCGAGTAACACTTGTCAACCTCAAGCACGGTCGCTGACAAGTATAAATTCTGCGCTTCGTCTTCAACGCTAACGGTATCGCCCTTGCTTAGCTCAGATGGCACACGCGCCATCGTGACGGTGTAGTTCACGGCGGGGTGATTGTACTGCTTTAGGTCAGCCAGTGCAGACTGCAATAGGGTAGCTTGAGTCGTGGCATCATAAGTCTTCACCATTTGTAGATGGCTAGACTCTGGTGTTGGATTGTTATTGCTCCGCAGGCGAGACCATGTGCGGATAGCGATAGTGTCGCGCAGTACCCCGTCACTTCCGAGAACAAACTGGCCAGTCGAGTCGGTCCACTTATATCCCACGAGATTAAGCGGTGCAGTCTTGCCGTCTGTCGTTGAACCATAGGCTTTAATGCTTGTGTGTAAGTCAGCCGTGCTGGTCTCACTCACAATCTGGCTAATATCAGTGCCTTGCCGTAGCGTCACGTTGGTGTTACTACCCAGCTTGTTCACCACGTTTAGATATCGGTGTACAACGGTCATGCCCTCAATCGTAAATGTATAATAGAGGCTTACGCCGAAGTCATTTGCAACTTCCAACATGCGGTCATAGCTAGTTTGCTCGCTGGTAAATTCAAGCGTGCGTACATTGGTAGGGATTTCGTTGAGGCCAAGTTCCCAGCCGGAATCTGCGCAGAACATGGCAAAGTATTGGGCAAATGTCATCGCTTTGGTAGCCGTGTGGGCTCCCACAATTTCATTTTTCAGATCATTACCGGCATCATCAGCCTGAAAGTTGATTGAGCACCCGGTGTTGTCAACCTGCGTGTTCTGAATCGTCATAAAGTGCCCAACACCGCGGTCGTCTTCATAAAGTATATAGTTACCGCCCTCGCCCACAACCATATTGATTGCGTCGTTCAGGTCATCCTTGGCAAAGTAAACATTGCCAGTCAAAGCGACAGTACTTGCTGTGGTGCTTTGTGCTTCAATCTCACCGGCTATCCTAAACCGTCCGCGTTCAGTTGAGGCAATACCCAGCAGGTTATACTGGCGGTCCGTAAAGTAAAAGTCCATTATACATACGCCTCCTGATAATTGACTGTGATAGTTGGCTGGGTCGCCCAGCTGCTGCCATCAACTGTAATTGTGTTATTGCCGGGTGTCAGATAGAAGTCGTCCCAATGATTGCCGATTTCTTGCAGTCCACGGTCCTCAACGCCGTTCACTAGAATCTTTTTGTTTTGTGTATCAATCGTGACCACATCGCCATCCGCAAACAAATTGGGAATGTCTGTGACTGTCGTCTCATTTTCCCAAGTGAACTTAGTATCTGTTAGCTCAATGTCAAGGTCGGCATTGTTTGAGTACTTCTGCGGCCAGATGGTTACACCAGTAATTTCCATTGCGCCAAGTTCTGCCATCGTGGTTGACCAGTGCCAACTGTGTTTGCCATTTATTTCATCCAGCTGCCAAGTTATGGTGTTACCCTTGCGTGTTATCTTAGCCTCAACGAATGTCTTCCAACTGGATGGAATTGCATAAGACTTAAGCGGGTGTACGGTGTCGCTCAGCGTCCCGACGACACATTCAAAAGTACGATTTGCGGACGTATCAAGAGAATCACGCAAGATCGCTGCAATACCGCTTTTACCATCATTTTCCAAGTTGTACTCGACACGCCCAAAGCCTTTTTTCGTCGGCTTGAAGTCAACGCGGTTAGCGAATGTAAAGTAACCAGTCCTGACGCCATTGATATTGGTTCCGATCCCCCCGTGGATAGCCGGACCGTGCCAAACAGCGGCCGAGTTAGAAGCCCAAACTGGGGTAGCTACTTCTTTACTTGACCCCATACCAAACTTGAGCGACCCGTCAAAAGCGTTTGGATACTTGCTGTCATTCAAGCGGTATGGATAAGCCGTCACGCAGCTTTTATTTATCTCGGCGCCCGCCGGCTGGCTTCTGTAGCTCCACCAAAGTGCCCGGTCAGACTTAGTGCCATAGATCTTGTCCGGCGATTCAGCGTCACCAAACTCAAGGTAGCCACCAGCTGAGCTTGCAAGGCCCAAAAATCCATTGTCACCGCTCATTGTGGCTGTAATGACGGGGTAAGACTTATAGCTGCCAGCGTTATTAAAGCTGACGGTGTCCGTGCCGTCAGTGTTGGTAGCTGTGGTGGTCGTCAGTGAACGTGCAACGCCATCGGGGACAATAAATGACAAGCTGATGGTGCCGCTTCGCCAGTCCTCAGCAATAGTTGGCTGGCTATCATAAATCGCAAGATAATACACACCAATGTCATCACCAACGATTAGTTGCTTCGGTTCGTCAACGTCAATTGCGGCCGCAAGCTCACGGCGTAAGTTCGCAAGGTTAGCATTGGTGATAATGCCGGTAACCGTAATAGTCTTGGCGTCGCGGCTCATGTATTGCCACAACTGACCGTCTGACTGTCCGACCTTGACCATGGTATTGCTGTGAGCGGTCCCTACGTTGCGCTGCACGTCCGTGACATCGATCCATTGGCTCAACTCGACGCCGTTATAGATTAAACTTATTCCTGTCATAGTCACCTCCTAATCCTGCCATGACGTCCTGAAGCTATTCTGACGGTCGTTATATGCCTTTACCTTTGGTGCTACCTTCGGGTAGAACTGGTCATCGCCAATTTGCACGTTGAAGCTGAGCTTCGTAATCAGCACGCCTAAAGCATTAATAGCGGCGATAAGGTCGCTGTTATCAGCCTGTGCAGGTAGCTGTGTCTGTGCCGAGGCTTGACTGGCATTAATCTGCTGTACCGCCTGTCCCAGCAGTTGCCATGCACGACTAGCCTTTGATGCTGACAGTGGCACAACCATTTCAGGGCCTGCTTCACCGCCCACTGCCATACGGTTACCCGCCGCAGATAGCAATGTTGGCGTGTTGATAAGGCCACCATTGGCATACCAATCAACACTAATGTGAGGCAGCGTGTGATGCTTTATCCAGTCCAATGGATTCATACTGCCGGAAATGTCAAAATGCGGTAGCGGAATGTGCGGCAATCTGATGCGAAAGTTGAATAGTCCTTTGATGCCATTCACAAGTCCGCCAAGCAGATACTTAGCCGTCTGGATCGGGTGCAGAATAGCATTCGCGACTCCGCCAAAGATGCGGCCAACGACTCCGCCTAGACCGCTCCAGCCACCCCTAATGTGACTTGCTATCCAATCAACGCCACTGCCGGCATACTTCCTGATACTGGACCATGTGCTACTAGTCTTGGAATTAACGGCTGTCCACGCGTCTGAAATGTGTGACTTAACACTGCTCATGCCACTCTTTGACTTAGACTGGATACTGCTTAAGCCATCACTGACGTGCTTCTTAACGTCTGACCATGTGCTGCTAGTTTTGTCCCCAACGTTGCCCCAAAATGTATCCCATGACTTTTTAAACTTCTTGTTGGCCGCGGCTTGTTGCTTTTCCATTTGAGCATTCGACCTGTCATTTTGTGTTTTAATGCCTTTCCACCACTTGGCAATGCCTGTGGCACCTTTTTTGGCATCAAAACCAAGCTTGCCAAGCCAGTCCTTAGGCTTAGCCTTCGCATTCCAGCCATCGGTGAACTTCTTGGTTGCGTCTCCTGCCCATCCGCCGACTACTTTACCAATTGAGGCACCAACGGCTGCTCCCAACGGTCCACCGAAGAAGAAGCCAATGCCACCGCCAATAGCAGTGCCTGCGGTTTCACCGACTGAATGGAACTTCTGGCCGACTGTGCCACTCTTGCCGAATGCCTTTGTCAGGTCCTTGATATCACTGATTGCATCATACGCGATCGTGACTACTGCTGTTGCCGTCCCAAACTTTGACCCTGATAACTTCTTTAGGTTATTTGCAATGGACTGGCCAAGACTTGACGCACCGAGCGATTTCAGCCCGCTGTAGACACGGCCAACAGCGCCTGCAAATTCAAGCACCTTTTTTGTCGCCCACAGTCCAGCCAAAACTTTTACCGTGTCTTGAATGCCGCTCTTGTTCTTAACAATTTTGTCGAGAATGTCATGAACAGTACCAAGCGGGTCCTTCATCGTCTTAGCATTCTTGCCACCAACACCTAGCCAGCCTGCAATGTCTTTGATCGTTGTCTTGGCGATTGACCAGACTTCACCACCGACAATCTTAGCAATGTCCCACAGGTCGCTTGCAATGCCTGTTACGTCTTTTTTGTGAGCAGAAATGTAGTCTAGGCCCTTTTTCGCCATGTTAGCAACGTAGGCTAGCCCATTGCCAAGGCTAGTAGCCGCATTTTGTACAACTGGGCTAGTTATCAAAGATGATAGGCTTGCCATGCCTGAGTTTTTAACTTCCAGCAACGGTGCCGCCAGCTTGGCCTTTAAGCTCGTCCAACCACCCCGAATTTGCGCCATCGCACCCTCGGCAGTCTTGCCGTAGGTTTTAAAGGTGTCACCTGATGTTGTTCCAATTTTGTATAGCAAATTTTGAAAATCGGCGCTGGAGATTTTACCCTTGGCAACCATGGCGGCAAAAGCACTTTGGGAGACACCCGCTGCCTTAGCAAGCTGTGCGCCTAGTGTCGGCGCCTGTTTTTCTAGCCTCGTCAATCCACCAGAAGTTAAGTCACCGCTGGCGACCACTTTTTGCATGGATTTTGCCAGTGTGTCCATGCCTGAACCGCCAATGTGAGACGCCGTGGCAATGCCAGCTAAGCCTGCGGAAATAACGGTCGTTTTTTCCGTCACACCGTGGGTGAAGCTGTCAACGGACTTCTGCATTGTGTTTATTTCTGTGCCACTCGCCCCGGTTTGCGCACGGAGATAGCCCATCTGATCGCCAAGGATCTGAATGTCATTGGCATTCTTACCCATGTTCTTGCATGTGTCATTAATCTTTTCACCGGCCTCATCTAGCTCAAGGCCGCTTGTGATTGTTGACTTGAGACTGCTGGTGAGCGTGCTAAAGCCATTGCTAATTGCATTGGTGACCAGACCACCTGCGACTATCTTCTTAAATAGTGACGGTGTCTTTTCGGCTTCCTTGTTCGTTCCAGATATAGCAGTCTTAATCCGAGTGAATACAGACGGGTTAGCCTTCTTCATGGCAGAATCTAATTCAGTCATGCTGGTTTTAGTCTTTGCCAAAGCAGTAGCCGTCTCGTTGACTCGCGTTACCTGAGTTTTGTATGCACTACTGTCCTTACCACTGGCAGTGGCGACACGCTCCAATTCTTTTTCTTGTGCTGACAGCTGCTTGTTCAGGTTACTGATGCTGTCCTTGTAACCCGTCATCTGCGCTTTGTTGGCTTCTTGCTGCTTGCCTTCAGCCTTGAGCCGCTCAACATAGCTGCTAGAAATCGTGGTGATTTGCTTGTATTCAGTCTGTAAGCTAGCCAGTCCTGACTTCTGATATTCAAGACTAGTTTTTGCCCGCGTCTGCTGGGATTCAAGCGATTTTAGCTGGGTAGTAGCGGCATCAATGTCCTTTTGATATTTGAGATAGCTTGCCGCGCCATCTTTAGTCGTGACGTCCAGGCCCTTTTGCTTGTCACGTAGGCTGTCAATTTTGGACTCCTGTGCCTTGATGGAATCGCCAAGGCCCTTGTAGCGCACCTCGGCCGCCTTTAAATACTCGCCAGTGGACTTGAGTGCAACTTCCTGCGACTTCCACGCATTTTTTGTTGAGCTGATAACGGCATTAAGCGACTTTAAAGACGTTTCGGCTTTGAGCGTGTCAAGCGCGACCTGCGTGCTCATCTCGGCTTGAATTTTTTGTGCCATGCTTATTACACTTCCTTTTAGAAAAAAAGGGATAGGAGGCTAGGCAAGCCAACTATCCCATGCGTCACATCAAGCCTAGCCCTTTGAGCATTTGTTCGGGGTCTTGCTGGCGATCCTCTGGTTTTTTTGCCATTTTAAGCTCCAAAAGCTCATAGAACGGCGCGTCTAACCACTCGTCAGGTGTCCAGTGCAGATATACCAATGTGTCTTGCCCCGACAGCTTGAGGTCTTCTAGCTTGTTACGAAGCTCAAACACCGTTTTACGCTTATTCGGCTTCGCTTTTGTCGTCCGCCTGTTCTGCCTCACGGTTCAACTTGGCAATATCTTCATCACTTAAGCCCTGCACGCGTAAAATAACGTTGTTTGCAATTTCGACTGTCTCGCCAAACTCTAAGTCGTCTAGCTTTTCCTGCTCCTTCTGGTTGAGCCTTAGTGTGTCCGTGATGTAATTAATCACGTCATCAATCAGCTTCTGCTGTTGCTTAAGCTGTTCTATCGGCGTTAGGTCCGCGTCTTCAACGTCATCGACCTGCGCCATCATAAGCTGTAAGGCCAACGTGGCCTTCATAACGCGGTTGGTCACCTTGACGATATGCTCACGGCTGCTTAGTTTAGCTTCTTTAATTTTCATTTCACATTCTCCTTAAAAGATTAACGCCGACAGCACGGCTTGCACGTGCTTGCCGCTAGTGCCGGCTCGTATCCTCAATAAGCCCATGCGGGTGTTCGCTTACTTGCCAGTACCCGTACCAGTACTCGTGCCAGTACCCGCTACATAACCACCCATGACGTCCTTCAGCATTGCCGCTTCATCAAATGACGCGTCTTGGCTGTTGTAAATCTTGAAAGGCTTGTGACCGAAAGCAATTGTGTCGAGCGCCGAAATGGTCAGCGCATCATCGACAATCTGCTTATTGTCGTCGTCAGTTTGAATGTTGGCTTCGCTTTCAGCCGCAGTGCAGTTACCAAAGCCGAAATAAACACTGCCGCCCGACAGACTACCAGATTCAATCAGAACCGCAATATGAGCAGGTTCATCGGCTGGAACCCATCCACCCTTACTATCGCTCACAAAGCCCTTAATCTTTTGTTTGACGTCAAAGTCTAGATTGAGCCCGTCCCAAGCAATCTGTGGAGACGCTGCCCCATAGGTCACCTGCTGGGCTACGTTGTTCCCGTAACGCTTGGTGCTAGAGCCAACCAGACCAGTGATGTTGGCCGTTTTTGACCCCATATCCTTAGTGTCAACTTTATAAAGCCCATCTGCGCTTAAACCTGCATCACCTTTTAGAATCTGTTGGGTGATTGGATCAATCAGTGCAAACGACACCATGTTCAGTCCTACTAATGCCATAAATTTAGCCTCCTAAATATTCTTTTCACGTGAAAAATAAAATGTGTTCATCAGTTGCTGTGTGTCAGGATCTAACGTTCGCTGACGTACTGCCGCGACTTTCCAACCAGCGTGAACAAACGCCTTCATTAGCGTTACTTCAAGCGCCTCTGGGTCGTCGGCAAAATCTTGTGAGTACCAGATTTGTACTTCAATCTCTTGAGCTAATCGCCAGAAGTCGTTGTTTCCATATCCAGAAGGATTATTGGCAGTATCAGTCACCAACACCACTGTCTTGCCCAGACTATCCGCAGCCTCTTTGGGTAAGTTGTTGCCATAAACTTCATCTATGCCAACTAAAGAAGCGGCGCTAATCAAAGCAACCGCATCATCTACTGCCGCCATCAATCACCGCCTCCATTCAGTTTGCTAATTATCTTTTTATACTCCGCCGCCTCAGCTTCACACACGGCGTCTTTAGCATCATCGCGGGCGTTATCAACAAAGTGGTCACCGCGAATGTATTTAGTGCCATCGTTCAAAAATCTGGCTACAAACTCCTTTTTGGTGAACCCTACAACCGACTTACCATCATGTCTGCCATCAACATCACCAGTAGCACTGGCAATGTCATCGGTTAAGTGCCCGTACTCGCCGCCGGGCCCCTTTGTGTTTGGGTGCTTTGCCTTGGTGGTTTCTGTCAGTTTCTCCGCCAGAACGTCGGCTCCAGCCTTTGTGATTTTCTCCTGCTGTTTAGCCGTCAGCTTAGCGGCTTCGGTGACCTGCTTTTGCCACTGATCCAGTGCTTCGTTAAAGTACATGGCTATGCTCCCTTGGTCGTCTTGACTAAGGTCAGGTAGTCATAGCGAATGGCGTCATTTGAATCATCCGGGCTAATGTCCGAAATGTCATACACGATGCCATCAAGGCGTGCCTGCTTCTGCACAACGTTGCGGGCGTCATGCCGTGTAATGATGGTAATGGAGTTATCCAAGCGTGTTCCCACAAGCGTGTACTGCTGTGTGAGCGTCCGCTTCTGTTGCTTGAAATGCAGGCTATACACCGGCACGAAGCTAGAAATGTTTACCCCGGCACCAGTCCTGTGCGATTGCGGCTTGCCTAGCTCAACCGTTCGGCTAAAATCGGCCGACTTAAAACTAACCATCCGTCTCACCGACCTTTGCGTCTTGGTCACGCTGGATTTTCCAGCGAATGCTGTTGATCATGTATGCGTAGCTGGGCGGATAGGCTTTGTTTTGATCTGATAGGGCACCGCGTGAATAATACATGTAGTCAACAAGTACCCGCACCGCTTGATTAAACAACGGATATGCCCTATAAACATCAATCCCAATCGTGTCGTCAATGGCCCCAGTAACTGCATCCTCTGCGGTACTGATCATATCGACAAGAATTGAAGCATCGCCATCGGCGTCAAGATTAAGATATTTTTGCATGTCTTCCGGGGTAACCCCTTGACCATCTGCCATATTCAGCCCTCCCTTAATAGCCGCCCGTCATATCGACGAATTGTTTATTTCTTAGGCGACTAACGATCGTATTACTTACCAGTACCGGAACCAGATGCAGTATCTGTGTTGGTTACAAAATAGCCGGCATTGCTATCGGCTTTTTGTACGCCGAAGCGGAATGCGGCACCGAGATAACGGCCATAAATCTTGCTCTCTTCCCATGCCAACGTAACCTGCTGACGATCTGCAAACAGAACACCGCGCTTTAAGTCACCGACAAATGCCTTCTGATCCCCTGCGGCCGAGCCAAGTAGCGTATCGCCAACAACATATACTGGGACGCCCAAGACAGAGCCCTTTGCGGTGCCGTCGGTGATAGAGTCAGACGCATTATGAAGCAAGTAACGCCCGTTCTTGTCCTTTAAGGTATCCAGCGTATTGAACAGGGATTGAGTAACAACCAATGCACGACTGTACGCTGGGTCCAAGTCAACATTCAGAATATGCTTGAGATCGTCTACCAAAGTGTCTGTGGTGGTAGCCTTGGCCGTGAACGACTGCAATACAGGCGCAATCATCGCGTTGTAGGTATTGACAGACTTCTCGTTAATGGACTGGCCAACAAGTGCGGTAAGATCAACTTTAGAATCAGCAATAGCTTCTTCAGACAGAGGAATTGCGCCACGGTACGTGTCAACAGACCAGTCCACCTGTTCAAATTCAGGCTCAGCAAGTGTGGGATTTTCGGCCAATTCTGCCACGCTAGAAAAGCGATCGGTTGCCCGTTTCAAAATCGGGTATGTGCCCTTAGGAGTAGTAACCGGCGTCTTGGTAACCAAGGTGGACAAATCCACAACTGAATTTACTTCTGCGGTAGGGTCATAGATGATTTCTTCCGGAATCAGCACGCCTGCTTCTGTCGAAGTGACGTGACCGGCTGCAGCATCAACCACCTTGCCATGACTATGGATGAAGTCGTTGATAGCCTTCTTCTTCGCATCGATTGGCTTCTTAGACAGGTCAGTGCCTTTCTTGCTGCCGTCATCTTTGGGCTCAGTCTTTGGTTCTAATGCTTTTTCTGCTTCCAAATCCTTAATCTGAGCGTTAATAGCGTCCCGGCGTGCCTTTGCAGCGGTGAGGTCGTCCTTAATCTTTTGAAAATCATCCACAGATGCATTTTCATCTTGCAATTTTGCGTTGAGCTGAGCATTGAGATCGGCACACTTGGCGCTAACTTCATTAAAAAGCGTTTGTAATTTGTCCATTATTGGACCTCCTTTTTGTCATAAAAAATAGCCAGCTTCTTGTTTAGCAGATTGTTCTGCTTTGGAAGTTGACTACGTAACTTGTCGTTTTCGTCCTTCAAATCCTTGATGCGTTGAACCGCTTTATGTGGAATAATCGGACCTACCGCATTTACAATCGGCGCATCGAAATCTAGTTTTTCATCTGCAAGACCGAGCTCAATTGCCTGATCGGCAGTAAGCCATGTTTCAGAATCCATTAGCTCAATAAAATCATTGGCAGGCTTACCTGTCTTAGTTGCGTACAAGTCAGCAATCGCATTGTCTGTTGTTTGCAGCATGCCAGAAGCCTTATTGATATCGTTGACGTTTCCACTAGCGTCGCTTGATGCTCGGTGGATCATCATCTTCGCACCCGGCGCCATCTGAACCTTATTAGCACCCATAGCAACAATAGTCGCAGCTGAGTATGCGTTAGACACAACCTTCGCTGTCACATTGCCTGAGTATGCGCGCAAGGCATTACAAATTTCCGTTGCTGGATCTACCTCGCCACCATCGGAGGCAATCTCAAGTGTGACATCAGAACCATCGTCGGGCAGCTTATCAACAACATCTGACGGCGATACAACCGTAATTCCGAACAAATCACGATAGATTGGCGCATAGTCGTTGCTTGTAATGTAGCCTTTAACCGGAATAATCACTTGTCATCACCTCCCTTCGTTGAGCTGGTAAGCGGTTTGAAATCAGGCAAGTTATTGGGGAAAAATTTCGATCCCTTGAGCATGGATTGCGCCTGATCCACTCCCACCAAACCAGCCTTTGCAAGATTTGATAACTGGTTAATCAGTATTGAGTCGTCAACATCCAACATATCTTTGATATCCAATTCGAGGTCAGGCGCGTTCATCTTCAAACGCAACTCATCCACGATTGGATTTACATAGGAGTTTAAGTTTGCCAGATATGTTGCCTTGATTTGGTCAATGTTGGAATGTTGGCTTTCAGTTGAAGTGCCGCCACCCAAAATATCGCTAGGTACACCAAAGGCCTTGGAGATTTGATCAGCAGAGTATGCTGAATTGTCAGCCAAGGCCTTAAATACATCCGTCTTCATTTCAAGCTGGGTGTAATCGAACCCATCTGGTAAAACCATCAGGCGACCAGAGTTATCACCAGTATTGGCTTTCTCAAACTCTTCACGGGCGGCTTCTAGGTCTTTACCATCGCTTAAATAGTTGCTGATTTTGAGCTGTCCAGCAGGATTAATCTGATTTTCCATAGCGCTCATGTTGCTTTTTGAGGCTTTATCGTCCAAATTAAGGGCGTTTTGCAAGCTCTCTAAAGGCGATCGGCCAATCAAATACCGATATTGTGGGTCTGGCATGAGCCTAAAATGAAGCATTTGGTCCTGTCTAAGCACCATTTGGGGACGATCATTGCTCTCTAAAACCGTATATACGATGCCTGTATTGCCTGGCAAGTAGTTAATCTGGACATCAGAGTTAGGAATATGCTCCAAGTTTGGCCCAACTAACGGGATATAGTCGTTGCCCGACAAGCACAACTGCATCAACGCACCTTGCCAAAAAGAAAACCGGCCTATCAAGCCGCTAGGGCTCTCAAGTCGGTTCAATGTTGCAGTATTTTCAGTTTTGAAGTGTGCCGAGGCAACATCGCTAGCAATACGGTTGATCACGCTATAGACATTAGTGTTTTGCAAAGCAGATAGCGCCGAAACATAAGAAAGTTGCATACCGCCAACCGTGGTCGTGAAAAACGCAGGATTGCTTGGATAAACCATGTTTTTTGCTTTACGTTTGTTGAAATTTTTAGGGGTTAGAAGTCCCATTTAGCTTCACCCCCTTTCTTTGTCCATAATATAGGCAGACAAGCACAGCTCAAAGCCCGAGACTAGATAACCAATAACAACATTAAAGGTGAATGCTGCCACTACAATCAGTGCTAAGCCAATGACGAACAGCATCACTGTGCCCCAATTGCTAAATAAATTGCTAATAATCTTTGCCATTATTTACCACCTCCAAACATTGCCTTGAAAAAGTCACGTTTTCCCTGTGCGTCCAAATCATTCAGCGGGTTATATCCCTCATCGTGGTAGTTTTCAAAATAGAACTTTGCTTGCGCGTGGGCATTAATAAGCGCATCAGTCGTATCGATGTGATCGTTGGTGCGGTTTTGACGGTCAATCTTGACTGAACCGCCGCGGTCTTCTACCAGTACAGCATTGTTCAGCCCATCAATCAGCAACGGATCGTTCAGCATTGAAATATTGCCATTAATAAACAGATTCTGAAAGTCCTTAGTAGGCTCATTCAGCTTGAACGAGGTAGGAGGCAAAGGAAACCATTGCCACTGCGGTTGATAATTCTCTAGTTTCTTTTCGAGCCATTCACCATGGTTTGGATCAGCAATAATGAACTTTACTTTGAGCCGATGCTGATTAACATAATCAACCAGCCACTGGTAAACCTGATCGGTGTTGATTACTCCTGATGCAAGATTGGTGATGTCAACGAATCCTTCATCTTGCAGTTTAAGGTAATCTAATCCGTCCTGTTTCGACTTGGCTTCAATGGTTTTTGCCTGTGCGAATGGAATGAAGCTGTGTTGCTGAACATGAAACATGTGTTTGTCATGATCAGTGTACGGGTAAATGAAGCCAAAAGACGTATTATCATTTGTCTGTGACCCGTCAAAACCGATAAAAACATCACGTCCATTCACATCGAAACGGTCAATAATGCTGCGCTGAATGTTGTCCAGTGACAAATAGCTGTTTTGAAATCGCCGGCTCCACAGATTTAGTGACTTATTTACGAATGTTTCCAGCGTTCCTTCTCGTTCGTTATCGTTGCGATCTTGATTAAGAGCCTTTTGAAGGTTATCACGTTTGTTTTTAGGCAGCTCAAGCAGATTAGGATTTGATTTTGCCCATGTTTCTGGTTCAAATACCTCATTCTCCGAGTCCTGAGAATAAATTACTTGGAATACGTTGTCAGCGTCTCGAACGGCGTCATGCTCAATGGCAGCCCTAGTTACATCTTCATCATTCTTAAACTTAACCTTGATATCAGGGTAAGCTGTTGAAATCTTGACAAACATTCTGTTCTTAATGCCATTTTGCCCGGATGTAATCTGCTTTAAGGTCTCATTCAAGGACGGCCTTAAGTTGCCAATTTCATCATAAACAGCGATTGCATTGTGGAAACTATCAAAGCCACCACCTTGTGATGTACCTTTTCGGATCGTATTCTTAGTGTTTTTTGCAATAACTTGCGTGGTTTGAGCTTCCACACCGCGGTCTCTAGCATCATCTGCAAAGTCCGGTAGGGATAAAATTGTCTTTGCCTGCAAAGACACGTCATTGAACAGCTTGGTTGCATGTTCATTATCGTAACTGGCCACCAGCAAGTCTTGTGATGTCGCATTCCAGCAGACTACAAAGTAATAAAAGTTGATTAGAATTGATGCTAGCCAAGTTTTTCCTTGCTGCCGAGCAATAGAAATATTAGAGGTTGTGAATCGAGTGCCGTTGTCTAGGGTGCGCCAGCCAATCAAGCTATCAAGAATAAACGATTGCCATTTGAATGGCTGAATTGTTTTTGACGTGTCTTCTGGATTGGGCAACAAGCGTGAAAAATATTCAATTGCATTCACCATGTCCGGGCTGTATTGATAGGGAAAATCACCATCGCCAATTCGCAATAAATCATTCAAGTGCCTAATACATGCCAGCTGAACATCTCTGCCAGTCATGTATTTATTGCTGAACATAACGTCATAAGCGTATCTTGTTCCTGGATCGTGATAGTTATCCAGCAGCCCTTGGTAGTCAGATTGGTGCGGCTTTACGTATCCGCGAATATCAGTTACACCAGTAAAATCAAACGTCTGCACCAAAACCAACCTCCTTCAATGGACTGTCTTTCTTAGGCTTTTCCGGTTCTTCGACAGTTATCTGACGTAATCCAGAGTCAAACGTAAGTCCTAAATCATGCCCTAACGACTTCATATTCTTCACACAAGAGTCCATTTGAACAGCTCCCGGAGAGCGCTTCACCGCAACATCGTCGTTGTCATAAATCCAAAGCCCTTGTTTTTCGATTAGCTGCTCAGACTTAATGTAAAGCGAGTAATAACGGCAATATAGCTCGAGGCTGGGCTGGTCAATCTTTTTCAGGTAACCGAGCTTCTTGATTTCCGGAACAAGTGTTTTCCATAAACGGCTAGCTTCATCATCTAGGTGAACGGGAGGCGTGTTTTGGATATCTTTCATGTCGTCGTCACTGTTGGACTGATCATCAGAGGAACCAACATGTAAAATTGTTAAATTTGGATGATTTTCTGGCAAAAAACGTGCCTCCTTTCTGTGCTGAAATGCCATCGTTTAGGGATTTAAGTCTCAAAAGTCGAAATTTTCAAAAAATGGCCTCGTGTTGACTGGACACTGGTGTGTGAGGTTCCCCTTAAACAACATAGGGCCCCCCTATTTTTTGTGAGCAAGTACCCATTCAGAAATTTTGCTGCGTGTCCACTTGGTTGAAACGTCAATATTTTCAATTCTGGACTGTGATGTGTATATTTTTTCCTCAAGCTGTGTCTTCCAATAGTGGCATCCCTTGCACAGCACCCATAGGTTGTCATGATCTAAGCACTTGCTTCTGTCAATCCTCAAAGGCACGATGTGATCAGTGACTAGATAGCCAGGCTTATCATACGTTCTGCCACATACTGCACACGTGAAGTAGGCATGAGCTTTAACATCGCGTGCGGTGTGTTCCCATATCTTAGACTTGTAGAATGCAGCAGACTCTTTATCGCGCTTGTACTTGTCATAGTATGATGTGTCACGTTTAACGTGCTTTGTGACATCAGCATGGTTAGGCTTATACAGGGATGCGTGCATAGCGCAGTACGGATTCTCTTGGCTATAAGGGATTGCATTATTGCATCCAGTCTTGCGGCATACCTTCACACGCATGTGCTAAATTGCCTCCGTGTATTGTTTGATATTCTCAACTTGTAAGTCGCACCATTCGTCCTGTGTGCCGTCTGCTTTGTAGACTGTTACGACTGGCATTGATCGATAGCCTAGCTTGCGGAACCGATCGTAGTCGTCTGCGTCTGCTGCGATGGTTTGTACTGGCATAGTGTGCGATAGCAGGTTTACCGTCATGCGACACTTGGCACAGTTTGGTTTGGTATAAATGATCGCGTGCATACGTTTTTCTTCCCTCGATAGTTTCTCAATAATTGCTTGCTCTGTGTGGCTTACATATCCGTAACCGACTCGCTTCATCGCATTAGACATAGTAGATCGCCCTCGTATCATGATCGCTGTATTCGACCAGCTCGAACGTCTTGTGAGCAACCACACCAATATCATCAGTCCATTGGTCGGTTGGCTTGCGTGTCGATACTTGACGCTGAACGAATCCGCCTAGGTCTTTGCTCATCTCTGAATGCAGATGCCCCGTAAACAATTCGCGGTTCTGCGCTGTGCCTAGCATGAAGCCAAACTCATCAAGATACTTCGCAAGGTAGTTGTTCTTGCCCTTATCACCATGAGTTGCACCGATGAAGTTGTGGCCTAACATTGTGCCTTTGTAATGCTTCAATGATATGTCCCAAGTGATGTTAGGCTGGTTGCTGTATGCGCGTTTCAATAGACGTGCGAACATATATCCAACTGACGGATCATGATTCCCGGCGCAATACATGACCTCACACTCATTGGTGTTCTTAATGATTGCTTCAATCAGTGTCTCAAAGTATTGCTCCATTTCATTCACAGTCTCGCCTAAGTCTGTTGTTTCGAGCTGTGTGCCTTTTGCTGTGGTTGAGTTGATATTATCCACATGAGCTAGATCACCGCCCAGAATGAGCAATACTTTGGCGTAGTGGCCGCGTTGGATGATCTCTAGCTGCCGTTTGAGAGATTCAGCATAGACATCAAACGTGTGACCGTTGAAGTGCGTGTCAAATGCGGGAATGACAAGATATCGTTCTGATGGTACAAAAATAGGAGCCTTGGCTTGGTACGGCTCCTTGTGTGTGATGATGTCATTCATCAATGATTCGTATTGTTCAGCTTCAACCAACGGCCTGATTTGAATCTTGCTTTGATACAGCGTTGCTTCCGGCGTCTGCTTCCAGAAATTGCTTGTAGCGCGTAGAAGCTCCCACTTGGTGTAATCATACCCGTGAGCTTCTAAAACCTCTCTAGGCGTCATTTTATGACCTCTGACGACCTTTAGGATAGTTTCACTGGATTGCGTGCCGTCTGAGTCATATTCATTTAGCATGGGTGATTGAAACTCAATTCCCAGCCGCCGCGATTTCTTCTGGACTGCGTCATAGCTGATACCGAGTTTGTCGGCCGCCTCACGTCTGGTAAATCCTTCGGAGGCGAGCTTCCTAATGTCACCGATCTGTTCATCTGTCCACTGCATCTACTCGCCTCCTAAAATTTAAATTAGATGTCCATTGGGTCGTCATAACACGGCCCTTCTTCCCACCACGAGGCCACGCACGTGTCTGAGCTGTCATCATCCCAATAGTCCTTATCAAGCTCCATCTCGACCACATCTTCGGGGCTGACATTCCTAGAAGATACATAATCATCTAGCTTAACTTTATCCGTGGTTGCAAATACAACGTCAACCTCTTCGGATCCGCCTTCCCATGGATCGGCGTCTCCGGTTTCATACGTCACTAAATACAGTTTCAAGTCCTCGCCTCCAAAAATAGGTTGTTTGCAATATAACTCCAAATATAGGACAATGATGGTATACCAAAAGGAGGTAATATCTATGAGCTTAGATGGTAAAGTTGATAGCACTAAGGACAAAATCTCCGGTAAAGCTAAAGAAGTTGAAGGTAAAGTTACTGGTGATAAGGCCCGTGAAGCACAAGGTAAGGCTGAAGGCGTACTTGGCAAAGCAAAAGAAAAATTAGACGATGCCAAAGATGCCGTTAAAGATACCGTTGATGATGTAAAAGAAAAGTTCAATAAAGATTAATCTCTTGGCCGGCATTTGCCGGCTATTTGTTTGCACAAAAATAGCACCTCACCGTTTGGCGGAGTGCTAAGCGTTAAATAGGTTCTTACGATTTACTTCCAAAAATGCAGAACTATTGACACTATTGTGGATGCTATTGTAAGACCGGTTACCATCACCCAACACAATATCTTTATAATTTTGGTTGTAAAAGTATTCTCGACCCAATCCTTTGTAGGAAGGGATTCCGTCTTGTCTTTAAAATCTTTCTCCAAGTTGGTTTCTAAATTATTGATAGATTGCGTTGTTTCTCTGTGCAATTCGTTAATATGGCTTATCAGATAGTCCACGTTTTTCTCTAAATCATCTGTTTTTTGTTCTGCTGCGGTCTTTCCAGAGGACATATTAATCGCCCCATATTCTTCATAATAAGCATTATCCGATCCACTATCTCTATTATTAATAACAGTAGATTGCATAGAAATTATTTTGTTTCCGGTTTTAGACAT
>NZ_AZDJ01000014.1 GCF_001434705.1 Lacticaseibacillus nasuensis JCM 17158
GTAGTCCTTTGAAAACTGAACAAAGTTTCGTAAATGTGATAGGGCTTTTCGATTTAGATCGGAAAGAATTAAACATAACGAAGTCAATTCGCTAGTAACAATAACAAATCGAGTCATTCAAACATCATGATATGAGAGTTTGATCCTGGCTCAGGATGAACGCTGGCGGCGTGCCTAATACATGCAAGTCGAACGAGGTATTGGTGATTGAAGTCTTCGGACTGATTTCACCGCTTACCGAGTGGCGGACGGGTGAGTAACACGTGGGTAACCTGCCCTTAAGTGGGGGATAACATTTGGAAACAGATGCTAATACCGCATAAACCTTTGGACCACATGGTCCAAAGTTGAAAGGCGGCTTTCGAGCTGTCGCTTTTGGATGGACCCGCGGCGTATTAGCTAGTTGGTAAGGTAAAGGCTTACCAAGGCGATGATACGTAGCCGACCTGAGAGGGTGATCGGCCACATTGGGACTGAGACACGGCCCAAACTCCTACGGGAGGCAGCAGTAGGGAATCTTCCACAATGGACGCAAGTCTGATGGAGCAACGCCGCGTGAGTGAAGAAGGTTTTCGGATCGTAAAACTCTGTTGTTGGAGAAGAACACGTTTGAGAGTAACTGTTCAGACGTTGACGGTATCCAACCAGAAAGCCACGGCTAACTACGTGCCAGCAGCCGCGGTAATACGTAGGTGGCAAGCGTTATCCGGATTTATTGGGCGTAAAGCGAGCGCAGGCGGTTTCTTAAGTCTGATGTGAAAGCCCTCGGCTTAACCGAGGAAGTGCATCGGAAACTGGGAGACTTGAGTGCAGAAGAGGACAGTGGAACTCCATGTGTAGCGGTGAAATGCGTAGATATATGGAAGAACACCAGTGGCGAAGGCGGCTGTCTGGTCTGTAACTGACGCTGAGGCTCGAAAGCATGGGTAGCGAACAGGATTAGATACCCTGGTAGTCCATGCCGTAAACGATGAATGCTAGGTGTTGGAGGGTTTCCGCCCTTCAGTGCCGCAGCTAACGCATTAAGCATTCCGCCTGGGGAGTACGACCGCAAGGTTGAAACTCAAAGGAATTGACGGGGGCCCGCACAAGCGGTGGAGCATGTGGTTTAATTCGAAGCAACGCGAAGAACCTTACCAGGTCTTGACATCTTCTGCTATTCTGAGAGATCAGAAGTTCCCTTCGGGGACGGAATGACAGGTGGTGCATGGTTGTCGTCAGCTCGTGTCGTGAGATGTTGGGTTAAGTCCCGCAACGAGCGCAACCCTTATGACTAGTTGCCAGCATTTAGTTGGGCACTCTAGTAAGACTGCCGGTGACAAACCGGAGGAAGGTGGGGACGACGTCAAATCATCATGCCCCTTATGACCTGGGCTACACACGTGCTACAATGGCCGGTACAACGAGCTGCGAACCCGCGAGGGTAAGCGAATCTCTTAAAGCCGGTCTCAGTTCGGACTGTAGGCTGCAACTCGCCTACACGAAGTCGGAATCGCTAGTAATCGCGGATCAGCATGCCGCGGTGAATACGTTCCCGGGCCTTGTACACACCGCCCGTCACACCATGAGAGTTTGTAACACCCGAAGCCGGTGGGGTAACCTTTCGAGGGACTAGCCGTCTAAGGTGGGACAGATGATTAGGGTGAAGTCGTAACAAGGTAGCCGTAGGAGAACCTGCGGCTGGATCACCTCCTTTCTAAGGAAATGATGCGTAA
>NZ_AZDJ01000015.1 GCF_001434705.1 Lacticaseibacillus nasuensis JCM 17158
ACTAAATTGTTGACGGGGAAAACGCTTCCGTGCTATATTATGGCCAGACAAGTCCGATATCGTTGGGTGGGGTCATACGTAGGGCCACTGCATTCCCGCGGTAGTAAAGACTAGTTGCCTTCCGGTGCGGGTAACGCCCACACCGGCTAGTGGCCTCCCACAGCCACGGCTTACGGCCCCCACCAGGGGTATACCAGGAGGAGAAGGCACGGC
>NZ_AZDJ01000016.1:0-102139 GCF_001434705.1 Lacticaseibacillus nasuensis JCM 17158
GTTTTCCCACTCAATTTTTGAGTGTTACCAACCTGCGCACCGTCTGCGTCATCATCAACGTACTTCAAGATGGCAGTTTGGTTTTCGGCATCTAATTCGTATTGGGCAAAGTCGCCATCAAAATCATCCGTGACGGTTTGACCAACCGTAGCCACACCATCATCACTACTGTCAACAAAGTGTAAGGAGTTAGCGTGGAGGACGTAACCGGCAGGAATCAACGCGATATCTGCGTCGGATGGGGTGGCGGGGAAATCAGTAGCCGTTAAGGTATCTTGATTATCGGTATAGGTCTTGTCCAAATCGGTGAAGGCCACGTACTGATCGTTGCCATCAACGTCCACGTAATGGGCGCGGGCGTGGATAGTGGATTGACCGGTGATGGCGATGCTGGCCGCTTTGTCCACGACGGCTGGCGCGCCGTCACCCATATAAAATGAGGTCGCCAGGTAGCCGATTTTGCCTGCATCCATATTCATGTCAGTGGTCGTGCCAGTTAGGGCGATGCGTCCGGTGGTGACGCCGGCGGGTAAGGTGTCGAAGGTGAAGGCGACAGACTTAATCGTGGACCAGTCCGTCACTTGATCGGCTGTCACATAAGTGGATAGATCAGGTGTGGCTGCGGAAAGATTGGCGCGGGTGGTGGAATACAGGGCCTGCGCGCCGGTGAGTTGGACAGTCGTGCCGGCTTGGTTCGTGACTTGTGTCGGCAAGGTCACGGGCCCGGTCAAGTTGAAGGTGTAGGTGGAGCCTTGGTCATCGCCGGTTTGCGGCAGGTTAAGGATTGACGTGACGTTAGAGACGTCGGTGCCGCTGACATTCATAATCGTGTCATAGAACTTCAGGGGGTTCGTACTATTTTTATCGATGGTTGCGTTCGTCGTCGCAGAAAGATCGTCGCCTTGGGCCATCGCGTTCGCATACGTCCCCGCAATCGTTTCAATCTTCCATTGCGGTTTGCCAACTAGGAGTGCGTTGGCATCGCCCATTGTCTCTGATAGGTCTGTGATCTTATCTTTTTGGGCGGGAATAATACTGGTCGTCGGTGAGGTCATATAAGCCTTAAGCGTATACGTACCCACCATCGCGTCATCCGCGTTATGCAGCTGTAATTGTAACCGCTGTTCATAGCCAAACGGATGAACGTCGACAGACTCCCCTGTGCCAGTAAAGTCTACCTTCACGACGGTGTCACCGTTATCGCTGACCCCTCGGGTGATCACGGCATCTTGAGCATTGGCAACGCCATCGATGACAAAGGCACTCGGGACGACATAATAGACAATCGGTTCATAAACGGAATACGTGTTTTGCCCCATGTCAGACTGCGCACCCCAGATTACCAGCTTACTGCCCTGACCTTTGCCAGGAGCCATTTCACTGTGTGAGCCAGTGTCATCGATGTCGACCCAGGCCACCGGCCCAGCAACCGTTTGGGTGACGGATGTGGTTGCGCCATAATTAGTGCCGTCTGCGGCTAGCGCGATGGTACCGGTTAGCTGGTCGCCATTCTTGACGTTAGTCCCGTCGCTATATTGTTCGACCAACTTACCCTTGAATTCAAAATTCCCTGAGGTTGCCCCTGGTGCTAGGTAATCGGGTGTGAAGACGGCAGTCCGAATATAGGCAGTACTGGTGACTGTGCCACTAGGGTCGACTGTGCCGGTTGTTGTGCTGCCATCCGCAAGTGTCAGGACGTAACTATACTTCGTGGTGCCTGGCATATAGTTGTCATACGAAGCACCAGCCTTCGGTACTGTAATGGTATTGACCGACATGCCATCTGGCACCGTCATCCGAATGGCAACATTCTTAGAAGCTGCCGCGGCGTGATACTGGAAGGAATAACTCAACAGGGAGGCAGGATCGTCTGAAGGGTCTTTATTCAACAGGAGCTGCTTCGGGTTGGTTCCGTCGTTCCCGTTGGCAGAAGCGATTAGATTGGCCCCTTGCTGGGTACTGGTACCCAGGATGACGCTCTTCCAAGTGCCGCCGGTAGACGTTCTGGTCGTACCCGCATCATCGATTTTTTGTACCATCGTGACAGGGCCAGCGGCGGTTAACGTGGTATCCGTTGCCGCTTGCGTTGTTTCAAAGTGGCCAGCGAGTCGATAGGCTGGTTCTTTGTCGTAATACTGCGAACCCGAACCTTTAGGGACTGTAATGATGATGTCGCCGCCAGCACCGCCGACTTGTTTAATCGTGGTAGTGTCAATGGTGCCAATGTTGTATGAACTCCCTGGGTCAAAGCTATTCACTTGATTCGTTAGGTCTTGATTCAACACGAAGCCAGCCGGCGTTGGGATGGTGATTGTCGTGCCGTAGTTAACAGCTGAGTTAACGCGTGCCGACTGATACCACTGGTCGAGTACGCCGTCGCCTTCATTGACTGGCACCTCCCAGACGTAATCGGTGTTCGGTAACAAGCCGGCTACTGTCGTATTCGGGTGTGTCTGAGTCGGGGTACCTAAGAAGACCTGTGGATCAACTGTCATGGTGAAGGTGGTCGACCCCGTCTGTTTCCCATTGACGGCGACATTCACGGTGTAAGGCGTGTCGCCAACGGTTAATAAGTCCTGACCGGCATAGTTGTCATATAAGCTGAGCGTTACAGTTTGGGAATAATTCGTACCACTTTTGATGGTGTCGGTCACTGTGATTGACCCATCTGGGTTGGTGACTTTCTCTACGGTACCTTGATCAGGTGAGCCAAAATCTTGAATTGACTTGAGCGAAAAGACGCCGTTGACGAATTGTTTGGTCGGCGGAGTTGGCAGCGTGAAGGTGACAACATCGCCTGCCTTAACTGTCATGTTGATGGTCAGCGTAAACGAACCAGTCACACCTGACCCGTACCCAATTTTATCCGTGGAGCTGGTGATGCTGGCTGTCGAGGTGCTCGGCGCGGTATCCTGTGGTTCGCCGCTCATGGCGGTAATCACTTGCGCCTGACCGGTCTTCTTCATGGCCGACTCGGCGGCAGTCTTAGCCTTGTCGATATCGGTCTGCGTTGCCGCGCCGCCTAATGCCGTCACGGCCGGGGCAGAGGTGGTCGACTGAGTGGCATCGCTTTGCTGATCAGAATCGGTAGCAGTTATGCTTTGATCACTGGTTGAGCTATCGACCGTAGCGGCAGAGCCGCTAGCGGTCGTGGAAGTTTGCGCCGCGGCGGGCTTGGCACTCGCCTGTGAATCGGCTGGCTGTTGATCAGTCGTGGTCGTCGTGCTCTTGGCCGCGGTCTTCTGCGCAGTTGTGCCATGCACCGTCAGCGTGCCGGCTTGCACGTTTTGCGCCGTGATTTTGGCGTTCGGGTTGGCTGCCTGCAGGGCGGCGATGCCTTGCGCGCTCAAAGTCGCGGTGTACGTGTTGGCTTTGTCCGCTACGGCGGTAATGTCGAAGTCGGCCGCTTGCCAGGTTGGCGCGGTCCAGCCGCTGGCCAAGGTGACCTGCGGAAGCTGGGCGGTCGGGCTGGCGACGGTTTGACTGGCAATCGTCGCAATTTGGCTGGTTGCCGTGGTCGTCTCAGCCGTGGCCGCGAACGCGGTGGTGCTTGGCTGGGTGAGGGCGAAGCCGGCCCCAAACAACAGGGAAATGCCTACTGTGGCCCAAAGCTTACCTGTCTTAAACATCTTAAAATGGCGTTTTTCTTGATACAGGGCGCGTTGAAGCCGTGAATCCACTTGCTTTTTTTGCATGTAGCCCACTCCAATCTGTTGCGTGTACAAGGGTCTTGAGATAACTATCCTTATAGCATTAACTGTAAGACATTTTAATATAAATTCAATACGAATTGTGGAGAATATTCATATATGGCGAAACTAATTTTTGCTGATAAACGCCGACCCAGAGGGGAAACGAAAGTTGTGAATAGCGCAACCAAAATATCGGCATGGATAAGCCGGAGGTTCTGGATTTCATTTTCTATAAAGAATCTCCGCCACCGCTGCGGCGAAAAAAAAGCAACCGCCGCTGCGGTTGCTTGAGTTTATTCTTCTTCCAGGCTGTTCAGCTTGGCCATGTCCTTGTCGCTGATGGTGAAGTCCAGCTGCGCGTTAATTTCCGCGTGGTCGCGGTGCGTGGCTTTCGGCAGCGGCAGCGTGCCATTTTGCAGGCAGAACTTGATGGCCAACTGGGCAATTGACACGTTGTAGGACTCGGCGATGGCCGTCAGGTCGGGATCCTGCAGCAGCCGCCCGGTGGCTAGTGGCGAGTAGGCTTCCACCAGCAAGCCGTTGTCCTTGGCGAACTTGGTGATGACGTTCTCGGTGTAGCCGACGTGGTACTGAATCTGGTTGACCATCGGCTTGACGGTGGCGCCGGCGAAAATGTTCTTCATCTCCGGCACACCGAAGTTGGAGATCCCGATGGCCTTGGCCCGGCCGCTTTGGTAGATTTCCTCCATGGCGCGCCAGACGTCCTTGTTCTCCTGATCGTAGTTGCCGCGCTTGGCCCATGGCCACGGCGCGTGGATCAGGTAGAGGTCGACGTAATCGAGGCCCAAGTTCTTCAGCGAGGTCTCGAAGTCTTGCTTCGCGCCTGCGTAGGTCTTCGTTTCGGCCGGGAGCTTGGTGGTGACAAAAATCTGTTCCCGCGGAATGCCAGCGTCCTTGATGCCGGCGCCGACGCCTTGCTCATTCTGGTAGGCGAGGGCCGTGTCGATGTGGCGATAGCCCAGGGTCAAGGCGTTATAGACGGCTTCTTCTGCCTGACTTTGGGGAATCTGCCAGGTACCAAAGCCGACCTTCGGGATGGTGACGCCATTCGCTAGTGTGTATGTGTCAGTTAATATTGATGATGTCATGATGATGCCTCCTGTCGTGATTAGTGTAGTTCATTCAGATAGCGACAGGGCGATTATTCTGAGGCGCGCATGCGGTTTTTCCAGAATACCGGCGCAGCTCGCTCGCAGGGATCAGCCAGCTGGAGCACGACCGGTGAGCAACCAAAAGATCGTCTGAATCGACCCCGTTGGCGGTAACGATCCAGACGACCTTGGTTGCGATTGATCCGGTTATTCGCTGAAGTACCGCTTGGTTGCCTGCTTAAATGCGGCTTGCCAGGCAGCGGTGGCTTTTTGGGCAATTCCGGTTTTCGGGGCCACGATATCGACCCCATGGAACCAGCCCTCGTAGACGTCGCAGTGCGCCGGCACCCCGGCCGCCTGCAGCTGCTGAATATAGGTCAGCGTCTCCTGATAAAACGGCTCGATCGTGCCGACGAATGTGTAGGTTGGCGGTAGCTGGCGATAGTCCGTCGCTCTGGCCGGGGCCGCGTACGGCGAAACGTCATCGGTGCGATAGGCGTCACCCAGATATAGGCGCCAAGCGTTGGCGTTGCTGGTCGAATTCCAGATTGGCGCGTCGTTATTCGCGTTCGACGCGGTGGGGCGATCATCTAGCATCGGGTACAGCGGCATCTGGAAGGCGATGGAAATCTTCCCCTGGTCGCGGGCATACAGCGTGAGGGCGGCGGTCAAGCCACCGCCAGCACTTTCGCCGGCAACAAAGAGCTGGTGAGCATTGACGCCAAGCTCGTCGTGGTGTGCGGACAACCACTTTAATGCCAGATAGGCATCGTCGAGCGCGGCCGGGTAAGGGGTTTCCACCGAGCGGCGATAGTCGGGCATGACGACGACGGCATTGCTGACGGCTTGGATATGCCGCGCGTAGGTGAGGTCGATTTCCGGGATCTCCATGGCGTAACCACCGCCGTGCAGCCACAACACGCCGGTGGCTTGCGGCTTTGGGTGCAGCGGACTGGCAACGACGAGGCGCAGACGGGTATCATCCGAACGGTTAACCCAGTGCTCGGTGACGTGCATGTCCTTGGGAAAATGGCCCTTGGCGAAGTGATTCATGAACCAGTTGCCGCGCCGGAAGAATTTTTCGTTCATCGCCGGAACCAGCCTGCGGGCGATGCGCCCAAGCCGGCGGACATCCGGATGAATCTGATTGTTCTCAATACTGGCCAAAACGCTCACCTCTTTGCCTTAAACTGGTTTAGCCCCGGTAGTCGGCCATCAGCTCATCAACGACAGCCTGGACGGACTGAATGCTGTGCACCATCGAGATCCCGGTGCCCACGGACACGTAGCCGTGCTCGAGGTCGCCATCCAGCATGCCAATGCGCATGCCGCTGGTGCCACCCATGAGCTTGGCGTTAGCCTTTTTTGCTTCGACTGCCGGCAGTGTGCGATCGTTTTCGGCCAGCTGGTCAACCAACTTGGTCGGCAAAGACCGATAGTAATCTGGCAGGGTCCGGAACAGAGTCAGGTCCTCGGCAGTCGAATCCACAATCAGCTGCTTGACGTTTTCCGCGGCGGGATTTTCCGTCGTTGGGATCAGGCGCGAGCCGACGTAGACGCCTTCTGCGCCGAGCGCGAAGGCCGCGTTCACCGTGCGGGCGTCGGCGATGCCCCCGGCCAAGGCAACGGGGATGGCGATGGCGTCGGCAATCATCGGCATGATGGCAAAGGAGCCGATTTCGCCGCCGGGCATGGTGCCGCCTTCGTCAAAGCCGGTGGCCACGTAGATGTCGGCGCCTTGAGCTTCGACGGCCTGGGCGTCTTCAATCGACGGCTGCAGGGAGCGCACGATGGTTTTAATGCCATGGGCCTTGAGGGTCTTCATAGTCGCCGGGTCCACGCCGTAAGTGGCGCTGGACACGCCGCCAAGCGAGTTCAACAAGACGGCGGGCACGTGTTCTTCGATGACCACGTCTAGAATCTTCTTCGTGAAAATCGACGTCTCGCCGCCGGCCACAATCAACGTGACGGCAAACGGCTTGTCAGTCAGTGCCTGGGTCTGCTTGATTTGATCGCGCATGCGCTCGGCAGTTTCGTCGGCGCTAGTGGTGACGGTGTGTGCGCCGGCGTTAGGGCCGAGAATGCCGAGGCTCCCGGCGTTGCTGACGGCAGCGACGAACTTGGCGTCGGTCAGCCAGGACATGGCGCCTTGAATGAACGGGTACTTGATGCCGAGAATAGAAGCGATACGATTCATGCGATTTTCCTCACTTTTCATTAGTTAACTTCACGATACCGTGTGGCCCAATCACCTTCAACTGGCAAAAACGAGTCAATTGTCCGTTAAGTGGCAATTGCCTGCTATACTGTCCGGTAAGAGGGAAAAATCGCATGAATAAAAATGATTTGCGTTACGTCAAAACCGAGGCTAATTTGAAGCAGGCGTTCCTGGCCTTACTGGCAACAGAAGACTGTGGCAGCATCACCGTCAGCCAGCTGTGCCAGCAGGCGCAGTGCGCGCGGAACACCTTTTATCAGCATTACGACAGCCTCGAGGCCTTGCGCACCGGCGTCATCGCCCAGATTCTTGCGGGGATCGGTGCGGCGTTTCGCCCGACCGGAGAAACGCTGGCCGAGATCAAGGGCGACCAGGTGCGGCTGTACGTGCAACACATCATCACTGCGGTGGACACGCAGCGCGCAGCCTTAACCATTTTGCTGGCCAAAGACGATGGCGCCTTCCAAAAGCAACTCGTCGACGTCATCGTCCAGCAGGTGCTAGCAGGCGACCGCGGCTTGTCCCAGGTCGCCGACACGGCGGTCAACCGCCTGAACGTGGCGTACATGGCCTGGGCGGTAGCGGGGTTCGTGGCGCGGTGGCTGAATGAGCCCAGCATCACACCGGAGCAAGCCTGTGACTTGTTCTTCCAGCTACACCAGCCGACAATCAGCACGAATGTGGCGTACCTGGCCACGGCACCGCGGTAGGCCGCGTGCCCAAGCCAGACCAACCGGCACTTGCTCGTCGACTTGCTTGCATTATTCCGTAAGGTGCCTGCGGTAGGCCAGCGGGGTAAGGTGGGTTTGGCGTTTGAACGTCGCAATGAAGTAGCTGGTGGTCCCGAAGCCAAGCTGACTGGCGACATCCGCGACACTGTCGGTGCTGTATTGCAGGAGGTACTGGGCGGCGTGGAGGCGCTCGGCCGTGATGAACTGAGTGAGGGTCTGGCCGGTCGCTTGATGAAAAATCTCTGACAGGTAGCTGGGATTGAGGTGAGCCTGCGTTGCGAGCTTGGCCAGCGTCAGTTTCTCGTTGAGGTGGTGATAGATATACGCCTTGACCACCTTGATGTAGTGGTTCTGTAGCGGAGCCTGTTGGGCTTGTCGAATAAGCCGGCAATAGGCTTCAATCGCGGCACTGATTACTTGGGCGTAGTTGGTCTGCGTCGCGGTTTCGGAAATCTGTTGGAGGTAAAGGTCGCTTAAGTCATAGGCGACGCTATCTGCCACCCCGGCTTGAATCGCTGCGCGTGAAATGATGACGACCCCGATGACGGCACTGTACTCAGATTGTTTTAGGGGGCTCTTGGCGAATGTGCCCACGTGGCTCGTTTGGGTAGGGGCTAACTTTGCAAACAGTTTGCTCACGAGTTGCGGGTCACCGCTTTGGATGGTGCGGTAAAACTGGTCCTCCAAGGCGTAGGGCAGGTGCACTTGTTGGTCCGCTAGGTTTAGCAGTTGATAATCGGTCACTTGCCATGGCGTCGAGTCGCTTGATCGCATGATGACTTCCTCCAGTCGGCCAAAGTTTACCAAAAATAACGACATTTTTCCAATGATTACACGATTAATCCACCTGAGTGACTGTACCATCAGTCTGTAAGTAAGCGTTTTATTGGCTCGAGATGAAGCGCTGAGAAAGGGTGGGACTCAACGATGAAAGCACAAAGTTGGAACAATGATTGGCAGTTTCGCGATGATGCCAGTGGGGAAAGCCAGCAGGTGACCTTACCCCATGATGCGAAGTTAATGCTTGCGCGCACGACCGTCAGTGGGCACAGCGCAGCCCAACAGGCCTATTACCCTGGTGGTCAGTTTACCTATCAGCACGAATTTATGGCCCCGGCGAGTTGGCAGGACCAACACGTGGTGGTGAAGTTTGAAGGCGTCTATAAAAACGCCAGCGTCTACCTCAATGACCAATTGATTGGCTCTCACCGATACGGCTACACGCAGTTTGTCGTGAGCCTCGATCGCGCGCTGAACTATGGCGAGACCAATACGCTGCGGGTGGCTGTTGATGATAGCGAGCAACCTGATAGTCGCTGGTACACTGGTGCTGGCATTTACCGGCCAGTATGGTTGATGGTGGGGCCAGCCAGTGGCTATATCCGGCCGGATGGCGTGCGGGTCCAAACGGTGGCCGCGGCCACCAAAGAGATTCGCTTCACCACTAGCATTCATGGCGAAGCTGATGAGGTGCGGGTGACGGTGCTCGATGGGGAGACAGTGCTCGCGACGGCGACCGGTACCGATGCGACCTTGACGCTACCAACTGCACAACTCTGGGCGCCGGCGCACCCCCAATGCTATCGTTGCGTGGTTCAAACGTATCAGGCAGGCGCGGTGGTCGATACGGCGACGACCACCTTTGGCATCCGCCAAATTAGCTGGGGGGCCGAAGGATTTAAGCTTAACGGCGAGTCGGTATTGTTACGTGGCGGGTGCTTGCACCACTCGCAGGGCTTGCTTGGGGCAGCCACCTTCGCCGAAAGCGAGTATCGCCGGATCAAGTTGCTAAAGGAAGCGGGCTTCAACGCCGTGCGCTCGGCGCACAACCCGCTGTCCCGGGCGGCGCTGGAGGCGTGTGACCGCTTGGGGATGCTGGTGCTCGACGAGTTGTGGGACATGTGGTTTATCCCAAAGAATCCTCACGATTACGCCAAGGATTGGCGGGACCACTACCAAGACGATATTCGGCAAATGGTTAACAAGGATTATAACCACCCGGCGGTCATCATGTATTCAATCGGTAACGAGGTCGGGGAACCGGCCACGCCAGAGGGCTTCCCGCTAGTCAAGCAGTTAGTCGCCGCAGTCCATCGGCAAGACGCGACTCGGCCGGTAACCGCAGGGCTCAACCTGATGATCTTGCAAATGCAGCACAAGGGCAAGAGCGTGTTTAACCAGAGCACTGACCAACAAAGTGATTCCGCGATGGGCAGTGCGGCGTTCAACGCCATGGCCAACGTGATTGGGCCGGTCATGAATCAGAGTGCCAACAGTAAAAAAGCCGACCGGTTGATTACGCCGATTGCCGATGAGCTGGACATTGCCGGTTACAATTACGGGCGGGGTCGTTATTCGCGCGATGCCAAGTTACATCCACAGCGCGTCATCTTTGGTAGTGAAACTTTTCCATCTGACCTCTGGAAGAACTGGCAGCTCGTCGAACAGTACCCACAACTCATTGGGGACTTCATGTGGACCGCCTGGGATTATCTCGGCGAGGTCGGCCTCGGGGCGTGGGGCTATAGCGACCAGCCGCACTTCAGCGTATCGGCTTATCCCGGCTTGACGTCCGGCAGTGGGGTCTTCGATATCACCGGCCATGCTGGCGCCGAGCTGGGCTTTGCCCGGGCGGTGTGGCACCTGGCCACCAAGCCGTACATCGGCGTGCGGCCGCTTAACCACTCTGGGGAGAAGCTGTACAAGACGGCTTGGCGTGGCACCAATGCTGAGCCAAGCTGGTCCTGGGCCGGCTGTGCGGGGGCCAAGGCGACCGTTGAGGTATACAGTGAGGCGGCTAAAATCGAGTTGCGCCTGAACGGTCAACTGGTGGGCACCAAGCGGCCGCACCACGACTTAGCTCGCTTTACCGTGGCCTACCAACCCGGCACGTTGACCGCTACTGCTTATGCCGCCACTGGTCAAGCCACTGGCGAGACCACGCTGACCTCTGCGGCGCCGCAGCTAGGCGTCACGCTATTGCCTGAACATACCCAGTTGCGCGTCGGCGACATTGCTTACGTCCCGATTACCGTGGCTGATGATGCCGGCACCGTGGAAATGAATCACGATGTTGAAGTGACAGGCAAGGTAACCAACGGTGAGTTGTTAGCATTAGGCAGCGCCAAGCCGGATGTTGAGCAGCCGTTTATCACCGGTTCCTGCACCACGTATTATGGCCGGGCCTTGGCCATCGTACGGGCCAGCGCACCGGGCTCGCTGACGCTGACGGTGGCGTCTGCACTCGGAGAAACCAGCACCACGATTACTGTTCAGTAATCACAAAACGCCAAGCCCGTGGGCTTGGCGTTTTATGGTACCCGCGTTACTCGAGGTACGCGGTCCAAAAGAAGTATGCCGCTAGCCCAAAGGCGGCGATGCCGACGCCGATGCGCAGCGCGCGCTGCGGGACGTGGCGGACGACCAGCGGACCGAGGTAGCCGCCGATAAACATGCCGACGCCCAGCGGCAAGACCATGAGCCAGTAGACCTTGGTGGTGAAGGCGTAAATCACCAGGGCCACGATGTTGGTCAGCAAGGTGGCGAAGTTTTTCAACGCGTTGGCCACGGCAAAGCTCACGGGCAGCGTCAGCGACAGAATCGCCAGCATCACGATGCCCGCCGCCGCACCGAAGTAGCCGATGTATAGGCCCACCAACAGCACCACGGCGTTGCGCCCGACCAGCCGCCAGCCGGTGACGACGTGGCCCTTGGCGCCTCGAACGGGACTGGTGCGCGCCGACCACAACATGAGCCCACCGGCGATGGCAATCAAAAACGGCACCACGCGCTCAAAGGTGCTGCCCGGCGCCACGGCTAGGAGAATCGCGCCGAGAATGCCGCCGGCCACCGCATAACCGGTGACGGCCACCATCAAGCGGCGGTTGGCCCTGAGCTCCCGGGTCGAGGCCAAGCCGGAGCCGACGCCGGTGAAAATCATCGCGGCGGTGTTGGTGACGTTGGCCGATACCGGCGACACGCCGAGCGCCAACAAGACGGGATAGACGATGAGCGACGCCATGCCCGCCATCGACGACAACAAGCCGCCACCAATTCCCGTTAACACCAAGATCCCGATTTCACCGATTGTCATGGCCGCACCTCCATGACCAGTATACCCCCAAGCCACCGGCGGCTTCAGGGGTGGCGGCGCGTGGTATGATAGGCATAATGAAATCGCTGACAGGAGGCCCCTGATGTCACTTATCGACTATTTGGATCAGCTTAAGGGAATCGGCCACCACCAAACTTTCGCCGCGGGTACGGACCTGTTGTGCGAAGGGGACGTGGCGACGCACCTGTTCGTGCTCGAACAAGGTGCGGTGCGGCTGTGGCACAACGACGATGGCCGCGACATCACCGTGCAGTTCTTCTTTGAAGGCCAGGTGGTGTCATCGTTTGAAAGCTTCTACCTGGTGCGGCCGAGCCAGTTCTCGCTGACCGCGATCGAACCCACCACGGTCATCGCGGTGGCGGAACCGGCGTTGCGGCAGATGTTGGCCGAGCAACCGGCGTTGATGGCGGTGTTCACGGACTATATCTGCCACCGGTTCATCGACTACACCCAGTATTTTCTCAATCGCATCGAGGAATCCCCGGAACGCCGCTATTGTACGCTGCTGGCGACGCAGCCGGCGTTGGTGGCGCGGGTGCCGAACTACGAGTTGGCGTCGTACCTGGGCATCACGCCGGTGTCCTTGTCGCGGATTCGCGCCCGGTTAAAAAAATCCCCACCGCTTAACAAAGGTTAATGCGGCGGGGGCAGGCGGGCCATATACTAACTTCATCAAACCTAGGAGGTTAGGATATGGCACATACAGTTATCGTGACGAGTCACCCTTATGAAGGCAGTTTTTGCCACGCGCTCATGGTCGCAGCGAAGACCGGCGCGGAACAGGCAGGCAACACCGTTGATGTAATCGATTTGGAAGCAGACGGGTTCGATCCCGTGATGCACAGCGCCGACTTGATCGGCTTCTTGAAGCACAAGGCGCAAGACCCACAGGCGCTGGATTATATCGGCCGCGTGAAGGCCGCCGACCACTTGATTCTCGTGTTCCCGATTTGGTGGGAGCTGATGCCGGCGATGATGAAGGGCTTCATCGACAAGGTCGTTTTTCCTGGCGAAACTTTCAACTACACCAAGGGCGGCACGGGTATGGCGTCGAACCTGCCGAAGTTGCAGTCCACCACCATCATGACCACGATGAACACGCCGAAGCCGCTGTACCGCTGGGTCTTCGGCAACGCGGTTCAGCGCGCCCTGGTGCGCGGCACCTTCGTCAAGATGGGCCTCAAGCACGTGAAGTGGCTGAGCTGCACCATGGTGAAAAAGAGCTCTGACGCCAAGCGCCAAGGCTGGTTGACCCAGGCCAGCAAGATCGGGGCATTACAGTAAACGGATTGGGCGGTCGGCGTAAGCCGGCCGCTTTTTTAGTTGCTAGGCTACCGGTCGGGTCCAAACCGCCTGTTTTCGCAGCCTGTTAGTGCGCGAGCTTGCGACTTTCAGCCACGGCGGCCATCAAGTCGGTCAGCTTAAGCCCGTTATCCAGCCGGTAGGACAGCCAGTGCTGCTTGTTCATGTGGTAGGCGGGCAAGGCGGTGCCGGCGGCGAGTTGCGCCTGAATCGTGGCCGGCTCGGCGCGCAGCACCAGCAAGTCGACGAGGTCGCTGCCGGCAAGGCCGACCTTATCGGCGCTGACCTTGACCAGCAGCGCGTACCACTTGCGGTTGTCCTGGCGGCGCAAGATGGCGTTGTTGGGGAACTTGGCCCACAGGTACTCGGGTTGGTCGCCATACTGGTCGGCCACCGCCGCCAGCACCTGCTGCATCTGGCCGCCGGCAAACATGGTAGGCGTGAAGCATTTGGCGGCGATGCCCTTAAGCGCGGCGACATACGCGCCGCGGACCTGGCCGACGAACATGCCGGAGTTGGCCAAGTCGAGGTGGAGGACATACGGCAGCCCCGACTCGCGGTCGATTACCGGCGTGGTGATGGTGTCGCCCTTAATGGTGACCTGCAGCTCAAAGCCCGGCACCAATTCCTGGGTGTAGTGCCACGCGCCGGCTTGCTTGGTGAAGCCATACGCCTTGAGCTGGTCGGCGTCTGGTTGGCGGTTGTGAAAAATACTGGCTTGAAGACTTGTCATGATTAACCTGCTTTCTTTGTCATTAGTGTACCACCCCGGCTGCTCACCAGATTTCTTGCCTCAAGGGCAAACGGCGTGTATATCTTAAGTAAGTTGATTATCTCCCGAATTTTTCCAAAGGAGGCAACTCATGAAATTAACGCTGACCGTGACTGCCCTGCCACCGCATCGCCGCACCGCCTTGTCGTCGCTGGATCTGTTGGCCGCTTGGCCCAAGCTGCCGCGGCGCTCGTTACCTAGCGTGTTCGCCTCGGGTGGGCAAGGCCTGCTGGCGGTGGTGCCCGTGCCAGAGGAGAAAAGCACCATCATCGTGGATTACCACATCGGGCCGTATCGCGTCGAGGTGAAGGAGCCGACCCTGTGGCAAGCGCTGCACGACGCTGAGTTTCACTTGAAAGGCAACGCCGCGTTAACAGCCGCTGCCACCGCGCAGTACCAGGCCCAAACCGGCAGCAACAAGCCCCCGGAGACCATCGCGCTGGGCGGCGCCTTGCTGATCGGCTGTGCCGGCGACAACCACCGCCCCAACATCCTGGTGAACGCCCGGTTCTTCCAGCAGGTGACGTTCAGTGACGACCACCCACAAACCATGGCGGTGACCCTAAAGTTCACCGGCGGCACGTGCATCTTAGCCTGCGACTACACCGGCCAGGTGCGCTTGTCCCAGCCCCTGGTGCGCGCCCGGTTCAACTACGCGCGCGCCTTGAGCGCCACGACTTGGCCGGCTCAACGAGAAATCTTGAAGCCCGGCGCCGGCCAAGCCGTGACCGCCACCGTGCCCGTGAGCAAAATGGGCGCGCAAAGCCTGGCCGGGCAGTCGACCCCAGCGGAAATCGCGCGCAAGGTCGACGCGTTTCGTGACGATATGCGCCTGTTCGAAGTGCCAGTGCCGTATCGCCAGAAGCTGGCCCAGTCGGTGCGGCGGCTTTTGCAAGAGTAGTTAGTCTTCCGGGCGGTAGCTGGTGGAAAAGGCGTGGCCGTGGCTGGCGTCGAAGGTGATGTCGGTGCCGGGGTGGACGAGGTGGTGGGTGTCGCGGTATTCGATGCTGAGGTTGGTGTGCGCCTTGAGGTCGGCGAGCACGCGGCGGTACAGCACCGGGTCGTGCGGAATCTCCAACAAGTCGTCGGAGTAGTGCAGCTTTTGCCCGTGCTTATAGTAGTCGATGAAGAAGCTGTAGCAGTGATAAAAATGGTTATCGACGATCAGAATCTTGTACCGCCAGCCGTATTGGCGTTTGAATAAGCGGTCAAAATTCTCGATTAAGGTGCGTGATTCCTGAATCATGTAAAAACCTCCTCACTACGCTTGGTGGCCGCCAATCATGCCGGCCCGGTCGATGGCCGTGCCGCCGGCGGTTTTGCTGCTGCCGCGCACGATGGCCTTGTACCCGTAGCGGCTGCGAATCTGGTCAATGGCGTGCTCCAGGCGCCCATTGGCCTGTTCGCGCTGGCTCGGCTCGAACAAGGACAGCTGGAAGCTGCTGGGGTGGCTGATCTTGTTGACCCGCACGCCGACGTTGCGCAGGGCATCGCCTTGCCATTTTGACTCGAAAAGGTACTTCACCGCGCGGATCAAGTCGTCGGTGCGGTTGGTCGGGTCGATGTGCACCTGCGCGCCCCAGTGCGTCTGGCCGCTGGCGTCGGGCTCGGCAAAGCCGACGGAGATGCCGACGACCTCGCCTTGCACCTCATGCTTGCGCAACCGCGTGGCCACCTGGTCGGCGATTTCGCTGAGCACCGTCTCGCAGTCCTCAAGCGTCGTGTAGTCGCGCATCAGCACCTGACTGTTGCCATAGCCCTTGTTGTCCTCGCGCGGCACATAGCGGCGCTCCAGCAGCGAGTAGTCGATGCCCCAGGCGTGATAGTACATGGCCTCGCCCAGCACGCCGAACTTTTTCTTCAGGCGCGCCAGCGGGGTGTGGGCGACGTCGTACAACGTGTAAATCCCCATGTTGTGGAGCTTAATGGCGGTGCGGCTGCCAATCGACCAAAAATCGGTCAGTTCATTAATTTTCCAAATCGTCTCCGGCACCCGGTCGTACGTCCAGGTCGCCTGCCACGGTGCCTGCTTCTTCGCCTCGTTGTCCAGCGCCAGCTTGGCCAGCAGCGGGTTCTGGCCGATGCCGACGGTGGTGATGATGCCGGTGGCCTGGAACACCTTGTCTTGGATGCGCGAGGCGATCTCCGCGTTGGAGCCAAACAGGCTGTGCGAGTGGGTGACGTCGATGAAGCTCTCGTCGATGGAGTACACGTACCAGTGCAAGTCGTCAGTGAACTGGCGGTAGATCTCATTGATCTGGTAATTAATCTTGATGTAGTCGGCCATGTGCGGCGGCACCACCTGCACATCCATGTCCGGGCGCAGCTCGAACTTGCGCGTACCCAGCCGCACGCCATAGTTAGCCTTGGCCAGCGGCGATCCCGCCAGCACCAGCCCACCGGCAGACTCCGCGCGGCTCAGCACCGCATTCTTCGCGGCCAGCGGATACTCGCTGCGCCGAATCGCCTCGACGCTGGCGTAAAACGATTTGCAGTCGATGCACATGATGTCGTGGCTCGGCAGGCGGCGCGGATCATCCAGCGGCGTGCTCATTGGTCCCACCACTTCGTCGTGTCTAGCGGCTCGACGTGGCGGATGTCCGCCACCGCCAGCATCCGCGGCCGGCCGGACTTGGGCTGCAGGTACACCTGTCCGTCCACCAGCCCCACCACGGCGCCTTCAATCAGCGGCAGGTACTGGTCGTTGTACAGCGCTGATAGCTGCACGGCCACGGACTGCGACTGCTCCCAAGCCGTCTGCAGCGTCTCGTTGATATCGGCGAAGGTCATTTCGCTTAGCGGCTGTTGCGGCTTCTCCGACTTGGCGGCCTCTTCAAGGTAGGCGGAGTGGTCGGACAGCAGCCACCCCATCCATTTCATCATGCCGCGGTCCGGATACAGCCACAGCTCCCGCGGCACATTGTTTTCGACTAACGAATCAGCCATCTTGGATTCCCCCTTGGTCATAACTTGTACGTCTATTATACGAACGTGTGTTTGGTAAAATCAAGGGGGAGGGGATGCAAAAACGGGTCCGCACTTTCTGGGTTAAAGGAAATTAACCCGGAGAGTATGGACCCGCTTTAGCTAAGAGCTACCGCATTAAGCAGCGTGATACCGCTATTCTTGCTCGTAGTAATCGCTAAGGACATAGGTAGTGACTGGTTGCACATGTAACTCGTATTTGGCGACGAGGTCAGCAATGCCCTCGCCGTCGATTAGTGTGATGGGACGGCCGGCGGTACCATGCGCACGCTTCTTGGCATCACTGGTGAACGACGAGGTCGTGATGAAGATGCCGTAATCTGCTCCTTTGTCGGAGATGACGCCGCGGAAGTTGCTAATCTCCGGCCCGGGCACGCTACCTTGCCACCGCTTGGCCTGGATAACTACTTTTTGCGTGCGGAAGTCCTCAGTACGGATGTAGCCTAAACCATCGATTCCACCGTCTCTAGCTTTTTTATCTGCATCGGAAGGCTCAAATTCGACGCCCATCTGTGTAATCAGTTCTTGGCAGAAGCGTTCAAACGCATAGGCATTCATGTGCTTGAGTGAGCTGAGCAAATCGTCTCGCCACTGGCTCGTGAAAGCTTCTACGATTGTTTGGCGAGAACTTTCAGGGTCGGTCACGTCATTACCCGGTTCGGTTTTTTGAGCGCGCAAGGCTGCCATTTGTTGTTCTGATCGTTTCGATGCGCGCTGGGCCGCTTGTTGGGCTCTGTATTTAATATATGCAGGGGAGTGATTGATTGCAGTAACGGGGACCTGTCCGTTATGCTCTTCCCATAATTGTTTGCCTGCTGGAGTGAGTTGCCAGCCCGATTTACCTTTCTGAGTATATCCCGCAACGCGCAGCTTACTGATTGCACCACTGCAAACTGTCTTGAATATTTGGTTACCTGAATGCCCATCGTCGTCAGTGTATCGCTGCGTAAGCAGATCTTGCGGTGCGTGATTTATCTGATCGGCGACTGCTTGGGCCAGAACTATGCCACCGCCAATGGGAGAATTTTGATGATTGTAGAGGGTGGTCAGAACTAAATTCAGCAACGTTTGTGAGTCGGGCATACCGGTTTTCTCGGTTTTAGGCATCGTGCGGAAATCAAATGAACCCAGTGACATTATTGGCCTCCAGAAGAATGTAATCTAGTTGGAGTGTAGCATATTTTGAGTGCTGAAGGGTATGTGACAAAGATTGGGTACAACGCAAACTTGGAGCTATCACAACAAAAATTGGGAGTGGTAAGACTCCACGCGGCGGCAGTAGTGTATATCACAACTCAGGCATCATTTTCATTCGCTCACAAAATATTGCCAACGACCACATTCTCCTAAACGACGTTGCCTATATTTCGCCAGAAATGAACAAAGAAATGGAATCTACGGAAGTTAGACTAGGCGATGTATTGCTTAACATTACAGGAGCATCAATCGGGAGAAGTGCTGTCTATAATATTGACGCTATAGCCAATGTCAACCAGCACGTGTGCATTATTCGTCTGAGGAATAACAAGAATGCTCAATTCCTGCAAATGCAGTTAAGTTCATTGCGGGGTCAAAGGCAGATTCAACTGAACCAAGCTGGCGGTGGACGAGAAGGATTGAATTTTCAGCAGATTTCCAAGATGAAATTTAATTTTCCATCTTTCGATGAAATACAGCAAATTGACAGATTATTAGCGAATATTGCTGACACTATTGTTCTTCAACAAGAAAAGCTTGATCTGTTAAAGCAGTTGAAGCGGGGATACCTGCAAAAACTCTTCCCGGTGGGGAACGCCAAGCAGCCTGAATTAAGGTTTGCTGGTTTTGACGGAGATTGGGAACAGCGTAAGCTTGAGGATGTAACTAAATTATCATCTGGCAAGAACTTACCCAGTGTACAGAATGGACGTTTTTTTAATGTAACTATGGGCTCTGTTTTACCTAACGGCGTCTTGAAGGTTACCGATAAGACTAATAGTGAGGTTGACTCACTCAGTTTAGGCGATTTAATAATGCCTACACGTGATATTGGCCATGGTGATGTCATCGGTATAACTGCGGTTATTCCAGATTCAGGAGCCTATGTTGCTGGAAATTGTACATTCGTATTGCACAGTCCTACAGTTGATTCAAAATTTTTATCAGCTCAAATTAATACGGGCAGCACGCGATCTGAGATCATTAAAAGGGTTTCGGGATCCGCACAGAAGATGATTAAACAGAGTGATATTCTCACTTTGACAATCATGGTACCTAGTGTCGAAGAACAGCATAAGGTTAGTGACTTTTTATCGAGTTTATCTGCCACTGTCGCTCTTCAACAAGGCAAACTAGAGTCACTACAATCTCTAAAGCAAGCCTTTCTACAGAAGCTCTTCGTATAATCATAAATCGGCACCGTCCTAGAACTTGGGACGGTGCCGATTTTCATCATACAAGCAGGGACATTTCGCGCATAATCTTCTCGCCGTCCTTCGCTTCTAGCTCCCGAATGATATGCAGGTAGGTATCCTGCGTTGTTGCCATATTAGCGTGCCCGAGTCTACGGGCAACACTTGCAATCGACACGCCACCATATAGCAGAAGCGACGCGTGAGTATGCCGCAACCCGTGTACCGTGATGATTGGGATCCCGGCGGCCTCGCACCGGCGCTTCAACAGCTTATTAGCCGTTGAGTTATATACACGGCCGTGGACGAAAATGGGCTCGTCAACTGGCAGATCCTTAATCAACTGAGAAAACTGCATCCCGATTTGCCAGTCAATCTGTACTTTACGCACAGAGGACGGATTCTTGGTTGGCTGGAATCCACCGGTTGGGCTGCGGTAATTCCATGTTTTATTCACCGTGAGTTGCTGATGAAGAAAATCAAAATCCTGTGGGGTCAAACCGAGTGCTTCACCAAACCGTAATCCCGTTTTGACAACTAGAAGCAGCATCCAGTCCCAGTTGATTCCCGGCTCTAGTCTGAGTTGCTTAATGAGTTGCTGAACGTCGGATTGATTGAGAAACTTCGGGTGCTTCTCACGGGGATGCCGCCCCTTGATGACAATCTTCCGCGTGGGATTCTGTTTAATTAGTCCCTCGTCCAGTGCGTCTAGCACCGCTCCCTTGATTTGATGATGGAAATCCATCACAGTCTGGCGTTCGTGTTCAACGGCATACGCATTAATCAACTGTTGGTAGGAGCGCCGCGTAATGTCACAGAGGCGCAAGTCTGGCGCGAGCTTGGTTACCCACCTGAGCGAGAGTGCATATTTCTCGAGTGTGACGGGGCGCACCGCATTTACCTTGTAGTCCTGAATCCATGTGTCGAAGTAGTGGTAGAAAAGTTGCGTTGATCTGGTCCTTGGCATAGTTAAAATCCTCCTCAATTGTATTGGCTAACGCCGTGTACATTATTGAGGAGGATCTGGGGTTATACGAATAGTTTTTGTAAGTATGCTTGTTTTAGCTGGGTTAGCGCGTCTAGCTTGTGTTGTTGAAGTGCAATAGTATCGTCAAGGTTAGTTAGGAACCTAGAAATGCAGTTTTGTTCGTCCACTGACGGTAGGGCTATAACCTTTCCTTCCATAGTCGCTTTCGTAATGTGAACCATGGTTGAACCATTCAAACTATTAGTCATTTGGGACTGATCGGCCTGCAGAATCTGTACCGCAAAATCTTTCGTGATTAGGTTAGAAAGTTCCACCTTCCAGATATGATAGTGATAGATCACTCTTGGCCCTTGCCAAATATGAGGCCCGAAAGCGGTGGCCCAAGTATAGAGAAGATCACCTTTATCAGCATAATTCTTAACAGGAAGTTCCAAATCGGAATAATACCATTGATCATTGGTATTAAAGTTCCCAACTCTTAGGACCGGATACTTTCCTGAATCTAATAACTCATCCTGTTTATACGCTCTACCGTTAATAAAATCTGCAACATCTCCAAGTTTGTGCTGCACCCAATCCCCGTCAAAATCAGCAAACCTTAATTCAGGTTGCTTGGCGCTCCCCACCGGGAAGAGTTTTTGCAGGTATCCCCGCTTTAACTGCTTTAACAGATCAAGCTTTTCTTGTTGAAGAGTGAGAATACTATCACAACATGACACTAGGCCAGAAATCTTACGTTGTTCAGTTAAAGAGGGATAAGTTAACGTAATTTGCTTCAAGTCCCCGTTATGAAGGTGGACTATTGATCCGCCTTGAGCTCTTTTCACCATTTCCGCTTTTTGTCGTCCATTGGAGACTGTCAACGCTAAAAATTCCGGGTCCACATTCTTATCTGGGTATATAACGTTAAGATCTCCCCCTAAAAGGATGCCAGATCTTGTGACTACAGAAGCTCTAGAAATATCGAGTGCAGTCTCTCCTGATGCGGGGACAATAACTTCTCCACCTGTACTTTCTAGTCCCTCAGATTCAGGATCAACATATGTAGTAGCTCGATCTATAACCGTTCGATAATTAGTGTACATGCTTCCGTACAGAATTATGGGGCTACCAGCTTCAGTCAAATCTGATTTTGAAAATCCCGTACCCTTTCCAAATTTTGCAAGGTTAGACAGCTTCCGTTGTACCCAATCATCATGAAACCCTTTAAATCGCAGTTCAGGGACCATTATCTTCTGTTTATTATTCGCCATCGCGTTTTGTCTCCACTAGCTGCGACTCCATTTCGGCAAACTGTTTCTCAAGTTCTGCTAGCTGTTTGTCGACGTCTGCAATCTGTCGCTTAACGTCTGCAATGTCAATCGGCGCCTCTTCCTCAAAGGTATCAACATAGCGGGGGATGTTGAGGTTATACTCGTTCTCCTTGATCTCATCAAGCGTCGCCACGTGCGCATACTTATCGACGTCTTGCCGCGCTTGATAAGTAGTGATGATCTTGTCGATGTCGGCTCGGCGGAGTTTGTTTTGCTTCTTACCCTTTTCGAAGTCGCTAGAGGCATCGATGAAGAAGATGTCCTTAGTCGTGCGGTTCTTCTTGAAGACGAGGACGACGGTTGGAATCGAGGTGGAGTAGAACAGGCCTGCCGGCATGCCGATGACGGCATCGAGGTAGTTATTCTCGATGATTGCTTGGCGAATCGTGCCTTCCGCCGCGCCGCGGAATAAGACGCCATGAGGGAGGACGATGGCCATAGTGCCGCCAGCATTCAGGTGATAGAGGCCATGTAGTACGAAGGCGTAGTCGGCCTTTGTTTTGGGCGCCAGCTTACCGTAGCCCTTAAAGCGGGGATCTTTGAGCTTGCTGTCGCTGTTATCCCAGTTAGCGGAGTAGGGCGGATTAGCGACAACCGCGTCGAAGCTGCGGGGGTGATCGACGCCATTGATTTCACCATCTGGCCAGTCGCCTTCCAGCGTATCGCCGTTACGTAACGTCATGTTCTGATAGCTGACGCCGTGCATCATGAGGTTCATGCGGGCAAGGTTATAGGTGGTGGTATTCAACTCCTGCCCGTGGAACTGCACACGGCCGGGTTCGTGGCCGTTCACGAGTTGGTCTTGAACCGTCAACAACAGCGAGCCGGAACCCATAGCGGGATCGTAAACGGTAAACTGACCATGCTCAGGGGCATCGAGCGTTGCCAGCTTGGACAAGACAACCGACACTTCATGCGGCGTGTAGAATTCGCCAGCCTTCTTACCCGAGTTGCCGGCAAATTCGGCGATGAGGTATTCATACACGTCGCCGATGATGTCGTGGCCGGATTCGTCGTTATAGTCGAACTGGTCGATTAACTTCACCACACCGTTGAGCGCCTTGGCGCGGGTGGTGGTGGAGTTGCCGAGCCGCGTGTTGCCGAGGTTCACGTCGGCGAACACTTCGCGGAAGTCGCTGGACGCATACGGATTGATGGCCGCGTTGCGATTGAAAGCATCGAACATATCCTGATAGTCTGACGGGCGAATCTCGTCGTTATTGACCTTGTCGCGAATCGTCGCCCAGGTGTAATCGGGGTCGATCGCATAGCCTAGCGCGCCGGCCATTTCGCTTTCGTAGTCGGCTAAGTCGTCTGCCGTGGCGTCATGGCGGTAGGCATCATTGATGGATTGGCCCGGAGCGGGTTCAACGATGTGATTCTTCACCAGGTATTGTTCCTGATGTTCGGAGAGGTATCGGTAAAACATGAAGCCCAAGATGTAGTTCCGGAACTCGGAGGCATCCATATTGCCTCGCAGTTCGTTGGCCATGGCCCAAAGCTGGCTCGTGATGTCTTTTGCGTTGATTTCTTCAGTCATTCATTGTTCTCCTAATAGTTGTCGATCAGACTGTCTGCAAAGCGCTTGATGGCTTCGCGGACTTCGGCCCGGTATTTAATCTTAGTCAGCGCCTGAACCTGCTCATCAGCGGCGTCGTCGCGGTAATGCGCCTGGCCCTTGTTGATTAGGTTGGTGAGGGTGTTGTCAATGTCGAGGTCGTCGGCGTTCTTGGCGTGGCGGCTTAACATGGCATCCATGGCTTCAACGTTGATGTCTAGTAACCCCCACTTGGTGCGAAACTGTGAGATGGCGCGACGCCGCGTGCGCTGGGCATTGCCGGCGACCAACGCGCGAGACTGGTTGGCCTGCATCGGATAACTTCCCGCGGTGGTTTCACCGCTACGGATGTCGCTAGCCGTTTGTTTAACCTGCTTGGCATACTTGCGGTCTTCCAGTTGATCGGCCGCCTTATTGACCTCGGCGACCGTGGCGTCGGCGGCGTCGTGATCCCCGGTGTGCACCTGGTTGGCCAACTGCGCAATCAGCTCATCGAGGTAGTCGTAGTTCACCTGGACTTCTTCGACGTGCTGCATTTCCAGCGTTAGGTCCGAGAAATCGACGCCGCGCCGCTGGGCAATGCGTTCCTTCAAGTCGTTGGCCAGGCTACCGGTCAGAACTTGTTCCTGGTCGCTGGTTAGCCCGATTTGGTTCAATAGCGTTTCGGGATGGTCGTAATCGTAATGCTGGTCCTGCTTGAGCTGATTGATTAGTCCGTTGTAGCGCTTGAGCAGGTTGTACATATCTTCTTGCTTGCTTTCACTAGCAGGTAAGTCCGTGAAGTTCCGGGTGGTATTGCGCAAGTCGTTAACGACGCCTCGGGCGTTTTTAATGAGGTCCTCGAAGTCCGGTGCCAAGACGCCTGGTTCGTCCCCGTCTCCGACTAAGTCGAGCTGGAGGTTGGCAGAACCGCGGTTGGCGTAAACCTGCAAGGCGTCGTTCATGAGTTGTTTGCTATGGACTGGCCAACGGTAATTCACAATTCGGCCGTAGGGTTTATGCGTCATGTTCTCGATACGGTTGGTGCGCGAGTAGGCCTGAATCAGGTTCGCGCCTTGCAGTGTGCGATCGACGTACAAGGTGTTAAGTTGTGGTGCATCGAAGCCGGTAAGTAGCTGGTCGATGACGATAACTAAGTCAAGGTAGTTGCCATCATCGATGGTGCGGTTGAGCCGGGAGACGACGTTTTCCGTGTATTCTTTGACGGTGGTGTCGTCGAAGTGTTCGTTGAAGAGTTGGTTGTAGTCTTCGATGGCTTCCCGCAACGAGCGGTTAGCTGCCAGTTGCTCGTCTTGGTTGTTGGTGCTTTGCGAGAAGGTGATGGCCACCTTGAGCGGATGCTTTTGGGATACGTTTTGCTTCTTGAATTCGCGGTAGTACATCATGGCCATTGGGGTCGAGGCCTTGCCACCACCCACGTGCGTGGTCAACAACGCCGCATACCGGTAGTCATCCGACCGGTTGCGCCACTTCTCGAAGATGTTTTTCACCACGAGTTCGACGTGCTGGGCGTTCATGTCATAGACGCTGGGCAATACCGCATCGTCCATGTCTTCGGCCGTCATGCCGTTAATCTTGTTGCGGATATCGGCGGCGGTCCAGTCGGGATGGCTGGCTCGGTAGAACTCTGGCAAATATTGGTCTTTTAGGGCCTTGTCACTCAAGGTGGTGTCAAAGTCCACTTTGAAACCGAGGACGTTGCGATCGGCGATGGCCTCACGAATCGTATAGATGTGCAGCGGCTTGCCGAAAAGCTGCTCGGTGGTAATGCCATCGAAGCTTGGTGTGCCGGTATAGCCAAACCAAGCCGACTTCGGGAAGGCCTTCTTGATCCGTTGCAGCATTTCCCCGGCTGTGGACCGGTGAGCCTCGTCCACGATGAAGACGATGTGCTTGTCCGGTGCCTTGAAACTGGCACGTTGCGTGAGGCGGTCGAGCTTTTGAATCGAGGTGACGATGATGCCGCCTGGTTCACGCAGTTTCTTGCGCAACACGCTGATGTTGGCGGTGTCCGAGACGACACCATCCTTGTTCATGTCATTAGTGCCCGGGTCATAGGCGGCATAGTTGGCCGCCGTCTGGTTCGTCAAGGCCACGCGATCGACCATGAAGACGACCTTGTCGACGTTAGGGAGGCGAGAGGCCAACCAAGCGGCCTTGAACGAACTGATTGTTTTGCCTGACCCGGTGGTGTGCCAAATATAGCCAGCCTCTTGTGGATCCAGGCCAAACTGAAAGCCGCGTAGCTTCCGGATGATGTTGCGCGTTGCGTAAACCTGGTAAGGCCGCATGACCTTGATGGCCTGCTTGTTGCGCGTACCATCCAAGATAATGTAGTTCGTGGCCATTTGGTGCGCCATGGGGATGCTTAGCATGAGGTTGGCAAACTCCCGCCAGTCACGCACGTTGGTACTATCGGCCTCGCGTTGCCACTGGAAGGCGAAGGCGGTATTGAATTTATCCGCGGGCGTATTCGCCATGTAGCGGATATTATTCGGCGTCATCCCAATGAGAATCTGCAGCGTGGCAAAGATGCCGGTGTATTGTTGCTCGTCAATGTACTGCTGCATCTGATTGAGCGCCTCGCGAGCGTCGTGCGCGGCTTTCTTCTCTTCAATCTGAATAATGGGCAAGCCGTTGATCAGAAGTGTCGTATCGAATCGGCGATCGTGCCGGCCAGCCAACACTGCGGGGCGTTCGATTTGGTTGACGATTTGGTAGCGCGTGTTGCCTGCGCCGACCTCGTCTTGGTCGAAGACGGTGAGGTAAACGTGCTCGCCATTGTCGAGGTTGACCTCGACTTGGGTAACACCATTGAGGCCATAGATGAAGCGCCCGGCCTCATAAGGGGTCTTGAGCTTTGTGATTTCGGCTTTGACTTGTGCAAACTCGAGTGCCGACAGGGGTTGGCTGAGGTGAGGGTTGTTCTGCTCAAGGATGTGTTTAAAGTTCGCCCAGAGCTGATCAGTATTCTTAATACCTGGTTCGTATTGCCATTGCTTCGTGCCACCGATATGACAAAGGTGCTCAATTAATTCTGATTCAAAAGCAAGTTCGCTGGTCATCGTTATCCCCCATCTCCGTTTGGTTGGTTTCTGCTTCATTCAAGCACAAAACTCCAGCCTCGATTATCTCACAATGATTGATGTGGTGGGGGAGTGAATTCGAATCATGATTGAGGAGACATGCCAGAAATTGCTAGCAAATACAGTCCAAAATAAATTCCAAAAAAATATTTATTCGGCGCCGCATCAACTGCTCAAAGTCTCAGCAGGTTATTTAATTTATTTCTCATAATTCCCCAAGCTCAACAGCGACACGGTTTTCAGCCGATTTCGCCCACTCAGAAGTAGTTAACAACGTTTATCAACTGAAATCCGGAACCGTGGTATAAATGTCTCACGCGTCGCAAAAAGCCGAATGGAGGTCGTGAAATGGATAAGCAGGTTCAGGTGCTAGCGCTCATCGAACAAACCGTCAAACCGGCTGCGTTGTTGGCAGCCACGACGCAGAAGGGCGAAGCTCAAGCAGCGCCCCGGCGAAAGTTGATTATCGATACGGTGGCCCAAGCACAGCCCGACACTCCGGTGATGACCGTTGCCTTCGATTGTGTCGTTGCGCTGTATCGGGCTAGCGGGGTGCCGCTGAATTTTCCGGAGATTCACGCCGAGCTTGAAGAAGCGAAGCGACATGGGCGCTCGTTTGCCGATCATGCGGCATTTATTCTGCCGGATAAGACCGCAATTGATGCGTTCACTCAGCGCGGCTGGGGGGCCTACACCTTAACGTTGGATACCGCTGCGTTGGTGGCGTTGCTAACTGGGACCACGCTGGGGGATTTCACGGACGAGGAATACACGCACCTGGTGACGCTGAGTCCCGAAGCGAAGCAGTGGGTGAAAGCACACGTCCAACTGTAATCGGCAAAGATAGGGGGAGTTTAAATGCTTTATTATCTGATTGATGTGACGTTAATGACTGGCCAGCAGTTTTATCAAGAGGACCCGGATGAGGCCGAGAGCAATCCGTTTCCGAAAAGCGACGACACCATGAGCCATGCCGCCAAGATTGAGCGCAAACTGGCGGAGCAAGCCGGGCAAAGCTGGGAGCTTGCCATGACACAGCTGGCCCCAGCGCAGTGTCGGATTGCGTTGGTCAGCCGCGATGTCGTGCCGGTACGCAAAATCATCACGCAATTCATGACCGCATTAGGCGTGAATGCCGAACGGATCGATAGCCGCGAAGTGACCTTAATGGCCATGGATACCGAGCTAGGCCAAGTGAAGCTGTCATACACGTGGCAATTGACCGAAAGCGGACGCTGGACGCGGTTTGGCGTTGGTTCGGTCGCCAGGCACATCACCTATGGCTGGCGTAATCCGCAGTATCGTGAGCATGTGTTCCAACCGGCCACCCAACCTGAAGTGATGCAGGAAGCAGCCAAAATGGCGACCGGTCAGCTGCGCGCTGAACTCGCTCGCGTGTATGCCAGCAAGCCAGTGGGGCAGGAACAAGCCGTCGATTATTTCACGGTGGCAGCAGACGCGACCGCGCTCACCAAGCTGCTCGAGCCACTACTGCAAGCGAAATTTGCCCAAGGCTGGCTCCAGTCACAACGCTACGTGATTGTGAGCGATTTTGAATTTAACGATTACACCCAGCCAGACTGGGCGACCCTGTTTCGCGCCGCGGTGGGAGGGACCATCGTGATTCAGCTTGATCACCCAATTATCGCGGTCAGCAGCGGGTTGCAAAAATTTGCCGCCATCATGCGGGAATACGCGGACCGGGTACTGGTCATCTTTAATCTGCCTTCTGCGAGCCGGGCCACCCAGCAATTAATTGCCAACTTGTTACCGGAGCAACTGTTCATTGCGATTGCTCAGCCGCCGATGACACCGACGGAAGTACTGCAATATGCGGCGGCTGAGGCAAAGCTGCAAGGCTTGACCGTGGATGCGGAACTGACGGATACGCTGAAGAAGCTGAAGTATCCCGTTACCATAGAAACGGTGAAGCAGCACGTGTTACGCTGGCAGGGCCAACAAATCCGCCGGGAACGTCATCCCGAGTACGCGGCGGTCGAAGCGGTGACGCCGACGCTGCCGCATCAAGGCGGGGTCGCGTATGCCGAGCTGAACAGCTTGATTGGGCTGAACTCCGTCAAGCGCCTCGTGCGCTCGGTCATCCAGAATTATCAGGTCCAGCGGCTACGTGAACAGCGTCAGCTGAGTGAAGAAAAGCCCAGCCTGCACATGGTTTTCACCGGCAACCCCGGCACGGCCAAAACAACGGTAGCCCGACTCATCGCCCAAATCTTGAAAGATAACCAAATCCTGCGGGTGGGGGACTTAATCGAGCTGGGGCGATCCGACCTGGTCAGCCCGTTCGTCGGCGGCACGGCGCCGTTGGTTAAGCGCCGGTTCCAACAAGCGGCAGGGTCCGTGCTGTTTATCGATGAGGCCTATTCGTTGCTGGATGGAGGCGCTGGTTCTTTTGGGGCCGAGGCCATTACGACCATTGTGCAGGAAATGGAGAATCATCGCGATGATGTGGTTGTGATCTTCGCTGGGTACCCGCAACCGATGCAGGCGTTTCTCGACCAGAATCCGGGCTTGCGCAGCCGGATCCCGTTCCAGATTCAGTTCCCGGATTACACCAATGATGAGTTGATGCAAATCGCGACGCTCATGCTCAAACAGCGACGGCTCCGCCTCGGCACAGGAGCCAAGGCCAAGTTGGCCGCGTTGGTGGCGGCGACCCGGCGCAATGATCCGGCCAACTTTGGCAACGGCCGCACGGTACGCAGCTTGATTGAAACAGCCTTGTTGCGCCAAGGCGAACGGCTGATGAACCTGGGCCATGAGCCGAGTGACCGAGAGTTACAGACGCTGCGTGCGGCGGATTTTGTCGCACCGACAGCGGCGACGACTCGTGAAAAACAGATTGGGTTTCTTTTGCCCAGTTAACCAAAATACGCGTGCAGTCGTTTGGCTGCACGCGTATTTTCGTTAATCTTCGTAGGCATCGATTAGCATCCCAGTCTCACTATCGAACACGGCGATATTACCCAGCTTGGTGTGCGGCTGGCCGCTGCCCACCCCGCCGTCGATGAAATATCTCGGCATTTCGTTGGGATACTGAACAGCATAGATGGCATTGCGCTCAGATTCAGTCTTGGCGGGATGCACGTTACCGGCATACCGCCCCGTGATACGGGCGGTTGGCGTGTGTCCTGTGACGACACTGAAAGCTAGCGGGTTGTGAGCGAAGAGCCCCCAGTGCGCTGGCACGTACCAGTATTTGGCATCGAGCCATAGTTGATCGTGGCGGCTTGTGTCTTGAAGCGGATGGGGCAACGTTAGGTCTAACCCGGCATGCACAAAGCTGAGCTTGCCGAGTGTGTAAGAAAGGGGTAACTGGCGTAGCCAAGCAATCAATTCGGGCTGGTGGTTTAGAAGTAGCTGGCGAGCAAATTGTGGACCTTTGTCTGTTGTCCAGTCACGCGTCGCCGCACGTAACGTCTCTTTTCCGCCGTAGTCAAGCCAAGCCGATTGCGTCGGTGATGCCAGGTAGTCGAGTAGGCCTTGTTCATGATTGCCCAGCAGTACAATGGTGTGCGCCGGATCATGTGCCTGCATCGCGCGGATCTGAGTCAGCAGGGTCAGTCCGTGGTTAGGGCCATAGCAATCGATGTAGTCGCCAAGAAATACCGTGACTGCTTCGGGGTACATGAGCTGTACCTCGCGCAGTCGGGGCAAGGTAGCAAGCTGACTATGCGGGTCACTTAATGCGATAACGATGGACATGGGGGCACCTCTGACAGTTGCTTAATTAATTATAGTGCATCTTCTGGCAGATCCTTGATGTAATTGGTAATGCTGGTGGTGAGTTCCTGAACGGGTTTCTTCATCATGGCTGGAAAGTCTTCATAACCAGTAGTAAAAGCACGGTAATGAGGATATTTTTGGTAGATGAGCGCATTGGGGAAGCTCTTCTTTAACGAGGGAATGAAAGAAACAAGATTGGCATGCATCAGAACCAAAATGAAAGTATCAGGGACGCCCAGCCCTTTCTTAAGTTCAGTTTCGAGTCCCGCAATGTTCGCAGCAATCATGCCCGGATGTTTTTCAATATAATTGTCTAAATCTGTAGCAACGGGCGTTGGTGCACCTGTCATTTCGTATTGATCTGAGTGAGAATCTTTTGGTAAGAATTTCAGAAAATCGGTACAGTATGCTCCGCATACAGGCGAATCAGGGGAAAAGTACGGGAAGATTGATTTCCCGGTCTGTGATGGGTTGTGCTGGTTCGTGAAAGGGGCGACTTTATGATCTTGTGCCATTTGTTCAATCGATTTTGATTTAGCTTCAGCTGTTTTGATGCCAAAATTATAGCCTAGGAATACCACCCCTTTTGTTAGGTGGCCAGCCAAATATTGGTCAAAAAATTGGGGATCTCCGATGGCACGCTGGTAGTATTGTTCTGCATCATAGTCATTAGAAGGTAGTCTTCCATTTTTGCTTTCTAACGCTGATGGCCAGTAAGCGAAACTACCGACGTGGGAATAATCTTTTGCAATGTCGGAAAAATCCTCATAGGTGACACGGGTACGCTTAATATACTCTGAAATTTCCATTATGTTCATCTCCATTAAATATAGTATTGATATTCTTTAAAAGACAAGATAAGTATTGCATAGCAAATGTTGTACAACTCAGATATATTCAGTTTTGCGCAAAGTTCAGCAAATATATTATAAAAGCCCCACTCCCATCCAGGAAGTGAGGCCATCACCTGCGCGTAAACCGCTCGCTATTCCCCCAGCACCTGCTTGGCTAGGGCAAAATCGCCAACGGTGGCACTGGCGTTATTCGCGAACTCGGTCAGCACAACCAGGTCATCCGGCATGGTGACGTAGCCGTTGTTGAGTTCCTTCATATACTTGCGCACCTTGGGTAACTCGGTGGCGGAAATCACTGAGCCGCCGAGGATGATTTTTTCGGGCATCAGGTTCAAGTACGCGTCCAGGCACAGCTGGGCGACGTAGTAACTGACGAAGTCGAAGACGCGATCTGTGCGCGGCAGGTCTTCACCGCGCTTGCCCGTGCGCTTTTCGATGGCGGGGCCGGAAGCGAGGCCTTCGAAGCACTTGTTGCCGTGGAACGGGCAGACGCCGGCGAAGTCGTCGTCGGGGTGCTGCATCACCGTGGCGTGGCCCATTTCGGAGTGCGAACGGCCGCCGATGAAGTGGCCGTCTTGAATCGCGCCGCCGCCGATGCCGGTGCCGATGGTGAAGTACACGGCTGAGTCGACGTCCTTGGCCGCGCCTTGGATGTATTCGCCATAGACGCTGGCGTTGACATCGGTGGTGAAGAAAATCGGAATGTGCAGCGCGGCCTTGAGCTCGCCGACGATGTCCGTATTCGCCCAGCCGGGTTTCGGCGTGGCAAGGATGCGGCCATAAGTGGGGCTCTTCAGGTTCTGGTCGATGGGGCCGAACGACCCGAGGCCCAGCGCGGCCACCGGGTGAGCGGTGAAGAAGTCGATGCAACCCTGGATGGTTTCGGCCGGGGTCGTAGTGGGGATGCGATCGCGGTCTTGAATGTTGAAATCGGCATCGGCCGTGGCCAGCACGAACTTCGTGCCGCCAGCTTCGATGCTGCCAAGTAATTCAGTCAAGTGAAACACCTTCTTGCGTTTATTTTGTCCCTTTCATTATAGCTGAAACCGGTTGCTTGTGGCGCCGTAGCGAAGCAAAAAGCCAAGCGTTTCGCCTGACGGCCGAAATACTTGGCTTACTGGGATAACTCAACTCGGCTTGAAGGCCATCGTCGCTTGTACGGCGGCGCGCCAGCCAGCGTATAGCCGCTCGCGGTCGTTGGCGGCCATGCTTGGCGTGAACCGCTTGCCGACCTTGGCCAGGGTCTCCAGCTCGGCGGTGTCGTGCCAGAACCCGACGGCGAGCCCGGCGAGGTACGCCGCTCCGAGCGCCGTGGTTTCGAGGTTGGCGGCGCGCTCTACCGGGGTGCCGAGAATGTCGGCTTGGAACTGCATGAGGTAGTCGTTATTCGCCGCTCCGCCATCGACCCGCAGAGTCGGAATGGCGATGCCGGTGTCTTTTTTCATTGTGTCGACGACATCGCGGCTTTGGTAGGCGAGGGACTGCAAGGTGGCCTTGATGAAATCGTTGCGGGTGGTGCCGCGGGTCAAGCCGAAGACGGCGCCGCGGGCATCGGTGTCCCAGTAAGGCGCGCCGAGGCCGGTGAAGGCGGGCACGACATACACTTCGTCGCGGCTTTGCGAGGCGCGGGCGGCGGCTTCGGAATCCGGCGCGTGGTCGACCAACTCCATCCCGTCGCGCAACCACTGAATTGCGCTGCCTGCGACGAAGACGGACCCTTCGAGCGCGTAGTTGACCTTGCCGTCGACGCCATAGCCGATGGTGGTCAGCAGGTTGTTGGCGGACATGGTCGGCTGTTCACCGGTGTTCATCACAATGAAGGACCCGGTGCCGTAAGTATTTTTCACCATGCCGGGTTGCAGGGCGAGCTGGCCGAACAAGGCACTTTGCTGGTCGCCGGCCATGCCCGCGATCGGCACGGCACTGCCATAGAAGTGGTAGGAGGCGGTGTTGGCGTAGACCTCAGAGTTGCTACGAACGGTCGGCAACATTGCCCGGGGAATATTCAGGAGCTTGAGGATCTCCGGGTCCCACTGCAAGGTGTGGATGTTGAACAGCATGGTGCGGCTGGCGTTGGTGTAGTCGGTGACGTGCACCGCACCGCCGGACAGCTTCCAGGTCAGCCAGGTGTCGATGGTGCCGAACAGCAGCTCACCGTTTTCCGCGCGCTCCTGGGCGCCCGGCACGTGATCGAGAATCCAGCGAATCTTCGTCGCGGAAAAATAGGGATCGATCAGCAGGCCGGTGTGATCGTGAATCAAGTCGGCATGCCCGGCGGCCTTCAGCTGATTGGCGATGTCGGTAGTTTGGCGCGACTGCCAGACGATGGCGTTGTAAATCGGCAGGCCGGTTGCCTTATCCCACACCACGGTGGTTTCGCGCTGATTGGTAATGCCGACGCCGGCAATCTGCTTCGGCTGGATGCCGCTGTTGATGAACGCCGTGGCGATGGTGGACAACACCGCGTTCCAGATTTCGTTAGGGTTGTGTTCCACCCAGCCGGGCTGCGGGAAGTATTGCGGGAATTCGCGCTGGGCCTCGGCGACGGGCTGGCCGTCGTGGTCGATGATCACGGCGCGGGTGCTGGTGGTTCCTTCGTCGATGGCCAAGATGTATTGGGTTGTTGCCATAAGTTCCTCCTCTACCACATTGTGATGTAACCGCTTCAACTATCTTACCGCAATTCTAGCGGGGCGGGACAACAAAATAGCCGGCAACAGCCGGCTATTTTACGCGACGATTTCAAGAATCACCCAGCCCAAAGCTCCGAGGATGATTAACCCCACGAAGTTGAAGGCCGTGAAGCCCCAGAAGAACTTGGCCGGCTGGTGGTTGCCATAGTCGGTGTATTCCTTGAATACCAGCAGGTTGCACATCGACCCGACGACGGAACCAAGCCCGCCGATGTTGGAGCCGAGGAACAGCGCCGCGACCATGTTGGTAAATTTCCCAATTAACACGGTGGACGGGACGTTGCTGATGAACTGGCTGGAGATGATGCTGGTGAGGTAGACGCTATGCTCGCTGGCCATCAGGTGTGCGATGACCCGAGAGATCCACGGCACCTGGCGCAACACGCTGGTGATGACGAAGAAGCCGCCGAAGGTCAGCACAATGGCGTAATCGACTTCGGTGAGGATCTTCGGATTGAACCCAAGCGCCAACACGATGGCGGCGACGGCTCCGATCCAAGACGGCAACCAGCCCATGACCCCGGTGAAAATCACCAAGGCGACGCCACAGGTGATGATGGTCGGCCGCGCCATGATGCGAATGTCTTGCACCGGCACGGTCGGCACGGGGGCCTTGCGCACGAAGGCGACGAAGCCAATCAAGAGAATCACGCTGGCAATCAACAGCGGCACCGACAGCTTAAAGAAGTCCAGCAGCGGAATGTGGAAGTGATTCATCAAAAAGATGTTGTGCGTGTTCCCGAAAGGCGTGAAGGCCGACCCGAAGTTAGCCGCCATGCCGATCAGCGTCACCGGCAGGATCTCCGGCAGCTGGTATTTTTTCGCGATGTTCAGATACAACGGCACCAAGGTGATGACGGTGACGTCATTAGTCAGAAACATACCGGCGAACAGCGCCAGCGTCACGAACAGCGAGGTGAGCTGGCGTGTATTGCTGGCATGACTGGTCAACCGGTAAGCGAGGTAATCCAGGATATGAAGGTACTCGAAAACTTGAATAATGGTCATCATCGCGAGGATGGACCAAAGCGTATCGAAGTTGATGTCTGCAAGTCGTGGCCTAGCAATAAACAAGCTCAGCACTGCAATGACCGCGGTAATCTGTAATACCCGGTCCTTGGCAATGTTCTTTATAACGGTCATTCGCAACCCTCTCCAAATTGGCTCAACAGGTCTATTTTGCGCTTATCAACCCACGCTGACAACGGATGGAATGTAAAAGTCGTGTAAACATTCGGCTTTTCGCCGGGTGTGTCACCGACTTTAGGCAACTGATGCAGTCATTTTTGGAAACCGGTACAATGGAGTTAATGATTTCCCGGGAAAAGGAGCACGTGCTGTGAATATCAAGATTATTGGCGTCGGTAAGCTGAAGGAGAAGTACTTCAAGGATGGCATCGCCGAGTACCGCAAGCGCCTGACCAAGTTCGCCAAGGTGAACATCGTCGAAGTGCCCGACGAAAAGGCCCCGGAGTCGCTGTCCGAGGCCGAAATGACCCAAGTGAAAGCCGTAGAAGGCGAGCGCATTCTGGCCAAGATTGCCGACCGGGAGTGGGTGATTGCGCTGGCCATCGAAGGCAAACAGCGCCCGAGTGAGCAGTTTGCCAAAGAAATCGCTGACTTGGCGACGTATGGCCGCTCCGATATCACCTTCGTCATCGGCGGTTCGCTTGGCTTGAGTCCGGCGGTGATGAAGCGCGCCAATGACACGCTGAGTTTTGGCCGGCTGACCATGCCGCACCAGCTGATGCGGCTGGTGCTGATCGAGCAGATCTACCGCGCGTTCATGATTAATATTGGCAGTCCGTATCATAAGTGAGGCGGGTCGGCCCGGCGCCACGTCATCGCCGCATCGTCAGACTTGTATTCCCATCAGCAACCGCTTACGATTAACCACAGGCAGGCATGTCGCATGCCGAGTGTCTTTGTTAATAATGGAGGGATTATTTTGAGTGATCTAAAAGATGTTGAACGGATTATCAACAGCGCCAAGCAAATCGCTGTGGCGACCTTGACGGAAGATGGCAGCGCCCCTGACGTGCGCATTGTGTTGGGCGTGTTCGATGCCGCCAGCAATCAGGTGTTGTTCATGACCAGCCCTCAGGCGGAAAAAGCCGCGGAGATTGCGGCGCACAGTCAGGCCGCCTTCGCAACGCCGCAGTTTGGCGACAACGATGTGCTGCGCGTGCGCAAGGCTACGGTCAAGCCGATTAACGTGACGCCGGCACAGCTCGACTTATACAACCAGCAGTACCCGCAAACTGCCAAGTATGCGGCCCACTCCGCGTTCTTTGCGTTGAGCTTCAAGCAAGCCGAACTCACGATTAAGGATGAGGCCAGCACCGTCGATATTCCGGCGTAAGCCTCGTGACGCCAAAGAACCGCCAGCGCCCATGTCGGCGCTGGCGGTTCTTTGAGTTATTGGCGAAACCGGGGATCCTCGGCGACGCGCTCGCGAGCCAGGCTTAAGTGCAGCCAGCCTTCGCGATCGAGCGCTGGAGTAGCGGTGAATTCCCATTGCTGGTACAACCCGATGGCGCCGGTGGCCGTGTCGGGCAGCTGCGCGGTGACCTGGGTCAGCCCGAGTTCGAAAAACGCGAAGCCCACCATGCGCGGCAACACCTCGACCATCACCTCGCGGTCGGTGGTCGGCAGCGTTTCGAACTGCACGGTGGCGGTGGTGCGATCGGCGGCAAAGTGCGCGATGGCAAAGCTGCCCAGCAAGGCGCCGGTTTGCCGCGAGCCGATGCCGTACAACAAGGCGTTGTTGTTCATGACGTCGAGCATGGCCCGATTAAGCGTTCGCGCGGCTTCCTCGAAGCTCGTGGCCACCGGGCGGTCGGATTGCGCGGCCGCCTGCGCGTCGTGGCGCAAGGCGAAGACGTCTTTTAACTTGAAGGTGGTGAGCCAGTCGAGTCGGTAGTGGGCACTCAAGATGGGGTGGTACTGTTCAAATTGGGCCATTAGTCTTCAGTGATCCCCGTGTCGTGTTCGTCGGTGAGCGGGTCGTTGAAGTTGCGGTGGTAGTAGTCGGCAGAAATCACCTTGAACTTCTCGTTGGCAAAGCGGCCGAACAAGTCGCCGACCTAGCCGACCAGCAGTGGGGCGCCAGGCAACTGCAGCGTTAAGGTGCCGCTGGCCGCTTGGGTGACGTATTGCGCGTTTTCGCCGAAGAATTGGCTGAGCGTGGCGGCGGGCACGCCTGGTTGAACCAGCAAGAAGTGGGACATTTTGGCCGTGGAAAAGGCGGTAAACTCGCCGGTGGGGAACTCGGCAGACTGTGACATGGGGGAATCTCCTTTCGCGTGAAAAATCATATCGACTAGTATACCACGCCGCGCGCGTCTTGGCTGAGCATGGTATAGTTAAGGGAAAGCGCTGTTAAAAAGGGGTGATTGCGACGCCATCATTATTCGATCAACAAGCTCAGTTTCAGCCGCTGGCCAGTCGCATGCGGCCCATCAGCCTCGACGAAATTGTCGGCCAACCGCAGCTGCTAGGGCCGGGCAAGGTTCTGCGCGCGGCGGTCGAACACGACGCCTTAGGGTCCATGATTTTCTGGGGCCCGCCCGGTGTCGGCAAAACGACGCTGGCGCAGGTGATTGCCCGGGCGACCAAGGCCCAGTTCGTGACTTTTTCTGCGGTCACTAGCGGCATCAAGGAGATCAAAGCCGTCATGGATGAGGCGGCGAAGAATCAAGAGCTCGGCGGGCGCACCATCGTCTTCGTCGACGAAATCCACCGCTTCAACAAGGCGCAACAAGACGCCTTTTTGCCTTACGTGGAAAAAGGTAGCATCATCTTGATCGGCGCGACGACGGAGAACCCGTCGTTTGAGGTCAATGCCGCGTTGTTGTCTCGCCTGCGGGTGTTTGTCTTGCAGCCGTTGAGCACCGCGGACTTGGTCGTGCTGCTTAAGCGCGCCTTGAGCGATCCGCGCGGTTACGGCCTCAGCCACGTTGGCGTGGCCGACGAACTGTTGGGCCAAATCGCGGATTTTGCTAACGGCGATGCGCGCGTGGCGCTGAACACGCTGGAGCTGGCGGTCACGGATGCGCAAGGCGCGGCCCAAGGCGACGAGCCGATCACGGTCAGCGCCAATGCCGTCAGCCAGTTGCTGTCGAAAAAAGCGTTGCTGTACGACAAGCACGGTGAGGAACACTACAACCTGATCTCGGCGCTGCACAAGTCGATGCGCAACTCCGATGTCGACGCCGCCATTTACTGGCTGGCGCGCATGCTGGAAGCCGGCGAGGACCCGTTGTACATCGCCCGGCGGCTGGTGCGGTTTGCCAGTGAGGACATCGGCATGGCCGATTCTCGCGCGCTTGAGATTACCGTGGCCGCGTTTCAGGCCTGCCAGTTTCTCGGCATGCCGGAGTGTAACGTGCACCTGACCCACGCCGTGACCTACTTGAGCCTCGCGCCGAAGAGCAACGCCGTTTACCTGGCGTACAACGCCGCCAAGAAAGACGCCACCGAAACGCTGGCCGAGCCGGTGCCGCTGGTGATTCGCAACGCCGTCACCGACTTGATGGATGATGTCGGCTACGGCAAGGGGTACCAATACGCGCATGACGCACCGGATAAGCTGACCACCATGCAAACCATGCCCGACAACCTGATCGGGCACCATTATTATCAGCCCACCGAGATGGGCAGCGAGGCTAAGGTCAAGGCCCGCCTCGCCCAGATCAAACGCTGGCACGAGGAACACGACCAGCCCAACCAGAATAAGGAGTGAAGCCTGTTATGCCCAAGATTTTAGCCGTGAATGCCGGTAGTTCGACGTTGAAATGGAAGTTATTCGAGATGCCCAGCGAAACCCAGCTGGCCGATGGTTTGATCGATCGCCTCGGGCAAGAAGACTCGACGGTCAAGATCAAGTATGGCGATGGTCAAGTCTATAAGGACGGCCACCCGATTCGCAACTTCCAAGAAGCCGTCGCCGACGTCATGAGTCAGCTCAAAAGCCTGCACCTCGTCGAGCACCTGCACGAGATCAAGGGCATCGGTCACCGCGTCGTCGCCGGTGGTGAGGACTTCAAGGAATCGGCGGTGGTGGATGATGCCGCCTTGTTGAAGATTCAAAACCTGCGCGACTATGCGCCGCTGCACAATCCCACTGAGGCCAAGTACATCGCGGTGTTTCGCAAGATGATGCCGTGGACGGTGAACGTTGCCGTTTTCGACACCGCGTTTCACCAAACGATGCCGGCGGAAAATTACCTCTACGCCATTCCGTATGAGTATTACGAACGCTACGGGGCGCGCAAGTACGGCGCGCACGGGACCTCGGTGCGCTATGTCAGTGCCCGCGCCGCCGAGCTCTTGCAACGGCCGCTGGCGGAGCTAAAGCTAATCGTGATGCACCTGGGCAGCGGCTCCAGCATCACCGCGGTGCAAGGCGGCCACAGCGTCGACACCAGCATGGGCTTCACACCGCTGGCCGGCGTGGCGATGGGCACACGCAGCGGCGACGTCGACGCCTCGGTGGTGGCTTACATCATGAACAAGCTGAACATCACCGACGTCAACGAGATGATCCACATCCTCAACAACGACTCCGGGTTGCTGGGCATCTCCGGCTTGTCGGCCGACCAGCGTGACTTGGAGGCGGTCGAAGACACCGATCCGCGCGCCAAGCTGGCGTTGGATATTTTTGCCAACCGGGTCGCCAAGTACGTCGGCAGCTACGCGGCGGTGATGAACGGCGTCGATGCACTGGTCTTCACCGGCGGCGTCGGCGAAAACGGCATCGACATGCGCCTACGCATCATGCGTCACCTGTCCTATCTTGGCGCGACGGTAGACGAAACCAAGAATCACGTGCGCGGCAAAGAAACGGACCTGTCCGCGGCAGACGCCACGGTAAAGACGCTGCTGGTGCCTACCAACGAAGAATTGATGATTGTGCGCGACGTGTTCGCGCGGCTCTAACCCCTGATGGCAGAAGACGCCTGCAGCAGCTGCTGCAGGCGTCTTCTTTGGTTTATGCTGGTTGAGGCCCGAAGAACCGGGCAATTTCGACTTTTGCGTGCTCGACGCTATCGCTGCCGTGGACCAGGTTGTAGTTCAACGAGGTACCAAAATCGCTTCGAATCGTCCCGCGCTCGGCCTTCAAGGGGTCGGTGTTGCCTTCGATGGCCCGCACCCGGGCCACCGCGTTTTCGCCGCTGATGATGGCAAAAAAGCACGGGCCGCTTTGCATGTACGTCTTGAGCTCCGGGAAGAACGGCTTGTCGACGACTTGGCTGTAATGCGCGCGCAGGACATCATCAGTCATGGTGTCAATGTAGCACTGGTCGATGTTCAAGTTGGCGTCTTCGAAGTATTGCAGAATCTTGCCGACCAAATGGCGCTGCAGGCCATCGGGTTTGATGATGATCAAGGTGTGTTCATTCATGCTGAGCCTCATTTCACATATTCTTGTGTCGATGCTATCACCGCCTCTAGTCAGTGTAAAGGGACCCGGCCCTTTGCCCACGCAAAAAGGCGGCAAGCGCCGCCTTTTCGGCTCACGGCCACAGCCAAGATCGACGCCGACCAAAGCGCCGAATGTGGGGTGAGCGCACACTGCATCATTGCGTAACAGGAGGTCTTCGACATCCCGTCGTGTAGGGCCCCGAAGCATCTCGCGATGGTCGGTTGCTACATTGTTTATTATTTCACAGATGGCTAAAAATGCAACCGCTTTCCTAGAAAAATTCTGCCCAAATCTTAGTCGCGGGCAGGCACGCCCGGTTGCCCCGGCTTGGCGTACGGCCGCCGGGCTGGCCACAGCGCCCAAATCAGTTCCTTGAGGCCGGACAACACGAAGGTCGGAATAGCCGGCAGGAAGGCGACGGCGAGGTACAACTGGCCGGATAGCGGCGCCGTGCCCATCACCGTGTTGAAAAACGGCAACAGCGTCACGAGGACCGAGGCGATGGCCGCAAAGGCGACGGCAAAGACGAGTTTGCCATTGCTGAACGGATTGCGGGCGAATAGGGTGCGCGTGCTGCGGGCGTCAAAGACGTGCCATAGCTGGCCGAACACCAAGGTGAGAAAGCCTAGTGTCTGCGCTTCCGCCGCGCTCATGCCGGCGTGCGCACCCCAGAGGAAGGCGACGTACACGAGCCCGCCCATCACCGTGCCGCGCACGAGGATGCGACCGAGCATGCCGTGCAAAATGCTGGCGCGCGGATCGCGCGGAGGCTGTTGCATCAAGTTGGCCTCGGGCACGTCATAGCCTAACGCAAAACTCGGGAGGGCGTCGGACACCATGTTCACCCACAGCACCATGAGTGCCGTCAGCGTCGGGGTGGTGGCGCTGACCTGACCCACACCTTGCGTCATCAAGACGACGCCGAACAGCAACGCCAGCACCTCGGCGACATTGGTCGTCAGTTCGTGCCGCATGAAGTTTTTGATGTTGCCAAAAATCGTGCGGCCCGCCGCCACGGAGCGCTCAATGGTGGTGAACTGGTCATCTAATAGGATGAGATCCGCCGCATCTTTAGTCACCTCGGTACCGTTGATGCCCATGGCGATGCCGATGTCGGCGGCGCGCAAGGCCGGCGCATCGTTGATGCCGTCGCCGGTCATCGCCACGACTTCCCCGTGGCGTTGCAAGGCGTGGACGATGCGCTGCTTGTGCGCCGGCGTCACCCGGGCGTAGACGCGAATGGCCGGTACAATGTCATACAAGGCCTGGTCGTCCATACCTTCAAGCATGGCGCCTTCGATGACCCGCGCCGCGGAGTCGGTGACAATGCCCAGGCGCAACGCGATGGCGCGGGCGGTGGCGGCGTGGTCACCGGTGATCATCACGACTTGCACGCCGGCTTGGTGCAGCGTGCGGACGCTGTCGCGGACCTCCGGGCGCGGTGGATCGATAATGCCAGCCACCCCCAATAGCGTGAGGTGGTGTTCCAACTCGGCGGCCGTGCCTTGCTTGGCCAAAGCTTCCGGAATGTTGCGCAGCCCGACAGCGATGGTGCGCAAGGCGTCATCGGCGAAGGCGAGCACCTGTTGCTCGACTTGGGCGCGGGCCGACTCGATCGGGGTTAAGCCGCGTTCCAGCGCCACGGTATCGGTATGATTCAGCAACACATCCGGGGCGCCTTTGGTCAGTACTTGATACTGACCGGCGTCTTTGATGACGACGCTCATCATTTTGCGCGTGCTGTCGAAAGGCAGGACACGCACAATCTCGATGTCGAGGTCGTTATCCTTGGCCAGCAACTGGTCGCGGTCGATGCCGGCCTTGTGCCCCATCACCACCAAGGCGACATCGGTGGGGTTACCGTAAGGCTTGGCCGTGCCGTCATCATCTTTGGTGATGGCGGCTTCGTTGTTCAATACGGCTGCCAACATGAAGCGGCGATACGCTGTTGCATCGGTGGGCTCACCGGCAGCGTCGAGGATTTCCCCAGCTGGTTCATAGCCGTTACCTTCCACTTGATAGGTGCGCCCGCCGGCGAAAAAGCGGGTGACGGTCATTTCGTTTTTCGTCAAGGTGCCGGTTTTGTCCGAGGCGATGAAGCTCGTGGCGCCGAGGGTTTCAACCGCGTTCAACGACTTGATGAGCCCCCTGGCGGCTGCCAGCTTGGTGGCGCCGATGGTCAACACGATGGATAACACGGCGGGTAAGGCGTCGGGGATGGCAGCGACGGCCAAGGCGATGGCCGTCGACAAGGCTTCGGCCGCCGCGGTGATCGACAGCGTGCCGGTGGCGGCATACGCCTTGAACAGCTCCAGGCCTAAGGTGAGAAAGACGATGGCGATGGCCACCACCATCAGCTTCTTCGACAAGGCGTGAATGGTTTGCTCGATGGGTGTCTTTTTTTGCTTGACCTGGTTCAATAAGTCGGCGATTTGGCCCAGCTCGGTGTGCATGCCGGTAGCCACCACCACGGCCAAGCCGTTGCCGGCGACCACGGTGGAACCAGAGTAGCCCATGTTGGTGCGGTCACCGAGTTGCACTTCGGCGGTGATGGCGTGCGTTTGCTTTTGAATCGGCTCGGCTTCCCCGGTGAGGTGCGCCTCGGTAGTTTGCAGCTCGGCCACGTGCAAGAAGCGCACATCGGCCTCGATGAAGTCGCCGGTTTTCAGGCTAATAATGTCGCCAGGCACCAGGGCGGTGGCGGGGACGGTGAGCCACTCACCGTCGCGGCGCACCGTGGCGTGGTGATCGGCCATGGTTTTCAGCGCCGCCAAGGATTTTTGCGCGCGTTGGGCCTGCCAAAACCCGAGGGCGGAATTCACCCCGATCAGAAGCAGGATGGCGATGCTTTCGTAAATGGCCGCCATGCCGTGCGCCTGGTTGCCGGTGACGAGGAAATCGTAACCGGCGCTGGCCCAGGCGAGGACCACGGCGACAAATAAAATAATCACTAGCGGCTCCTTGAGCGTGGCGAGAAACTGGCGCCACGCTGGCACTGGCGGCGTGGCCGCCAAGGCGTTTTCGCCATACTGGTTTAGGCGCGCGGCAGCATCGGTACTGGTGAGGCCATTGGCGCGGTCGGTGTGCAAAGCTTGCAGGACGGCCTGCTTGTGGTTCCGGTAGGCTGGTGTGGTCATCTTGGTCCCCCTATGTGAGTGAGCGATGAGTCGGCGGCGCGGTGAAAAAGCGCCAAAAAAAACGGCATGAAGAGCTGCCTTCCTCCCCAGGAAAGCGTCTCTTCAAGCCGTAGCCGAACCGTTTTTTGAATTACTTGCTTATCCATAGTTTAACGAGAAACTAATTCGCCTGTCAAGCTTTTTGCGAAGGACATGGTTCAGCGCCGCAGGTTATCCTTGCGGCGCTGAAGGGATGCTTATTCCACGCGGTTGGGCTCGTGGTCATCCGAGCTGACCTTGTCCTTGGCGGTGTTCACCAGGTGGCTGGCGCGATCCTGCAGGCTCACGCTGGCGTCCGCGTATTCCGCCTTGGTTTTGATATCGGTGACGGTCACGTTGACCTCGATCACGTCGAGGTCGGTCATCTCTTTGACCTGCTTGACGATGACGTCCTTCATGCGTTGGTACAACTGGTTGATGTCGATGCCGTACTCGGCGACGATTTGCAGGTCGACGGCGACTTGGGTTTCCCCGACTTCGACATCGATGCCGCTGGTGACGTCGTTGGTGTTGACGACCTTATCCGCCAGGTTGGCGAAAAAGCCGCCGTCCACCGTCAACAGGCCCTTGATATCGGCCAAGGCGATGCCGATGATTTTCTGCACGACCTTGTCGTCGTACTTCAAGGTGCCAGTTGGCGACTGCCCAGGCTTAGCGGCGGTTGGTGCGGACGTTGGGGTCTTCATGGTCATGACAGTTTCCTCCTGATCGTGGTGGCGAGGCCGGAACGGTCGGCGTACCAGCCAATTGCTCCGCCTAGTAGCGTCAAAATGAGTATCAGTAGCGTCTTAAAAAAGCCGATGGTCACCATCAACCCGGCCAGCAACAGGCAAAACCCGCCGCCGGCCACCGTGAGGGGATAGGCCTGCATCAAATGGCGCATGGGAACCTCCTTACTGCAGTGGGCGGCGTTGCGGCTCGCGGCTGCTGGCCAGCGTGATGGCGATGGTCGTGTCAGGCGAAACGCCGAGCGCTTGGGCGAGTCGGTCGCGGATTCCTGTCAGCACGGCGGCCGGTTCACCGGCCTTGGCGCCTGGTGCCAAGGCCCCGCGGACCTGAACCGCTAACGATTTGCGCTTCATGCGGGCCGTGACTTGGGGGTCTTTCACCAGTGGCTCGCGGCGCAGTTCATGGGCAACAAACTGTTCGATGGCGGCCTTGGTGACACGCAGGCTGCCAAAATCCTGCTGCATGATGTAAGTCGTCCGCCGCTTGCTAAACAAGAACACGCCCAGGGCAACGACACCGGCGATAATCAACGCCAGGCTGACGTAGCGCAGGTACATGGCCAAGCCCGCCGCCTGCGTCCAGTCGAACATTCCGGCGATTACGCCGCTAGCCGTGAGTTCAGCATACATGGCGAAAATGGGCACCGGCAAGATGAGGAGGACCGCGCAGGCGCCGAGTAGGCGAGTCATAAGCTTCATTGCATCACCTCCAATCCAGCGTGACTCGTGGCGCTTATCTTCATCATAAGGGGTTGAATGAATGAGTATCAAATAATTGATAAGGGCCAAGCACGCGCGGACTACTGGGTAGCTCAATGCCTCGTTCGCGTTTATCCATAAATTGACCTGAATCATTCACAAATCATTCGGTTTAGCGTATGATAAATAGGTTGTTGCAAGGCCAATGTTTAGCCTTGCTGAAGGAGGCACGACACATGAAAGAGAAGTTTTCCGCCTATTTTGACTTGGACGGGTTGAATACCACGGTGTCCCGGGAGATTCTGGCCGGGTTCACCACGTTCATTTCAATGGCGTATATTTTATTTGTTAATCCATCCGTACTGGGAGCTTCGGGGATGGACAAAGGCGCGGTGTTCACCGCGACTGCACTGGCGAGCGCGTTGGGTTGTTTGTTGATGGGCATCTTGGCCAAGTATCCCATCGCCACGGCGCCGGCCCTTGGCATCAACGCATTTTTCGCCTATTCGGTGGTCATCGGCATGAAAATTCCGTGGCAAACCGCGTTGGCAGGTGTGTTCGTTGCCAGTTTGATTTTTATCCTGATCACGATTTTCAAGCTACGCGAAATGATTATCGACGCCATTCCGGCCGACTTGAAGTACGCCATTTCCGGCGGCATCGGGTTATTCATCGCCTTTCTTGGCTTGAGTGACGGTGGCTTGATCGTGGCGAATAAGTCGACATTGGTGGGCCTCGGCCCGCTGAATGTCGGCACCACCTGGCTGACGATTTTTGGGTTGGTGGTGACCGCAATTCTGATGGTCCGGCGCGTACCGGGGGGCATCTTCATCGGGATGGTGGCCAGCACGATTCTCGGCTTGGCCACGGGGCTGATCAAGGCCCCAAGCAGCATCGTGTCAGCGGCCCCAAGCCTGCGCCCGACGTTTCTCGTGGCGCTACGGCACGTTGGCGACATCAATACCTTGCAACTGTGGGTCGTCGTGTTGACCTTCCTGCTGGTGACGTTTTTCGATACCGCCGGCACCTTGGTGGGGTTGGCGAATCAGGCCGGCTTCATGAAGGACAACAAGATGCCGCGGGTCGGCAAGGCGTTAGCCTCCGACTCCACCGCGATGTTGGCGGGCTCGCTGCTGGGGACCAGCCCGGTTGGCGCGTATGTCGAATCTAGCGCGGGGATTGCCGTTGGCGGCCGCTCCGGCTTGACCGCCGTGACGACCGGCGTGCTGTTTCTGTTCGGCCTGTTCTTCTCGCCGCTGTTGGCGGTTGTCACGACTCAGGTTACCGCGCCGGCGTTGATCATCGTTGGGGTGCTAATGGCCCAGTCGTTACGGCAAATCAAGTGGGACCAGCTCGAAATCGCGATTCCCAGCTTCCTCATCCTGATTGGCATGCCGCTGACCTACAGCATCTCCGATGGCATTGCCTTGGGCTTCATCATGTATCCCGTTACCATGATTGCCAAAGGTCGAGGCAAACAAGTCTCGCCGATCATGTATGGGTTATTCTTCGTCTTCATCGGCTTTATGTGGATTCTCAATGCAGGGTAATGTGAACTGCTCGGGTGACCGAGCAGTTTTATTTTGACCAAAATTTTAATGTTGAGCGTTCACCATATCGCCTTAGAAATATGGTGAACCCGACCGGTGCTGCCACGGCCTGGGCCGACACAGTTATATCAACTCAACTGGTTGATTCAGGTGACAGAATTACTCGTTGATGAAAGTTTAGTGATAACGCTTGCACGGATAGTGAGGCACCCCATAGGCTAAGGAGGAACGCTGCAGTTGTTCAATCTGATAATGAAGGGTTGGACTTATTTTGAAGAAATTTGCATCTCATTACCGCTTGGTCGTAATTGGGTTGACGGCGCTATTTGGCTTGGGCTGGTGGCAAGGAGCTCATGTACACGCGGCCGACGACAAGAAACCGTTCATGGTGTATTACCGGGCGTGGCGGGATTCCGCCATGCACATGGTGAATACCGATATTCTCGATCGTAACCCGCAATCAATGCTCGATTTGCCTGCCGGCATCGATATCATCAACGTGTTCAGTCATGTGCCCAAGGGGCAAGAAGTTCAGGCACAACCATTTTTCGACCAGCTGAAGGCAAAATACGTGCCAGCCATGCACGCGCGTGGGGCAAAATTAGTACGCGCTTTGGACTACACCTCCATGGTGAACAATCTGAAGGACGTTCATGAGGATACACCGACTGACGAGGACGTAGATAAGTACGCGGCAAAATTAGTTGATGAGTTATCTGACGATTGGGACCTAGACGGCATTGATATCGACATGGAAACATATCCAACCGATGAGGAAGCGGCGCTTTCCGATCGCATCATTCGGGCGATGTCTAAACGTATTGGTCCCAAGGCGAAGAATGGCACATTATTTATCTATGACACCAATGGCCAGAACTTAAAGCCATTTCAAAATGTAATGGACTGTTTCAGCTTCTTGGGATATCAACAGTACGGTAGCGGTCCAGAACGCACCGAGAAAATGAAGGAGCATTACACCGCAGCGGGTTATCCTGCCAGTCAGTTATTGACAGGCCTGACGTTCCCGGAAGAAGGCGATCCGGTAAACCGCTGGTACGACACGAATCCGGAGAACTTTCTGAAGAGTAACATGCATACCGTTGCCAATTATGTGCAGGCGAATCTGGGTGGGATGTTTGTATACGCCGTCGATCGCGATGGGCGCACTTATGAGGAACCGGACTTTAGCCACATCCTCCCAACGACGTATCGTTGGACGAAAACGGCCATTCTCGAATCTAAAGGCTACTCGTTACCTGAAATCAAGGCGGCGGCGTATCGCTATCTCGACGATCTAAAGCTAACGCGGGCAAAGGTCAGCAAGCAGGAGTTAGCTGGCCAAATCAAGGCGGCGACGAACGCCTTTGAGGTGAACTCGGTCTTTCTGGCTGATGACCATTCGCAAGCCTTGGCGCCGACATTCGACGCAGTGGCGGAAATCGAACAGCCCGTCGTCAATAAAGCCAAATTGACAGCACTGATACAGCAGGCGAATACGGTGCTGGCCGAGTTGCGAGATTCAGCTGCTCGTAAGGGACTAAAGCAGGCGATCACAGCGGCAACACAGATGGTGGAGAGCGATACGGTTGGGCAAACCAGCGTCGATGCCGCAGTTAAGCGACTTGGTCAAGCAATGTTGACCGCGCAAAAACGTCAGGACCAAGTGGATTATCAAGCGGGCTATGCAACTGGCAAGGCAACCGGACAAGCCGGGAAACCAGCCGCTGCGAATCCGGCGGGCTCGGCCAAGTACCAACAAGGCTACGCCGCGGGCTACCGCGCCGGACACGCCTTGTGGATCGCCGGTCAGCATGAGGACCAGCAGGTGCAACCAGAGCAGACTACACCAGCTAAGCCGGTGGAAAAAGCGGAGGAGCAAGCGGAGGACCATGCCGCATTGCCAGGAACCGGCGAGCGCGTTATGAGCCTGATGCTGGCAGGATTGGCAGTGATTGGCTGTAGCGGCTACGGTATTTGGCGGCGATTGAAGGTGACTGCTCGGCGTTAATCCACCGTCTCGCCAAACCAGTTTTCCCGGGAAATGGTCAACATAATTGCACGGATAATTGAAGCATGCTAAGCTTTTCTTACCGGCAAACGCTGCCGGAAATGGGGGAGTGTTGGTTGATGACAAACCGCGGCACGGTTAGTGTGCCGTGGCTTTGGGGGAAGACTGGAGGTCATCATGACAACACTGCAAGTTCGCGGCATCAACCAGCCGCGCCTCGACGTTCCGGCAAATTTTCGGCTGATTGTGACCGAACGGCATCACCGCAATGGTGAATTGGTGACCGTTCAGCGCTATCAGCCCACAGCGCCCGCCATTCCTTACTGCGAGCACGTGTCGCTCGTCTGGGGGAGTGATGGTCGATTGTTGAGCTTCAACCGCTTCGTGCGGCCCACCGGCATTGGCCTGCCCAGTCCCAGCGAGGCGCAAGTGATTGCCGAGGCCACCATGTTAGGCTTAGATGCGCTATACGCACATGGCTTACATTTCATGCGCGTCTTGCCCCAGGCGCGCGGGGTCATTATTGATGGGCACCAAATTGAGATTCCCATGCGCTGGGTCAAATTTGGCCATGATAATGGCAGCTATAACTTAGTCGGTGTGGGTGCCGGGGGCCGCGTCGTCGAGTGCGAGCGCGAGGCTTTCTGGGATTATGCTCGCGGCCGACGCGCGACGGAAGAATGGAACTTTGACCAGTGGGTGCTGGCTCGCGAAGGCCGCGGGGCCCAGCCACCGGCACCTGAAGCCTTGGCCTAGCCTGCGCCACGCAAGAACAGCCTGTCCGTGAGGGCAGGCTGTTTGCGTGTTAATGATTTTCGGCGAGGTTGTAACTGATTGGCCCGGCCATGTGTTTTTCTACGAGGCGGAACAGGCGACTGATGGCGAAGGTCATGATGAGGTACATGCCTGACACGACGAGGTAGGTGTGGAAGAACTGGAAGTTTTGGCCGGCGACGGTTTCGGCGCTGAAGAACAGTTCCGACACGCTGATCACGGACAGCACGGAAGTATCCTTGATGTTGACGATGAATTCGTTGGTCACCGCTGGTAGCGAGTTGCGAATTGCTTGCGGTAGGACCACCTTCAGCATCGTTTGGAGGTGGGTGAAGCCCAAGGCGTGGGCGGCCTCGAACTGACCGGCGTCGACGGCGGTGATACCACCGCGGATGATTTCGGAAATATACGCGCCGGTGTTAATCGAAACGATGATCAATGCGGCTAACGTGCGGTTCATGTTTAACCCGAAGGCCTGTGCGGCACCGTAATAGACGACGGCGGCTTGCACGATCATTGGCGTGCCGCGGAACACTTCGATGTAAATGGCGATCAGCCAGTTGGCCAAGGCGCGCAGGCCGCGCTTGCCGGCGGTGCTGGGCCGTGGAATGGTGCGGATGATGCCGGCCAGCAAGCCGATTAGGAAGCCGACCACCGTCCCGACAAGCGAAATCAGTAGGGTCATGCCGGCGCCTTGGAGCAACATGCCGCCGTATTGTTTCAGCAGGGTGGTGAACCAGTTGCCGTCTTCGCTGCTGGTGGCGGGCAGGTGTGCCACCGCCCATTTCATCAAACGGTTGCGCTTGGCCTGAGAAATCTTTGCGAGTTCCTGATTGATGCCGCCGGTAAGCGTCGAGCCTTTACGCACCCCGATGGCCAGGTCGCTTTCGTCGGCGCTGACCTTGAAGCCGTTTTGCTGCGAGAAGTTGATGTAGCTGAGTGCCTTGTTATCGGTGGCGGCGGTGATGCCTTCCGGGATCTCGCCGATGTAGCCATCGATGACGCCCGAGGTGAGGGCCACGCGCATGGCGGAAAAGTCATCCATGGCGCTTTGCTTCTCGACGCCTTGAATCTGATCGATGGCGTCGTACTCGTAGGTGTTGAGCTGCGCGGTGATCTTGGCGCCTTTGAAGTCCTTCAGGCTGGTGGCCTTGGCGTATTGACTGTTCTTCCGCACGATGATGGTGAGCTTGGTTTTGTAATAGGTGCTGGTAAAATCGATGGCCTTGCGCCGCTCCGGGGTCGGGGACATGCCGGCGATGATCGCGTCGATTTTGCCGGAGGTCAAGGCCGGCTGCAGGCCGTTCCAGCTCATTTTCACGACGACTAACCGCTTGCCGATTTGCTTGGCGATTTGCTTGGCCATTTGGACATCATACCCGTTGGCATAGCCAGAGGCGCCGTCGATTTTCACCGCACCGTTCGCCTTGCTGGTTTGCGTCCAGTTAAACGGCGCGTTGTTCGCTTCCATGCCAACCTTCAGCGTCGTGCTGTTGTCGGCGGCGTGGGTGGTTGCACCAGGAGCAACGGCTAGGCCCAGTGTCATCAGTAAAGCAATCATGAATAACCAATATTTATGTGTCACAAGCGGACCTCCATGGGGGTGAGCAAGGAAAAAGCCGGCTGCTAGCAGCCGGCTTAACTGTCACGCGCACAGGTTGGCGATGGTGCGTGCCGCCCATTCTTGCGGTGCCAGTCCCTGTTGCTCGTTTCTGATTCCTTCTAATCTTGTAATAAGTATACCTAGACTTTACGCACCGCGGGAATCGCTGTCAACGGGCAATGTCGACCAAGCAAAAACGCCGCAGTGATAGTTGCGGCGTTCCCGATTAAGCGCGGTTCAGGTACCGCTTCAAGAAAGCCTGAGTGACTTCTTCGTGCGGTGCGTTGAAGATCTGTTCCGGTGTTCCTTCCTCGGCGATGACCCCATCGTTCATGAAGACGACGCGATCGGAAATGTCGCGCGCGAAGGCCATTTCATGCGTCACAATGATCATGGTTAACCCGGTATGGGCCAGGTTACTCATCGCGGCCAAGACGTCATCGACCATTTCTGGGTCCAGCGCGCTGGTCGGCTCGTCAAACAGCAAGACTTCTGGATCCATTGCTTCGGCGCGGGCGATGGCGACGCGCTGCTTTTGGCCCCCAGACAGCTGGTCGGGCTTGGCGTTGATGAACGGATCCATGTTGACGGTGTTCAGCAGTTCCAAGGCGTGCTGCTTGGCTTCGGCGGGGTCGCGCTTCAACACCGTGACCTGCGGCGTCACCACGTTTTCCAACACGGTGAGGTTGTTGAATAAGTTGAAACTTTGGAAGACCATGCCGGCCTTGGCGCGGTAATGTGTGATGTCAAAATCCGGCGCCAACACGCTGTTACCGTGGAAGAGGATGTCGCCGCTAGTGGGTTGCTCCAACAGGTTAATGTTGCGCAACAGCGTCGACTTCCCGCTCCCGGAGCGGCCGATAATTGAGACGATTTCCCCGGCATTGACGGTGAGGTTGATGTCGGTCAGGACTTCGTGATCGCCGAAGACCTTCTTTAAGTTCTGCACTTCGATAATAGGTTCTGTCATGAGTGTCCTCCTAGCCGATCTTTGGCGTGACGACTTGCATCTGGTTGTTCATCACATTATAGTTCTTCGGCCCAGCCATGTGGCGTTCAACTAAGCGGAAGAGGCGACTGATCGTGAAGGTCATGATCAGGTAGATGGCCGAAACCACCAGGTAAGTGTGGAAGAACTGGAAGTTTTGTCCGGCAATCGTCTCGGCGCTGAAGAACAGTTCGGACACGCTGATGACGGACAGCACGGATGTATCCTTGATGTTGACGATGAATTCGTTGGTGACCGCCGGCAGGGAGTTGCGAATCGCTTGCGGCAAGATGACCTTCAGCATGGTTTGCAGGTGGGTGAAGCCCAAGGCGTGGGCGGCTTCAAACTGGCCGGCATCGACAGACGTGATGCCCCCACGGATGATTTCGGAAATATAGGCCCCAGTATTGATGGAAACGATGACCAAGGCGGCAACGGTGCGGTCCATGTTGATGCCAAAGGCTTGGGCGGCGCCGTAGTACAAGACGGCGGCCTGCACGATCATTGGCGTGCCCCGGAAGACTTCGATGTAAACGGCTAGGAGCCAGTTGATGACGGCGCGGAGGCCGCGCTTGCCAGCGGTTTGTGGCCGCGGAATGGTGCGGATGATGCCGACCAAGAGGCCAATCAGGAAGCCGACGATGGTCCCAATCAGGGAAATCAGCAGCGTCATGCCCGTGCCTTGCAGCAGCATGCCACCGTATTGCTTCAGTAAGTTGACGAGCCAGTTACCGGTGCTCGTGGTGCTTGGCTGGTTAGCTACGGCGTTGTTCATGAGCGTATCGCGTTGCTTTTGGGAAATCTTGCTTAACGCTTCGTTCATTGGCGCCTTGAGGCTGGAGTTCTTGCGGACCCCGATGGCTAAGTCGGTGTCTTCTGGGTTGGTCTTAAAGCCATTGGCGTTGGAGAACTTCAGGTAGGTGAGGTTCGGATTGGCGTCTTTGGCGGTGATACCTTCGGGAACTTCGGAAACGTACCCGTCGATGACGCCGGATTCCAACGCGACCCGCATGGCCGGGAAGTCGTCCATCGCGCTTTCCTTGATGGCGCCTTTGAGCTGGCTAATGGCTTCGTAGTGGAACGTGTTCAGTTGCGCGGTGATCTTCGCGTTCTTGAACTGATTAATGTTGGTCTTCTTGGCCCACTTGCTATCCTTGCGCACGACGATGGTGAGCTTGGACTTGTAGTAGGTATCGGTGAAGTCGATGGCCTTGCGCCGTTCGGCAGTTGGTGACATGCCGGCGATGATCGCATCGATTTTGCCGGAGGTGAGGGCGGGCTGCAACCCGTTCCAGCTCATCTTGACGATGACGACCTTTTTGCCTAACGCCTTGGCCATCTTCTTGGCCATTTGGACGTCATACCCGTTAGCGTAACCTGAGGCGCCTTCGATTTTGACGGCGCCGTTGCTGGCGTCATTTTGCGTCCAGTTGAACGGGGCGTAGTTGGCTTCCATGCCGACCTTCAACGTTTTGCTATTGTCGGCGGCTTGGGTGGTAGCACTTGGAACAGCGGCGGTGGCGAGGCCGATTGCGGCGGCGACACCGAGTAGAGACAACCATAACTTCTTCATCAGACATTCTCCCTTCGATTTTTACCGTTGGGAAATAGAGAAAATAAAAAGTCGGCCTTTGTGTGATACAAAAACAAAGGCCGACACCGATTTTAGTCGTTAAACCAGAATCATAGCGCTCCGCAGCAGGGCTGCGACAGTCCAAGAGTTATTCACCCTTGGCCCAACGCCAATCGCGCCTAATCGCGGTTGGTATTTCGGCGGGGATGCTTAAGCCTTGCTTCATCGGAGTTAGGTCCTCCACAAGGGTTGTCATCGCCCGCGCCTCTATTTCTTGGTGGTGTATTTAAATGTCTGACACAGAGTCTACCGGAAGCCAGCGGGGGCTGTCAAGGGGAAATTTCATCAAATTTTCATGATTCATTCATTCGGGTGGCCACGAAGCGCGGATAAATGGCGAAAAATGGCCACTTCCGCCAATTTGGCCAAAAAAACACACCAAAGACGCCTCTGGGTCACCCCTCAGCGTCCTTGGCGTGATTGCCTGCAGGTTGCCCCGCAGCGGGTGGCCGAGCCCAAGGCCGGTGCCACCTGTCGCCATTGCTGGCGATGCGTTCAGTTACGGTGCCCAAGTTGCCTCGGGACTTCAACGTTGCGCTGGACCTGGCGTTGTCGCCTGCCTCTCGGCTGTGCCTGTACCCCCTGGTGTGCCCCAGTTTTAGGGCCGTAAGCTTCGGCTGTGGAGGGCCACTAGCCCAGCGCGGGCGTTACCCGCGCCAGTAGGCAACTAGTCGTCTTACCCCGGGAATGCAGTGGCCCTACGTATGACCCCACCCAACGATAACGGACTTGTCTGACATCATGATAGCATGGTGACGTTTTCACGGTCAACAATTTAGGTGCGCGCGATCAAGGCGATTTTTGCCTGGCGAAACAGGATAGCTGACGCCAGAGAACAGGATAGGGGCTGACTAGTCCAATATGTTATATTAAGGCAGTAAAGAACGGAGGTCATCAGGATGAATGAAAAGTTTCTTGAAGTGTTAAAACACGAAGGCCCTGTCACCATTATCACGGTGAACGCGCACCCGGCCCATGTTGTGAATACCTGGATGTCGTACATCGATGTTGTCGGGAATACGTTGACGATTCCAGCCGCGGGGATGCACAGCATCGAGGCCGATTTTCCCACGGATAACCATGTCACACTGACCTTTGGCTCCAAAGCAGTCGAAGGGACGGTGGGGCCTGGCGCAGGCTTTCACGTGCACGGCACCGGTCGGTTTGTCGACAGCGGGGTCGAGTTTGAGGCCAAGAAGGCGCGTTTTCCTTGGGTGACTCGGCTATTAATTGTCAACATCGACGATATTCAGCAGAAGATCTAAGGAGGCCACTATGGCAGCAATCACGTTAACCCCAGCATTTGTCGACTTGATTCAGCAAAAAGGCTTGCAAGCTAAAACTCTGATTCTCATCGCCGACGACGGTGGGGGCAAGTACTCGCTACAAGGTGGCGCCTGCACGATTGGGTCCAAATTCACCTTGATTATTCGCAACGCACCGGATCCGGATTATCCGGTAGAATTGACGAATGACGCCGGGCTTCACCTGTATTCCTCGGATTATGATTTGTTATTTACTGAGTCTGGTTTGACCCTGGATTTCGTCAATTACCAGATTCGAATGAAGGATGATGCCCATGCTTTTGGCGACAATATCATGCTGGCAGATGGCCAGGAGGTGCTGGACGCCTTCAAGCTTGGTCTGACTGTGGCCGGTGTGAGCTGCTAGTCACAAATTAATCCCCCAACCGCGCCGACGCGTGGTTGGGGGATTTTTGCGTGCGACTTACGGTCCGACCACAATGGACCAGGTGATGGTGGCGGTGGTCGTCGCCGTGACGTCTGGCCGCGTTAGGCGCCAGGTGAATGGGCCCAAGGCGGCATTGGCGTTGACGTCAATCGTGCCGGCGCGACCGTCATGCGAGTAAAGGTGCTGTGGCGTCGCCGATAAGCCGTGGGCGCCGATGGCCAAACCGGTGGCGTTAGTCGCCGCCATGAGCTGCCATTGGCTGCCTTGCGGGTCGCTCACCAAGACTTGCGGATCATTCGGTTGACCGGTGAATGTCTTTGGGAGTTTAGCATAGGAATGATCACCAAAATCGATTTGCGTTGGAACCTTGGTGAGTTGAGGCGCCCCCGCGGCGATGTTAATCGTGGCGGGGTTAGCCGTCACCATTAGCGGGCCATCAGGCGGGGTCACCGTACTAGGATAAGTGACGGTGCTGGTGAGTGCGGCGCCGGGAACCGACAGTTCGCCACTGGCTTCCGGTGCGATGGTGTAGCGATAGGTGATCGTGACGTGGTCGCCAGCCGCGGAGAGGATATGACCAAGCGGCCGGTCCACCCCGGCGGCAGTGACGGCGGTTGCATCTGGTTCGCCGTTGATGGTCAACGAATTGGGCACAAAGGTCACGTTGGCTGGTAGTGATAACCTCACCTGCGTGTTGCTGAGGCTGGTTTGGGCAGCCAGCGTCGTGAGCCTGAACGTGGTCGTGCTTTCAATCACGTTGCCGGCGGTTGCCGTAATCGCGGTGCCGGGATCGGCGCTGGTTGAGACGTTTTGAATGGCGTGTTGACCGGTGATCGTCGGTGGGTCGACGGTGCTGCGCGTGATGGTGAGGGGCACCGGCGACAACGGTTGACCGCCTACCGTGCCGTAGTACAAGACGGTTTTACGACCACCGGCTGGAATGTCGGCGGCTTTGACGGCGGCTTCGCTGAGGCTGGGGTCGGCGGCGTCGGTGTAGTGGACGCCGCTCGTATCGGCACTGGTGCGCTTGGCGTAGTCGACGACGCGGATGAATCGCGCCGGGTCGAAGGGCTCGCTTGCGCTCAGCGCCACGGTTCTCGCCCCGGTGACTCCGGGCAAATTCGCTGCGTTGCCGTCGATGGTTTCGCCTTCGTCGACGATTGTGTTGGCGACGCCGGTGGTGTCCCACGGCGACAGGTACTGCGACCACGTCGGCGTGGTGCTGGCGACCGCGGCAGGCGGAGCCTCTTCGTCGAGGCCGTACAGCGCCGCACGAAAATCGAGCTTGCCACTGGCGGCAGGCGGCAGCTTGCCCGTCGTGGGGGCGCGATTGCTCGTGGAATCGTCTGGCGCGCCATTCGCGGTGGCCTGCGCAATGTCTACCTGGGTGGTGAGGCGCATGGGCACCTGGGAGACGTCGACGTCGTGTTGCAGCATTACGGAGAAGAACACGAGCATCGCGGAGAGGTAATTGGTTGAATTATCGTTGGTGACGGTTACTTGGATGACGCGATCATTGACCGCCGTCATCGCGGAATCAGGGAGCTCACCGGAGTAGGTGCCGCCGTACGAGCCAGAGCTGCTTTCACCGCCGGGAAAATCGAAGGCCAGTTGCGTGCTCCCCGGTACCCGGGCGGCTAAAAACGCGTCGGCGGTGAGGTTCGCCGGCAGTTCCAGATACACGGCAAAGGTGAGGCCGTGCAGGAGCAGCTGATTAGGATAATTTTTGTGGTCGAAGCGCCAGTCGGTGGTGTTGGTGTAGGTCAGATTCAACGTACCTCCGGCCCAAGGGTCAGCTGAATGATCGCCGGCGGGGCTGGTGGCGTAGCTGGTCGTTAAACTTGGCGTGGCGTCGGCCGCTTGATAGAGGGTCAAGCCTTCGCCAGTGACTGGCGGGAAGGTGGCGTCGGCATGTTTGACGGTTGGGGTGGCAGCGACTAGCGCGGCGAAAACGACCACGAGTAGCCACGTCCACCAGCGAGTTTTATGGTTCTTCATGCGCCGCCTCCCTTCTGGTCACCGACCAAGCGTAAGTCCAGGCTAACAGGACTGCGCCACCGAGGCCGCTCAGGAACCAATTGGTCGGAGCGGTGGTTTGCGGCAGTCGGGCCGGGCCGTTTTGTTGAATGGTGGGCTGGCCTTGGCCGCGGCCGGCATCCGGCGTGCTCGACGTCGGCGCGCGCGGGTGAAACGTGATGCGACCGGTGGATTCGGCGCCTTGCACCGGCGTCAGCGGTGTCAAAAGCGCCGCGCCCACCAGCAGGAGAAACAACCAGGATTTGCGCATAGCGACCTCCTTTCATTGGGCCTGGCGGCGGCGATAAAGCCACCACCCACCGCCGCCTAGCAGGATCACTGCGACCAACCCGATGGCAATGTTGCGCCACAGGTGATCCGGCTCAGTGGCGTGGATGGTGTTGCGATTGACCGCGGCGGCTTGTTGGCGCGAAATCGTGAAGGTGCGGGTAAATTTACGCTTAAAGAACTTGCCGCTAGTGGCCACCACCTTAGCTTGGTACGTGCCGGGGACGATGGCGTGATTGGCCAGGCCGAGGTTGAGGTGAAACGTGGTGTTTGGCGCCACTTGGTAAGGGTTGGCGTGGTTGTCGATGTAGGTTTTGCCTTGCCGAGTGATAGTGGTGTGGAACTTGAGATTGGGGATGATGGTGGCGGCCGGGTTGCGAAACTTAAGCTGCAACGTCGGGCGTTTGTTCACCGCCTGGGCGCCAGCCTTCAAGAGCTTGAGCTCAGGGGCCACCGGGGCGGTGTGTTGTTGCAGCACGATGGCAACCGTGTAGCCGACTCTGCTGGTCAATTGCCCCTTGGTGCGCGGGGTGAGTTTCACCACATTGAGGCCGCCGAGCACGCGACCCTTGAACGTGGTGGCAGGCAGGTTCAGCGTGATGGGAATGGTCACTTTTTCCCCGCCGACCAATGCGTATCTGTGCTTGGCAAGCGTGACGGCTTGGCGCCAATCAACCGGGACAGTCGAGTCGATGGGCGCCTGGCGTTGGGTGTAGTCAATGGCCCCGTTGTCACTGGTCAAGGCGGGGTTGGCCCACACCTCAAAGCGGGCAGGGTGCTTGCTGGTATTGGTCAAGGTGACGGTCAACGTTTGCCGCTGACGGGGTTTGACGAGCAGGTCAAAATAGCTCTTGGTCGTTTGCAGTTGGTTCTCCGGCAGCTGCGGCGTAACGGTGTAATCACCTGGCTGTTCGGCAGCCTGAGTCGGCGTCGGGGCACCGCACCATAAGCCGCCCAGCACCAGTAGGAACAATAGGCGACGAACAGTCATCGCAGTCACCTCCAGAAATTTGCTTGACGCGGGCGGTTATTGGACCGGACCGTCGTTAATGGTCCAAGTCAGCTGAGACGTGAAGGTCCCGGCTTGTTGCACGCCGGTTGGAACCGTCAAATGAAATTGGTTGGCGTCGTAGATGGCCTGCCAAGTCCCGCCGCTGGTCTCGACCGCACCGGTGAAAATGTTGGCGACGCCGGTGCCATCGGTGGCGAGGTCGCTCACGGCGAGGCTGGTGATGCCGGCCGTGTCGATGCTGGCGTCTAAGGCGCCGTCGACGGCACCACTTTTATTGGCGGCCACGTCACTACTCAGTGTCGCCCCGGTCAGGTCGTTACCGTTACCAGCGGTGAAGACGGCAGCACTGAGGGTGACCGTCCAGCCCGTATTGGCAGTGCGGGAGTCGGTGACCTGGATCTTGTGGGGGCCGGCATCATCAAACTTGGTCATGGCCTTGGCTGCGTGGTCTCCGAAGTCCAGGTTCGGCACTAGGTCGAGAGAAAGCGGACCGTTCATCCCGGTTTCCTTGTCGGTGTCGCCGGGATCGATGGGCGTCGTCGGGCCAGTGTTTTCGTGAAATTTGATGGTGGCCGTTGAGTCGGCGGTGTCACCGGCGGCCGCAGCGACCGGGCTGGCGCCTGCGGTGAGCAGCATGGCCAGCGCAGCGGTGCTGGCGCAGATTAGTTTTTTCATTGGAATCCTCCTTGCATGAAACGTGCGTGACGGCAAACTGTCCCTAACCACATGCTACAGAGGCGGGATAACATGTGTCCACTTATCTGGTGAGCACGCCAACAAACCGGGGGGGCCGCATTACTTGGCGTAATCTGTTACGCCAAGCTAAGCGCGGTCGCCGCGTTGGTGATTCGTTCGCCCACCGCTGCCACCACCAGTTGCAGGATATATGGTGCAAGAGGTTCATCTTGTTTCCAGCGTGGCACCGCTTAACAATGGACATACGGCTTGGCAAGGAAGGTGATGAAATGACATTGACGCCCCGCCAGCAAGCGCTTTTACGCCAACTGCTCAACGCGGCTGGCGTGACCACGGTGGCCACGTTAGCCGCCGGCGCCCACGTCAGCGTGCGCACGTTGCGGTATGACCTCACCGCCTTGCGTGAATGGCTGGTCGACCAACCAGCAAGCCTGAAGAGTCAGCCGCATAAAGGCGTGTGGTTGGAGGCCACGGCGTCTGCGCGGGCCGCATTGCGCGCGGCCCTTGACGCTCCTAGCGTCAGCGACGCCTTGGCCCCCTCCGCGCGCATGGTGACCTTGATCTTCATGCTGGCACAAGCCGCTGAATTTCAAACGCTGACCTTGCTGCAAGCCAAGGTGCAGGTGAGTCCCACGACGCTCAAGCACGATATGAAAAAACTGCGGGCGTACTTGGCTAATACCGGCGTCCAGCTGGTCAGCAAGAACTATTACGGCTATGCCTTGGCCGGCGCTGAACGCGATATTCGCCAGTTGCTGGTGCAGCTGCTCCATGAGGGGCTGAACCGGCAGTCGTTGCCGGCTAATATCGCGCAAGCTCTTGCGGCAAAGCAGCTGCCCCCTGGCGAACTGGCGTTGACCCGCGACGCGACGATCAACCATTTGTTTACCACGGTGATTGGATTTGCGGTGACGCTGGCGCAAGCCGGGGTGGCAATCCCCGAGCTGAACACGGTGCTCAGCACGAGCATTCGGCTGGTCGTTTCGGTCATGCGCCAAAGTCTCAACCGGCCCCAAAACAGCTATCAAACTTTGAGCGTTGACGCCGTGCCGCAAACTTTTGCCGCCTTGCTCATGCAACGCGTCGTGCAGTATTACGCCTTGCCGTTGCTCCGAGACGATTATCAATACGTGGCGGGTACCGCGAAGCCGGGGCTGACTGACCAGAACCTGGTGGCAGTCACCCGGGCCATTATTCTCGGCGTCGGTCAAGAAGTGGCCACAGACTTCGCCAGCGACGCGCAACTCCAGGAAAATCTCTATCTGCACCTGCGGCAACAGGCGGCGGTTGCGCAACCGGTGCTGGCCTACAGCCCGTTCACGCAAGACCTCCAAGACCAGCACCCGCAGTTGTTTGGCGCGATTCGCCGGGTCTTGAGCCGCGAATTGCCGACGCTGCCGCTGACCGATGCGTTCGTGTCCTATGTCGCCTTGCACTTTCTCGTCTCACTGCACCGCGCTGGTCACCGCCAGCGCCCCGTGCGCATCGCCTACATCTGTGCGACGGGGTTAGGCATTACCAACCTGATCGAGGCGCGGTTGGCCGCCAACATCAGCCACATCGAGTTGGTCGGCTTCGCCGGGTTAGAGGAGGCGCAGGCGTTGATTACCCGCGCCCAGCCCGATTTAGTGGTGAGCATTTTTCCTTTGGCCGACGTTGGTGTGCCGGTCATTGAGGTCCAGCCACTGCCGACGCCGGCAGATATCGAGCGAATTCGCGACGCCGTGGCTCACCGCGTGGCGCTGCCGGTCGGAGAGTTGCGACCGGCAACCGCGTCGCCTGGCGCGACGATTGCCCAGCAGGCGCAAAAGGCGATTCTGTTGATGTTTGCCATTTACGACGACCTCAAGCGCGTCTTGCCGATTCCGGTGGCACCGGAATATGCCGATGCGTTTCTTATGCACGTGTTCCTGGCGGTGCACCGCGTGATGTTTAATCAGCAGTCCACCGCTGAGACTAAACCGGTGGTGCCTGCCGACCTCCAACACCGCATTCAAGCCGTGTTCCAGCGCCACGGCCTCAGCATCAACCAGGCGGAAGTGCACGCCATTACGGAATATCTGAAATTATCCCAATCAAGCCAAGGAGGTGACGCCGATGACCGTCACGAAATATCCAGCAGCCATTGAAAATATGCTCCAAGCCAGCGCCGACCCGAGTGCGGGCCGCGCGTTGGTCGACTGGGTCGTCGCCGCGGCTGAACAGGTCGGCATCACGTTTACACCGCTTCAGCTTCAGGTGTTGACCAATCACCTGCTGGAGATGCAAGGACGGGCCCGCTCGGGTGAGCAACTACCCCCCGTCGACCCGGCACTGTTTGCTGAGGTGTCGCCACAAGCGCTGGCTTTAGCCGAGCAAGTCGTGGCGCACATTGGTCACCTCGGACCCGGCGAGCAATACGTGTTATCAATCCATTTTGAAGCTGCCCAAAGTCACTGAACCTGATTCAACCAAGGAGGATATCACCATGATTAAAGTTGTCATTGCAGACCGGATGGGGAAGGGTCAAAACGTGGCCAAAGGCGTCGAAGCCGCCGGGGGCCAGGCCATTGTCGTGCCGGGGATGGGTGCGGATATGCGCCTAGGCCAGGTGATGCACGATGAACAAGCCGACCTCGGTTTTTCCTTCTGCGGGTCCGGCGGCGCCGGGGCGATTACCGCAAACACGCAATACGGCTATCCGGAACGCCACGGCATGCGCTCGATTCAAGAAGGCATCACTGCCGTAGAAGACGGTAAGGTCGTGCTCGGGTTCGGCTTCATGGACCAAGCCGCCCTCGGCCAGCAAATCGTCGAGGCCTTCAAAAAGCAACATCCCGAGCTGGCGTGATGGCGGTCACCGATTCACCTTATGAAGGAGGCAAAGTCAAGATGGACGCGATTCAAGCCGATCGGCAGCAAGCCGTGGTGGTCACGGGGACTGGCGCCACGAAACAGCAGGCCTTTGCCAGCGCCTTGGCCACGGTGCAGCGGCAGCTGATTGCCGAGGAAACGGAAACCATTTTGCGGATCGAACCACTGGCCATCACGCCGCTTGCGTTGACTGAGGAGCGGTATGTGGAGAAGTTTCTCTTCTTTTTCTTCAAGCGTCAGCGCGTGACGTATCGGGTGCGCCTGCAAGTGACGGTGGCCATCACCGCCGTCGACTTGGCCCCCCTGACTTTCACGGTGCACCAGTTGCCAAGTCCCGACGCCATTGCCTGGCCACGCCTGAAGTGGTTCTCGAAAGGAGCAAAATAGTCTATGCACATTATTGAAATCCTGATTCAATCCGTCATCATTGGCGCCTTGGTCGGCTTTGCGGTCGGCGTCGGTGCTGCGCGCATGTTTACCGCACCGAAAACCCAGGCGTTAGGCGCCTTTCGTACCCTAGGCGAAATGAATGCCGCGGAAGGCGACCCGGCTTCTCACTTCAGCTTCGGCTTGGGGTTCTTCTTTAACGCCTGGGCCTCCACGGTAGGGGCCGGGGCGTTCACCCAAGACGTTACCCACCGCGTGTTGCCGAACTGGGCGGCCGCGGGGTTGCTGGTGCGCTATAAGGACAAGAAAATTATTCAAAACCCCAAGCTGATGGGGCTCACCGCCGCCGTGATCGGGGTCGTCGTGGTGGCGTTCTTGAACGTGACCAGTAGCTCGATTCCCGAATCCCTGCAGGTGACCGCGGTGAAGGTGTTGGTACCAGCGGCCGATCAGCTGATCAACCTCGTCATGCCGATTTTGTTCTGGTTAGCCGCCATTGATGCAGGCCACCGCTCGGGGATGTTCGGTACCGTGTTTGGCGGCTTATCCGCCATGATCATGGGCAACGCCGTTCCAGGCGTCGTGTTAGGAATCCTCGTCGGCAAAGGCGTCGATGAAATCGGCTGGACGCGCACCACGAAGATTATTCTCGGGGCGGCCATCGCCTTGTTCGTGTTGAGCGGATTCTTCCGCGGGTTTGACCTGACGATGCTGCAGCAATTCGGCCTAGGCACGCCAAGCTGGCTGACGAACTTGCACGGCGTATTCACAGTGAAGTAGGGAGGATAACCACATGAGTGAACCAACACAACCAACCATCGATCAGCCCACCTCAAAAGACTTTTGGCATGCCGACTGGGGCTTTGTCGTGATTACCACGATGATGGCCGCCGGCGTGTTCGCCGGGACCTCAATGTATTACAATTTTGGTGTAGGCGCTTTCAACGAAGTGGCCATCGTGGCCATGCTCAAGGCTGGGATCGAAGGCGGCTCTTATGGGGCGGCTGCGGCATTTGGCGCCAGCTTCCTGTTCGCCCGAATCCTTGAAGGCTCGCTGGTCGGGATCCTCGACCTCGGTGGGTCCATTCTGACCGGCGTTGCGATCGGGGTGCCGGCGATTTTACTGAGCGTCGGGGCTAAGCCGCTGGTGCAAAACTTCGGGCTGGCCCTGTTGACCGGCGCCATTCTCGGGTTGGCCATCGGCTTGATCATCTTCTTTGTCCGCAAGTTTACGATTAACCAAACCAAGGCGACGTTCGGTGCGGATGTCATGATGGGCGCCGGTAACGCCACTGGCCGCTTCCTGGGCCCGCTGATCATTCTCAGCGCCGCCACTGCCAGCATTCCGATTGGCATCGGCAGTACCATTGGCGCCGCACTGTTTTACGCTTGGAAGAAGCCAATTCCCGGTGGCGCCATCATCGGGGCCATGATCATGGGCTTGTTCTTCCCGGTGAAGCTATAACCCGGCGCCGTCACACGAGCCACGAATTTTCTCAGGAGGTTGACACCCTTGTATGATGTCTTAATCAAAAACGCGCTGACCGCTCGGCGCCAACCCATCGAAATTGCTCTGAACGGCAACAAGATCGCCGCAGTCGCCACCCAACTGGTGGGGGCCACCGCCCAGCAGGTGATCGACCTGCACGGTGCCACCTACGTCAGCGCCGGCTGGATTGACGATCACGTGCACTGCGATGAGCAGCTGACACTGTATTACGACGACCCCGACGAAGACGGCTACAAAACCGGTGTGACCACCGTGGTCGATGCCGGGTCGACGGGCGCCGATAATATCCGCGATTTTTACCAGCGAACGCGGGCGAAAATTACCAATGTTTATGCCTTGATCAACATCGGCCGCACCGGGATTCTTGCGCAAGACGAGCTCGGAGACCTGAGCAAAATCGACCGCGATGCGTTGCTGGCCGCTCATCACGAGCTACCGGACTTCATTCTCGGCATCAAGGCGCGCGAAAGTCATTCGGTCGTCGTCGATAACGGCATCAAGCCCCTGCTGGCGGCGCGGTCTTATGCGGCACTCATGGGCGGGCTGCCGGTGATGGTTCACGTGGGCGCCAAACCCCCAGAGTTGCAGGATATCCTGCAAGCCATGGGGCCTGGTGACATCCTGACGCATGCCTATAATGGCAAGCCCAACGGCATGGTGGCACCAGACGGGACCATTCACCAATTTGTCTATGACGCCTATGACCGCGGCGTGATTTTCGACGTCGGCCACGGGACGGACAGCTTCAACTTCCGCACCATGAGCATCGCGCGGGACCATGGCCTCGACCCACAATCGCTCAGCACCGATATTTACCACCGCAATCGCGAAGACGGGCCGGTAGTCAACATGGCTACGACCATGGCGAAAATGCTCGCGGTGGGCTATACCTTGCCCGAGGTGATTCGCATGGTGACGCTGGCCCCGGCACAGAATATGCACCTGCTGACCAAGGGCCGCTTGCGGCCTGGCGCAGACGCAGACTTGACGATTTTCACGGTGACCGCCGGGGAGCAGCCGCTCACCGACGCCAATGGCAACACCCGCACCGGGCACGCCATCATCACGCCGCGCACGACCATCGTCGGCGGCAAGGTTTATGACTTGGAGGCAACCCATGACTGATTTTTACCAGGAATTCGGCTTGAAGCACGTGATCAATGCCAGCGGCAAGATGACCATTCTCGGCGTCTCGCAGGTGCCACAGGCGGCAATTGAGGCGCAGCAATTCGGCGACACGCACTTCTTTGAGATGGCCGCCTTAGCCGAGCAAACCGGCAAGACCATCGCTGGCTGGCTCGGCGCGGAAGCCGCGCTTGTGGTGAACTCCGCGTCCGCCGGCATCGCTGAAGTGGTAGCCGGCCTGATTGGCCAAGGCAGTTCCTACCACGTCTATCATCCCAATGATCCGCGCTTCACCCAGCGAGAAATCGTCATGGCTAAGGGCCATAACGTCGATTATGGCACGCCGGAAAGCGTCATGATCGAGCTCGGCGGTGGGCGCGTGGTCGAGGCCGGGTACGCGAATATGTGCACGCCAGCGCACATGGCCATGATGATTACCGAACAAACGGCGGCGATTTTCTACGTCAAAAGCCATCACACGGTCCAAAAATCGATGCTAAGTATTGAAGAGGCACTGACCGTGGCGCACGCGCACGATTTACCGCTAATTCTCGACGCCGCCGCCGAGGAGGATTTGCAGCAATACGTGGCCATGGGCGTCGACGTCGTGATTTTTTCCGGCGCCAAGGCGCTGGCCGGACCGGCGAGCGGCCTGATTTATGGCAAGCAGCCCTACATCGGCTGGGCGCAGCTGCAAGGTAAGGGCATCGGGCGCGCGATGAAAATCGGTAAGGAGAACATCCTTGGCTTTACCGCGGCCTTGAAGCAATACCTCGCTGAAGGCCCGGAATCCGGACCGGCGATGCAGGCACGCCTGACGCCTTTCCTGACGGCCTTGAATCAGGTGCCGCACCTCCGCGCACGGTCGGTGCAAGATGGCGCCGGGCGAGCCATTTATCGCGCCGAGGTGACGGTGGCGCCGACGAGTGCCAAATCTGCCAAACAGGTGGTGGCCGAGTTGAAAGCCGGTGATCCGGCCATTTATACCCGGGAGTACCGCACCAACGAAGGCGTGTTTGAATTCGACATTCGCGCCGTTGATGAAGGCGAAATGGCCCAGATCGTGGCGCGCCTGCAGGAAATTTTATAACCAGCCCAAAGGAGAATCGACATGCAATTAGTCCCTAATTACTACAAGCACCGCGTGGCGTTGAACGTGTTGGCCGGCTCGGTCGCCAACGCCAAGGCCATTTACGAAGCCGCCGAGACCCACGTGGTGGTGGGCGTGCTCACCAAGAATTACGCCACAGACGAAGCGGCCATTGCCGAGATGAAGCTGTATCAGGCGGCGACTGACAACGCCATTTCCGTGGGTCTCGGGGCCGGCGACCCGAACCAAAGCCAAATGGTCAGTCGCGTGTCGCAAGCCTTGTTGCCGCAACACGTGAACCAGGTGTTCACTGGCGTCGGCACCAGCCGCGCGCTACTCGGCGAAAATGACACGGTGGTGAACGGCCTCGTGTCGCCAAGCGGGCAGGTCGGGTTCGTCAACATTGCTACCGGGCCGAAGAGTGCGACGCAACCAGCCGCCAATGTGCCCGTCGACACCGCCATCGCCTTGTTGCAAGACATGGGCGCGACGTCGTTCAAGTTCTTTCCGATGGGCGGGCTGAAGCACGAAGCCGAATACCGTGCAGTGGCAGCCGCCTGTGCGGCCAATGGCTTTAACCTCGAGCCAACCGGCGGCATCGACCTCGCGAATTTTGAGGAGATCCTGCAAATCGCCATCGATGCCGGTGTGCCGCAGATCATTCCGCATGTTTACTCGTCCATTATCGACGCAGACGGGTTGACCCGGCCAGCTGACGTGCGGCAATTATGGGCCATTGTGAAGCGCGTCGTGGATGCAGCAGAATAGCGTCGCGGGTGGTGATGAAAGTCGCCACCCGTTTTTTTGTGGTTGGCGTGTTTGACGATGAAAGCGGTGGCATAATAGAGCTGACAAGAAGTGACGACTAATCATTGGGAGGCCAATATGCCATATTTAGCGAATGAACAACGTTATGGGACCATGCAGTATAACCGTGTCGGCAACAGTGGGCTGAAACTATCCGCGTTATCTCTAGGGTTGTGGCACAACTTCGGCAGTGTCGATCGCCACAGCAATCAGCAGGCGATGATTCGCCACGCCTTTGATCTGGGCATCACCTGCTTTGACATCGCCAATAACTACGGACCGGAGCCCGGCAGCGCCGAAAGCAACTTCGGTCAGATTTATCGCCGCGACCTGAAGCCTTACCGCGATGAGCTGATTATCACGTCTAAGGCGGGGTATTACATGTGGCCGGGGCCTTATGGCGAGTGGGGGTCGCGCAAAAGCATCATTGCCAGCTGCGACCAAAGCCTGCGCCGGACGGGCCTGGATTACTTCGACATTTTCTACTCACACCGGCCGGACCCGGAGACACCGTTCGAGGAGACGGCACTGGCGCTCGATCAGCTCGTGCGCGCGGGCAAGGCGCTGTACATTGGCATCTCGAATTACTCGGCTGAAGAAACTGCGGCCATCACGAAAATCTTCACCGAGCTGAAGACGCCATACGTGATTCACCAAGTCGCCTACAACATGTTCAACCGCGGCCCGGAAGCCGGGTTGTTCGCGACGTTGGCGGCAACTAAGAAAGGCGCCATCGTCTTCAGCCCACTGGCGCAAGGTTTGTTAACCGGCCGTTACCTCAATGGCATCCCGGCCGATTCCCGCGCCGCACGCAGCGACAGCCCGTTCTTGAATGCCGCTGCGGTGGAAAAGCAGCTGCCGAAAATTAAGGCCCTCAACGCCATCGCACAAAACCGCAATCAGACGCTGGCCGAAATGGCCTTGGCCTGGAACCTGCGGCAGCCGGTGGTCGCCAGTGTCTTGATTGGCGCTAGTCGCATCAGCCAAATCGATGACAACATCAAGGCGCTGAAGCATCTGGATTTCACCGCCGATGAACTGGCGGCCATCGATCAGGTGCTGGCAAATTAACCACAAAAATATCCCGCCGACAGCAGCGTCGGCGGGATATTTTTGCGGGTTACTGGCTGGCCTGGCGCCAGGCCAGCGGGCGCTGGCCCGTTTTCTCTAGGAAGACATTCGAGAAGTAGTGCGCGTCGGTGAAGGCGAGGCGTTGGGCGATTTGGCCGACGGTGAGCCCCGTGTGCGTCAACAGCATCTTGGCCATGGCGACGCGGCGATTGAGCAAGTAAGCATAAGGCGTGGCCGAATACACCCGCGCAAACTCACGAGTCAGCTGCGAAACCGACAGGTGAAATTGCCGGCTCAAGGCGTTAAGGGTGATGGCGTCGCCGAGGTGATTATCCAAATAGGCGCGCACCGCGGCGGCTTGGGGATGTTGCTGGGCCAAGGCGTGTTGAGCGCTGAAGCGATGCAAGGCCAGGACCACCTGGTGGAGCAACAACGGGCCGCGTTCCGAACGGGCCTCGGGGGTGAGGCCGGGTAGGCGACAAAACGCGAGGTAATCCTGCAATTCAGCCTCAATCGAATAATGGGGAAAGACCACCTGGCCGGTGAGTTGATACGTATCGAGTAGTTGGCTGCACAAACTACCCGAGACGTTCACCCAGATTTTCTGCATCGGCGCGGCGGGGTCGGAGGCGTAATGGTGGTCGTGCCCAGCAGGCAGCACATACGCGTCGCCGCCTTGCACGGTGTAGTGTTGCTGGTCGACGGTGAGGTGACCGCGCCCGCTTTGCACGTATTCGATGGTGGTGACGCTTGAGTGCGTGCGATCGACGTGATAAGTAGGGAATGGGTAGGTGGTGCCGGCCAGTTCGACCCAGTAAATTGCCGGGTCGGTGAACTGGGACGGTAAAAAGCTCAGGATTTCTTCTGGCATGACGATAATCCTCACTTTGATGGTGATTTTCTCCATTGTAGCAGACCCGCTCCTGCTTGATAATGCAGGGGACAAATATATGGAGGCGTAATCATGACCACAATCCCAAGACCCGAATTTCCCGAACCGCAATTTCAACGTGACCACTGGCAAAATTTGAACGGCCAGTGGGACTTTCTCATCGACGATGGTGACAGCGGCCTGGACCGGCACTTTGAAACCACCGGCGACTTTGACCAGCAAATCACCGTGCCGTTTTGCCCGGAAAGTGAGCTTAGCGGCATCCACCACTTGGACTTCATGCCTGCAGTGTGGTATCGGCGCACCGTGACCGTTAGCGCCGCCGAACTCGCCGGCGTCGTGCGCTTGCACTTCGGCGCAGTGGATTACGAGACCCACGTTTTCGTCAACGGTGAAGCAGTCGGCACTCATCGCGGCGGCTATTCCTCGTTTGCTTTTGACATCCAAGCCCATCTGCATGAAGGGGCCAACACATTGGTCGTGTGCGCTCGCGACGATCTGCGCTCGGGCAAGCAGCCAAACGGGAAGCAAAGCCATTTGTATTATTCTCACGACTGCGACTACACCCGCACCACGGGGATCTGGCAAACCGTGTGGCTCGAATTTCTGCCGCAGACGCATGTGCAAAGCGTGAAATTCTTCCCGAATGTGGCGCGGACCAGCGTGGCCGTGCAGCTGCAAACGGTCGGCGCAGGCGATGTGACCATTGCCATCAGCTACCAAGGACAGCCATGTGGGCAGGCCACGGTTGCTTCCACTGGCCAATTGGCGACCGTCGAAATCCCCCTGAGCGAACAACACCTCTGGGAGCTTGGCCACGGGCGATTGTATGATGTGACCTTGACGATTGGCGACGACGTGGTACACAGCTACTTCGGCTTGCGCGAGGTGCGGCTGGAGGGCTACAAGTTTATGCTAAACGACCGGTCCGTTTTCCAACGGTTGGTGCTGGACCAAGGCTTTTACCCGACCGGCATCTACACGGCGCCAAGCGATGCCGATTTTGTCCGCGACATCGAATTAGCCAAGGCCGCCGGGTTTAACGGTGCGCGCCTGCACCAGAAGCCGGTGGAAGCGCGGTACTTATATCACTGCGATCAAGCCGGCTACATGGTCTGGGGCGAAATGGCGAGCTGGGGCATCGACGGCTCGCGGCCAGAAGCCATCTATCACTTCTTGCCGGAATGGCAGGAGCTGGTGGCTCGGGACATTAATCACCCGGCAATCGTCACCTGGTGCCCGTTCAATGAAACCTGGGACGTCGACGGTCGCCCGCAGCTCAAGGAAATCTGGGCGACGACGTATCACGTTACCAAGGCAACGGACCCGACGCGCCCATGTGTCGATACCAGCGGCAACTACCACGCGGTGACGGACATCTATGACATTCACAACTACGAGCAGGACCCGGCGAAATTCGCCGAAGAATTCGACGGCGCGCAACAGCCGAACCACGAGTTCTGGGATGAACACGACGCCCGCCAGCAGTATCAAGCCGGCCAGCCCATCAACGTCAGTGAATATGGCGGCATTAAGTGGGCCCCAAGCGAGGAAACGGCCGGCTGGGGCTATGGCGACGGTCCGAAGACGGAAGCCGAGTTCATGGCGCGCTACGCTGGGCTGACCAAAGTCTTGTTGGCAAATCCTCACCTGTCCGGATTCTGTTATACCCAGTTGTATGACGTTGAACAGGAGCGTAACGGGTTGTACTACTACGATCGCTCGGCCAAGTTCGATATGGGGGAGATTAAGGCGGCCACTGAGGCGAAGGCCGCGATTGAAGATTAGATTAATAAAATACTGGCTGGCGGATGCTCAATACGAATATTGAGCGTCTGTCAGCCAGTTTTTTTATTCCACATTACAGGCTGAATAGCCGGTCAGTTCTCATCTGATTCGTCGGAATCAAGGTACCGTTATCGACAAATTGAGCTGGGTAGCGAATAGCGCGTTTATCAATGGGTTCGTGATTGATGGCTCTTAATAGCAGTGTGACGGCGTCTTTCCCAATCATTTGCTCGTTTTGGACTAGGGTGTCGTAGCGCAAGCTTGGGGGTGTTGAATGATTGCTATCGAATCCGAAGAGACAGATGTCTTGGGGCACTTGCAGGCCTAGTTGGGTGACTGCTTCGTAAATCAGAGTCGTGATGTAATTATCAATACCAATCAGACAAGTGGGATGATTTCGGCGAATAAACACTTTGATCCGGTCGATGTCTTCGGTGACGGCAGCGTGATTGTTTCGCTGAAGGTAAGCCGTTCTGATGATAAATGGGATGGCGTCGGCTTTCAACGGAAAATTGGTGTGGGCATAGATATCTTTAAAGGCACGGTTGCGCGCATCCAAAGAAAAATTCATGATCTCGGCGTAGTTGATCAGGCCGATGCTGTGATGGCCAGCGTCACTAATTCGTTTGGCGACTTCGGCCGCGGCTTGATAATGATTGGTCCCAACGAAGAGACTGTCGATGCCGGTGATTTCCTTATCGAGCACAGTCACAGGGAAGCCTGTGAGGATTTCCTTGACCAGCGCTTGGTCATAGAAGGAACGCTGAATTGGCGAAATCAAAATTCCGCGTACCGGGATAGCTAGCAAGGCGCGCACGGCTTCCTCTTCATGGCGCTGATCTTCATTGGCAAATTTGATGACAAGTGAATAGCCAGAGGCTTCGCAAGTGGAACATATCGAACGTAATAAGTCGTCACCATAACTTTCTGATAGGCCAGACATGACGAGCCCAAGTAAGGTGTTGCTGGCGGGTAGCTCCTCTTGATGGATGACGGTAGTGCCTTGGCCGGAGCGCCGTTTTACCAGTCCTTCGACAGCAAGCTGATTCACCGCCTTTTGAATGGTGATGCGACTGACGTTATATTCGGCAATCAATGCATGCTCGGGTGGGATCTTTGTCCCGATTGGATACTTGCCTTCGTTGATCCGCCGTTTCAGGTCTTCATAGATTTGTTCGTACAATGGTTTCTGCGATTGTGTTCTCATATTCTGCCTCGACAATTAAATGATATAAAATCTAAGACATTTAATAGCTTTTCGTCTAAACCGTAAATGTAAGCGTTGACACGCCCGCTATTCGCAATTAGTATACGGTTGTGCTTAGAAATACGAAAGGGGTAATTTGCACAAAGTTATTTGGTCATATCGTTTATGTCGTTTAAGGGGTTGTTTTTCAAGGAGGACATGACAATGAAGCTACGTAACTACGCGCTGATCGGAGTAGCAGCACTTAGCGCACTGGTTTTAACCGCATGTGGATCAAGCTCCAAGAGCAAAAAAGGCGTCACAACTGTCAAGATTGCCTGGCGTGGCACCGGTAAGAGTGACAGTATGTACCGGGTTTATTCGAAGGCATGGATCGCCGATTTTGAAAAGAAACATCCAAAGATCAAGATTGAACTCCAGCCGATTAATGCCAGTGAAGGGGATTACTTCTCAAAGCTAGATCTGGCCATGAAGTCGGCATCGACAGCACCAGATATTGTTAATGAAGATACATTCATCCTTCCTTCTGACGCTAAGGCGGGGTACTTAACTGACCTTGGCCCATACGTGAACAAGTGGAGTGATTGGAGCAATTATAATGCTGCTTTGAAGAAGGGGAGTCAGGGCTCTGACGGGAAGCAATACGGGATCCCAGGAACCACTGATGCCCGCGGTATTTGGACCAACTTGGCCGTCACGAAGAAGGCTGGACTGAGCAGTGACTGGACGCCGAAGAACTGGGATGACATTCTCAGCGCAGCGCGTAAGATCAAGAAGGCTGATTCTAGCGCGATTCCTTTAGCCATCGGGGTTTCGACGACTAACGGGGAGTCCGTTGCGATGCAGACCTTCGAGATGTTCTTCTACGGTACTGGTGAAACGCTGTATACCGAAAAGACCAACAAATGGAACGTTAACTCCAAGGGTATCCTAGACACCTTGAACTTCATCAACACCGTTTATAACAAGGACAAGACCGGCCCTAGCATGTCTGTCGTCATGAATGCCAACTATGGCTCGACGATTTTCCAAGATAAGTTCCCGAAGAATCAAGTCGGAATGGGCCTTGATGGGAGCTGGACCACGGGTAACTGGGTCAAAGGTGGTGCCGCCCCGGTCTCGAACATGACCAAGAAATTTGCCTTTAACCTCATGCCAACTCAAAATGGCGAGGCCCCTGGCTACGTGACGATGTCAGGTGGCTGGGCCTGGGCCATTCCTGCCAAGAGCAAGAACAAGACAGCTGCGTTTACGGTGCTCAAGGCAATGAACACCAAGAAGAAAGCAGTCGATCGGGCGTTGATGGAAGGAACCTTGACCGTTCGTGATGATGCGGCTAAGGATCCTGCCTATCTGAAGAAGCCGTTCATTGAACAGGCGACGAAGGCCTTGAAGAATGCCTACTTCCGGCCAAAGAATGAATTGTATCCAAAGGTTTCTGTTGCCATCCAAAAGATGGTTGAAGATGTTGCCTCCGGTCAAAAGACACCTAAAGCGGCCGCAGCGAAATACGCGACTGACGTCAAGGCAATCGTTGGCGCAGAGAATACAGAGACGCAAAAATAATCTCGCAAGTTGATTTAAACGGTTGGGTTGGATAGGTCCAGCCCAACCGTTTTCATATATTGGAGGTGGAGACATGGATGCAGCAGGAGTGGTACCACCACGCAAAAAGCCGCGTAACGCCCAAGATAAGGCGAAACGGAAGCTCGCTTTTTGGCTGATGATTCCGAGTTTTGTCTTATTATTGATCTTCTTCATTACCCCGATGGTGTTAACGATTTTGTTTTCCTTTACCAACCTGTCGTTGACTGGGGCAAACGCATCTGCCTTGAAATTCATTGGGTTTCAGAACTTTGTGACCATGTTTAAGGATCCCCAGCTGGCGCAATCTGTCTGGAAAACGATTATCTTTGTGGTTTTCTCTGCCGTGATTGGCCAATGTTTCTTCGGCTTCCTGATTGCCTTCATGATGCGGGGAAAGAATCGAACCTTCCGGCGAATTGTGGGCTTAATCATTATTGCCGCCTGGGTAACACCGGAAGTCGTTGTTGGGTTCTGCTGGGTTGCATTCCTAGGTGATAATGGGACGCTGAACTTGTTGGCCCACTCGCTACTTGGAATGAAGCCAGTTGCCTGGTTGTATACGTTCCCGATGATTAGTATCGTCATCGCCAATATCTGGCGGGGCACTGCTTTTTCGATGATGGTCTTTCAGACTGCGCTGGATGATATTCCTGCTGAAGTCGAGGAGGCTGCCGTCATGGATGGGGCTTCTCGCTGGCAACTCGTGACGAAGATTACGATTCCGATGGTCCGCGGTACCATCGCGACCAACATCATGCTGGTCACCCTGCAAACGCTCGGCGTCTTCTCGCTGATTTACACAATGACTGGCGGGGGCCCAGGTAACGCCACCGCAACGTTACCGGTGTTCATGTATAAGCAGGCCTTCGTTGCTTACCAGCTTGGCTATGGCACTGCGATTTCACTCGTACTGCTGTTAATTGGGGCGTTAGCGAGTCTGTTGTACATGCGGGTTCTGAAGGTTCGCTTGTAGGAGGTGACGCACGATGATGAGAGAAAATAAAGGAATGCGGGCGTTACAATACCTCATTCTCGCAATAATTGCTGTATTGTTCTTGCTCCCGCTAGTGTGGATGTTGTTTTCGTCTGTTGATCCACACGCGATTCAGGCAATCAAGTTACCGTCACATTTGACGATGGCCAATTTTTCGGCGATTCTGACCGATCCTAACATTATGCGGTCATTCGGAATTGGTTTACTGGTCTCCGGGTTTCAAGCGTTTTTCGTGGTGGCCATCAGCGTCTTGGCCGCCTATCCGCTTTCCCGATACCCGTTACCATGGAAGAAGCCATTTCTGCTGTCTATCTTGTTCTTAACCTCACTGCCGATGACCGCAGTGATTGTGCCGGTATATCAGATGTTTCTCTACATGAAGTGGCAGAATTCATTGATTGCTACAACAATCTTCATGATTTCGACCAGTTTGCCATACGGGATTTGGATGATGAAAAACTTCATGGATTCCGTCCCTGAAGGACTTGAAGAGGCGGCTTGGATTGACGGTTCCTCAGTATGGGGTGGTGTGCGCAAAGTCGTCATGCCACTGATGCTGCCAGGCATCTTTACGATCGCAATCTTCACCTTTACCGGTTCCTGGGGTAACTTCTTTGTGCCGTTCATCCTGATTACCGCGCCGGAGAAACTCCCTGCGTCTGTCACCATCTTTCAATTCTTTGGCAACAATGGGTTGGTTGATTACGGTCAGCTGGCTGCGTTCTCGGTACTCTATACCTTACCGGTTGTCGTGCTGTACACGTTTGCGCAACGATATATGTCAAAAGGGTTCAGCTTCGGTGGGGCTGTGAAGTAGCACCATTAGTGCCTGTCAAGGTCCAAAAGCTTGACCGAATAAGCTACTAAAAAATGCCCGAGAGAATCTTGACATTGAACCGTTCGCAACCCGCGAGTAAGTAGTATAATTCGCATGAATTCTGTTCATTAATGCCCGAAACGGGATACTGTTGCGCATACTGCTACGCGCTGGATTATGGTTTTCGGCAGAGCGGATGAAAGAGCTGTGCATTCAACTAACGTGGAGGAGCTACTCAATGTTTTCAAACAATAAGATCAAGCAACAACTATCCACCTACCACACGTATCTCTATGCCAACTTTACGCCGATTACCGGCTTGGAGTTCTGGCATGATACGCGGGAGGATCGCAAGAGTGTGCCGGAAGCGGCTGACTGGTCGCCGATCGAAACTGGCGCCAAGTGGTCGGGGCGTGACGCGTATTACTGGTTGCGCTTTAAGATCACCGTGCCACCGCTGAAGCCGGAGGATCATTACGTGTTGCACCTGGATCTAGGCCGGTCCGGTGGCGGCGGCAACTCCGGGTTTGAAGGGTTCTTGTACGTCGATGGCCAGCCGCGGCAGGCGATTGACTCGAACCACGAAGAGGCCTATTTCGATGCCAGCACGGCGGGGCAGACGCTGGAGATTGCCATCATGCTGTGGACCGGGCTGGAAGGCGGCGGACCGCAACAGATTCAGCATTACGTTTTGAACGAGCTGACGGCGGGCGTCTTGATTCAGCCGATTCGCGAGGCCTATCGCTGGTTGGATTTGATGTACCAAACGGTCTTGGAATTGGACGCCAACGAGCCGTTGCTGTATGAGTACCAGAAGCTCCTCGACCGCGAGTTGCGCCGCTTCATTTGGGGCGCGATGGACTTGGCTGCCATTACCGAGCAAAGCGAAGCAGTGCTGGCGGACGTTCAGGCGTTTTTGGCCAAGCACAAGGGAGAAAAGAAGCAGTTCCGCATCTCGGCCGTGGGGCACACGCACATCGACGTGGCCTGGCTGTGGCGGTTGCGCCACACGCGCGAGAAAACCGGGCGTTCCTTCTCGACGGTGTTGGAGCTAATGAAGGAGTATCCGGAATACATCTTCATGCACTCGACGCCGCAGGTTTACGACTTCGTCAAGCACGACTATCCGGAGATGTACGCGCAGATCAAACAGCGCGTGGCGGAAGGCCGGTTCGAACCGGAAGGCGCCACGTGGCTGGAACCCGACACTAACGTCCCATCAGGTGAGGCGTTGACCCGGCAGTTCCTGTACGGCACCCGCTTTTTCGCGCGGGAATTCAACGCCAAGCAAAACGTCTTGTGGCTGCCTGATGTGTTCGGTTATTCCTGGGCGCTGCCGCAAATCATGAAGGGCTTTGGCATCGACGACTTCATGACCACCAAGATCAGCTGGAACGACACGAACCGCATGCCGCACGATACCTTCGTCTGGCAGGGGCTCGATGGCACAGAGGTGTTGACGCACTTCATCACCACCGTCGACCAAGGCGACCAGTTCCATAATTCGCATAATTGGCAGTACACCTACAACGGCAATGTCACGCCACATACCGTGTTGGGCAGCTATTATGTCTATGCCGATAAGGCGCTCAACAATGATCTGTTGCTGTCTTATGGCTGGGGCGATGGCGGTGGCGGCCCGCAGCGCGAAATGATTGAAAACATCGGCATGCTGAACCAGTTACCAGGGTTGCCAACCGTTGAGCCAACGCGCGTCGATGACTACTTCAAGCGGCTGCACCATAACCTCGACCATGCAGGGTTGCCGCTGCCGAAGTGGGACGGCGAGTTGTACCTCGAATTCCACCGTGGCACCTACACTTCGCAGGCACGGGTCAAGCAACAAAACCGCCAGCTGGAATGGGCGATGCGCGACCTTGAGTTACGTTACGTCGAAGCTGGCATTGCCCGCGGCGTGGCCTATCCGCACGCCGAGATCGATGAGCTGTGGGAGACCATTTTGCGCAACCAGTTCCACGATATCCTGCCGGGCTCCGCGATTCATGAAGTCTACGAAGACAACGCCAAGGAATACGCCGACTGCTTCGCGACCATCAAGGCCTTGAATGCCAAACTCGATGAAACCGAACTGCAACCGGCTGAGCAGGCTTACACGCTGCGCAACCTCAACGCCTTCCCGGTCACGAGTCTGGTGACCTTGCCGGCGGAGGCTGGCCAGGTGGTCGACGCGGTGGGTCAGGCGCTACCGAGTCAGGCCAGCGACGACGGCGTCTTGGTTGAGGCGACGGTGCCGGCGTTGAGCGCAACGACGGTCACCGTTCAGCCGGGTGGCGCGGCCGCGGCCGCACCGCTGGCCACCACGACGGCAACCAGCATCGACACGCCACACTACCAGCTGAGTTGGAACGATGCCGGGCAGCTCACCAGCATTTTGGATCACGACCATGATGATCGTGAGGTGCTGGCTGGCTTGGGCAACGAGTTGACGGTGTACGAGGACCGGCCGACGACGTTTGATAACTGGAACATCGATGAAGACTATCCGGAAAAAGCCATCACGTTGACGGCAGACAACATTACTGTGGCGACGCCGGAGCCGCTGCGCCAGCGCGTGACGTTCCACTTCACCTTCCAGCATTCTGAGATTACCCAGGTGCTGACTGTTTTCCGGGATTCACGGCGAATCGATTTTGCCACGCACATCGACTGGCACGACCATCAATTCCTGTTGCGGACGGCGTTTGACACCGCGATTCTAGCGGCCGAGGCGAGCTACGATGTGCAATACGGCAACGTGCGCCGGCCGACGCATCGCAACACGTCTTGGGACACCGCGAAGTTTGAAACGGTCGGCCACAAGTGGGCCGACCTGGCGCAGCGCGAGTATGGCGTGGCGTTGCTCAACGACGCCAAGTACGGCTACAACGTCCATGGCGGCGTGCTGTCGCTGTCCCTGCTGAAGTCCGGGATCGATCCGGACACCGAAGCTGACCAAGGCGAGCACAACTTCTCCTACAGCTTGTTGCCGCATATCGGCGATTTCGTCGCCGGTGACGTCGAACGCGAAGCGACGATTCTCAACCACGGCCTGACGGTGCAGGCTGGCAAAGCTGCCACCACCGCTGCCGCACCGTTCACCTTTACGGCTGCGCATCCGGTGGCGGTCGATGCCATCAAGCACAGCGAAGACGGCAATGCCGTCATTCTGCGCTTCCATGAATACGCCGGGGAAAACGACACGATTACCGTGACGCCGACCTTTGCGCATGGCGCCGTGGCCCTGGCGAAGTTAGACGAAACGCCGACTGCGCCGCTTACGGCCACCGAAGACACGTATGCCGTGAAAATGACGCCGTATCACGTGGCGACACTGCGGATTGAGTTGAAGTAGGCCGTGATTCATGGGAAAACCATGAGAATTGCCAAGCCAACCGAGTAATTGAATAGTTAATAGGTAGTAACCGACTCCGATACGGGGCGGTTGCTACCTTTTTTTGTCATAAAAATAAATCACGTCCATTATTAATAGTTCTTTGTTGAACGATTAATTATTATTTCGATATGCTTAATTTGTAGAGGATTCGACCAGCAGGAATGAGAGGTGATACTAGTGAGACGGACGCGGTAAAGCACGCCCGCTTCAAAGCGGTTTAGTCGAAGCAAACGCCCCCAATGGAGGACAACGAATTATGAATAAGCGAGAAGCATTTCGTCGGGCCTTGACCGACACCAAGCACCGTAAGCACATGCGCAAATCCGGCAAGCACTGGCTGGTGCGCGGCGTGACCGCCCTAACGCTCGGTCTGATGATGGCCCAGCCGGTGGTCAGCGTGGCGGCAGTGGTTGACGCCGACCCACAAACGGAAGCACCAGCAAGCGAGGCGCCAGCTGCTGATGAAGAAGCGCCAGCGGCCGAGGTGGCGACTCCGGAAGAGGCGCCAGTCGAAGAAAACGTGAGTGAACCAGCCCCAGAAAACGGCAACGACGGCGCGACGGGAACGGTGACGCCCGAAGCGGATAGCCAGCCTGTGCCCGAGGTGGAGAACGAGCAAGCCACGCCTGAACTGCCTGTGATTACACAACCTAGTGAGTCAGTTGTCAAAGAAGAGGCTGAGACACGCGAGGCAGACGTGGCAATTGGCGAAGTTGACAACGTTACACAGGTATACGGGGAGCTCATAGGTTCGGTCCAGTTCCGTTACACGACGGCGGATGGAATGTCCAAAAAGGTTTGGCTATTCCCAGAAGATATGGACATTACTGATGAAGCTGGGAATATAATTGATCATACTCAGCGAATGGATGTAGGAAGCTATCAAATTTCCCCGAATGAAGAAACTCTTGATCGGTATCATCTTGGTCCGATTAATCTTACCCCAGGTGAGCTGGTGGTTACGCCAATGCAAGTCGACATCACGGCAACCAACCAAGTACTGCGTGAGGGCTCTAGTTTTGACGACTTAGGTTTCTTGTCTTCAGGGTTCTTGGACGGCGATATCGGCATTCAGCTGGCAAACGGTGTGGCAATCGAAGACTTATCGGTTGGTCGCCATACGCTGACGTGGGAATTATATAGTGACAATGGAAAGCATAATAACTACGAGATTGAAACGCCGGAATTTGAATTGACAATCATTCCTGAAGACGATTATGGATGGGTGTCGATTGGTGCCTACAGGGATTATGACGGAACTGCGACTTTACCTGATAACCTCATCCGGGAGAACGACTTATTATCCGGTGAAATCAGTCCAGAAGATCTGGAATTCTCGAGTGATTATGGTGAGACTTGGGAGTCGGAAGTGCCGGTTAATGCTTGGTACTATTACGTTCGGGTGGCGTTAACTCGTCAGGCGGAAATTCAGGAAATGTTGTGGGATGAGTATGGTGTTGAACTGGACGAAGGGGACTTTTCGGGCTGGTACAATATTCAGAGGGTAGCGATTACTGATGCCCCAGAAAAAGACGGTGACTTGTTCATCCGGTTGCCATCCGGGAAGCAATTCGATGGCACATCGAAGTTAGGCACTAAGGTGGAACACAATATAGCGCTGGACTATGAAATCACTGAGGAACACCTGATGTATCGCGCTCTCGAGGAAGCGGATGACGAAGAAGAGGAATTGCCCTTTGCTTCTCGGGAGGCGATCGGCTGGCAGGCAGGGGCCCCAACTGAAGTCGGTGAATATGAGTTAGCCCTCAGAGATGAAGTGGTTGACGACATTGAAGAAGCTAATCCGAACCACTGGGTGGACAGGGATGCAATTGCTACGACGTACACCATCACCCCAGGCGAGGACACGGATAATAATACTGGTGGCAGTGGTGGCAGCAACGGCAGTAACACCGGCAGTAACACGGGCAACACCGGTAGTGCCACCACTGCCCCAACCCCAGACTCCGTCGCCTATGTGAGTCAAACCAGCGGCCACACTCTCCCGCTGGCGATGACCAACAGTCAAGCAGACGGCACATTGCCAAGCACGGGTCAGCGGAACCAAACGCTGCTGAGTATGCTGGGAATGACGCTGTTAGGCACACTGGGTCTAGCCGGCTGGTACAAGCGGCACCAGGCAAAATAACGAAGTAGCAATCGGTGTTAGTGAAGACTGGCACCGATTATTTTGTTGATAACTAGGTTACAAACACGAACTTCGAAGCGAACTGTCGAAACAATCGCCCCCCAATGGAGGATAACGAATTATGAATAAGCGAGAAGCATTTCGTCGGGCCTTGACCGACACCAAGCACCGCAAGCACATGCGCAAATCTGGCAAGCACTGGCTGGTGCGCAGCGTGACCGCCTTAACGCTCGGCCTGATGATGGCCCAGCCGGTGGTTAGCGTGGCGGCAGTGGTTGACGCCGACCCACAAACGGAAGCACCAGCAAGTGAGGCGCCAGCAGCTGAAGAAGAAGCACCAGCGGCCGAAGTGACGAATCCGGAAGAGGCGCCCATCGAAGAAAACGTGAGTGACCCAACCCCGGAAAACGGCAACGACGGCGCGACGGAAACGGTAACGCCCGAAGCGGATGTCCAGCCTGTGCCCGAGGCGGGGAATGAGCCAGCAACGCCTGAACTACCTGTGATTACACAATCTAGCGAGGAAGCTAACAAAGAAGAGATTGATATAGTCGAGGTTGACTTGGCAAGTGGCGAAATTGACAACGCTACACTTGTTTACGGGGATTACATTGATTTAACCAAATTCCGTTACACGACGGCAGAAGGATTGGCCAGAGAGGTTTGGCTGTTGAGGGAAGATATAGAAATTACTGATGAAGCTGGGAATAAAATTGATCATACTCAGCGAATGGATGTAGGCCGCTATCAAATTTTCCCGGATGACGAAATTATTGATCGGTATCATCTTGATCCGATTAATGTTACCCCAGGTGAGCTGGTGGTTACGCCAAAGCAAGTTAACATCACGGCAACCAACCAAGTCCTGCGTGAGGGATCTAGTTTTGACGACTTAGGTTTCTTGTCTCCAGGGTTCTTGGACAGGGGTATCGGCATCCAGCTGGCAAACGGTATGGCAATCGAAGACTTATCGGTTGGTCGCCATACGCTGATGTGGGAACTATATAGTGACGATGGTAAGCATAATAACTACGAGATTGAAACGCCAGAATTTGAATTGACAATCATTCCTGAATCTAATTTTGATTGGCTGTCGCTTGGCTCTTCCAAGCGTTACGATGGGACTGCGAAGTTGCCTGATGACCTTATCCAGGTGAATGAACTATTATCTGGTGAAATCGGTCCAGAAGATCTGGAGTTCTCGAATGTTTATGATGATAATTGGGAGTCGGAAGCGCCAGTTAATGCTAGCGGCTATGACGTTCGGGTGAAGTTAGCTCGTCAGGCGGAAATTCAGGAAATGTTGTTGAATGAGTATGGTGTTGAACTGCCCGAATCGAGCTTTTCCGGTTGGTACTATATTCACGCAGCAGCGATTACTGATGTCCCAGAAAAAGACGGTGAATTGTTCATCCGGTTGCCATCCGGGAAGCAATTCGATGGCACATCCAAGTTAGGCGCTAAGGTGGAACACAACATCGCGCTGGACTATGAAATCACTGAGGAGCACCTGATGTATCGCGCTCTCGAGGAAACGGATGACGAAGAAGAGGAATTGCCCTTTGCTTCTCGGGAGGCGATCGGCTGGCAGGCCGGGGCGCCAACTGAAGTCGGCGAATATGAGTTAGCCCTCAGAGATGAAGTGGTTGACGACATTTATGAAGCTAATCCGAACCACTGGGTGGATGAGGATGCAATTGCTACGACATACACCATCACCCCAGGCGAAGACACGGATAATAATACTGGTGGCGATGGCGGCAGTAACGGTAGTAACACCGGCAGTACAGGCAACACCGGTGGTGCCACCACTGCCCCAACCCCAGACTCCGTCGCCTATGTGAGTCAAACCAGCGGCCACACTCTCCCGCTGGCGATGACCAACAGTCAAGCAGACGGTACATTGCCAAGCACGGGTCAGCGGAACCAAACGCTGCTGAGCATGCTGGGAATGACGTTGTTAGGCACACTGGGTCTGGCCGGCTGGTACAAGCGGCACCAGGCAAAATAACCCACACACCGGTGGCTTACGGCTGCCGGTGTTGTTGTATCCCAAGGGGAGCTTTAGTACACTTGACCCAGTACACAGGAGGACCACATGGGATTAGCAATTGCTGGTGGGATTTTAGGATTAGTCGGATTATTGGCCATGGCGAGCCTGATCACGCTTGGCGCGACGCGGGGGTGGCGAGCGGCAGTGGGCTGGGCGCTGACCGTGGCCACGGTCGCGGTGGTGGCCGGTATGGCACTGTTTACGATGAACACCGCGGCCATGTCGGTGCAGCAAAAACAAACCATCGCCCGCAAACTCGCTGCGGCTAAGGCGGCCGGGGCGCGCAAGGCCGAAGACGACAACGGGGATGTTTACGACTATGGCGCACCGGTGGATTTTGACTCCGGTGAGCGCATCACCGTCCACCGCGCCAAGGCGACCGGCAACACGAGTGATGGGCGCAAGCAAGTCGCCGTGCGCGTGACGGTGGCCAACCCGACGAAGCATCGCCTCGCGTTTAACGAGCAGAATTTCGACTTGTATGACGACCACAATGAGCCCGCACGCTTTGATCCGATCACCTACTCGGCCATCCCGCGGCACATTGCTGCCGGCGACCGGCGGACGTTGACGTTGTATTTTGACGTATTGTATCCCGGGACGTATGCCGTCGATTACGGCGAGGTCGAATGGCAGTAGCAACCAGGCCCGCTTCCGGCAGGAGGCGGGCCTGGTTTGTGATAAAATACGCCTAACGAGGCTCAGCAAAGGAGCGGCAAGATGATTAAACGGGTGGCATTATGGCAGGACAAGACGTGGGTGGCGGTGACCGATCCGACGCACGATGAGTTGGCAACGCTGGTGGCATCTGACCACGTGCCGCGCCGCTTCGTGCACCATTTGCGCGACGGCAAAGAACGGGCGCGGTTCGATTTCGATTTTGACACCGGCGCGGGGCTGTTCGTATTCAAGGTCATCGATCCCAGCACCAACAAGGACATCGAGCACACGACGACCATGCCCTTTGCCGGCGTGCTGCTGGACCACACGCTGGTAACGGTGTGCCACGGCGCCGGCGACAAGGTCAACCGCGTTATCGAAGGCGTGCTGCAAGGCGAAAGCTGGGCTGGCCGGCAGCAGCCCAGCTTGAAGCTACTGGTGATGGCGGTAATGCTCGAGCTCAATGCCGGGTATTTCGATCGGATCAACGACCTAGACAACCTGCGGCAAAAACTCGAGCGCTACCGGACTCGCCCCAGCGATTCGCAGATCAGCCAGCTGTCCGAGCTGGGCAAAAGCCTGATTTATCTGAAGGCCGCAGCCAGCGGCAACGTCATCGCCGCCCACCAGCTGCAGGCCATCGCCGAGTCCAGCGACTACGCCATCGCCTTGACCAAAGACGAGCGCTATTGGCTGAAAAACCTGCAGGAGGAATTCGAGCAGGCCCGCGACTTGGCGGAGGTCAACAGTGAAATCGTCGCCCAGGTTACCGACGCGTACTCCAACGTCTTGAACAATTCGCTCAACACGACGATGTGGCTCCTGACGGTATGGTCCTTGGCGCTAGCGGTACCGCCCATCATCTCGGGGTTCTACGGGATGAACGTGAAGCTGCCGATTATTGGCGGCTGGCGCGACTGGCCGGTGACCATCATTTTGTCGCTGGTGCCAGTCGCCGGCTTGCTTTGGTACCTGCACCACCGCCACGCCTTGTCGACGCACACGCGTCGGCGGTGATGGTAAAAAACAGTGTCCGACAGCAGCCTTAGCTGCGTCGGGCACTGTTTTTTGCGCTATGCGTTAAGTTGCTGAAGAAACTTCGCGATGCCGTCGTGGTTATTGTCTGCGGTGCTGTAGTTGGCCACGCGCTTGGCCACCGGTAAGGCGTTACCCATGGCGACGCTGTATTTGACGACCTTGAGCATGCTGACATCGTTGCCGGAGTCGCCAAACGCGGCGACTTCGTCTGGTTGCCAGCCGCGTTCTTGCATCAACGCCAGTAGGGCCGAACCCTTGCTGACGTTTTTTGGTGTGACCTCCATTTTCCGCGGGTCGGAAAAGGCGAATTCGAATTCTTGCCAAATGGGCTGGGCCTTGGCGGAGTCGGCGACGAAATGGATCTTGTCCGGCTCTTGGACGATTGACAGCTTATTGGCGTGCGTCGGCGCCTCGGCCAGGTCGCGAATCATGGTTTGGTGCGGGTAGCCGTCGCGCATGTCGCACAGCCAGCTGTACATGCCGCCGGTCCACGGGTAATCCGCGGGCAGGCGCATCTCGCCGCGGATGCGGCGCTTCATAACGTAAATCGGCTCGGGCAGGTAGGTGACAATCGCGTCGTCTTGGTTGAATTGGATCTCCACTTCAAACTGGCTAAAGAAATCGACAACGCGCTTGATGCGCGGGGCATCCATCCCGCCGATATACCGGCGCTGCTGCGTTTTCACATCATACAACGACGTGCCGTTGACGTCCATCAGCACGCCACCATAGTCGGCTAGGTGTAGCTTCGAAGCATCCGGCAGCAGGCGCAAGTAGGAGCGGCCGCTGGCGAGCACGACGGTGGTGCCGGCTTGTTGGACCTGCAGCAACGCGCTCAAGGTGGCGGGGGAGATTTCATTTTCGCTGGTGAGTAGGGTGGCATCCATGTCCAAGACAATGGCTTTTAACATTAATCGGTTCCTTCCTTCGAGGGGCGCAAGGCGGCGCGAATCTTATCGGTCGCTTGACGATTGGCGGTTTCATCATGATACATTAGATTCAGGTATAAGATATCGGTCAGCGTTGTGTACAGGATGCGGCTGGTCAAGGCCTCAGCGCCAATGGCCACCTCTTCGGTGAACAGGATGTAACTGATATCAGCCAGCTGAGCCAGCTCCGAGCCGGGGCTGCCGGTGAGCGTGATGAGCTTGCACCCGGCTTGCTTCAGCACCTGGGCGACGCGCACCGTTTCTTTCGTCGCCCCGGAATGGGAAAACAGGAAGGCGACGTCGTGGGGCCCGACCTTGGTGGCGTCGGTAAGCTGCAGGTGGTAGTCGGCGACATACTGGCAGCGGTAGCGGGTGCGCAGGAACTTGTGGTAGGCGTCAAACGCCACGACATCGGAGCCGCCTTGGCCGAAGAAGTGAAACGTCTCGGCGGGGTACATCAAGGCCAAGGTGCGCTCAAGCTTGTCGGCGCCCAGAAAATCGTTGAAGTCCGACAACAAATCGATGTTGGATTGGATGACTTTTTTGGCAATGGTGATCGGCGCGTCTTGGTTGGTGATGTTCACCGCCGCGCTGATGTTGTCATGCGGCGTTTGGCGGTGGAGGTTCGACGCCACGCGAATTTTGAAGTCCTGGTAGCCCGAGAAGCCGAGCTTCTTCACGTACTTGTAGATGCTGGTTTCGGACACGCCGCAGCGGTCGGCGAGCTGGGTGATGGTGAGGTTGACCACGCGGCTGTCGGTGGTCAACAGGTATGCGGTGATCTTGCGATCGGTTTCGGTTGAGTTGACGACCTTCCGGCGAATCAACGATTCTAGGTAGCTAAACGCCATCGGCTGGGCCTCCTTGTTGAAGATACAGTTAGTATAACGGAAAATGCCCAGAGAAAAAATCTTTTTTACGTAAGCGTTGCCAAAGAATATTTTTTTACGTATACTTGCCTTAAGCGGTGGATCATCAAAAGCGCGAAAAATCAGCGTTACGATAATGAATTGTTAGCAATTGATTCATCGCAAGCGTAATTGTTGGCATTTTAGAAAGGAGAGGGGGAACGATGGAGAATCGCATTGCGATTGTGAATTCAAGCAGTTTCGGCGAAGTCTTTACCGATCACCTGGACCGGTTGAAGGCAATCGGCCCGGTTGAACGGTTCCGGTTTCCTAGCGATATCGGCGGTGCCGAGTTGGCCTCGGCGTTAACCGGCTTCAACCTGATCATCGCCAGCGTGACGCCGACGTTTTCGGCGGAGTTTTTCGCCCATAAGGATGAGCTGAAGCTGATTGCCCGCCACGGCATCGGCTACAACAACGTCGACCTCGCCGCCGCTCGCGCCCATGGCACGGTGGTGGCGATCGTGCCGGCGTTGGTTGAGCGCAACGCCGTGGCCGAGAATAACATCACCAACCTGCTGGCGGTGATGCGCAAAACCGTGCCGGCCACCGCGCGCGTCAAGGCGGGCAAGTGGGTGGAGCGCGCCGACTTCCTCGGTCACGGCCTGTCGAACAAGACGGTCGGCGTCATCGGCGTAGGCAATATCGGCAGTCGCCTGGTCGAGATTTGCAGTTACGGGTTCCAAGACCGCGTGCTCAGCTACGACCCGTTCAAGTCGCGACTGGAAATCGAGCAGTTTGGCGCGGAGGTCGCGACCTTGCCGCAACTGTTGGCCGAAGCCGACGTGATTCTGCTCGCGGCCAGTTTGACCCCAAGCAGCACTGGCATCCTCGACGCTGACGCGTTAAGCCAAACCAAACCGGGTGTGTACATTTCCAATGCGGCTCGGGGCGCGTTGATCGACGAAGCGGCGATGCTGGCGGCGTTGCACAGTGGCCAGGTGGCTGGATATGCAGCAGACGTGTTAAGCGTCGAGCCGGCGCCGGCGTCGCACCCGTTTCTCCAAGAGGCTCAGGTGGTGGTCACGCCACACACCTCGGCATACACCACCGAGTGTCTGCGCGGCATGGGGGAGAAGTGTGTGGCGGATGTCGAAGCAGTGGTGGCTGGGCGCCTGCCGGAACGAGCGGTGCAGCCAGTCGCCGATTGGCTACCTGCAGAGTGAAAGGATGGCGAGGACATGGTTTCGCAGCTTCACGTGAAAATTGGCCCGCAGTTTTATTCGTATAGTGCCGGGGCCATTGACCTGATTCCTGAGCTCCTGCCGCAACACGGCGCCAAGCGCGTGTTGGTGATTCATGGCACCAAGTCGTGGGCCAAGGCGCAACCGTACCTGGCGGCGTTGTTCGAAGCCCCCGACTTGACGGTGACCACTGAGGCGTATCACGGCGAGTGCAGTTTTGCCGAAGGGGAGCGCTTGGCCGCCATTGTCCGGGAGCGCCAGGCCGATTTCATCCTGGGGGCCGGCGGCGGCAAGCTTTGCGACTTAACGCTGTACACCGCGCACCTCACCGGGTTGCCGTTTGGCCTGGTGCCGACGCTAGCCAGCAACTGCGCGCCGTGGACGCCGCTGGCCGTGATGTACAAGGACAACGGCTTGGCCGAAGGGAAAACGGTGCACATCCGTCGGCAAGCTGCGTTTGTGCTGATGGATCCGGCCTTGATTCTGGATTCGCCGGTGAACTATTTCATCGCCGGTATCGCCGACACCTTGGCCAAGTGGTACGAGTCGGAGCTGATCCTCGAAGAGCCCGAGAATCGCACCGAGCCGATGATCAGCATGGCTCGCCACGCCGCTTTGATGTGTAAGGATCAACTGCTCAAGGAGGCCCCGACCGCCGTGGCGGATATGCGTGCCGGCCAGGCCACGCCGGCGTTTCGCCACATCACCGAAATCGTCGTGGCCATCGCCGGTACCGTCGGCGGGTTCGGCGACAAGTACGCCCGCAACACCTTGGCCCACGCCATTCACGACGCCTTGTCGGCTTACGTCCCCGAGCTGCACCGCTTCTTGCACGGGGAGAAGGTCGCCTATGGCATCTTCTTGCAGCTGGCCTGCGAGCAGCGCTGGAGCACCATCGACGCGTTGATCCCGTTTTACCAGCAGTTTCACCTGCCGATGAGCCTGACCCAAATGGGCGTCTGGCCGTTGGCACCGGCCACGCTGACGCAGGTCTGCGAGCTGGCCAACAGCTTCAGTAAGGTCCATCTCCTGCCGTTTCCCGTATCCGCCGCGTCGATTCAAGCGGCGATGGAGACGCTGGAGCGCTACATCAGTCATAACCGCTTAGTGCAACCCGTTAGTACCGCCAAAATGTAACCGCTTTATCACATTTGGTCTAAGGAGGACAACATCATGGAAACACTGTCAGTTTGGCAGAGTCTCGCGATTGGGTTATGGGTCGCGGCTGTCATGTCGCGGTGGCTGTTAGGGGGCGCGACGTTAACCCTGCGCTTCTCCCCGTTAATGACCGGCTTTTTCGTCGGTCTCGTCATGGGCGACATGAAAAGTGCGATGACCGTTACGGCCGCCATTCAGTTGATCTACATGGGCGTCTTTTCACCAGGGGGCACCATGCCGTCTGAACCGGCGATTGCCGCGGCCATCGCGGTGCCGGTAGCGTTGCTGGGAAATAAGGACCCCAACGCCGCCATCGCCGTCGCCGTCCCAGCTGGGTTGCTGGGGAGCTACTTGTACCAGTTCCGCTTCTTCTTGAACACCTTTTTCGGGAAAATGATCGACCGCGCCGTGGCCGAACTCAACGAACGCAAGATGGCCTTTGCCATCATCTGGGTCCCGACGATTATTTCTTTCCTGTTATTCACGCCATTGATTTTCGTGTCGTTATACTTCGGGGCGCCAGTGATTGCTAGCGTCGTGAAGGGGTTGGAAGGAACGGTGCTGTTCCACGTGCTCACGGTGGTCGGCGGCGGCTTAGCCGCCATCGGGATCGCGGTCACGATTTACGTCATCGGGAAGCGCGAATACCTCGCCTTCTTCTTCCTGGCGTACTTCATGAGCGTGATGCTCAAGAGCCTGAACATTACCATGGTGACCTATGCCATCATCGGCACCCTGCTGGCCTTCATCTTCGTGATGGCCAAGGGCGGCTTCAGCAAATCCGGTGGTAGCGGCGGCACGCCTGCAGCGGACACCGGCGCAGCCGTCATCACCGATGATGATGACGACGATGACTTCTAGGAAGGAGGCCACGATCATGGAAGAAACCACGACGAATCAGTACCCTAAGGCTGGGACTGCGGCACCGGAGCAACTGACCAACCGCGATGTCAGCAAGGCCTACCTGCGCTGGCACTTCGCCAACGAAATTCCCCATTCCTTTGAACGTTACCTGGCGGCGGCCTTGCTGTATGGCATGATGCCGGTGCTGAAAAAACTTTACAAGGATCCGGATCGCCTGCGCGCCGCCTACCAGCGCCAGCTGTTGTTCTTCAACACCCAGCTGACTTGGGGCGGCGGGATCATCACGGGCTTGATGTCCTCGATGGAATCCGAACGCGCCAAGGAAGAATACGAGCACCAACCGATTTCGATGACCGACGACTTGATGTACAACACCAAGGCCGGGCTGATGGGCGCGTTAGCCGGCATTGGGGATGCTATCGACTCCGGGACCATTCAATACATTTTCATCGCCATTGCCTTACCATGGGCCCAACAAGGCTCCGCGTTAGGCGCCTTGTTCCCGTTCATCTGCTTTGCCACTTACCAAGCGGCGATTGGCCTGTTCTTTGCCCGCCAAGGCTTCAAGATGGGCCGCAACGCCACTAGCCTGATGGCCAGCTCCGGCGTCCAAAACGCCATCGAAATGTTGAGTATCCTCGGGATGTTCATGATGGGGATCATCGCCGGTTCGTACGTCACGGTGAACTCGAGTCTGAAGTTCACCATTTCCGGCAAGAAATTCGTCGTTCAAGACATTCTCGACCAAGTGCTGCCAGGCATTTTGCCACTGGCTACCGTCATGGGCGTGTACCTGTACTTCGTGAAGAAGGGCTTGAAGGTCACCCGGGCGCTGTTGTGGCTAACCTTGATTCTGGTCGTCTTGGCTGCTGTGAAGATTTTATAAAAGGAGGGATCACCTATGGGCGTTGTTAATCTGGCCCGAGTTGACCAGCGGCTGATTCACGGCCAGGTCATGCTCACCTTGTCCAAGCGTGCCGGGGTCAATTCGTTGTTCGTCGTGGACGACGCGGTGGCGCAAGACAAGTTTATGAAGAATCTGTACAAAAGCGCCGGCGCCCGCACCGGGCAGAAAACCATCGTGATGACGGAGGAGAAGTGCAAGTATTACTGGGACGAGTTCAAGTTCAAGGAATACAGCTGTATTCTCATCACCAAGACGATCCGCACCATTTATGACTTGGTGACCTATGGCATCCCGATGCAGGAGCTGAACATTGGCGGCATCGCCCAACAGGCGCCCACCGATATCATGGCCAACAAGGCGGTGTACCTGAACCTGGCCGACGCGAAGTTGCTCAAGGACCTCAACGAGAATCACGGGGTCAGCGACATATACTTCCAGTCGACCCCGGCCGCCCCGAAAACGGAACTGAAAAGTGTGTTAGCCAAGTTCGAGTTGTAATCCAGTGGAGGTAGAGGCATGGAACAAGTGGCACCGCAAGGCTTGATGGATTGGTACATTCGCTATACCACCGTCTTTCGCAAGCGCAATACGCATAAGCAAAAGGGACTGTTCCTGAAGAGTCTCGAAGCGGACATCCGCGGGTTTCGCAGCGACGTGGCCGTGGACGACTTCAAGTTGCACGAAAAAGACCCCTACGTGTACCGCAACTTGTACGTCGGGGACATGCACCGGGCCAACACGGTGATTTGCACGTATTACGACACGCCGACAACCGTTTGGCGGCCGTATCGCTACTTTGACGTGGCGCAACATGCCAAAACTGCCACCGCCTGGATTGCCTTGAGCAGCTTCATTTACATCGCGCTGGGCTTTGCCTTTACCGCCTTGGTCGGGATTCCCGTGTTGAGCCACGGCCCGCTGTTGGCACTGTGGCCAATCGTGACCATCCTCGCCTACATCCCGTACTTTCTGATTATGGGCCAGGTGACGCGCGGCTGGCCGACGCGCCACACGCTGGTTCAAAATACCTCCAGCGTGCTGGCGTTGCTCGACGCCGCTCAGCACCAGACCCATCCTAGCGTGGCCTTCGCCTTCCTCGACGGCGGGGCGGCCAACGAAGCGGGCTTAGCGCGCCTGTTGCGCCGGAAAAAAGGCGAGGCAACGGTGTACACCGTGGAAAATATCGGGGCCGCCGGTGAACTGTACGCCGTGGGCGCCAACGAACGTCGCGTGGCGCGGGCCCAAGGCTTCACCCCGGTAAACCAGGCAGGTGACCCGCGCGTGGTGCACCTGATCAGCGCCACGCGCAGTGACCAAGGCTTCGAGTTGACCCCGGCCGCGTTGAAAGCCCGGCAGTTGAACGACGCCAACATGGAAGTGCTGGCGACCTTTGTAGAAAGTTTGAGGTGACAAGATGTTAGGATTCGTCGTAGCCACCCACGGCAGCATGAGCGACGGCATCATCGATGCGGCCAAGCTCATCGTCGGGGAGGTCCAAAATACCGCGACGGTGAACCTCGTCCTCGGTGATGATATCGAGGCGCTAAACGAACAAATCAGTACCGCCATCACCACCGTTGACCAAGGTGAAGGGGTGATTGTGTTCGTCGATTTATTCGGCGCCAGCCCCTATAACCAGTCGACCATTGCCATCAACGCCTTGCCGGAGTCGCAGCGCGACCGCGTGGCGTTGATCACCGGCGTGAACCTGCCGATGTTTATCGAGGCCATCAACCAACAGCTGATCGGCGCCGACCTCGACACCGCCGTCGACAACGCGCTGGAGCAAGGCGGCGAAGGGGTCACCTTGTGGGCCAACGAGCCGCCGAGCGAAGACGAGGAAGACGATTTTTAGGTCACCACAGGGACTGTGACGAAAGCCACAGTCCCTTTTTGCGTACCCGAATATTCCAGTGATGTTACGTGCCAAAAGGCCGGCATCGAGCTGATAGCTACACCAGCCACTTGGTCCAAAGTGCGGACCCAGCGTCTGGTTAGGCTATCCGTCGATGCCAACCCGCCTTTTGTCACTGCCCCTTGTTTTGCCCACAAAAATGGCGGCAGCTTGCGCTGCCGCCGAGGGATTATTGTTTCACCATTTCATGCCCGCCAAACCCATTCCGCAGCGCCGACACCACCTTGCCGGTCATCGTGTCGGTTTGCTCGGAGCGGTAGCGCATCATCAGCGCCGAGCTGATCACCGGCGTCGGCACGTGCAGGCGAATCGCCTCTTCCACCGTCCAGGCGCCTTCGCCGGAGGAGTTCATCACGCCCTTGATGGCAGAGAGCTCTGGGTCTTGTTCAAAGGCCGCCTGCGCCAGTTCCATGAGCCAGCTGCGGATGACGGAGCCGTGGTCCCACATCTTGGCCACCGCGGCGTTGTCGTAGGTGTAGTCGCTGTGGCTCAAGACGTCGAAGCCTTCGCCGATGGCCTGCATCATGCCGTATTCGATGCCGTTATGCACCATCTTGAGGTAGTGGCCGGAGCCGGGCTTGCCGGTAAACAGGTAGCCGTCCGGTTGGGCCACGGCTTGAAACAGCGGCTCGATGGTCGGCCAGGTCGCCGCGTCGCCGCCAATCATGAAGTTGCCGTCGTGCCGCGCGCCGCTTTGCCCGCCGGAGGTGCCGCAATCAAAGAAGTGGATGCCAGCCTCGGCCAGCGCCGCGTGGCGGTTTACGGAGTCGCGGTAATAGGAGTTGCCGCCGTCGATCACGATGTCGCCGGCGCTAAGTAACTGGCCCAGCGTCTCTAGCGTCGCTTGGGTCGGCTTGCCCGCCGGCACCATCACCCAGACGATTTTCGGGCTTGGTAACGCGGCGACTAACGCCGGCAGGTCGGCGGCCGCGCTGGCCCCATAGGTCGTGGCCTCGGTGCGCGCGTCAGCGTTCAGGTCGTTAGCCACGACGTCTATGTCGTGGTCGCGCAGGTTTTGCAGCAGGTTCATGCCCATTTTGCCCAGGCCAATCAAGCCGATTTTCATGTGATCATCCTCCGTGATGTAAAAAGTTTTCGTCTACAAGATGATTATATGAAAATATTTGACGTTTGTCCACCGTTTGCGTGTAAATTTTTTACATGGTAGACTGACGGCAACAAGCATCAGGGAGGACAGGCAGTCATGGATAATTTCGCCGCGCGGTTACAGATGAATCGGGAGCGCTTGAGCGTCAAGGAGTTGCAGCTGGCGGCATTCCTCCAGGCCCACCAGCAGCGCGCCAGCAGCTTGACGATCTCGGCACTAAGCACCGCCGCCGGGGTGTCGACCGCCACCGTGTCGCGGTTTGCCAAGAATCTCGGTTACGTCAACTACGCGGGCTTGCGGGTGGCGCTGGGCCAGGCGCCGGTGAACGGGGCCAGCCTGTTTGAGGAAATCGACCCCGGCGAATCGCCGCTGGCCATGGCGGATAAGGTGTTCGCCGCCAACATCAACGCCTTACAGGCCACGGTGAACTCGCTAGACGCCACCAGTTTGGCCACGGCGGTGGACCTGTTGCTCGGCGCGCGGTTCATCGACTTGTACGGCCTTGGCGGTAGCAACATCGTCGCCTTAGACGGGTACCACAAGTTTCTGCGCACGCCGCTAGAGGTGCGCTACGCCGCGGACTACCACATGCAGTTGATGGCCGCCACACGCTTGACCAAGCGCGACGTGGCCGTGTTGATCTCCCACACCGGGGAGGACAAGGACGCCTTGGCGCTGGCGCAGATTTGCCACGACCGCGGCGCCAAGCTCATCGTCATCACGGGCAGCGCCCATTCCGCCTTGGCCAAGCTCGCCAACGTCTTGCTGGTCAGTGTTGCGGAGGAAACGGCTTACCGCTCCGAGGCCTTGCACGCGATGATTGCCCAAATCACGCTGGTCGACATGTTATTCACGCTGACCTCGGTGCGCACCGGCCAACAAGGCGCGAAGGTGCTGGCGGCGATGCGCGACACCATCGGCCAAACGCGGCAACGCTAAGCTTTCTCATCATTTTGGAGCACAGAAACGCCGGTTTAACTGTAAACCGGCGTCTTTTTTTGTCAAAAAATTAGAGAACATTCGATATGTTTCCTTCCTCACAAGCCACCATGATAATCTGACAATGTAGGCAAATATTATCGATTTTATTAGCCTAAGGGAGGCGATAGGCCAAGCGTAACTCAGCAACGGCACCAGTTTTGAAGGGAGAAAGCCCATGACACGACGCATCATGCACGGACTGATGATTCTCGTGCTACTATTCACACAATTTCAAGCGCTGGTTGGCATTCGCCCGGCCAGCGCGGCCACCACCCCTGTCGTTGCCAGCTTGAAGGTGCTCGATCAACCCGGCCTCACCGCCACGTTGACCGGTCGTGAAACCGACGCCGGCATCGACTGGACGCTCAGCTACACGAAAACCGCCACCGGCACGCCGCGGGCGCTGAAGGTGAAGGCGACGGTGCCGGACCAGGCCGCGCCGCTAACGCCGAGCACGGCCCCGGGGTTTGCCCCAGTGGCGGCCACGGCCGATGCCGGCTGGTGGATCGAAGCCGAATTCGGCGACACCAGCGGCGGTGAGCTCAAATACCGGACCGCCAAGACGGCGCGAAGCTTGCAAGTGACGGTGCAGGTGAACACCCAGGCGGAAGCCGGCGAACAAGTCGACACCTTGCCGGCGGCGTTAGCGGGTCCGCACACGTTGACGCTGCCGACGCCGGCACCAGAGCCGGCGCCGACGGAGTCCAAGGCGCCCGCGCCGACAACGGCGCCAAAGCCGGCGCAACAAGCGAAGGCTGCCCTGGCGCTTAACCCCGGCGAGACCAAACGCTGGTCCAACACCGGGGACACCACGGATGAGTTTAAGACGGTTAAGTACGATGTCGATCCTGCCACCGGGGCGCAGACCCTGACGATTGGCTTGTTGTTCCGCGGGGCCGACACCCATAAGGCCGAGATCACCCTGCCGCGTGAGTGGCAACTCCAGACCATTAGCGGGGCATCGGGCGTCTCCGGTGAAACCGACGCCAACGGGGTGACTCGGGTTTCCTTCGAGGACTGGTGGGCCGCTCCGAAGCTCACCTTTAGCACAACGAAGCCCGCCGACGGGACGGCGCCGGTGATTGGCGAGATTGAAAGTGACCGACAAACCGTTGCGTTAGACCTCCTACTGGAATCCGGCGTCTCTAGAATCACCAAGCCGGAAATGGCTGCGCCGGTCAAGGGTTACGATCTCTTGCTGACCCAAGACGCGCGCGCCGAGCTGAAGACGGAGGTCGTGAAACTAAACGGTGAGGCGTGGCCAGCCACCGCCAACATCCAGTTGGCGGAGAAAGGCGCCACCCCGCGGGCCAGTTATAGCTCCGAGGCAATCATGAAAAGCAGCACCTCGACGTTTTACGTGGAAGGCTCGAGCTCTCGGGCGGTGATTTTTCCAAATGTGGCCACCGCCAGTGATTCGCGCCTCATCATCGACTACGACTGGGTGGGTTACATCAAGGACGCCGCTGGTAACGCCATTCCGATTGGCGCCTACGTAGAAGTCGACCAGTTCAAGTACCGCGATGCCGACTGGCGGAATGGGGGGAGCCCCAACCCGAAGATGGGGTTTGACGTTTCCAACAACTTCTATTCGGGGATGACCTTGGCCAACATTCGGAGTTTCGACTGGGACGTGACCTTCTACGTCGTCGACAATGGCGTCAAGCGCGCCGTCGACTTTGTTCAACCCGACGACGATGAAGCCGCGGTGAGTGACCGGCCGCTGTTGACGTTTACGTCACTGAACCCCGGCGAATTCGTGAAGTCCCATGCCGATGCCTACGCTCATTACAAACCCGGGTCGGTGGCCAAACTCGGCTTCGGGCCGGACAACACCCCGGTGCTGTCCAATCCAGCCCAGTTCAACGGCATCAAGGACTCGACCAACCCTGAAATCAGCGACGTCTACACCGCCGTGGCGTTCGGGTACTGGCCAAACATCACGGGCCTGCCGAGTGTGGCGGGGCTGGGTGCCGACAAGTGGCACGACTGGCTGGGGTCGAGTACCTTCGGCCGCGGCGCCGTCAGTTTCAACCTGACGGGGACAAGCTTCAAGTATACCCGCGGGACCTACGCGGAGGCTGGCACGACCTGGCTGGCCAACGCCAGTGGCGCCAACCGCTTCGATATTCCTACCAGCGTGGTGACCAACAAGTCTGTCACAGCCAACCCGAATGCCGGCGGCGGCGACAAAACGGTCGTCGATCGGGCCAAAGCCAGCGACCAGGACCCAATGACGTTTACCCCCAACGAATTAGACGGCGAAAACATCAACGACTTTTACGATGGGGCCAAGCCGCTGTACTACTACATCAACCAGGAGTTGTATAGCCTGACTTCGCAGGTGATCATGCGGCCGAACCAGATTGAAATCAGCGACCTATTGCCGGCCGGCATTGACCTGAAGAACGGCAAAAACTCGGTCACGTTGTTTAACGCCCGCAAGGCGCTCAACGGTGGGCAGGACATCATTTCGGTGCCGGCTGGCCAGATCACGCTCCGCGAAGAAGCTGGGCGCACCCGCGTCATCGTGAAGTTGCTGCCGCAGCAAATCGATGAGCTGCGGTTTGAAGGGGGCTTCATGAGCCTGCGTCTGGACGTCAAGCTCACTGAGCGCCCAAGCGACTGGCCGAACCGCCTGACCATGAACAACCGGGCGACGGTGAAGATGTGGGACGTCGACAACGAGGTCGGTTATGACCGGCAAACCAACAACGTCAGCACTTGGATTCAAGAAACCACAGTCCCTGGCGTCGACGTGGCCTTCACCAAAACCGATGCCTTCGGGGTGGACTTGACCGGCGCCCAGTTCACGCTGACCGCCGGGCAAAGCTCGGTGAATTCGGTGGCGGATGGTAGCCAGATCCAATTCAAGGGCGTGACGCCAGGTGAGTACACGCTGGCGGAAACGCACGCCCCGAATGGCTATGTCCTGCCAGAAGCAGGGATCAAGGTGACGGTGACGGCAGACAGCAAAATCGTCTGGCCGGCAGACTACGCCACGCCAGGCGAGGTCGCCAACACGTTGAAACCGTTCAGTATCCGCCTGCGCAAAACCGGCGACGGCAAAGACCTTGGTGGCGCCAAGTTGCGCCTAGAGGGGCTCGATCATGACTTTGCCGCCACTGGCGTGACCAGTGCCGACGACGGGATTACCCGCTTTGACGGCAAGACGCTCCGCCCAGGGCGCTACCGCCTCACTGAACTCGAGGCCCCTAATGGCTTTAAGCTGATGGCGGGGCCGTTGACCTTCACCATCAACAACCGCGGGGAACTGGTCGACCTCGATTACTCGGCGACGGGATTGAAGGCCGACCAAATCACCGTGACGACGCGGCTGATGGCAAATGACACGATGAACCAACTGAACATCGTCTTGGACAACAACAAGGACGATTTCGGTCTGCCAAGTACCGGCGGCTCCGGCTACTGGTGGCAACTGGCCATCGCCATGACGTTGATGTTGACGGCACTAGGGTATTGGTTTTACCGCTACGGCAAGGAGGTGGCCTAACATGAAACGATTCCTACTCGCGTTACTCGCCGGGCTGCTGACTGCCGTGGCGCTGGCCGCCCCGCGGCCAAGCCAGGCCAGCGGCGACGACGCGAATGTGGTGTTGCACAAGCGCATCTACCGCGACGCTCGGCTGTCGCAGCGGCCGGATTTCGATTGGGCCTACGAGTCGGGCACCGAGCTGACGCTTGACGACGACTCGTTTGGCCTGAATGGCGCGCATTTCCGGATTTACGACGCCACGGCGTTGCTGGCCCCGGATGATGTCGACGCGGCGGTATTGGCCGAGCGGTTTGCCCAAATGTCTTGCCGCCAGGCCATCGCCTATGCCGAAGATCACGACTTGCCGCTGGCCGGGCACAACCCGGATGGCAGCAGTGGTGAACTGGTGACCCAAACGGTGGCCAAGGCCGACGGGACGACGGAAGACGGCTATGCCAGCTTCACCGTGCCCAAGCAAGTCGGCGGGCGCTGGGCGGCGTACCTCATCATCGAAACCAAGGTCGACGCCGACAAGTTATTAAACATCGACCTCGATAAGAAGGCCGTGCCGATCCTTCTGGTGTTTCCCACGGTGGAAAACGAGACGGAGCTGGATGAGGTGCACATTTATCCCAAGAACGTCGGCTACGTCCGCGACCCGTACTTCTTTAAGTATGGCGTGACCACCAGCGGCGAGCAGGTGCGCTTAGCCGGCGCCATCTTCGCCTTGTATCAATACGACGACGCCGGGCGCAAGATGTACCTCGACCAGTCGCCGGTGAACGATTTGAAGAACAGCTGGGTCTATACCGATGACCCGCTGAACCACCCAAAAGTCGAATTGTTCATCGCCGACAAAAACGGCCTGGTCAACACCGGGCCACGGTTCCTGCCTTCCGGGATTTACTACTTCGAGGAGCTGAAAAGCGTCCCGGGGTACACCAACAATCTCGGCGAGCACGGCGTGAAAGTCGAGATACCAGACAGTTGGACCGATGACGACGGCAACTTCCGGCCGGTGTTGGTCAACGGCGAGCCGCTGATCGAAACGCTGGAAGGGGATGTCACCGCAGAGGCCCTCGCCTTGGGTCGCCCGCGCGTGTACAACTACCAACAAGCCACCACCACGCCGACCAAACCAAAACCCGGCGTGACCACCGCCGGCCCCGGCTCGCCTGGCAAACCCGGTCTGCTTCCGGGGCTTGGCGAGGCCAGCACGTGGCTGGCCATGGGCATCGGGTTACTCCTGATGCTCACCACTTATTGGCTGCTGCGACGCAAGGAGCGCCAGCGCGCCTGATGATTTTGCCCGAAATGACACCCAACCCGCCGGGACGACCCGGCGCCACTCAAGGAGGACAACATGAAAGCAATCACTCTCACGACCACCACCCGCGCCTTGCTTGCCGGTATGATGACCTGCAGCCTGGCCCTCACCGCAATCACGGCCACCCAGCACGCCGCCCAGCCGGTGCGCGCCGAAAACGTCAGCCAAACGCGCGACACGACTAGCGTGACGCTACACAAGCTTGGCGTGAAAAACGCGCTTCAGATTGAAAACAATGGGCAAGTGCTGTCGGATGCTGAATTGCCAGCCGGGGCAGAGAAGCTGGACGGGGCGAAATTCCAAGCCTATGACGTCACCGAATTATTCTGGAACGTTAAGAATTCGGCTGATTGGCAGAACAAGACCAACAAGGAAACCATGACGTACATCAGTGAAAACTGGTCACAGGTGCGCACCGAATACTCGGATGACTTTGAGGCAGTGGGTGACGCGAAAACAACGGCCAATGGCGGTCAAGCGACCTGGTCGGAGCTGGCCACCAAGAAGGATGACGTGTATCGCATCTACCTGTTTGAAGAAGTGGCAGGCGTCAAGGATTACATGAAGGCCTTGCCAGTGGTGATGGGGTTACCATCTGAAAACGGCGTGGTGCGTGAAGCCTACCACTTCTACCCAAAGAACGTTGGGATGCAAAAGGACCTGTTGGATGATCAAGGCAATCCGCTACCGGACGCCAACAACGATGGCAATATCGTTTACGACTTTGAGGTGGGCCAAGCGTTCACCTACCGGACTACGCTGACGCTGCCGGCTAACTTGGATGCCATGGTGGGCGACAAGTATGAACACGATGTGATGAGCTTTAAGGATATCATGTCTGAAAAAGGCACGGATTTTGTTGCCGACAGCTTGACGATTAAGGACGGCGGCACCGACGTCACGGCCGCCTTCGAGAATGTTTGGCGGAATTATCAAGACTCCAATGGCAACAATTGGGGCAATCAAAACGCCGGCTTTAGCTTCGAGATTGCGCTGAATGACCCGGCGCTGTCCGCAACGGATCGTCAGAACCTGTTGGCGTTGAAGGGCAAAACGCTGACCTTCGAGTACCAAATGCGCATTAATGGGGATGCGAAGCCAACCCAAGACATCGGTAACACGTTCACTTATGGGAATAAGCCGGTTGGGTCTGACCAGTGGACCTATATTGATGACGACGCGCCGGAAATTGAAACTGGCGGGATGAAGATTCTGAAGAAGTCTTCGCAAGGCGCCCAAGCACCGCTCTCCGGCGCGCAATTCAAGCTGTCGCGGCAAAAGGGCGACCTGACGGAATACGCCCAGTTGTGGTGGCGTGATGCGACAGGTAAGCTGACGCAAGACAACCCGGATCCGGCTGGTCAGTATCAACCGGATGATATCCAATGGGTGACCGAAGCCGAAGCCACGACGTTGGTTTCAGGTGAAGGCGACATCCTTGGTCAAATCAATATCGGCGGCTTGGAAGGCGATGACTACAAGCTCAAGGAAGTGAAGGCCCCACTTGGCTACCATATTATCAACGTGGAAAATCCGATTACCGTGGCTGAGGGGGAAGTTGGTACCGTCGAGTTGGCGACCAATGACATCTTCAACACGCCGGATTCTGGCTTCCTGCCGGTCACTGGGAGTACAGGCATCCTGGCCTTCCTGATCGTCGGCGGATTGGCCATGGGCAGCGCCGTGTACTACAAGAAGCGCCGCGCGTAAGCGTCCGGTTCGCAGCTTAATCGGGCTCACGACCCCGGTTCGCACCTTAATTGGGCTCACGGCCCCAAGGACCTGCGCACAAGACCACCTAGCACTCGAAAGGCATAGCCCGCCTTTCAAGCACTAGGTGGCGCTTGTGTTTCGGTCCTTAAGCGGGGCCGTTCGCACCTTGTTGGAGGGATCTGATGGCTAAACGTAAATCTGCTCGGCGTTGGGGCGATGTGATTGTGGTGCTGGTGTTTTTCGTTGGGCTGGCGATTTTCGCCTATCCCTTCGTGGCCAATGCCATCAACGACATCTCCACCAGCTTGCGCGCACGCCAAGACAAGCAGCTGGCGGAGGCTAACGTCAAGCGAGAAGCAGCGGCGCAAAAGCGCAGAAATAAGGAGCTGGCGGAACAAGGGTTGATGCCCAACGCCGACGCCTTGCGCGAACGCAGTGCCACCAGCAAAAGCGCGGCATATCGCGCCAAGCACTTGATTGGCACGGTCAACATGCCAAGTATCCGCAGCGAGACGTTGCTGTACGATGTCACCAACGAGGCGTTACTGCAATCCGGCGCCACCGTGTTGCCCGGAACGAGCTACCCCTCCGGTGGCAAGGGCAACCACACCGTGATCTCAGCGCATAGCGGGATTCCGGGCAAGCAGCTGTTTTCCCGCCTTGAGCGGCTCAAGCGCGGGGATGTGTTTGTCCTCACGGTCGGCAAGCAGAAGCTGGCGTACAAGGTATTTCGCCGGCAAACGGTGAAGCCGCAGCGCACCGACGTGTTACGTGCCGAACCCGGGCGAGACCTGGCGACGTTGATGACGTGCACCCCCATCGGCGTCAACTCGCATCGTTTTCTCGTCACGGGCTACCGCGTGCCGTACACGGAGCGAATTGCCAAGCAGGTGCAGTCGGCCAATCGCCACCGCCACTGGTGGCAACTCGCCTTGATTGGCGCCGCTGTGTTGGCTGTTCTGGGCTGCGGCTGGTTCGTCATTCGGGCCATTCGCCGCCATCGTCAAGCGTAACCTGTACCCCGTGCTCCGGCGCGGGGTATTTCTGTGGGCGCGCATGGTGATCGGGCGTGCGCGTCCTACACTTATATAAAGCGCTCAGCGAGAAAAAGTGTTAAAAGCGCTCGGGAAATGCCGGTATGACTTGTTTTCATAGCACAGCAAAAATCGCCATTTTCAAAAAAATCTTACGGCACATGGATCGATTCAGCAGGAAAATGGTGTGAGTTTGTCGTGCACAATTCTTCAACAAAAGTATTCGCCAGAATTTACTTTTTCGGTCGAGCGGGTTGCCTCACTCGCTTAATTTTCCCCGCAATCGTCAAAAATGCGGTGTTGATATACCGGGCTTTGTGGGCTGTTTTTGACACTTTTCTGAGCTGAGCG
>NZ_AZDJ01000016.1:102218-102450 GCF_001434705.1 Lacticaseibacillus nasuensis JCM 17158
ACAGACTCAAACGCTTTGGTGAGCTTCACCCTCCTCAATTAGGCTGCGCCACATGTGCTACTGGCTCGTGCTGCTTCGGCGGCGTGTCACCCGTACCACGCCAGGTCTTTGGCCGTTTGTTTCCCGAGGAGGCCACTGCCCGTCACCCTTAGTCCGTCATGGGCATGTCCTTAATGCGAGCGGCGCTCACAGGCTGCGCCACATGTGCTACTGGCTCGTACTGCTTCGGCGG
>NZ_AZDJ01000016.1:102512-121025 GCF_001434705.1 Lacticaseibacillus nasuensis JCM 17158
GCACACATCCCATGACACTCATTGCCCCGCCGCGTCCGTCGCGAACGCGCGACGGGGCCCTCGGTAGCCGGACGTCCGTTGCCGAGTGGGGCGAGTGGCCACTTGCCCGGTGACACCAAAAATGCCCTGGCGACTCGATGTGAGTCGGCAGGGCATTTGGCGTGCCTTTATCTAATTGTGGTGGACGCCTCTGCTGGTATTGTAGATAAAATTCTTGGCCCAGGTCTCGATTATGCGTGCGTACTTTATTATTGGGAAACTTTAGCTACGCTCATCGTAAGTTTGATTATCAAACCGATGGCTAGCTTACAGCCAGTTATCGTACGATGGGACAAATGGTTTCGGATATCCTATTTTTTAAAAAGTTAATTGGGATGTATTATCTGTGCTCTGACTACTTGAAGCCCCAATCATTGTTAGGCGAACAGTCTGATGATGATGGGGCTTTTGTTTTGACCAAATATCGTGTGAATTCAAAGCTGATGAACCTGCATGGGCTCAGAGCTGGCGATAAAGGAAAGCCTAAATTATTAGTTCGGCAGCCATTGAAGGGGAACTGCGAACCAATCTTAATGGTCTTAATCTTAAGTGCTTCGTGTGAGGTTATTGGAATTTTTAAATACAAAGCTCCTAATAATTGACAATTAAATTCATCAATATTCAGTTTTGTATTGAACCCAACCTTTCCACGCTTTACACTATGGGCGTAATACAAATCCGAATGTTTCTTTTCAAGAAAAAGATTATACGGGAAGGGCGAATTTACCATGGTAGGAGATTATCGCAAGCTCTCGAAGCACAATCGTTTGCGCCAAGAGACTGAACCAAAAACTAGGGTGAAATTATTCAAGGGTAACGGGCGCTGGCTGGCCACGTTGCTGGTGGCAGTTGGCGGGGCCATGACGATTCAGGGACAGGTGACCCACGCGGCGACCACTGATACGACCGAAGTCAAGCCTGTTGAGGAGACAGCTGGAAAACCAGCAACCGCAGCAGTGACGCTGCAGACGACCAAAACGGCGACCACGCCAACAACTGATGATTCTGCTGCTACGAACCAAGCTTCCGCGTCGCAGACGCCAGCTCAATCCGTAGCCACTGACGATAATGCACAATCGAGTGAACTGAAGACTGAACCAACTACTGAACCAACTACTGCGCCAAGCACGACTGCCCCAGCGAAACCAACAGCGGCCAGCACCGCACAATCAGATCAGCAACCAGCTGACTCAGTGACGTCGGCGCCAACCGCCGGTACAGCCAAGCCTACAGCACAGCCTGCAGCCACTCCTTCGGCCAAGTCTGCCGCTACGGACGCGCCGGCACAATTCAAGACGGCAGTCGATCCAGTCTCGGCCACCACGCTGGATTCGATTACCTGGACTAAAGTCGACACGCCAACGGCCCAAACCGATCCGAATCCAACCCTGACTCTGGCAATTCCAGGTAACGGTAAGACCTATACCTTCACAGCCATCGGCGGCCAGATTCCTGGCACCGCCGACACGACAGATGCGCCATTGATCTACAATACTGTGACCGATGGTGACAACTTGTATGGTTATGCCTTGCGGGGTCATGATGGTGAAAACCTTGTGAGAACGAGTGCTTACTATGTACGTACTGCGGATGGTCAGTATACTCAATTGCATCAAATGAGTGCAATACCGGAAGCCTATTACACTGGTCAGGGTGCTGATGGCACAAAATATATTCGCAAGGATATTTCTGACGGTAATGCAATACCGGGTACTACACTGACCGTTTCAGAAATTCTTTCAATTGATCCGAGTGGTTCGTTTGAGCATACTGTGTTCATTACAAACTCTGGTACTACACCGTTAACTAATGTCCAGATTGGGACGATGCTTGACACTGCATTCATGACCCTGAACAAGAACGATAACACGGTTAGCGCGAAGGATGATGGCGTCACGATCACTTCTAATGGTGATGGTTCGGCCTACCTGACGAATAAGACCGACACTAACCCTGATGGCTTAACCCTGTATTTAACGCCCACTGAGAACGATAGCCTTGCCGCCGGCCATATGAGTCTAGGCTCGGGGATCGATATGTCCGATTCAAAGCCAGCCGCAGGCACCGCTAACGGGACAGTTCTGCAGTCTAAGGCAATGGATGATTCGCTCGGTCAAAGTGAAGACTCCGCGATTGAGTATGAGACCCCGACGCTAACGATTGCGCCAGGGGCGACGGTTTCTTATTCGTATAGTGAGCATTTGTACCTTCAACCAATCGCTAACAGCACAATCACAATCAAGTATCAGGATGAAAATGGTAATTCAATCAAAGCCGACAGAGTGACCGGTGGGGCCGTTGGTTCGCCGTTCAGCGGCGTCACCGCCGAAGACAAGACGATTACTGGTTATACTTTTGACCGCCAAGAAGGAACTGCAACTAGCTTTACTGCAGACCCACAGACGATCACGCTGATCTTCAATAAACCTGCTGCTGATGATAGCCTGAAGATCACGTATGTCGATGACGACAACGACGAGGCACAAGTTGGCGATCCAGTACCAGAATCCGGTAAAATTGGCCAGTCCGCCACATACACTGCAGTGGTCCCAGCTAATTACCAGTTGGCCGATAACCAGCCATCGACCATCACCTACACCTTCACTACTGGCGACGATGACCAACAGATTCATCTGGTTCACCAAAAGGTCCCCGTGACGCCGACTGACCCACACGATGCTAAAGATCTGACCGCAACGGGCACCCGCACCATCAAGTACGTCAAGACCGATGACTCTCAGGCCTTTGCCCCAGTTCCGCAAACCGTCAACTTTACGCGTACCGGTACCGAGGACCTGGTCACCCAGGTCGTCACCTACGATCCATGGACACCAGCGACTGCATCAGTACCAGCCGTTGACAGTCCTAACCTGACTGGCTATACCCCTAGTCAGGCCACCGTTCCTGCCGATTCTTTGACCCCGGGGGCGGCTAAGACGGTCACCGTCATCTATACAATCGGCACGCAGAAGGCCACCATCACCTATCAAGATGTCACGGCAGGTACAACTCTTGGCGCCGTTGATACGATCACGGGTGACTCGGGAGCCACTGCCGATTACAGTTCCACTGACCGGATCAACACTTACCTTGCTGAAGGTTACAAGCTCGTCAGTGACGACACCGCCAATGGGATTGTATTTGATACGGATGCCGGGAAAGATCAGGCCTTCTTCGTTAAGTTGGCGCACACGGTGGTCCCGGTTACGCCAGGTGACCCACATGATGCCAAAGATCTGACTGCTACAGCTATCCGCACCATCAAGTACGTCAAGACTGATGGCTCGCAGGCTTTCGATTCAGTGCCGCAAACCGTTAGCTTTACGCGTACTGGGACGGAGGATCTGGTCACTCAGGCCATCACCCTGGATCCGTGGACGCCAGCCACTGCTTCAGTACCCGCCGTTGTCAGCCCTGAGTTAACCGGCTACACGCCAAGTCAGGCCACCGTGTCTGCCGATTCACTGACACCAGGGGCGGATAAAACGGTCACGGTCACCTATACGATCGACACGCAAAAGGCTACTATCACCTATCAAGATGTCACGGCAGGTACGACCCTCGGCGATGTTGATACGATCACTGGTGACTCGGGAGCCACTTCCGATTACAGCTCGACTGACCGGATCAACACTTACCTCGGGGGAGGCTATAAGCTGGTCAGCGACGACACCGCCAATGGGATTGTGTTTGATACGGATGCCGGAAAAGATCAGGCCTTTTTCGTTAAGTTGGCGCACACGGTGGTCCCGGTTACGCCAGATGACCCCCATGATGCCAAGCCAACTGATCTCACGACAACTGCGACCCGCACCATCAAGTACGTCAAGGCCAGCGATGGAGCCCAAGTCTTTGATCCAGTCACCCAGACCGTTACCTTCACGCGCACCGGTCACGAGGATCTGGTGACTAAGGCGGTCACGATTGATTCACCATGGACCCCAGCCACTAGCTCGGTACCAGCTGTGAACAGTAAGCCGTTGGCCGGCTACACGCCTGATCAGGCCATTGTTCCTGCGGATTCGTTGAACCCTGGCGATAATGTCCCGGTCACGGTCACTTATACAATCGACACGCAAAAGGCCACCATCACCTATCAAGATGTCACGGCAGATAAGATCCTCGGCAATGTTGATGCGATCACTGGTGACTCGGGCACCACTGCGAATTATAGCTCGACTGACCGGATCCAGAATTATCAGGGCCAAGGTTACGAGTTGGTCAGCGACGACACCGCCAACGGGATTGTGTTTGATATGGATACCGGAAAAGATCAGGCCTTTTTCGTCAAGCTAGCGCACATTGTGGTCCCGGTTACACCAGGTGACCCCCATGATGCCAAGCCGACTGCTCTCACGACGACTGCGACTCGTACCATCGAGTACGTCAAAGCGAGTGATGGCGCTCAAGTCGCTGAACCAGTTTCGCAGACGGTCACCTTTACGCGCACCGGTCACGAAGATCTGGTGACGAAAGTGGTGACGATTGACTCGCCATGGGCGCCAACCACTGGCTCTGTATCGGCTGTCACCAGCCCAACCGTGCCAGGCTATACGGCTAGTCAAGCAGTCGTTGTGGCCGCCTTACTCGCCCCGAATGACGCTCAAACTGTGACCGTGACGTATACGCCGCAACCGGTTGAACCGCGGCGTACGCATGTTGATTATCCTGGTCCGAAGCAGACTCCACACGACGAAGTGACGACCAAGACGCCGGTTACCGCCGAGACGACGGCAACGGCTAAGCGCGCCACGTTACCGCAGACTGGTAATCAATCTGACTCTGCGCTCGCCTTGCTTGGCACTGCACTGCTGATGCTCATTGGCATCGACGTTGATCGTAAACGTCGGGCAAATTAGCAGCCAAAATCAATCCGTAGCTAAGCATCGAGTAACCCTCAGCGCGCAATGAATGACGGTGAACATCACCAGGCACCTGTCATATCTGAAAAGCCCGATAATGGTTAGACGAATCGTCTGATGATTGTCGGGCTTTTCTTGTGCCAGATTGGTATGGCCAGCATCGGGGAAAGGGGCAGCTAGGCTGGCGTTGCAGAAGCGCAAAAATGGCTTGGCCCCAGTCGCACATTGGGGTCAAGCCAAGGCTTTGTTCAACTGCTGAATCGCTAGCATGTGGAGTGCACTGCCACTGGCAATGAGTCGGCGAGACGGTTGCCAGATCTGGATCAATTTTTCTGGCTGGTTCCGTCCGCATAATTGATGGTGTAGCCCGGTTCGACGTTAAAGATGTAGACGTTGAAGCGGATGGTGTTGTCGCCGACGGATTGGGCGCGCATGTGCACGCCGCGGGCGACGAGCTCGTTGCCGCGGTACACCGGTGCCACCTCGTAGCGAACGAAGTGCCTGGTGCTGGCCTTAAGGTAGGTGGCGATGTCCATTTCGTGCGCCAGCATCAGCGGGTTGTTCAGGCTTTGGGTGCCGGTGATCAGGTTCTTCGGGTTGTTGTTCTCGCCGCTGAGTTGAAACCCAATCAGGTGGCTGCGGTTGTACAGCCAGCCGTGCGCGGTGCGCTTGTTGCGCCAGCCGGTGGGATCCCAGGTGAGGCCCTCCCGCGGTTGCGTCGGCATCAGCGACTGGTTCAGCATCGCCTCGGCGGTGCGGGCCCGGTTCAAACTGTCGAGGTTCGCGTACCGTTCCCAGGCGCCATGGGCGAGGCTCACGTCTGCGGCGCTAAAGCCTGGGACATTGTTATTCACCGAGATCTCCTGGGTGCCGGCGTAGTTTTTCGCCGCTAGGTCGGTACTCGGTTTGGCCGCAGGTGGCTGCTTGGCCGCGGCGGGTTTGCTGGCGACTGTGGCCAAGGCGCTGCGGCGGCTGGCGATGGCCGACTGGGTGGCGCGGTTGGCGGCCTTGGTGCTGGACAGGTCGGCCTTGGCGGCGCGATTGGCGCGCTTCAACGCGGTGACCTCACTGCTGCGCTTGGCGGCTTGCCGTTCGGCCTTGGTTTGGCCACAACCGGCGAGGGCCAACAAGGCAGTGAGCAAAATAACGAGTTTACGCATGTTCATCACCGCTTGGCCTTTCTGTACCCGGCCGCTTGCGCCGCGGCTTCACTATTGAAGTACACGGCGTTGGCGGCGTTCATGTGGTAGCCGGCCTGCCCGGGCACGTGGTAGATCTTGGAGTTCACGTTGCCGATGATCTTGCCTTGCGTCCCGGTGGTCACCTTGCCGGCGGTACTGCGGCGCTTGGTGGCAGCGGCGGCTTGCGCGCGGCGGGTGCTGGCGGCTTTGGCTTGCGCCGCGGCCGCTTGGGCGCTGGCCGCACTGGCCTTCGCCGCGGCACTCGCCTTGGCGGCAGCGGCCACTGCAGCCTTGCTCTCGGCTACGGCTTTGGCCTTGCTGGCGGCCGCCGCGCGGTCACTTTGTTGGCTGGCCAAGGCGGCGTCGACTTTGTGCAGGCTCATGCTGGTGCGATCGGCCTTGGTTTGCGCCGCGGCCAGGCTGGTGCTGGTCGCCCGCGCCGCGCGCAAGTCGGCCTTGGTGGTGGTTGGTGCGGTACTGGCGGCGCAGTCGGTCAGCAGACAGGCCAAGACGCCGAGCAAAAAGATTCCCCGTTTCATCACGTTACACTCCTCCTAATAGGTTCAGTATACCGGAATATTGATGACGGTGGACCGTGTTTCCGGGGTTGACATTAATGAGGGAACTTGTAACCTTGAATTAATCAAACTCTAATCGAGGTCAAGCGATGAAAATTACCGAAATCAAGGCCGTCCCGCAGGAGGTCGAGCTGCGCGAACCGTTTACGGTGGCCTTTGCCACCTACACCCACATTCCGATTCTCCTGGTGCGGATCATGACCGACACCGGGCTGGTCGGCGACGGGGAAGTCAACCCGATGGAACTCATCACCAGCGAAAGCATCGCCTCGGAGCTAGCGGCGCTGCCCGCCTTACAAGCCGTACTGGTGGGCACCGATCCGCTGGCCATCGAGGCAGCACACCGCGCCATGGCCGGCAAGCTCATTGGCCACTCCGCCTTGAAGGCCGGCATCGATATTGCCTTGTACGACTTGTTGGGTAAGGCGGCGGGCCTGCCGGTGTACAAGTTACTCGGCGGCGCCAGCGACCACATCACCACCGATTTGACCATTTCTATCGGGTCGGTGGCGACCATGGTGGCGGACGTGCAACAAGCCGTGGCCGCCGGGTTCACCGAGTTGAAGGTGAAAGTCGGCGGCGACTTCACGCAGGATCACGACGCGGTGGCGGCGATTCTCGCCGCCGTGCCGGCCAGCGTGCACGTGAAGCTCGACGCCAATCAGGCCTGGACCGCCAAGCAGGCGATTCAATTCATGACCAGTTTTACCCAACCGAACCTGACGATTCTCGAACAACCGCTACCCGCCGCGCAAGGGGGCGACAACGCGCTGATTCGCGCCAATATTCACCAGACGCTGATGCTGGATGAGCAGGTGCATAGCGCCGCCGATGCGGCTAAGGTCGTCGCCAAGCGCGAGGCCGATGCCATCAACATCAAGCTGATGAAGGCCGATGGCATCTATGGTGCCGAAGCCATCAACCGGGTGGCCGAAGCGGCCGGGATTCCGTGCATGATTGGCTGCATGGCCGAAAGCCGGCTGGGCATCGCCGCGGCGGTACACTTCGCCGCCGCCCACGCCAACGTGCGCTGGTGCGACTTGGATTCCGTGATGTTGTTGAAGGACACGCCGTGGTTGACCGGCGGGTTCACCGGGACGGGCCCGGATTATCACCTTACGGCCGAGCCGGGGCTCGGCGTGCACGTGGCAGCGGAGGTGTTCGCATGACCGATTATGCGTTTTATCAAAGCGGGGTGCGCGAGGCGCAATTCAGGGTGACTGCCGGGCAGGCCGAGCTCACCTGGACCGCTGGTGGCACCGGCGCGCTGGATTGGGCCGCGTTATCGGCCTGGGCGCGCCTGCCCCTGGAGCCGTGGCTCACCACCATTGCCGGTGCCACGGTGCCGAACGGGGCCAGCTTCACCTGGCACGAGCGCCAGTATGCCCGCACGGCCGATCCGCATGTCATCATCAACCGCCAAGCGCGGCCGGCCATCAACCTGATTATCGATCACGGCGTGGTGGTGGGCTGCCAGCACACCGGCCACTCGCAAACCAACGTCGTGATCGCGGTGGGCAAGGAGCAGCTGTCGTCGCTGCGCTACTGGCAGGCTGCTGGGTTGTTACTGAACGACCCGGCCCCGCTGCCGGCTGAACAAACCGCGATGGTGCCGATGACAGACGGCGTGCAGCTCGCCACCAGCATTCAGCTGCCGGCGGGGGCCGGGCCAGTGGCGACGGTGTTCATGCGCACCCCGTATGGCCGCGGCCTGTACCGGCAGAACCTGGTGCATTTTGCCCAGCGCGGGTTCGCCGTGGCGATTCAAGACGTGCGCGGGCGCAACGACTCGCAAGGTGAGTGGCTGCCGATGTATTATGAGGAAGGCGACGGCGCGGCCGCCTTGGCCTGGCTTGCCGCGCAGCCGTGGAGTACCGGCAAAATCGGCATGTACGGTGGCTCATACAGCGGCGGCGTGCAGTGGATGGCCGCCGCCAGCCGCAGCCCATACCTTGCCGCGATGATCAGTGAGGTCACCTCCGGCAGCAGCTTCGACGACATGTTTTACCGCCGCGGCGCGCCGCTGTCGGCGCTGGCGTCCTGGCTGTTTGCCACCGACGAGCGCTACTTTGACCCCAGCAAGATGACCCGCCAGGACTGGACCAAGCTGTTGAAAATCCGGCCGCTGAAGCAGATTCCGGTGGTTGGGCTCGGCCACGAGATTCCAGGCTTTACCACCATCACCGCGCACCCCGACGACGATGACTGGCATGCGGTCATGGACTGGCCGGCGCGCGCGGCGGGCATCACCGTGCCGGTGCTGATTCAAAGCGGCTGGTATGACGACGACGGCATCGGCACCACGGCGGCGCTGAACGTCACCAAGGACTACCCCGCCGGGCGGCGCAAGGTGATTCTCGGCGCGTGGTTGCATGGCGGCAACGCCCAGTATGACCTCGGCCCGATTCACCTCGGCGAACAAGCCGTGCGGTTCGACCTCGACGTGTTGCACCAGCGCTTCTTTGACCACTGGCTCAATGGCATCGACAACGGTGTCGACCGCGAGCCCACCGTCGAATACGACGTGGTGCATCAAGCTCACTGGCGCACCGCCGCCAGCTTCCCGCCGGCGGGCACGACACAACACTGGGTACTGGATGCGACCACGGCCAGCTTCGGGCCGACCGCGCCGCAAACCGCCGGGCACGCCGACTTCGACTACGACCCCGCCGACCCCACGCCACAGCTCCTGGACGTGTCGGCCAACGAGTTCGAGTACCCCAACGACTACGCCACCGTCGAGCAGCGCGGCGACGTGGTGAGCTTCACTAGCGCGCCGCTCACCGCCGGCCTCACTGTGGCGGGCTGGTTTGACGTCGACTTCGACGCGATTTCTAGCGCGGTGAACACCGACTGGGTGGTGCGCCTGACGGATGTCACCCCCACCGGCGAAAGCCTGAACATGGCCGACGGGGTGATGAACGCGCGCTACCGCAACGGGAACACGCCGGTGCCGCTGACGCCTGGCGAGCCGGTGCATTATCACCTGCAGACGCAGAAAACGGCGTATTATCTGGCACCAGGCCACCGGCTGCGGCTGGACATTGCCAGCGCTGCGGCCAACTTGATTTTTCCCAATACGAACACAGCGGCCGGGCCTTATGCCCCGGCCGAATCCGGGGTGGTGGCGCATCAGCAGATTCTCACCGGCCCGGGGCACGACAGTCACGTCACATTCACGCAAATCGACAATTAGGAGGCAGCAATGGCGACATGGTGGCAAAACGCGGTGGTGTATCAGGTCTATCCGCGGAGTTTTCAAGACAGTAATGGTGATGGCATCGGCGATCTCAACGGGATTCGCGAGCACCTGACGTATATTCGCGACCTCGGTGCCACGGTGATCTGGCTCAACCCGGTGTACGCCACGCCGAATGCCGACAACGGCTACGACATCAGTGACTACCAGGCCATCAACCCGGAGTTTGGCACCATGGCCGACTTTCAGGCGCTGCTGGCAGACGCCCATGCGTTGGGCTTGCGCATCGTCATGGACCTGGTGGTGAACCACACCAGCGACGAGCACCCGTGGTTCGTCGAAAGCCGCCGCAGCCGCGACAACGCCAAGCGCGACTACTACATCTGGCGCGACCCGGTCGCCGGCCACGCCCCGAACCAGTGGGGCGGCGGCTTTGGCGGCTCGGCGTGGCAGTGGGATGAGGCGACGGGGCAATATTACCTGCACCTGTTTGCCACCAAGCAACCGGATCTCAACTGGGAGAATCCAGCCATGCGCGCCGACGTGTATGCGATGATGCGCTGGTGGTTGGATGCTGGCGTCGATGGGTTTCGCATGGATGTCATTAACTTCATCAGCAAACCGGCCGATCTCACCAGCGGCGCCAGCTTCGTCAACGGCCCGCATGTGCATGAATACCTGCAGGAGATGAACCAGGCGGTGCTGGCCGGCCGCGAAGTCATGACCGTCGGCGAAACGCCGGGGGTGACGCCGGCCCAAGCCTTGCAATACGCCGGGTTTGACAGCGGCGAGTTGAACATGGTGTTCACGTTCCAGCACATGGACCTGGGGCTGGACCGCGAGTATGGCCGCTGGGTACAGCACCCGTGGTCGTTAGTCGAGCTCAAGCGCATCATGAGCCAGTGGCAAGTGGCGCTGCACGGCAAGGCGTGGAACTCCCTATATTGGAACAATCACGACCAGCCGCGAGTGGTCAGCCGCTTTGGCAACGACGCGCCGCAGTGGCGGGTGCAATCGGCGAAGCTGCTGGCGGCGGTGCTGCATTGCTTGCAAGGCACGCCGTATATTTACCAAGGCGAGGAGCTGGGGATGACCAACGCCTACCACCTGGCCAGCATCGCCGATTACCGCGACATTGAAACTGTCAACGCCTACCAGGAGCTGGTGATCGACCAGCACAAGCTGACGCCGACGCAGATGCTGGCGGGGATGCACGCCAGCAGTCGCGACAACGCGCGCACGCCGATGCAGTGGACCGCCGCGGCCAACGCCGGGTTCACCACCGGCACGCCTTGGCTAGCGGTGAACCCCAACCACGCCACGATTAACGCGGCCGCCGAAGCCGCCGATGCCGACTCGGTGCTGGCCTGGTACCGCCAGCTCACCGCGCTGCGCCGCGAGTTGCCGATCATCGTCGAAGGCGACTACGAGCTGTTGTTACCGGACGATCCGCAGGTGTGGGCCTACCGCCGGCACTGGCAGGGACAAACGCTGAACGTGGTGGCGAACTTTGGCACCGAGCCGGTGACGCGGGAGGCCGCGGACCTGCCGGGTGAGGTGGTTCTGGCCAATTATCCGGCGCCGCACGGGACCACTTTGCGCGGGTATGAGGTGCGGGTGAGTCTTCAAAAATAGCCCGAATATGTCGGCCGGGAAGTAAGCGGTTAATCGAGTTGACCAATACTCACCTTCAACTGATTATGGTTAAATGGAGGGTCAGGGGATGTCGCTACTGAGGATTCTTGACGACAGGTAACGACAAGTGGCAGTCTGCAGGATGTGCCTCACAGAATCAGAAATTTGTTGGCAAGGTAGTATAAAACAAATTCCTATAATTGCGAGAATGCCGAATCGCCGGCGTTCAGAAGGAGTGGCTAAAATTGCCACTTTTTTTGTGCTTTATATTTGAGTGGTTTGGTGTCATGACTCTTGGTAATCGTGTAAAGTAGGCTCGGGACTAGAGATTGTGGCCATACGAATCGTAATTGTACAAAGTCTACGATTTTAGTTCAAAAATATTATAGATTTTTTGCAATTATGACTTAGACTGCGAATCTCATGGTGCTATAATTTTTCTCGAAACGGGGTAGTTTACCCTTTTTCCGTCAATTGTTGCTCTCAAGGTTCTACCCTGATTTACCTAATCTAAGGAGGAGTACGATGAAATCACACTCTACCGAGAATCATAGACCAATTCGGATTGATGAGGACCGCAAAGTCCGCTTTAAGATGTATAAGAATGGTAAGAAGTGGGCGTTTGCCGGCTTAGCGACGACCTTCTTCATGTTGCTGCCATTCATGGAAACCAATTCCGTCCAGGCCGCCGAAGAAGCGACGGACGCGACGCCAAGCACCAGTGTTCAGGCGCAAAGTGATAGCACTACAGGTAATACCACTGCCATCACAACGCCAAAGATCACGGATGCCAAGGCGACGACTGCTAGTGACGGGACTGTAACAATTACTGGGAAAACTACCGCGGGCGCTAAAGTGACCGCTACGACCAGCACTGGTGAAACCACCGAAGCCGAAGCGGCGGCGGATGGTCAATTCAGCATTGAGCTGAAGGCGACCGGCACCGTTGAGCTAAGTGCGGCCTTGAATGGCGAAACTAGCACGACGACCGCCGTTGAGGTGCCTGAAGCGGCAGCGGCAAGTGCCACTGCTACAACACCGGCGACCACGGAGGCAAGTGCGGCCACCACTGAATCGACGGCGACCAGTACCGCCGAACCAGCGGCTGCCACAGAAACAAAGGCGCCAGCGACTGCTGACGCCGCCAGTGCCAAGGCTCAAACCGCAACGACTGCAGAGAGCACAGCCGCTGCTACTTCGAGTACGACGCCGGCTAGCAATGGGGAACTAGCCGCTAGCACTGACACTACGGCTGCGGAAGCAACTGCAACCGCAACGACTGAAGCAACTGCACCGACTGAAACTACGGGTGCGGCCGAAGCAGCGATTGCCGGGACGGCGGCGAACACGACTGTGGCCAACACCACAACCACACCGACGCTTGAAGAAAACGTCATTACTTTGGTTGAGCCGACGACTGACGAGCTGAATGCCGCCAAGGCGCTGGCTGCTGAACAGTTTAAGAAGACCGGCCAGCCACAAACAATTCGAGTGGTTGCCGCCGGTGCTCAGTCCAGCTTTAAGGCGACTACAATTAAGATCACGACCAATCCAAGCAGTGGGGCGACAATCGCTGATGATGATACGAATGGCCAGGGTGAAGCATCTAACGACGCGCTGCCGAGTGGTAATTACACAAATGACCAAGCGCCAACCAAGGCTTTAATCACCGTTGATGCATCTGGTGCCACAACTAAGAACGTCTCACTGAACGATTCATATGTTTCAGTTTACATTCCAAAAGGGATTACGGTCGCGGCTGACGGGCAGTCACAAGTCAGTTTCACCCTTAGTCCATACGCAATTCTTGCTGGCGTGGCTCAACAAGGTGACGAGAGCTTTGATGCAGATGATGTGCAAGAAGCGCTGAAGGGGATTGATGGCATTAAGCCCGTTCAGACACCTTCTGTCACATTTACCGCGAAAGTCACCGGGGCAACTGATGGCGGTAGCATCGTCTCAATGCAGATTACCGATATTGGCAAGCTGCAGGATTTGGTTGTGCAAGGGTACCAAGACGCGATTACTGCGATTAACGCCGCTTATACTAGTACCGATATTCCTGGACTGACCTTTATGTGGAATGGGATTGGCGGTATCGGTCTCGGACCATTCTTTAATAGTTTTGTAAACAAAGCGCTGAAAGATCCCGCAACGTTACTGAGTAATGCGTTGTATAACGGTGCCATTTCTGATGTGAACGTGACGCTACCAGTTACGTTAAGTGTTGAAAAGGGCACGTCCGTTGTTGAGGGTGAAGGAGCACAGCCGGTTAAGATTTCTGGTGCGGTCACTAATGGGGCTGTATCTTCTGGAGCCGCGTTGTCCAGCGTCTCTGGAATGAAGACTGATACGCTGTATTATGCCAATGCTCCAACGATGAGTGCGGATAACTTATCAGTCAAGCCAGATGGTAGCAAGCTGGCCCTTTCAGGTAAAACGAGCACAGGTGCAAATACCGTCGAAATTTCCGTTGGCGGTGACACTGTGACTGCTGACGTCTCGAATGGTACTTTCTCGTACTCATTCGACGCTAAATATGCCGGCCAGAAGATTACGCTAACACCGGTCATTGAGCAAAAATCCGGTGCCGACAATATTGATGGTGAGTCTGTCGACTACACGCTTCCTAAAGCGGCCAAACTAAACCTAGGTGACTATACCTACAAGGCGGCACCAGGCACCAAGATTTCCACCGCCTTCGGCTCGCTTGGGACTGAAGTTGCTACGGTGACCTTTCCTGACGGCTCAACGCAGACAGTTAGCCTGACTAAGTCAGATGTTCAATTTGATAATCCCAATGGTAGTACTACTGATACCGAGTATCAGTTTACATTGACTGTTGCTGGACAAAAGACGGTTCAGGGCTTAGTTGATGCTTACAATGCTGCAAATGCAAGCAAGCCAGTGGTGATTGATTTCACCAGCGGTGATGCTACAGGGACCGCACAGTTTAGCAATCTTGACGAAGCCCCATTGACTTTGGACGGCACGGTGACTGTGCGCGAAGTTTCGTCCGCAAAGGCCCCAGCAGATTACAACGAACAAATTTCGAATACCTACAAAGGGACGCTCAGTGTCACTGTTAAGGATCCAAAAGGTGCGACTCTAGCAACCGTGCCATTGACAAGCAGTACATACTTCCGCTTTAGTTCCACGGTAACTGACGTGACAGCGGGTAAGACACACAGTCCTTATTTCGTGCTGACCGATGCAGGCCTTGCTTATTTGAACAGCCAGCTAACGGCCAAGGTACCAAACTTTGCCTCTACCTACTCACTCACTGGTCAGACTCGGCTCGGCGGGTCTTTCGTCGTTGAAGCGAATGAGGCCAAGCTGGATGGGGTTATCCTGGATGTCGCACAAAACGAGAAGATTAACGACAAGATTGATGACGATCTTTCAAAGCTTGTCCAAAGTGTGACCAACTCTGATGGGAGCAAGGGTGATGCGTCTAAAGTAACAACGGACAAAGACCTTTCCCAATATTCCACAGCGACAGCCGGAACAACGCTCAAGATTCCATTAAAGTATACGGATCCAATTACCGGTGAGACCATTACCGGTACTGCCACGGTTAATGTTGCGAACAAGGCCGACATGACGCTGAAGACAACGGAACCGACCACACAACCAGGCAAGTCGGTTTCTATCGATCAATTCGTGGATAAGCTGACCGATGCAACCGGCAAGACAATCTATGATTCAACGAAAGATAATAAGAGTGTTCTGCTCAACGGCTTCTTAGTTAAAATCACCAACGTCACTAAAGCAAATGGTGACGCGGTCGACAAGTCTATTTTCCAGATTATGCCGAGCGCTGATCAGGTGCTCATGTTGAGCAATGGCGTGATTAATGGCGCTCATGCTGATGCGGGTGATTACAAGGTCACATTGACTTACACAGATTCGGCTACTGATAAGCAGGTGACTAAGACAGCCACTATGCACGTGACCGATGCGACGACTTTGGAGACGAAGTCGTCCGCGACTGCTACGCCTGACCAAGCCTTCGACATTGGCAGTCTGATTACCAAGATGACTGATGTTGTCGGCGATGAAATTGCAAGCTCACCTGCTGAAGTATATCAAGGTCAAGGATTGACCGTGACGATGACAGATGATTCTGGCAAAGTCATCAGCAATCAGGTTTCGAATGATTTGCAAACCACTTTTACGGCTGATCAGGCTGGGAAGACTTATACGATTACCTTCGCCTACAGTGTTGGTGGCAAGACGGTCACGAAGACCACCCAGTTGACCGTTGGCGAGCTGGTTGACCAGACGATTAATTACGTCGATGTTGTGACTGGTAAGACGATTGCTACGGACACAATTAGTGGGGCCAAAGACAGTTCACAGAGTTATACGGCGCGTCTAAACGATTTGAAGTTGGCAACTGGTGTCACTGGCACCTACAACGAAACCACCACGGACTATGCGGATGCCAATGGTAATGTGATTGACAAGGGCGCTGCGAAGCCGGTCGAAATTAAGTTGTCAACATCGCCGTATACGATTTACGTGACGCATGCATTGACAATCTGGAGAGCGACTCCAGTCACTGCAACATGGACGATCAACTATGATACCGGTGATGGCACGAAAGTTGATGCCAAGACGCAAACTGCGAACTGGTATCAAGTCAAGGACCAGGTCACAGGCGAATCCATCTACACTCAAACGGTCATAGGTTTGGATCCGACCCTTACTAATGGAACACCGTGGTCCGAGGTGAAGTTAGATTCACCACTCGCTGATGGCGCTAAGTATGTGAACACGACCAATGACGCTGATAGCAGTACGGTTACTGATAGCGAAACTGTTCCTGTTCCAACTGATAAGAACACGAAGGCCCTTACGATTGGCGGCGTGAAGTATGTTTCTGCGGTACCGACAAATGTAAATTACACTGCGCATTACCAGAACGACAAAACTACCATCACTCCCCAAGATATTTCCGTACCTGCGGGCACATTAGTAACTGGTGCTGATTTCGTCACGACTGATGGCAAATTGAACCCGGGCGCATTGACGGATAAGGCTGGTAATCCGGGAGATCCTGAAGACCTGACCATTACGTGGTCCACTGCAGGCAGCGACAGCATCGTTGATGGCCAGTTTGATACGACCAGCTTGCCCGCGGGTGAGTATCGGGTTGCTTTAAATTATGGCGAAAAGACTGTGCCTGCGACGGTGAAAGTAACCGATAATGCTACCGCCATCACGGCTAGTGATAAGACGGTAGTACGCGGTCAAGCATTCAACATCGACCAGATGATTACTCAGCTGATTAACGCTTCCGGTCAAGATGTTACCGACACAGATAAGAGTAAGGTGACATTCAGCATAGACGGTGGTGTTAAAATCGCGGCTGATCACACGATCGATACGGATGTTGATGGAGCAGGGTACAGGGTTGTTTTCACTTATCAAGATCACGGAGTTTCAAAGAGTGCAACGGCCACGTTGACTGTGATTGATAACTCCAAGTTGAACGCCACTCATGTAGACGCCAAAGTGGGCGATACCATCAGTGTTGCGGACTTTGATCCCCAAGCCATTGGTCCGGATGGGACGACACCTCTTGAGGGCGGCGATTACAGCATTACGGCGCTTGTGAAGAACAGTGCTGGTGATAATTCCAAAGATAGCGCAGTTCTTGATGGCGACACGATCAAGACGACCGGTGATACTGCGGGTGCCTATACCGTGACGATTACGTATGTCAATGGAGACACCCAGAAGACGACAGACGTTGCGCTCACGATTACCGATGAGACCAGCTTTAATGTTGCTGCTTCGAAGTCAATCAACGTCGGTGATGCCATCGCTGAGAGTGACTTCTATTCTGGTCAAACCAATGCTCATGGCGACGCCTCTACCAAGGCTGCAGTGATGACCGAGCTCACTGACGCGACGGGCGCCACAGTTACTTTAGCTGAAGCAGCCGCAAAGGAAGGCAACTATAATCTGACCTTTGTCTTCTCGGATGGTGGCAAGACTGTGAGTCAGCCAACGACGCTCACCGTCACAGATAACACCAGCTTCTCTGCGAAGAATGTAGAGGTAACCAGCGGGGCGAGTGTGCCTGCCAGCGACTTTATTGACGGCGCGACCACGAACGCGAATGGCAAATCTGGCGACAGCAGTAAGGTCAAAATCGTTAGTGCAACGGATGAAAACGGTGATTCTCTAGGCTTAAAGGGCGGTGCGATTCAGGCAACTGATGTCGGCACCTACACCGTTACCTTATCCTATACGGACGGTGGAAAGACAGTAACGAAGGCTGTGACGTTGAACGTCATCGCCCAGTCTAGTTTGACTGTGACCTACCATGACCAAACCACTGGTGAAGTCATTGGTAAGAAGACGCTTGAAGGCGGCGTAGGCACAAATTACGACGGCTTTACTGCCACCATCGATCAGATGACGGCAGCTGACGGCATAGACGGTAGCAAGTACACCGAAGCCACGACGGACTACGTCACGGTTGACGGTGAACCGACCGATGCCACTCAAGTGCCAGCTGGCACGTTTGATGGCAGCACGATCGATGTATACGTCAAGCACGTGCTGACTGAAGGCGATGCTTACACGGCAACTTGGACGATTAAAGCCCAAACTGTTGATAAAACGGCTCTTGGTTCTGACAAGACGCAAACCGCTACTGGTCATGCGTATACCGATGCCGTCACTGGCGCGGTAAGTTACAAGGCCGATAAGGCCTTCACGGATGAAACCGTTGAAGACTTCAGTAAGCAGTTCGCCACCAACCCAACGATCGACGGAACTAGCGTTGCCGTTGGCAGCAAGATTGCGGCTAAGAACCCAGCTGTGGATGCAGATGGGTACATGGCAATTGCACCAACAGACGCCACGACGACGGTGATTTACACCGTGGCCAAGCCAACGTTGAGTGCTGAACCAACCACCGCGACGGTTAGCTCAACTGTGGCCGTGGATGCCTTTAAGCCAAGCGCTAAGCTTGGTGATGCCGATGCAGAAGGCACGTTCAC
>NZ_AZDJ01000002.1 GCF_001434705.1 Lacticaseibacillus nasuensis JCM 17158
CACTCATCCGTTGCTCAAGCGGAGCACGACTAGCGTACAAATACGGTTCAACGCAATACGAAAAAACAATGATAGCCAGTTTTGAGAGCGCAAAGCTTTCAACTAAATAAGTGCGGTGGCGATAGCGAGAAGGATACACCTGTTCCCATGCCGAACACAGAAGTTAAGCTTCTCTACGCCGAGAGTAGTTGGTGGGTGACTGCCTGCGAGGGTAGGAAGCTGCCGCGCAATTTGGAACCGGTCGAAAGATCGGTTTTTTTGTATGTTCACGACGCTGAAAACCTGCTAGACTACTGCTAACTGTTCGTTTTAAGGAGATGACCCTCATGCCAACTGCCGTTACCGCTAAAACGTTGCCGGATGCCGTGAAGACCGGTACCGTTATCGTCGATTTATGGGCGCCTTGGTGTGGCCCCTGCAAAATCTTGAGCCCGATTCTCGCGGAGCTTGAAACCGAGCTGCCACTGCGCGTCGTGACGTTGAACGTGGATGACGACAAAACGGTTGCCGCTCAGTATCAGGTCCAGTCAATTCCCACCATGCTGGTGTTTCAAAATGGCCAGGCCGTGGAGAAAATCACCGGTGCGTACCCGAAGGCGAAGCTAATGCAGCATTTTACTCAGGTATTGGAGCAGGCGCATGGCGGAAAGTGAGTTACTGACCACCTGCTTGTTGGCGGGGCGAATCATGATCGAAAGTGGCGCGGAGATGTACCGCGTCGATGACACGATGACCCGAATCGCGCACAATGGTGGGGAAGCCGCGGCGGTGGTGTTCACCACCCCGACTGGCTTGTTCATTGGCAGCGAGCACAGTCCGTTGGTGAAACTCGGGACGATTCGCAAGCGCACCATCGACATGGAAAAAGTCATGCGCGTGAATGCCTTATCGCGCCGCTTTGCCGCCGGGGAGTGTTCCCTGCATGAGTTGCATGAAGCCCTGATTGGCATCGATGCCAACACTCCGACGTTTCCCTTGTGGCTACAGGTCGTTGCTGCCGCGGTGTGCTCGGCGCTGTTGATGGTGTTGTTTGCGCAACAAAACGACTGGCGGGACCTGCCGCTAGCCGCCGTGGCCGGCGGGGCTGGGTTTTACGCCTTCGCTTGGTTAGATCGGGTCACCCGCGTGCAGTTTATCAGTTCCGTGGCCGGCGCCTTCGTTGTGGCGGCGCTGGCCTGGCTCGGCGTGCGCATCGGGATTGGCCGCAGCCTGGATAACATCATCATTGGCGCAGTGATGCCGCTGGTCCCTGGGGTGGCGATCACCAACTCGATTCGCGACATGTTAGCGGGCCATTTGGTGTCCGGCATGGTCCGCGGCATGGAAGCCATCTTGAGTGCGGCAGCGATTGGCGTGGGCGTGGCTGTCATCTTTCGCTTTTTCTAGGAGTCGGCATGGAAATCTTGATTCAAGCAAGTTTTAGTTACTTGGCGACGGTGGCGTTTGCCATCATCATCAACGTGCCTCGGCGCAACCTCAACCTCGCCGGGTGGGCCGGGCTGATCGGCTGGATGACCTATTGGGGGCTGATGGTGACCGTTCACCCTGGGCGGATGCTGGCCAACCTCCTGGGGGCGCTGGCGATTGGCTTAGCCGCGATGTGGTTCGCACGCTGGCAGAAAACACCGGTGATTCTGTTCACCATTCCAGGCCTCGTCCCCTTGGTGCCAGGCGCCACAGCCTACCAGGCGGTACGGGCGCTGGTGCTCGGCGAGCGGGCCGATGCCGGGATGTATTTCGTCCGCGTGGTGTTGGTGGCCGGCGCCATTGCGGTGGGGTTCATGCTGGCGCAACTGGTGGCCGAGCTAATGTACCGCACGGTGTGGCGGGCGCGGTGATGTGGTATACTATCTGTATGCGATGAGTCGAGTAACCATTTTAAAATGGTGAAAGCACAGCTGACGCGGCGCAAGCCACCCGCCGGATTTGCGGGGTCAGTGGGCACAGGTTGTGGAGCCGAGATACCCTTATTCGCTTCGGCGAGTACTGTGGCATGCGTGAGTCATTCTTGACCCACGCTTTTTTTGTGGCCGGCGGGATTCATGGTAAGATGAAGCTAATTTAGCACACAAAGGAGCAAGTCATGGATAAACCATTAGCAAAATACATTGATCACACGTTGTTGAAGCCGGACGCCACAGAGGCGCAAATCGACAACGTCCTCGCTGAGGCCAAGGCGCACGATTTCGCCTCGGTTTGCCTCAACCCATATTGGGTGCCGCGCGCCGTGGCCGCGCTGAAGGGCACGGACGTCAACGTCTGCACAGTGATCGGCTTCCCGCTGGGGGCGAACACGACCTTCATCAAGGTCGCCGAGGCTGATGAGGCGCTGGCTGCCGGCGCCAAAGAGGTCGACATGGTGCTGAACATCGGCGAGTTGAAGGCGGGCCACAATGAAGCCGTGCAGGCCGACATCGCTGCCGTCGCCGGCGCCGCCCACGCGAAAAATGGATTGCTGAAGGTGATTATCGAAGCCGTGTTGCTCACCGATGCGGAAAAGGTCACGGCTTGCCAGCTGGCCGAGGCCGCCGGCGCCGATTTTGTCAAAACTTCGACGGGCTTCGCCGCCGGTGGGGCCACGGTGCATGACGTGGCCTTAATGCGGCAAACGGTCGGGGACCGGCTCGGCGTCAAGGCCGCCGGTGGGATTCATAGTTATGCCGAAGCCAAGGCGCTGATCGACGCCGGGGCCAGCCGGCTCGGGGCCAGCGCCGGCATCAAGATCCTGGAGGAGGCGCCGCATGCCTAAGTTTGACCGCGTGATCGCGATTGTCACCGATTCGATTGGCATCGGCGAGGCCCCGGACGCCGCCAAGTTTCACGACACCGGCGCCGACACGTTGGGCCACATCGGCGCCCACTTCGGCGAAACCGGGTGGGCCTTGCCTAATTGGCAGCGCCTCGGCCTCGGCAACATTCAGCGGCCGACGCCGATTCCCGGCGTGCCGGCGGTTCCGGCACCGATTGGCTACTTTGGCAAAATGGCGGAGATTTCCGCGGGTAAGGACAGCATGGACGGCCACTGGGAGATGATGGGCCTGCCTGTCACCGAGCCGCTGGGCTTTTTTCCGAATGGGTTCCCTGCGGAGTTGATACAACAACTCGAGGATTTCTCCGGGCGGAAGGTCATCGTCAACCAGCCGTATTCCGGCACCGAGGTCATCAACGACTACGGCGAGCGCCAGCTGCAAACCGGCGAGCTGATTGTGTACACGTCAGGCGACTCGGTGCTGCAAATCGCCGCCAACACTGCCGTGATTCCGCTGGCCGAGCTGTACAAGATCTGTGAATACGCGCGTAAAATTACCACCGGCGCGCCGTATCGCATCGGGCGCATCATCGCGCGGCCTTACGTTGGCACGAACAAGGCCAACTTCACGCGCACCAGCGACCGGCACGACTACGCCTTGTTGCCGACAGCCGAAACCGACCTCGACCGCCTGCAAGCCGCCGGTGTCGCCACGTACGGCGTCGGGAAAATCAACGATATTTTCTCCGGTCAAGGGCTGGCTGATGGGGTGCACACCGTCAGCAACAGCGATGGCATGGACCAAACGATTGCCGCCGTGCAGTCGGCGCGCACCGGGTTTATTTTCACCAACCTGGTGGACTTCGACGCCATGTATGGACACCGCCGCAACCCGCAAGGCGACGGCGAAGCGCTGATGGCCTTCGATCGGCAGCTGGGCGACTTGCTGGCGGCAATACAGCCAAGCGACTTGCTACTGATCACGTCCGATCACGGCAACGATCCCGGCTTCACCGGCACCGACCACACACGCGAGTACGTGCCGCTGATTGCGTACTCGCCGAGCTTGCCGGGGAACGGCGACCTCGGGGTGCGGTCACCGTTTGCCGACCTGGGCGCCACCGTGCTGGAGAACTTCGGCGTGGCGGGGAATGGCGTTGGCCAGTCGTTTCTGGGGCTGTTGAAGTAACGGGAGTCCGGGTGACTATGTTTAAATGGAGGCAAATATAAGATGAGTACGCATATCGATGCACCGGCGGGAGCCATTGCCGATGTCGTGTTGTTGCCAGGGGATCCGCTGCGGGCGCAATACATTGCTGAGACCTATTTGACCAAGCCGGTGCGCTACAACACGGTGCGCAACGCCTTCGGGTACACCGGAGAGTATGCCGGCCGGCGGATTTCCGTGCAGGCGACGGGGATGGGTATTCCTTCCATTAGCATCTACGCCACGGAGCTGATTCAAGACTATGGCGTGCAAACCTTGATTCGCGTCGGTACCGCCGGCGGGTTGGGGCCAGACGTGCACGTGCGCGACGTGGTGCTGGCGCAAGGCAGCACCACCGACAGCAGTATCATCTTGAATACCTTCGGGGCGGGGATGTACTTCGCACCATTGGCCGATTTTGGCCTGTTACACGCGGCCTACGATCTGGCGGGGGATTCGCACCTGCCCGTGCAAGTCGGCAACGTGCTGGGCGAGGATCGCTTCTACAACGACGAGATGGATCGCCACAAGCTAATCAAGTATGGCGTGCTCGCCACGGAAATGGAGACCCCGGCGCTGTACCTGTTGGCCGCGAAGTACCACCGGCGGGCGTTATCGATTCTGACCGTTTCGAATCACCTGGTCACCGGCGAGGAGACAACAGCCGCCGAGCGGCAAACGAGTTTCGATGACATGATCAAGCTAGGCTTAGCGGTGGCAAAGCAGGCGTAACATAAATGTAATATAACCCGTTTGCTCGGTCTTAAGGCCGATGCGGCGGGCTTTTTTGTTGGCAATTCTGATAGAACTTTAATTTTTTTAGTGCATGGTGGTCCAGACCGTGGTAACCTACTTACAGACGCTTAAGAATTCTTTAAAATGATAATTTTCTCTAAAACAAACAAATGTTGAAACGGAGGAGTTTTCATGGAGAAGAACCCGATTAAAACTACACTAACATTAACTGCAGGACTGGCTGGTGCAGCCGGCCTCGCCGCTATCGCGACGACGCCGAATGCCACGCACGCAGCAACCACAACCGGCACCGTGACATACAAAGATGGCGCGACGACGGTGTGGGGCAGCCCTGAGTTCGACACGCAATCGGTTAAACGCTATGTCGTTTACAACCAAAGCGTGAATATTTTGGACCAGAAAACAGTTGATGGTGCCACCTGGTACAAGATCGGCGAGAATGAATGGATTCCTGCGCTGTATCTGAAGTCCGGTGATGACACCAAGACTGCTGACGAGAAGACCAATGACAACATTGATCTGAGTTTGTCGTACACCAAGAGTGCTGTCACCGTTTGGGCTGACCCAAGCTACGCCAACCCGACCGGCGACTATTTGACGACTGACGATACCAACATTACTGCTGTTTCTAAGGAAACTGTCAACGGTGAGGTTTGGTACAAGTTGAGTAATGGCGGTTACGTGCCTGCTCGCTACGCCGGCACGGCTAGTGAAGTGGCGGCGGCCCAAGCGGCTGCTGCGCAAACCAGCACGACCACCACGACTCAGGCGGCTCAGGCCACGACCGCGCAGCAAAGCACGGCGGCTAGCCAAAGCACTGACTCGACGACGACCACGAGTGCCGCGAAAACCGACACGACGGCCACCACGACGAAGCTGAAGGTCAACTACCCAGCTGGCCCTGTCACGGTTTGGCAGGATACCAGCTACGCGCAAGCAACTGGGACTTACCTGGATAACGGGAGCATCGTTTCTGCCGTTGCTTCCACGACGGTTAACGGCGAGGCTTGGTACCAACTGAGTAACGGCGGCTATGTGCCAGCGCGCTTCGTGACGACCAACCTCAACACGCCAACCACTACCAAGAAGGCTGCGACTACTACCGCCGCCAGCACGACGACGACTCAGCAGGCGCCGGCCAGCACCCAAAGCACGACGCCGGCCAAGCCTGCAACGCCAGCCGTTCAGACGACTACGATGAAGGTGGTTTACGCCGGTGGTGTCGTCACGGTGTGGAATTCTGCTAGCACGGCCAGCGGCGCCGCTTCTTACCTGTCCAATGGCCAAAAGGTCACGGTCACAGGGAGCAAGGTCGCTGGTGCTGACGGGCTCAGCTATTACAAGCTGAGTGATGGCGGCTATGTGCCTGCGCAATACGTTACCACGAACCTGAACCAGTCCGTTGCCACTAAGGCGGCGACGCCAGCTAAGGCAACCACGACGACCCGCAAGGCCTCGACTTATGTTGCCCCTAAGCGGACGACCACCACGACTCGCCGCACGACGACCGTGGCCAAGACGCCTACGTACAACACGAGCTCCAGCGCTTCCCGTTCCGCCAAGGTGCAAGCGGTCATCTCGATGGCCCGCGCCCAAATCGGCACGCCGTATGTCTGGGGTGGGAAAACCACGAGCGGCTTCGACTGTTCCGGGTTGATGTACTACGTCTTCCTGCATGCCGCAGGGAAGAACATCGGTGGCTGGACGGTACCACAAGAATCTTCTGGTTACCGCGTCTCCGTTTCTAACCTGCAGGCCGGCGACTTGGTCTTCTGGGGTTCCGCGGGTTCCACTTACCACGTTGGCCTGTACATCGGCGGTGGTCAGTACATCCACGCGCCACAACCAGGACAAACCGTCACGACCGCGTCGATCTCCAGTTACTTCCAGCCATCCTTCGGGGTGCACGTCAATATGTAATCGTTCCGCAGCCACGCGCAAGCGTGGCTGTTTTTAGTTTGTCGTCAACTCGGTGGCACCCGTTGCGGGTACCGCCATTTTTGTTCGGTAAAACGGCGCTTATGAAGCCACGTTCAGATAGTTGCAAGGACCACCCGGGTGGGGACTACAATTGGCGAGTAAGCATATTGAAAGCGGTGAATGCAGAAGGGGATGACCGTGTGAACGGCGCGTAACCATTAATGAACCGTGGTGAGAGGGCAGGTACACCTTGATTCGACCACAGTCGTTTCGTGTGATTAACTACAAGCCAAATCCTTGACATGGCGCTATTTAGAACCGATACGCCGTTTAGGAATGCGCTTGCTTGTGATAAATATTTCAACTTTTTTGTGCCACCTTCGTCATTTAGATATACAATTGTCCTGTAAGCAACCGATGTAACGCGAGACAGGAGATGAGTTCGTGAAATTACTTGCGATAGTTGGCAACAACGCGACGGTGTCGTACAACCGCCTGCTGTTGCAGTATATGAAGCGGCACTTTGCACCAACGGCTGAGATTGAATTGCAGGAGATCAAAGGGTTGCCTCTGTTTAACGAGGATGACCTGAAGCACTTCCCTGCTGCCATCGAGGCTTTGATTCAGCGGGTTAAGGCGGCGGATGGCGTGATTATTGCCACGCCGGAATACGATCACTCGATGACCGCCAGCCTGAAAAGCGTGATTGAGTGGCTGTCTGCCAGCTACCATTCACTGGCCGGCAAGCCGGTGATGGTGGTCGGCGCGTCGTTTGGTGCGCAAGGCACGGTGCGGGCGCAGATGGATCTGCGCCATGTGCTCGATGCACCAGGCGTTGATGCCCATGTGCTGCCGGGCAACGAGTTTATGTTGCCCAATTGCAAGACGGCCTTTGATGCCGCCGGTAACCTGAAGGACCAGTCAACCGTCAAGTTTCTCGAGGAATGCTTCACTGCATTTGTGAAATTTGTTCACCTCACAGAGGGGACAAAGAAGGAGGATACTGAAATGTCGGACAAGCGTAATTGGGATCAGAGTTTTGATGTCGTGGTCTTAGGCTTTGGTGGTGCCGGCGCGACCGCCGCGCGGTTTGCCGCTGATGCCGGCGCCAAGGTGCTGCTGGTAGATTCCGCACCGGAGGGCCACGAAGGCGGGAATACCCGCTATGCCGGCCAACTGGTGGGCTCCGGCAGTGACTTCGACCAGTTGAAGGCTTATTACAAGGCGTTAACCGCGCCGATGAACCTCGACGAAGACATGATTGATACCTATGTCACCGGGATGGTGAACATGCCGGATTACATGCGCAAGTATCTGGGTGTTGAGCCATTCAGCACGGTTAAGGATGGCAAGCAACTCTCCGGCGACTTGGATATCGGGTCGATGTCGCATGAATTCCCAGAGTATCCAGGGGCCAACTCATACGACATGCTGCTGGTTCACGCCGGGTACTTCGACAGCGCCTTGTGGAAGAAGCTGCGCAAGGCCGTGCTGGATCGGCGCGACAAGATCACCGTTTGGTACAGTTCACCGGCCAAGCACTTGATTCAAGACCCACACACCAATGCGGTGATTGGCGCGCAAATTGAGCACGACCACGTGTTGCTCGACGTTCAGGCACGCGGCGGCGTCATCCTGGCCACCGGCGGCTTTGAAAACAATCCTGAAATGATTCAGGACTACTTGAAGGCTTCGAAGCTGGCGCCCGTTGGCTCTATTTACAACAAAGGCGACGGCGTCAAAATGGGCCTGGAAGTCGGGGCCGACATGTGGCACATGGCCAATTACGAGTCTCTGGGCATGTTGCACGGCTTGACCATTGCGACGCCAGCCGGTGAGCGCGGACGCTTGATTCTGGCATGGCCGCACATCAACGACGGCAGTGTGTTCGTCGCCGGGGATGACGGTTCGCGGTACTTCAACGAAACCGAGGATAACCGGCATGGCCATCTGTACTACCATGGCATGTGGCAAGTGCCGATTGCCAACGACCATCCACACTTGATTTTCGACCAGACGCAGTGGGAGACCTTCAAGCAAAGCCAGCTGCCAATCGACAACTTTGACGATTTGACGGTGAAGGCCGATACACTAGAAGACCTGGCGAAGCTCATCAACGCCAAGCCGGACATCTTGGCCAAGACCCGCGCGGACTTCGATCACTTTACCGAGCTCGGTGAGGACTATGCCTATGGGCGCAAGATTGAGTCGATGCGCGCCTTCGATGACGGCCCGTATTACGCGCTGCCGCTTGAGCAGGCGATGCTCAACACCCAAGGCGGCCCGCGGCGCAACACGCGTGCCGAGGTCTTGGCGCCGAATGGCAAGCCAATCACCAACCTGTACTCCGCTGGTGAGCTGGGCGGGATCAACGCCAACCAGTATCAAGGCGGCAACAACATCGCCGAGTGCCTGATTTGGGGTAAAATCGCCGGTGAAAACGCGGCGCATGGCCTCACGCCGACCACGGCGAGTGAAGAACCGACCGCTGATGCGACGAGTGGCGCCTCCGAGGAGGAAGCTACGCCGACTGCCACCACCAGCTCTGCTGAATCGACCCAATTCCCGACTGGCCCGAACCAGTACATCGGCGTCAGCGATGAAGGCATGGGCAACGAAATCGTCGTGCGAGTCACCTACGCAGACGGCAAGCTCGAAAACGTCGAAGTGCTGAAGCAAAGCGAAAGCGCCGACGTGGGCTTGAAGGCCATCAAGACCTTGCCACAGGAAATGGTCGCGGCTAACTCCACCGACGTCGATGCCGTGTCTGGGGCGTCGGTCACCAGCCACGCCTTACAAGACGCCGTGGCGGATGCCTTGAAGAAAGCCAAGGCCACCGTTACCGCCTAATTGGCATGACGCAGGAAAGATCCCAGCGATGGGATCTTTTTTTCGTGACCAAAGTGACACTTGCCAAATTAAGCGCGTCACGATAAAACATCAGCCCTATAATAATCACGCGAGCTCGTTCACTGCTTCACCAAATTCAGCGGCTGAACGTGTGAAAACATGTGCATGAGGGAGGAACCAAAGAATGACAACGAACCAGAATTGGGATCAGACTTTTGATGTCGTCGTGCTCGGCTTTGGCGGTGCGGGCGCCACGGCGGCCCGCTTTGCCGCCGATGCCGGCGCCAAGGTGCTGCTGGTGGATGCCGCACCGGAAGGCCATGAAGGCGGCAACACCCGCTACGCCGGCCAAGTCGTCGGCGCCGGGACCGATTTTGACCAGCTGAAGACCTACTACAAGGCGATGACCGCGCCGATGCAGCTGGATGACGACATGATCGATACTTACGTCCAAGGTATGGTCGATATGCCGGATTACTTCCGCCGCTACCTCGGCGTGGAGCCATTGAGCATCGCCAAGGACTGGGACCACAGTAAGGTCGACTTGCACGGCATCCTGCACGAGTTCCCGGACTTCCCCGGCGTGAACGCCTATGATCTACTGGTCGTCCACGAGCGGCAATTCGACTCTGCGCTTTGGAAAAAGCTGCGGCAGGAAGTGCTGGCGCGGCAGGACAAGATCACGGTGTGGTACAGCTCACCGGCCAAGCACCTGATTCAAGCTGCCGATGGCGCCGTTACCGGGGCCCAAATCGAGCACGACCACGTGGTGTTGAACATCCAAGCACGCGGTGGGGTCGTGCTGGCCACCGGCGGGTTTGAGAACAACCCGTCGATGATCCAAGACTACCTGAAGGCGTCGCGCCTGGCGCCCATCGGCTCGCTTTACAACAAGGGTGATGGCATTCGCATGGGCCTGGAGGTCGGCGCCGATATGTGGCACATGGCCAACTACGAGTCGTTGGGGATGCTGCACGGGCTGACGTTTGCCGGCCCGGCCGGCACCCGCGGCCGGCTGCTGCTGAGCTGGCCAGAATCCGCCAATGGCAGCACCTTCACGGTTGGCGACGACGGGTCGCGGTACTTCAACGAAGCCGAGCCGAACAAGCACGGCCACATTTATTACCACGGCACGTGGCAGGTGCCGATTGCTAACGATCACCCGCATTTGATTTTCGACCAAACGCAGTGGCAGGCGATTCACGCCGGGAAGCTGCCGGTCGACAACTTCGATGCCATCACGGTGAAGGCGGCGACGCTTGAGGAATTGGCCAAGTTGATCGACGCCAAACCAGCCGTGCTGGCTAAGGCCCGCCAGGACTTCGACGACTTCGCCAAGGCCGGCCGCGACTACGCCTTCGACCGGCCAGCCGAAACGATGCGCGCCTTTGACGCCGGCCCGTACTACGCCGTGCCGCTGCGGCAAACCGTGCTGAACACGCAAGGCGGCCCGCGGCGCAACAGTCGCGCGCAGGTGCTTAACCCCCGCGGAGCGGCCATCGCCCACCTGTACTCGGCCGGCGAACTCGGCGGCATCAACGCCAATCAGTACCAAGGCGGCAACAACCTGGCCGAGTGCCTGATTTGGGGCAAGATCGCCGGTGAAAACGCGGCGCACAACCTCGGCCTGACCGCGACTACCGCTGACGCGAAGCCAGACGCCACCAGCGGCGCCTCGGCCACCGAAGCGGCCACGCCGGCGGCTAGCCAGTCGGCGTCGCAGTATCCCGTCGGCCCGAACCAGTACATCGGCAGAAGCGACGAGGGGATGGGCGACGGCATCGTCGTGCGCGTCACCTACGCGGATGGCAAGCTGGAAAACGTCGAGGTGCTGGAACAAAGCGAAAGCGCCGACGTGGGCTTGAAGGCCATCAAGACGTTGCCCCAGGCGATGGTCGCGGCCAACTCCACCGAAGTCGACGCGGTGTCCGGGGCGTCGGTCACCAGTCACGCCTTGAAGGCCGCCGTGGCGGATGCGTTGCAACAAGCCAAGGCTGGCGCCACGGCCTAATTGCATGCGTATGGAAAGATCCCGCGAACGGGATCTTTTTTTTGGCGCTGGCCTGAAAAAACCGCGACTCAGGATAGGCCTGAGCCGCGGTAGGCGGTTAGCGCGGTAACAATGGGGTCAACAGATCGATCAGGCCCACCGTGGCACTGGGGAAGGCAAAGATCTGTTGCTGCAGGGTGGTGGCGGTGTAGCGGCCGTTGATGATCAGCGTGAGCAGGTTGATCAAGTCCTCGCTGTCATCGGCATACAGGCTCGCGCCGACCAAGTAGCCCTGCTGGTCGAACACGAGAGTCGCTTCAGCGTCTAGCGCCCGCTTGTACTGGAAGGCCAGCTGTTGGCCGAATGGCACGACTTGCGTGTGGTACTGAGCGGGCTGGGCGGCGGCAGTGGCCGGGCTCACGCCCACTTCGGCCAATCGCGGCATCGTGAAGGCGACGCTTGGAATCGCCGGGTAGTGAATCGGTGCCGAGTTGCCGGCAATCACACTGGCGATATAGTTGGACTCGAATGTTGCGACAGGAGTCAACTTCGGTTGTGGCTTGTCGATGACATCGCCACTGGCGAAAATATTCGCCACCGTTGTTTGCAGGTGATCATTCACCTTGATCCCGCGCCGGGAGGCTTCAATCCCCAGGGCTTCAAGGCCCAGGCCTTCGACGTTGGCTACGCGACCGGTGGCGCCCAGGATGTAGTCTGTCTCGAGGGTCAAGCCGTTGGCCGTGGTGACCGTGTAGCCGGTCGCGGTTTTCGTGACGGCGTTGACGGCTTCGTTAAAGTGGAACTCGACGCCTTGCGCGCGCAGCTTCTCCCGCAGGCGGGCGACATAGGGCTGATGGAACGGGGCAAGGGCCTTGTCGCTGAATTCAACAATATGCACCTGCTTCCCCATGGTTGCAGCCATTGCGGCAAATTCCATGGCGATGATCCCGGCGCCGATGAAGACGAGGCGCTCTGGCATCTCGGGGAGGTCAAGGAACTCGCGGCTGTCGTGAATGTACTCGGCTCCGGGAATGGTCAGCTGCGCTGGCCGCTGCCCGGTCCCGATGACGATATACTCACTGGTGTAGGACTGGCCAGCGACTTCGACGGTATGCGCGTCACGAAGCTTGGCGCTGCCGGTGATCATGGTGATCCCGCCTTGGGCAAACAACTTCGTCATTGTTGGCGCCAGCGGGTCGATGATCTGGTGCTTGTAGGTCATCAAATCCGACCAGTTCACTGCCGGCAACGTTTCGACGCCGTGGCCTTGAAACCGGCGCAGCTGTTCAATCAATTGAAACGGGCCATCTAACGCGATTTTCGCATCGCAGCCGTAATTGGTGCACGTGCCACCGACCAAGTCACGCTCAACAATGGCAACGCGTTTGCCCTGTTGCAGTAAGGCGACTGCGGCGTGCCAGGTGGCATGGCCGGAGCCAATCATTAAGACATCAAAATCCATAGGTGTTACCTCCATTTTAGGCGTGCACGACTAATCGGGGAAAAGCGCATCCGGCTATGCGCGCATTGCGGCCATCAGTTTCTGATTCAAGGCGAGCGCCTGTTCATAGTCTGCAGCCGTCAGGTGGTAGCGGCCGAGGCATTCGGCAAGCGCCGCTTGAATCGGCGCCTCATCAGCCTTGGCCTTGGCCGTCAGGCTGACGATCAGCCGCCGCTTGTCCTCAGCCGGGTGCACCCGCGTCACCCAGCCGCGCGCCTCAAGCCGCTTCACCAGCGGGGTGAGGGTATTCGAGCTCAGCTTCAACCGCTCGCCTAAATCACGCAGTTCCTGGTGGTCTTGATTCCATAGTTCGGTGAGCAACAGGTATTGCGGGTAGGTGAGGTGATAAGCGCTAAGGGCCTCTTGGTAAAATTGGTTGAACAGGCGATTAACGTTATAGACACTGAAGCACAGCTGGTTGGCGAGATTAACATGAGTCGGCATAGTGGTTGCTCCTTATTAGTCGTGCACGATTAATACGAGCATACGCTTGTTCGGCTGCAATGGCAAGCCGGTGCGACCAGTTGACTTTTGCGGCCAATTTGGTATACTAAAGTTAGTAAAAGTTGTGTACAACCTAATCGTAGGAGGGATATTATGAACATCACCATTAAGCATGCGGCGAAGGATTATCTGGCAGGCAAGTTCATCGCCGGGCAGCACCTGTTCTTAGCCTTGGATGACGGTTCGAGCAAGTACTCGCAGCTCGGCGGCTCCTGTGCCATCGGGAATAAGTGGCAAATCGTCGTTGCCGACGCGCCGGATGCCGATTATGCCCTCCCGGTTGTTAACGACGCGGGCCTGGATCTGACCACAGGCGAAGAAGAAACCATGTACCTCGACAACGGCCTGGTGCTCGACTACCGCATGGGCGCGTTGGCTTTGCGCGCCGACTCCGGCATTCTCGACGGGGCGGTGACGGTGAGTCACGCCCAGCCGCAAACCGCAGGCGTGACCCAAGCCATCGGCGCCAAGACCTGCTAAATCGTCATCACGTTGCGCTTGCCCACTCGGCAGGCGCTTTTTAGTGTCCAGGCAGGAAAACTATGCACGCGCATAGTTTTGTGGTACACTCATGGCTGTTCACCGACACGCATCGCCAGGAGGCCATGATGAAACTCATTACCGTAGAAGAACATTACGATACCGACGCGAATATTGCCCAGTTCAAGCAGTACTCGACCGTCAAGAACAACAACCCACGCCAGGACCAGCTGCGGCCGGACCTGGTCGACTTCGACCGCAAAATCGCCTACATGGACGCGCATGGCATCGATATGCAGATCATCTCAGATGCCGGCAACTCGCCGCAGGTCTTGCCCGACCAATACGCCGTTGCAGGCGCCCATGCGCAAAATGAGGCGCTAGCTGAGGCCATCAGCCACCATCCCGACCGCTTTGCCGGCTTGGCGACGCTGCCGGCCAACCTGCCGGAGCAAGCCGCCGAAGAACTCGACTACGCCGTGACCAAGCTCGGACTGAAGGGCGCCATCATCAGCGGCAGCGTCGATGGCCAATTCCTCGACGCGCCGAAGTTCGACCCGATTTTTGCCGCCGCCGATCGGCTGGGCACCACGCTGTACTTGCACCCGGGCATCATCTCCAACCAGCAAAAGGCCGTGCTGTACGACAGCGAAGCTTACTCGGCGCTCACGGCGACCATGATGGCCGGGGCGATGTGGGGCTGGCACATGGAGGCCGGCATTCAACTCGTGCGCCTCATCACCGCCGGCGTGTTGGAGCGCTATCCCCATGTGAAAATTGCCACCGGCCACTGGGGTGAGTTCGTGCCGATGTTCATCGAGCGCATCGATGGCTTCGGCCCGTTCGTGTCCAAGCTGCCGCTGAAGTTCTCCGAGTACTACCGGCGCCAGGTGTACCTGTCACCATCGGGGATGTTCACGACACCACAAATGCAACTGGCCCTGGCGGAAGTCGGTGCCGATCACATCATGTGGTCCGAGGATTATCCTTATGTGCAAACCGGCGACACCACCCGCAGCTTCCTGGAGCAGGCGGCGCTCACCCAACCGGAGCGCGAACAAATCGCCCATGGCACCGCCGAAGCCGTGTTTGACCTCGAGGTGTAACTATGATCGACCAGCACGATGACACCATCACCAAGCAGCTGCACGTTGCCGCCACCACCGCCACGCGGCGGCTGGAGCGGCGGCTGGCCCCGCTTGGCGTCAACACCAGCCAGTTCTTCTTTATCCTGAAGCTGCACGACAATCCGGGGCTGTTGCAGGATCAGCTGGTGCGCCAGGACACGCTGCACCAAAGTAACGTCAACCGCGAAATCGCCAAGCTGGCTAAGCTCGGCCTCGTGGACAAGCAGCCGGCTACCGCCGACCGGCGCAAGTACACGCTGGCCTTGACCCCAGCAGGCGAGGCGCTGTACCCGCAGATCAAGGCGGCGCTGGCCGCGCAGGAAGCCGACTTGGCCGCCAGCCTCACCGGCACCGGGGTCACACCGGCCGCGCTAGTCGCGGCGTTGCGGCAACTCGGCCGTTAACCAAAGGAGATATCATGAAAAAAACGATTATCATTACTGGCGCCAACTCCGGTTTGGGCTATGAAACCACCCGGCAGCTGGCCGCGACCGGGGCCGACTACCAGCTCGTCATGGCCTGTCGCAATCAGGCCAAGGCCGAAGCCGCGCGCAAACAAATTCTGGCCGAATCCCCTCAGGCCGACATCGTTTGCCTGCCGCTAGACACCGCCGATTTGGCGGCGGTGCGGCGCTTTGTCACCGCATTCTCTGCGCTTGATACGCAGGTCTTCGGATTGGTGTTGAACGCCGGCATCGCCGGGACCAGCGTCACCACCACGGCTGATGGCTTCAACAACATCTTTGAAACCAACTACCTCGGCCATTTTTTGCTGACGCAGTTGTTGCTGCCCAAGCTGGCCAAGCAGCCGCGCATCATCATGGTCAGCAGCGACCGCCACGACGCCATCAAGCACCTGACTTGGCCCGGGGCGGAAACGGTGGCGCACGCCGGCCTCGATCCGGTGGTCGACCAGCGCAGCTACATCTACTCCAAGCTCTGCATGATTCTCTTCGCCTATGAGTTGAAGCGGCAGCTGACGGCGCAAGGCAAGCCCGCCGCCGTGAACGCGGTGAATCCAGGGCTGATGACCGAAACCGGTTTGGCCAAGGACAAGTCGCGCTTCACCCCGGAGATGCTGGCGAAGTTCGCCGACATCCTCAGTACCGCCAAAGACTCGGCCAAGATGGTCGTGGACCTACTGACGCTGCCCGAGTTTGCCACCGGGGCCGCGCGGTACTACGATCGCCGCAGCACCAACCCGATTCCGTCGTCGGCCTTGTCGCATGACGAAGCGGTAGCGCGCGGATTGTGGCATTACAGCATGAAGGCGGTTGGCTTAGTCGCTGACGCCTAACGCACAAATGGCGGTTGTTCCCAGTCGGGAGCAACCGCCATTTGTGTATTCAAGCCGAACCTGTGTTTCACGTGGAACGATTAGTCGAGTTGCAACAGCACCTGCAAAATCGGCTTTGCGTTAGCCTCGAGGTAATTTCGGCTCAGGGTGCCGGCCTGGGCGGCGGCCAAGAGGCGCTGCGGGTCGCCGTCTGGCATCTTCAAGTTGTTGCCCGCTTCAACTTCTTTGGCGTGGTCAACGAGGTTCCACCAGTCGGTCATGATCAGGCCTGCGTAGCCCCATTCGCCGCGCAGGATGCCTTGTAGCAGCTCGCGGTCGGCGGAAGGGTGGCGGCCGTTGACCTGATTGTAGCTGGTCATCAGGCACAGTGGCTTGGCTGTGGACACCGCGAGCTCAAAGCCGCGCAGGTAGATTTCGCGCAAGGCCCGCTCGGAGACGCGCGAGTCGGCGTGGTTGCGGTTGGTTTCCTTGTTATTGCAGGCAAAATGCTTGATGCACGCCGCCACGCCTTCGCCTTGCACGCCGCGAACGATGGCGGCGGCCATGGTCCCCGCCACCAGCGGGTCCTCGGCAAAGTATTCAAAGTTGCGCCCGGTCAGCGGGTTGCGGTGAATGTTCAGCGCTGGAGCCAGCCAGACGCCGATGTTGTTCTCCTTGACCTCGCGCGCCGCCCCGCGGCCGACCTCGGTGACCAACGCAGGATCCCAGGTTTGCGCCAGAAGCGTTGCGCTGGGCCAGGCCGTGGTGATGACGCCACGGTCAGGTGGGATTCGTAAGCCGGCCGGTCCATCGGCGGTCATCATATCGGGGATGCCGTAGTCGGGCAACGCCCCAAACCCGCCGGTGTCAGCGGCGCCGACGCAGGGCTGGCCACACAGCAGGTGCACCAAGTCGCCGTTGGTGAGTTGGGCGATGAAGTCGCCGAGCGTGGTTGCTCCGGTGGCGACATCTGCCAATTGCCACGGCTCCTCGCGGGAGATCGTGGCGCCTTGGTCCAGCCACTCCGCCACCGGCAACTGGAACGGCGCGTGGTGCGGGCCGGGGTCGCCGACACTGTATTCCGGCGGCTGTGGTCCGGTTGGCAACGCCTGCATGGCACCACTGGCCGTCAGCCGTTGGGCCAGCTGATTCGGGGCACAATAGTCATGCAGCTGGCGCACAATGCGGGTTGCCGGCTCAACATGAGTGACCGGTAGCAAGGCCGCCGAGCGCACATCCGTCCCGAGGTAAAACTGGTAGTCGCCGGCTTCAAGAATCATGGCGGCTTTTGCCACCACGCCGAGGTCGTCGAAGCTGGCACAATCGGAGAGTTGTACCGTCAACTGAACCTGCTGGGTTTCGCCTGGCTGTAGTATCCGTGTCTTCGCAAACGCCACGAGACTGCGGTGCGGCTTACCGAGTTTCCCTTGTGGCGCGGCCAAGTACAGCTGCACCACTTCCTGACCGGCACAAGCCCCTGTGTTCGTCACGGCGACGCTGACCTGGTAGGCGGCTGGCGAATCGGTTACCGTCGCGTCGGTCAGCGCGAAGGTCGTGTAGGACAGGCCGAAGCCAAAGGGGTAGTTCACGTGTTGTTGCTGATCGGGCAGGGTCTCGAAATAGCGGTAGCCGACGTAGATGTCTTCCGTGTAGTCGACCGCGTCGTCGCTTTGGTTGAACGTCGCGGAGCTCGGGTAGGCCGCGTAACTGTCGGCCAGCGTGTCGGTGAGTTTGCCAGACGGCGTGACCTTACCCGTCAGCAAATCGGCAATAGCACCGCCGCCTTGACTGCCGCCTTGCGCCGCCAGCAGCACCGCTTGAATGTGCGGATCGGCCACGAACCAAGACGTGTCCATCATGCCGCCGATGTTCAACACCACGACGATGTGGGCGAAGTGCTCACGCAGCGCCGCCAGTAAGGCCTGTTCCGTGTCGCTGAGGCTGTAATCCCCTGGCACCGCCTGGCGATCGCTGCCTTCCCCAGAAGTCCGACCCAGGACATACACCGCCGTATCCGCAAACGCGGCGGCGGATTTTACCGTGGCCTCAGGCACCGGTTCCTCGGCGTAAATGCTGGTAGGCTCGTCTGGTTTGACCAGCGGCAGTGCCTGGTAAAATTTGGACAATTCAGCGGCCAACCGCACGTCACCGGCGGCTTCGGCTTCGGTGAACGCGGCCAGCGGGGTCAGCGGGGTGGGGCCGGTGACCTCACCGCTACCCCAGCCGCCTTGAATGTAGTCGACTTGTGCCTTGCCAAACAGCGCGATGTGTTGCCCGCGGTGTAGCGGCAGAAAGGCGCCTTCATTCTTGAGTAACACTGCCCCGGCCGCAGCCGCGCGGCGTGACAACCCTAGCTGTGCCGGTGAGGCGGTCAGCAATTGATGATTCGGCCCCAGCGGCTTCACCGGTTGATAAAATGCCCGTGCCCATTTCGTCATATTGAGTCCTCCATTGTGTGGTGATCTGGTAATCGTGTAAACGCTAACACCTTAATTTGAAAAATGCAATTGTCTGTTCATTGTATTGATTGGTGGTTACAAAAACGCGCCACCCCAATTAGGGACAGGCGCTGAATGACTCATGTATTGTTTGAAAGTTCCTTATTAGATATCTCCAGAAAGAAATACTTTAACTTCGTAAGGGCGCAAAGAGTTTACTACTTCGTCAGTGTAGTTGCTTTGTATGATTCTGGCTCCTAAATCTGGGTTTGAACGACTTAATGTCTTACTAGTGAAGTTTGCCATGACCGTTAGTACTTGGTCATCTAGACGACGTTGGTAAATCCAAGATTCATCATCATCGGGATTCAACAACGAATAATTCCCATAGGTTATGATTGGGTACTGTCTACGTAGAAGATTCATTTTCTTGTAAAAAGAAAAAATCGAGTTGGGATCAGACACCTGGGCAATGGCATTAATTTCAGTGTAATTTGAGTTCACTTTGATCCATGGTGTGACATTGGCACTCGTAAACCCTGCGTTTGCAGTGGCATCCCACTGCATCGGTGTTCGAGCGTTATCCCGGCTGGAGCGCTGAATGGCGTTCATCATATCTGTCGTTGTGAGGATATGTCGAGCTTCAACTAGATCGTGGAACGCATTTAGAGTCTCAATATCACGATAATCGCTAATATCAGTAAAGTTTTTAACATTGGTCATGCCAATTTCTTCACCTTGGTATATGTAAGGAGTCCCTTGCTGATAATGCAGCACTGCCCCAAGCATTTTTGCAGATAACGCCCAGTATTTTGATGTGTCGTTACCGAATCGTGATACGATACGCGGCTGATCATGATTGTTCCAGTATAGTGAATTCCATGCCTTACCGTCTAACTCGATTTGCCACTGAGACATGATACGTTTCAATTCCCGTATGTCAAGAGACTTTGGTCGCCATTTTCCGAGTTCTGGGTCGGCGTCAACATCCATATGTTGAAATTGGAAAATCATATTTAGTTCGTGTGTCTTGAAACCGGCATACTGTAGAGCATCTTGGGGGGTAGTCCCACCCATTTCACCGACGGTCATTATGTCATAGTCTTGCAAGACTGCTTGATTCATCTCCTGCAAATATTCATGAACGTGTGGGCCGTTCGCTGGGGAGCTATGTGAGTCGGTTAAATCAGCAGGTTTAGAAATATCGTTGATGACATCCATACGAAAGCCATCAATTCCTCGATCTAACCACTTGCGCATCATTGAAAATATATTGCGCCGAACGTTCTTATTGTCCCAGTTTAAATCAGGCTGTTTTGTTGAAAATAGGTGAAGATAATATTGGCCAGAATGTTCATCAAATTGCCATGCGGATCCAGAAAATGAAGAATGCCACGTGTTTGGTTCATGTCCATTTACTGGGTCATGCCAAATGTAGTAGTCCCGATATTGATTGTTTTTGTCTTTTTTGCTTTCAGTGAACCAATAGTGTTCATCGCTTGTGTGGTTCACAACCAAATCCATCACGATTTTCAAACCTAAAGTATGGGCGTCATGTAACAAGTCTTCGAAATCCGACATTGTGCCAAATGCAGGCTGAATCGACTCGTAGTCACTAATATCATACCCGTTATCGTCATCGGGAGAAGAGTATATCGGATTGAGCCAGATGACGTCTACCCCCAGTTCTTTTATGTAAGGCAATCTTCTCCGGATGCCTTGGAGATCTCCAACTCCATCCCCATTTGAATCCTGAAACGATCGTGGATAAACCTGATATACGACAGCTTCTTGCCACCAGTGCTTTTCCATAATTGTCCTCCAATGTTATATTCTATGAATACGTGTAAACGCTAACATCAATAACCAATACTTTCAAGCAAAAAAAGAAATTTCGGTGTAATGGTATTGGTACATATTTGACGTATGTTATTTAAACACGTTGGTTTCAGGCCTTAATGTACTCAAAAATTTGCGACACACCGTTCAATATTGCGGCTTATAAATATTGGTGTGTTAATAAATATTCAGATAATTCAGGCCGTTGTGTTTGTATCTCCTGAGTTACTATTAATGACATTCATATTCTTTAAATTGGGGTCTCAACTTAGTTATTAATGACTAGGAACAGAATGTAGGTTATTGTAAACGCTTGACAATTTCTATTGGTCAGAATACACTACGATTGCAAACAACAAAATACGAGGAACTAGCGTACGCTCGAAAACGTTTTTGTAAGCGCACACATATTTTTGCGTTTGTTATGTTAAATTGGAGTGTTTTGGACGGGTCAAAATGCACACTAGGAGGGTGGCAACTATGAAGTGGAACCGCAAAGTTTCAGGATTTTTGCTAGCTGTCGGAGCGATTGCTGCATTTGCGCTAGCGGGCTGTGGCGCAAAGAATTCTTCGAACGACGGTGGAAGTAGTAAGACCCTAACCATTGGTTTCTGGAAAGGAGATTCACCACAGGAAAGTAAAGGGCGGAATACACTTTTCAAAAACTTCACTAAAGCTACAGGAATCAAAATTAAGCAGAAGGTGTACAACGATTACAATACTCAGCTGATGACAGATCTTGTTGGCGGAACAGCTCCCGATGTATTCTATGTTGATTCATCAGTTCTGGCATCTTTACAAACTAAAGGTGTTCTCGAGCCTTTGAACAGCTATATGAAGAAAGACAATTTCAAGACCGGTGATTTTTATACCCCTACATACAAAGCATTCACCGGTAATGATGGTAAACAGTACGGATTACCCAAAGATTACTCAACTATGGGCCTGTATTACAACAATGACTTACTGAAGAAAGCGGGATATTCCGCAAGCGATATTCCAAAGACGGATACTGAATTCTTTGCATTTCTCAAAAAATTAAAGACAAAATTACCCGGAATTACTCCTCTGACTATCAGTCCTTTGTTAGCACGGCAGATGTTCATTATGCAATCTACCGGCGCAAAAATTATTACAAAAACCGGTAAGTCGAATTTGGATGATCCACGAATTATCAAGGCGTTGCAGCCGTTAGTTGATGCTGATGCTAAAGATAAGACTGTTCGCACATTTAAAGAAATCGGTTTTGGTTCAGCCATGGATGCATTTGGCGGAGGGAAAACTGTATTTAGTGATGAGGGGGCGTGGCAGGTTTCGGGTCTAAAGACAAACTTTAAGAAACTAAACTGGGGTACCACCGAATTTCCGACTATCAATGGGAAAAAAGCCAATATGATTTTTACAGTAGGCTGGTCAATGAACGCTGACTCGAAGGACAAAAGTGATTCCTGGAAGTTTATCAAGTTTGTCACAAGTAAAAAGCAATCCCAACAGTATTCAACAACTGCTTCGGTATTGCCTTCACGTAAATCGGTAGCTAAGGCGATGGGCTTGAATGATGACAAGGACATGGCCCCGTTCGTTGAAGCGGCTAATTATGCGACGCCTTGGATTGCTGGTGTAAACCTTGATACTATTCAAGTTCGTTATGAGAACATCATCCCATCAGCATTCCAAGGAAAAATTTCTTTGAAAGATGCCCTGACGCAAGCAACAGAGTCTGCGAACAAGGATATCGATAAGCAGAAGTAGCCAGTTTGTCTTGGTGCTGATCTGTAATGCGTGCTTCGGTGGAATGCCAAGGAGGCACGCATTTTTAAGTGGAGGTGAGTCTTATGGCAAGAAGTAGTGAGAGAAAACGTGACATTACACAAGCGGCTGCATTTGTTTTACCTATGCTACTTGTATTGTTGATCTTTACGCTTTTTCCAATATTTTATTCATTGTATCTATCATTCAACAAGGTAAATCTGGTTGGGGATGTAAGCTACAATTTTGTGGGGTTTAAGAATTTTACGAATGCAATCACGGATGAGCGTGTGATTATCGCCTTAAAAAACACCTTAAAGTATGTTGTTGTGGTGGTTCCAATCCAGAGCATCTTAGCTTTAGTTCTCGCTACGGTATTGAATTCTGGCATCCGGTTTCAGAAAACATTTCGCTCTCTTTTGTTTATTCCAACATTAACATCGAGCTCGGCACTAACTTTGATATTCATGTTTATCTTCAGTTTAAATGGGCCATTAAATAGTCTGCTTCTCGATTTACACATTCTAAATAACCCGATCAATTACCTTAATGATCAGGGCTCCGTAATGTGGGCAATAATTGTTATGAACATCTGGTCCACTGTCCCGATGTTTATGACAATCTATCTATCGGGTCTTCAAGATATTGATTCGGCAATGTATGAGGCAGCAGATATTGATGGAGCGAATATGTTTCAGAAATGGTTTAAGATTACTGTTCCTCAGATTGCGCCCGTAACCAATTATGTTGTTATGATGGGATTGACGTCTACATTCCAGTTGTTTGATCAGCCCTATATCGTTTCTGGTGGTTCAGGAGGTCCTAATAACGCCACTCTCACTCTATCTCTGGTTATTTACCAATACGCTTTTCGTCAGTTTGGGACAATGGGATATGCATCTGCAATCGCGCTCCTGTTAACCATCGCAATTTTTGTTGTATCGATGATTTTCAGACACTTCTCCAGCGAGAATGTTACAGGGGAGGGACGATAGCATGCAAACAAAAAAGAAACGTATTACTCGAACAGTTGCATATGTATTGCTCACAATTTACTCAATAATTACTATCTATCCATTCTTGTGGGCGTTTTTGGCTTCATTTAAGCCCTATAGTGAGATTGTTCGGATTGGGGCACCTTTGTTCAGTTCAAACATGAGCTTAACTAATTATCAATATATTTTTACGCAGGATCCAATGTTCCCTCATTGGATAGTCAATTCTCTATTCATTGCCATCGTGGGTACTGCATTAAATATTCTTTTTAATAGTATGGGCGGTTATGCCCTGGCTCGGTTGAGCTTTCCGGGAAGACGAACATTGTTTATGGTGGTCTTAGTGTGCATTATGGTTCCTTCGCAGATTCTATTAATTCCAAACTATCTGATTATGAAGGCATTTGGGATCCTGGATTCTTATAATGCTTTGATATTGCCTTCAGCGATTAATTTTGCATATATTTTTATGATGCGACAGTTTTTCATTACATTTCCTAAGGAATTAGAAGAGTCAGCTCAATTGGATGGACTTGGTCGAATGGGTATATTTTTCCGAATTGTTGTACCAATGGCGAAATCATCAATTGCAACTCAAGGAATCTTTGTATTTATGGGCTTTTGGAATGATTTCATGCGTCCATTACTCTACATAACTTCAGAAAATAAATATACATTAACCTTGGGATTACAATCTTTCCAGACGCAGCATGGGATGCAATGGAACTACATTATGGCTGCAGCAATGATTACAATTTTACCGATTATATTTTTATACATAATCCTAAATAAGTACTTTATGACAGGAATGCGTATTGGCGGGGAAAAATAGTCTTGTGAGGGCATATGATGATGGTTTTCATTCAATTTGTGTCAGATGGAATCGAATTTTGGCGACCACATCTACATCCCCATCGCTCTGCAATCCAGTCACTGACTATGCTAATGACGTTGTTAGGGCTTGGAATGTTGTTGATGGTAGGCATACAGGGATACCGGGTTAATCAAGCAATTGGCCAGTCGATTATAGAAGTTGATCGAGCGGATATTAGATTGTTTCATAATCAGGCTATTCTCCAAGGAGATGTATCGGAGCTCAAAGTTCAGTCTCAAGGGCTTACGGTAAGTATGGATAAACATGCCATGACAATTTTGAATGAAACATTTATGTATGCTGATATGCCGACTTCTCCGCGGGGAAAGAGCGGGAGTGAGCGCATGAGCACTTGGTTAAAAGAAAATCGAGGAAAGATAGTTCAATCATCATTCTTATACGAATATATATATGCTGTTTCAATATTGTTTATAGGACTAGCAACTGTGGTGATTGGATCATACTTATATCGCAGTCAGGTTCAACGACAAATTCAGATGCCGCTGTTAGATGCACTGTATGTGGCTAGCTCTAATATTGTCATTCCGCTTCTAGCGCTGTTAGTTTTGAGCGGTTTTAACGTTCCGCATAGCCTTTCGACTGGACTTTTTCTTATTAGCTATTTGCTCTTACTATTTATTTCGGGCCGGAGCGCTCGGACGCCGATGGCTCAGACGGGGGCACAATCCTATGGAAAGCATCAATGATATTTTTGGTTACGACTCCTCAGGCGTAGGGACTTTAGTTGAGAAGCAGTTCAATTTAATGTGGCAGAATAAGATTGAATCTGTTTTCTCCCTTGGAAATGGATATTTAGGGCTAAGATCGGCTTTTGATGAAACATATCCTGGCCAGGTCCGTGGATTATATGTAGCTGGAACATTTCAAACTGCGGGTGGTTCAGAAATTTCGGAATTACCTAATTTTCCTGATGCAACAGCACTAAATGTTATCCTCGATGGGGAACCTATAGATCTTCGGCATGATGAATTCACTGATTATTCAAGGCAATTAAACCTCGCTAATGGCGAGTTATTACGTAAGTTTACAATTCGGCGGGAAGACAGGTCGTATGAACTATCTTTTCGGAGGTTTGTTTCATTCTCTCAAAAGCACTTGATTGTTACACAGCTACAAGTCATACCGAGTCATAATGGACAGTTAGTTTTTCAAGAAACGATTGATGGGACCCAGACTAATCATGGTGCACAACATTTTTTGGAAGGTGATAAGAGGGCAACGAATGATGGAATAGCGTATCAAACAGCTGCTCGTGATGGGAATCTTGAAGTGACACTATACCGATCAACAACTTTTAATTCGAAGCCCAGCCATGTTCGGACACTGTTTCCTAGGCGCCAAGTTAATCGCGAATGGACTTTATGCCTAGCTGCTGGACAGCCCTTGTCCATTACCAGTTGTGTGGTTGTTCTTACCTCACAAGATTCTGATCAACTCTACGTTGATAGAACCAGTCTTCTTAAACGTGCTGAAGATATTTCACAGGATGCGCAGACACAAGGTTATAAGAAAGAGCTTGAAAAAAGCGCATACGTTTGGAACCAACAAGTGTGGGCGGGCGTACCAGTAAGGATTACAAGTAATAACTCTTTTGATCAGTTTGTACTGAACTTTGGCCGTTATCATACTCATATTATGACTCCACAGGATAGTAGTCGGGTTAACATTGCAGCTAAAGGGCTCTCTGGGGAGGGATATCGGGGACATTCATTTTGGGATACCGATATATTTATGCTTCCATATTTTCAATATGAATACCCAAACATAGCCCGTAATTTACTGAAATACCGCGTATTGCAGTTGCCAAGCTGTCGGACCAATGCCGCTATCAATCACTATCAAGGTGCCCAGTATCCGTGGGAGTCAGCATTAATTTGCGAAGGAGAGACGACGCCAATCTGGGGAGATTTGGACGTTGATACTGGCAAGCCAATGAGAATCTGGACAGGCAAGATTGAGGCTCATATTACTGCAGATGTTGCTTATGCATTGTTGGCATATAGTAATTCCTTATCTGTAGGGGATAAATTTTACATCAATGACGCCTTTCCTGTATTAATCGACACTGCAAGATATTGGGCATCCCGGGTAACCTGGCGCACTGAGCACCGTCGATATGAGATTCTTGATGTGATTGGTCCAAACGAATATAAAGAGCACGTGGATAATAATGCCTATACAAATTATATGGCGTACTTCAATATGACGGCCGCATTATCTGCGATATCTGAGCTAAGAACGAATACGGAACAATACGATCAGCTCAATCAAAAATTCTTGCTCCAGGATTTGGAAAAACAACTAGCGTCTATTGTTTCTGCATTTTACCTACCAGTGCCGAACCGCGACCATATCTTGCCAGAGAATGACACATTTCTCGGTTTGAAGTCCCTGGATCTTTCTGCTTATCGTGAAAAGTCCGTTGGGAGTATTAGTGAGTCATTCAGCATGTCGTCGATTAATGAATACCAATTATGCAAACAGGCTGACGTCGTATTGGTTATGCAGATGTTTGCTGATAAGTTTGATTCAGAAACAAGAAAGCGCAACCTTGATTATTACGAAGCTCGAACACTGCACGACTCATCCTTATCCTTTGGCAGTCACGCAGTATTGTGTGCGCGTAATGAAGAAGTAGAAAAAGCCTATCAATATTTTGGCAAGGCCGGACTGATTGATTTGAACTCAGATCCCGTTGGGTCGGCGGAAGGTATCCATGCCGCTGCCATGGTGCAGTTGTGGAATGCTGTTGTGCAAGGATTTGCTGGTATATCTCAATTGGGTAGAATCTTGCAAATTGATCCTCATTTGCCTGAACAGTGGGCACAAGTTCAGTTTCCTATTCACTGGCAAGGAGCTTTGCTGAACATCACAATTAGTCATGATTCCGTACAGATTACAGGCAACGTTGAAGGACCGGTTCAACTGCAGGTCGGTCAGCATTCGGTAGAGTTTTCGGGTGATTGTACAGTTTCCCTCGATTAACCTTCCGGGTATTGTATACTCCATTGCGGGAGGTGGCCTTTTTGGTTGTTAAAATCTATGAAGTAGCACAAGTTGCAGGAGTGTCAGTGGCTACCGTTTCGCGAGTGTTTAATAATTATCCTGATGTGAGTGAGGAAACCAGGTTACGAGTCAGGGCAGCAGCAAATCAACTTGGATATGTGCCCAATGTGGCTGCACGCACATTATCTTCAAAATCCTTAAATAACGTTGCATTGATTCTCAATGAAGTAACACGGGGAAGAGAAGATGTGATTGGAATGCAGCTGATAGATGGCGTGTATCAGTATGCAACTAGTCACGACATTGGCTTTGTTTTGTACATGACTAATGCTGAAATACAGAAAAGGAAAACATTTGACCAGTTTTGCTTGGAACGAAATATAACTGGGACTGTGGTGCAAGGGTTAAGTACGGACGATCCCTTCATATGCCAAATTGAGAACAGTGAGATTCCGGTGGTGTCAGTTGATCTTGAAATACCGGGTCATAACACGGGATCAATATCTATAAATAACCAAGAAGCAGAACGAGTTGTGACCGAAAGAATGATACAGCAGGGAAGAAAGCACCTCATCATGATTAATGGATGGGCAAATGCGGAGGTTAGCCAGTCTCGGCAGCAGGGTTTTCTTCAGGCATTTGAGTCTTTGGGGTATTCACCTTTGGAATATACAATTCAGTATGCTGATTTCGATCAGCAACAAGCCAATACGATTGCACGGAGGCTGATGATTGAGCATCCCGAAATTGATGGATTTATTTGTGCTAGCGATGGAATGGCGATTGGGGTACTTAAAGCTGTACAGGCGTTGGGGATGAGGGTGCCAGAACAAGTAATGGTAGCGGGGTTTGATAACACAATTGCAAGTCAGTATCTTACGCCGTCACTGAGCACCGTTGAACAACATATGGATAGGATGGGGAATCGAGCTGCGAAGATGGTAGTTGACTTGATTAATCATCGGCTTCCGCGTGATCATGCTAAACGCCGTTTGTATACTTCATACGAATATATTCAAAGACGGAGTACGAACTTTGGTGGCTCCTCCAAATTACGCAATGGCCAAATATTTGATAAGGGTGAAACGGATGAAACTTGATATTCTCTCCTCAGATACAACAGTTGAAACGCAAAAGATGGAGCCAGGATTAAAGTTGTTAATATTCTCCTCTCCGGGGGAAATTATTTTCGATCTTACATGGCCGATGTTTGACATAGATGGGCAGTGGTATCCACTCAAACAATTTGATAATACAATTCATCCTGATTGGGTTGGACCGGTATCAATCAGTCCACATAGATCGGCCCCCGTCGTCTCGTATTATAATCGTCAGGGAGAAAATCGGCTTACAGTTGCACATGATGGACTCACAGCAATTACAGAATTGGGAGCTGGAGTCCACGAGGAAGATGGGACGTTGAGGGTTCGAATCAGCGCTAAACTTGACGCGTTGACTGTTCGTATTGACGAGAGACCTATTGAGTATCAGAACGCAATTCGAGAAGTGGTTAATTGGTGGCAACGAGGCATTTCCAATTATCCAAGTGTGCCTAGTCAAAGAGGCACCGTATTCTCTACTTGGTACGCGTATCACCAAGACATATCGCAGGTAATATTAGAAAAACTGATTCCCGATTTAGTTGAGTTAGGAATACACACTATAATTTTGGATGATGGTTGGCAAACTGATGACAACCATCGTGGATATGCTTACACAGGGGATTGGGACGTAGCTAAGAGCAAGTTTCCAGATTTCGGGAAGCTTGTTTCAGAATTGCACGAAAATGGAATTAAACTTGTAGTTTGGTTTAGTGTTCCGTATGTTGGTATGGCATCACGCCGGTGGCAAGAAGTGACGGGGCGAATGCTCTATGAGTTGCCAGAAGAACGTTGCGGAGTATTAGATATAAGATTTCAGTCCGTTATTGATGAATTGATTGGCCAATACCTTGAATTTATCGACAAGTATCACGTTGATGGCCTTAAGTTGGACTTTATTGATGCGTTTAGACAAGCCTCTACCTCTCCTGTGTTTGATCGGGGAAAAATGCAGTATGTCACTGTTGAAGATGGTTTGCTGACCTTGTTGTCCTCTCTCAAAGAACAGGTCTTACAACGGAATCCGAACTTTTTTATTGAATTCAGGCAATCATACATTGGCCCACTCATGCGACAATTTGCAAATGCATTTAGGGTGGCAGATTGTCCGTACTCTGCCCAAACAAATCATGTTGAAATTTGCGATTTGCGTTTACTAAGCGGTAACACCCCTGTTCATTCCGATATGATTATGTGGCATCCAGATGAGCGCCCGGAGGCAGTTGCGTTGCAGTTACAAGCGACCCTTTTCGGTGTACTTCAATTGTCGGTGCCCCCGGCGCGAATGACAAAGAATCAGCGCCAGGTAGTCCAACGGCATCTATCCTTGATTCGGAAGTATCAAGATGTCTTGCAGGAGGGGTACCTTCGGCCGACACACCCTGAGCTAAATTATCCAATGGTATACGCAACTATGGATGATACAACTTTTGTTCAACTTTCTGGAGGAGATTATCCAGTTGCTTTGAATACCAAACACGTTGTTATTTGCAATTCTAGTACCACTAAGTCAACTCGTGTCATCTGCAATCCGCTGGCTGAATATCAAGTAACCATTACCGATTGTTCTGGTCATCTGACTCGGCGTATGCATTTAATAAACCAGCATGAGGCCACTTTGCTTCAGGAGGTTGCTGGCATAACTACAATTGATATCCTTTGAAGGCGTAAGCTATACCCATAAATTGAAGTAATTCGTATAATTCGGAGATACCTCTGATTTGGTTCGAGTCATTATGCAGACTACTGTATTGCATTACCGAGTCTAGGCGGATGGATGATGATGAAAGGAACTGGATGAGCTTACTAGCGGTTGTGTAAAGCAGGACAATTAAGTTAACAGTTAAATTTACGCTTAAAAGAGACTGGTGAGAATCCTCAGCTGACGGGTGATTATCAGTTTTTTGTTGCTTCGTCTTGGGCCAGCGAGGACCAGGACGAAACACTATTAATAGTTTTAGCGTCAAGCTTACAGGGAATTGCGCCCAGAACTGCTCTGCACTTTTCTGGCGAGGTCATCACAATCCTCGAGAAATGAATGATAAACTAGCCTTCCAGTTGATATACTCAAAGTGTAGTCTGTTAAATGACCAGTGAGGGAACCGAATGACAGCAATAACTGATGAGCAGCGGAATGAAGCGCTGAAAATTTACGCGACGACAATTAAGAATTGTCAGAAGATGCGACCAAAGTTTGCGCCAGGCACATCCCAAGCTTCCCTGCTGACGAATCGAATCAAGGCGCTACAAGTGGTTGAGAGCATAGTACGAAACAGTGGCGAGTATTTTTCGCGTGACCAGCTGACCACCTCGGTAGCACCGATTAAATCAATCATCCATAAGACATCGGTGGCGAGAGGCAAGTATGCACCGGATCAGCCGGTGTATAAACGGTTTACGCCAATGATCAATGCAATGGAGATCGGGTTGGCTGCGTTAGCGCAACGGTTGAATCAAGAAGCGTGATAGTGACTAATCAGGTTTAAGGTCTAAGGCGTGTTTCGGGGCCGACAATCCGCGCGCTCAGCGTTTCCAAGGAGGCATGAACAATGATTCCAGACGAGTTAGCAAAGGCGCGCGAACTGTACGCGGTTCAACTGATCGTTCACCAGGTTGCGTACAGTGCCCATCATATTGGCACGTGTACGGAAGCCGAGGTGGCAGCAACGTGGCGCCGGGAACACCAGCAACCGACGTCCAAGCCAATGGCAGTGCTGTTGGCTGAGCTGGTGCGGCGCAAATACCTCATGGCTGTCGGCGGCCGAGCGACCGTCTACGCACCGGTGACTTCTGAGTTTTATGAAACGACCGGAGTGGGCGAAGAGTTGCCATCGCTGCGCATCGAACGCAATCCAGCCCAGGTTAAAGCACTGGTCGTGACTTGGCTGGCTGCTGAAATTGAGTCTCAGGGATCGCAAGACCAGGGGTTTACTAAATTTGGTGTCGGGGTTGGCTGGCCGCAAATTTCTAGGATGTTGGAGCGCGCGGGGATTGCCGGTCTGCACCCGACTCAACGGCCGTTGCTGAAGCGGACGTTTGATGAACTGGAGCGACGAGGCATCTGGCATCGCGAGAACTCAGATCACTACGACATGCGCACGTACTGGAAGGTCAATCCGGCGCTGTTAAAGCTTCCCACCACCCAGCGCGTTACCAAGATGCTACAAGCCTTGGCAACACATTGAGGCGCACATGTCGAAGCGCAACGGTTGGCGGCAGCAATGCCGCTATTTTTTCTTCCCCGTAAATCGCGTTTTCGCGCCCGTCACACCGGCATTCTTCGACACCAATAGTTTTCTGTTTCGCAAAACAGCGTCACACCGCGGCGAATTTGGCCAATTTGTGACTTTGTTTTGGATCCGCCGGCCGCCGTACACTGCTTCTATCATCAACGTTGGTGAAATTATCCGGCCCCGATCAGGCCATGAGGAGACGTTCACAATGAGAAGCTATGAGCGCGCATTCGCGTTTTATTTGGCGCATATGGGTGTGGTGGTGGCCGCCGTGAAGCGGCTAGGCATTTCGCCGCACACGGCCGAGTTTGACGATGTGGTGGCGGATGGGATGTTGATTTACGTCGATTATTACCGACGCTATCAGGATCACATCTCGACGGTAGAGGAGGTGAAGCAGTTCAATCAAATCGCCGGGTTTGTGGTGTTTCGGACGTTGCTACGGCGGCGCGAAGACATGCGCAAGCGGCAACAAGCCGATGCGGAGCGACCAATCGACCCGCTGGCCCCAACGGTGGTGCCGAGTGTGGAAGCTGACGTCGCAGTCAGTGCGGCGTTAGTGGATTTCATTGCCAGTCTGACTAGCGAAGAGCGGCAGGTCTTGAGCCAACTTTACGATGAGGACAGCACCTTGGCTGCCATTCCGAAGAAGCTTGGCATATCCATGTATCGGGTGCGGCAGATTCGTCGAAGCCTACAGAAGAAATACGTCGCAAGCCTGCACCGGCAACACTAGTCGGTTTACGCGCTTGTTTCACCAAAACTGGCCGGGAGGATCCAATCTGGTATCTTCCTGGCCGGTTTTTGGTGTCTGGTTATTTGAACTTGCCCCAGTAGTTGAGGCGCTTGTTGCCACTGGCTTGGCCCGAGGCGAGGTAGCCATACCCGCCGGTGCTCCGGGGCTGACGCAGCCAGACGTAGCCACCGAGGTAGGCGAAGGCGTTGTACTTAATGCTTTGGCCGGCCTTGATCTGGGCGATCACCTTGGCTGCCGTGCTGGGGCTGGTGCGCAGGTTGATGGTCCGGTCGGCGGTGAAGGTGCCGGTTTCCGCGTGCCAGGTAATGGCTGGTGCGGCCGGGGCCGCCGGCTTGGCGGCAGCCGGGGCGCTGTTGCTAGCTTTGGCCCAGCTTAACCAGCTGGCCTTGTCGCCGTTAAACCGGTCGAGGTCGAGGTTGCCGGCATACCCGGCGAGCCGCCCGGCGCTGGTGTATTGGTGCATCAAGGCACTGCCCCAGTACTTTGGGGCGCCGTTCAGGGCTCGGGTTTGGTACCCACTGACTAGCGCCATGGAATTATACTGCGCCACCCACAGCGGGTAGAGCTTGGCGACGGTGCTCCAATTGAGCGTGTTGGCCGGGCTGAGGCTCATGTAGATCAGCATGCGCACGCCGGTTTGTTGCTGGATGTACTGGAGAAACTTCAGGGCCTTGGCGGGGCCGGCGCTGTTTAAGAGGCCGGGGTCCTCGAAGTCGAGGGCGAGGATGGCCTGGCCCACGTAAGGCTTCACCTTGCTGAGAAAATACTTGGCCTCGGCTGCCGGGTCGTTGTTGGTTTGGTAGTGATACAGGCCGAACAGCTTGCCTGCGGCCTTAGCTTGTTGAATGTGCTTGGCCATGAGGGGATTGGTGTAGGTGGTGCCTTCGGTGGCCTTGACGACGGCGAAGTCGCCGGGGATTTTGGTCAAATCGAGGGGATTGTGGCTGGAGACGTCGATTCCGTTAAGAGTCATTGCGATTTACCTCCTGAGTTGGTGATGAAGCGGTCGAGTTCGGTCAGTAGCTTCTGGATCTCCGTTGTGAGTAGGTCGAATTTCTTCTCGAGGCGCAGTAAGACGACTATGGCGATGGCGAAGCCGCCGGCCTGTTCGAGAATCAGTTTTAAGGTTTCTGCGTCCATGATAGGGCTCCTTTCGTGAGAATGTTCTGCCGGCTGGTTCGGGTTCGCCTGGTGGGGTTAGTTTTGGAACAGCACGGTGGTGTTTGAATCGATCAAAGTGGCGCTAATGGGTCTGTCCATGATGTTGACGAAATCCACTTGGAACATGTTAGATGCCGAGATCAGCAGCATCGCGTTTTTGATCTGTTGCGGGGTGGGGTCGGCGGTGGCGTTGGGTACGCGCAGCGTGCTCAGATTGCCTCGGCGGTCGCTGAATTGTAAGAGATAAGTTTTCATGATGCGCTCCCTTCTAAGCGAGTTAGATTACTAAAGTCATAGCGCTCGATGGTAGTGGTCGTGGCATGATCGATGCGCATGCCGGCGTAAAATGTCTCTAACGCGCTGCCATAAACCAGAAAGCTTTGCGGGGGCGCATAGCTATCGATGCCGGTGAAGTGAACGGACAGCGTCTGGGTGGGGTCGTTAATACCCACCAACGTATAGGTTACGCTGGCCCCAACCAGCTCCGAGTAGTTAAATTTGTTATAGTCGTACATTGTGGCTCCTTTCTCAGCGGTTAGGCTGGTGGTCCTCGAGTCAGCCCCGCCGGCTAGGGTTAGTCGGCAGGGTGACTCGAGGACTGCGGGTTAGTTGGCCAGCAGGTCAGTTATCACGGTGCGCTCGGTTGACACGAGCTTGGCTGAATAAGCCGTTACGTAGTAGCTGACCCCGGCGCGGCTGATGATTCCGGCGGCAGCGATTTGATTCATCGCCTGCCGGACGCGCAGTGGCGAGATGGCCGGGTCGACGCCGGTCAGGCTCAGACTTTTCTTGGCGCCATTCGAGGCCAGAAACGTCATGGTTAAGACATCAGTCATGTGATCACCTCCCTTCTGGCGTCATGGGTTAGGCCGCGACCACTGGATTCTTGGAATCGTCGACCAGCACCTGCGTATCGGTTTGAATCAACTTTGCCGTGTAGATGGAACGGTAGTAGCGCACCCCGTTGCGGCCAATCAGGTCGGCGTTGATGATGCCGTTCATCGCGGCACGCAGCCGCGCGGCATCGACTGCCGAGTCGACATTGGGGATGGTGACGGTTTTGCGGGTACCGTCGCTGGCGACGAAGGTCATTTGGGCATTGAACATGAGTTCACCTCCTTTCTGTCAAAGTAATGGATTAGCGGCTGACTGCCGTGGTCGTGCTGAGCGTGATGCCTTTGAGCGGGCTGTCGTTGCGCAGCATTGCCAGAGCGTCGCCGAACTGGAACAGCCGCTCTTCGCTTGCGTCAGGGTCAACGTTACCGACGCGGCGCGTGATGTCGTGCTCGGGGTCTTGCGGATTGGCAAAGTGGAACACGGCGCCTTGGTTGAGAATTTCCTTGGCCATGGTGGTCACCTCCTTTGGTGGATTTGCAGGTCAATTGCCTACACCCATATAAAGCGCTCAGCTCAGAAAAGTGTTAAAAGTGCTCGAAAAACGCCGGTATGACTTGTTTTCAGAGCACAGCAAAAATCGCGGTTTTCAAAAAAATCTCACGACTTAGGGACCGATTCAGCGGGAAAATGGTGTGAGTTTGTCACGCACAATTCTTCACCAAAAGTATTCGCCAGAATTTACTTTTTCGGACGAGCGGGTTGCCTCACCCGCTTAATTTTCCCCGCAATCCTCAAAAATACGGTGTTGATATACCGGGCTTTGTGGGCTGTTTTTGACACTTTTCTGAGCTGAGCGCTTTATATGGGTGTAGGGCAAATGATCCAACACAAGCGATTTGACCTACTCACCGGAGCCGGCGAATCTGTGGCTGATCCAAGCTTGTGGGCCGCAGGTTTTAACGCTTTGGTGAGCTCCACCCTCCTCAATTAGGCTGCGCCACATGTGCTACTGGCTCGTGCTGCTTCGGCGGCGTGTCACCCGTACCACGCCAGGTCTTTGGCCGTTTCCCGAGGAGGCCGCTGGCCGTCACCCTTAGTCCGTCATGGGTATGTAAATTGCAAGCGGCGCTTATCGGCTGCGCCACATGTGCTACTGGCTCGTACTGTTTCGGCGGTGTGTCACCCGTACCACGCCAGGTCTTTGGCCCCAGCCGCTTGCGCGCATCCCATGACAATCATTGCCCCGCCGCGTCCGTCGCGAACGCGCGGCGGGGCCCTCGGTAGCCGGACGTCCGTTGCCGAGTGGGGCAAGCAGGCCACTTGCCCGGTGACACCAAAATGCCCTGACGACTGAAAAGTCGGCAGGGCATTTGGCGTGGCCTGGCAGTAATTGAGATCAGCTATCACATGGGCGAGTGTTGGATCAAGCCGGTCGGTGATGGCCCAGGCTGATCGAGATTACTGCGCGAAGACAATGTAGTTGGTGTTGGCTCCGATGCAAGTTTGCAGCGTGATTCGTTGCCCACCACCAGTACCGGTGATTTGATTCCAATAGTCTGTCCCATTGGCGGCTCGACTGTTGTCATCGACGGTGACCGTTGCATAAACCGTATATGTTCGCGGCTGTCCGGCGGCATCGGTCACGATAATCTGACTGCCCCGGTGAAGGCTGGCCACAACGCCGAAACTGCCGGGATTGTGGCCAATGAAGTGTGTGTTCTGGCCCGACGAATTGCTATAGTGCGCTTGCCCACCCCAGGTAGCGGCGCCACTGCCAGGGGCGGCACCGTTGGCCATGCTACCTTGAATGTAGTGGATGGCCACACCGTTAATATACAGGGTGTTGGCCGCATACTGACTGGCTGGGTGAGTCGTTGGCCGGCGGTGTTGGTACTGACGTTGTGCAGACGCTACGGTGGCTACCTGGCGATCGGTGTTGGTCGTGGTCCCTTGAGTGGTGGCGCCCGCCACTTGGGTTGGGCTGGTTTGGGCGGCGGGTGGCTCGGCTGCGGTCGCTTTAGCTTTGGCACTCGCGGTGGCTCGTTTCAGAGCTCGGGTGTGCTTAGCGAAGGCAATTTGGTCAATTTGGCGGCGGGCGGCCGATTGTGTCAATGGTTGAATGGTTGGGCCGGTGGCGACTGTTTCGGTCGGGACGGGATGCGTGTACAGCGGCCGCTGGCTCCCAAACACTAGAACGACAACACCAATCACGAATGCCAGTGCAGCGAAAATCCTTTTCATCATTAAGACCCCCAAATCTTAAGATTGAGAAACTGTGAACAACCTTGTTCACATGAATAAGCATAGGCGGGCGAACGGCTTTTCCCCCAAATGTAAATTCGTTGTAAAAGGATAATCTTATGACAATGATACCGGTGTGACGGCGCTTGCGGCGGATGAGTTCACAGACCACAAATATTTTTTTGCAAACTAGATTCGGCGGGAGCGGTGTATCTTTTGCAATATCTCGTTTGCTGGTGATAATGGAAAGCATAGTCATCTATGTGCACTTGTGGGGGAGTGCACAGGAGTGTGAGTACAAAAGACTGGGCGAACTTGATGGCTATGATGATTCACATGAGCAACGAACTGAACACCTAGTCAGGGCATGCTGGGGGAGGCATGCCTTTTGTTTGCCCACTGCAGACTAGGTGCGCGGTTGGCCCGCAACTCGGTATAATGGGGCCAAGAGATAGGAGGATTGCTGATGAAACTCGACTTAGCACCATTCACCTACGATGGCACCGGAGACTTTCACTTGAAGGACTGGGATACTGGCGTGCCGAAAGCCGCCAAGGGCCTCAGCGAAGCAGAGATCAAAACCGAAATCGCCAAGGACGTGGAAGCGTTCAGTGACGCCCAAGGCAAACTTTATGCGCAGAAACGCTACAGCCTGTTATTGATTTTCCAAGGGCTCGACGCGGCGGGGAAGGATGGCATGATTCGCCACGTGATGTCCGGGGTGAACCCGGAAGGCACGAATGTGGTGTCGTTCAAGCAGCCGACTGCCGAAGAGCTCGCGCACGACTACCTGTGGCGCACGCGGGTCGCGTTTCCGCCGGCCGGGAACATCACCATCTTCAACCGCTCGCACTACGAGGAGGTGCTGGTCGACCGGGTGCACCCGGAGAACCTGCTGGCCGAGCACTTGCCCGGCATCGACGCGGTAGGTGACGTCACGCCGCAGTTCTGGGCGCGGCGGTACAAGGACATTCGCCAGCTGGAGCACCTGGCCAGCCGCAACGGCATCGTCGTCGAGAAGTTCTTCTTGCACCTCAGCAAGGACGAACAGAAGCAGCGCTTCCTCGACCGCATTGAACAACCGGATAAAAACTGGAAGTTCTCCGCGGCCGACATCCGCGAGCGCCGCTACTGGGCGGAGTATCAACAGGCCTATGAGGACGCGATTGCCCACACGGCGACCAAGCGCGCGTCGTGGCACATCATTCCCGCCGACAACAAGTGGTTCGGCCGGCTGGTGGTGTCCAAGCTGATCCTGCAAAGCATGGCGCGCTTGCCGCTGGCTTATCCAGAGGTGACGGCTGAGCAAAAAGCCGAGTTGCACGCGGCCCTAGAAGAGTTAACGGACGGCAAGGGCGCATAACGCAACCAGCCGCATCACCAACAATTGGTTGGCGGTGCGGCTGGCTTTTTTTTTGCTATTCGACGCTGGCTTCCATCAGCCAGTCGCGTTGCGGGTCGCTGCCGACGACAAAGGCGTGTGCGCCGACTTTGTGGAACCCGCGCTTGGCGTAAAAGGCCTTGGCGGGTTCGTTGTGCTCCCAGACGCCTAGGGCAATGGTGTCCTTGTGTAGGCGCTGGGCCATGTGCAAGGCGTGATCGTACAGGCGGCTGCCGAGGCCCTGGTGCTTGTAGGCGGGCAGGATGTAGATGCGCTCGAGCTCCAAGGCGTTGGTGGCCTTGACGTCTGCGGTGACGGCGGCGTCGACGTTGAGCTTGAGGTAGCCGGCGACGGTGCCACCCACCGTGATGAACCAGAAGGTGGTGCCCGGGGTGTTGAGCTCGGCGGTTAAGGCCGCCGGCGAGTAGGCCGTGTCGAGAAAAGCCGCCATGTCGTCCGGGGCGGTGTTGGCGTTAAAGGTGTCGGCGAAGGTGGTGCGGGCCAGCTGCACGAGCTGGGGGATCTGGGCAACGGTAACGGGGATGATTTGCGGATTGGTCATGGGGGTTGCTCCTTGTGAATAGTCGCGGTGGCCGCCACGCTTGACGAGTTGCCAGTCGTGGTCGACGTTGGCGCACATTTGATTGAGTAGGCGTTCGAGCGTCTGCACCTCTTCTGGGCTCATGCCCGCCAGCGCTTGGTGCAGCGAGTACGCATTTTCTTGGTGAATCGGGACGTAGGCGGCTTGGCCGGCGGCGGTGGGGTAAAGGCGGTTGGCCTTGCCGTTGGCCGGGTCGGGGCGCTTGGTGACGAGGCCTTGGTCGGTGAGCTTGGCGACGCTGCGGGCAACGGTGGCGCGGTCGACCTTGAGCTGATTGACCAGCTGTTCTTGAATGATGCCGGGTTGCTCGACGATGCGCACCAGGTAGAGGTACTGGCCGCGGGTCAAGTTGAGGTCGCGGAATTCGATGTTGGCAATGCTGTCCAAGGCGCGGGCCACCACGCCGATTGCGCGTAAGGCGTCTAACATAGGCTCACCTGCTTTCTGGAATGAGTATACGCCTGTGTGTTGCAAATGCAATACCTGAGTTTGGAGCTAAAAAACGTCTTGCCCGCGGCACTGGTGGGCGAGATGTTGGTTATTTTGCTGAGGCCACTTGTCGATAATCGATTGTCCATGTGGGGTTGCGGCAGCCGGGGCCGGGTCTTATTCTGTGGGCAGGCGGAAGTGCTGATGACAAAATCTGTTCGATTCGTTGAAATGGTTGGCGCCGGGGTGACGGCGGTGGCGCTGACGGGCCTTGCCCACGCGACTGTGCGGCTGGCGCGTGGCAACCAGCCACAGTATGCGCCGGGGGCGGCGACGCTGGATCCAACGTCGCCGCTATATGGCAAGCGCATCGTGTTTCTCGGGTCGTCGATCACCTATGGCGCGGCGGCTCACGGCCGGTCATTCGTCGATGACCTGGCCGCCAGCGACGGGGTGATTGCTGGCAAGCTGGCAATCTCCGGCACGACGCTAGCGGGACACGAGGCGAGTAGCTACGTGTCGCGGCTGGCGGCGTTTCACCCTGCCGTGACCCCCGATGCATTCGTCTGTCAGCTGTCCACCAATGACGGGCGGCAAGGCAAGCCGCTGGGGATGATTGCCGAACCGGGAGTGACCCAGTTTGACGCCGACACGACCATCGGGGCCATTGAGACGATTGTCAGTCGGGTGCAACGGGACTGGGGCTGTCCGATCCTGTTTTACACCTGCCTGCTCCAACCGGATGCGGACTACTCGGCGTTGATCGCCGCGCTGAGGCAGTTACAAGCTAAATACCACTTCGCCATTCTCGACTTGCACGGGGATGCGGCGCTGGCTAGCGCCACGAAGCAACATCCCGGTGCGATGTTCGACGACGCGCACCCGACGCAGCTGGGTTACAGCAAGCTATGGACGCCGCTGTTCCGCCAGGCGTTAGGGAACTTGCTGGCGTGAGCTAAAGTCAAAACAACAGGCGTTGCCCGAGTAACGGGTAACGCCTGTTGTTTTGGCTAACTGGTTCTAATTGTGTTTCTTCCGGGGCTTGGCGAGGCCGAAGATGCCGGTGAGGAACATCAGCCCCAGCACCGCGTATTGCGTGCCTTGCGCGTCGCCGGTAGTCGGCAGCCTGTGCGCCGCGTCGCCGGTTTGCCCTTGCGAGGTGCCTGTCGCCCGCCGGCTCGAGGTGCCTGTCGCCTGACCGGTTGCGGTACCGCCAGGCTGCCCGGTCGTCTTGGACGAGCCCCCTGTCAAGCCGGTTTCCGGCAGGCCACCATGCGGCCCGCCAGTGCTTGGCTTCGTCAGCACGATGGTCAGGCGCTGGGTGGCGGTCCGATCGTCATCGAAGTGGGCGCCCTTTGCCGCATTGGTGACGACTTTGTAGCCCTTGGCCGTCAGCGCCGCCAGGATCGCCTGGTAGCTGCTGGTTGGAATCGCGCTACCCGATGGGCCGCTGACCGTCACGACATCATAAGTGCCGTGACCCTTGATGACAAAAATGATCTCAGCCGTTTGCTGATCGATGGTGTAGGTCACCGTCACCGCAGAATCCGTCAAGTCAGCCGGGTTAGTAGTCGTGCGAATGCCAACTTTTGCCACGCTGGTTTGATCTGGCGTGTAGCCCGGAATGGCCGGGGTCGGCACGGCAGGATAGCCGGCTTGGGCGGTGGCAATGACGCCGCCGGTGACGACATCTACGCTGGTCAACCACTTGACGGTTTGAACCACCGGCGCCGGTGACTGCGCGCCACCACCGATATAGGTGATCGTCCGCTTGGTGGTCCGGGAGCCGTGCTGAATGATGTGCTTCAGGTGCACCGTGACGTCTGGCGTCTGCGCCGAGAAGGTGACGGTGCCATTGGCCGGCTGATCTGGGGCCAGTTCGTAGCCGGTTGGGATGGTGGCGGTCCAATCCGCGGTGGTGTCGGTCTTGCCACTGAGCGTCTCGGGATTGCCGACTGGCGCGCCGCCTTTGTCGTCGTCGACGTACTTCACCTGGGTGGTTTGGTCGTCGGCGGTGTAGGTAACGGTGACATCAGTGTCCTTTATGGTTTGTGGATCGGTGACGGTTTGAATACCCACCTTAGCCACACTCGTTTTATCTGGCGTGTAGCCCGCGATGGTCGGCGTGTTTACTTCGGCATAATCACTGTTATCCGTTGCGATGAAGCTGTCCGTCGCCTTGTCAGTGCTGGTGTGCCAGGTCGTTGTTTGAACCACTTTCTCCGGTGTCTTGGTGCCCGCACCGGTATAGGTGATGGTCCGAGTGGTCGTTGTGGTGACGTGGTCAATCACGTGCTTCAGGTGGATGGTGACACTCGGTGTATTGGTTGTAAAGGTCACGGTACCAGTGGCTGGTTGATTGGATGCTAATTTGTAGCCATCAGGCACGGTGGCGGTCCAGTCAGTAGTGCCGCCAGTCTTCCCACTCAATTTTTGAGTGATGCCAACCTGCGCACCGTCTGCGTCATCATCGACGTACTTCAAGTCAGCGGTTTGGTCATTGCCAGTATAGGTGACCGTTACATCTTGTGGATTGGTTGGTTT
>NZ_AZDJ01000017.1 GCF_001434705.1 Lacticaseibacillus nasuensis JCM 17158
CAAGATCTTCTCAAGTCGGCCTAGCGGACAGTGCACGGTGCGCGCACCCGGTTGACTTGCCTAGACAAAGGGAAGCCCCGACCTAGCCAGGTCGGCCTTTCGAAACATCCAGAAGGCAGCCTTATGAAGCCGTTCCGCTGGGAATTGGCAATATACAGGATGTGCAGGCGGCTAGTCCAACAGCGCAAGCTCGAGGCAGGTGATCACGTAAGCACCGGCAAT
>NZ_AZDJ01000018.1 GCF_001434705.1 Lacticaseibacillus nasuensis JCM 17158
TGAGCCGTGACAGGCTCGAACTGTCGACCCACGGATTAAAAGTCCGTTGCTCTACCAACTGAGCTAACGGCTCAATGGAGGATACAGGGCTCGAACCTGTGACCCTCTGCTTGTAAGGCAGACGCTCTCCCAACTGAGCTAATCCTCCATAAAAAGCGCGGCAGCTTCCTACCCTCGCAGGCAGTCACCCACCAACTACTCTCGGC
>NZ_AZDJ01000019.1 GCF_001434705.1 Lacticaseibacillus nasuensis JCM 17158
GATGATGACGCAGACGGTGCGCAGGTTGGTAACACTCAAAAATTGAGTGGGAAAACTGGCGGCACTGCTAAATGGACCGCCACTGTGCCTGATGGCTACAAATTAGCTGATAATCAAGCAGATCATGGTACCGTCACCTTTACTACAGATACCGATGGGGTAACCATCCACCTGACGCATGTGATTGATAACGGTACTATCACTACCAAGCGGACGATTCATTATGTCTATGTTGGCGGTTCACAAGCCGCTTCGGACAAACCACAGACCGTCACATATGACACTGCGACAGACGAAGTCACTAACGTGACGACGTATACGCCACAAGGTGGCTTCGATGAAGTCACGAGCCCTTTAATTGCCGGTTACACCGCTAATCCGTCGACGGCTCCTGCAGTGGCATTAACTGCGGGCACTGTTAAACCAACCAATCCACAAGATGTAACGGTCACCTATACTGGCAATGACCAAACCGC
>NZ_AZDJ01000020.1 GCF_001434705.1 Lacticaseibacillus nasuensis JCM 17158
TTGCGTTGAACCGTATTTGTACGCTAGTCGTGCTCCGCTTGAGCAACGGATGAGTGTCGAGCGACGCTTGTGTCCTCGTCGGCAAAGTACGCCGACAAGAACCCAAGCTGGGCTCGCCATCATCCTAAGTGCGCTCAAGCTGCGCACTGTACTTGGTTAAGTCCTCGACCGATTAGTACTGGTCCGCTCCAAGCATCGCTGCTCTTC
>NZ_AZDJ01000021.1 GCF_001434705.1 Lacticaseibacillus nasuensis JCM 17158
ATTATCATGCTTCAGCTTGATCCCACCATCAGCCGTCGGTGTCGCCGTGGTGTCATTACCAACATCAGTTGGCTTGGTGGCATCCTTTGGCACATCCGTGCCATTGACCGTGTGACCGCCCTTACCGTCAGTAACAACGGTTTCAGTTGAGTTATCTGGTTCAGTGACTGGCGTCGTCGTCTTCTGGCTAGTAATTGCGCCATTCGGATCAATCGTCGTTTCGGTGGTCGTGCCATTGCCATTATCATGGTTCAGCTTAATCCCACCATCATCCGTCGGTGTCGCCGTGGTGCCCTTACCAACATCAGTTGGCTTAGTGGTACCAGCTGG
>NZ_AZDJ01000022.1:0-134987 GCF_001434705.1 Lacticaseibacillus nasuensis JCM 17158
AAAGCCCTATCACATTTACGAAACTTTGTTCAGTTTTCAAAGGACTACCGGTTGCCTCAACGGCAACTTTTACATCTTACGCGTTCCGCTTGCACTCGTCAAGCAAAACTGCGGAAAAATGTTTGCCGGCACATCAGGCAAAGCCTTGATGGCACCGGGTTGTGCTCAACACAACGCAGACTATCTTATCAACCAGAGCTTGGCCGGTCAAGCATTTTTCGCGAAGAAAATAAAAAAAGGTGAGCAGCTTGCCCACCTTTCGCGTGCTTATTCAGGTTCGATCACGGTTTGGCCTTGCATGTATGGAACCAAGACATCAGGAATCGTCACCGTGCCATCCGCGTTTTGGTAATTTTCCAAGATGGCGGCGACGGTGCGGCCCACCGCCAGGCCGGAGCCGTTAAGCGTGTGGACGAACTGCGTCTTGCCATTGTCGTCCCGATACTTGATGCCGGCGCGGCGAGCCTGAAAATCCGTGCAATTGCTGCAGCTGGAGATTTCCCGGTAAGTGTCTTGTGCCGGTAACCACACCTCGAGGTCGTTGGTCTTCGCCGAGGTAAAGCTGGCATCCCCGCTGGCCAACGTGATGACGTGGTACGGCAGGCCCAGCTTTTGCAAAAGTTCTTCGGCGTCATGAATCAAGTTGGTCAGCTCGGTCCACGAGTCTTCCGGCTTGCAGAACTTGACCATTTCGACCTTGTTGAACTGATGCATCCGAATCAAGCCGCGGGTATCGCGGCCGGCGCTGCCGGCCTCGCTGCGAAACGCCGGGGACAACGCCGTGACGCTGATCGGCAGCTTAGCCGCATCGATCACCTCGCCGCGGTAATAGTTCACCAACGGCACCTCGGCGGTCGGAATCAACGTCATCGGCTCGCCATCGTTAGTCATGGTGTAGACGTCTTCGGTAAACTTCGGGAACTGCCCGGTCCCGAACATGGAATCGTTGTTCACCAAGTACGGCGGAATCACTTCGGTGTAGCCTTCGCGGTAATGTTCATCCAGGAAAAAGTTGTACACCGCACGTTCCAGCCGCGCACCCGCCCCGCGGTAGTAGACAAACCGGCTACCGGACACCTTGGCCGCGCGCTCGAAGTCTAAAATGCCAAGCGCCTCGCCGAGCTCGTAGTGGGCCTTGGGGGTAAAGTCAAACTGCCGCGGCGTGCCCCACTTGTATTCCTCGCGGGAGTCGTCCTCGTTTAACGACATCGGCACGTCATCGGCCGGATAATTCGGCAGGCGCACCAGAATGTATTTGACCCGCTCGTCAACCTTCGCCAGCTCCTGATCGAGCCCACTGATTTCCTGGCCGACTGCCCGCATCGCCTTGATTTGCTCGTCGGCGGGTTCCTTGGCGCGCTTTTTTTGCGCGATTTCGCCGCTGACTTGATTGCGCTTGGCCTTCAAGTCCTCGGTTTGCACGATAATGCTGCGACGTTTTTCATCCAGCACCAACAGCTCATCAATTTCCTCTGGTTTAATGCCGCGCGCACCGAGCTTGGTTTTGACCCAGTCCGGTTGCTGGCGAATCAACTTCATGTCTAACATGCTGCTCCTCCTTCAAAAATGCACACAAAAAGCCCTTCATCCAATTGGGACGAAAGGCTAGTTCCGCGGTGCCACCCAAGTTTGGTCAAAGACCACCCTTAATTGCTGCTAACGGTCAGTGCCGTGTGGCTCATCGCCACCCACTCGTGCGCTGGAATCGGGTTCGTCAGGCTTCCACCAACCGCCTGCTCTCTGGGCTACCCATGGGCGCGTCAACGTGTTTCAAATTACGATAAACATACCGCAAAGCTACACGGCGCGCAACCCGGCGGCGTCCAGAATTTTAATGACGCTGGGGCGCACCGCTTCGATCAACTGCGCGTCGCTTAATTCGCGCAACTTGCGACTCAAGGTTTCCGGCGTAGTGCCAAGGTAAGCGGCCAACGCCTTTTTCTTCATCGGTAAGGTCACCGTGCCGTTGTCGGCGGGTTGCTTCAGCAGCCACTGGGCCAGCCGGGTCTCGACGCTGGCGGTGGTGACCAAGGTGGTTTGCGCCTCCAGCTCGTCGATGCGCCGCGCCTGCGTGGCAATCACGGCCAGGCTAATCGCCGGCTCTTGTTCCAACAGGCGCTGAAAATCGCTTTTGTACAGCACGCATGCCGTCACCGGGCTTTCCGCTACCGCGCTAGCTTGATGCGTCGCGTCTTGGAATAAGTCCCGGTCGCCGTCAAAATCGCCGGGGGTCAGCTGGCGCACCAGCTGCTCGCGGCCATTGGCGCTGCCGCGCACCACCGCCACGCTGCCGGCGTGAATAATATACAACGCACCGGCGGGACTGTCGGCGAGATACAGCGGCTCGCCGGTTTGAAAATGCTGATGCCGCACCAGATTTTCGATTTGCACCAGCTCGGCGTGCGGCAGGTGGTTAAAAATCGGCACGCGCTGCACACACAGGTGCTCAGGTTGCTTAGTAGTCAACGTTCTCACTCACACTCATTTTGTCTTCCCAGATTTGGCGAATCGTCGCGTACAGCTCGCCGAACCAGTCATTACTGGAGTTAGCCGCCCACTTGTAGGTATGCGTGTCCGGCCCGATCTTGCCCGAAGCATCCGGTACCGTGGCGCTTTCGATGACCAGATCCGCGTCGTCGATATCCGTTTCGTTCGGCGACACCAGTACCACCATCGGCTGCGCAATGAGAAACGCCAACAAGTCGACGTACCCCAGCAGCGTCTGTTCGATGACCACCGCCACCTTGACCTTCACCTGCGGCAAGAACTGCGTCGCCAACTGCAAGACATTGCGGTAAAACGAGTCGCTTAACACGTCTAGGTGCGCGTGAAAATCGGTCAGGTTTTCGCTGACAATCACGTGTTCCAGAGTTTGGTGCACCTTCACGGCCAACGTTTCGTTTTGCGGGACCTGGTGCAGCCGGTCATTGATGCTGTACGCCAGCGCCTGCGACAAGTCGTCGCCGAACTCCAGCAGACTCATCGCCACGGAGAACAGGTTGGCCGTCAGCATATTCATCACCGGCGTCGGCAACGTGTGCTCGGTGATGAACCCCACCGGCAGCTTATCCAAAAACTCCATGACCAGCGTGTAAATCTGCGGATCATAGCGCCGGAATCGCCGTAGCGCGCCTTCTTGCATGTCCGTGCCGGTGGTGACGTAAAACGGCAGGAAGTTGAACAGGAAATACAGCGAGCTGGACTCGCCCATTTGCGCGCTGAGGCTGAGTTCCGGCAACGCCACCGCCGTGCGCAGCACCGGGTCGAGCTCCTCGATGAAGTTCGGCACCGGATACTGCAAAGTGACCTGCTTTGGCGTGAATTCGATCACCTCGTCCAGCTGCATCCGGCGCAGCGCCACGGCGACGTAATACATCGCGATTTCGCGGGTGACGAGGTTAGGCCGGCCGAGGTCGAACAGGTCAATCGTCGCGTCGACCACCCGCCCCACGGCCTTGCGCTCGCAATGCGAAAACGGCCACGCCGCGCCATCGGTGGCCAGCCAGAAAATCAGCGTCAGGAAAAGGCGAATGCGTTTTTCCGGCCCAGCGATCTTCAGCCCCTCGTAGGAGAAGCGCACGCCAAACGTGTGCGCAAAGTCGCGCATCGGCTTCAGGTGCCGCAGCATCGTCGCCTTCGACGTGTCCTCGGCGGTCAAAAATTCGTCAAAACTATTGTATTGACCGTAAAACGCGGCGATTAAAAAGTGATACGCGTGACTTTGCTCCACCAAGTACCGCCGCACCTCTGCGGAAGGCAGGTTGAACATCTTTTTCACGCTGGCGCTCTTGCTGGTCATGGCCTCAAGTTCTTCGACTAGACCGTTATAAGTATTGTAGACGCTGCCGTAGTTCCGCCCCGTCAGCAACGCGATTTGCCGCAAGTTCACATCGGTCACCAGCGGCTTTTGCGCCGTTTCAGAAGCCAACCGATCCGCCACGGGCGTTTGCGCCACCCGGGCATTCACAATCGTGCGGAACAACCGCATCTTCTCTGCATCTGAAGTTGACAGGAAAATGTCTTCTCGTCCGCGCATGATAATCCTCCTATAAAAACAAGTTGTGAGCGAAGGCGCTTAAGAAACGGAGCGTAAGCGCCGCCTGGGCGGTGAGCCGCGGGTTGTGCGGCTCGGCGACCAGGTGGACTTACGCGCAGTTACTTGCCTTCGCGAACACGATTAAGTTGTGAGCCAGGGCGGGAAAGCAGCGGAACATAGGCGCCGCCTAGTGCTTGAAAGGCGCTTCTTGCCTTTCGAGTGCTAGGTGGTCCTATGTGTAGCTGCTTGCCCCGGCGAGCACGATTAACTTGCGCCTTCGCGCGCACTTATTATCGCATTATCGTTTCTGGACTTCAACGCATTATTGATGAACGTTTTTTCACGATTCTGAGTCCAAACCCACCCTTTTCTCAGATAGCCGCCACTATTTTTCCTGCATCAATTCCGCGGGGGCGACTGAAACGCCGCGGCCAATTTGCTATACTAGCGGTGGAAACTTCAAAAAGGAGGGGTCGCGATGGAATTTGAAGCCTTATTTCTCGAAAAAGCCGATCGGCAAAAGTTTCAAATGTTTCAAATTTTCACCGCCTTTAATGCAGAAAGCCTCACCGTCGCCGACCTCGCCGCGCGCATGGACCAGTCTTACCAGATGACCTATAACGTGTTTCAGGAACTGGCCACGGATATGGGCGGCATCTTGAAGGTGACGCCAGCGCAAGCCAAGAAGCGCTTGATGGCCCGCGCCGCTTTTCCCTTCACCGTCGATGAGTACCGCCTGTATCTGATGGAGCGCTCGATTGCCTTTCAATTCATCGATTACCTCCTGCAAGGCAACCGCCCAACCACCGACCACTTCACCGCTGAGCACTTCATCAGCCGCTCGACGCTCACCCGCAAAACGGCGCCGTTGCGCAAATTTCTCCAACGCTACCAGCTGAAACTTTCCGTCACGCAGCCGGCGTTACTCGGCCCGGAGCCGCAGATTCGCCTGTTTCTAGGCACGCTGTACTGGCTGACCTACCATGGCATTCGCTGGCCGTTCGTGTCGATTTCCGAAGCGACCATTGCCCGCGAGTATCGCGAACTGGCCAGCGCCCGCCGCGAACCACTGATGGCGCTGCAGGAAATCCAATTTTGGGGCCTGTGCCGCGTCCGCATCGCGCATGGCAATTACGTCCGCGACGTGCAGCTGATCGACGAGCTGTTCGCGGATTGCCCGCTGTTCGCCGCGCCAAGCTACGACCCGAAGCTCTTCTTCAACGCCCCGGCCGATGTGCCGCACGCCGAGCAGCGCTTCTTCTGTTTTTTACAGCAAAAAACGATTATCTTCACGCCGCCGAGTCGCACCGATCGCGCGTTGTATGAATTCTTCAAGCAGCAAAACGGCCCGGTGTGGCAGTTCGCCACGGGGTTGCTCGACCACCTGCGGGCCTTGAGCGGCGCCAACTTATCGCCGGAAGCGCTAGCGCAAACTCAGGTGCCGCTAAACGTGATGCGCTTTGCCTGCTCGTTTGTGATCATGAACGGCGATTACGTCAAGCTGTCGGACTTCTTCGTGCCGCAGGAGATCACCTATCAACAGTCGCACCTGCGCGACGTCTTGGCCGATTACCTGCGCAACCTGCCGAGCACCGAGTTTAACCGCGTGCTCAAGCGCACGCCTTGCGTGTTAGACATGCTGTTTTACCTGTTCGCGCCGTTTCTGCGCTACCTGCACTGGGACGAAACCGTGGCGGTGAAGGTGCAACTAGACGCCAACGATTTTCTCAACCACGCCGTCTTGGACTTTCTGGACAACCTGCCGATTGTCCGCCGCGTCGCCGCCTCCGCGCCGGCGCCGGATCTCGTGCTGACCACGCCGGAAGACGCCGCGGCCACCACGCGCAACGAAACCATTTTCGACTGGCACGTCGACGGCGACCACCACCGATTACTTCGAGCTTTATCACACGGTGTTGAACCTCTATCGGCAAAAGCTGATTCCAGACCGCACCGCCACAACAAAATGACCGCCACCGCGAATTCACGGTGACGGTCATTTGCTTATTGCGTCAAGATTTCACTGCTGGCGGTCACGCTGGGGGTGGCCAAGCGCGCCCCAGCCGTGGCGTACAGCGCGGTCAACGCGGCCACGTTGTGATTCAACTCGTGCATCACAATCGTCATGCACTCAAAATTGGTGAACACCGATGGCTTGCGCGGCTGCGCGTCCAGCCACTTGGCAAAGGCCAGCTCGAAGTCCGCCAGCGTCCAATTCAACCGGCTGACCAAATCGCGCAGGCACTGCAACTCATACTCGCCGACCTTGACCAAAGTCGTGGCGTAGGCAAAGTCCGCCGGCGCCGAGCTGACCTGCAAGTCCGCGGCGATCACGCACATCAGCGTTTGCACCGCAGCCTGATCGCGGTGCGTGTCTAGCTCCAAGCGCAGGCGCTGGCGCTGAATCAACGCCACGTAATCGCCATCCCCGGCACTACGCGATAACGCTCGGTCCAACAGGCGCTCGAGTAACGGCACCCCGGTCAATTTTGGTTGCCAGAAGTGCCGGCGCGCCGTGTAAAAATCGATGACGCCTGGCAGGTAATACTCATGAATCCACAAGTCCGGCGCAATATCCCCTAATTGCTCGCGGCCGGTCGCGGTCAAGGTATACGCCGCGCCGCCTGGTACCGGCGCAATCAAGCCGGCGCGGATGAACCGCGCGACCACGCGCTGAGGCTGCAAGCCGTAGCGCGCCTCCCAAATATCGGCATCGGCAACGCTGGCATCCCCCATTGTTAACAAGTACATAAAAACCCGAAGCGGTGGTGTTAATCGCATCGCTCTTCCCCCATTCGGTTGCTTCGGGTCAAGTTTAGCGATAGCTGGAAGCGCTGTCAACGACCGCTTGTGCACAAGTCAACGCGCCTTAGCTTTCCGCCTTAACAATATCCGCCACGATTTTGCTTTCGTCAAAGGCCTCGTGGAGAAACGCGGGGTCGGTGCTGGGCAAGTGTAGCTGAATGTCGGCGAAGGGTTGGAGCGCCAGCGCCGCCGACGCCACCGTCAAGGCCAGAATATGCCCGCCGAAGTCATGCGCAGCGTTCAAAAAGTGCAGGTGAAACCCCGGCGCGGCCATGCCGGCGTATAACGTCGGCGACCAGTAACCAATGACCGTGCCCGTGACCTGTTCGCGGGTAAACACGGCTTGATCCGCCGCCGTTGCCGTCAGCGTCGGGTACGGCGGCTGTTGCTCGCGCACCGCGCGCGTGGTCACCGCCGCAAAGGTCCCGGTGAGTGTCACCGCCGTAAACAGGTTCACGCTAGGCAGCTTGCCCTGCAGCGCTAGCCGCAACTGCGCGTCGCTTAAATTCGTCACCGTGCCCGCCGGCGTAAAGTCCGCGTAATGCACGTTGGCAAACGGCACCTGCGCCGTCGCCTCGGGCTGCAGCACCTGACCGGCGGCGGTCATTTGGTACACAACGCCATCGAGGATGATTAACTCGCCGTTGAGCCCGGTCAACGTGCCGATGCCCGTGTCGCCGTGCGTCAGTAACTCGGACAGCGTTTGCGTGCCGGCAAACAGGCCCGGCACCAACGTCGCTAACGTGCCGTGTTGATATAACTTTCCCATGCTGGCCTCCTAGACTAATTGATCCGGCAGCATTGCCTGGCCCAGGGCCTGGTTGTGGCTGTAATCGACGGGAATGTCGACCACTACCGGCCCGTCAGCGGCGAACGCCTCATCCAACACCGCGCCGAGCTCGGCCGGCGTGTTGACGCGCAGGCCCTTGGCGCCGAAGCTTTCGGCATACTTCACGAAGTCCACCGGCCCAAAGTTGACGCCTGCCGATTGGCCATACTTCATCTCTTCTTGGAACTTGACCATATCGTAGTGGCCGTCGTTCCAGATGATGTGCACCAAGTTGGCGTGCAGCCGCACCGCCGTTTCCAGTTCTTGACCGGAAAACAGGAAGCCACCGTCGCCGGAAATCGACACGGCTTTTTCGCCGGGCCGCACCAGCGTCGCCGCAATCGCCCACGGCAAGGCCACGCCTAGCGTCTGCATGCCGTTAGAAAACAGTAGGCGCCGCGGCTGGTAGCTGCGGAAGTGGCGCGCCATCCAAATGTAAAACGAGCCGACATCCACGGCCACCGTCATGTCGTCGGTGACGCGCTGCTGCAGCTCCGCCACAATCGCCAACGGGTGGCTGCGCTTGGCGTCGGCATCGACCGGCGGCACGTCGCGCTGCTGCAGCTTGGCTTGCAGTTCACTCAAGAAGTGCTTGGCGCTCGGTGCGACTTGATAGCCGCGCAACAGCGGCGTCAAGATGTCCAAGGTTTGTTCGATGTCGCCAATCAATTCGGTTTCCGGCTGGAAGTTGTGATCGATTTCCGCCGGCGCCGAGTCGATGTCGATGATCCGCGCGTCGCCTTCCGCGTTCCAGTTGCGCGGCTCGTATTCCACGGGGTCGTAGCCGATGGTGATGACCAAGTCGGCGGCCTTGAGCAACTGGTCGCCGGGCTGGTTGCGGAACAAGCCCACGCGCCCGAAGAAGTTATCTTCTAATTCGCGCGAGACGATGCCGGCGCCTTGGAAGGTTTCGACCACTGGCAACTCGGTGACGGACAACAAGTCGCGCAGCGCGCGGGTGATTGGTTCGGCGCTGGCGCGCATGCCCAGCAGCAACACCGGCAGCTGCGCCTCTTTGATGGCGCGGGCCAGGTAGGTCATGTCCGCCGGGCTGGCCGGGCCAAGCTTCGGCGCAGTGAGGCGGCGAATCGGCTGCGACGCCACTTCGGCATCGGTGACATCCTGCGGCACCGAGACGAAGCTGGCGCCTTGCTTGCCGGATTCTGCGGCTTGATAAGCGTTGGCAATAATTTCGCTGACGTTGTCGGGGTCCTGGACCTCGGCGCTGTACTTGGTGATGGGCGCAAACAACTCGGCGTTTTTCATGCTTTGGTGCGAGCTACGCAACAAATCCGCACGCTTCACCTGCCCGGAAATCGCCAGCACCGGATCCCCTTCGGCCGTCGCCGTCACCAATCCAGTGGCCAAATTCGACGCCCCGGGGCCGGAGGTGGTGATCACCACGCCGGGCTTGCCGGTTAAACGGCCGATGCCGGCGGCCATGAACGCCGCGTTTTGTTCGTGGCGCGCGACGATCAATTGCGGCGCGTGGTCGCTTTGTGGGTGTTCCAGCCGCTCAAAAACGCGGTCGATTTTTGCTCCGGGAATGCCGAAGACATATTTCACATCGTGGTTGATGAGGCTTTCGACAATGAGGTCGGCCCCGTAGCGTTTATTGGTCATGTGTATTGCTCCCTTGATTTGTGTTGTCGTCAGTATAGCATAAGTGTAACTAATTGAAAGTGGGAATCCTAGAAATTCGTTAAGTAATACGGGTTATTCTGTTTCATTTATTTTTGTGAACTGTATTACAAAAGAAACAAAGAAAACCCGTCTAGCCGTAGCCAGACGGGTTAGATTACGCAAGCGTGAGCTGAATTCTACCGATGCCTTCTGCCTCATTCAAGGTCGCAAAGGTGAAACCATGCTTGGTAAAGATATGGTTGAGTTTCGCAAAGTTCTCTTTGTCAAACGAGCTGATGTTGCCGTCGATCGTGGCGATGTCCGCCTTCTTGGCGAGGTTGACGAACGCCTTGATGGCCAGCTGGGCCAGCCCCATGTTTTGAAAATCATAAAACGCCAGGCGGCTTTCGGAACCCAACGTCTCTAGCACCGTGATGTGGGCGTTGTTGCGCCAGCGGTCCCAGTCAAACAGCAGCTGGGATTGGAAGTCGGCCTTGGCGTGTCCGTACTTATCGACGTTTTCATACGGGGTAAACACGGAAATGGTGTAGCTGTTGTGCTTTTGGGCGTCTTGCTTGAAGTCCGTATACACGATGTATTGGGTGGCCGGTCCGGCGTCGTTGGCGCGCGGCTGGTTCATGCTGGACAAAACAGTCAGCGTCGGCTCTTTTTCAATCGCCGCCAGCCGCTTGGCGTAGATCTGATCATACTCTGCTTGCGAACTCATTTTGAAACCCCCACGAATAAAGTTGATTTCAGTATATCATTAATTCGCCAAAGTCACGAGCATTCTTTGCTGACTTGAAATGAAAATATCATTTTTCACGCTGATAGTTTCATAATGCAACTATTTTTCAGGATGCCAGACGAAGATTGCGGCCAGTTGCTGGTCGGGCCCAATCCCCGTCGGCGCGGTGTCGACATACGCAAACCCCGTGCGCGCCAGCACCTTAATCGACCGCCGATTCGTGGGCAACACCGTCGCCCACACCGCCGCGACGCCATGCGCCGCTAACGCCGCCAGCATCAACCGCAACGCCTCTTGCATATAGCCGTGACCCCAGGCCGCCGGCGCCAGCGCGTAGCCAATCTCTCGGCTGTGCGGATCCGGCGCGCCATCCGCCGCGGGTCGCTCGTACACCGCGATGTGCCCCACCAATCGATCGGCCACCGTGACCGCAAAGCCGGTGTTCGTCGCGGCGAAATTTGTCACCACTGCCACGGCTTCCGCCAACGTGTCAATTGGCTGCAGCCCCGCCGGCACCGCTACGGCGGGATCCCTGGCGTAATCGAGGTACGCCTTGGCATCGGCCGCCGTAAACGCCCGGATCGTAACGCGCTCACCCGTCAATCTCATGGCCCACCTCCAAGAATTCTGCTTGCTTAAAGTATCCGCCACCGATTTTGCGTAATCAACTATATGCGCCAATTGCAGCGCACAATTTCAGATTGCCGCATGGCGGCAAGGAGGCAGACTCATGAAGTACATTGGCTTAATTGCAGGCCTGGGCCTCGCGGTATTCGCGGGGATGCAGGCGCAGACGGTGAAGGCGGCAGACACAGACTACGACGTGAATGTCACCGGCGGCGGGATCAATTTAACGCAGACGCCACCAGATATTACATTTCCAAGCATCTCAGTTTCGAACTTAGCCACAGCCAGTGACCTGCTCACAGCGACCAGCGACCCTGGCAAAATTCGCGTTGAAGATTTTCGTGGCACCGGCACTGGCTGGACCCTTTCCGCGACGGTTTCGGCACTCAAGGCCGGCGAGCACGAACTCGCCAATTCCAACATTGAATTTAGCGGCGCCAATGATCTGCAGGCAACCTTAATGTCCAATCCAGATAGTGCGACCGTCAGTGAAACCTCACCCACTTATAGCCCTCAAGCGCTCACAGCTGGGCAACTCACCCCAATCTGGACGGCAACCGCTTCTGAGCCGGGGATGGGCGTGAACCAGGTATCCCTCACTTCCATTAACCTCTCTCTAATTGCTCAGAACAATGTGTTTGCTGGCGATTATCATGGCACGATCACCTGGACATTAGATCCGACGGTGGCGGAGCCAGCCGGAGATAGCAACGGATAGAAAGGACCTGACCGACATGCGGATACGGCCGTTACTTTGGTGGCTAGTGGGTGTGGCGCTGGTGCTGGTTGGCGGCAACCCCCAACCGGTACGCGCGGCAGGCGCGGAGTTTACCGTGACCCCGGTCCTCAACGCAGCCCAACGCGCTGGCGTCACCGACTATTTTGACCTCGATGTCACCCCTGGCCACCCGCAAACTTTGACGATGATACTGCACAACGAAGCGAAGACGCCGGAAACGTTCACCATCGGCGCCAACCCCGCCTATACCTCGGATAGTGGCGCGGTGGCGTATGACCGCGCCGATCCTACCGGGTTTACCGGTGAGTATTCGATGCACAAGCTGGTCACCGGCCCCACCGAGGTCACGCTGGCGGCTGGGGAATCCCGACAACTCACCTACCACCTGACCCCGCCAGCCAGCACTTTTGGCGGCATCATTAGTGGGGCCTTGTATGTCCGCCGCGAGCTAGACGCCGACAACACTGGTAGTGGCGTCACCTTACAAAACCGCTACGCCTTTGCCTTGCCGATTCGCCTGCATTCTGGGACCAATCTCGGCACGGCGCCAAGCCTGCGCCTGCTGGCGGCCACCGGCGAATCGCTCAGCGCCACCATCGAAAATCCCTCGCCGCACCAATTCGGCGAAATCTCGTTGACGCTGACGTTGGTGGCTCGAGCCACCGGTAAAACCGTTTGGACGCAGACGTGGTCGCAACTGGCGGTGGCCCCCACCAGTCGCTTCACACTCACCCCGGCCCCACCGGTGCTAAAAGCGGGCCAGTATCAGCTGACGATGTCGGCGAAATCCGGGGAGTACACCTGGCAAGGTAATCGACAATTCACCTTGAGTGCCGCCGCGGCCGCGCAGCAAGCCGCCGCCAATCAACCCGTGGCCAATTCGCCTTGGGGCTCCCTGACGTTTTTCGCCATTGCGGTTTTGGTGGCGTTGGCCGCCGGCGCCGGCGGCTGGGCGTGGCACTGGCGCCGCCAACGTGGTCACTAGTGTCAACAATTGGCCTTGACAACCCCGCAGCTTCCGGTACAATGATTAGGTTAGATTAATCTATAGACAGAGGTGAACAAGATGCGTAACAACATTCTTCTTGCCTGCGCCGAAACCGGCGAACGGATCTATCTGACTTCCAAGAACAAGCGGAACACGCCAGATCGTCTTTCTTTGAAGAAGTATTCTCCAAAATTGCGTAAGCGCGTGGTCTTCACGGAAGTTAAGTAATCACGTTTGTTGCCTGGCCAGGCTTCAACTAAAACCCCACAGCCATTGCGGCCGTGGGGTTTTCTTATTGGCTGTGACAAAAGGCGGTTTTGGCATCGACGGATAGCCTAACCAGACGCTGGGTCCGCACTTTGGACCTAGTGGCTGGTGTAGCTATCAGCTCGATGCCAGCCTTTTGGCACGTAACATCACTAGAATATTCGGATACGTAAAACGGACTGTGGCTTTTGTCACAGTCCCTGCTTATGCCATCAACTTGGTCATGGCCACCGGTGCCGGCAGCTCTGCTTTCACCAGCTGACCACTGAACGGGTCGCGAAACGCAAGCGTCGTCGCCTGCAACAACTGCCGGCTCACCACGCTGGTATCGCCGCCATACAAGGCATCCCCAACTAACGGGTGCCCCAGGTGCGCCAGGTGCGCGCGAATCTGGTGGGTGCGACCGGTGACCAGGCTCAGCTGCAACAAACTATAGTCATGACCCGTGCGCACCGTGGCGTAATCGGTCACGGCGGGTTGCCCATCGGCGCGCACTTCGCGATGAATGCCATCAGCGGCCTTACCCAGCGGCAACGCAATCCGGCCGGCCGGCGGCGTGAGCGTGCCGTGAATCAAGGCGAGGTAGGTTTTGGTCACTGCCGTATCACTGGCATCCAAGCGGCCTTGCGCGTACGGGTGCTTGGCAATCAGCACCAGGCCGGTGGTGTCGCGGTCCAGCCGCGTCATGATCGCGGGCTGCGCCCCGGTGATGCCTTGCTGCGTGAGATAACCGGCGGCGCGGTTGACCAGGCTATCGGTCGGGTTGCTGGGGCCCGGCACACTGGCCAGGCCAGCCGGCTTATTCACAATCAACCAGTTTGGCAGCTCGTGCACCACCACAATGGGCCCGGCGCTTGGCGGCACGGGTTGGTCTGCCGGCAAGCTGAAGCGCACCTTGGCGCCGGCGGCCAGTTCGCGGTTGCCGGTCGGCTGCCCCGCCACAGTGATGGCCCGTGCCGCAAGCAGCTTGGTGAATAATCGGTGGCTCACCCCATGGCGGGCCAGCAGGCGCTTCACCGTCGTCGGCGCGTCGGCTTGATACTCAAAAGTAAACCGCATCTGTTTTCCTCCGCTGACAATCATACCAGAAAGCGGTAAATTTAGAATAATCAGCACAGGAGGCTCGCGATGGAAAATCCAAACGCAATGACTCACGTGGCGGCCGCAGCCGGCATGGTCACGTTTCAATATCACGACTGGTTTGCCCGGCTCAGCGCGGTGAACGCACACTTGTGGCGCCTGCAGGTCAGCCGCACCCAGGACTGGCCGAAGACGCCAGACATTCCGGTCGACCCCAAGTTGGCCAACCAACACGACGCCACCGTGGCCACCGGCGGGCGCGGGCAACATTATGCGGCGCCGATCATTACCGCCACCGATCAAGCAGCCGTGACGCGAACCGGCAACCAGGTCAGCTGCGGGCCGACCACGATCACCTTGGCCACCGACCGGCTGACCCTGCCGAACGTGACGCTGCGCCTGCCGCAGCTCACGGCAACGGGCTGGACGATGCGCGTGATCAGTCCCGACTCCCCGGCCTATTTTGGTGGCGGCACGCAAAATGGTCGCGTCAGCTTGAACGGGTTGTTGGTGCAGATTGCCAACGAGAACCGCTGGACGCAAGATGGCGTCTCCAGCCCCGTGCCATTTTATTGGAGCACAACGGGCTATGGCTTGCTGGCCAACACCTTTACCCCCGGCGAATACGACTTCAGCAATCCCGCCAGCGGGGTCATGCTCAGCCACGATGGAGAAAACGTCGACGTTTACCTCTTGCTCGGCGACACGCCGGCTAGTTTGCTTCACGGCTACCACGAATTGACCGGCCTGCCGAACCTCAACCCGACCTTCAGCTATTATCCCGCCCACTTCAACGCCTACAACCGCGACTACTGGGTGCCGGTCACACCGGCATCGGCTGGCGCAATTCGCTTCGAAGACGGCCGCTGGTACAAGGAATACCAGCCGTTGAATCCGCAAACGTTTAACCTCGGCTATCGCCCGGGCGCCATCACGGTTGCCGGCCAGTCCTTGGTGCCAAACGTCTATGGTAACGGTAATGTCACGTTTACCGAGCCCGATGCGGCGGGGATGCCGCGCCGCGCGCTGCGAGAGACGTTAAATGGCGAGCACGACCGTCAATTTTCCGCCCGCGCCGTCATCGACCGCTACGCCAAGGCCGGCTTGCCGCTGGGCTGGCTGATTCCTAACGACGGCTACGGCGCGGGTTATGGGCAAACCGGCACGTTTGCCGGCGACCTCGCCAACCTCAGTAGCTTCGCCGATTATGCCCGTAGCCGCGGTGTCACCACTGGCTTGTGGACGCAAGCCGCCCTTGCCCCGAAGGACGCGCAGGCGCCGCAGGCTGGCGAGCGCGATTTAGCCGCCGAGTTGGATCAAGCCGGCGTGCGGGCATTGAAAACCGACGTCGCCTGGGTCGGCGAAGGCTACACCTTCGGCCTGAACGCCACCACCGCCGCCGGGACGGCGATGCGCCAGCGCAACTTGCGCCCAATGATCGTCACCGTTGACGGCTGGGCCGGCACGCAACGCGACGCCACGGTGTGGTCCGGCGACCAGGCCGGCAGCGACTGGCAAAACTTGGCTATGCACATCGGCACGTATTTGAGCACCGGCTTGTCGGGCAATCCAAATGTCGCCAGCGATGTCGACGGGATTTACGGCGGCGACGACCCGGTGATCCAAACGCGGGACTTGCAGTGGAAGGCGTTCACGCCGTACCTGTTTGCCATGGACGGCTGGGGCAGCCAACCTAAAACCATGGGTCTGGCCGCAGGCGACCCCTACCTCAGCATCAACCGCGCCTTTTTGCAATATCACACGATGCTGTTGCCGTACTTCGAAACCCTCGCCTGGGCGGCCCGCACTACCGGGGCGCCGATTCTGCGGCCGACGTTTTGGGAGTTTCCCAGCAGCTACGCCTACCGCCACCTCAATGATCAGCTGCTGCTCGGGTCGGCGCTATTGTTGGCGCCGATTCAATCTGACTACGGCTTGACCGCTAGCGGCGCCGGCCGCCGCGCGCACCTGTACCTGCCAGCCGGCGAGTGGCGCGACTTTTGGACCGGCGAGCCCATGGCCGGCGAACGCACCTTAAGCGATGTGCCAGCACCGCTGGGGCAGTTTCCAATTTATGTGCGCGCCGGCAGCCTCATCCCCTTGACCCCGGCCAGCCAAAATCCGGCCGCCCGCCAGGCGGTGCGCCTGCTCGACTATTATCCAGGGCCGGCCAGCACGCTGACCGTCACGGCCAGCGACGGCGAAAGCCTCGCCTACACCACCGGCGCCATCAGCCAAACTCACCTTACGGCCGCCAGCACGCCGCGAACGATCACGTTGACTATCGCCGCCACCACGGGCCATTACGCCGGCGAGCCAGCCGCGCAGCCGACGACCATGTTTGTCGCCTTGGCCACCGCGCCGACTGCCGTGAGCGTCACTGCCAACGACGAGCAGCTCCCCGTTACCACCGCGTTTGGCCTGCGGGAACACGACCCCTTGGCGCGCAGCGAAACCGGCGTCAGCATCCACATTCCGGCGCTACCGACGCACACCACCACCATTCGCGTCGCCATCACCCGCTAGTTGTGCTGAAGCGGCCGGCGGGCTATGCTAGAAGAAAGAGTTATAGGAGGTACGGTGTGAAAACAGCATTGAATCTGGCGTATGGAAAAAATGATTTACAACAACTCGACTTGTATTTGCCTGATCAGCCCAATGGCGCGGCCATCGTGTTCGCCCATGGCGGCGGCTGGTTCCGCGGCGACAAGGCGCACGATACCGATATCGGCAACTATTTTGCCAAGGCCGGCTATGTGACGGCGATTCCAAATTACCGCTTAGCCCCGGCAGATTTATATCCGGCGGCGCAGGATGATTTTGAGGCGGCGATTACTTGGCTTACCAACAGCGACTATCAGTTTGACCGCTCGCGCGTCGGCTTGCTCGGCGCGTCGGTGGGCGGCACGATGACGCTGACCGCTAGCCTCAAACTCGGCTACCCAGTGGCCAGCTGGAGCGGCGTGACGGATTTTGCCGATTGGATGCAAAAACACCAGGTGGTCAAACCCGCCGTCGACGGTAAGGCCGAGCTCGGACTCACCGAAATTCACGCGATTCACGACGCGTTTTATAAGTACTTTATTCAAACTTACCTCGGTGACTTGACCCCGGCCAAGCTCACCGCGGTCAACCCGTTGAATCACCTGTCGACCAAGTTAGGGCCGACCTTGATGTATAACTCAATCGATGAATTGACCCCGCTGCCCGGCACGCTGCGCTTCGTCGAGCAGGCCGCCGCATTCGGCCGCGACGTGACGCTTCATGTCGTGCCCGGTAGCGGCCACGCCCGCGACTACACGGACTTCGCCTTGCCCGGCACCCGGGCGTTCTTCGATTATCACTTGCTGCGTCGCTAGGAGGTTGCCATGACCATTCTCGCCTTAGTCCTCGACGTCTTGGCTTACGGTATCTACGCCGCCCAACGCCAAGCCGCCAACTTGTACATGCCGGGCACCATCGCTCAAGCGGTGGTGGTCGTCGGTTTGATCATTTGCCTGGTTGCCTTTAAGGGCAAACGCTTCGGCTGGTTCAACTTCGAGACCTGGGTCCACAACTTCAGCCTACGCTATGCGATCGTCGTGCTGTCGTTCATCCTCAACGCCTTATTGTTGTTCCTGTACGTGCTCAACGTCACCGGCCGCAACGGCTTGATTTTCAATTAATTTACCTTTTTTTACTCGATTCAGCAAAGCGCCGGTCGCCTAGTCTGCCGGCGCTTTTTGCGTGGAAAAAATGGCGTAAGCGGTTGCGCCTAGCAGCCGCTCGGTGGACAATAAGAGTGAAAAATTTACCAGCAAGGGAGGCACTCATGGCGACCTTAAATGATATTGCCCGCTCCGTCGGCGTATCGGCGACCACGGTTTCGCGCGTGTTGTCCGGTGACCCGGCGCTGCGGGTCAGCGAAGCCACCCGCAGCCGCATCGTGGCCGTCGCCAAACAACTGAATTATCGCCGGCCGGTGGAGCGCCGAGCCGCGCGCCTTGGCACCGTGGCGATTCTACAATGGTACGACGAAGGCACCGAGGCCAGCGACTTGTATTACCGGGAGATTCGCGACGCCTGCGAAGAGGCACTCACCGCGGCGAACTACACCATCCGCCGCCACTTCGCCGCGTCGCAAATCAGCGTTGGCCCGGACATCGTCGGCATCATCGCCATCGGCAAGTACTCGCGCAGCCAACTCGCCCAACTCAAGGCGACGCGCCAGCCGGTGGTAGTCATCGACCAAGACACCTTGGCCCAGGATTTGACCTGCGTGCTGCCGGATTTTGCCACGGCGGTGCGGTTAATCCTCAAGGCGTTTGCGCAAATGGGCCACACGCGGCTGGGCTTTCTCGCCGGCCAGGAAACCACCACCGACCAAACGCCGCTGCTCGATCCGCGCACCCGCGCTTTTCAAGCCGAGCAAGCCGTCGCCGGGCGATACGACCCGGCGCTCGTCGCCACCGGCAACTTCACCATCGACAGCGGCTACGCGGCCATGAGCCAAGCCATCACCAAGCTTGGCACCGATTTGCCGCACGCCTATTTTGTCGCCAATGACCTGATGGCCGTCGGGGCGATCAAGGCGCTACGCGAGCATCACCTCGCCATTCCGCAACGCGTGGCGGTGATTGGCTTCAACGACGCCATTATCGGCCGCTACATTACGCCGCAACTCACCACCGTGCGCGTGCCCACCAAGCAAATGGGCACCGAAGCCGTGCGCCTGTTGCTGACCCGCCTGCAACAGCCGCATGCCGTGGCGGAGAAACTCACTTTTGCCACCCAGTTGATTCAACGTGAAACGACACCGGGCCTGACCCGGTTAGCTTGAAAGGAGCATGACCATGACCACACCAGACTTAACCGCCGGCTTCACCGCCGCTTTTGGCACCGCGCCGACGCACACTTATTTTGCCCCGGGCCGCATCAACCTAATCGGCGAACACACCGATTATAACGGCGGCCACGTTTTCCCTTGCGCCATTAGCCTCGGGACTTACGCCGCCGTGGCGCAAAACGCCGTCAACGCGTTTCGCCTGACCTCCGGGAATTTTCCGGGGAACGGCACCATCACCCTGCCGCTTGCCGAGCTCACTGGCCCCAAGGACAACCAGTGGACCGACTACTTCAAGGGCATGGCCCAGGGACTGGCCAAGCGTGGCGACTTCACCCACGGCTTAGACATCTACATCGAAGGCACCTTGCCCAACGGCGCGGGCCTGAGCAGCTCGGCGTCCATCGAGCTGCTCAGCGGGACGATTCTGAGCACCGAGTTCGGCCTCGCCGTGCCGACGTTGGACCTGGTGAAACTCGGCCAGCAAGTCGAAAATCACTTTGTCGGCGTCAATTCAGGCATCATGGATCAATTCGCCGTGGGCATGGGTCAGGTGAACACGGCCTTGCTGCTGGATACCAACACGCTGGATTACGAGCCGGTGCCGCTTGACCTCGGCGACAACGTCATCGTCATCATGAACACCAACAAGCGCCGCGCCCTCACCGATTCCAAGTACAACGAGCGCCGTAGCGAATGCGAAGCCGCCTTGGCGCGCCTGCAAACCAAGCTGCCGATTCACTCACTGGGCGAACTCGATGCCGACACCTTCGATGAATACAGCTACCTGATTTATGACGACACCTTGATTCGCCGCGCCCGCCACGCCGTGTTGGAAAACCAGCGCACGTTAGCCGCCGCAACCAAGCTCAAAGCCGGCGACCTCGCCGGCTTCGGGCGGCTGGTCAGCGCTAGCGGCGTCAGCCTCGCCTATGACTACGCGGTGACCGGCGTTGAACTGGACACCTTGGTCAAGGCCGCCTTGCAGCAGCCCGGCGTGCTCGGTGCCCGCATGACCGGCGCCGGCTTTGGCGGCTGCGCGATTGCGCTGGTGAACCAGGCCAACGTCGCCGCGTTCACCCAGGCGGTGGGCGCGGCTTATGAGGCCGCCATCGGCTACGCGGCGGACTTTTATGTCGCCGAAATCGCCGCTGGTCCAAAGCAACTCAGCTAGGAGGCACATGTTGACCACAGCCGTTGATGCACACGTTACCCATATCTTGCAATTAAATCCCACCTATTCCCCGCTAGACCGGGTGTACCTGACCAACCGCGTCCGTGCGTTGTGCGGGGATGCCAGCGCCAGCGTGCCGGCCGCGGCAGATCCGCTGACGAACCTCGACCGCCTCGTGGCTGCCGCGGTGAGCGCCGGCGTCATTGCTGAAACCCATTCGGCCCAGGAAATCCTCGGCGCCGCGTTGATGGCGCTGGCCACGCCGGCCCCCAGCGCGATTAACGCCGAATTCTGGGGCCGCTATCAGGACTCGCCGAGTGCGGCCACCGATTATTTTTACGCCTTATGCCGCGCGAACAATCAGGTCCAAACCCGCGCCATCGCCAAAAACATCGCCTTCACCGCGCCGAGTGACTACGGCGACCTGGAAATCACCATCAACCTGTCCAAGCCGGAGAAAGACCCCAAGGATATCGCCGCAGCCGCCAAGCAATCCGCGGCCGGCTACCCCGCCTGCGCCCTGTGCTTGGAAAACGAAGGCTACGCCGGGCGCGCCGACTGGGCGGCGCGGGCAAATCACCGCATCGTCCGCTTGAGCCTCGGCGGCCGCACCTGGGGCCTGCAGTATTCGCCTTACGCGTACTTCACCGAACACGCCATTTTCCTCGACAGCCAACACACACCGATGCACATCAACGCGCAAACCTTCTCCAACCTGCTCGACTTGGTGACCCTATTTCCGCATTACTTCGTCGGCAGCAACGCCGACTTGCCGATTGTCGGCGGCTCGATGTTGGCACATGAGCACTACCAAGGCGGCCGCCACACTTTTGCCATGGCCAAGGCGCCGATTGCCACGCCAATCACCTTGCCCGGCTATCCGCAAGTCGAAGCCGGCATCGTCAAGTGGCCAATGAGCGTGATTCGCCTGACCAGCACCAATCGCACCGCGTTGGCCGCGGCCGCGACCCATATTCTCACCGCCTGGCAAGGCTACAGCGACCCGGCCCTGCAGATTCGCGCGGTTACCGCCGGCACGCCGCACCACACCATCACGCCGATTGCCCGGCGCGTCGATCAGGCTTACCAGCTCGACTTGGTGCTGCGGGACAACCAAACCAGCGCCGAGTATCCGGATGGGATTTTTCATCCGCATCCGGCCGTTCAACACATCAAAAAGGAAAACATCGGCCTGATCGAAGTCATGGGGCTGGCTGTGCTGCCCGCCAGATTGAAAACCGAACTGGCCGAAGTCGAGAAGTTCCTGCTGGGCCAGCCCAACGCCATGGCGCCAATGCACCGCCCCTGGGCCGAGCAGCTCGTCGCCACGCAAACCTGGACGCCGGCCACCGCACACCGCCAACTGCAACAAGCCGTGGGCAACGTGTTTGCCACCGTGCTGGAAAATGCTGGCGTCTTTAAACGCGACGCGGCCGGCCAAGCCGGTTTCCAACGATTCGTTCACACCTTATAACCACCACGCGCCCGCCAGCGGGCGCTTTTTTTGACGCGTCAAGCCACAAAAAATCGTTCGGAACCCTTGAATATGCGAAGAATTACTGATAACCTGTACCTATCGTTCGTATTTAACTCAAGGAGGGCTATTGTGAATAGTTATGCTGAGTATTACCCAAAGGCGCGGGAAATCGCCGATAAAATCTTTAATCATCCAGAGCTTGGCTGGAAGGAACACGCCACCGGCGAGTTAGTTGAAGCAGAGATTCAGCGGTTAAACCCGAACATTCCGATTGAACATTTCTGTGGTACGGGTTTGAAGGTGCGCTTCGATCAAGGCCGCGACCGCACCATTGCCTTCATTGCCGAGTTGGATGCGGTCTATCAACCGCACCACCCGCAAGCCGACCCAGATTCCGGGGCCGCCCATGCCTGTGGCCATTTTACTCAAACCACGGTGGCACTGAGCCTGATTCACGCGTTGAGCACCACTGACGCCTTGAGTCAGTTCACCACCAACGTCGTGTTCATCTTCGTCCCGGCCGAAGAATACGTCGACCTGCCTTATCGCCAGCAGCTGCGCGCAGCCGGCAAGATTACCTACTTTGGCGGCAAGCCCGAGGCCATGAAGCGCGGGGTGTTCGACGACATCGACTTGGCGGTGTGCATCCACGCCATCGGGGAAGAATTCACCAAGCGTACGGTTGAGCTCAACTGCGACCTCGCCGGCTTCAACTTCAAGTATTACGACTTCAATGGCCGCGCCAGCCACGCGGGCTTCGATCCCTTTTCCGGCGTGAACGCCTATAGCATCTCCAGCCTGTTTGACACCGCCACCGGCATGTTGCGCCAGCAGGTGAAAGACACCGAGCTGATTCGCTTCAACCCCGTCATGATCGACGCCGACATGAGCATCAACGTGATTCCCGACCACGTGAAAATCGGCACCGACGTCCGCTACTTGAATCTCGACTACGCCAATACCATCATGGGCCGGCTGGATCACGCGGCGCTTGGCGCGGCCCAGGCGCTCGGCGGCAGCGTCGACATCACCACCGAAGTCGGCTACCTGCCGTTCCGCCAAAACCACGCCATGAACGCCCAGGTCAAGACCGTTTACGACGAGACGCCCGCCATTGAGGACATCATCACGGACCGCGGCGCGATTGCCGCCGCCGGTGACATCGGCGACCTTGGCTTCATGTTGCCAAGCATCCAGATTAGCCACGGCGGCTTTCACGGCACGATTCACGGCGCCGACTTCCAACTCGTCGACCCCGAGTTCGTCCTGCAGATTCTCCCGGAATTCGTCATGCACAGCATGCAGCGCATCACTCAGCACCTCGACACCATTGACCTGTACCACCGGCCATACGCCGACTACGCTGCCACTCTTGCCAAAATGGAGGCCACCGCGCAATGAAAAAACTGATTCCACTGGTCATTCTCGTCATGGTCATCGACTTCATCGCCGAGCTGATCGGCACCTTAACCTTCACCCTCGGCACCATCACCATTTCCGTGTTGCCCCTAGTGTTCGCCGTGATCTTGGGCATCGTGTTCTCGCTGATTCCCAGCGGCTTCTTCAAGCGCCTGTACTCCAACGACCGCGTCAAGTTCGCCGGCAAGTACATGATCTTCATCATGTTGCCGCTGATGGCGCGGTACGGCGCGGATGTTGCCCCGAAGATCAACGAGATCCTATCGATTGGCTGGGTCTTCTTGATTCACGAAGCCGGCAACCTCGGCACCATCCTCTTCGGCCTGCCGATTGCCTTGTTGCTCGGTATTCGCCGCGAAGCCATCGGCAGCACCTTGGGGCTTGGCCGCGAAGGCGAGCTCGCCTACATCTCCGAAAAATACACCCTCGACTCCCCTGAAGGCCATGGGGTGCTCGGCATTTACCTGATTGGAACCGTGTTTGGCTCCATCGTCTTTTCGATTCTGGCCCCGTTGCTGTTGGCCATGGGCTTTGACTTCCGCGCCGTGGCCATGAGTAGCGGCGTCGGTTCCGCATCGATGATGACCGCCGCCTCCAGCGCGCTGGTTGCCATTCATCCCGCCCACGCCGAGACGATCACCAGCTACGCCGCGGCCAGTCAGCTTTTGACCAGCTTCATCGGCACTTACATCATGTACTTCATCGCCGTACCGCTGCAGCGCTTCATCTACAATCATATGACTGCAAAACTCGATAAACATCCCGTTCAGGAGGCCGCCTAATGCAAGCAAAATCGCAATCCACCGTTCAACCGAGTCCCGCGCATGACTTCCTCATTGCCACCGGCGTGCTTGGCCTTTCCGTCTGCTTGACCCTGTTCGTGCAGGCAGTCAAGCTGATTCGCAACCCGGCCAGCACCCCCATCACCACCAACACCTTGATTGGCCTGGGCACCTTGTGGTTGTTTTCGCTGATTGGCGTCGGCATCAGCATGTTAATGAAGAAAACCCCGTGGAAAATCGTACAAGACTTCCCGATGCTGGGCTGGGTGTCCATCGTCTCGTTAGTGTTCTGCCTGATCAGTCCGTTTTTCGTCAAGGTGATCGGCGCCGTCGATTTCCTGTCGCTGACCACCTCGGTGCTGGCCTTCGCCGGCATCTCCGTGGCCCACGACCTTGGCGCCTTGCGCAAGCTGTCCTGGAAAATCTTCGTCGTCGCCATCTTCGTTTACTTCGGTATGTACTTCATGGATACCTTGATTTCCCAGCTGGCGCTGATGGTCAGCGGAAAATAATACCAAAAGGCGCCGCGGCGTGACTCCCATCAGGAGCACACCGCGGCGCCATTTTTAGTGTGAGGACTCGACTCTGCGCGGCAACTTGGTGCGCACCGGGAGGGTTTGCAGAAACGTGACGCTGAGAATCAAGAGGCCGCCGAGGATCTCCGCGCCGCCGAAGCGCAGGTGGAAGAACACCACCGACACGACGGCTGCCGTCAGTGGCTCAAACACGCCAAGCATCCCCACCGTCGTCGGCCGCAGGTAGCGCAGACTGGAGACATACAGCAGGTAAGCCAACAACGTCCCGCCGATGGTCACATACGCGATACCTGCCACGTCCAGTGCGGTCAGCGCTGGCCAAGGCTGCAGGAACAGCACCGGCACATTGGCGATACCCGCCGCCAGCATCGCCCAGGCTAACACCAAGTCGGTGCTGTAATGGGTCAACAACTGGCCGGGCATCAAGGTGTATAACGCCGCGCCGACGCCGGCCCCAATCCCCCAAAACAAGCCTTGCGGGGTCAGCGCTAGCGACCCGAGGTGCCCGTGCGTGACGAGCAAAATGATGCCGGCAAAGGCGATTACGACGCATAACACATCAAGCCGCGGCGGCCACTGGCGATTGCGCAAGGCCAGGTACAAAATGATGAGCACCGGCCCCAGTGCCTGCAACACCGTGGTGGTCGGCGCGTTACTGGCGGCCACAGCCGAAAAATAGGTGAACTGCGACACGAACACGCCACACAGACCAAATAACATACTATGCACCCAAGCCGAGCGGTCACGCGTCAGCGCCACCAGCTGTGGCCGTTTCGTCGCCAGACTAATGGCCATCAACAGCGTCCCTGCACCAAGCATGCGCATCGCCACCAGCCAATCCGGTCGAATCCCCGGCTGGTCAAAAAGGTACTCCGCGACGTTGCCGGACACGCCCCACAACACCGGCCCCAAAATGGCGCAGAGAATTCCCTTTTGCTTATTCGTCATCACGCTTCGCCTCCACAATTCATCCATCTTACCGCATTTTTCTGGCCGGCACGAGGGCAATTTGGCGCAAGGCGGCGGGGACGCAACCTCATTTGTTTGCCCACACCTAGACCACTGTTCTTCCGAGGGCGAATTGCGTTACAATATAAGCGTAACCAATTCAATTATATTAAGGAGATTAACATGGCATATCAAACAATCAATCCATATACCAATGAAGTCGTCCAGACCTATCCCAACGCCAGCGACGCGGATTTACAAGCTGCATTAGCCACCGGTGACGCGTTGTATCACGACTGGCGGCATCAGGACCGGCAGCAGCGCGCCAGCCAACTGCAGGCCATCGCCGACTTGATGCGGCAACAGAAAACCGCCTTGGCCACCACCATCACCACAGAAATGGGCAAGCTGATCGGCGAGGCCGAGGCCGAAGTCGACCTGTGTGCCGACATCGCGGCGTACTATGCCACCCACGCCGAAGCGCTCTTGGCCCCGACGCCGATCACCACCACCGCCGGCAAAGCCTACATCATTCGGCAAGCTGTGGGCGTGCTGGTGATGGTCGAGCCATGGAACTTCCCGTATTACCAAATCATGCGGGTGTTCGCCCCGAACTTCATGCTGGGCAACCCGATGATTCTCAAGCACGCGTCGAGTACCCCCGCCTGCGCGGCAGCCTTCGCCAAAGTCGTCGCGGAGTCAGGGGCACCGACGGGCAGCCTCACCAACCTCTTTTTGAGCTATGATCAGGTGAACACCGCCATCGCCGATCCGCGGGTCGCTGGCGTGGCCTTAACCGGGTCCGAACGCGGCGGGGCCGCAGTGGCCGCCGAAGCCGGGGCCAACCTCAAGAAGTCGACGATGGAGCTAGGCGGCAATGACGCCTTCATCATCCTCGATGACGCCGACTGGACCCAGGTCAAGGCCCAAGCCGTTCAGGCCCGTCTGTTCAACGCCGGGCAGGTGTGCTCCGCGTCCAAGCGCTTCATCGTGATGGCGGACAAGTACGACGAATTCGTCGCCTTCATGAAAGCCGAATTCGAGCGCGTCCAAGCAGGCGACCCAATGAATCGCGCCACCACGCTGGCCCCGTTATCTAGCGCCAGCGCCAAGCAAAAGCTGCAAAAGCAAGTCGAAGCGGCGATTGCCGCCGGCGCCACCCGGGTCACCGGGGCCACGCCGATCGACTTGCCGGGGCAGTTCTTCACCCCGACAATTCTCACCGACATCGCCAAGGACAACCCGGCCTACAATCAAGAAATGTTCGGCCCCGTCGCCGCGATTTACCGCGTCGACTCTGAGGCGGCCGCGATTGCCTTGGCCAACGATTCAAGCTACGGCCTTGGCTCGACGGTTTTCTCCGCCGACCCCGCCCATGCCGATGCCGTGGCGCAACAAATCGAAGCCGGTATGACCACCATCAACCGGCCCTGGATCACCGCCCCGGAATTGCCTTTCGGTGGCGTGAAGAATTCCGGCTACGGCCGTGAGCTGTGCGACCTCGGGTTGAACGCCTTTAGCAACGAGCACCTGATTCTAAATGCCCAGGCCTAACCACCGAACGCTGACGTTAATCACGTCAGCGTTTTTATATGCAAAAAATATTCATTACCGGCTTGAATCGGCATCCTGGCATGGCTATACTTAACTGCAACCGGAAGGGAGTCGATTGAAGTGGCAAAGCCCACTGAACGAGAGGTCATCGAGCTGTGCGGCGCGGTCGGGGCCATTCTATTGATCAATGGTGCGGAAACGGCCCGCGTCGAAAGCACGGCCGAATACATCGGCCAAGCCGCCGGCGTCACGGTGTCGTGCCACGCGACCATGACCGCGGTCTTCGTGTCGGCGGCAGCCGATCCCGCCACGCATCTGGTCAAGGTCCGCACCGGCGACTTCAACCTGCAAAAAGTCGACGACATCAATACGCTATCGCGCCGCTTCGTCGCCGGCCAAATTGATTTTGCCACCTTACAAGCTGGGGTCACCCGCATTCAAGCCAAGGTCATCGACTTCACCTGGCCGCAAAAATTACTCGGCGCCGGCGTCGTCGGCGTCGCGCCCATGTTGCTGTTTAAGGCGACCTGGGGTGACTTAGCCTGGGCGTTTGTCGTCGGCATCGCTGGTTACGTGGCGGCCGCCTGGACAGGCCGCCATTCCACCACGCCCTACATTGCCCCGGGCGGCGGCGGTTTGATCATCGGCTTGCTGGCCACCGCGTTGCAGCTATTGGGACTCGCCACGTCGGCGGATAACATCATCATCAGCGCCTTGATGCCGCTGGTACCCGGCATTGCCTTGACCAACTCCCTGCGCGAAATCATCGGCAAGCACACGATATCCGGACTGGTGCGCGCCGTGGACGCGGTCATGGTGGCCGGGGCCATCGGCGGTGGCGTCGTCATCGGCAGCGGCCTCATCCGCGCCTTGGGGGTGCTGTGATGCCAATCGTTGTCACCTGGTTGATTCATTTCGTTGTCGCGTTTGCCTCCACCGTGGGGTTTGGCGTCATCACCAACGTCCCGCGCCGCACGCTGTTGCCTGCCGGTTTCACCGGTGCCTTAGCCTGGTTGGTCTACGTGCTGGTCAGCTCCCAAACCGCCAGCCCCATCGCGCCCAACCTGCTGGCAGCAATCGTCATCGGGCTGTTGGCCAACCTGTTTGCCATCGTCGTGCGCGCGCCGGTGAATCTGTTATACATCCCCTGCCTGGTGTCGCTGGTGCCTGGCGCGTTGATTTATATGAGCATGAAAGACTTCACGCTCGGGCGCGACAACGCCGCCCAACAAGGCTTAGTCAAGACGCTGACGATTGCCATCGCCTTGGCGGTGGGCTTCGTCATCGCCGAAGCCATTTTCAATCCGCTACGCCCCACCCTCACACGCTGGGTGCGCCGTCATGCAAAGGAGTGAGCACATGTCGTTACAAACTGAATTGATGGCCAAACTCGCCGCCGATAAACCCGAGCTCATCTCGTTGCGCCGCTATCTGCACGCGCATCCCGAGGTGTCGTACCACGAAAAACACACTGCGGCGTACATCAAACATTATTACGAACAACTTGGGATGACCCCGCAGGACTTCGGCACGGGCTATGGCTTCGTCGTCGACATTCACGGCGGCTTGCCGGGCCAAACCCTGGCGGTGCGCGCGGATTTTGACGCCTTGCCGGTGCAGGAGGAAAACGACCTGCCATTTAAGTCGGTCAATCCAGGCGTCATGCACGCCTGTGGCCACGATGTCCACACCGCCTACTTGATGGTACTGGCCAAGGCGCTTAACGAGCTGCGTGATCAACTCCACGGCACCATTCGCATCTTGCACCAACCGGCCGAAGAGGTGGCTCCCGGTGGCGCGCCGGACATGATTGCCGGCGGCGTCTTGACCGGGGTGGCCAACGTCATTGGCGCCCATATTCAAACCACGATGCCCACCGGTTACATCGGCTACCACGCAGGCCCAACCCAGGCCGGTGGCGCCCGGTTTGACCTCACCATCACTGGCCACGGGGGTCACGCCTCGATGCCGCAACTGTCTAACGACGCCATCGTGGCAGGCAGCTACTTCGTGACCGCCGCCCAAACCATCGTCTCCCGCCGGCTCGATCCCTTCGCCTTTGGGACCGTCACGATTGGTTCTTTTGATGGCGCCAGCGCGGCTTACAACGCCATTCGCCAACAGGTGGTGTTAAAAGGGGACGTGCGCGTGATGGCAGAAGACACCCGCAAACTGATTCACCAGCAAGTCGCCACCCTCGCCAAGGGCCTCGAGGCGATGTTTGGCGTCACCTGCGATTTGCAGTATCAAGAAGGCGCGCCGGTAATGGTCAACGACCCTGATTTTACCGATCAGGTCGCCACGGCGTTGAAATCTACCAACCTGGCCGGTGTCACCGAGGTTGGTGACTGCGGGGCGTTGAACCCCTCCGAGGACTTTGCCTTTTACAACCATTACGTCCCGTCGACCTACTTCTACGTCGGCGCGGCGGTGGCCGACGGCAAGGTGCACCCCCACCATTCCCCCGACTTTCTGGTCAACGAGGACAGCCTGCTGATTGCCGCTGAGGCGATGGGCACTGCGGTGGTTGCCTATTCACAGGCCCAAGGGTAATTGCATAAGCGGCGGCAACGCCGCTTTTTTGCTGCCCGCAGAACTGAGCGATACGGTTGACAGCCCCTTAGCAGGTGGTACGATTGAGTAAATACTCAAAGGAGCGGATAGCCATGCCGGCGACGATTCAACCGTTTACCAACCAACCCATATTTGCGGCCCTCACCACCAAGCAGCGCGCGATTCTCGCGGCGGCCATCGACGTTTTTGCCGAAAAGGGCTACGCCAACTCAAGCACCCACGAAATCGCCAAGCGCGCCGGTGTGGCGGAAGGCAATATCTTCAGTAAGTTCGGCAGCAAGGCTGGGCTCTTGCAGGCCATCATCGACCCGGTGGTGGAAACCATTTTTCCCACCACGATGGATCGCCTCGCCGCCGCGCAGCTCCAGAAACCGGCGGCCACGCTGACCGGGTTTATCACCGCCTTGGTGATGGCGCGCGTCAAGTTCTTTGCCAACAACGCCGCGGTGGTCAAGGTGTTCCTTGGCGAAGTCATCTACAGCAACGATATTCGCCAGCGCCTGCTGGCCAACCTACCCGAACGATACTGGCGCGCCGTGCACAGCGAACTCGAGCACCTGCGCACCACCAACCAGATCGTGGCGTGGTCCGATCAAGCCATCTTGCGGCTGATTTGGTCGCTGGTCGGCGGCACCTTGGTCAGCACCTTATACTTTAATCAACCCTTGGCGGACGGCGACGTCCAGCGCCTCATCACCGCGCTGATCAAGGCCCTCACCCCAAGCAAAGAAGCGTAGCCGACCGCGGCTACGCTTCTTTAATGGTGGCGTGACGCCACCCGGCAATGTCTTGCGGCGAAAATGGTGCGGTCACCGCTTGGCCATAAGCGGCCTGATAGGCAGCACATTTTTGCGCGTAATCTTGTTGCATCATTTGCTGCGCGTTGTCGCGCACCGACTTGGCGTGATCCGGCCAAATCGTCGGCAACACGTGCATGTGAAACTGCACGGCGGTGAAGTCCGCCGACATCGCCTTGGCAGTGGGTGCCATACTGATGAAGCAGGATACCACCGGTACCCCGAAGCGCGCGGCATAATAATACGCCCCGCGCTTGGGTGGCCGCGGCCGCGTATAGTTAAACCACATCTCCGCTTCCGGATAGATCAAAATGAACCGGTTGCGTGCGAGGTTGGCTTCCAGCAAGGCGGGAAAATCGCGCCCCATGTATTGCGTCGTCGTACTCACCGGGAGCGTGTCGGCGTAATTCATCAAATAACCCAGCATCCCGCCCATTTGCAGGTTGGTCAACTGGCTGACGATCATCAGCCGGTGGCCGCGCACGGCTTTACGCACAATCATGTTTTCCACCGGCGAGAAGTGGTTGCTCGTGACAATCGCGCCGCCGGTGATGCCAGCCAGCTGCTCGGCGCCGCTAATCGTGACGCCGGCTGTTTCAAGCCGCGCCGCCGTGCCCATCAACGCGCGGGCGATACCGGTGTTGAGGTGAAACCCCAACGTCTGACGCCGCCGCAAATACGCGGCCAACACCTGTTGTTGCTCGGCAATGGTCAGCGCGGGATCGTTGGTTTCCACCTTTGCGTACCAGTTGTGGGCCTGAGCGGCGGTGGCAATGTTGGCGACCACGGCCCGGCGGTCGCCTCGCAGTAGTCGATTCGCAATCATAGACGCACCTGACCAGTCGATTGTTGGACCTGGGCAAACGTAACGCCACCGGCCTTTGTCGTCGACTCCGCCTTACCGACCAGCTTTTGCATCCGGTCTTCATCATGGGCGCGCCCGGCTTCGCCAAACGCCACCTGCCCGGCCTTGAGCCGGTCAAAGTACGGCGTGGCCGGGGCATAATGCCAGAAGTTCTCCCCGTAGTCGACCTTGGCGTAATGCCACGGCTTATTGAACAGGTTATAGTGCACCAGATTCGGTGCCGTTTCCCCAGGAGCCTGCACGTTCCAGCGGCTCGGCAACAACACTAACTGGTCGTTCGTGATGGCGTTGATGTAGTCTTGGTCCGGCGCGATGCTTGGAAAGTGGTAAGTATTTAACAGCGTCAAGAAGTGCGCGGAAAATTGGGCGGCGCGCATCGCTTTCAGGTTCAACACTAAGACCCCAGAGTTCACGTATTCGTTGGCCGGCACGCCAACGACCTGCTCGGCATACGCCGCGGTGATCGGATCATTGGCGATAAACGGATCGGGAGCCGCGGCCACCAAGGCGTGACTCACGTCGGTGGCAAACAACTTGGCCACGTCGGCTTCGCACACAACGTCCGCATCGAGGTAAATGGCCTTGTCCAGCTGGGGAAACATGTCGGCGATAAACAGGCGATAATAAATCGTCAACGTGAAGTAATCGGCGCGCAAGGTGTTGCCATGATCTTGCACCTGCTCTTGCAACTTGGCCGCCATCGACTCGAAGCCGATGTGCACGTTGGCCGTCGCCATGCTGCCTAATGCGGTAACGGACTCTGGCGCCAAGCCCTGATTCAAAATCGTGATTTGGTACTCGGTGGCGGGATCGGTGTTGGCAATCAGCGAGGTCAACGCGACGCTTAATGGGGCGACGTATTTTTCGTCGACGGCAAAGAAAATTGGGACTACAGTCATAAGTGCTATCCTTTCAGTTGCGGGGCCAAACTGGCGTATTCGCTCAGCAGATCATCGTATTCGTGAAGCTTCAAATCGGTGTGCACGCGGTCTACTTGCCACGGCTTCACCGTCAGGGTATGCACCCACGGCCACAACCGAAAGCTCGTCGTAAAATGTTGAAACACCGTGTTGCGGTGCAACCGGCGCTGGTCATTATACCGGCGCGGGGCCACCCGCTTGTGGTTAGCTAACTTATTCAACGCGGACTGATCCGGCATGAACATTTGCCGCTGCTGACACATCAGGCGCGCCCGGGCAAATAACCCCGACTCGCGAATCTCTGCCAGATTCATCAACAACACCCCGGAGTTAATGTAGTCGGCGACTTTTAACTGGCTGTGGAAGAACCACCGACCGTAATAATCTAACACCCCGACGAACTGGGTACCCGTTAAGTCTTGATGGTAAAACTTACCAGGGTCCCGCCGGCACACGACATCCGTATCCAGGTACAACAGGCGCTCGGGTAATGCCGGCACCAAGTCGGCATACAGCCGCAACATACAATAAGGGGTGAAAATCGTTTCCCGATTGGCCGTCGGTGGCGTCGCCTGCACTAAGTCCGTGATGTCATAACGCGTCACCGTGTTGCGGGCATCATGTTCGGTCACTACCCCTTGGAGGAAGTCGGCGGTGTGTTGCGACAACGGCACGAACTGGCGCTTCGCATTGCGCAACGTCGCCGTCAACAGGTGAACGTGCAGCGGCTCCGAGACGTTTTTCAACAAAGCCAATGTCGAGATTAACAAACCATCGGCCATGTTTTCATCGCCGCAAAATAACACATCCATCTTCACTCCTCCTTCCGTCGGTACTCAATATAACTCGCGTCGCTCAAGGCTGCGCGCTGCTTCATCTGCACGGCTACTGCCGCGGCGAGCTGACGGCGCTGGGCCGGTTGACTCAGGTGCTGATCCGGGACAATTGGGCCGTCAATGTAGGCCGTGATCCGCGGTCGACCGTGGCGCCGCGTGTAAACGTTGGTTTGAACAAACACCGGCGCCTGGGTCGCCACCGGATAATGAAACGCCCCTGGGACAAACGGCCGAATCTGCGTCGCGTAGGGCCACACATGCGCCTCGGGATACACCGTCACCATCGCGCCGGCGGCAATCACCGACGCCACGACTTGATTAAACTGCACCAGCTGCCGGCGCGTGCTCGGCAAGACGAGCCCGCCGCCACGCGGCACCAGTTTGCCCATCACCGGCACGCTAAGGTTACTCGGGGCGGCAATCACATACGTTTGCCGCCGACCGCCCAGCACCAGCGGCATGAAGGCATCCCCCACCGGTTGCGTGTGATTGGCGTATAAAAAAATTCCCTGCGGCGCCTGGCGCAACTTCGCCAAGCCTACCACATGGTAATGCCAAACGGGTGCAATCACGGCGCGACCAACCCAGCGGCAAACCGTGGCGATGAGCCGATCCCCCACGCGCTGAGCGGTGGTTTGCGGTAACCATTGGTAGTCGCTGGGCAACTCGCGCGTCTCGGGACTAGTGACCATGTCTTGGGCAAAGTCCGTATAGTAACGAATCCGACTCACCGGCGCCTCCTTTTGAGTGACTACTCAATCATCCTTTTCCTGAAAATTATACTGCTAGGCAAAATTCAGAGCAAGCCAGACGACTCGCTTGGACAATCCCCAACCCCCGCGGTACCATGACCTTAACCACAAAGGAGGCACTCATGAAAAATTATGTTTTACGCAGTGGCATGCGTGTGCCGGCCGTTGGGTTTGGGACCTACAAGCTCACCGGCACTACCGGCGCCAACGCGATTGCCAGCGCCATTCAAACCGGCTACCGCCTGCTCGATACCGCCTACAACTATGAAAACGAAGGGGCGGTTGGCGCGGGCATCCGCCGCAGCGGCGTCGCAAGAAGCGAGTTGGTGGTCACCTCGAAGCTACCTGGCCGCTACTACCACTACAACGACGCCATCACCGCAATTCAAGAGTCGTTATTTCGCAGCGGCTTAGATTACTTCGACTTGTACCTGCTGCATTGGCCGAACCCCAAGGCCGATCATTACGTTGAAGCCTGGCAGGCCTTGCAAGCCGCCAAGCAATTCGGCCTCGTCCGCGACATTGGTGTGTGCAACTTCTTGCCCGCCCACCTCGACAGACTCGCGCAAGAAACCGGCGAGCTGCCCGTGGTGAACCAAATCGAGTTACATCCCTACTTCAACCAAGCCGCACAACGCGAGTACGATACAGCGCATGGGATTTTGACCGAGGACTGGAGCCCCTTGGGTCGCGCCAGCGCCGTGATACAAGATCCCGTGTTAGTTAACCTGGCCAAGCGATATGCTGTCAGCGTCGGCCAACTGATCTTGCGCTGGGAAGTGCAGCTGGGCACCCTGCCGATTCCAAAATCGGCCCACCTGACCCGCCAACGCGAGAACCTGGCCCTCGACTTCACGATTGCCGATCAAGACATGGCCGCCATCAACGCCTTAAGCAAACCCGATGGCCGCATGAAGCAACAAGATCCCGCCGTTTACGAAGAATTCTAAATCAAAAAACCGCTGACCTGCGTCAGCGGTTTTGTCGTTAATATGAATTTGAAGCGCCATACAACTTACCATCTTGCGCAACCTTAAACGTAATGGCGACATACGACGAAGAATCTTCGGTGTCGCTGTCATCATCGTACTTGTACGTGTAGTTAATGTTAAATGGCACGTAGAGGTAGATGCTGCCGTCATCGCCAAGGTAACTTTGAACGTCAGCCTGCGTGAAATCGATGTTCTTATAGGTGTCGGTTTCATCCGAATCATCGTCACCGCTCAGCTCAGCGTTGTCCTTATACCCAGCGGTCACCAGCGTAAACCCACTCCATGACCCGGAGTGATCCGCCTTGAAGTATTGCTTGGCGAAGGCATCAACGTTGGTTTTGATGTTCTTAAAGTCGTAAGTGACGGCACTGTTGGGCAACTCGTACATCATCCCGTCGTCATCGCTATTCGGCAGGCTTGTGCCACCATTTTCCGTCACATCACTTAAGTTGGCCTTGTCGACCGTCACGGTGTTGCCATAAGTGCCGCTGATGGTCAGCTCACTGGCCGGGTCGTCAACATTTTGGCTGAACGGGCCGACCTTTTGCCGCTTGGCCTTTAGCGTAATGTCAGTGGCCTTACCTTTATAGCTGACCTTGAACGTGTTCGGGCCGCCTGGGATCGTCACGTAATTCGTGGACTTCGGGAACGACAGCGTGGTCGATTTGCGCTCGCCGCCGGCCACCGAGGCCTTAGCCTTCACGGAGCCAAACTGGGAACTTTGCGTCGTCGTGAAGGTGTAGCTACCGTAAAACAGCGGTGCCTTCAGGTCATTCGTGCTCACCTTCTTGCCCTTGTAGTACAAGGCATGTTGCTTGGCACTTTTGGCCAGCTTCACCGTGGTTGGGGTGATATTTAGCTGATACTTTTTGAAGAATAATAGCCAGTTTTTCGAGGTGACCCGCACCACTTGGTTTTCGCCACTCATGATGCTCGAGGCGGCATAGTTGACCTTGATCAGTTGCTTGGCCCCATCCTTGGCAAACTTGGACTTCGTTTGGCTATGTGGGAATAGCTTCAACAACTTGGCGGGATCCTTTGCGGCCATTGCGGCACTGTAGCGGCTCTGCAGCTCGGCGGCAGTGCAATCCGTCAACTTACCGATCGCAAAAAAGGCAATCAAAGCAATGATGACGCCGCCGGTTATCATGCCCTTCGGCGACTTGATGAACGCCCCGAAGTCAAACCCACTGCCGGCACCGCCAGTCGTCGGTGGCACCGGCGGCTGCGTTGGCCCTTGCGGCTGGGCTTGCGGTTGAAACTGTGGTTGTGCCTGAGGCTGTGGCGCTTGGGGCTGAGGTTGAGATTGTGAAGCTTGTGGTTGTGGCGCCGGTGCCTGTGGTTGTGCCGGTTGCGCACTGTCATCCGCGTAAATTGGGGCGCCGGTTTGCGTATCATAGCCAACCACCTGACGCTGACTTGCCGCTGCGGTTGACTGAGGGGCCGCAGTGCTGGCCGCGGCTTGGCTTGGTGCCGCTTGGCTAGTCGCGGTTACCGAAGCGGCCGCACTCGCCTGGTCGAGTTCCTGTTGGTGTGCTGTAAATTCGGCAAAGGTTGGTTTACGCCCGTTTGCCGCCTCGAATGCTTTTGCCCATTCATTATCCATGTTGCCGCTTCCCCCATCCTTTAGATAAGCCCATGATTGCTAGAACTGATGCCAACACGGCGACAATGCCGACTGCCAAGAGCCAGTGCTGCACGCCGAGAATCCCATCCACCAAGTTCTTCATGAAGGTTTTGATGACGCCGATTTTGCTGGCGTATTCTTGGTAGAAATCGTAGGCGGCTTGGCCGGCCGGCGTGGTTTGCACGCCGGCAGCGGAGCCATGCATAATCTGATGCAATGCCTTCAATAATTCTCCACGAGTATAGCTCTGGCCACTTAACAAGGAACCGTTCAAGACGTTGTTCAGCTTGAAATAAATGCCCAAGCCAATCACGGCAGACCCGATGACCCCGCCGGACAAGAGGTATTCATCGAAGTTCGTGTGGACAAACCGCCACAAGCCATTGGCCCCGATGAACAAAACGGCGACGGTCAGCACCCAAAACAGGACATTTAAGTTGCTGGCGCCACTGACGGCAGTTTGCATCTGTGTCGTCAGACTATTCGAGCCAAAAATCTCGCCAATTAAGCCGGTGCCTTGACTCAGCGTATTCACGGCAGACTTAAACATCCCCATATGCACGGCGGTGACGAGCCAACCAATACCGAGCAGAAGGTTGCAAACGGCTAACAACGGAGTCAGCCCACCAGTTGGGGCAATCGCTTGGCGCCAACCAGCGCCGGTTTTCCAGGAGCCGCTTTTGAAGAAGTAAACCAATTGGTCAACCGGCTTAGCGCCAGGAGCCAGCGGGGCCACTGCAACAGATGCCGCACCCGGCGCAGCTTGCGGCTGTGGTTGGGGTTGGGGCTGTGGTTGCGGTTGGGGCTGTGGCTGTGGTTGCGGTTGGGGCTGTGGTTGCGGTTGAGCTTGTGGCTCCGCAACCGATTGTGCCGGCGCGGTCGTTTGGTCGGCATAAATCGGTGCACCAGTTTGCGTATCGTAACCCACGATTTGCTTTGCGGTCGTCGTGCTGGCGGCCGGCGAATCTCCCCATTCGGCCTTGCCCGCCTCGATTTCCGCCGCCGTCGGTTCGCGGCCATTGACAGACTTGAAGTAACTGATCCAATCTTCTCGTTTCCCCATCTATTGCTCCTCCCAAATCCTAAATTACTTAAATTATTGCCCTTTTCTAATCGCAACACAATGGCTAAGCGTAATTTCTCGCGGGTTTTGGTACCGCCTGCACACTGTATTACCTCAATAGTTTAACCTGTGCGGTGCAAGCCGTGGCGAATGCCCCGCAGAATCGCGACTGCGCTTGCAATTTTGCAAAATGAAGCCGAAAATGAAGATGGAATGAAAATATGGCGCACTCAAACGATTCGAGGAGGAATGCTTATGCAACCACACTCACGAGAAACGTTGTTGATCGCCGCTCGGGAACATTATGATCGCCTCTGGCAATTGATCACGGCACTACCGGATCATGGTCGCAGCGGAACCTTTCATTTCACTAATCCTGAAACCTCCGTCAAGGATGTCCTTGTTCACCTTGGCGCATGGCAACAGCTTTACTTGAACTGGAGTCAGGCCAATCTGAGTGACCAACCTGCCCGGTTCCTTCCGCGCCCCTATACCTGGCACACCACGGATCAACTGAACGCCAAAATTTTGGCCGACCATCGTGCCACCACGTTTCAAGAAGCAGCCGATGCGTTAGATCAAACCCAGACGAAAATCATTCGTCAGGTCGAAGCCGCTATCGACGAGGAACTGTTCAGCCGGACCTTGTATCCTTGGACCGGCCACGCCAGCCTCGGCGACTACGCCCGCATCGTGACCGTCGCTAATTACGACTGGGCCTTCAAGTTGTTACGCCACTATCGCCACGCACAGCTACAAACAACGTAACAAAATTAAGCGCGGCATCCACAATTGGATGCCGCGCTTATTATTTGGCGGTTACGGTAGCAAATGCTGTAAAGCATACGCCACCCCGTCTGCCGTGTTGGCCTTGGTCACCAACCGGGCAGCTTGTTTGACTTCCGGTGCGGCATTTCCCATGGCAATCGGCCAACTCACCAGCCGGAACATCGGCAAATCGTTATGACCATCGCCAAACGCCACAGCGTCCGTTGCTGCCACCCGTGCCGAAGCCATGATTGCCGCCACGCCAGCAGATTTATCGGCCCCGGCGGCGGTCACTTCGATGTAACCCGTAACCGAGCGGGTGGCGATAATCCCTGGTAGCGCCAAGGCTTGAACCGCAACGAGCACTCGCGTCAACAACGCCTCATCAAACGTGATCAACATTACCTTAAATACTGACACTGGATCGTCGAGTTCAGCGGCGAGATTAGCGACCAGTTGCGGTTGCACCCCAGTGATGGCGGCCTCATGGGTCACGCCTTCGTCAAACCGCGTGGCCAACCAGCGCTGGTCATCGTACACGGACACGCTGACGGCAGGAAATTGCTGGGTGACCAACTCAATCACGGCTCGGGCCGCACCGGCTGGCAACGGCCGGGCTGCCAACGGGTGATACCCGGTGGCCGTCGGCGTAAAAATCAAGGCCCCGTTAAATGCCACCTGTGGCCCGGTTAACCCTAAGGCGGTCATGGCCGCCGCCATTTCCACCGGGGCCCGGGCAGATACCAACGTGAGTGGCAGCCCCCGCTTGCGGACCGCCGCGGCGGTGGCTGCCGTCACGCGCCCGGTGGCATCGAGAATCGTACCGTCCATGTCGCTGAAAAGATGTCGGATCATGCTGTCGTCCTCCTTGTCTTTCGCTTGGTCGCCACTTCTATCAGGCCAAGCTTAGCACATTTTTGCCGGAGTCAGGGCCAGCGGAGTATAATGGCCACAACAAATCAAACTCGCGCCAAGCACAAGGAGGCACTCATGCACGAAATTCCAGAAACCATGGCCCAAGTGGCCGACTTGGTTGCTCGCTCCCAGCACACCGCGCACCCGTTAACCGAACCCGAGGTCATCGCCGGCGGGTTGCAAAATTGGATTCAGGAGCTGCTGGGTGAGGCCTTTGAGGGCGGGTATCTCACCGCCAGCCTCACCGCCAGCGGACTGACCATCACCGACATTTCGGATGTTCCGATCTATCAATCCACCGCGCTTTCGACCACCGATTTGGTGCCGCGCTTTCAAGCGGATCCCCACGCCACGCTGTTGTGGGTCCAAACCCAAATTCGTCAAGCCATCACCGCCGGTCACATCCGCGGCTAGTTGCACCACCAGTCCAATGCTGGTGGTGTTTTTACTTTTACATGAAAAAGCGGCATAATAATCAGTTGTGGTTTTCAGAAAAGAGGTCAAATTTGCCATGGATCAGTCTCGTGAGCAAAACCCGTGGCGCCGTAATTTACGTGTCTTATGGTTTTGTACGTTTGTTGCCGGCATCGCCTTTAGCGAAATCATGCCGTTCATGTCGCTATACGTCGGCGAGCTCGGCAACTTCACCAAGTCTCAGGTTTCGTTTTATAGCGGCCTGGTTTACGCCGCGACGTTTCTCGTCACCGCTATTGTCAGTCCGTTGTGGGGCGCGTTAGCCGATCGCAAAGGCCGCAAGATCATGCTGATTCGCGCCGCGTTTGGGATGGCCGCCGCCATGTTCTTGATGGGGTTAGTCACCAACGTCTGGCAACTGTTGGGCTTGCGGGCCCTGCAAGGCGTCTTCTCCGGCTTCATCAGCAACGCCCAGGCGCTGATTGCCAGCCAAACCCCGCGGCAACACAGCGGCCGAGCGCTAGGCACCTTGGTCACCGGCTCCACCTCGGGAATGTTGATGGGTCCCATTATCGGCGGGGTATTGGCGCAGCTATTCTCGATTCGCCACACTTTTTTCATTACCGCCGCCTTGCTCGCCGTGGCCGGCTTACTGTCCGCGTTTTTCGTGACGGAGCACTTCGTTCCCATCCGCCGCGATGCCGCCGCCGGCACCGGCCTCAAAGGGTTGCTGGGCCAATTCACCAACCCGAAGCTCATCATCGTGTTGCTGTTGTCCACGATGTTCGTGCAACTCGGCAACACGTCAATTGCGCCAATTATCAGCCTGTACGTCAAGGAGCTGATGCATAACGCGGGTGCTGTGGCGCTGGTCGCCGGCATCATCGCCGCCTTGCCCGGAATTTCCAACATCCTTGCCGCCCCGCGCCTCGGCGCTTACGGGGACAAACACGGCAGCGGTCGGGTCCTGATTGCCGGCTACTTGTTTGCCGTGCTGGTTTACCTCCCGCAAGGCTTCGTCACCAGCATCTGGCTGCTCGGCGGACTGCGCCTGCTGGTCGGGATTTCCGACGGGGCGTTATTCCCCACGATTCAAACCTTGCTGACGAAAAACTCGCCAGCTAGCGCCACCAGCGTGATTTTCTCTTGGAACCAATCGTTTCAAGCCCTCGGCAATATGTTTGGGTCGCTGCTTGGCGGTTCCCTCGCCGGGGCATTTGGCTATAACGTCGTCTTCATTTCAACGGCCAGCTTGTTGCTCATCAATTTTCTGTTTCTGTGGTTCACCGAACCGAGTCTCCGCAAATAAAGCCGAGTTGACTATCGTCAACTCGGCTTCTTTAGTAGGCCAACCAGTAATGAATGTCGGTTTCCCCCTTGGCTCGGGTGAATTCGTACCGAAACGTTTCTAGCCCGCCGATCTGAAACCCATACGCGAGATAAAAGCGATTGGCAATCACGTTGCTACCTTGGGCGATGGTGCACAAGCCTTGGCTGCCATGCGCCTGGGCAATCGGTTGGGCCGCATCAAGCAATGCCCGTGCCACCCCACTGCGCCGATAAGTCTGCGTGACCTTTAAGTCAGCTAAGTACACGAAGCGATTGAATTGATATTCAAACGTCGCCAAGCCGACGCACTTGCCTTCGGCGTAGGCGCCTAAGGCAAAGCCCGCCGCATCGATGGCAGAAAGTTGATAATTTTCTTCCGGAAAAGTTTGCTCGTGCACTTGGGCCGCTAGCCGCTCTTGGTGCGACCAGCCCGTGTCGGTGCGCGTGACCAGAAATTCACCAATGATGGGAAAAGGTTCGTTGGGCAGGCGAAGGTCCGCCTCGTTAGCTGTCGTAATTTGCTGAATCGTAATGGTCATGTGCTTCTCCAATCTGCGCCGGACTCGGCCGCCTGCTCACGAGCTTAGCTTAGGCTTGGCGGCGCGTCAAGCGGCGCAGCTTGGTTTGCAGATGCAACCAGGCCAGCCATTGGGTGCGTCCGGCCTCGTATGCCTTGAACTCGCGGGGATGCTTGCGGTAATAATCCTGGTGATAATTTTCCGCCGGCCAAAATGGACCAGCGGCTTCGATGGCCACGGCGATGGGCTTGGCGTAGTTCGCCGCTTGGGCCTGCTTGCTGGCTAGGGCGGCGGCTTGCTCGGCGGCATTTTGCACGAAAATCACGGGCCGGTATTGCGTGCCGCGATCGTTGATTTGACCGCCTCCGTCTGTGGGATCAATCAGTTGCCAATAGACGTCTAGCAAATCTTGATAGCTGACGAGCGCGGTAGCGTAAATAATCTCCACGGCTTCGACGTGGCCAGTGGCGCCGGTGCTGACCTGCTCGTAGGTCGGCGCGGCCAGCTGACCGCCAGTATAGCCGGAAATCACCGCACGAATCCCAGGTCGGGTCACGAACGGCTCGACCATGCACCAGAAACACCCACCGGCAAAAATCGCCCGGGCCTGGCCAGCCGGATCCGGCTGGTCGTGCAGCGAAAGGTCGGTGACCATAGCGGCCGCCGCATCCCCGGTGTAGCCGGCGTACCAATCGGCCACCGCGGGCGTGAGATTCTGACGGACGGCAAGCGGCCGCAATGCCGCCTCGAGCGTCGCGAGGCTTGCCCCGCTACTGGCCCCACCTTCGATCGCGCGCTTAGCCGCGTTAATCTGCTGGCGCTCCCAGTCGCGCGTCGCCGGATTCAAACTCAAATCATACAACTGTTGCAAAACCGCCTCATTCATCGCCGCACCTCCGTTGATGATGCCTCCATTATCGCAAACGGTTGTGCACAATTCAACTAGTGCCGGCTACTTCAGCTCCGGATACATATCAGTAATCATCACCCGCTGATTCACCAAGGTGGCCTTCTGCCAATCGATGTCCTTGCTGGCATACGGATCCGTCAACATGCTAAAGGCGTGGCAGGCCACCTCGTAATGACTGCTCCCAATATCGGCGACGCTGATCGCCGGCAATAAATCCTGGCGGGCGTCAGCGGCGGCAAAGACCTTCAAGATGTCTGCTTTGACCTGACTGGTATCTTGGCCACGATTGGTTTTGGTGAAGGTGACGCTGCCGGCCGAACTTATGCCCACCATTCGCTGCTTGGATAAAAAGACGTACAGCGTGCTGCCGTCAGTGGCCAAAGTCGTGGTCGCGCGAGTTAACCGATACCCGCGTTGGGCGGCCACAGCCAGGTGCTGCAAGTAGGTCGCGGAATATAATTGGTCGACCGCCACCTTGCGCAGCGGCTGAATCAGCTGGCGACTGGCGCCGAGCGTGGCATTTTGGTAAAGCTTGTCACCAATCACCCGCAACTGCCTGCCGTCGGCGCCGACCCAGCGGCCAGCCAAATCGCTCGTGGCCACGCGCTGTGGCTGGCGCCCGGCGCTGGCATACACGGTGATGGCCGGTAGCTTGGCAGCTGTGTCGCCAGTGGCAAGAATCTCGATGGCATACAGCCGCTTGCCGCGGGCGACGAAGCCCGTCGTCGGCACCGGCGTCACCGCGGTGCGATAAAACGTTAAGTCCGTCAGCTGCTTCAGCACAAACCCGGCCTTCGCCTTGGCTAAGCCGGCGTTAAGCTGTTTCAGCGTGAACCAATGGGGTTTGACCAACGAGGTTTGCGTACGAATTGCCGTTTTCGCCTGCGCGTAGGTCAGCGCCGTACTGCCGACAGCCAGCCCGTGGCGCGTGACCACAACCGTCGGCGCAACGCTGGCGGCTTGGGCCGTATACTTGCCTGCCGTCCAACTCCCGATATCATGCCAAATCGTTTCGGCGTGATTCAAAGCCTGACGACTAGCCGGTTGCGCACTAGGGGTCGAGTGACAGCCGGCCAAGCCGACGATAATGAATGCAAAGCTTAAGACTGCCCACTTTTTCATGATTGCCCCTTCTCCGCCATTCGTTAGGCTACTCGTTGGTGTGGTTGAGCTTGGCTTGCTCGGCGGCCGACAACCGGTCTAACCCGCACAAATGATGGAGCCAATCCGTCAGGTGTTGCGCGGCGATCATCAGGCCGATGGGTAACCCAAACAACAGTAGCAACACCTCGGTGAGCCCAACGATGGCCCGCGCGGGTTGGTGCGCAGGCAGCGGCGCGTGATTCAACCACGCAAACGCGGCTAATTCTGCCATGATGAAAAAACATGTGGCCGCCGTGGCAAAATGCCAAAACAGACTAGATGACGGGCCCAGCGCCCGTGCACTTTGCATGAGGCGCTTGCTGCCACCGCGCCCGAGCCAACGTAACGTGAAATAATTCAAGATGCCGGAGTACAGCATGATCACCAAGAACCCCCAAAAGCCCCAGAAGGTTTGCGCAAGCACTGAACCCTTTGGCGGTTTTGCCGCCCAAGTCAAGATCATGATGAACGGTAAGGCGACATTCGTCCAGATCATGAGCGACCGCACCGCAAAACCCGGCCGCGCGCCACCGTTGGCTAAGATTACCCAGGCCGCGTAGGCGGTTGGCTCCACCAGGCCGAACACCACGACCAACACCAACAAGAATCTGTTGAACCCGGCGCCTTGCAGCGTTTCCCCTAGCCAATCGACGTTGAGCATCATCAAGGCCATCAGCAAGCCAAAACCGGCCGCAAAAATCCCCACCCCTAAAAACAGGTGGTTCGTTTCACGGTCGGCTTCGACCTTGGTGCGTCGACCAATCAGGCTCAACCCAATGGCCGCCGCTCCAAACAATAAAAACCCAGCAGCGAGGACATACACCATCCACACTTGTTCGTGGCCACGGATTGCCTGCCGCACTAACCATACCTTTGACAATTGACTCACTCCTTTATCGTGCCTAAATATAACACACATTGAGTGAGCCACAAGCCAATCCACCGCGTCTGGTGGTGCGCTAGTTCAGTAAGGCCTGGCCAACATTGATTTGCTTGTCGATGAGTCCGGCTTGATAAAAGACATCGGCGATGGTTTGTTGTTCCTTCACAATGGCGCTAGTGACCGCGCTAAAGGAAAAACTGCGGCGCTTGACCACCAAGTTCGTGATGGCTTTGCTGAGGCGCAACGTCTTGCTCAACATGGTCGAGACTTTGGCTTTATTGGCATTCGCCCAGGTCATGTCTTCACCGAGATACTGCAAGAATAGCTTAGTCACGGTCGGATTAGCTTTGGCGTACTTGCGCGTCGACACCACAAAGTCGCGATTCTTGGCCAAACCCTTAGCGGTAATCAACAACTTCGCGTTTTGTTGTTTCTGCGCGGTGGCGGTATACGGATCCCAGGTGACCCAAGCGTCGACCTTGCCCTTGGCAAACGCGACGGAAGCGGCGCTTTGGTCCATGTTCACCAAGGTCACGTCGCTGGTCGACAAGCCCGCCTGCTTCAGCGCCTGAATGATCATGAACTGCGCGGCCGTGCCCTTGGCGTAAGCGATGCGTTTACCTTTCAAGTCGGCCAACTGTTGAATGCTCCCGTTTTGCTTGACCAACACGCCGGTGCCATTTTCCTTGCTGGCACCAGCACCAACGTAAACCAGGTCCATGCCGGCCGCCTGGTTCACTACCGGCGGCGTGTCCCCCAGCCGCGCGTAGTCAATGCTCCCCGCCTTCAGCGCGGTCATTAACGCGGCGCCGTCTTGAAATTCCTTGAAAACAACTTGATAGCCCTTGGCCTTCATTTTCTTGGCCAACTCGCCGCGCTGCCGGGAAATGTCGACTGGATCCGCTTTTTGGTAGCCCACCACCACTTTAGTCAACGTGGTGCTGGCGACATCAGTTTGAAAATAGCCGTAAACGGCGACGCCAAGCCAGGCAGCCAAGGCAACGAGGAATACGGTGAGGGTCAGTTTTCGTTTCATTTGGCTGCTCCTATTGCTAAGAGTTGGTCACGGAGCGCCGGGCGCAGAACCTTGCCCGTCGTGTTGCGGGGAAAGCTGCGGACAAACTCGACTCGCGTCGGCGCCTCGAACTTGGCCAGCCGCGCGCGCCCGTACTCGAGAATGGTTTGGCGATCGGCCGCCTCGTTGATCCCCGGATGGGTCGTCACGACCACCGCCGTGACCTCCTCACCATACAGCGGATCGGGCAGGCCAATTACGGCGAGTTGCTCGATGAAATCGAGCTCGGCGAGGACACTTTCCACGGCGGCCGGGGCGACTTTTTCCCCACCGCGAGAAATAATTTCCTTGCTGCGGCCGCGAACGAACAGGTACTGATCGGCGTCGAAGTAGCCCAAATCCCCGGTGAGAAACCAGCCATCGACAAAGGCATCCGGGTGCGGATCGAGGTAGCTCGTGATGACGTGGTCGCCGCGAATGGCAATCTCCCCGTCGACATTTGGCGCGGTGGTAAACTCGCCGGCCGCTGTGTGAATCGCCACATCCGTCCCTACCGCCTTGCCGGCACTGCCGATTTTCGGTGCGTCAAACGGGTTGATGGTGCACTGGCTGCTAGCTTCGGTCATGCCGTAGCCTTCGATGATGGTGGTGTGAAACCGGTCCTGAAATTCCCGCAGCCGTTCCTCGGGCAAGGCAAAACTCGAGCTGCGCACAAACCGCAAGTGAATCTCAGCTTGCCGTGCATCATAAGTGGCCAAAGAATGTTCATTTAGCAACAAGAAACTGATGATGGTCGGTACCACCGCCGTCCAATCGACGCCGTTATCTGCCACCCAGTTCCAGTACCGCGAAGCCGAAAACTTCGGGGCAATCACAATCTTCCCGCCGGCGTAGCGAATGGCCTGCGTCACCATTACCTGCGAGTTGATATGAAACATCGGCATCGTAATTAACGCCACGGTGTCAGCACTCATGGTGTTGCTTTCGGCGTCGTGGCGCGCGGCGTTGGCCACGATGCGATGAGTCAGGCCGACGCGCTTAGGCTTACCGGTTGTCCCGCTAGTGTGCATAATTAACGCCAGGTCGTCTTCTTGCACGGTGCCGCTTGGCGCGCTCGCCCGGTTGGCTACCGCGGCGGCCACCACGGCGAGGCGCAAGTCTTGCGCCAAAATCATTGCTAAGGGTGTCACCTGATAGTCGCCACCCGGTAGCTGGGCGGCTAAGCTCGGCTGGAGAATCATCGCCGCGTAGTGGTGCTCGGCTTGATCGGCTAACAACTCCGGTAACGGCGTATCCGGCGCGATGGGATGAACCGCCACGCCAAGCTGCCACGCAGCCTGCTCCAGCGGCAGAAACACCGCGCGGTTGGGTAGGCAAATCAACAGCGTATCGCCGCGCCCAATCTTGGCCGCCGTGAGCCGGGCCGCAAAGCTGGCGACATCTTCGGCCACCTCGGCGCCGGTAAACCACCGGTCGCTGGTAATATCCTTGACCACGGCTTGGGTGGCCTCATTTTGTAGTTGGTGAGACAGGTACTGATTGAGTGCGGTCATGGGCGATCGCTCCTTTCCGGTTCTTTTTCAGGATATGCCACTGCGGGCGACCAATCAGCAACCCAAACGGTGGTACTTTGTAGCAGAAATATGCGATGCCAAATGACACGGCGAGCACGAAAATATAACCCACCGGAATCAAAACGAGGTAGCCCCAATCCGGCACGTGCACGCTAACTAGCAAGGCCCGTAACAGCGTCAAGCCAATAGTTTGGTCGAGATAAATGCCAAACGACACCTTACTGCCGGTTTTGACAAACCATTCGACGCGCGGCGGAATATCGCGCTGGCGCCAGTCTGCATACTGTAGGCCGACCCAGAATACGAAGCAGATCATCACGGTATCGTAAATAAACATGTACGGCTGATGCGGCGACACGGCCGCATCGTGCGTCAGCCCGAGGACTTGACGATTCCAGAAGTAATACGGCACGGTGCCGATGGACATCAGCCCGGTGATGGTCGCTAGCGGGCGGATGTGCCGCCGAATGAAGGCCACGACGGCTTGGTAGTGCCGCGCCGTGAAGGCCCCGAAAATAAAGTAAAACTGGTAGGTAAAGACGTTAACGCCGTACGCGGCAAACCACCACGGCCACCCGGAGCGGTCAATGTGCGGATAGCCGTATTTAATCGTCGCGACAACCGCCAGTTGAATCAAGGCGCTCACCGCCAAGATGGCGCCATGGCGATCGACGCGGCGAAACAGCCACATCATCGCCGGGAACACCACGTACAACTGCATGGTGACGAGAATGTAGTACATGTAAAACTGATCCCCATGCAGCAACGCAATGAGGTAAGTCGGTCCAAACTTCGCCCAGGTGAACCCGGGTTGCATCAAGACGGTGGCCATGAATAAGAGCAGGAAGTTCCACAGCAAATATGGCCAACCAGAACCGGCAAAGCGCTTCTTGAAAAATGTCGGCCAGTCGTGGCGCCCATAGTAATTCAACGTCAACACTAGGCCAGACATAAACATGAAGCCCATTCGGGTAAAGTGGATCAGCAGATGCGTCGCCAACAGCGACATGTGGGCCCAACCTTCCGCGTCGACCATTTGCTGCGTGAAGGCCGTCGTGGTGTGATTCAACAACACCCCGAAAATAAAAATGATGCGCATCAAGTCGACTTCGTGAAGGTACGGCCGTCTTTTAGGTTTATCTGCCACGTTTACACCGCCTGTCCGCTTGGTTGCAAAATCACCTGCAACACGTCTTGGGCCACAGTGGCCACTTGCGCCGCGGTGCCATCTTTAGCGCCGGTCGCCTCGTACACGTTGCTGCCATTCTTAATGACGATAATGCGATCGGCCATCCGCGCAGCCTCCTCGACATCGTGTGTGATCAGCAACGTAGTGAGGTGTTGTTCGGCCACGATTTGGCGAATGAAGTCCTGCATGTTACGCCGCGTCAAGGCGTCTAACGCGCCAAGCGGTTCGTCAAGCAATAACAGCTCGGGTTGGGCCATCAGCGCCCGGGCCAAGGCCAGCCGCTGCTTTTGCCCCCCGGACAGCTGGTTGGGATACTGATTGGCAAACGCCGCCAAGCCGACTGCAGCTAGAGTTTGCTTGGCGCGCGACTGGGTGTCGGCGTCACGAGCGTGGAAGGACACATTTTGAATAGCGGTCATCCACGGCAGCAGGCGGTCGTTTTGAAACATCACCCGCGTCACCGGGGCCTGGCCGCCAGCATAGGATAAGTTGCCAGCACTTGCCGCTTCGAGGCCGGCAATTAGGCGCAAAATCGTACTTTTCCCGCCGCCAGACATCCCCACCAACGCGACAAACTCACCGGGATAGATGCTGAAGTTGACGTCGTGTAAGGCCGTGTTGGCACCATATTGCTTGCCAATGCGGTCAAGTGTGATCAATGGCGTCATGCCCGGGCCCCTCCTTTCGTTTGCCAATCGAGGCAAAGACTTTCCAACGTTTTAGCGATAATATCGGACAATTTACCTAACAAGGCGTAAATCACGATGCACAACAGCACCGTTGCCATGTCCATGAACTCCTGGGCGTTGCTGGCCATGTAGCCGATACCGGAATTACTCGAAATGGTTTCGGCCACAATCAGCGTCGTCCACATCACCCCTAAGGCGTACCGCACACCGACGAGAATCGTCGGCAACGCCCCGGGGAACACGATCTTGCTGAACAGCTGACGCCGAGTTAACCCATAAGTGCGCCCCATTTCCAGAAGCTCTGGATCGATGTTGCGAATACCGGAGTAAGTGTTGATGTAAATGGGAAACATCACCCCGACGCTGACCAGTGAAATCTTGGCCGATTCGCCAATACCCAGCATGATAATCACCAAGGGAATTAACGACAGGTGCGGGATGTTGCGCAGCATCTGAATTGTGGTGTCGGTCAGCCCACGGGCTACTTTGGACAGGCCGTTGAGTAAGCCGAGCACAAACCCGATGCTGCCGCCAATGGCAAAGCCGACGGTGGCGCGAAACAGGCTGATGGCGATGTTTTTCGGCAGTTCTCCAGTTTGCCACAGGGCCACCCCGTCTTGCACCACCGCCAGCGGGGAGGGAATTAACTGCTGATCCAGCCAGCCGGCGGACACGGCGAACTGCCACGCGCCGACCAAGGCCACAGGAATGAGCCACGGGAGCAGGCGGTGCCAATTCAGTTGATGCGGTTGTTGCTTTGACTGCGGCAAGACCGTTGCGTTTTCCATGATGTCATCTCCAAAAATTGAGCGTTGAAATTAGTTTATCTGGAAAAATTGATTAAAATGTGAACATTTACGGAGTTTTGTCCGCCTTGAATACAAAAGAAGCCACCAGCGTGGGCTGGTGGCTTAGGTAATCGCACGTGGTCCAGAAGCGCGAGTGTGCGGCCACAGAAACTGCATGGCCAGGCTGATCACGCGAGGATTGCGGCGAATTAGCCAGTGGTGATTCACATCCCGGCCGGTGACCACAACTTGCTTGAAGCTGGCAAATCGTCGTCCTAACGCCGGGGCCAGCGATTGGCTGGAGACATTCGTCAACACGCCGTCGCTGCCGTTGCCAATGTTTCCCATCACGCTTAACACACGCGTGGTGTGCCACGGAAAGGTCGCCCGCAGCCGCACCAAATCACGATATTGGGGGTGTTGATACAGCGGCTGACCATTGGCCAATAACCGATTCTGCCCGAGGGGATCATCGATGCGGATTTTCCCGTTTGCCGGTACCGCCACCAACACCGCGCGGCGCAACACTAAGGGGTGCTGCTCACCGTAAGCCGTCAATAAATCCATGTTACCACGAGAATGCGCAACGGCGTTAAAACTTTGCACGCCATATCGAGCCTTTAATTGCCGCAATAACGTGTTGAGCCCCTGCGCATTCGCCTGCCACGAGCGGTGATTATCCGTAAACACGACCCGAATCAGCGGATGTTGTACGCCAGGGCGCCACCGGCCGTGGTAGCTGATCCCCTGCTGCCCGATGAAGGCCGTCAGGGTCAACCGCCCGCGCCGGGTCAACTCGGCGCGGCGAATGAATGCATCGAAGGCGTGTGGCCCGGCGCGGTAACCATGAATCAACAGCGTCGGTTCGTGGTAGCGCGCAACCGGCCGAGATTCGGCCGTGGTCACGGCCGCATGGTGAACCGGGGCAATGACGCCAAGCAAGCCGAGCATTAAGACGACTAACATCATTTTTCTGCGCATGCCCCTCACCTCCTATTGACGGAAAATTGCCTGTTGATATTTCGTAAACCACTCCCGGCCAAGCGTGCGCTCGGCAGTGAACAGCACGCGGCGATCCGTGTAGGTGCGCAACTGCTGCTTCACGTAGTACTGCCGCGCGGTGGTAGCCGCCGCTTGCGTCTTAAACGTCATCACCTGCATAGGCGTCTGGCTTTCACCGGTAAACGCCACTGCCGTCGTTGCCTGAACATTGCTTGGCAGATCTGTCTGAGTCAGCGTGTTCACGTTGCTGACCGTTAAGCCGCGTTGCTTCGGTCCGGTCAAGTAATCCTTGGCGGCTTGTTCTCGGCTAGTCGCCGAAGCCGAGCCGCTGTTCGACGTTTGCTGGGTGCACCCGGCGAGGCCAACGCCCGCCGCAGCAACCAACATCATTACCCATTGTTTCATCGTCTTCCCTCCGTCTTTCATTTACTATACCAGCTCTGCGCAAATGCTGACGGGGGCAAAACCAAATTTAAGCAAACTTAAGTGCAACTTTTTTTGCGTTTGCTGATTGACATGCCAAAATCACGTGCTATGATGATTGCATTAAAACAAGTTTAAAAACTGACGTGAGACAAGTAAGCCGAGTCATCCGTACCAGTGAGGCAGGAATAGTGGAAACCTGTTGCGGCGCTGCTTTGACCGAATAACACTCACGGTGTTGCCCCGCCCAAATGCTGGTCAAAGTAGGCGGTGCCGTACGCGGTCCGTTACCACCGCAGCGCATGTTAGTGCGTGTAGAGGTGGCCTGTTTCGGCAGGCAACTTGGGTGGTACCGCGAAATAAAGTCTTTCGTCCCATGGTTTGGGATGAAAGACTTTTTTTATTTCTCCAAACAATGTTGACTGTTGTGGATCATCAATTAAGGAGAATCGCTCATGCATTTAATTATTCCGGAACATTACGATGCCAAGCTTACTGTTCGCGAAACCCAGGCTGCCATTCGCTTTATTCGCGAAACATTCCAAGACGAATTCGGTAAGGAAATGAACCTGTCTCGGCTCAGCGCGCCGATGTTTGTCGACCGCGCCACCGGGCTGAACGACAACCTGAATGGCGTAGAAACTCCCGTGTCCTTCACGATGGCCGACATGCCAGGCAAGCAAATCGAAATCGTCCACTCCTTGGCCAAGTGGAAGCGCCTCGCGCTGCACCGTTACGGATTTGGCCTGCATGAAGGCCTCTACACCAACATGAACGCCATTCGCAAAGACGAAGACCTCGACAATCTCCACTCGATTTACGTCGATCAATGGGACTGGGAAAAGGTCATCGCCAAGGAAGAACGCACCACGGCTACCTTACAGGAAACCGTCAAGACCATTTTCAAGGTCATCAAGCACATGGAACACGAGGTGTGGTACAAGTACCCACAAGCCGTACACCATTTGCCAGACGAGATTCACTTCGTCACCACTCAGGAGCTGGAAGACCGCTGGCCCGACAAGACGCCTCAGGAACGCGAAGACGCCATTACCAAGGAACTCGGCTGTGTCTTCTTGATGCAAATCGGCGGCTTGTTGAAGTCAGGCAAGCGCCACGACGGCCGCGCGCCTGATTATGACGACTGGTCCTTAAACGGTGACATCCTCTTTTGGTACGAGCCACTCGGCCACGCCTTAGAACTGTCCAGCATGGGCATTCGCGTGGACGAAGCCGCGATGGCTCGCCAGCTAAAGGCAGCCGATGCCGAAGACCGCCTGCAGTTGCCTTTCCACCAAATGATCATGAAAGGTGAATTACCTTACACCATTGGCGGCGGGATCGGCCAATCACGCCTGTGCATGTTGCTACTGGGCAAGGCGCACGTCGGCGAGGTCCAAGCCAGCATCTGGCCTCAAGAAATGATCGACCAATGTGAAGCGGCCGGCATCCATATTCTATAATCTACTGGCATTGCGACCGGTGACTTTCAGGGTGAAAGTTACCGGTCGTTTTTTGTTTTCAGCCAAAGAAAAACGACAGCCAGTGCTGTCGTTGATTCTTGCGCTTAAGCTAAGGCGTGCCAGCCGATGTCGGAACGAACGGCGAGCTCGCCTTGTAGCGGCGCCAGCCTTGCGTATGCGCTGGCTTGCGCCGCCGCCAAGTCGGCCCCTTCACCCACCACGGTAAACACGCGGCCGCCGTGCGTCTTCAAACCAGTCGCCGTTGCCGCTACACCAGCCGGGAGCCAATAAGCGGTTTGCTCGGTGCTTGGTGTGATGACGGGCAGCGCGGGCTTGGTGGTGCCGGGATAGCTGGGGTGCGCCGCCACGACCGCGCAATACGTTTGTCCATTAAGGTGCAAGGTCGGTGTCTTCCCTGCCATCAAGGTCACAATTAGGTCATACCAGTCGTTGGTCACCTGCGGCAACAGTACTTGTGTCTCCGGATCGCCGAAGCGCAGATTATACTCCAGAATCTGCGGTCCAGTCGCCGTGAACATCAACCCAATATACAGCACCCCGGTGCCGGTTAAACCTTCGGCGACCATGCCACTTAGCGTTTGCGTCACCAAGGCTTGGGCCTGGCGCTGCTCGGTATCAGTAAACTGAGGCGCTGGGCTAATGGCCCCCATGCCGCCGGTATTGGGCCCCTTGTCGCCTTCATCGCGCCGTTTGTGGTCTTGGGCTAACGGCAACGTCACGTGATGCTCGTCGTGATACAACGCCAATACCGATGCTTCTTGCCCTTGTAAATACGCCTCGATCACCACGGTCGGCGTTTCGACCGCGTAGATGTCACGCAAGGTCGCCGTGGCCTGCGCCGCGGTTTCGGCCACCACGACACCCTTGCCCGCCGCTAATCCGTCAGCTTTGATCACCACCGGTAACCCGAACGCGGCTACGGCCGCCTGCGCGGCAGCAAGTGTCTTCACCACCCGCGCATCTGCCGTTGGAAGCCCGTGCCGCCGCAGAAAGGCCTTAGCAAATTGCTTGCTGGCCTCGAGCTGGGCCACCGCCTGCCGCGGACCGAACACCGGCAAGCCCGCAGCCTCAAACGCGTCCACGATGCCAGCAGCCAGTGGTGCCTCGGGCCCAACGAACGTGAAGTCGACGGCATGGGTCTGCGCAAAAGCAATCAACGCCGGAAAGTCAAACTCGCTAATAGCAACCGGCGTGAGGCCAATCAACGGCATCCCACCGTTGCCCGGCGCGACATACACCGTCGACACTGCTGGCGATTGTAAGAATGTTTTGCCCAGCGCGCTTTCCCGCGCCCCGTTACCAATGATGAGGACTGCCATATTGTCCCTCCTAATGTCTAAAGTGCCGCACGCCAGTGGTCACCATCGCAATGCCATACTCGTCGGCCACAGCGATGGAATCAGCGTCGCGAATCGAGCCGCCGGGTTGGATGATCGCGCGAATCCCATGTTGCGCCGCGTAGCGCACGCAGTCGTCCATCGGGAAAAAGGCGTCCGAGGCCATCACCGCGCCAGCAAAGGCCGGATTCGTTTGCGCCTGGCGAATGGCAATTTCCACCGAACCGATGCGATTCATTTGCCCAGCGCCGATGCCCAGCGTCTGGTCTGCCTTGGCCACGACGATGGCGTTACTCTTGACGTGCTTAACCACTTGCTGGGCGAACAATAAGGCCGCCTCTTGCTCCGGAGTCGGGGCCAGCTTGGTGACCACCGTTAAATCGGCGCCTGTTTCAATCTGTTCGTCACGCGTTTGTCGCAATAAGCCACCGACCACCGAGACGCTTTCCAACTGACCTTGTGGTTGCGTGCCCAGCGAAAGCGTGAGGAGGCGGAGATTTTTTTTCTTTGCCAAAATGGCGTAGGCGTCGTCATCAAAACTAGGCGCCATGATGATTTCGAGAAACAACGCGTGCATCTTGGTCGCCGTGGCTAAATCCACCGGCCGGTTCAACGCAATGATGCCGCCAAAAATCGACATCGAATCTGCGGCGTACGCCTTATCCCAGGCCGCTTCGATTGTATCGCCAAGACCGATGCCACACGGGTTCATGTGCTTGACGGCGACCACCGCGGGTCGGTCGAATTCCTGCACCATGGCCAATGCGGCATCCGCGTCCTTCAAATTGTTGTAAGACATTGCCTTGCCGTGCAGTTGCGTGGCGTTGGCCAAGCTCGCCGCCGGTGCGTCGGGCGCCACGTAAAACGCGGCTTGTTGGTGGCTATTCTCACCATAGCGCATTAACTCGCGGCGCGTATAAGTCGGCGTGAATTGCACCGGAAACGGCTCGGGGTCGAGGTAAGCGGCAATTTGCGCATCATAAGCCGCCGTGGTTTGGAACACCTTCGCCGCTAGACGCTGCCGCAGATCGCCATCATCTGCCGCAATCCCGGCGAGCGCCGCCGCATAATCGGCGGGATCGCACACTGCCCAAACTGCAGCGGCGTTTTTCGCGGCCGCGCGTAATGCCGTTGGGCCACCGATATCGATTTGCTCAATTGCTTCGCCGCGGGTCACGCCAGGCTGCGCAATCGTGGCCGCAAAGGGATACAAGTTGATGGCCACGACATCAACAGGCGCAATGTCCTGCGCGGCGATGGCGGCCATGTCCGCAGGGTCCTCGCGCCGCGCCAAGATGCCCGCATGTACAGCTGGGTGCAACGTCTTGACGCGCCCGCCGAGCATCTCAGGAAACCCGGTGATGGTTTCAACCGGCGTCACTGCAAGTCCGCCCTCAGTCAAGGCGGTTTGGGTCCCGCCGGTCGCCACTAGTTCAAAGCCTAAATCGATCAAGCCTTGAGCAAAGCTCACAATATCAGTTTTGTCATAAACGGAAAGTAAGGCGCGTTTCACAGGGCAAGTTCCTCCTTTAAGATGGCAGCCACCGTGTGCGGCAGCAATTGGTGTTCGACAGCATGGATGCGCGCTTCCAAGTGCGCAAGCGACTCGCCGGGCAAAATGCGCACGGGTGCTTGGGCAAGAATTCGGCCCGAGTCGATGCCAGCATCGACGACGTGGACCGTGACGCCGGTGACCTTGACGCCATACGCATACGCATCGGCGATTCCTGTGCGGCCGGGAAAACTCGGCAACAGCGCAGGGTGTAGGTTGATGATTTGCCCGGGGTACGCCGCCAGCAACGTCGGTCCGATGATGCGCATGTACCCTGCCAACACGATCAGGTCGCTGGCGGGTAACGCGGCCAAAATGGCGGTCTCGGCTGCGGCCTTGGTGGGATAATCGCGGTAATCAATGATGAACGTGGCGATGCTGCGGGCTTGGGCCTTAGCGACGACCGGGGCATCGGCGTGGTCGCACACCACCATGGCGATGGGCAGACCAGCGTCCGCCAGTGCCTCAAAATTGGATCCAGTTCCAGACGCGAAGACGCTAATGGTGCTCATCCCTTCGCCTCCCATTCAACGGCTTGCCCTGCGCGCGGCTCGACTCGCCCAATGACTTGCGCCTCGGGTAGCGCGGCTTGCACAGCAGCAACAGCCTCCGGGGCCACGGCGAGCACCAAGCCAAAACCCAGGTTAAACGTCCGCCGCATCGTGGCTAAACTTAGGTTGCCGGCTTCCTGTAGCCGCTGGAATAATTCCGGTAGTGGCCAAGGCCGCAAGCGTGCCGCCAACTTGGCTGGCAAAATCCGCGGCAAGTTTTCGGTAAAGCCGCCGCCGGTAATATGGGCGATGCCATGCACCAGGCCGGCGGTGATTAACGGCGTCACGGCCTGGACGTAAATCCGGGTGGGGGCCAACAGCGCGGCTAGCATCGGCGTGCCATCTGCCAGCGGTGCGGCGGCCAGTGACGTTTCAGCCAACAGTTTGCGCACCAGCGAGTAGCCGTTGCTGTGCACGCCGCTGCTTGGTAACCCGAGCAGCACATCCCCCGCGGCGACGCCGTGGGGCAGCAGTTGAGACGCACTGGCGATGCCCACCGCAAAGCCTGCCAAATCGTAATGATCAGCCGGATACATCCCTGGCATTTCAGCCGTTTCACCGCCAATCAAGGCCATGCCGGCCTGCTGACACCCTGCCGCGATTCCGGCCACAATGGTCGCCACCCGCTCGGGTACAACGACATCGGTAGCCAAATAATCCAGGAAAAATAGCGGCTGCGCACCTTGGGCCAACAAGTCATTGGCCACCATCGCCACTAAATCGATCCCGATGGTGTCATGCCGATCCTCCTGCAGGGCCAACAATAACTTGGTCCCCACGCCATCGGTGGCGCTGACCAGCACCGGCTCAGGGACCGGTGGCAGGCGATACCCGGCAGCAAAACCAGTGGCCGAACCGATCACGTTGTCATCACGAGTGGCGGCTAGGCTGGTCGCCATGCGGGCTACCGCTTCGGCCCCGGCGGCGATGTTCACGCCGGCTGCTTTGTAATCGTCCATGGTTCCTCCTTTTGACTGGCCCGACTCAGGCATGCACGTTCACGTCGGGATGCAAGGTCGCAAGCTCGGCGCGATACGCCACCTCGTAGTCGTCCAGCGGTGTCGGGTACTCGCCGGTGAAATACGCCACACACAAGCCACCATGCGGAGCCGTGGTGGTCAACCCCACCGCCTGTTCCAACCCAGCTGTCGACAAAAAGGCCAGCGACGCCACGCCTAACAATTCTTTCATATCGGCGACGGTGTGATTGGCCGCCATGAGTTCAGCAGTGGTTTGAATGTCGATGCCGTAAAAACACGGAAAGCGCAGTGGTGGGCTGGCGATGCGCAGGTGAACGGCAGCGGCGCCGGCATCTTTCAGCAAGCGGACCAGTTGAATCGCAGTGGTCCCGCGCACCAGTGAGTCGTCGACTAAAATCACTCGCTTCCTGGCGACGACGGAACTAATTGCGGAAAGTTTGAGACGCACGCTGCGTTCGCGCAGATCCTGAGTGGGCTGAATGAACGTACGCGCCACATATTGGGATTTCACCAACCCCATTTCGTAGGGGATGCCGCTGGCGCGGGCGTAGCCCATCGCCGCACTTAACGACGAGTTCGGCACGCCGACAACGATGTCACCGGCCGCCGGCTGCTCAGCGGCCAAGCGCTCCCCCATTCGCACCCGGGCTTGATGGATGTTGACCCCATGAATCACGGAGTCCGGCCGGGCAAAATAGATGTACTCCATCGAGCAAATGGCTAACTCAGTTTGAGTGGTGTACGCGGACACGGCAATCCCCGCATCGGTGATCACCGCCAGCTCGCCTGGCGCCAACTCGTGGGTCAGCGTCGCCCCCACCGCGGTCAATGCCGCCGTTTCGCTAGCCACTACCACCCCGCCACTAGCCAGTGTGCCGATGACCAGCGGCCGGAAGCCATGCGGATCAACAGCAGCGTACAGGCCGCTTGGCGTTAATAGCGCGAAGGCAAAACCGCCGTGCACCTGATTCAAGGCGGCCTTCAACTGGGCGGTAAAGTCTCCGGCGTGACTGCGCCGAATGAGGTGCATCAGGCACTCGGTATCGCTGGTCGATTGAAAAATCGCGCCGTTAGCCTCCAACTCCGCGCGCAGGCTCACCGCATTGGTTAAATTACCATTGTGCGCTAACGCCACCGGCCCGTCTGAAAACCGAAACAGCAAGGGCTGGACATTTTCCAACACCTTGCCCCCGGCTGTGGCGTACCGCACGTGACCCAACGCCGCCGAGCCGGTGAGCGCCGTGAGGTCGGCGGGGTCAGCGAACACTTGACTCACCAAACCGAACCCGCGATGACGCCGCAAAGTGTGGCCATCGAAGCCAACGATGCCGGCCCCTTCCTGACCACGGTGCTGCAAGGTGTGCAGGCCCAGGTGCGTCAAAGCCACCGCGTTGGGGTCGCCCCACACGCCGAAGACGCCGCACTCTTCATTTAAACTGCGCGGTTCTACGCCAACTGCCATGCCAATGCCTCCTGCTGAGTCTGAATCAAGTCTGCGATTGGCGCATTGACTCCCCCGTCGCAGGTGTCGATGCACAACTGGTTGCCCCCAACTGGCCCGAGCCGGGTGGCTTGCGGTACTAGGGCCTCAAACGCCGCCACGTCAGCCGGAGCCACGGTCACCAGGAACCGTCCTGGCGTTTCCGCAAAGAGTTGGGCATTCGTCAAAGACGTCGTCAACCGCGCCCCAAGCACGTTGGAAGCGGCCATTTCCACCAAGCCTGCCGCCAAGCCGCCGTCACTCAAGTCGTGGCAGGCGGTGACCAAATGCGCCTGAATCGCCGTCAACACGGCTTGCCCGGTTGCCACCGCGGTCGGCAAGTCAAACCCCGTGATGCGCCCGGCGTATTGTCCCGTTTGAAGAAACTGCAGGCTGCTCCCGTTGAAGTCGTCGCCAGTTTGACCCACCAAGTACACGACGTCGCCGGCTTGCTTGAAGCCAACGGTGGTAATCGCCGACAGGTCGTCAATCAGACCCACCATGCCGATCATCGGCGTCGGCGCAATCGCCTCACCCGAAGTTTCGTTGTACAGCGAGACGTTGCCGGACACCACCGGCGTGTTCCAGGCGCGCGTCGCTTCGGTGATGCCGCGGGCGCTTTCTTGTAGCATGTAATACACTTCCGGTTTGCGAGGATCACCGTAGTTTAAGCAGTCGGTAATGCCCAGCGGCGTGGCGCCAGTGGCAATCAAGTTTGCCGCCGCCTCACACACCGTCATGGCCCCACCGCGATACGGATCCAGCGCCAACAAGCGGCCGTTCGAGTCGGTCGTCACCGCTAACGCCTTGTGAGTGCCGCGGACGCGAATCACGCCGGCGTCGTCGCCAGGTAGCACCACCGTGTTGGTTTGGACCTGCGCATCATACCGCGAGAATAATGCGCGCTTGCTCGCAATGTTCGGCAGCGCCAGGAGGGCCTGCAAGGTGGCGGTCGCGTCTGCCACCACCGGGACAAAATCCGGGGCGGGATGCGCCAAGGCGGCGGGAATCCGCGGCGTGGTGGTGTAGGTTGGCACCGCGTCGGTTAAGGCCGTGACCGGAATGTCGCAGACGAGTTCGTCGTGGTGATACAAGCGGTACTGCCCATCAGCGGTAACACGACCACACACCACGGCTTCGAGGTCGTATTCCGCAAACACCGCAAGAATTTCGGCTTCATGCCCCGCCTTCACGCACAGCAACATGCGCTCTTGAGATTCACTTAACATGATTTCAAATGGCGTCATGTTCGGCTCCCGCTGCGGGATCAAATCCAGATTCAAAGTCACGCCGTAGCCAGCCTTGCTGGCCATTTCCGCGGAACTCGACACCAAGCCGGCGGCCCCCATGTCTTGCATCCCCACCAAGGCTGCCCGGTGGTCGCGGGTCACTTCCAGACAAGCGTCGGTGAGCAATTTTTCCATAAACGGATCGCCCACTTGGACCGCCGAGCGGTCGGCAGCTTCGTCGGTGAATTCACTTGAGGCGAAGCTCGCGCCGTTGATGCCGTCACGCCCGGTCATGGCCCCGACGTAGATAATGGCGTTGCCTGCCCCAGCCGCGGCCCCTTTTTGCAAGGCGGACTTCGGCATCACGCCGACGCACATCGCGTTAACCAGCGGATTTTGCTGGTAGCTGGCGTCGAACTGCACCTCGCCGCCGATGGTGGGAATGCCGATGGAATTGCCGTACCCGCCGATGCCGGCCACCACCTGGTCGATCAGCTGCTGGTTGTGCGGCGTGAAGTCACTGCCAAACGCCAGGCTGTCAAGGCTGGCCACCGGCTTGGCGCCGATGGAAAAAATATCGCGGATGATGCCACCAACGCCCGTGGCGGCGCCTTCATACGGCTCAACTGCGCTCGGGTGGTTGTGGCTTTCGGCCTTAAATACGACGGCCATCCCGTCGCCGATATCGATGACCCCAGCGCCTTCGCCGGGCCCCATCACGACGCGCTCGTTGTGCGTCCAAAACGTTTTGAGAATCGGCTTACTGTACTTGTAGCTGCAATGTTCGCTCCACATGCCGCTTTGCAGGCCCATCTCCGTGTAATTCGGCAACCGCCCTAGCAACTCGGCGAACCGGTCGTATTCAGCCGTCGTCAAGCCAAGGGGTTCATACAGCCGCTCACGTTTAATTTGTTCAGGCGTAGGCGCCATCACACACCTCCATCAGGGACTCAAACATACCTAACCCATCCGTGCCACCGAGCAACGCCTCCACCGCGCGCTCGGGATGAGGCATCATCCCCATCACATTGCCCGCCTCGTTCGTGATGCCGGCAATGTCGCGGCAGCTGCCATTCGGGTTGTGCTGATACCGCAGCACAACTTGGTGGTGCGCCTCTAGCGCCGTTAAAGTGGCGTCGTCGGCATAGTAGTTGCCTTCGCCATGAGCAATCGGCAAGGTAATCACTTGACCGGCGGTGTACCGCCGGGTAAACGCCGTAGTCGCATTTTCCACCACCAGTGGCTCGGGCTCGCAGATAAACGTGAGGTCCCGATTCCATTGAAGCGCACCAGGAAGCAAGCCGGCCTCCGTCAAGATCTGAAACCCGTTGCAGATACCCAGCACGTACCCGCCAGCTTCAGCGAAGGCGCGCAGCGCCGGCATCACCGGCGCAAACTTGGCGATGGCGCCGCTGCGCAGGTAATCCCCGTAGGAAAATCCGCCTGGTACTAGCACCAAGTCGTACCCAGTTAAGTCAGTCGCGGTGGCGGGGACAATCTCCGCATGCGCTCCGGCAATCGGTCCCACCGCCCACAACAGGTCTTCGGCGCAGTTGGACCCGGGAAAATTCAACACCGCCGCCTTCATGCCTCGACCTCCTCAAGCGTGTAGCGATACGTCTCCATGTTGACGTTGGCCAACATTTCCGAACACAACTTCGCCACCTGCTCGTTGACCGCGGCTTCATTGCCTTGCAGCACGAGTTCAAAATACTTCCCAACCATCACCGAATCGACGTTGGTTTGGCCCAAGCGCGTCAGGGTTTGCTGAATCACCGTGGCTTTGGGATCGAGCACGCTGGGTTTGTAGTTCACAAAAATCTTGGCTTTATACATGGGCGGCCTCCAATCGTTGCAACACTTCTGCGTAAACCGGCGTCAGCGGGCCTTGGTCTTGGCGGAAGACGTCCTTATCCAAATCGGCGCCGGTCGCGACGTCGACCAAGCGCATGTTATCCGGCGATAATTCATCGGCAACTACCAGGCGGCCATCCGCCAGGCGGCCAAACTCGAGCTTGAAGTCCACCAAGGTGATGCCGCGCTTGGCAAACAGTGTCGTCAACACCGCGTTGACTTGATCGCTTAAGCCGCGCATCGCCATTAACGTGTCAGCATCGGCCAAGCCGAGTGCTTGCACCTGCTCGTCGTTAATGAACGGATCATCTAAGGCGTCGCTTTTCAGGTACCATTCGTGTACCGCGGGCGTCAGTAGTTGCCCAGCCGCCACCCCAAACTTCTTGGCAAAAGATCCCGCAGCTTGATTGCGCACGACTGCTTCCAAGCGAATCATCGTGCACTTGCGCACCAGCATGCTGGTGGCAGTCGGGCTACCTACGTAATGGGTCGGCAAGCCCGCCGCGACCAGCGCCTCAAACAGGCGGCTAGAAATCTGCAGGTTGAGTGTGCCTTTGCCGGCAATCGCGACTTTTTTCTTGCCGTTCAACGCCGTGGCTTGATCGAGGTACTCCAGCCACAAGGTGTCTGGATCCGTGGTGGCAAAGACCTGCTTGGCCTTGCCAGTGGTCAACAACTCAGTTTTCGTGATGGTCACAACGATTCTCCTTTCAGTAACACAGCCGCCAACGGATCAGTCGCATCGGTGGCAGTAACGGTAAGGTGGCCCATTTTACGGCCGGGGCGTGCTTCGGCCTTGCCATAGTCGTGCAGGTGCCATTCGGGATGCGCCGACCATTGCGCCTGCGCAGCGGCAAGCTCCGCCCCGAGCAAGTTGCGCATCACCGCAGGCGTCGTAAGCCGAATCGGCGGAATTGGCAAGCCGACGATGCTACGAATATGGGCCTCGAACTGGGAAAAATTGCAGGCCTCGATGCTGTAATGACCGGAGTTATGCGGCCGCGGCGCCAATTCATTGACAAACAAGCCCTGCGGCGTCTCGAACAACTCGACGCCGAGCACGCCGCGTAACTGCAGTGCCGTCGCGATTGTCGTGGCAATCTTCGTCACTTGCTCGGTTAACGCAGCAGTCAGGTGCGGCGCCGGCGCCAAGGTCAGGTGCAAGATATGGTTCCGGTGGCGGTTCTCCACCACCGGAAACACCCGGACTTCGCCAGCAGCGGTACGGGTCACCATCACCGCCAGCTCCCGGATAAAGGTCAGCCGACCTTCGAGTAAGCATGGCCCGTTTGCGGCTAATTCGGCAGCCGCGGGGATATCTTCGGGTTGATTGATGTCGACTTGCCCGTGGCCGTCGTAGCCGCCGGTCGCCGTTTTCAAAATCGCTGGATAGCCCACTTTCGCGATTGCTGCGGGTAATGCCGCCGCATCCGCCACCGTCGCGTGTGGGGCGGTGGGTAAGCCGTGACGCGCGAGAAACGCTTTTTCCACCCGCCGGTCACGGGTGAGCCGCAGCAGCTCAGTGCCTTGAGGCAAGGCGGCGAATTGACTCGCCGCTTCCAGCGCCTGCAAGTCGACATTCTCAAATTCATAGGTTAAGAGATCGCAGCGCTTGGCAAAGGCAATTAGGGCGTCCGTGTCGGCAAACTCGCGGGTCAACTGCCAGTCGGCGACCTGAGCGGCCGGCGCGTTGGGCGTCGGATCGAGAATACCGACCGTGTAGCCCATCGTCTTGGCGGCTTGAGCCAACATGCGGCCCAGCTGGCCCCCACCGACGATGCCGATGGTCGCCGGTGGCAATAGTTGCTCAGTCATCCAGCGTCGCCTCGCTTTCGCTGGCGCGCCAGGTTTGCGCGGCGCGATAAGCCGCCAAGGTCTGCGCCACCGCCGAATCGCTCACAGCCAGCACCGCAGCCGCGAACAATGCGGCGTTCGTCGCGCCGGCCTCACCGATGGCCATGGTCGCCACTGGCACGCCTGCCGGCATCTGCACGATAGACAGCAACGAGTCGACACCCGATAATGTTCGGGTTTTCACCGGTACCCCGATGACGGGCACAGTGGTGTTGGCCGCCAACATGCCCGGCAAATGCGCCGCCCCGCCTGCCCCGGCAATGATCACTGCCACGTCATTGGCCCGGGCCGCTTTGGCAAACCGCGCAAGTTCATCTGGCATCCGGTGAGCCGAAATGACGCGCTTTTCGTAGGGAATCTTGAACTCGGTTAATTGCTTTGCCGCTGCCTGCATGGTCGGCCAGTCGGAGGTTGACCCCATCACAATTGCCACTTTCACGGAAGCACCTGCTTTCACTTGAGATACCGTGAGTCTAGCATGCTGAAACTGGTTTATCAAGAACTATTGTATCGTTTTCACTATCAATCGTTCGTGTTTATCAAAGGAAAAAGCCGAACAAAAAGGCCGCGATAATCGTTTCGATTATCGCGGCCAATGATTCTAATTACGCGGCTTGCATCGTGGGTAGCTTGGCTCGGTTCAATAAGACGGAACTCGTCACAACGGACAGCGAGGAAAATGCCATCGCCAAACCGGCAAGTTCAGGCGACAGGGCCAACCCGACGGCGTAGAACAAGCCCGCGGCGACGGGAATCCCCAAAACATTGTAGATAAACGCCCAGAAGAGGTTCAAGCGAATGCGGTTGAAGGTTTTCTTAGCCAATGCCAACGCCAACGCGACGTCGCGCAAGTCGTTTTTGACTAAGACGATGCCCCCAGCTTCGATGGCAATATCGGTGCCACCGCCCATGGCGATGCCGACATCAGCCGTGGTCAGCGCCGGCGCGTCGTTGATGCCATCGCCGACGAACGCCACCGGTCCTGCGGCTTGCAGCCGCTGGATCGTCGCTGCCTTATCCGCTGGCAAGACGTTGGCGATGACTTCCTTGACGCCAACCTGTTGGGCAATGGCCGTCGCTACTGCCTGATTGTCGCCGGTCAGCATCACGGTTCGCAAGCCCTGGTCGTGCAACGCGGCAATCGGGCTGGCGCTAGTCGCACGCGGCCGGTCTTGAATGGCAATCAAGCCCAGCGCGGCGTCGTCTTGCCACACAACCACAACCGTTTTTGCCGCCGCTTCAAGTCGCCGCTGCGCGGTGGCCAGCGCGGCAGGCAACGCCGTGGCGGTCATGGCGTTGCCGATGGTAATGGTGTGCCCGTTCAATTGCGCAGCCACGCCTTTACCGGCAACAGCGTGAAAATTAGTTACGGCAGCCGGGGCAATTCCTGCGGCGGTGGCCGCAGCCGTGATGGCCTTGGCCAACGGGTGATCGGACTGTGCCTCAAGGGCAGCAGCCACTGGCAGGACGGCCGCCCCACCGATAATATCGGTGACCTGCGGCTTGCCTGCTGTAATCGTCCCGGTTTTATCAAACACCACAGTCTTCAGCGTCGGTACGGTTTCCAGCACCTCGCCGTTTTTAATCAAAATGCCAAGCTTAGCGGCGCGGCCGGTGCCGACCATCAACGCGGTTGGGGTCGCTAACCCCAGCGCGCATGGGCAAGCGATGACGACGACAGAGACGGCAAAGATCAAGGCATTCGCGAGACTGGCCCCAATCACGACGTACCACACAAGAAAGGTCACAATCGCCAGGATCAAGACGGCCGGCACGAAAATGTCTGACACGCGATCGGTGAGCTTTTGAATTGGGGCTCGACTGGTTTGCGCCGTTTTCACCAACTCGACGATTTGCGCCAGCATGCTATCCTTGCCAACCTTGGTCGCCCGATACGTCAGCTGGCCGTCGCCGTTAATCGTGGCGCCGATCACGTGATCACCAGCCGCTTTTTTCACCGGCATGCTCTCACCGGTCACCATGGATTCGTCGATGTGGCTAGTGCCAGCCACGATTTCGCCATCTACCGGCACCTTTTCCCCGGGCCGGACCTGCACCGTGTCGCCGACCACCACCTCAGTCACTGGCACCTGCAAGGGTTGGCCGTCACGAATTACCGTGGCGACCTTGGCCTGCAAGTCGACAAGCTTGGCCACCGCCGACCCGGCTTGGCTCCGCATGCGTTCCTCAAAGACCTGCCCCAACAACACAAACGCAGTCACGAACGCGGCGCTTTCGAAGAACACGGGCAGGTGGTTAGCCATCGCGTACAAGCTATAGAAGTACGCCGTCGCCGTGCCGATGGCGACCAGGGTGTCCATGTTGGCATGATGCTTCTGGAAGCTTGCCCACGCGCTTTGCCAAAACGGCCGCGCCGATACTACCATGATGATGGTGGTCAAAATCAGCTGAAGCCAGTCGTTACCGGGAATCATGATGTGAAATAACATCAACACCATCGTCACCAGCATCGGCAGCGACAACCAAAATGACAACCAAAACCGCTTCGTCACATTCATGCGCTCACTTCCTTCCGACCGGCTTGCGCCTAGTCAATCGTTAACTTGCCATGGAACATATCCATCCCGCAGGCCCAGGTATAATCGCCTGGCTTGCTGGTATCGATCTTAATTTCCTGCGGTTGGCTCAGCGGCAACTCGGCGTTCACCCCAAAATCAGGAAAAACGACGTGGTCCAAACAAGTCGTTGGGTCAACTCGGGTGAAGGTCAATACCGCCGGGACGCCTTGATGCAAGACGATTTGTTCCGGCGAATAGCCCCCTTTGACGGTGACGGCAATCCGCTGCACGGCAGCTTTGGCATCGCCGGTCGCGGTGGCTACGGCATGCTTGCCGAAGAACCACCACAGGATAAACCCAATCACGGCTAAGCCAACCAACAATACCATTGCTTTAATCATGTGCACACGCTCCTTCACCCATGCAATTGCACGGGATACTTTCTGGGGCCGTCGGTAACTTGGCGGCCAGAATTTGCTGTAACTGTTCAATATCGCGCCGACTGAGCTCGGTGTTCGTCACCAGATCCGCAATCACCGTGCCTTTTTTCATGGCGCACAAGTGGTCGAACAGCTCGCCGGCGGTTTGCTTCATCGCCGGCACCTCGGCGATCGTCGGGGTGTAGACGTAACTGTGGCTGACCCGCTTGGTGGTCAACAGCCCTTTTTTCACCAGTCGGCCTAACCACGTCTTGATCGTCGATTCACTCCAGTCGCGTTTTTGCTGCACCGTCTTGACGATGTTCGGTGTGGCCGGATCGCGCGTCGACCACACGACTCGCATGACCTCCCACTCGCTCGGCGACATCGCCGTTGCTTCTACTGCCATCACGCTCGCCCCTTTCGTTTACAAATATAGTTTATTGGTTTCGTCTACATTTGTCAACTTAATCTAGAAAAAAACTGGTGCGTCAGACGCACCAGTTTCGTCGTGCTTATTTCGTTTTGGCTTTGCCATAAGTCAGCCGGATGCCGGCACTCAACGTAATCGGCAAGAAGACGACCAGGATGACCAAACCGATCATGACAGTCAACGCGACTTGAATCAACGTTAAGACGCCGGATGGAATCAAGGCGGCAAAGGTCCCACCGAGAATCACCGCCGCAGAAATGACGACGGCGCCGATGATGCCGCTGGCGCGCGTGATGCTGGCGCCAGGCGTGTCCGGACCAAACTCACGGTACTTCATCATCAAGAAGATGCTGTAATCCACGCCCAGCGCTACCAGCATGATGAAGCCGAAGAACGGCGTGTTCCAAGTCAGGTAATCTTGGCCCAGCACCACATGGCTCAACAGCCGCGTCAAGGTCAACGAGCTGATGTAGGCCAACAGCAAGGTGCCCAAGATGTAAATCGGCTGCAACAGCGAGCGGGTGATCACCATCAAGGCGATGGCGATACCGATCAGCATGATGGCCGCGGTGCGGATAAAGTCCTTGGAGGCAACGGCGCGCGTATCTGCGGTAAAGGCAGTTTGCCCACCGATGGCCACCGTTGAGCCGGCCAGCGGCGTCCCCTTCAGCTGGTTCTTCACTTCTTTTTGCAAGGCGTTGACCTTGTCCAGGGAAGCGGCACTGCTTGGATCGGTGTCAAAGACGATGGTCAACTGTGTGGCCTTTTTGTCTTCGGACAGGTACTGCGTGAGCGCCGGCTTGAAGGTCTTGCTGGTCAACACACTAGTTGGAATATAAAATTCTTTCGTCGAAGCCGAGCGGCGCAGGCCACCGAGGTAATCGTTGGCCGACACCACACCGTGATCGATCTTAGATAGGCCACCGGTGGCTTGGCTCAAACCGGTTTGCAGCTTGCCCATTTGTCCGACCAAGCCGGCCAAAGTCGTGTACATGGTTTGCTGACCATCGCGTTCTTGCACGAGCCCGCTACGCAAAGCCGGCACGCTGTTGGTCAACGTATTCGTCCCGGCCAGCAGCTGGTCGGCCCCCGTGGTCAACTGGCCGGACTTGCTGGCCAACTGTTGGGTGCCGCCGGCTAAGGTATCGACGCCATTGGTGTAGGTGACGATGCCATTGGCCAAGGTTTGCACCTGACTCAACTGCTTCATCAAGCTCGGCAAGTCTGCCATCAGCTTAGACAAGCTGGCGGCGCTGGCCGTAAGTTGGCTGGCGTTGGTCATGAGCGTGTTGGATTGCTTCAACACCGTTTGGGCGGTGGTTAGCTCAGCCTTCATTTGCTTGACTTGGTCGGCGCTTGGCAGCTGGGCAGTCAACGCAGTGAGGGTCTGGCTGTTTGGCAGGCTGATATTTTTGGTTGCGTCGTTTAACGCGGTCAGTTTCTGTGTGTTGACCGTCAGACGCTGATCAATATTCTTATTGGCTTGATCGATGATGGCTTGCGCGGCCTTTTTCGAATCGGCACTGGCGTTAGTGTCCGAAACAATCGACTGGGCCTGTTTGATGATTTGCTTGTCGCCCATGGACGCCATCACGTCGTTGACGCCGACGCTGGTCAACGTGGTCTTCGTCGTGCTCAGCATCGTGCCGAGGCTGCTGGCTTGCGTCGTCAGGCTCGTGATTTGGTCGCGGGCGCTGTCCAGGCTGTCGAGCAAGGTAATGGCCTTGGCCAAGTCGGCATTCAGGTTCGGTTGCGCCGCCAGTTCAGTTTGAATCGTCGTGATTTCTTGCTGCATCGCCGGCAGCTGCGCCAGGCTTTGTTGCGCCGTGGTGAGCTGGCTACCTAGCCCGCTGAGGCTGGCGACTGAACTGTTGAGCTGATTGGCGCCGGCGCGCAACGCCGCGGAGTTGGCGGTGAGTTGGGCGGCACCGGAATTAATCTGCCCCACCGCTCCGGTGTACTGATCCAGGCCGGAGGTTAGTTGCCAGGCCCCGCTATTCAACTGGCCCGCGCCGCTTTGTAAGGTATCGACGCCGGCGATGAGTTGGTTACTGCCGGTAATCAGTTGCTTGACGCCAGTCAGGCCGCTTTGCATATCGGCACCGGCTAATTGCTGGTTGGCGCTGGTCAGGCCTTTATTGATGGTGCCTAACCCCTGATGGGCGGCGGTCATGCCGGTGGTCACGGTTTTCAGCTGCTGCTTGACGTACAAGGCCTTGACCTCGCTGCCACCAGGCTGGGTGACCGAGGCCACGGTTTTGATCCCGGGTTCCTGCTTGAGCTTGCGCGTCAGCTGATCGATGGTTTTCAGGTACTGATTTTGATCCAGGCGCTTGTTGCTGCGAATGTACAGCGTGTTCGGCTCGGCCATCCCCTTGGAAAAATGGGTCTGAATGACTTGGAAGCCTTGCTTGGCCGGCACGCTGCTGCTGAGCTCGTCGACGGTGTTGTAGTTCAGCTTGCCGTTATACATGAACAGCATCGGCAGCGCGCACAGCGCCGTGATGCCCAAGGCAATCAGCGGATGCAACACGGAATGGGCCGACAACCATTCCCACAGCTTACTGTGCGAGGCGCCGTCGAAGTTTTTGATCGGCCAAAACATCTTCTTGCCTAACACGGCCATGAAAAACGGATTCAAGGTCAACAGCACGATGAGCAACACGGCCACGCCGATGGCCACGCCCACCGCGGACTTGTAAATCGAGAAGTTGGCCAACCCCAACGCGGAAAAGCCGATCAAGACACTGGAGCCGCTGTACAAGATGGTCCGCCCGGCGACTTTGCGCGAGCGCTTGGTCGCTTCGACGGCGCTGTGGCCATGCGACAGCGACGCCTTGAACTGGTCGTACAAGAGAATGTTGTAATCCGTACCAATCCCAAACAGGATGACGACGATGAACACCTGAGTAAAGGAGCTGATCGGAAAATTGAACCACTTGGCCAGGTTGAACACGAGGCTCATGCTGGTCATCAAGGCGACGCCGACCATCCCCAGGGAAATCACCGGCACCACCGGCGAGCGGAAAACGATGATCAAGACGATGAAGATAAAAATCGCAGCGATGACCTCGGTTTTTTTGATGCCTTCCTCGGTGGCTTGCGAAAAGTCGTCGGTGAGAATATCGCCGCCGGTCACGTAGGTGGTGACGCCACTGGTTTTGGCCGCCTTGGTGATGGCGTTGGTCATTTGCCGCACGGTTTGCTGCTTGCCCACCATCAGTTGCACGATTTGCGTCGTGCCGTCTTTGGCAATCAGCTGCTTCTTGGTTTCGGCATTATCCGTCGGCGCTAAGATGGACTTGATGTGATACTGACTGCGGTTGTCCTGCAGACGGTTGACGGTGGCATTGATCGCGCGCGTTTGGTCGGCGGTTAGCCGGTGGTTGCCATTGCTAAACACCACGGCGACTTGACGCGTGTTGTCTTGGCCGTGTCCCCACTTATTTTGAATCGCCGTGGCGACTTGGCTTTGCATGTCGCTCGGCACTTTGGTCGCGCCTTGATCGCGAACCAAGGCGCTGGTGTTCGGCATCAACCCGAAGGCGATGACGAGCACCACGATCCAGGCGACTAAGCTGCCAACGTGATACTGTAAAAACTTCTTCATGCAATTCTCCCCGTTCATTCTTTGCTGTTAACTAGACGTGCCCTAGATGCGGCGGTGCAGATTGAAAAACTCAACACCGTGTTCAGTAAATTATCTTATGCGCCTCAGGCCGCTGACGCAATCAACAATTTTCAGAAAATCGTTGAGGAATCTGCTGCAGGCCTTGCGCGCGTTGCCTTGGCTAAATCAACAGACTGTTGATTTTTATTTTGAAAGTGGGACACTGAGCACAGGAGGAAACACCCATGGCTAATTCAACCGAAGTGAAAATCAAGGCCGCATTCGTTGGCCTGTTGAACCAAACCAGCTTTGAACAAGTGACCATCAGCGACATCACCCGCGCCGCCCACATCAACCGCGGCACCTTCTATCTCCATTACGTGGATAAGTACGCGCTGTTGACCAGCTACGAAGACGACTTGGCCAGCCAGCTCGACCAGCTGCTGCACGAACTGGCCGATTCCTTGACGCTGGAGTCGCTGCGCACCAACGGGATTTATTCGTTGAACACAGTCGCCAGCATCATCGAGTTTGTGGCCAACGAGTTTGGCTTGATTCAGGTGTTGTTCGGCCCCAATGGCGACCCCAAGTTCGAGCCGCGGCTGCGGCGCATCGTCAAAGACGCCATCAGCACCGCCGTGTACCACATCAAGGGCACGCGCCAGCTGACGCCGGCGTTGCCCACCGAGTTTGCTTGGGAGCTCATCATCTCGGGATTGTTCGACATCATTAAATGCTGGCTGCGCCAAGCGGATCCCGTGTCGCCGGAAACCATCACGGCGATTGTCATGAAGACACGCTTCATGACGCCGCTAGACATGCTCGGCATCGAGGACTTACCCACCAGAGGAGACTTAATTCATGACATCAAATGAGACGATCACCCACCAATTGGCCCACCGCTCCATTCGCGATTTCACCAACGAGCCACTGAGCGCCAGCACCCGCGAGACTTTGTTGGCCGTCGCACGGCAAACGGCCAGCTCCCAATATTTGCAAAGCTTTAGCGTCATCAGCATCACCGACCGCGCCTTGCAAGCCGAAATCGCCAGGGTCAGCCACCAGGCCTATGTCGCCGGTCCTGGCGAGTTGCTAATTTTCGTCGTCGATCAATACCGCGCCAGTCGAGTCGCAGCCTTGCACACCACTGCCCCCACCCGCCTCGGTAGCATGGACAAGTTCCTGCAAGGCGCAGCGGACGCGACCCTGGCCGTGCAGAACACGGTGAACGCCGCCGAGTCGCTGGGGTTAGGCGCGGTGATACTCGGCAGCATTCAAAACGATGCCGAGCGCCTGTATGAACTGCTCGACTTGCCGGACCTGACTTTCCCGATTCTCGGGCTGCTCGTCGGCCACCCCGCTAAAATTGTGCAGCAAAAGCCGCGGTTGCCGGCGGCCCTCACCCAGTTTACCAACCGCTACGCCTTGCCGACGGAGCTGGCCGCAGAAATGCACGCCTACGATCCGGTGGTGGCGACGTATTATGCCGGCCGCGACTTCAACCAACGCGCCGACACGTTTAGCGCGTTGTTGACTCGCAGCGCCACCAACGCCCCGACGGATCGCCGCGGCGACTTATTCCAGACGCTACGCCGCCACGGTTGGTTCCCCGAAGCCTAAATCGTTGCCTGATTCCGCTGTGGCCGCGTACAATCTAGGCAAGGAGGGCGCGCGATGACACACTTTCACCAAACGTTCATCACCGCAATCGCCGTCGGGATACTCGCCGGCGGTTGCGGCGTGGCGTTACTCGTTTTCAACCACTTCTGGTTGGCCACCGGCTGGCACTGGGGCGTCGTGGCCGGCGCGGTGGTTTGCGGGGTGTTCGCCACCTTGAGTGCCAGCACGACGCGCTGGTGGCGCTACGGCGACTTTGCGGTGGCCGTCGCAGCCGGTGGCGTGGTACTGGCCAGCCTCGTCACCTTGATGCCATAGGAAAAGCCGTCGCCAAGCGCGACGGCTTTTTTTTGCCTAAAATCGATTAGGCTTCCACGGCTGACATCGCCGCGGCGCTTTCGGTGTAGTTGACGCTTTGGTTCAGCTGCTGGGCCATGCTGGTGGAAATGTAGCCTTGTTCCAACAGCTCGTGAATCGCGGCGCGCTCGGCGGCCAAGGCGACGGCGCGCAGGCGGGCAATTTCGTGCTCATAGCGGGTACTCTTCAATTCGTTGATCGCCTTGACGCTCGCGATACGGTTGCGGTATTGGACAATCAGAGTGTAAATCACCTGGCGATTGTAGCCGCGCTTGCGTTGCTCCGGCTGCTTTAAAAACGCGGAAAGGTGCTTGAGGCCGCCTTTGGCTAAGGCTTTTTCCGTGGCGAGCTGCGCAGCGTAGCGCGCCGGCTGCCGGCGGCGCAAGATGCGCGCCCACAGCACCTGCCACCAGCGATGCCACTTGCTCAGCCGCACCCGCAGCGGCACCCCGCCGGCGGCATCGCGCAACAGCTCCAACTCGGCCAAGCGGTGGCGCAAGGCACGTTCATTTTTCGCGTATTGCGTCGCGTCAATCGTGCCGGCCGCCTGCAGGTCCTGCAACGCACCGAGCTCGCCTTGTAAACCGACCACGCGCAGCATCAGCTCATCCCGGACGATGCTCGGCAGCTCCCCTTCGTCGGCTTCGGCCAACTCGAGGCGCCGAAGCTGGTGCTGATATTCGCTGATCAAATCGAGCGCCGGTTTTTGATTGTCCTCGCGCCGCTCGCTTTCTACGCGCCGCACAGCGGTTTGATACAAGAAGCGCTGCGCCTGCGGCAGGCTGATGCGCCGCGGCGCCGCTTCGGCTTCCGGGGTGACATCGGGGTCGGCGCTGATGCGCGACCCGCGCAGCTGCAAGGTCAAATGTTCATTGGTCAATAGCGGCAACAACACGACGGCGGCAATCAGGCTCAACACCACGTACCCGGCCGCGACAAACAGCATCAAGTTGCGCTCGGGAAACGGTGTGCCATCGCCTAGCGTCAGCGGCACAGCCAGCACGCCGACGACGGTGATGGCGCCGCGGACGCCGGACACGCCGGAAATCCACGCGGTGCGCCACGACGGCTGCACGCTATTTTTGCCGACCCACATGTAGCCGTAAGTCCACAACACGCGCAACACAAGCACCACGACGTACACGGCCACCACGTCGAACAAGGCCCGGCCGGTGTGCACGCTGCGCGCGGTGATCGCCGCGCTCATCGCTACCGGCAACTCGATGCCAAGAATCAGGAAAATGATGCCGTTCAGCACGTACACCACGATGTCCCAGGTGCGCGCCGAGACGATGCGCAGCTCGGGTAGCGCCAACAAGTAGCGGTTGCCGCGGGTGTTGCTCAGCAAGCCGGCGACGACCACCGCAATCACCCCGGAGGCGTGTAGCATTTCGTCGACCACGAGGTAAATCACAAACGGCGTCACCAGGTTCAACACGGTATGCAAAATGACGTCGTTGATGCCTTGCTGCAGCAGCCAGCCGCGCAGGCCGTTGATGATGGCCATCAGTATCGCGCCGGCCAATGCGCCGACGATTCCGATATAAATAAAGTCCCCCACCGCGCGACCAAAGGCAAAGGTCCCGGTCAAGGCCGCGGCGATGCCGTATTTAAATCCAATCAGCCCGCTGGCGTCGTTGATTAGGCTTTCGCCGCTGACCAAATGCAAGATGCGGCTGGGCAAATGAATGCGCGCGGCCAGCGACTGCACGGCAATCGGGTCGGTGGGCGACATGATGGCGGCCAGCGCCAGGCTCGCCGCTAGCGGCAAGCCCGGAATCAGCCAGTGAATGAACCAGCCGCCAACCACCGTGGTGAGGAACACCAGGAAAATGGCGTTGCCGACAATCGGCCCGCGCAGCGCCCACAACTCGCGCTTAGGAAAATGCTGGCCGTCGTTAAACAGCATCGGCGCGATGAACAGCAACATGAACCAATCGGTGGCCATGTCCAGCTCGAAGTGCCACACCAACGCGGCAATCACGCCGAGGCCGGCTTGAATCAACGACACGGGGATGGCGACGACATAGTGGCTGATGATGTTGCTAAGAATGACCAAGGCGACAAGAATCAAAACTGTTTCAACGACGACCATGCCGACGCCTCCCTTCTATTCGTCTACCGAGTGAGTGTGCCCGATGATGCGCACTTCAGGTTCCAGGTGCACGCCGAACTTGGCGAACACGGTGGTTTGCACGAGGTGAATCACCGCCAGGTAATCCGTGGCGGTGGCCCCGCCGCGGTTGACGATGAAGCCCGCGTGCTTTTCGGAGATTTGGGCACCGCCGATTTGCTTGCCCTGCAGGCCCGCCTGTTGAATCAAGGGCCCGACGAAGTAGCCCTTGGGCCGCTTAAATACCGACCCACATGACGGGTACTCCAACGGCTGCTTGGCCGCGCGCAAGGCGTTTAAGTGATCCATTTCCGCGCGAATCGCCGGCTTGTCCCCTGGCGTTAAGGCAAACGTTGCCGCCAGGATGACGTCGCCGGTGTCTTGCACCAGCGAATGCCGATAAGAAAACGCCAAGTCCTGCGCCGAATAAGTTTGCACCTCGCCGGCCGGGGTCATCACGGTGGCGCTTTGAAGCACGTCCTTGACCTCGCCGCCATACGCCCCGGCGTTCATGAACACGCCGCCGCCAACGGAGCCGGGAATGCCCGCGGCAAACTCCAAGCCGCTGAGCCCCGCCTGGTACGCGGCCTCGGTGGTGTCGATCAGCCGCGCGCCGGCCGCCGCGGTGACGGTGGTGGCCGTGCTGGTGATATTGGTCATGTCCGTTAAAATCATGACCAGCCCGGCGATGCCGCCGTCGCGCACGATTAGGTTCGAGGCGTTGCCGATCACCGTCACCGGCAGTTGTTGCGCGGTGGCGTAGGCTAACGCCTGACGCACCTGGTCGACACTGGCGGGAAACACCAGCAAGTCGGCCGGGCCGCCAGTTTTGGTAAAGGTGTAATGTGAAAGTGGTTCATTGGTTAAACAGCGCAAACCAGACAAGCTTGCAGTCACGCGATCAGTTCCCTTCAGGTAATTTGCACTCCTATCTTAACATAAACGGCGGTTTGAGCTGGGACCAGAACTCTTGTACAATTGAGGCGACAACAAACTGCGGAGGGGTGGCACATGAAATTAATTTCTTGGAACGTTAACGGCTTACGCGCCGTGTTGAAAAAAGACTTTGAGGAAACCTTCAAGACGCTGGATGCCGATTGGTTTTGCATTCAAGAAACTAAGATGCAAGCCGGCCAAGCGGTCCTCGACCTGCCGGGGTATCACCAGTACTTTAACTACGCCGAGCGCAAGGGCTATTCCGGCACGGCGATTTTCACCAAGCACGAACCCCAAAATGTCACCTATGGCATCGGAGTGCCCGAATTCGACGATGAAGGCCGCGTGATCACGCTGGAGTATCCGAACTTCTACTTGATTACGGTGTACACCCCGAATTCCGGCAGCGAACTCAAGCGGCTGGACTACCGCCAAGCCTGGGACGCCGCCTGGCTCACCTACACCAGCGAATTAGCCGCCAAAAAGCCGCTGGTGTATTGCGGCGATTTGAACGTCGCACACGAAGCCATCGACTTGAAGAACCCGACGAGTAACCACCACAACGCCGGCTTCACCGACGAGGAACGCGCGGACTTCACCAAGCAATTAGCCGCCGGGTTCGTCGATTCGTTTCGGCATTTTTACCCCGACCAAACCGACGCCTATTCCTGGTGGAGCTATCGCTTTAACGCCCGCGCCCGCAACGCCGGGTGGCGCATCGACTACTTCGTCGGCAGCACCGCGTTCACCGACTTCATGCAAGACGCCAAGATCCACGACGAAATTCTCGGCAGCGACCACTGCCCCGTCGAGCTTACGACTAGCGACTTGTTGCAGTAAAAAGGAGTACCCATGGATTTTATCGCAATGGATTACGAAACCGCCAACCGCAAGCGCGCCTCGGCCTGCTCCGTGGCGCTGGTCGTGGTGCGGCAAAACCGCATCGTCGATAGCTTTTATTCCCTGATTAACCCGGAGGACAGCTTCGACGGCGCCAACATTGGCATTCACGGCATCACCCCGGCGATGGTGCAAGACGCGCCGAACTTTGCGACGCTGTGGCCGCACATTCAAGCCCTGTTCACGCCCACCAGCATCGTCACGGCACACAACTCGCCCTTTGACGTGTCGGTGTTGCGCCGCAGCCTCGAGCGCTACGACTTGCCGGTGCCGCATTACCAAGTCATCGACACGGTGAAAACCAGCAAGGCGCTCTTGCCTGGTTTGCCGAATTATCGGCTGGACACGGTGAGCGCGGCGATGCACATTCCGCTGGCGCATCACCACAACGCCTTGCAAGACAGCTACGCCTGTGCGCGCATCTTGTTGCAACAAGGCCTCGAGTTTGGCATGGCCCGCTTGAACCCGCTATTGCGCACCAGCAAATAAGCGGCGCAAGGCAAAAAAATCCGTCTATCCTGTAACCAGGATAGACGGATTTTGCGTTAGCGCTGAATTTGCCAGTGATCGTGGTTCACCCATTGCACCTGGGTGGCTTGCGCCTTGGTCGGGTAGAATGACCCGGTGCGCTGCTGTAACTTTTTCGTCCCGCAACTCACCGACCAGTCTGCCGCTTGCAGACGGTAGCGGCCGCCGGGCAAGTGCGTGATCGTCGCTTGGCCCGCGGCATCAGTGGTCACCATCAGCGGCTGGCCGTGGCGATACACGGCGTGGCCGCGGCGATTCGTCAGGGTGTACCCACTCCCCGCCACTGGCGCGCCATTGCCATCGACTTGAACAAAACTCAAGTCGAAGCGGTGACGCTTGAGTAATAACGCGTGCCAGTAGCGACCAAGGACGCCTAACAACGCCAGCAGCCCGACCAAAATCGCGATCAAGATGGCGAGCTGCTGCCGCCATTCGGCACGTTTGGCCGCGGCCACCGCCTTGGCAACCGCCGGTGTATACGGCACGCGGCGGCCGGTGACCAACAGGCGGTGCGAGTTGATCATATATGGCGTGCACGTCACCAGCGTCGCCAGGTCCTGCCCGGGTTCGTGGCGCAAAATCTCGGTGTCGCTTGGCTTCACGACTTGAATGCGAAACACCCGGTAGGCCAGGTGCCTGCCTGCCACCTTGAACACGAACAGGTTGCCTCGCTTCAGGTGGTTGAGGTCGCGAAACAAGCGGCGGTCGACCAACCCGCGGTGGCCGGCAATGACCGTGTGCGTGTTGAGGCCACCGATGGGCATGTCGGTGCCCGGCACCACCGCGGCGCCGATAGCCAGCGTCTCATCGATTAAGGTCTTAAACACCGGCACCGTCAGCTTGAGCTTCGGCACGGTCAACGACCCAATCTGGTCTTTGTGGAGATTGACCTTCTGCTTCTTCGACAACCCCGAAAACGGGTCGGCATCCGCGTGCAGGCCATTTTTCTTCAGCATCGCGTTGGTCTTGGCCAGTGCGGCTCGCTGTTGCTTAGCGGTGGCCTGATTTTCGCGATCGACTTGCGCCACCCGGGCCCGGTCGAGCATGGTGTTCAGCGCACCGGAATAAAACGGGTACAGCGCGACGCCGACGCCGACGACAAGCAACAACATCGCGAAGAGCTGGGTAATCAGCTGGGGTTGGTGTTGCGGACGACGCTTCGGCATGAGTGGCTTCCTTTCTCGATCAGCCAACCCAGGCCCGAGCGCGTCGCTCCGGCCTGGTTGGTTTCATTAAACTTCCTGATGGCGATGCTTGCCGTGACGCAGGAAGGCATAACCGGCTGCGATCAACGCTAACCCGATCAAAATGATGAGATAGATCCCCATCCCGCCGGTGGCAGGCAAGAGCCCTTTTGGCGCATCCTTGACCACAATCGGGTCATCTTTCGTGTACGAGGTTGAGGTGACCGTGAAGTCATACGGATCTTGCGCAACGGCATACTTTTCTGGCGCTTTGGTTTCGACCAGGTGGTAGGCACCATAGGCCAGCCCGGTGATTGCAAAGGCCCCTTTATCATCGGAAGTCAGCTTGACCACGTTGGCGGCAAAATCAGTCTGGCCGGCCTTGTAATCGGCCCAGCTATATTTGGCATCAGTACCATCTGTGCCGGTTTTGGTGAGGTACTTGGATTTATCGCTATTGAGGACAATAAATTCAGCGCCTGGCAGGAGCTTGGTACTATCATCGGCATCTTGCTTAACGAACTTCACCCCACCGGTCGTGACGTTGGTTTTAGAGGTGATGTTAGGCTGGTTGTTCAGCTTAATCTTGTTGGTCAAGAGGGTGCCGCCTGGAATCAACAACTTATTGATTGTGGCGGAATAAGTCAAGGTCAGGGTCTTGCCGGCGAAGTTTGCGAGGTCTGCCGGCTGATAAGTCGCTGTAAAACCAGCGCCTTGGTCAGCGGTGGCGTCGGTATAGGCAATTGTCGCCTCTGGTAACGCCGTTGTGTCAGTACCATCAGTGGCGGTGCTGATTTTCACAGAATCTGTCACAATATTCAACCCGACTTGCGGGGTATCGGTGACGACAAACTGGTCCAGATTGGCGATATCGCTTGGAACGACCACGGTTGCCGTGTAGTCGACCGTATCCCCTAAAGCTTTGGCGACCGCCGGATCATCCTTGCGCGTAGCATCGGCATCGGTTTTAGGATCTGTCAGGTCCTTGGTCAGACCCGTTTTGGTTTCGTTTTTCGGGTAAACGTTGACGGGTTTAGCCGCAGTCCCGTTGTCCGTCAACGGCATGACCAAGACGATCGGGTCAGCCACCTTAACCGTGGTGACATTGCTATCGGACGAATCAGTCTTGGACTTGGTTTCCATCAACAGATACACCGCGTATTTACCCGCGTCGGTTTTAACCGGCAAGGTAAAGTTCGCGGTCCCGGCCGCATCCCCCGTGCCTGCAGTCGTCTGCGGCTTGTCGAACACCGTGTCTTTGGTGGCATACTTGCTGGCGTGATCTTTCAGTTCGGTTTGGCGATCCGAAGTACTACCTTTGAGCGTATCGTAGGCACTGGTGACGTCGTAGGCCGTAAATTCGACCCCGTTCATCAGCTGGCCGCCTTGCAGATCGGTGAGCGGCGTGGTGCTACTTTGAATCGTTGGCACTTTGGCGCCATCGTTGAACGCTAACTTGTGCACCGCGATATACGCGTTGTCCCCAGTGGCTTCGGCGGCAGTGACCGCTTGGCCACCGACTGCAGCTTGTAAGGCCAGCGGCAAGATTAGTAACACGCTGGCGATAAGATGTTTAAATTTAGACCCCATTTTATGACACTCCTTCATTGATTTTCCACATTAACTTGTTGACCGGCTTCGCCGCCACAACCACCATGCGCCGGTGATCAGGCAGACGCCCAGCCCGACCAGCGCGGCTTTGGCCTCGCCGGCATGCGGCAGCCACAGCTGGTGCGGCGCCTGCCCGGCAGTATTTGGCATGCGCGGATGGCCGCGCATGTTGACGACGGCCAAACCGCTGGCGCGGTTCATGGCCGCCAACACATGGCCGTTGACCAATGGCGCCAGGCTGACCTGGTTCACCTGTAGCGCCCCCTTGGTTGGTACGTGCAAGGCAACGTGGCGCGCTGTCGGCGAGATGCGATAGCCGCGTGGCGCGCGCACCTCCTTAAAGGCATAATTTCCCGGGCTCAGCTTCGGCCCGGTATAGACGACCAGCCCGCTGCGGCGCGACGACCAGGTCAACGCCCGCTTAGCGGTGGGCCGCCAGCCGGTGGCGGTGAGATAGTCGCGCCTGCCTGCCACCCACCGCGTTAAGGCGAAGGCGGCCCCGGCAAGCGGCGCGCCTGTTTCATCAACCTTGAAAAAATATGGGCGAAACGTGACACGACTGCCTTTGGGACTGACCGTTAAGCCAGGGCGCGCCTTGATCACGGCCGGCCCCAGCCAAGCTTTGGTCGCAAACGGCTCCGGCTTGGCCTGGGCGACCACCAAGTAAGCGTGACCGGAAACCGCGGCAAAAGTCGTTTGGCTTGGCGGCAGCGTGGTGACTGACTTGAGCTTCGCCACCGCGGAATTAAGTTGCTCGGGCGCCATGGCTTGATACTGTTGATTTAACTTGGTGACGGCCGGTGCGGTCAGCTGGTTAGCCGCCGGCACCGCATAAACGCTGATTGGCGGTTGCAGGCAATGCGCGACTGCCGGTCGGCGCAGGGTGACTGTCGTAGCCGCGCGGACCGGCCCTGGCCGCTCAACCGCTAGCCCCAGGCCAGCAAACAGCGTCAGCGCGATAAGCCAATTGGTTTTCATCGGCCCTCACCTCCACTCCGGAAGCGAATCATTAGCCCGCCGCCAAGTAATGCGGCGCTAAGGCCGATGACCACAGGCCACAACCAGCCGGTGCCGCCAGTGACCGGCAGCTGCCCTTTCTTGCGTTCGGCGACGGTGATTGTGATAACATGGCCATCAATCTTCGCGGTGGCGTCAAAGCCGCCACCAAAGCTCACCTGAGGCGCGCCGGTGTCTGCCAACGTGATGGTTGCCTGGCCGGTTTGCGGCGCGTAGTCCTTGGGCGCGGCGGTTTCAACCAGCGTGTACGTGCCGGCGCCAAGATCCATCGCCGTCTTCGCCAAGCCTTGGGTATCCGTGGTGAGGGGCCCGTCTGCTTGGCTGAGCGTCTGCTTGGACGCGCTGAGCGTGAACGTCGCGCCTGCCACTGGTTGGTGATCAGCATCGTCTTGTTTGATCAGCTTGACCTGCCACACCGGCGGATCCACTTGCTTGAAGTGCAACAGGTTGGTCCCCGTCACCCAAAACCCGGTTGCACTTGGCGCGGTGGTGGGCAGCGGCTGGCCGTCAGTCGTGGTCCACTCGCCAGCCTGACTGAGGATAAAGTGATAACGCGTCGCATCGCGGCGATACCCCGGCGGGCTTTGCGTTTCCTCAAGTGTATAGGTTCCAGGGCTCAACGCTTGGGTGTCGTTGTCGTTGCTGGTCAGCGTCGCCGTTTTATCGTCGGTCTGGGTGATGCCCCCGGCCGCTTTGGTGAGCGTGAACGTCGCCGCCAATGGCTCGCTGCCCGAATCCGTGCCAAACTTTTGCACCTGCAAGCCGTATTGGCGATTGGTCAAGCTGGCACTTTGTTGATTGTTGGTATTCACGGTATCGGTGAGCTGGCCGATAAAGGTGTTGGTGGCCACCACCGAGGAAGCCCCGAGCGTTTCGGTCACGCTATATTTGATCGGCTTGCTGGGATCGGCGTCTAGGGTCGCCAATTGTTTTTCTTCGGCCAAATCGGTGATGAGATAAGGCGAATATTTCCACGCCACCCAGTCCTGGAGCAGCCGCGTCTTCGACAAATTCAGCGCCGCGTTAGCTTTTGGTTCGTACACAGGCAGATGCGCAAAGACGGCCGTGCCGCTGCTGCCGTGAGTGGTCAGCGGCAACTTTATGTTGGTGGCAATGCCGTTGGCGGTCAGGGTCAGCTGGAGGTCAGGATAATGGTCGGTGTAAGGCGCGAGGTACTTTGCCAGCGGCGCCCATTTTTTCGTGACTGTAAAATCGGTGTATTCCTGCGTCAACTTGGTGTTGGCCACGGTGATGTCGTTGCCCCCGTTGAACAGCCGCATGGTCAGCGGCATGCGCACGCTGGAGTTATTGTTCATGTCGACGCTGTTGGCGGCAATCATCCCGTGCAAGTGTGCCGTCAACACGACATTGGCGGTGGGCGCCAGAATCGTCCCGGCAATAATATCGTTCCCGATTTTTAGCACGTGGTCGCCAAACTTGCCGCTGGGATCGCTAGGGAGCTTGGCGGCCGCCGGGACGTTGTAGTAGTTCCAGATCACACGGCTATCCGCCGCTTCATTATCCAATTGCTTGCCGTTGGCGTCTTCGAGAATCACGTTAGGAAACGAGTAAGTCTTATCCAGCGAGTAGTCCGAGCAATCGACATTGATGATGACCGTGCCGGCATTGTCGCTGGTGGCGGCTGTCGAAATGCCCTTGATGATCAGCTGACTCAACGAGCCGCTGGCCCCAAGCGCAGTGGCGGCGGTCATGTTCAGATAAATCGCGTCGGCTTGGTTGGCGGTGACTTGGTGCATCACCGTGTCCAGCTGATAGCCGCTTGGCGCTTGGACTTCTTTGACCTGATAGGTGCCGGGTTGCGGCATGGCGTAGCGCGCCTGCCCGTAATCATCCGTCTTGAGCACCACGGGCTTGCCGGCCGCATCCAGATACCGCGTGCCGTCGCTGTTGTACAAATCAAACGCGACGCCGGCCAGTCCTTCACCGGCATCGCCAGCTTTATTGACCACGATGGGGTAACTGGGCTTAGCGCCAGTCACGTCATAAACGCGGTGATTCGAATCGCTGGCGGCAGTATCCTCCACCGCGCCGCGGGTTTGCGCTTGCGCGGCAAAGGTCGCCGACAGATTGGTGAGCCGGCCGAACTCGCTGGCAAAATCCAGATACGTCGTAGGGTCTTTGGTCACCTGGTGAATCACCGTGCTCGCCTGCATCCCGGTGAGGTCGCTGTCGTTGACCTGAATCCGATCGGGCTGGTGGTTGTCCGTCAACTTGACATCTGGGCCGAACACAATGAATGGGTTGGTCGTCACCCCGGCGCCAGGCAGCGCGGTATTCAACCCCGGCGACTGCGGCAAGGCGTCGACTTGGCCAAAATAATACGGCTGCTCGGTGGCAACATCGTGAAAGTCACCGCCGCCAGCATTAAAGCTGCCAGAAGTTAAATTAATTTCTTGCGTGGCCACATTGCCGCTAAACGAATTTCCCGAAGTTAAATAGTTGGTGAAAATGTGGAACCGCTGCGCGGCACCGAACTCGTCAAACCGCGCATCGTTGGTAATGGTATAGTCCGAGGCGGCTGGATCATCATGCGCCGCGTAGTAACTGTCGACTTGCGGCTTGATGGTCACGGCATGCACACGCAAAAATGCGCCGGATCCAATCACGAACCCGGCGACGAACACGACAAGCTTCACCAGTTTGCGCCACGGCAACTGAAGGTGTTCTTTGTCCAAAACCGCCACTCCCAAACGTTTATCCGGCATGGTCGCGCGCTTACCAGCAGTGCGCGTCGCCCCCACGACACACACTGCCTCAACGCTTCCAGCAATTCGGATGCTGCAATTAGCGCAGAGCGCTGATCACATGATGTTACTTCACATTCTCACAATTTTCGGGTAAAGTCTAGCGATCCTCGCCCCGTCTTGACGCCTTTGCTGACTCAGGTGAGCAAATTGGTCTTGAAGCTCATTTAAACCGATAAGAATATTTCAGGCCACCCCACCTTTGGCGCATTGCGAAGGGGCAAAGGGTTGGCCAAACCGCGGTTAGCCCGCGATTCGCGGGTATATTCGTGAAGAATATTTTTGTATATTTGAATCGGGCATTTTTCTAAAACTTTTTTTCAAAACTACCGCGCTGAGCCGGCCGCGGCACACAAAAACCCCCGAGCCAACGAGTGGCTCGAGGGCAATTGCCGCTTTAGCGAATTGCGGCCAACGCCTGGTATTTCGCCCCATGCGCGGTCAGCTTGACGATTCGCTTGGCGTCGTCAGCCGGGTCCTTTGTGATCTGCACCAACAAGTAGGCTTCGGGCATGGCCACACCGAGAAACTGTGGCCACTCGACGACGCTCACCCCGTCGCCTTCAAAGTATTCCTCTAGGCCCAGGTCCGCCGCCCCGCCATGTTCCAGGCGATAAATGTCCATGTGGTACAACGGCAAGCGGCCAGATTCGTATTCGCGGACGATGGTAAACGTTGGGCTTTTGATGACCTCTTGGATGCCCAACCCGCGGGCGAGGCCCTTCGTGAAGCTCGTTTTGCCCGCGCCGAGGTCGCCGTCAAGCAGCAGCACCGCACCGGGCTGAAGCTGCGGGGCGAGCCGCTCAGCGTAAGCTTGTAAGGCAGATTCATTGGCAAATTCCATGGTGACTCCTATTCGATCAAATTCTGGGCGGCCGTGATGATGGCCAGCTTGTACACGTCTTCCTCATTGGCGCCGCGAGACAGGTCGGACACCGGCTTATTGAGGCCTTGCAAAATCGGCCCGATTGCCTCGAAGTTGCCGAAGCGCTGGGCGATTTTGTAGCCGATGTTGCCGGATTGCAGGTCCGGGAAGATGAACACCGTGGCGTTGCCCGCCACCGGTGAGGCCGGCGCCTTGAGCTTGGCCACCGTTGGCACGAAGGCGGCGTCGAATTGCAACTCGCCGTCTAGCGCCAACTCCGGCGCCAGCTCGTGCGCCCGAGCCGTGGCCGCAACGACCTTATCGACTTGCGGCGCCTTAGCGGAACCCTTGGTGGAAAACGACAGCATGGCGACTTTCGGGTCGATGTCGAACAACGCCGCGGTTTTCGCCGACTCCACGGCGATTTCGGCCAGCTCCTGCGCGTCGGGGTCGATGTTGATGGCGTTATCGGCAAACAAATAGCGCTCGTCGCGCCCGCGCTGCATGATAAACGCGCCGCTGGTCCGCGACACCCCCGGCCGGGTCTTGATGATTTGCAGCGCCGGGCGCACGGTGTCGGCAGTGGAGTGCACGGCGCCGCTGACCATGCCATCGGCTTCGTCCATGTACACCAGCATCGTGCCGAAATAATTCGGGTCTTGCACTTGCTGCTCGGCTTGTTCTGGGGTGGCCTTGCCCTTGCGCCGCGCCACAAACGCCGCCACCATGTCATCATGCAGCGGGTCATTGGTCGGATCGCGCAACGTCACGCGGGAGAGATCAAAGCCCGCCGTGGTGGCCGCCGCCGTGATCGCCGCCGGGTCGCCGAGCAAGGTCGGTTGAATCAAGCCGTCAGAGGCGAGGCGCACGGCTGCGCCAATAATACGGGCATCGGTGCCTTCGGGAAAGACGATGCGCAGGTGTTTGCCGTCAATTTTCTTGCGTAAACTCTCAAACAGGTCCAAGGTGATCCCTCCATTATTAAAAGCGTTTTCTTACCGTGCCATCATACCTGATTGTGCAAGGCGACACAAGCGTCACGGCGTGGTCGGCAGCCGCCAGTCGATGGGCTGCTCCCCCATTTGCTGCAGCAGCGCATTGGTCGTGGAAAATGGTTTGCTGCCGAAGAACCCGCGATATGCGGACAGCGGACTGGGATGCGGCGCGGTGACCACGCCGTTTTTGGTTTGGTCGATGAGCGGCAGCTTGGCCTTGGCCGCGCTGCCCCAAAGAATAAACACCACGCCGCCACGGTCGGCCAACGCCGCGATTGCCGCGTCGGTCAGCGTCTCCCAGCCGTGGTGCTGATGGGAATTGGCGGCGCCGGCGCGCACGGTGAGCACCGTGTTCAACAGCAACACGCCTTGCTCGGCCCAAGCCTTGAGGTAGCCATGGGTCACCGGCGCGATGCCGAGGTCGCTTTGCAACTCTTTGTAGATATTTTGCAGCGACGGCGGCAGCGGCACGCCTGGCGCCACGGCAAAGCTCGCCCCGACAGCTTGGCCGGGGTTGTGGTACGGGTCTTGGCCGAGAATCACGACCTTGGTGTCGGCAAAGCTGGTCCATTCAAAGGCCTGGAAAATGTGGTGCATCTCCGGATACACCTGATGGCTCGCGTATTCCGCCTTGAGAAATTGGTGTAACTGCGCGTATTCGGGGCCGGCAAACACCGGCGCCAACACCGTTTGCCAGTCGTTATGAATCAATGTCTTCATCGCGCACCTCCATTGGTGACTAGTTTAACGCAAGCCGCGCATGCGTTAAACTGGTAGAAAGGAAAGGAGCCACGACATGATCAACCTGATTGCTTCAGACATGGACGGAACCTTGCTCAACGACCAAATGGCGGTGTCCGCCGGCAACGCCGCCGCGATTCGGCGCGCGCAGGCCGCGGGCATCACCTTTATGGTCGCCACCGGCCGCGGGCTCAGCGAAGCCCAGCCGCTAATTGCCGCCCACGATTTGACCGTGGGCTTCATCACGCTAAACGGGGCCATGGTGTATGACGAAGCCGGCCAGCCCGTCGTCAACCTCCCCTTGGGGCAAGCGGCCTTGACGCGCACCTTGCAGGCGCTCACCGCGGCAGGGTTATACTATGAACTCGTCACTAACCGCGGCATTTTCTCCAACAGCCGCAGCGAGCGGCTGCACAACGTCGCCGCGCTGCTGGTCGCGCTGAACCCCGGCACGCCGATGGCCATCGCCCTCGACTTGGCCAACGCGCGGTTGGAGTTGATGAACATCAACTACGTCGCCGACTACGCCTCGGTGTTGGCCACGCCAGGCACCAGCGTGATGAAGGTGCTGGCCTTTGCCTCGGGCGACCCGGCGCGGCTGGCGCCGGCCAAGGCGGCCTTGGCTCAAGATCCAGCCCTCGTGTTGACCAGCAGCGCCCCCAATAATCTCGAAATCAACAACGTCGCGGCGCAAAAAGGCACCGCGCTGACGGCCTACGCCAAGCAGCGCGGCATCGCGCCGACTGGCATCATGGCCATCGGCGACAACTATAACGATGAATCGATGATTCGCGCGGCCAAGTACGGCGTGGCCATGGGCAACGCGGTGCCGGCGATTACCCAACTCGCCTGGCGCCAAACCGGCCGCAACACCGCAGACGGCGTGGCCACGGCAATCGATTGGGCCATCGCCATGAATCAGGAGGCGCAACATGGCACTGTACATTGATGCGCAATCACTCAAAGACGCCGGCATGAGCGTGGTCAAAGACGAGCACGGCCAGCCGCGCTATATTCTCACCGGCCGCCACGGCTTGGCCAACGAAGGCTATATTTTACACACCATCAGCGGCACGGAGCTGGGCGAGTTGCGCCAGCGCAGCGTCGGGTTGTCCCCGACCTTCGACTTGTCGGTGAACCACGCGCGGGTCGGGTCAATCAAAAAAGTCTTCGGCGTGTGGCGCGAGTTTATTTTCGTCTCCGGGTTGAACTGGCTGGTCATCGGCAATTTATTGGCCAATCAGTACCACATCTATCACGGGGTCAAAAGCGTGACGACGATCGCCAGCGTCGGCACCGCCAGCAACACCGTGTTCAAAATCGCCATCACCGAAACGCGCGACGTCCCGGCGGCATTGTTGATCGCCGCCATCTTGGACCACTGGCGGCAAAGCCACCTGGCCAACCCGCTGGTCCGCCACGACGTCGGCATGTCCTACGGGGTGTGACGTGAACATTTAATGCGCCCGAGACAGGCACATTCGTGAACGCCCCAAAAACGCGGATTGGATACAGCGTGCATAAACCTAAAATGCCCCAGGTGGGCACTGTATATTTGGCATAAAGTGCCCATGAAGAACTTTTTGCTTGGCCCAACCCTTGCGCCTTACGCGCCGTTGGGCTAGCGCGATTGGCGGGCAGTAAACGCCGCGGGCGAGAGCGCTGCATACGACCACGCAGCTGGACAATCGGGCAGCTGCGGTCACTCAGCGCGGCTAAATTTTCGCCAAAAACGCAGGAAAGCCTTGTGGGCCAAGGCTTTCCTGCGTTTTTTTAGGGCCCAAAATTCCCGGTTTTTCGCCGGTTTGTGCGCAATTATTCGCGTAAATGCTGAGAAAAATTGACCACTAAAATTGGTCGCGCTTTGCCTCGCGACCGCCCCCGCTTCGCCTCACTGACCATCTTTCGGCTTTGGCAATGGCTTGGTGAGGTGCTTGTAGCGGTGACTGCCGATCATCAGCGTGCCGCTGTCTCCGTAACCGACGCGCCGATACAACCGCTCGGCCCGCGGATTGGTTTCATCGACGTTCAGGCTCAAGCACCGCGCGCCGGTTTTGGCCGCGTGCGGCTCGATCTGCGTCAATAGCTGGGTGGCCACGCCATGGCCGCGGGCGCTAGGCGCCACGGCCAGCGTGTCGACGTACCACTCGCCGGGATAAGTTTCGCTGTCGGGAAACAACTCGTGCGTTAAGCCCAGCTTGGGCAACAGCGGCGCAAAGGCGTCGTCGATGTGGGCCTCAGCCGAATGCGGGTAGCCGACGAGAATGCCATCGATGCCACCGGTGCCTTCGTGGACCAGCGTCTGCGGGTAACCATAGCGGTAAGTCGGCAGCAAAAAGGCTTGTTCAAATAACGGGTACAACTCGCGCTTAGGCAGCGCCATCAGCGCCGGAATTTCCATTTCTTCAAAAACGATGTCGATTAACGGCACGACAGCTGCGGCATCGTCTGGGGTACTTGGTCGAATCATGTGCTCACCTCTCTAGCCTCATTATACCGAAAAAACTGCGGCGCACAGCTGCATTTCTGGAAGACATCCCCCGGCAAAAGAAATACAATAATGAAGTGGTGGCACGGTTGGCGACCATGAACGCAATTATATTAGGATATTAGCGAACAGACTAGATGCTGTGGCCGGGTTTGTGAATCACCCCACATCTTGTGCTCATGAGTTTGGTCTGCTACGATATTGATGGTGCTGAGGCACCAGGGCAAGTAGAAAAGGAGTACCGGGTTGAAAGTCACTTTCAAAGACGTCCGCCTGTCCTACGATGGCAAGACGGATACGCTTAAGCAGTTGAACTTTACCATTCCCGATGGGGCCTTAGTGTCCTTGTTGGGGCCAAGCGGCGGTGGAAAAACCACGACGTTGAACCTAATTTCGGGGCTGTTGCCGGCCACCAGCGGCCAGATTTTTTTCGGTGACACCGACGTCACCAAGCAAGACGCGCTGCAACGCAAGGTCGGCATGGTGTTTCAAAACTACGCGTTGTATCCGCACCTCAGCGTCCGCGACAACATCGCCTTTCCGTTGAAGATGCAACACGTCGCCAAGGCCGAGCGCTACCAAAAGGCCGAAGAACTCGCCAAGCTGGTGCACGTCGACGACCAGCTGAACAAGAAGCCCGGCGAGTTGTCCGGCGGCCAGCAACAGCGCGTAGCCATCGCCCGGGCGCTGGCCAAGTCGCCGTCGTTATTGCTGTTAGATGAGCCGCTGAGTAACCTCGATGCGCGCCTGCGCATCGAAATGCGCGAGGAGATTCGCCGCATTCAACGCGAGACTGGCGTGACGACCATTTTCGTCACCCATGATCAAGACGAGGCGCTCCACATTTCCGACGCGATCATGGTGCTCAACGACGGCCGGATTCAGCAGTTCTCTACGCCAACGCAGCTGTACGACCGGCCGGAGAACCTGTTTGTGGCCAAGTTCATCGGCGAGCCGGTGATCAACACCTTGCCTGCCGAGAAGCTGGCCGCAGATTTAACCAACCACATCGATGGCGACATTCTGGTGCGGGCGGAAACCGCCGGCATTCGCTCCGAGGCCATCGTGCCTAACGACTATGGCCAAGGCGTCTTGACGCAGATCCACGCCAGCCTGCACCAGGCCCAGAAATACGGGCGCGAGGCCACGGCGACGCTGGATTATCAAGGCGAAACGCTGCTGTCCACGGAACTGGCCGGCTTGCCGCGCGACCAAAGTGAAGGCGACTTCTTCTTGACGCGCGCCGGGTTTTTCCTGTTCGACAACCGCGGGGAATTGATCTATGGCGGTGATGCCGATGATCAATGAGAAACCGACGCTGAAATCGACCGGTAAGGCCTTGTTGTACCTCCTGCCGATGCTGGTGATCACCATCACCTTTAGCATCTACCCCATCATCAATTCATTGCTGATGAGTTTCTACAAGGACTACAACTTCTACACCGACAAGGTCGGCTCCTGGGGACTGGATAACTTCGTCTACTTGTGGAACGATCCGGACTTTCACCTGGCCGTGCGCAACACCTTGATCTTCGTGGCCGGCGTCGTGCCGATCACGGTGGTGTTGTCGCTCATCATCGCCTTGCTCTTGAACCAAACCAAGTGGGTGTCCGGGCTGTTTCGCACCGTGTACTTCTTGCCGTTTGTCACCAGCACCGTCGCCATCGCGATGGTGTGGAACTGGATCTACCAACCCGATTACGGGCTGATGAACTACTTCTTGGGCTTGGTCGGCGTGCACCCCATCGACTGGCTCAACGATCCGCATTACTCGCTGTTGGCCTTGATCATCATGACCATCTGGAAGGACCTGGGCTTCAACATAATTTTATTCCTGGTGGGGCTGAACAATATCGATGCCGGTTATTACCGTGCCGCGGAAATTGACGGCGCCAACGCCTGGCAGCGCTTCTGGAACGTCACCATTCCGATGATTTCGCCCATCACCTTTCTGGTGTCGGTCAACGGCGTCATCGGTAGCTTCAAGGTCTTCGATCAGATCTTCGCGCTGTTTCAAGGCAAGCCCGGCCCCGGCAAGGCCGACCTCACCATCGTGTATTACTTGTATGAGAAGTTCTATACCGAATACAAGTATCCGATTGCCGCGGCCAGCGGCGTCGTGTTGTTTGGGTTGATCCTACTCGTCACGCTCGTGCAATTGTGGTACTCCCGCAAGCACGTGCACTACTAGGAGGTGCGTGATGGCAAAACGACTTTCGCGTGTCCTCCTCTATCTCATCGTCATCCTCGGTGGGATTACCATGCTGATGCCATTCTTATGGATGGTGTCGACCTCGCTGAAGACGGCGCCGGAAACCATCAAGGTGCCGCCACTGTGGATCCCCAAGGTGTTCCAATGGGGCAACTACGCCAAGGCCTTTGACGCCGCGCCGTTTGCGCGCTACTTCGTGAACTCGGTGATCGTCACGGTGGCCACCACCGTCGGCCAGCTATTCACCAGCATCCTGGCGGCGTTTGCCTTTGCCCGCCTGCAATTTTACGGGAAGAATCTGCTGTTCCTGATTTTCCTGGGGACCATGATGATTCCTGGCGAAATGCTGATCATCCCCAACTTCGTCACCTTGTCGAAGCTGTCGCTGATCGATACATACGGGGCCTTGATCATTCCTTGGTTGGCGAGCTTCTTCACCGTGTTCACCTTACGTCAAACCTTCCAGTCCACGCCGGACCAGATTTATTACGCCGCCAAAATCGACGGGGCCAGCGACTGGAAGTACCTGTGGACCGTGCTCGTGCCGATGAGCAAGTCCACCATCACCGCGGTCACGGTGCTTCAGGTCATCGGCTCCTGGAACGCCTTCATGTGGCCGTTGATCGTCACCAACTCTGAAACCATGCGCACCCTGCCGGTGGGGCTCCAAGCCTTCACCACCGACGCGGGGACGCAGTATCAACTGTTGATGGCGGCCTCCACGTTTGTGATCTTGCCGATGGTCATTGTCTATATCTTTTTACAAAAGTACATTATTGCTGGTATTTCTAAAGCTGGGTTGAAAGGATGAAAAATCTCATGAATAAACACTGGGGTAAATCTCTGTTGGCAATCGGGGCCGCGGCGGTCATGGCCATCACGCTGGCCGCGTGTGGTAGCTCGAGCAAGTCGGGCGCCAACCAAAAGGTGCAAATCACCTTCTGGCATGGCATGAACGGCGTCTACAACAAGGCGCTGCAAGGCATCATCACCGATTTCAACAAGTCCCAAGATAAATACGTCGTCAAGGGCACCGCGCAAGGCAACTACACCGCCTTGCAGCAAAAGATCATGGCCGCGGCGAAGTCCAAGAAGCTGCCGACCATTGCGCAAACCACTTACACCACCGTGCCGGATTACGTCAATCAGGGCTTCATCACCCCGCTTGATCCCTACATGTTAAAGGGCAGCGATAAGCTGACCAGCGCCGACAAGTCGGACATTTATTCGACCTTCCTGACCAGCTCCAAGTATGATGGCAAGTATTACTCGATGCCATTTTCCAAGTCCGTGCGAATCATGTTCTACAACAAGGACCTGATGCAAAAGCTCGGCGTCAAAACCATCCCGACTTCTTGGGAGGACATGGCCAAGCTTGGCAAGCAGCTCAAGAGCAAGGGCGTGGCTGTCGTCGGCTTCGACCAAAGCTTCGACATGGAGCTCGATGGCTTGATTCACCAAGCCGGCACCAGCATCGTCACCAAGAACCTCAAGGTCAATGCCGACTCCAAGAAGGTCCTGACCGCCACCCACGTGATTTGGGACATGATTCATAACGGCGAGGCCAAAACCGCCGGCTCTGACTTCTACGGCGACCGCAACTTCACCAGCGGCAAGACGCTGTTTTACATCGGTTCCTCGGCTGGCGTCTCCAGCATGAAGGCCAACGCGCCGAAGAGCCTCAACTGGGCCACCACCCCGCTCCCAAGTTACCTTGGGCAAAAAGGCACCGAGCTGGCCGGCAACGATATCGTGATGTTCAAGTCCGCCTCGACCGAGCAGCAAAAAGGCGCCTGGGCCTTCATGAAGTTCCTCACCAGCAAGAAGGAAACCACCAAGTGGGCGGAAAAGACGGGTTATGTGCCGCTGCGCAAGTCCGCGGTCACCTCTAGCTCCTACCAGGCTTACCTGAAGCAGGACCCAACCGCTAAGGCCGCCGTCGATTCCCTGGACTTCGGCTTCCAGGCGATTGCCTTTAAGGGCTTCACCGAATACCGCACCGACGTGTTGAACGCCGTCGACGCGATGCTCACCAAGAAGCAAACGCCGGAAAAGGCGATGGGCGATTTACAAACCAGTGTTGAGAAAATCATCCAAGAAAATAAGTAGTGTATACTATAGGGTTCAGCGTCGCTGGACCCTATTTTTGTGACGAAAGGATGCACACATGACCAGTTTACGGTTTTTAAACGGCTTAACCACCATCGGCGGCAACATCGTCGAGTTCACGCAAGGCTCGTCGCGCGTCATCATGGACTTCGGCGTCGCCGCGGACCTTACCGGTGAAACCACCGAGAGCGCCATCGCCGCCGGCAAGCTCCCGAACCTGCCGGACTTGTTCGGCGACGCGCCGGATGCGTTCGCCCACGAAGCGATTTTCATCTCGCATTTGCACATCGATCACATGGGCGCATTGCAGTATTTACAGCGCGACATCCCCATTTACCTGAGTGAACCCAGCTACCGGTTATACCAGACGCTGATTCGCCTGGGTATCGAGCCGCCGGTGGCCAACCTCCACCCCCTGGCCTTCGAAACGCCGCTCACCATCGGCAGCTTCACCGTCACCTGCTTTGCCTCCGATCATGACGAACCAGGCGCCATGGCGCTGTTAGTCGACGACGGCGAGCACCGCTATGCGCACTCCGGCGACGTGCGGCTCAACGGCCCGCACCGCGCGCGCGTCGAGCATTGGGCACAGGTCATGCACGCAGCCAAGGTCAACGTCTTGATGCTGGAAGGCACGACGTTTAGTTTTGACACCGACGCGCCGGTAGAAGACGCGGCCCACCCCAGTGCGCCGCTGACCGAGGCCAGCCTCGCGGAAGCGTTGTGCGCCCACCTGCGGGCGGCTTTGCAGCTGGTAGTGATCAATCCCTACCAGCGCAACTACGAGCGCCTCGCCACGATTCAAGCCGTCGCCGCCGAGTGCGGCCGGACGATGGTGTGGGAGCCGCAAGACGCGGAGATTTTACACACCATGACCGGAGTGACGCCGGCCGCCGTGATTGGCGACACGGTGAGTCTGGCCGAGGTGGCCGCGCACCCCGAGGCGTATTTAATGGAAACGACCTTCGCGCACCGCCAGTGGCTGGCGCAGCTGCCCGTTTCAGAATACCTGCACAGCAACGGCGAGCCGCTGGGCGATTACGATCCGCGCTTTGCCGAGCTGCAGGATTGGCTGGCGGCGCAAGGCATTCCGCTGACGTTTTTGAACTGCACGGGCCACGCCACCAAGGCCGACTTAATCACCTTGGCCAATTGGATCGCCCCGCAAACCATCGTGCCGTGGCACTCGTTTAAGCCGGAGGCCGAAGCGGCCGCGCTCGACGCCGCCACCAACGCGGCCATCGTCTTGCCGGAGCGCGACTTGTACTACGACTTCTTCCCGGAGCCGGAATAACGTAAAAATAGTGCGGCCCGCGGGCCGCACTATTTATTTAGATCAGATGATGCGCATACCATTTCTTGCCCTTGAAGCGCCACAGGAAGATCCCGCCGCGCAGCGCCCATTCCAGCACCATGATGAAGGCGATGCCGGTCAGGCCGTAGCCGAGGCGGACGCCAAAGACATAGGCGCCCACCACCCGGAACAGCCACATGCAGCCGAGGCTGACAATCGTGGTAAACTTGCCGTCGCCGGCCGCCCGCAACGCCGCCGGTAAAATAAAGCTCGCGCTCCACACCAAGGTGTGCATCACGGCAAAAATCAGGTACACCTGCAGGATATTCGGGACGATGGCCGCCGCTGGGCTGAACAGCTGAATCCCCCAGCGGAAGGTCAGGCACAAGGTGACGTCGACGAGAATGAAGGCCGCCACCCCGAGGCCGAGAAACGACTTGGTGATCTTGCGCGCGTCCTTGACGTTGTGGCGGCCCATGCTTTGGCCGACCAGCGGCACCAGCGCGTTTTCCAAGGCGCTGGGAATGATTTCCGACAGGCTGGTCCAGGACCCGGCGATGGCGTTGGTGACGATGACGCTGGTGCCGAGGCTGACGATCATCATTTGGATGATGATCTTGCCGCCGTTGAAAAACGCGGACTCCGCGGCGAAGGGAATCGACACGGCGATGACCTTGCGAATCATGGCGAAATCCGGCCGACGCACTTGCCGCCAGTGCAGGTTAAACGCATCGCGCTGGCGCATCAACATCAACCCGGCCAGCCCCGCGGCGATCCAGCGCGAGAGGTTCAACGACAAGATCATGCCGGCGATGCCGCGGTGCAGCCAGGTGATAAACACCAGGTTCAACACCAGGTAAATGCCGTTCATCATCAGCGACAACTGCAGCGAGTTTTTCGTCCGGCCGACGCCGCGCAGGCAGCCATTGGTCGCCTGCACCATCGCCTCAAACGGGTAACTGGCCAGCACCCCCAGCAGGTACAAGCGGGCGTTAGCCATGACCGCCGGCTCTGCGGTGCCAAACAGCGCGTCCAACAGCGCGTTGTGCAAGCCGCCAAACACCAAGGCCAACCCCGCCGCCAGCAAAATGGCACCGTACAACGCCCCGTTGACCACCTTGCCCAGCATTTTCAAATCGGCGTGGCCGAAGTATTGCGCGATCAACACGGTGCCGCCAAGGCCGATGGCGACGAAAATCTGCACCAGGAAGATGTTCACGCTGCCGACCATGTTCACGGCCGAAATCGCGGACTCCCCGCTGGCGGAAATCATCGCGGTATTCAGAAAGTTAAAGCTCACCAGGAAAAACTGGTCGGCCACCACCGGGCCCAACAGCGCGAAAACAAAGTGGTAATCGAAATCTTCGGCGGAGAAGTACCGCGTGAGGAACTTTTGCATGCGTGCCACCCTTTCTATTCGAGTAGTCTAGCACTTTCCGCCGGCGCGAGGGGCGGCAAAGTCGGAAACCGACACCAATTCACAGAAAAACCGCTCCTGAACGAGTCAGTAGCGGTCCTTCAAGGCGCGTTGGATGTCGCGCTGTTGATCCTTGCGCTTCAACGTTTCGCGTTTGTCGTAATTCTTTTTCCCTTCGGCCACGCCGATGAGCACCTTGGCGTAGCCGTGCTTGAGGTACATGCGCAGCGGCACGATGGTGTGGCCCTGCTGCATGGCGGCGGCCAGGAGCTTCTTGATTTCTCGCTTGTGCAACAAGAGCTTGCGGTTGCGCAGCGGGTCTTCGTTGAACTGGTTGCCTTCCTTGTACGGGCTGATGTGAACATTTTCCAGCCAGGCCTCGTTGTTGCGCACCCGGGCGAACCCGTCGCGCAGCGTGACCTTGCCGGCGCGCACGGATTTGATCTCGGTGCCGGTCAAGGCGATGCCCGCCTCGTAGGTCTCGAGAATATTATAGTCGTGGCGGGCCTTCTTGTTTTGGGCCAACAGATTGTCCGCCTTGGGCTGGTGCTTCTTGCCCATGCGCGTCCCTCCTAACGCCCCTTGCGCTGCCCGGGTTGCTTGACCCGGGTGCCGATGGTGAACGCGTGCTTGGCGTTGCCACCGCGCTTAGGGTCTTTTTTGTCTTCGCGGGGCTGCCGCTCTGGGCGGCCGCCGCGATTGCCGCGGTTGCCGCTCGGCTTGCCGCTGGTTTTACCGCCGTTGCCGCGGGCGTGATCGTCGCGCCGCGGTGCGCGTTTCGGCGCCGTCACCTGGATGTCACTCACCGGCGTATCGGCGCTTGGTATCAGGGAAAAATCGACTTGGCGCTGCTCGATGTCGACGTTTTCCAGCTTGACGCGCACCGGCTGGCCGATGCGGAACATGTGATGCGTCCGCTCGCCGATCAAGGCCATTTGGCTTTCGACGAATTGGTAGTAGTCGTCGGTCATGCGCGTGATGTGCACGAGGCCTTCGACTGTGTTCGGCAAGGCGACAAACATGCCAAAGCCGGCCACGCCGCTGACCACGGCGTCGAATTCCTCACCGACCTTGTCGGCCATAAATTCGGCCTTCTTCAAGTCATCGACCGCGCGCTCGGCGTCGACGCTGTGCCGTTCACGCGTCGAGGTTTGCACGGCAATGTCTGGCAGTTTTTCCCGCCAGCTGGCTTGCAGGTCGTCGCCGGTGCCCTTGGTCGCATAATCGCGGATCAAGCGGTGCACGATGAGATCCGGGTAGCGGCGAATCGGGCTGGTGAAGTGGGTGTAATACTGGGCGGCGATGCCGAAGTGGCCAAGCGGGTCCTCGGAGTAATGCGCCTGCTTGAGGCTGCGCAGCATCTTGACGTTGACCATCATTTCTTCCGGCGTGCCGGCGACTTGCGTGTTGACGTCTTGCAACATCTTCGGCGTCACCGTGCCCTTGTGAATCGGTACGTGAATGCCAAAGGTCGCGAGAAAATCGATGAATTCCTTGATGCGGTCGGCATCCGGCGTTTCGTGCACCCGGTACAGGAACGGCAGGTGCAACTTGTTGTAGTGCTCGGCGACGGTTTCGTTGGCCTGCAGCATGAAGCTTTCAATCATGCGCTCGGACAAACCGCGGTCGCGCAACACGATGTCGGTTGGGTGGCCCTGGTCGTCGACGATGATCTTGGCTTCGTTTTCCTCGAAGTCGATGGCGCCGCGGGCGTGGCGCATCTTGTAGAGAATCTCGTGGAGCTGGCCCATGAGTTCAAGCATCGGCACCAAGTCGCCATATTCGGCGATGGCCGCCGGGTCGTGATCCGTCAACACGGCGTTGACCTTGTTGTAGGTCAGGCGTCCATGCGAACGAATGATACTTTGGTAAATCTCGTGCTTCACGACATGGCCTTGCGGGTCGATTTCCATATCGCAGGACATCGCCAGGCGATCGACGTCGGGGTTCAAAGAGCAAATCCCGTTACTCAACCGAAACGGTAGCATCGGAATGACGCGGTCGACCAAATAAGTACTGGTGCCGCGGTCGTAGGTTTCCTTATCTAGCGGCGAGCCTTCCGTGACGTAATAGGACACGTCGGCGATGTGGACGCCGAGGTGGTAGTTCCCGTTAGGCAATTGCCAGGCGACCACGGCATCGTCGAAGTCCTTACTGTCGTCGCCGTCGATGGTGACAACGGGTTGGTCGGTGATGTCGCGGCGGCCGACGCGATCCGCGTCGGTGACGTGATCGGGAATTGCGTTGGCCTGGGCCATCGCGTCCTCGGGATACTCGACGTGAATGTCGTTGGCGTAAACCAGGGATAACACGTCGACGCCTGGCGTGTTTTTATTCCCGAGGTTTTCGCTGATGATGCCGCGCATCGCCTTGGGGTGCTTGGCGTCAGGGTACTCGGTGATCATCACCGTCAACATGTCGCCGAGTTCGGGCATGCTGCCGGTGTCCTTGACGAAGACCGGATAACCCTTGAGTTTCTTCTCATGGCTGGTGACCACGCCAATGAAGCCGGTGCGGTCGCGCTCGCCGTCAGACAACGGCGTGAACTCGCCGACCAGCTTGGTCAAGTGGCGCTCGGTGATTGCGGTGACCGCGCCTTCCGGGCCGCGGTCGCCGCTGCCGGGCCGCAAAATCGTCAGCTCGACGGTGTCGCCATCCAAGGCGAAATCCGTGTTGGGCGGGGCGATAAAGGCGTCGTTATCCTCGCCTTCAACGGAGACGAAGCCGAAGCCCTTTTCGTTGCCGCGGAACGTCCCCGTCATGGCTTGCGGCTTGCCGCCGAGCACATACAGGTCGTTGTCGCCTTGGTGGATCAGATTGTCGTGTTCCAGCCCGGCCAAGGCCTGAACCAGCACCTTAAAGTCGGCCGCAGCGGTGAGCTTAAGCGCGCGTTGCAGCGACTGAACGGAATAATTAATTTTGGGGTTGCGCCGAAACGTGGCAAGCAACTCGTTACGCAAGTGGCCGACAGTGGTCATATACATTCCTCGTTTTCTTTAAATCGATGGCATTTCCCGGGCAATGCCGGGATTGAAAAAATGGCCCCCGCACGCACGCGCAGGAGCCGGGTCGTTAGTGGGATGAAAGGTAAACCAACGCAATCGCCAGAATGAAAAACAGCGCCCCTAAGACGACGGTCACCTTTTCCATGAAGGCTTCAAAGCCCCGCGACTTTTGCTTGCCGAACAAGTCGGTAGCGCCGCCGGACAAGGCACTTAAGGCATCTTGTTGCTTTTGGGGTTGCATCAGCGTGGCAATCACGATCAGAATCGAATCGATGATTAAAAATGTCGTTAACAGACTTTGCAAAGTCGGTATCCTCCTCGACGAAAAACTCACTAGTAGTAGGTTATCACAATCGCCGGGCCGTGGCTAGTCCAGCCCCCAGCTTTGGTTGCGCTTCCACCCGCCGTGGCCTTACAATAGGGCCGAATGGAGGCGAGTGTCATGAGTGAAACAGAATTTCGCACCACCATCGACGCCCAACTGTTGGCCCAAGGCGACCGCATTTTGGCTCAGCGCGGGATGACCCGCGCGCAGTTATTGACCAAAGTCTACAAGCAACTCGCCGTCGACGACACCGCGCAGGCGTTAGACGCCGTGGTGACCGCCGCCGTGCAGGAGCTCACCACCCACCCGGCGCCGCCAATCACCGACGCGGATTGGTGGGCGCACCTCGACCCGGAAGCCGAAGACTAACTGGCTGTGCCGGCGGCCGCGGCGCGCACCTGGCTGCGCACCGCCGCGCGCTTGGCGGCAGACACTAACAAGACCAAGGTGTCCCCGGCGCGAATCACCGTGTCGCCGTGAGGAATGACGCTTTGGTCCCCGCGGCGAATCTCAATGAGTAGCGACGCCTCCGGCCAGGCAAATTGCCGCACCTGGGTATCCTCGAGGCTGCTGCCGGCAAACACCGGCACCTCGAGGCGATCCATGCCGCGCATGGCCGCGACTTGTTGGGGCAAGTTAAGCCGCGCCAGCAAGTCGGCGTATATTGGCGCGCCACCGAGCAAGTCGACGACCACATACGCCGTCAGCGCCAGCACCGCCATCGGCATCAGGTGCGTCAGGTTCCCGACCATTTCCGTGATCAGCAAGATGGCGGTGAACGGCGCCTTGCCGATGCCCGCGAAATAGCCGGCCATCGCGAAGATGATCAGGTTCATTTGGTACACCGCCGGCAACCACCCCAGCTTGACCATGATGGCAGCATACACCGCGCCAATCACGGCGCCAAGCGTGAGAATCGGCAGAAAAATGCCGCCGGGCAACCCCGACCCGTAGGAAATCATCGAAAACACAAAGCGCACAATCAACAGCACCACCAGCGTCGACAGCGCCGGGATGGTGTGGCCGAAGCCGAGGATCAACCCGTTACCGCCGCCGAGCCAGCTCGGCATCCACACGCCTAACGGAATCACCAGCAACAGCGGCACGATGCCTTGAAACGCGCGGGGAATGTGCGTGGCGGCGTACCATTTTGGCATCGCCAGCAACACGCGCTGGTACAAAAAGCCTAACAGGCCCAGCACCACACCCAGCGCCAACAAGTGCCAATACAACGTGACCGGCATGCTGCGGGCATAGCTCAGATGCAACACCGGCACCTCACCGAAGACGTTCAGCGAGATGAAGTCCGCCCCGATGGCACTGGCCAGGCTGGTGAGCCACACCAGCGGCGAGAAGTTGTGGTAGACCTCTTCGAGCACAAACAAGGTCCCGGCAATCGGCGCGTTAAAGGCGGCGGATAAGCCGGCGGCCGCACCGGAAGCAATCATAATGCGCCGGTCGCTGCCGGTGCGGTGCATGCCTGCGGCCACGCCTTGGCCAACGGCGGCGCCGAGTTGAATCGACGGGCCTTCTCGCCCGAGGAACAGCCCTGGCCCGATGGCGAGCACCCCGGCGGTGAATTTCTTCCATAGAATCCCCCACCAGGGAAACTCCATGGTGCCTTGCAGCTGGCCTTCCACCTGCGGAATCCCGGACCCCGAAATGTTAGGCTCGCTTTTTAGCAGCAGCCCGACGACGACGGCAATCACCACGCTCACGGCGACCAGCCCCGCCAGCTTGCCCACTGTGGGCTGCGCGTACAGGTGCTGCACAATCGTCAAGCCGTGGCTGATGGCCAGCCGAAACAGGCTCACCACCGCGCCGCTGGCGATGCCGACCACCAACCCTTCCGCGACAAAGCGCAGGCGGGTGGCATCGATGATGTGGTTTGTGTTGGTCACGTTCACCCCTCCAAATCCGAATAAGTCCATTATACGCCAAGTGACAAAACCGTTAGCGCGAATCGCTGGCGAACCCACCGCAGCCTCGGTACACTGGGAAGCATGAGGAGGTCGGACATGACACGACAACGACAACTGCAAACCGTGCAACTGGCAGCCTTGATTGCCATGGCGCTACTTTGCCTGTACGGCGCGCACCTCGGGTGGCTGACCAGCACCGCCCGCATTCAAACTCTGGTGAATGAAGCCGGCTGGCTGGCGCCGGTGGCCTTCATTCTCCTGCAAATCATCCAGGTCGTCTTCCCGATTATTCCCGGCGGCCTCACCACCGTTGCCGGCGTCGCCATTTTCGGCCCGGCCTGGGGCTTTGTTTACAACTACATCGGCATTGGCATCGGGTCGGTCGCCGCGTTCTGCCTGACGCGGCATTACGGCCGCGACTTTCTCGGCGCCTTGGTCCCCCAAAAGTTCATGACCAAGTATGGCCGCTGGCTCGCCGGCGGCAAATCCTTCGACCGCATGTTTACGATTGCAATTTTATTGCCGGTGGCGCCTGATGATTTTCTCTGCATGCTGGCGGGACTCACGCAGATGTCGCTGCGCCGCTTCGTCACCATCATCGTCCTCGCCAAGCCCTGGACCATTCTCGCCTACTCGCTCGGCCTCAGCGCGGTAATTCACGCGTTGGGCTAGCCAAAGGAGTCTGTCATGTTGCTTAACGCCCGCATGCCGCAAGCCACGATTGAAGCCAAACTCCGCGGCCTAAACTTACCGGTCGCCGACAACTATCTTTTTCTCGAGCCCTGGGCGACACCTGCCGCTAATGCCAGCGACTTATTGCTGGGCCCGTGGTTTTGGGCAAGCAACACCAACTATCTGTTGCTGGTCACGCCCAGCGAGTTGCTGATTTGGTCGCTAGTCGCCCGCACGGTCACCGGCCAGCCTGCGCATTACGCCCGCGCACGGCTCCACAATGTGGCGCTGTTACCACCGGTGGCCGGCTGCAACGCGCACCGCTGGCACCTGCAATTCACCTACCTCGGCGCCGAGCAACACTATGGCATCCCGACCCGCTGGCACGGCCGCTTCGCCTATTTGCAAACCAACTTTGACACCATCGCCGAGCTACTCGTCCCGTTCCACTAAAAAAGCCTTTCTGCCGTAGCGGCAGAAAGGCTTTTCAGTTGGACTAGTCGATGGCTTTCACGTTGTAGAAGGACTTGCGGCCCTTGTACGATGCGGAGGCACCGAGTTCGTCTTCGATACGCATCAACTGGTTGTACTTGGCGATGCGATCAGTCCGGCTCATGGAGCCCGTCTTGATCTGGCCGGCGTTGGTGGCAACCACCAGGTCAGCAATCGTCGTGTCTTCAGTTTCACCGGAACGGTGGGAAACAACGGCGGTGTAGCCGGCTTCCTTAGCCATTTCGATGGCTTCGAAGGTTTCTGTCAAGGTCCCGATTTGGTTGAGCTTGATCAGGATGGAGTTGGCCACGCCCATGTCGATCCCCTTCTTCAGGTAATCGGTGTTGGTGACAAACAGATCGTCGCCGACGAGTTGAACCTTGTCGCCCAACTTAGCGGTGATCTTCTGCCAGTCTTCCCAGTTGTTTTCATCGATTGGGTCTTCGATGGAAACGATTGGGTACTTGGCAACGAAGCTGGCGATCAAGTCGATGAATTCGTCAGTCGTGTAAACCTTGTCTGGGTTGCTCCAACGCAGCACGTAGCCGTTCTTGTCGCCGTCCCACAATTCGGAGCTGGCCACGTCGAAGGCCAAGGCAACATCTTCGCCCGGCTTGTAGCCGGCCTTGGTGATGGCTTCAACCAGGATTTCGAAGGCTTCTTCGTTATCCTTCAGGTTCGGGGCAAAACCGCCTTCGTCGCCGACGGAAGTGATGTCGCCCTTTTCCTTCAACAGCGCCTGCAAGGCGTGGAAGGTTTCGGAACCCATGCGGATGGCTTCACGCACGGACTTGGCACCGACAGGCATGATCATGAATTCCTGGAAGTCGATGGTGTTCGTGGAGTGCGCGCCACCGTTGATGACGTTCATCATCGGCGTTGGGAGCACATGACCATTCGGGCCGCCAAGGTATTGATACAATGGCAGGCCGATTTCGTCAGCCGCAGCGCGAGCGGCCGCCAGGGAAACCCCGAGGATGGCGTTGGCGCCCAGCTTGCCCTTGTTCGGCGTGCCGTCGAGGTCAATCATGGTTTGGTCGATCAGGCGCTGGTCCGTTGCGTCCAAGCCGATGACAGCCTTGGCGATTTCGTTGTTGACATGGTCAACAGCCTTCAACACGCCTTTGCCACCGAAGCGGGACTTGTCGCCGTCACGCAATTCAACGGCTTCGTGTTCACCAGTAGAGGCACCTGATGGCACGAGGGCACGGCCGAAGCCGCCTTCTTCCGTGTACAGTTCAACTTCAACAGTTGGGTTGCCGCGAGAATCCAACACTTCGCGTGCTAAAACATCGGTAATGATAGACATGTGTTTTCTCCTTTTTTGCCTAATGGCAGGTTATAAACAGTGTACAACTAGTCCTGGAAGTGCGCCAGGGCGAGGAAGCTCTCCGGGTCCATCGAGGCGCCGCCAACCAAGCCGCCATCGATATCAGGCTTGCTCATCAGGTCCTTGACGTTGGCCGGCTTCACGGAACCACCATATTGGATGCGCACCTTGTCGGCCACCGTCTGGTCGTACAAGGCCGCCACCGTCTGGCGGATGTGGGCGCAAACTTCTTGCGCCTGGTCGCTCGTCGCCGTTTTGCCGGTGCCGATTGCCCAGATTGGTTCGTAGGCGATGACCAAGGAAGCCACTTGCTCAGCCGACAAGTCCGCCAAGGCGTTCTTGACTTGGCCTGCGACCCAGTCCATCGTCTGGCCAGCTTCGCGCTGCGCCAGCGTTTCGCCACAGCAGATGATCGGCAACATGTTGTTGCGGAAAATCGCCTTGGCCTTCTTGTTCACGTCTTCGTCGGTTTCGCCGAAGTACTGCCGGCGCTCGGAATGGCCGATGACCACGTAGTCAATGCCCATTTCGCTCAGCGCCTTCGGAGACGTTTCGCCGGTAAAGGCGCCTTCGTCTTCGAAGTAGCAGTTTTCCGCGGCAGTCTTCAACGGCTCGTCCTTGGCAAACCAAGTCAAGGCGTTCAAGTCGATGGCCGGCGCGGCAATCACAGTTTCAACCTGGTCGGCACTAGGCAGCTTGCCCTTGACGCCGGCGAGGAATTCCTGGGTTTCTTGAGGATTCTTGTTCATCTTCCAGTTCCCAGCAATGATAGGTGTACGCATATTGATGTCCTTTCTGGGGCTGCTTACTTGTTGGTGATCGCAGCGATGCCTGGCAGTTCCTTACCTTCGAGGTATTCGAGGCTCGCGCCACCGCCAGTGGAAATGTGGGTGATCTTCGGGGCAATCCCCAGCTGCTTAGCCGCAGCCGTGGAGTCGCCGCCGCCGATGATCGTCGTCGCGTCGGTCAAATCGCCGAGCGCGGTGCCGATTTCCAAGGTGCCCTTGGCGTAGTTGCTCATTTCGAACACGCCCATTGGCCCGTTCCAAACCACCGTCTTGGCATCCTTCAAGGCATCCTTGAACAAAGCCACACTCTTCGGGCCGATATCCAAGGCCATGTAGCCATCAGGAATGTCGCCTTCAACGACCTTGTGCGGGGCGTCGTTAGAAAATTCAGTGGCCACCACGTTGTCGACTGGCAAAATCAATTTGTCGCCGGCTTCGGCCATGATTTGCTTGGCCAGGTCGATCTTATCGGTTTCAACCAGGGACTTGCCAATCGACAGGCCCTTGGCTGCGTAAAACGTGTAGGTCATGCCGCCGCCGACGATGATCTTGTCGGCCTTGTTGATCAAGTTGGAAATCACGCCGATCTTGTCGGACACCTTGGCGCCACCAAGAATGGCAACGAATGGGTGCTTCGGATGCTCAACGGCATCGCCCAAGAACTTGATTTCCTTTTCCATCAAGAAGCCAGCAGCTGCTTGTGGCATGTTTTGCGAAATGCCGACGTTGGACGCATGGGACCGGTGCGCAGTCCCGAAGGCGTCGTTGACGAAGACGTCGCCAAGGCTAGCCCAGTACTTGCCCAATTCTGGGTCGTTGCCGGATTCCTTCTTGCCGTCGAGGTCTTCAAACCGCGTGTTTTCAACGACCAACACGTCGCCGTCGTTCATCTTGGCAATTGCGTCTTCGAGTTCCTTGCCGCGCGTTGCCGGCACAAAGGTCACCGGCTTCTTCAGCAATTCGGACAAGCGCTCTGCAACGGGACGCAGGGACAGCTTAGCCTTGTCGTCTTCGGTCTTCACCCTGCCAAGGTGAGAGAACAAGATTGCCTTGCCGTCGTGGTCGATGATGTATTGGATGGTTGGCAGTGCCGCCACGATCCGGTTGTCATCGCCGATGACGCCGTCTTTGATCGGCACGTTGAAGTCAACGCGGACCAAAACCTTTTTGTCTTTGACATCCAAGTCAGAAACAATCAATTTTGCCATGAATAAAACCCTCCTAAAAGGTATCAGTAAGTGGACCGCAGTCCTAGAAAAAAGGCGAAGGGAGTACTCTCCCTCCGCCTCGTTGCGAGTCAGTGTTCATTAACTATCACGACCCGCGTGTGTTCAGCTTAAATGGTGAAATTAAGCTTCCAGCTTGGCGAAGGCAAGCAGGGTACGGATCATCTGGCAAGTAAAGCCATATTCGTTATCGTACCAAGCAACCGTCTTAACCAGTTGGTAGTCACCGGCAGTCGTTACTTCGGTCTGGGAAGGATCGAAGACGGAACCAGCAGTCGTGCCGATGATATCGGAAGAAACGACTTCGTCTTCAGTGTAGGCGAAGGATTCGTTTTCATGCTTCTTCATCGCGGCGTTAACTTGGTCAGCCGTAACCTTGGTCTTCAGGATGGAAACCAATTCAGTCAGGGAGCCGTCAACGACGGAGACACGCTGTGCGTGGCCCTGCAGCTTGCCGTTCAGTTCTGGGATAACGATACCGATCGCCTTAGCAGCACCAGTGCTGTGAGGAATCGTGTTAACCGCAGCGGAACGAGCAGCGCGCAGGTTGCCACCGCGAACTGGACCGTCAAGCAACATCTGAGTGGAAGTGTAAGCATGAACAGTCGTCATGGTACCAACTTCGATGCCGAATTCCTGGTTCAGGAAGTATGCCATTGGGGCCAAGCAGTTCGTCGTGCAGGAACCGGCGGAAACGATCTTGTCGTCCTTCGTCATGGTCTTGTCGTTAACGTTGTAAACGATCGTGCGGATCTTGCCGGCTGGTGCGGAGATCAGAACACGCTTTGCGCCAGCGTCCAAGTGAGCCTGGGACTTTTCAGCGGAAGTGTAGAAGCCCGTGCATTCGAGGACGTAATCAACGCCGTCGTTCTTAACCCATGGCAGGTTTTGGGCTTGTGGTTCAGCATAAACGTGGTATTCCTTGCCGTTAACCACGATGCCGTTGTCCGTTGCACTAACTTCAGCCTTCAAAGTGCCGTGAGTGGAATCGTACTTCAGCAGGTGAGCCAACATTGCTGGGCTGGTCAAGTCGTTGATGGCAACAACTTCGATATCGTTGCTCTTTTCGCCTAATTCAAGAATCCGACGGAAAGCCAAACGGCCGATACGACCAAAACCATTGATACCAATTTTAACAGTCATGCTAAAATTTCCTCCTTTAGGAAATAAGAGTTTTATTCTAACGGGTTGCCCCAGTTAAAATCGAGTTTGCAGCGCCGGCATCGGTAATGAGCCAAGTGTGATGCGGCGCGTTGTGCATGTATGCCCGAATCGCGGCGGCCTTACTTTGACCGCCGGCGACAGCGAAGACATACGGGATATGATCAAGGTCCGGAATCTGTAAGCCGATTCTTGGGATCTTGTAAATGACCTCACCGGCCTGGTTGAAAAACGTGCCAAAAGTTTCAGAAACTGCTTGGTGTTCAACCAGCTGATGAACGGTTGCGGGTGACATCGATCGGCGCTTGGCCATGACCAACGCATCACCTATACTATGAATCACGACTTGGGCATTGTCAATCATTTGCAGGACCTCTTGGACCGCGGGTTCCTTTAATAATGGTTGATAAGTTTGCGCGCTGACGTTTTCTGGAACATACAACACGCGATGTGCGCTATCCGTCGCTTCGGCCATCGCCGCGGCCACAGAATTGGCCTGAATCGCGATTCGTTCGCCGACCCCGCCTCGCGCTGGCACGAAGGTCAACTCTCGGCCGGAACTCAGCTTGTAACTCAACTGTGCGGCCATGCGGGCCATCGTTGTGCCGCCCATCACCGCGATGGTGAGGCGGCCGGCCGGCAAGACGGCTTGCAGCGTCTGGTCCAAGACCTTGCCCATTTCGTCCAGTACCCGCGAACTTTGATCCGCGTCACCGTTGACAATCAGGCAATGATCGATGCCGAGTAACGCCGCTAGCCGCTTCTCGTCGTCCTTGAAGCCGAGCAGCTGATTCATCAGCGTATCGAGACCGTGGAACACGTCCAACCCCTTGCTGGTGAGCACCATGCCCGACTTGGAACTGCCGAGCAACCCCTGCTTGCGCAGAAAATCGGTTTCCGTACGCAACGCGCGCTCAGAAATCTTCATTTGGTCGGCCAAGGTGCGGCGGCCGACCGGGGCGAGCCAGTTGATAAATTGTAGCACTTGGTAGCGCCGGGTAATGACATCCACGACGTCTGGCGCAATGGCCTCGATCCAGGAAAAGTCAGATTGCATGGTCGCTATCCTTCGTGTGGGTCGTCTGGCGACCTACTGTGTCGTTAAACGACCCATCGGTGCCAAAAAAATTAGGAATCCAGTTCAACGAGATGTCACCCTGTGCTCCTTACCAACAGTCCTTAGTTTAGCATTGGTCGGGTATTGGCGCAAGAAAAACGAACTTTCCCCCGCCGGTTTTCGTCTAGTCACGCAAAGCTGGAACGTCTCGTCCGCGGCTTCGCAATTTATTCGGAATGGCGCCGCTTACAGGTTTTGCAAGGCTTTTGGCAATTTGCCCAATGTTCGGGCAGGCTCTCACGATTTTCTCACGAAAAAAGCCGCGGCAAGGATTGCCACGGCCAGGCCGGAGAGTAAGGGATTCGAACCCTTGAGTGAGTTGCCCCACTGCCGGTTTTCAAGACCGGTGCATTCAGCCGCTCTGCCAACTCTCCCTGCCTTGATTATACCAAAAACGGGCGCCGCTTTCGCGGTGCCCGTCAGCAGTCAGCTTACTTCTGGTCGGCCTTTTTTTCGAGAATATCATCGATCAAGCCGTAATCCTTGGCTTCTTGCGCAGTCAGGTAATGATCACGCTCAGTGTCCTTGAGAATCTGCTCCTCGGACTTACCGGTGTATTGCGCCAGCAACTTGGTGAGGAGTTGACGGGACTTCAGAATCTGTTCCGCGGCAATTTCGATTTCGGTTTGTTGCCCTTGGGCGCCGCCGAGTGGCTGGTGAATCAGCACTTCGGAGTGCGGCAACGCAAAGCGCTTGCCCTTGGCCCCACCGGCCAGCAAAACGGAGGCCATCGAGGCGGCCATGCCGATGGCGATGGTTTGGACGTCAGCCTTAATCAGGTTCATCGTGTCGAGAATCGCCATGCCGCTGGTGATCACACCACCGGGGCTGTTGATGTAGAGATAAATATCCTTCTCGGAGTCTTGCGCATCCAAGAACAGGAGCTGCGCAATCAGGGAGTTGGCCACTTGGTCGTTGATTTCGCCGGACAACATGATAATCCGATCCTTCAGCAGCCGGGAGTAGATGTCGTAGGCACGCTCGCCACGGCTCGTTTGTTCAATAACTGTAGGGACTAACATTTCAAACCCTCCTAAACATGATCTGTGCATTAGCACTCTTAAAAGTACAGTGCTAAGATTACTCTTAAAGTCAGGAAAGGTCAAACCTTTTCTCACTTGCGCCCTTAGCATAGCATAGCCACCGCGCTGGGACCATCCGTCGCGCCGACCGGACAAAAAAAGCGCCTCAGCTGAGGCGCAAATCAAACTGTTCTGCGCAGCCCGGGAGTCGAACCCGGATTTCGAGAACCGGAATCTCACGTGCGATCCATTACACTAACCGCGCAAGTACTCAATTATGATACGTGAATGTGCGGTTGAATGCAAGTCTATTTTCGCGGGTCACGCGGCGGCTTCGGTGGCGTAAACGCCTTGCCGCTTAACATGTTGATCAACCAATCCAACGTCTTGCTGCCGGAAGTGTCCATCCACTTCGGACGCGGCGGCTCGGGTTTTTCTGCCATGGCCTTATAGCTGGTCCGCCGGAATCGCGCGCAGCTGCTGGTCCACAAAGTCGACCTGCTTACGAATGGCGTCGTATTCCGATTGCGGAATGTCCATCAGGCGCGTGCACTCGCCGACGTGTTCAAAAATCGCGTCGCGAGAATCCACGGCTTTTTTGGTCAGGCTAATGTCCACGCGGCGCTCGTCTTCCGTCGAACGCGTCCGGGTAATCCAGCCTTCACGCTCCATGCGCTTCATCAACGGCGTCAACGTGCCGGAATCCAGGTCCAAGGTTTCCCCGACCTCCTTCACCGACATTGTGCCGTGTTCATACAAGGACAAAAGCGTGATGTACTGCGGGTAAGTCAACTTAAAATCGGCCAGCGCCTGCGCGTAAAAATGGTTGTACTGCTTCTGCGCCTTATAAATCGTGAAACAGAGCTGTTCATCTAAGCGAATCGCTTTTACCATGTCAATCTCCCCTTTACCGAATCAAGCTACTCACATTGTACACGATTTACTCGAGCGTGAAAAGCAAGCCGCACCGTTTTCCCGAAAAATTGTGACCGGTACCAATGCTGATGATTTAGGCTTCCGCGCCGATGCCGGCCCCGGACTGCGCACCTTCTGCGATCTGGTTGATCTTGCGCAGGCGGTGGTTGATGCCGGACTTGGAAATCGCCCCGCTTGGCACCATGTCGCCCAGTTCCTTCAGTGACACGTCGGGATGCTCGAGGCGCAACTCCGCGACTTCGCGCAACTTGCTCGGCAAATTCTCAAAACCGATGTGGTCCTTGAGGTAATTAATGTTTTCGATTTGACGTTGGGCGGCGTCGACGGTTTTATTCATGTTGGCCGTTTCGCAGTTGACCAACCGGTTCACCGAGTTGCGCATGTCGCGCACGATGCGGACGTCTTCAAACTTCAACATCGCGTTGGTGGCGCCGACGACCTGCAGGAAGTCGGCGATTTTCTCGGCCTCCTTCAGGTAAACGATGTAGCCGCTACGGCGCTCGACGGTGCGAGCGTTCAGGTGAAAGGCGTTCATCATTTTCAACACGTCTTGGTTGTGGTCGCGGTACAGGGAATAAATCTCGAGGTGGTAGCGCGAGGTCTCCGGATTGTTCACCGACCCGCCAGCCAAAAATGCGCCGCGCAGGTACGAGCGCATCCGCTGCGGTTCGTGGCGAATACTGGCGCTGACGGCAGTCGTCAGCGTCATGTGCGTCTCGTCGAGAATATCGAGGTCGACCAACACGCGGTTGACGTCGTGGTTCAACCGCACGACATATTGATTGTTCTTCTTCAGCTTCATCTTGCGCCGCACGATCAAGGCGGCTTCCAAGCCGTACACCTGCTTAATCAGCGCGTAAATGCGTCGCGCGATCGCCGGATTTTCCGTGGTGACGTTGAGGATAAACTGGTGATTTTGAATGGACAGGCTCCCGTTCATGCGAATCAGCGCCGACAACTCGGCCCGGGCATGTTCCGGGTGGACCTCAAGTTGGGTTAATTCCTTTTTGACTAAACTGGCAAAACTCGCCATTTGCTCACCGCTCTCTTTTGGTGTGGACCTGAAACGCTCGGTTGAGCACTTCAGTGGCGACTTTATCGCCGTCGTGAAAGACGCCTTGATCCCGCAGCCGCAGAAAATCGGCGGAAATCACCCGACAACCCATGGCCCGCAACGCCGCGTAGTCGTGTTGCACCGGCAGCAGAATCTCGTTGTACTTGTTGGCGTTCAGGTAATGCTCCGGCACCGGCGCAATGTTGACTAACACCGTGTCGACAAACGGCTCGCCGAGGTGATCGTGCAACACCTGCACGTGTTGCGCGTCGGTGAAGCCTTCCGTCTCGCCTTTTTGCGTCATGATATTGACGACATAAACAATTTCCGCCTGGGTTTTGCGGACGGCTTCGCCGAGGTTGCCGATCATGAGGTTCGGCAAAATGCTGGTGAACAGACTCCCGGGCCCGAGCACGACGACATCGGCAGCCATAATGGCAGCAATGACCTCGGCCATCGCGGCCGGTGGCTGCGTCGCGGCCGGATTCGTTTCGGTCACATACACCCGCTTGATTTGTTTGCCGGCGGCGGAAATTTCCGCCTCACCGGCTTGCGTGGTGCCGTCTGCAAATTCCGCGTGCAAGGTCAGCGGCGTGTTGCTGGCGGGATACACGTGCCCGTCCACGTTCAACAAACTGCTGAGTTCTTGAATCGCCGGAAAAATGCCGCCTTTCATTTCCGACAACGCAGCGATAATTAAGTTGCCAATCGCGTGGCCGGCAAAGAAACTATCGGAGGAATCGAAGCGATACTGAAACACGTCGAGGCTGATTGGCTCGGCGTTGCTTAATGCCACCAAGACGTTGCGAATATCGCCAGGCGGCACGACGTTGATATAATCGCGGATGACCCCGCTGGACCCGCCGTCATCGGCCACGGTGACCACCGCGGTAACGTCGGCGTTTTGATCGTGCAACGACTTAACGATGACGGGTAAGCCGGTGCCGCCGCCAATGACGACGACTTTTGGCCGGCGCCCCTTGATGACCCGAATGGTTTTGGCTGCAAGCGTCATGAGCGGTTCACCGTCGCTTTCCGCTTGTTAATGTCGCGGTGCGTGATGTCCACGGGAAAATCCTGCGCCAAGGCCTTGCCAAGCCGCTCGGCAAATGCCACGCTGCGGTGCTGGCCGCCGGTGCAGCCAATGGCCACGGTGACGCTGGCCTTACCTTCTTGTTGATACTGCGGCATGATTTCCGCCAGCAAGCCATAGAATTTATCGTAGAAACTGCTGGCCTGTGGGTTATCCATCACGTAGTCATACACCGCTTGGTCCAACCCGGTCAGCGGCTTGTACGCGGCGACGTAATACGGGTTCGGCAAAAAGCGCACATCCATCACGATGTCCGCGTCAATCGGCACGCCGTACTTGAAGCCGAAGCTCATCACCTCAACGTGAAAGGTCGGGTGGTCGCTGGACTTAAAGGTGTGGAAAAGCTTCTCGCGCAGCTGACGCGGCGACAAGTCGGTGGTGTTGATGACCACCTGCGCCCGGTTGCGCAATTCCTGCAGCAAGGCGCGCTCTTTTTGAATGCCATCCATCAAGCGGCCTTCCGGAGCCAACGGGTGCGCGCGGCGCGTTTCCTTATAGCGGGAGACCAAGGCGTCATCCGTGGCGTCGAGGAACAATATCCGGCTGGTGACAAACGCGGTATTCTCTAACCCCGCCAGCATTTCATTGATTTGATCGTAAAACGCCTGGCTGCGCAGGTCGATCACCAGCGCAATCTTGGTAATGCTGCCGGTGTCCCGAATCAACTGCCAAAACTTCGGTAACAACGCGGGTGGCATGTTATCCACGCAAAAATAGCCCAGATCCTCGAATGATTGCATGGCGACGGTTTTCCCCGCGCCAGACATCCCCGTAATGATGACCAGATCCAATTGTTCAGCCATGGTGATCCTCCTATAAGTTGCGAGCCGGGGTGGTCCTAGGCAAAGCTTCTTGCCCCGGCGAACACGATTAAGTGGTGAGCCGGGACGGGTAAGAAACGCCACCCACCCGGCAAAATAATCCTCAACTAGCGTAACACACCGGGCGTGTCACCGCCACTAAATTGCACGAAAAAAGCGGCCAGAGCCGCTTAAGCCAATCGATTTTCCCGCGTATCACCGCACGAAATACCGCGCGATGGCCAACACAATGCTGTTGACCCCAAAAATGGTAAAGAACAACGCCAGCAACGTTACCAAGCCGACCGCCGAAACCACCGGTTGCATGATGAACAGAAAGGCTGCGGCCAGGGTGACCAGGTTGAGCAACAAGCTGAGGATAAACCAGCCCCACCCCGCGGCGCGCAGGTGGCTGATGGTAATCAGGCTGGTCAGCGTGTCAATCAGGAACCACAGCGCGAATAGGTAGGCCAAGGTCATCGCTCCGCTTGGCAGGTCGACGAGGAAGAAGACCCCGATGGCGATGTCAAAAATGCCGACGATTAAAGTGACCCAACTCGACCAACCGGAAAACCGGCGCAGCTTGGTGAAGGTGCTGATGGCCGCGATGCCGCGAATGATGGCGATGATGGCAAAGATAAAACTTAACGTCAGCATCGTGGCCCCCGGGTTGCGATACATGATCAACGCCGCCACCAACAAGGCGACGCCGGTCATGAATTCTCCCCAGTCAAAGCCAAAGCGTTCAGAACGATTCATGATGGTTCCTCTTTTCTTCTCGATTAGCTTCATCATAACCGGTTGCCGGCGACGACTCAAGGCTGAGGCGGAAAACGTTGGTTCTTCGCCAAAAAAATTGCCACCACGTTCACCGCGTGGTGGCAATTGAGCCTAGCTTTGTGCCTGGGCAGCCGCGCGGGCCTTATCCCGGGCCATGATTGGCGCGAGGTATTGGCCGGTGTAGCTTTCTGGCACCTTGGCGACTTGTTCCGGCGTCCCGGTAGTGATGACGGTCCCACCGGCATCGCCGCCTTCTGGCCCAAGGTCGATCACCCAGTCGGCGGTTTTAATCACGTCGAGGTTGTGCTCGATGACCAAGACGGTGTTGCCGTCATCAACCAGCCGCTGCAAGACGCCGAGCAGTCGGCGAATGTCATCGGTGTGCAAGCCGGTGGTCGGCTCGTCAAGGATGTAGAAGTTCTTCCCAGTGGAAATCTTCTGCAACTCGCTGGCCAGCTTCATGCGCTGCGCCTCGCCACCGCTTAGCGTGGTGGCGCTTTGGCCCATGGTGACATAGCCGAGGCCGACGTCGACGATGGTTTGCAGCTTGCGGGCAATCTTAGGAATTGGGGCGAAGAACTTCACGGCTTCTTGCACGGTCATGTCGAGCACTTCGGCGATGTTCTTGCCCTTGTACGTCACTTCCAGCGTTTCGGAGTTGTAGCGCGTGCCATGGCAAACCTCACACGGGACGTAGACATCCGGCAAAAAGTTCATCTCGATCTTGATGATGCCGTCGCCTTTGCAGTTTTCGCAGCGTCCGCCCTTGACGTTAAACGAGAAGCGGCCTTGCGAATACCCGCGCAGCTTGGCTTCTTGCGTCTGGGCAAACAGCGCGCGAATGTCGTTGAAAACGCCGGTGTAAGTCGCCGGGTTACTGCGCGGTGTGCGCCCGATTGGACTTTGGTCAATATCGATGAGCTTTTCGATATTTTCCCAGCCGAGAATCTTTGTGTACTTGCCGGGCTTGGTGGAATTATGGTAAAGCTTTTGCGCCAGCGCGCGCTTTAAAATCGAATTGACCAGCGTCGACTTCCCGGAACCGGACACGCCGGTCACGGCGATAAACTTCCCCAACGGAAAATCGACGGTAATTTTTTTCAAATTATTTTCGGCGGCGCCTTGAATCTCGATGCGCTTGCCATTTCCCTTGCGTCGTTCGGTCGGCACGGGGATAAACTTCTTGCCGGCTAAATATTGGCCGGTAAGCGACTTGTGCGAGCGCATCACCTGCTTGGGCGTGCCGGCTGCCATGATTTCGCCGCCGAGGTCGCCGGCGCCGGGACCGACGTCGACGATGTAATCGCTGGCCAGCATCGTGTCCTCATCGTGCTCGACGACAACCAAGGTGTTGCCCAGGTCGCGCATTTTTTTCAGCGAGGTGATCAAGCGATCGTTGTCGCGTTGGTGCAGGCCAATCGACGGCTCGTCCAGAATGTACAAGACCCCACTGAGGTTCGAGCCAATTTGCGTCGCTAGGCGAATTCGCTGCGCCTCGCCGCCGGATAAGGTGCCGGCGCTGCGACTCAGAGTGAGGTAATCGAGGCCGACGTTTTCCAGGAAGGTCAACCGGTCGACGACTTCCTTGAGGATCGGCTTGGCAATCACCTGCTCGCTTTCGCTCATCGTCACGCCTTGGAAAAATGGCAAGGCGTGCTTGATGGACAAGTCAGTGGCTTCGGCGATATCTTGACCTGCCACCTTGACGGCCAAGGCCTGACGATTCAGCCGCTTGCCGTGGCACACCGGGCAGGTCAGCTCGGTCATGTACTGGCGCATCGAATCAGACCCGAAGGCAAAATTGTTGTTGGCGTTGTAGCGGCGCCAAACGTTGTTGACCACGCCTTCAAACGGAGCCTCAACATCCTTATGCGGGCCAAATTCACCTTCGCTGCGAAAATGGAAGGTCTTACCGTCGCTGCCGTTTAACACCAGGTCCTGCTGGCGCTGGGTCAACTTGTTGAAGGGCTTATCCATCGGAATCTTGAACGCCGCACAAAACTGCGCCAGCATCGACGGGTAATACTTCGACGTGGCGCTGGCCCATGGCGCCAAGGCTCCTTCGGCCAGCGTTTTGCTCCGATCCGGCACGACCAAGTCGACGTCGACGGTGAGCTTCACGCCTAAGCCGTCGCATTCGGGGCAAGCCCCAAACGGCGCGTTGAAGGAAAACAGCCGCGGCTCGAGGACGCCAATGGTGAAGCCGCAAATCGGGCAGGCAAAATGCTCGGAGAAAATCAGCGGCTCGCCGCCGATCACGTCGGCCGTGGCGTAGCCTTCGGACAACCGCAAGGCGGCTTCAAAAGAGTCGAACAGCCGCGAGCGGACTTCAGGTTTCACCACGATGCGGTCAATCACGATGTCGATGTCGTGGAACTTATTCTTGTCCAGCTCCACGTCGGCAGAGGCATCCATCACTTCGCCGTCGACGCGCATGCGGACGTAGCCTTCCCGCACGATTTTCTCGAGGACCTTTTTGTGACTGCCCTTCTTGTGGCGCACAATTGGGCTGAGAATCTGCAGCCGGGTTTGGTCGGGCAACTGCTGGACCCGGTCGACCATTTGCTCAACACTTTGGCTGACGATTGGCGTGCCGTCGTTGGGACAAATCGGATGGCCGATCCGCGCCCACAACAGGCGCAAGTAGTCGTTGATTTCCGTCACCGTGCCCACGGTACTCCGCGGGTTCTTCGACGTCGTTTTTTGATCGATTGAAATCGCCGGCGACAACCCGTCGATGCTGTCGACGTCGGGCTTGTCCATTTGGCCCAAAAACTGACGCGCATAGGCGGACAGACTTTCGACATAGCGCCGCTGCCCTTCGGCGTACAGCGTGTCAAAGGCCAGGCTGGACTTGCCGGAGCCAGACAGCCCGGTCATCACCACCAGCTTGTTGCGTGGAATGGAGACGTCGACGTTTTTTAAGTTATGGGCGCGAGCGCCGTGAATCACAATTTTATCATTTGCCATGCATTAACTCTCCGCTTGTAGTTCTAGAATGGTGTCGCGCAAGGTGGCGGCTTGCTCGAAGTCGAGCTTCTTGGCCGCGGCTTGCATTTGGCCCTCAAGGTTCTCGATTAACTGCTTGCGCTCCGCCTTGGTCATATCGTGCAGATCGACTTCGGCAAAACTGCGCTTGGCGTCGGGATTGTCGGCGTCGGTAGTGTCGAGCATCGAAATCGCGTCGCGCACCGGTTTGATGATTGTCTTCGGGGTAATGTGGTGCTTTTTGTTAAACGCCATTTGGATGTCGCGCCGGCGCTGGGTTTCGCTGATCGCCTCGTGCATCGAGTCGGTAATGTGGTCGGCGTACATGATGACCTTACCGTGCTCGTTTCGGCTGGCCCGGCCGATGGTTTGAATCAAACTCCGCGTGGCGCGCAGGAAGCCTTCCTTGTCCGCATCGAGAATCGCAATCAGGGACACCTCGGGGACATCGATGCCTTCCCGCAGCAAGTTAATGCCGACAAGCACGTCGAATTTGCCAAGCCGCAAGTCGCGAATAATCTCGGTGCGCTCCAAGGTTTTGATGTCGCTGTGCAGATACTTGACCTTGATGCCTTCGTCTTTGAGGTAGTCGGTGAGGTCCTCGGCCATTTTCTTGGTCAAGGTGGTGATGAAGACGCGCTCGTGCTTCTCAACGCGCAGGTTGATCTCGCTGACCAGGTCATCGATTTGGCCCATGATCGGGCGCACCTCGATTTCTGGGTCCAGCAAGCCAGTCGGCCGAATGATTTGCTCGGCGACGTCTTCCTTCGGTACGCGATCCAGTTCATACGGCCCCGGGGTGGCAGAAACATAAAGAATCTGGTTGACGTGCTGCTCGAATTCATGCAGCATCAGCGGGCGGTTGTCCAAGGCGCTCGGCAACCGGAACCCGTAATCGACCAGCGTCTGCTTCCGCGCGCGGTCACCGTTATACATCCCCCGCACCTGCGGCATAGTGACGTGGCTTTCGTCGACCATGATCATGAAGTCCTTCGGGAAGAAGTCCAGCAGAGTAAACGGTGGCTCGCCGGGTTTGCGGCCGTCCATGTGGCGGGAATAGTTTTCAATCCCGTTGGTGTAGCCCATTTCCCGCAACATCTCGATGTCGTAGGTCGTACGCTGCTCGAGGCGCTGAGCCTCCAACAACTTGCCTTCGCCGCGCAGCTCCTTGAGCCGCTCGTCCAGCTCCTCACTGATGCCTTCAATCCCGCGTTCCATCGCGTCATCGTTGGTCATGAAGTGGGTGGCCGGGAAAATCGACACGTGTTGGCGCGTCCCGACGACCTCGCCGGTTAAGGCGTCGACTTCGGTGATGCGATCGATTTCGTCGCCGAAAAACTCGACGCGAATCGCGTGGTCATCGCGCGATGCCGGGAAAATTTCCACGACGTCGCCGCGCACCCGAAAGCGCCCGCGCTGAAAGTCGATGTCGTTGCGGTCGAATTGAATGTCGACCAGCTGGCGCAACAAGGTGTTGCGGTCAATTTCCATGCCTTGGCGCAGCGACAGCGTGTGGTCCCGATACTCCGTTGGCGAGCCTAAGCCGAAAATAGAGGACACGGAAGCGACGACAATCACGTCGTTGCGTTCCAGCAATGCGCTGGTCGCACTGTGCCGCAGCTTATCGATTTCGTCGTTGATCGCCGAGTCCTTTTCGATGTAAGTATCGCTACTCGGGACATAGGCCTCGGGCTGATAATAATCGTAATAAGACACGAAGTATTCCACGGCGTTGTGCGGGAAGAACTCCTTGAACTCACCATACAACTGGCCGGCTAGCGTCTTGTTGTGGGAGAGAATTAAGGTCGGCTTGCCGACGTTTTTAATGACGTTACTCATTGTAAAGGTCTTCCCGGTCCCAGTTGCCCCGAGCAAGATCTGTTCTTTTTTCCCGGCCAAGAAGCCCTTGGTCAACTTGTCGATGGCCTGAGGCTGATCGCCCGCCGGTTGGTACGGCGAAACCAGGTCAAACGGCCGGTCTGGCATGCGTTCGATCATGCGCGTTCCTCCAATCTCTGCGTCCTTCGGTGGCGCTGGCGTCCCGAATTTTGCGCTGAAAAAAAGTTGGCCCAGCGGTCCAACTTTTGATTACGTTACTTATTATATCACGGCGAACAAACTTTCGCACCTGTGCGTTCAAGCCTTCATGATGCTGCGGGTGAGCTTGGTCAACATGTCGCGATCGGCAAATTCTTCGTTCAACATATCCGGCAAAATCTCATCGAGAAAATAGCGCACGCACGGCCGCGATTCAAAGGACATGATCACGCTCAGGCTTTCCGTGTAGATATCCACGAAGACGCGCTCCGGATTGCCCTTTTCGATTTCGCCGAAGGATTCGTACAGCAAGTCCACTTTGTCGGCGACGCTGAGAATCTCGCCTTCCAACGTATCGTCCTTACCTTCCGACAGGCGCCGGCGATAAATCGCCTGGTACTCTTCGGGAATTTCGTTTTGGATGAAGTTCTCCGTCATCGACTCTTCCACGTCGGCTAACATTGAGCGCAACGCCGGCGTCGCGTATTTCACCGGCGTCTTGATGTCGCCGATGAAGCGCTCGGTGTAGTCGTGGTTCAGCGCCTTTTCGTACAGCCGCTGCCAATCAACCTCGTTGCCGGCGTGTTCCTCGATGTCCCCTAACATTTGCGCAATCTCTGCCACCTTGAAGCTATGGGCTGCCACCGTATGCTCGGCGTACTTGAAGAATCCTGGTGCGCGCCGCAGTGTCTCTAAGTTGCTCAGTCCCTCAATAAATTGGTGCATGCCCATGAATGATTGGCCTCCCTGCCTAAAATTGTCACAATGTTAGCACGCCGCCCGAAGCCACGCAAGGCTTCATGAGGGAGAAATGAGAAGCGAGCACAAAAAAGACTGGCAGAGGCCATGTGCAACCTCTGCCAGTCTTCCTTATGCTTCTTGACGAAACGCATCTAACGCGGCTTCAAACCCGGCTAGCTTATCTTGGGCCGCCGCATCGGTGTCGGCGCTGGTGCCCACGTAAAACTTCACCTTGGGCTCGGTGCCGGAAGGCCGAATCGCGATCCAGGTGCCATCGGTCAAAACGTACTTCAACACGTCAGACACCGGCATGTCGATGGGCTCGCTGGTGCCATCCGCCTTGATGCGTAACTGCGTCTTGTAGTCTTGCGTCTCGGCGATGGTCACACCCATGAAGCCGGTTGGCGCCTCAGCGCGAAACTTGGTCATCAATGCCGCCATTTCCTTTGGCCCGTCGACGCCAGGAAAATCGACGCCGATGGTTTTTTCGGCATAATAGCCATACTTGGCGTACAGCGCCTGAATGCCGTCCCATAACGTCATGTTTTGGGACTTGTAGTAGGCGGCAACTTCGGCCAGCAACACGGTGGACTGAATCGCATCCTTGTCGCGCACGAACGGTTTAATGAGGTAGCCATAGCTTTCCTCAAACCCAAACAAGAACTCGTGCTCACCGGTTTCCTCGTAGTGCTTGATCTGATCGCCGATGAACTTGAAGCCGGTTTCGACGTTGATCATGGCGACGCCATAATCCTCAGCGATTGCCGTGGCCAACTCGGTGGACACGATGGACTTCACCACCGCCCCGTTGGCAGGCAGCGTGCCGGCTTGTTTGCGCGCCTCTAAAATGTAGTGCAACAGTAGCGACGCGATTTGGTTGCCGGTCAGCAACTGGTACTCGGAGCCGGTCCACACGGCGGTGCCGAGCCGGTCGGCATCGGGGTCGGTGGCAATCAGCACATCGGCGTGGGCTTCCTTGCCCAGCGCGATGGCCATGTCGAAGGCCTGCGGAAATTCGGGATTGGGAAACGGCACCGTAGGAAATTCGGGATCGGCGATGCCTTGCTCGGGCACGAGCTGAAATTTCTCAAATCCGGCGTTGCGCAACACCATTTGCGCCGGAATGCGCCCGGTACCGTGCAGCGGTGTGTAAATCAGCCGCATGTCTTTGCCAAAGTTATGCACGAGCTGCGGGTCGATGGTGACCGTTGCCACCTGCGCGTAATAGGCCTCGTCGACGTCTTCGCCGATGATTGCCATCAGCTCGCGATCGCGCAACTGCCGGGTAGTCAGCGTCTTGATGTGGAAAATGTCAGCCACCGAGCGCACAAACTTGGTGATCATGTCCGAGGCTTCCGGCGGCATTTGTCCGCCATCCGGGCCATAAATCTTGTAACCATTATATTGCTTCGGATTGTGACTCGCCGTGATCATGATCCCAGCCGTCGCGTGCAAGTGCCGCACGGCAAAAGACAACTCCGGCGTCGGGCGCAAGCTGTCGAAGACGAAGCTGCGAATATCATGCGCCCCAAGCACCGCGGCAGATTCATAGGCGAATTCTTGGCTCATGTACCGCGAGTCATAGCTGATCGCGACACCGGCGTGCTTAGCCTCGACGCTTAGCGTATCGATGTACCGCGCCAGCCCCTCGGTGGCTTGGCGCACGGTGAATACGTTCATCCGGCCTATCCCCGCTCCCAGCACGCCGCGCATGCCGGCGGTGCCGAAACTCATCGGCGCCGCAAAGGCTTCCTCCATCGTCGCTTGATCTGTGGCCATATCGGCGAGTTCATACTTCATTGCAGTCGGCAGGCTCGGTTCGGCTAGCCAGGCGGCAAAGTTTTCCTGAAATGTCATGTCCCTGCTCCCATCTCGCGCAATGCGCGGTTTGTCTGCTCCATTGTACAATAGAATGCGCGAAGCTGCCGAGTGCTTGCCGCGCAATTTGCGCATGCTGACGCGGTGACCTGGTGCGGCCTGAAGCAAAAAGCTAAGGCCCGCCGCGCAAATCTGCGCAAACTTCGGCAAGTCCCCACCCCGGCACCTCCGTTATGCCACAAGTCCTAGATTTTTGCCAATGATAAGTCGCGCCCACGAAAAAACCGCCAACTCACAGTGAGTCGACGGTTCAATGATACGACCGACTATTTTGCCTGAGCAATGGCGGCATTCACATCGGCTGCCGAATCGGCAATCAACGCGACGCGACTGGCGATGACCTTAGTGTCCATCGCAATTTCGCGACCGAGGCCCGGCACGTCTTGCTTCGGCGCGAAGAAGGCTTTGAACTCAGCCAAGCGCGCGGGGGTACGGAAGACACCCGCAATCACGGTGATGTAGGTGGTGAATTCCATGTCGCCACCGAGTTTCTCTTCGAGCCAATCCCAGTTGGTGCGGAACCAATCCCACGCCAGCTGCTCGCCGGCCGGATTGGCCAAGACGCCACGGAACCAGGCGCGCAGATCCTGCGGCTTGATCACAGCGGCGTGCTGGAACTCTCCGACCAATTGCTGCAAAAAGTTGGCGTCACGGGTACCAGTCACGGCATAGCGCAACGCATTTTTGTAGCTGGCGTCAGCCGTCGTTTGGTAATCCTGCAAAAGTTGTGCACTTAACGCGGCGCTGCCATAGTGCCGCACCTCGTTGCGCAACACATCTGGGCGAATCGCCGCTGGCAGGCTAGCGAGTTGATTGGCATTCGCGGTGAATAAGTCGTGCGCAGCGGCAATGGCGTCGGCATCCTCGGCGTACATAGCCGCACCGATAATCGTCGGCCGCATTAATTCATCGTCTGCAGGTTCGCCGGCCTTAGCGGTCCAGCCTAACCGAGCCAACTGAGGCGCGCTGAGACGGCCGGTGAAGGCCTTCAGTGCCGCTTCTTCAGGCGAGCCCGGCGTTACGAACTTGCGTAAGGCAGCCGCAGCGGTGTATAACTCATCGCCCACCACTTCGGCCGTGCTGCTGGCAAAGCGACCCAACAATGGCACGATGGCCGCATAGGATTGCCGGCCACTTTCGGCCAATAGCCGCGCATCCTGCAGCAATTGCCGTTGGCTAATCGGATCCAAGGCATCGGCTTGCGCCATGATCTCTGCCAACAAGGTGTCGTCATATTGCACGATAAAGTGCGAGTCGTTGCCGACGTTCAGTCGTAGCGGCTCCCCTGCCGCCGCGCGCAAGGCCTGATAATCGCCCAATGTTGCGCTTCGCGTATTGAAAATCTGTGGGGCTGCCGCAAAGTTAGCATTCAACGGAATCTGCCACAGCCGGTCTTGGTCTTGACCATCGCCGATGAAGAATTGACGCTGGCTGATGGTCAGCTGGCCAGCCTGCACCGCCAACGTCACCACCGGATAGCCAGGTTGTTCGAGCCAGGATTGCATGATGGCGCCGACATCCAAACCGGACGCGGCCCCCAAAGCGGCCCACAAGTCTGCCCCAGTGGCGTTGCCGTATTGATGCGCGGCAAAGTACTGTTGCAGGCCCTGCCGCAACGCATCGTCGCCGATCAAGGCGCGGACCATCACCAACATCCGGGCCCCTTTGGCGTAAACGATGGCACTGTCGAAAATCGAATCGATTTCCGCCGGATTTTCCACGGCAACGTGCACGGACTGCACGCCATCGGTGGCGTCACGCTGCAAGGCGGCTGGGGCTTCGCTTTCTTGGAACAATTCCCAGATGTGCCAGTCCGGCTGCAAGGCGTCGACGGCCACATATTCCATCATGTTGGCAAAACTTTCGTTGAGCCACAAATCGTCCCACCACTTCATGGTGACGAGATCGCCGAACCACTGGTGGGCCAGCTCGTGGGTAATCACCGTGGCCACCTGCATCTTCATGTCTAAGGCGGTGTTGGCCGGGTCAAGCGTCAGGTAGGCCTCGCGGTAAGTCACCAACCCCCAGTTTTCCATCGCCCCGGCAGAAAAGTCAGGCAACGCCAACTGGTAAGAATGTGGCAATGGATACGGGGTGTTGTAGAAGTCCTCGTAGAACTCGATGGCGCGCTTGGCGATGTCCAAGGCAAAATCGAGCTCGTTGGCTTGGTGAGCCTTGGTGGCAAACACGCCGATTTCCACACCGCTCTTGGTGTGCGTCAGCTTCTTTTGCATCTCGCCAAAGGCAAAGGCCACCAGGTAGGTGGACATGCGCTTGGTTGTGGCAAAGTGATGCACGCCGTTGTCGTTACGAATTTCTGGCATGTTGGCGATGATGGTTTCGCCGGGATGCTCGTCGAACTTGATGGCCAGATCAAAGGTTGCCTTGGCCTCGGGCTCGTCGACGCCGGGAAAGGCCTGGCGCGCGGCAGTGGTTTCAAATTGGGTGCCGATGAGCTGCTTTTGCTCGCCATTCACCGTGTAATACGATGGGTAAATCCCCATCATCGTATCGGTAAGTGGCGCCGTGTAGGTAATGGTCAAGGTGACGTCTCCGGCGCTTGGCAGCGTCACCGTCAGCGCCTCGCGGGCATCATCCAGCGTAAACGGCACGGCCTGGTCGGCCACCGTCACCGCATTGATGGTCAAAAACTTGCGGTGAATGTCGATGGTCGCCTGACTCGCGTGCCCGGTGATCGTTGTGCGGCCAGTGATGGTCTTGGCCCCGCGGTCGATATCGAGGAACAAGTCGTAATGGGCCGGCTGGAACGCTTCGTAAAAATGGGAAATAGTCGCCATGATTGCCTCCAAAATAATTAGAATGCTTTCATTATACGCTCATCTCGCCCCAAAACGCGATAGAAAAAACCACGGCAGCTGCGCTACCGTGGCGTGGTGATCACAATCGTTAACCGGGCAATCAGCGGGTCGAGGACGGCCAAGTCCACCTTTCCCGCCGTCGCGTCAAGCTTCACGCTACGCGCCGCCGGCAATGCCCCCGTGCCCAGAAAAGCGGATTCGAATAAGTCGACTGCCGTACAAAACTGTGGGTATGCCGTGTCGCCAGTGCCACATACCGCAAACCGCAACCGCGGCAACTCGAGATCCTGGAGTTCTTCATAAAATGCCAAGGCCTCTTCCGGCAATTCGTTGTCATTGGTATACGACGTCACAATGGCAATATCGACGTCTGCTAAGCTGGCCGCCGCGGTTTGACTCATCTCACTGGCCGTGACCGACGCGCCTACCGCCGAAAGTTTTTCTTTCAAGTAATTGGCGACATGCTGATTGGTCCCGGTTAAACTCGCATAAACGATCTTGATCTTCGTCATGATGTGCCTCCCCGTTTCCCCTCTATTTAACCGCTGAACCGAGGCGAGGACAAGTAAAACCCGGACCGAATCGGCCCGGGTTTTGGGATTAAGCTTCTACTGGCTTTTGCACCGGAAGGCTTTGGATATAATCAAAGACGCTTTGGCCGGCTTGCCCGCCTTCGCCAACTGCCGTGGTGATTTGGCGTAGCTTCTTGGCGCGGACGTCGCCGATGGCAAAGATGCCAGGGACCTTGGTGGCCATCGTCTCATCGGTTGGAATCCAACCACCATCGTCGAGAATCCCAACATCGTGGAAACTTTCGGTCAGTGGGGTAATGCCGACGTAGATGAACACGCCACTGGCTGGCAACGTGTGAGTTTCGCCGGAAATCTTGTCCTTGTACACCACGCCCGTGACCTTCATATCGTCACCGACAATTTCTTCGGTTTGTGCGTTCCAGACGAACTCGATCTTGTCGTTAGCGAATGCGCGGTCCTGCAAAATCTTTTGCGCGCGCAATTGATCGCGGCGGTGAACGATCGTCACCTTGCTAGCGAGGTTGGCCAGGTAGATGCCTTCCTCGATGGCAGAGTCACCGCCACCCACGACGACGACTTCACGGTTCTTGAAAAAGGCGCCGTCGCACACTGCGCAGTAGGACACGCCGCGACCGCCATATTCTTCCTCGCCCGGGATACCGAGCTTGCGGTGATCCGCACCGGTAGCCACAATGACGGCCTTCGCCGTATATGTGCCTTCGTCAGTGTCGACGATGCGCTTTGTGCCGTCCAGGCGAATGCCGGTCACGTTGGCATAGGCGTACTCGGCACCGAATTGGGTGGCGCCGTCGTACATTTGCTGCCCTAATTCGGGTCCCATGATCGACTTAAAGCCAGGGTAGTTCTCAATGGCCGCGGTGTTGTTCATTTGGCCGCCATAGATCCCGCGGTCCAGCATCAACACGGACAGGTTCGACCGGCTGGCATACAGCGCTGCGGTCATCCCGCCAGGGCCGGCCCCGATCACGATGACATCATATTCTTTTGCCATGGGCAACACACTCCTTATCTGTTACTAAATGTAAGTATAGGCGTCTTGGCCGCTGGTTGCAACCCTACCCGCGAAAATCAAATTCAGGCTTACCCGCGCGAGTCATCAACTCGCCGATCACGTCTTTAATCGGGGCTTGTTCGTACAGGACCTGATAAATAGCTTCTGAAATTGGCATATCGACTTCGAGTTCCTCAGCCAATTCGTGAACCACCTTGGCCGTCGAATAGCCTTCGACCACCATGCCCATGTTGGCAAGCACGTCAGCCACTGGTTGGCCTTGGCCTAAAGCATTGCCGGCCCGCCAGTTGCGGCTATGCACCGAGGTACACGTGACGATGAGGTCTCCGACACCGGACAAGCCGATAAACGTCATCGGCTCGGCGCCGAGAATCACCCCTAACCGCGTGATTTCAGCGAGTCCCCGCGTCATCAAAGCGGCCTTCGTGTTGTCGCCGTAGCCCAGGCCATGCAACGCGCCGGCACCGATGGCAATCACGTTTTTCAACGCGGCGCCGAGTTCAACGCCGACGACATCGGTGTTGGTGTACAGGCGGAAGTAATCGTTCATGAAGATGTGTTGAATCGCTTTAGCCGCCGCCAAGCTGGTCGACGCGGCGGTCAGCGTGGTGATGTCCTTGGTCGCGACATCTTCGGCGTGACTTGGACCAGAAATCACGACGATGCCGGAATGTAGCGCCGGTGCAAGTACTGAGGCGAGCACCTCAGACACGCGCAAGCGGCTACCGCGCTCCAACCCCTTGGCCGCATGCGCGATGATTGGCCGCGTGCCGCTCGCCGCAAGTATCGGCGCAACTTGTTCAGCCACGGGGCGAATCGCATTGGTCGGCACCACGAATAAAATGACATCGGTGTCCGCAATCGCCGCCTCGAGGTCGGTAGTCGCCTGCAACTCGCTGTGCAAGGTGAAGTCTGGCAAATAGTGTTGGTTGGTGTGATGGTCGTTGATTTCCGGAATTTGTTCAGGATTATGCGTCCACAGCCGCACCGTGTGGCCATTTTCAACCAGCAAGTTGGCTAACACCGTGCCCCATGAGCCAGCGCCTAACACCGCAATTGTTTTCGTCAAAGTCTTCCTCCTCAGGGTTACTGCTTTGTTACGTCAGGTAGCGCGCTGCCGTCCAGGTACCAGGGGGCGTTCCCCCGCCGGCGCCGCACGACCCAAATCACGGCCGCACCGACAAACAAGATAATGGATAACAGTTGCGAGACGCGCAACCCCGGCATCAGGTACAAACTGTCGGTGCGCATGCCTTCCACGAAGAAGCGGCCAAAGCTGTACCACATCACATAACTCAAGACGACCTCACCTTGCTTGAACCAGCCTTGATGGTGGCGCACGCTCATCAACAGGACAAAACCGACGAGGTTCCATGTCGATTCATACAAGAACGTCGGCTGGCGAAACGCCCCGCTGATGTTCATCTGCTGAATGATGAATTCTGGCAGGTGCAACCCGCGCAGGTAGGCCAGCGTGGTTTTCGCCCCGTAAGCCTCTTGGTTCATAAAGTTGCCCCAGCGGCCGATTGCTTGCGCCAGCATCACCGTCGGCGCGGCGATATCGAGAATCAGCCAAGGCTCCAGCCACTTGACGCGGCAATAAATCAAAAACACGATAACCGACGCGATAAGCGCACCGTAAATCGCGATGCCGCCGTGCCAAATGGCGATGATCTCGCCAGGGTGCTTGGCGTAATATGGCCACTCAAAAGCGACGTAGTACAGCCGCGCGCCGATTAAGGCAAACGGCAACGCCCACAACACGAGGTTCAAGATGTGATCGTCGTTCACGCCACGCGCCCGGGCCTCGCGCATGGCTAGCCACACGGCAATGAGCACGGCGCTGGCGATGATGATGCCATACCAGTGCACCTCGATCCCGCCGAGGGCAAAAGCGATTGGATTTAACGCTGCTAACACGGCTACTCCTCCGAATTCTGTTCAATCAAGTTATTCAGGTTCTTCTCGAAGGTCTGCGTCGCGTCGTAACCCAGCGATTTCGCCCGGAAGTTCATGGTCGCCACTTCGATGATCGACGCCAAGTTGCGGCCGACCTTAACCGGAATGATGATCTTTGGTACGGCGACGTCAAAAATCTGTTGCGACTGTTGGCCGGAGCCGAGGCGATCAAACTGCTTGTCCGGCGTCCAGTTTTCGAGGTGCACAATCAAGTCAACGTTGGCATCCGCGCGCACGGCGCCGACGCCGAAGAGGTCCATGACGTCGATGATGCCTAGCCCACGAATTTCCAGCAGGTGAGAAAGAATCTTCGGCGCCTCGCCGACAATGGTTTGCTCGTCTTGCTGGTAAACGTCGACGCGGTCGTCCGCAACCAGCCGGTGTCCACGCTGAATTAGCTCCAAGGCCGTTTCTGATTTACCGACCCCGGAATCACCGGTGATCATCACGCCCAGGCCGTAGATTTCCATCAATACGCCATGCATGCTTTGGCGCTCGGCTAGCTGGGCATCGAGGTACTCGGTGATCAGGCTGGATAGCCGCGTGGTCGGCAGCTTCGAGGTCAGCACCGGCACGTGTGCCGTAGTGCCCGCCTCAACCATTTCCGGCAGCGGTGCGATGCCTCGCGAGACCAAAAATGCTGGGGTGTCCTCGGTGGCCATTCGCCGAAAAATAACCAGTCGTTCAGCGTCGCTCATGTTCTGGGCAAAGGCGCTTTCCGTCCGGCCAAACAGCTGCACGCGTTCGTGTGGATAGTAGTTAAAATACCCCGTTAGCTCCAAACCGGGCCGCGAAATATCGCTGACCACGATCTTGCGCTCAGTCAGGTACTCGGCCCCGCTCACTACGGTTAACTTTGCGGCGTCCACTAATTGTTTTACGGAAACACTATCCGCCATCGGCTCCACCCGTCCTTTTTGTCATTAGTCCCATTCTATCATCACCGGCGCAGGGTGAACAGGCCAGCTCACGCAAAGCAAAAAGCGACCCACCTTCGAGTGAGTCGCCACCGAACAAGATTACTTCCTGGAATCGGCGAACAGCATGTTCACCACGCTGATGATCAACGCCAATACCAGCATATCGCCGAAGCCGCCAAAGGCAAAGCCGCCGACGAACTGCGTCATCAGGCTCAACATCAAGCCGTTAATGACCAAGAGGAACAAGCCGAGCGTTAAAATCGTGAGCGGCAAGGTCAGCAACTTGAATACCGGCCGCACGAGGGCGTTCAACACACCGAGGACCAGCGCACCAATCACCGCGGCTTGCCAGCTGGCAATCGCCAAATGGGCGGGAAACAATGCGGCGTACAAGAGAAATACCGCGGTGGTCAACACCACTTTACGCAGAAACCGCACTAGAAATCACTCCAATCGTCGTGATCGTGATGCGTTTCTTCCTTCACGTGGCGTGCTTCTTTGCGTTCATGGAGGCTATCCTGCCAGTCGGTGTGCGGCCGTGGATGCGGTGGTGTCCGCCGCCCGGAAAAGCCGCGCACGAGCTGCCAAATCACCACAATGACAATGATCGGCAACAACAGGTGGATCAAGCCAAACATAATCATCATGACGGCCATGATCACGAGGCCGACAATTAAACAAATGAGTGGAATCACGAGAAATGGCATGGTGGTTCTCCTTTACTCGGGGTCGACGTCCTTGAGCTGAATCGTGCCGCTGGTCGTCGCCACGTTAATCACGCCGCTACCGGTGCCGGGGCGATCCAGGCTGAGGTGCTTATGGTCTTTTTCGCTGGTCACGCCGGTCATGCGGCTCTTGACGCTACCAAAGCGCGTCTTGGCTTCGCCGCTCACGGCTACCGATGCCGGCAACGCAACTTTCACGTTACCGTTGACGGAACTGGCCGTCAAGGTTTGAAAATCGCTCAGCAACGTTGTGCGAATCGTGCCGTTGACCGTTTGCAAGTCCAGCGTTTGCGGCGTCGCGTTGACCTTGATGTCGCCGTTCACCGTGTGCAACAACAAATCGTGAATGTTGCCGCCGGTAACCTTGATCGAGCCGTTAACGCCTTCGGTTTCCAGCATCGTGGCGGTCAAGCCGGTCACGGTGAGCTCACCATTGGTACTCTTGACGTAGAAATCCTTGCCACTGACGTCGGTGAAGGTGACACTGCCGTTCAGCAGGCGGGCGGACAGGTGGTCATACTCACGCTTCGGCAGGTAAATGGTTAAATCGGCCTGCACGCGGCGATTAGGCACCTGGAACACAAAGTGCGCGTCGTTGACTTCGATGTGGCTACGCGCTTCAAAAGCGGTCAGCGGCGTGGCTTCGGGCATTTTGCCGAACAACTTGATGTTCGCGTCTACCTTGAAGCCAGGCTGGTCCCAGCTGGCAAAAGTAACGTCGCCGTTTGCGACCTTGACGTCGATGATGGTGGCGGCGCCGTCAAACTCAAACGTGTGACTAAACTTCTCGGTCGCCACCCCGGGTACGCGGACGGTAACATCCTTCCAGTCGATGTTATCCATCACCGTGTCGACGGTTTGCTTGACGATGCTGCCGACTTGGCTGGCAGCATCGCCGACGGTTTTGCCGAGGTCATTCAGCGTCCCCTTTGCGGAATTTTGCCAGTCTTCGCCAAACACCGAGCTGAATCCGGACTTGGTGAGCCGGCGGCGCTGGCGCTGTAAATCGGCCAATTCATCCTTGAGTTTGCCTTGTTGCGCGGTTAGCTCCTCTTGGCGGGCTGCCAGTGTCTGGTTCTCCCGCTTGAGTTGGCCGCGTTCTTCGTATTTCTCGGCGCTTAGCGTGTCGAGGTCCTCCATCGTGTCCAAGACGATGATTTGCTCGTCGTTGGCCGCGATTTGATGCGCGATTTGGCTCAGTTGGGCGTTTACCGCGTCCAGCGAGCCGGACGCCGTGGCGATGCGCGTGTTCAGTTCAGTTAAAGCCGCATCTGCGTCGTGATCGGGCTGCTGCTCGGCGTCATCATCGGAGTCGGCGTCAGTTGGACTCACGGCAGGCGCAGCCGGTTTGCTACTGCCATCGGTGTTGGCCTTGGCCAGATTTTCTAATAGCACCAAGGCCTCTTCGCTGGTCAAGACGCCTTGCTTTACGAGGTCGAGAATGCGTTCACGTTCATTCATTTTGTTTACCTCCAAACGGAATCACCTTTCGTATGAGTCTAGTATGCCTGCATTCGCATGGCTAGGCATGGGTCCAAGGGTTGATTTTCACCTCGGGCGCAGGGACCCGACTGGGCAACAAAAAAACCGCCGCGCCTGCGCGCAGCGGTGCACCTTAGAAATCGTCTTCCTTGGCGTTGGAATTCAGCTCCAGCAACTTGCCGGTCTTCAGGTACAAAATCCATTCGCAGATGTTGGTCACGTAATCGCCGATGCGTTCCAGATAGGACGAGACCAACATGTAATCCATCGCCCCGACGATGGTGTCGGAGTCGGCCCGCATGCGGTCGATGCACAAGTGGTAAATGTCGTCGGAAAACTGGTTGATGCCGTGGTCTTCTTCGGCAATTTGCCGGGCGCGCACGGCATCGGACTGCACGTAGGCGTCGAGCACCTCATTGACCATTTGCTCGACGGCGCTGGCCATGTCGGCGATTTTCGCCTCGATTTCTGGTACGCGGGTCTCGCCCTTCACCCGAATCGTGGACTTGGCGATGGACACCGCGTGGTCGCCCATACGCTCCAAGTCGCTGCTGGCCTTCATCACCGTGACGATGATACGCAAGTCGGTCGTCACCGGCTGCTGTAGCGCGATGAGCTCGAAGCTGCGATTTTCCAGGTCGACCTCGCGCTTGTTGATGTGTTTGTCGTCTGCGATGACGGCGCGGGCCGCGTCTTTGTCGTGGTTGACAAAGGCCCGCACTGACTTAAAAATCGCCTCGTTGGCCATCATGCCCATCTCTGAGAAGCGCACGTGCAAGTCGTTGAGCTCGTCTGAAAATAACCGCCGCATGGGGTTCCTCCTTCTACCTAGCCGAACCGGCCGGTAATGTAATCTTCGGTTTCTTTTTCCGCTGGATTCAAAAAAATCTGCTTCGTTGGTGCCGCCTCGACCAGCCGGCCTTGCAAGAAGAAGGCCGTTTTGTCGGAAATCCGCGACGCCTGGTGCATGTTATGCGTCACTAAAATTATCGTATAGTCGTGCCGCAAAGCCAAGAGCATGTTTTCAATTTGACTACTGGAAATCGGATCCAAGGCGCTGGTCGGCTCGTCCATCAAGATGACTTCCGGCTTCACCGCCAACACCCGGCCAATCACCACGCGCTGCTGCTGGCCACCGGACAACGACAGCGCAGATTCGTGGAGCTTGTCCTTGACCTCATCCCAAATTGCTGCCTGTTGCAGGCTGGTTTCCACCGCTTCATCGAGCACGGCGCGGTCCTTCACCCCAGCGAGGCGCAAGCCGTAAACCACGTTTTCATAGATTGAAAACGGAAACGGATTGGGCTGCTGGAACACCATTCCCACACTTTTGCGCAGCTGCACAACATCTTGGCTAGGTGCGTAGATGTCTTGGCCGCGCAAGCGAATGTCCCCTTCCACCCGCGCCGTGGGAATTAAGTCGTTCATGCGGTTCAAGCACCGCAGATAAGTCGACTTGCCGCAGCCGCTGGGGCCAATCAAGGCGGTGATTTCGTGCTCGGCAAAATCGAGGTTAATCCCGTGCAACGCCTCGAAGTCCCCGTAATGGAGCTTCACGTTCTCGCTAGTGATGACTTTTGTCTTGGCCATGGTTGGGCTCCTTTGCTGGGCCTAGCCGAAGTGCCCCGACACGTAATCGTCGGTGGCTTTGATCTTCGGCCGGGTGAAAATCTTGCGCGTTTCGTCGTATTCCAGCGCCTTGCCGCCATAGAAAAAAGCGGTATAGTCGCTGATTCGCGCGGCTTGTTGCATGTTATGCGTGACGATGATGATCGTGTATTGATCCTTCAGGGCCAACAGGGTGTCCTCAACCGTCGAGGTCGAAATCGGATCCAAGGCGCTGGCCGGCTCATCCATCAATAACACATCGGGCTTCATGGCGATGGCCCGGGCGATGCACAACCGCTGTTGCTGACCGCCGGACAACGCCAGACCACTTTGGTGCAAGTCGTCTTTGACTTGATCCCACAAGGCCGCTTGCTTCAGACTGGTTTCCACCAATTCGTCCAGCACGGCCTTGCGGTGCTCGCCAAAGCGGCGCGGCGCGAAGGTGATGTTATCGTAAATCGACTTGGCGAAGGGATTGGGCCGCTGGAACACCATGCCGATGTGTTTGCGCATTTCGTACACGTCGACGTTTTTAGCGTTGATGTCGATGTCGCGGTACATGATTTGACCGGTGACTCGCGAACCTTCGATGTTGTCGTTCATGCGGTTGAGGCTCCGCAGGAAAGTCGACTTGCCCGACCCCGACGCACCGATGAGTGCCGTGATCTTGTAGCGTTCAAACGGCAACGAGACATCGTGAATGGCTTCCTTGTCGCCGTAAAACACGCGAATGTTTTTCGTGTCGATGGCAATCTCTTCAGTTGCCGGATCGAAGTCGCGGATGTAAATGTCATCAAGCGAATAATTTTGCATGTCGACTCCTTTGCTTACGCCGCGGTGACTTTGCGGTAAATCCGGTTGCCTAACCAGCGCGCCAACAGGTTGAAGGCGAGCACCGCGATGATGAGCACGGCGCTGGCGCCGGCGGACACCGCCGCCGCGTCGGGCTGAATGCCCTCGGAATTAATCTTCCAGATGTGCACGGCCAGCGTTTCGGCCGGGCGGAAAATGTTTAACGGGCTGGCCACATGCAGCGGGTTCCAGTCGCCAAAGTTTAACGCCGGCGCACTTTGGCCAGCCGTGTAAATTAACGCCGCGGCTTCGCCGAAGACGCGCCCGGCGCCGAGGATCATCCCGGTAATGATGCCGGGCAGCGCCGACGGAATGACGATGTGCGTCACCGTTTCCCACCGCGACAGCCCGAGCGCCAAGCCGGCTTCGCGCTGGTCAAAGCTCACTGAGCGCAAGGCGTCTTCGACGTTGCGCGTCAACAGTGGCAGGTTGAACATCGTCAGCGCTAACGCCCCTGAGAGAATCGAGAAGCCGAATTGAAACTGCAACACGAAGACAAGAAACCCGAACAACCCAACGACCACCGAGGGCAGTGAGCTGAGAATTTCAATGGCGGTCCTGACCACGTCGGTGAGCCAGTTGTTGCGGGCGTATTCGGCCAGATAGATGCCAGCGCCTAGCGACAGTGGCACGGAAATCAGCATGGCCAGCAGCAACAGGTAAAACGAGTTGAACAATTGAATGCCAATCCCGCCGCCGGCTTCAAAAGACTTCGCCGGGCTGGTGAGAAAATGCCAGGAAATATGCGGCAAGCCTTGCCACAAAATGTAGCCGAGAAGACTGGCGAGGATGATGATAATCAAACCCGCTACGGCGTAAAGCACGCCGGTCATGAGCTTATCTGCGCGTTTGGCGTCCATTACTTCATCTCCCCTTTCTTGCCGATCCAGCGAATGACCAGGTTAAAGGCCAAGGACATCAGGAGTAACAGCAGTGCCAGCGACCACAAGGCGTTATTTTCCAGCGACCCCATAACAGTGTTGCCAATGCCGGAGGTCAATACGGAGGTTAACGTCGACGCCGGGCTCACCAGGTTTTGCGGCAGCAGGCTGGCGTTACCGATGACCATCTGGACGGCCAAGGCTTCCCCGAAGGCCCGCGCCATGCCGAAGACAACGCCGGTTAAAATCCCGGGCATCCCCGCGCGCAACACCACGCGGTAAATCGTTTGCCAGCGGGTGCCGCCAAGCGCCAGACTGGCTTCGCGGTAATGCCGCGGCACGGCCTTCAAGGCGTCCACGGCCATGCTGGTGACAGTCGGCAGAATCATGACGAACAGCACGAAGGTCCCGGCGAGAATCCCGAAGCCGGTGCCACCAAAGACGTGGCGAATCACTGGGACAACGACGCTCAACCCAATGAACCCATAAACGACGCTGGGGATGCCGACCAAGAGCTCAATCACCGGCTGTAGCACTTTACTCCCCCAGCGCGGGGAAATCTCGGTCATGAAAATCGCAGCGCCTACCGCGATTGGCGTGGCGACGATGGCGGACAGGAAGGTGACGCCGAAGCTGCCGACAATCATCGGCAAGGCCCCCACCTCGGGGTTGCCGTGCGCGTCTTTCACCGCCGGCGACCAGACGGATTTACTTAGAAAGTCCCAGAGGTTGATTTTATTTTCAAAGAAAGTGGCTAAACCGTGCCAGGCGACGAAGGCGAAAATCGCCACCACCACCAGCACGATCAAGGCGATGCACAGGAAGCTGATCAACTTACCGCGGCGCTCGAGTCTCGCCGAGCGAGACGGGTGTAACATTGCTTCTCGAATCGGATCCATTGGCTACCTCCGCGTGACTTTACCTGTGGCGTCTCGGTCGACTTGCATGCTGGTGATGGGAATGTAACCCATCTTCTGAACCAGCTTCCGCTGCGTTGCCGGGCGTTGAATGTACGCCAGGAAGCGCTTGGTCAAGCCAGTCGGTGGACCCTTGGTGTACATGTGCTCGTAGGACCAAATCGGCCAGGCGTTGCTGGCCACGTGCGCATCCGTCGGCGTTACCCCATCGAGCGCCACGGCCTTCACCGTGTCGTCGACATAGGAGAACGCCACATAGGAAATCGCGCCTGGCGTGCTGGCCACGATACTGCGCACCATCCCGGTTGAATCCTGCTCCTGAGCGGCCTTTGGTTGACGGCCCTTCAGCACCCATTGTTCAAACGTCGCGCGGGTCCCGGAGCCTTGCGCCCGGTTCACCAACACGATTGGCGCGTTCTTGCCACCAACTTCGCGCCAGTTTGTGATTTCACCGGTGAAAATTCGCCGCAGCTGGACCATCGTGAGATTCTTGACGCCGACCTTTGGGTTCACGATGGGCGTGATTCCCACCACCGCCACCCGGTGATCGACGAGTTTGTGGGCGCGAATGCCCGATTTTTGTTCAGCAAATAGATCCGAGTTGCCGATTTCCACGGCGCCTTCTTGGATCTGACTCAAGCCGGTGCCACTCCCGCCACCTTGGACGTTGATGAACACCCCGGTATGTTCAGTTTGGTACTGCTCCGCGGCGGCCTCGACCAGCGGCTGCAAGGCACTCGACCCCACCGCCGTAATCGACTCCCCGCCATCCGTGCTGCAGCCACCAAGCGCAAGCGCAAGTAGCCCCAACATGGCTAACAATGCCTTTTTCACAAACCGTCCTCCGTTCTCAAGCTACTAGCACAGTCTACCAATCCCATGTAAAAGTTGAGGCGTGAAAATGTAAAAGGAATGTAAATTCAAAGGGCGAGCCGCCGGTCCCGGACGCAGCGCAGGACTGAGGGCAAGTCAATGGCGTTTTTTGCCAATGACTTGTCCT
>NZ_AZDJ01000022.1:134997-201888 GCF_001434705.1 Lacticaseibacillus nasuensis JCM 17158
ACACAATCCACCCACGGTAGACGCAGCGCAGGACTGAGGGCAAGTCAATGGCGTTTTTTGCCAATGACTTGTCCTCATCGAAGCGGAGTCCGGGACCGGCGGCGAGCCCGTTTATGCGCGTTCGGGCATAGCCCGTTACGCGCCGCGACTCAGGAGCCCGCACCATCTGTCGTTAGCCGGGCACCCGGAAAAGGTGGGTTGAGCGACCCGCCTAATCGGCCGCAATCTCCGGTTCCGTTTCCTCCAACGGCAGAGTCACGGTAAAGGTACTGCCGACACCAAGCTGGCTGTGCACGGTGATCTCGCCGCCCAGTTGCTGGACGGTTTCGGCCACGATGGCCAGGCCTAAACCGGTGCCACCGTTATGCCGAGACCGGGCCTTATCGACGCGGTAGAAGCGTTCAAACACGCGCGGCACATCAGCTTCGGCGATACCAATGCCGGTATCGCGGACGGTGAAGGTCAACAGGTCCGCGGACTTCACGGCGGTAATCGTCACCCGGCCGCCTACGCGGTTGTAGTAAACCGCGTTGTTGACGAGGTTGCGCACCACTTGCGACAGTTTCGGGGCGCTGGTCGTGATGACCAAGCTCTCCGGCATGTCGCGCTGGACCTGAAGCTGTTTTTCCTTAATCGGTTGCGCCAGCGGTTGCAGGGTCGAGTCGACCAGCGCCGTCAGGTCGACGGCCGTCAGTTTCGGCTGGGTGGCTTGCGGCCGGCTCAGCGTCAAGATGTCATTGATAAGCTGGGTCAGACGCTGGCTTTCCGAAGCGATGATACCGATGAACTTCTCAGCGGTAGCCGGATCGTCCTTAGCTCCGGCGAGTAGCGTTTCGGCAAAGCCACTGATGGCGGTAACCGGCGTTTTCAGTTCGTGACTCACGTTGCCGACGAAATCGAGCTGCATCTGCTCGACTTGCCGCAGGTAGGTGACGTCATACAGCAGCACCAGCACCTGCTCGCGGGCCGGGTCGGTGTTCAACGCCATGACGTTGGCGTCGACTTCCTTTTGCGTCGCGACCAGCGTGATCTCCTTGTGGTGGCTCTTGCCGTTGCGGAAGGTGTGCTCGATCATCTTAGCCAAGGCGTAAGTCTTCACGTCATCGAGATAATTGTGGCGCGTATCGGCCACCGTGTGCCCGACGAAGGTGCTCAAGGCCGGGTTGCTGAGAATCACGTTGCGGTGCTTGTCAATCAGCAAAACTCCAAGCGGCAGGTGGTCGATCAACCGATCAAAACTGGCCTGACGCAGCGCCACTTTTTGCCGCAAGTGGCTGACGCTGCCGTCAAGCGCATCCACCGCGTTCCCAAGGGCCAGAAACGGCGAGTCTGGCGTTAAAATCAGGGGTTCTAGCGGCTCGTTGTGCTGCATGCGGCGTAAATTCGCCGCCATGGCGGCCAGGTGGCCTTGCCAATAACGCTGCTGCCGAGCGGCTAGCCACAGCAACCCGGCGACGATGAACCAGTAGCCGATGACAAATGCGGCAAAAGCCTTTGGCGCAACGGTTGTCAGGCTCGCGCGGCGCTGCCACACACCATAGAACGTTTGGCCGCGTTGGCCGACGAAGACCTGCGTTGCCTGCCCGTTCACCGTCAGGGTGGTGGCGTGATTGGCGATGGTCCGCTCGCGGTCGACGAGGTTCTTCAGCATTTTCTGCCGAGTTCCTTGCGGTGTGCCGTGTTGGGCGGTAATTACCACGTCGTTATCGGTGGCCAAGGTGCCCACCGGTGCCGCCTCCTCCGCCCCTAGCGCCCGGTAGGTTTGGTACACCCCGCGCAGGTGGGCAGTTTGTTGTTGATATAGCAGGCGATTGGCGCCGAACCACAAGCAGAAAAAGCCTGCCAATGCCAGCAGGCTTAACCACCACACCCGCCGCTTGAACCGTTTATTCATCGGTGGGATCCTCCATTTGATAACCAAACCCGCGCATCGTCTTGATGTACTGCGGGTGCTTCGGGTCGGTTTCGACCTTGTCGCGCAAATGGCTGACTTGAATGTCGACCATGCGCGTTTCGCCGGGATACTCGAAGCCCCACACGCCATTGAGCAACGCGTCTCTGGACAAGACCTTGCCGACGCGCTTGGCAAAATACGCCAGCAACTCGAATTCCTTCGGCGTGAGCGTCAGCGGCTGGCCATTCTTGCTCGCGCGGTAATTGTCGAGGTCCAACCGCAACTCGCCGACGCTAAGCACCTGGCGGTCAGCTGCAGCAGGATTCGGCCGCACCCGGCGCTCGATGGCCTTGATGCGGGCCACGATTTCTCGCGGCGAAAACGGTTTGGTCACGTAGTCGTCGGCACCAAGTTCCAAGCCGACGATTTTATCGGTTTCGCTGTCCTTGGCGGTGAGAATCATGATTGGCGTCGCGTCATGCGCGGCGCGAATCTGCTTGGTCACCTCCAAGCCGTCGAGACCAGGCAGCATCAAGTCGAGAATAATGAAGTCGAAGTGTTCCGCCAAGGCGAGGCGCAAGGCGGCGTCGCCATCTGCAGCAACAGAGACGGCATAATGCTCCTGTTCCAGGTTATATTGCAACAACGTCACGATTGCCGGTTCGTCATCTACCACCAAAATCTTTTTCACTGCGGTTCCTCCGTAAAGGTAATCATTCCTAGTTCATGCGGGGCGCCTTGGAAAATCGCCGTCTCGGTCAGCTCCAGCGCGCCGTCAAAGCGCTGCACCTTCAGCCGGCAATACGTCGGTTGAGTCTGAATTGCTGCGTATAAGCTGGCGGCATCACGCACGGCCCGGCCGTTGCAGGTCAACACAATGTCGCCGGCTTGCAGGTGCATCTTGGCCGCCGGCGTCCCGGGTTGCACGGCGATCAGCCGCACGCCGAGGTCGGTGCGGGAAATATAATTGTTACCCAGATACAGGCTCATGGCGTTGACACCGCCGAGCACAACGCCAACCCCGGCTGCGGCGGCTAGCCAGCCAATGGCCAGCGCCGGCCAGCCCCAGGCCAACCCGGCAAGAATCACTAAGGCGCCGGCTGCCCCCCAGTATTGCCAGGCCCACCTGCGCACCACGTGACTCGGCAGCGTGCGCCGCGTTTTCAACCCGGCCCCGATGATCAAGGGCAGCAAGGTCAAGGCAAAACTCGTCCCCCCGACGTGCAAGGCCGGCCACCACGGCAGCGCCGCCAACCAGGGACCAGGCACCGGTAGCACCAGCGGCAACCAGTAAAACTGGCGGTGGGTGTATTGCGCAATGTCGGCGCCGCGATTGCCACTGACGACGGTGGGCACGGCGCTGGGCGGGTCAATCAGACGCAACAACCCGCCGTTAACGGCCCACACCAAGGCGACTAAGGCCAAATAACGCCAGGCCCACCCGGCAGCGGCTGGCGCCTGCGCCCATGACCAGGGCAGCAACGGCCCGATGCCACTGGCAAACAAGCCGGCAAAGCTGAGCCACCAAGGTGAAAAACCGAGCCCAGCCAGCGCCAAAGCGAGCAGGGTTAGTGCACTGAGCCACACCAGCACGCCATTCGGCAGGCGCAGGCCCAAGCCAATGGCGACCACACTGATGGCGAAACCGCCGAGTACGCCGCCGATGAGATAGGCCCACAGGTTCAGCGCCTGGCGGTCGATGGCTTGACCGAACAGCTTGCGTTCATGCGTCAAGCGCTGACGGTGCCACCCATATGCTGACAGCGTCCCCGCCACTGTATTAATGATGAATAACCAGGCGAGTGCCATGAGCCGCCACCTCCTGTGGTCAGTATAGCAGAAACGGCGCAGATTCAAAAAAACCTCAACTGGCACAAAAAAACCTTTCCGCGTAAGCGAAAAGGTCGTGGCTTAAATTCTTAAGAAGCGCCGCATCGAAATTAACGCGCCAAGTGCCCCAATGATGATCCCGATACCGGCTAACGCCAGGTCGAGCCACACCAGAAACGGCATGGTGGGGAATAGCGAGAAACCATTGGCCGCGCGGGTGAAGCCGAAGCTGTGATACACGACACTGTATCCGGCATCGACCACTGCCATCGGAATCAGCGAACCGAACAGGCCGGTCCAGGCCCCTTCCAGCAGGAATGGCCAGCGAATGTAGGCGTTGGTCGCGCCGACCAGCCGCATCACCCCGATTTCATCGGACCGCGAGAGGATGGTGATGCGAATGGTGTTGCTGATCAGGAACACCGCCACGAATAGCAAGACAATGGTAAAGCCAATTCCCCAGTTTTGCACGGTGTCGACGGCGCCAAATAATCGCTTGGCGGTTTGGCCCCCATAAGACGCAGAGGCGACGTGGTCGAGCTTGGCCGCTTGCTTGGTCACCGACATTGTTGCCTTCGGACTAGCGGTATCCACGAGAAAAACGTTTTGCAGCGGGTTCTTGTCCCCGGCAAACATCTTCCATTGATCCCCGTAGTCGCCAACGATTGCGTTGAGCTCCTGGGCCCGGGACCGGTACTTGACGGTTTTCACATCCTTCAAGGCGGACAGTTGGCCCTTGAGTTGCGCCGTGTCGGCCTTGGTGGTGTTGGCATCGATGTAGACGCGCACGCGGACGTCATTTTCCACCTGGGTGGTGACGCGGTTGACGTTCAGCAGCAAGGCCATGAAGACCCCGACCAATAGCAAGGTAACGGTCACGGCGCTGACGGCAGCGAGGCTCATCCAGCCGTTCCGCCGCAAGGAGCGCAGCGAGTCGCCAACGTGGCGCCCCATTGTTCTAATCTTCATTCCCGTAGGCGCCCCCTTCTTCATCGCGAACCAGCCGGCCGCCGGCGATTTCGAGCAACCGGTGCGGCCGCATGTTCACCAGCTCGCGGTTATGGGTCGCCATGATGATGGTCGTCCCGTCGCTATTGATGCGTTCCAAAATATCCATGATTTCATCGCTGGTGTCCGGATCGAGGTTCCCGGTGGGTTCGTCAGCGATGACGACTTCCGGCGAGTTCACGATGGCGCGGGCGATGGCCACCCGCTGCTGCTCGCCGCCGGACAGTTCGCTTGGAAACCGGCGCAGCTTTTGCTCCAGGCCGACCAGGCGCAGGACGTGCATCACGCGCGGCTTGATCTTGCGCGTCGGCGTCTCGATAACCTGCATGGCGTAGGCCACGTTTTCAAACACAGTCAGACGCGGCAGAAGCTTAAAGTCCTGAAACACGATACCGATTTCGCGACGCATGTACGGCACATCGCGGTCCTTCATTTCACCAAAGTTAAAGCGGCCGAGTTTGATCATGCCTTCGGTCAAGGCCAATTCGTGGTACAAGAGCTTAATGAACGTCGATTTGCCTGCCCCACTGGAGCCGATCACATAGACGAACTCCCCCGGTTCGACGGTGAGGGAGATGCCTTTGACCGCGATTACGCCATTATCATAGCGTTTCATCGCGTTTTTGATTTGAATGGTGGTCATGGTGCGTCCCCTTTCTGAAACTGCTACGTATTATAGCAGGCGAAGACAACAAACTGATTGCAAAGCCGTTACAAACTTAATCGGGATTCCGCTCAGCTAATCGCCACTGCAAGTATGCGTTGATGAAGGGGTTCAAATCCCCGTCCATGACCGCCTGGCCGTTACTGGTTTCGTGGTTGGTGCGGTGGTCTTTGACCATCGTGTAGGGGTGAAAGACATACGAGCGAATCTGTGAACCAAAGGCGACGTCTTGCTGCACGCCTTTGATGGCGGCGGCTTCTTGCGCCTTTTTCTCTTCTTCGCGTTCGTAAAGCTTGGCCTTCAACATCGCCATGGCCGTCGCCTTGTTTTGAAACTGCGAGCGCTGGGCCTGGCTGGACGTCACGATGCCGGTAGGAATGTGAATCAGCCGCACGGCACTAGAAGTCTTGTTGATGTGCTGGCCGCCGGCGCCGCTACTGCGGAAGACTTCCATCTTGATGTCTTCCGGTCGCAGGTCAACGTCGATATCGTCAGAAAGCTCCGGCATCACATCCACCGAGGCAAAACTCGTGTGGCGCCGCCCGGCGGAATCAAACGGGGAAATTCGCACGAGGCGGTGCACCCCTTTTTCGCTGCGCAGCATGCCATACGCGTTGGTGCCGGTGATGACCAGCGTCGCGCTTTTCAAGCCGGCTTCATCGCCGGGTAAGTAATCGGCGAGCTCGACTTGGTAGCCGTTTTGCTCGGCCCAGCGCTGGTACATCCGCAGCAACATGCTGCCCCAATCCTGAGACTCCGTGCCGCCAGCACCGGGGTGGATTTCTAGGATCGCGTTGTTGTGATCGTACTTGCCATTCAGCAACAGCTGCAGCTGATATTGCTGCATCGTCGCTTCAAGCTTGGTGAGATTCTGCTCAAACTCGGCTGCCAGCTCCGGGTCGGGTTCTTCGCTCAACAACTCGTTGGTCGCCTCAAGGTCAGCATAGGCGTTCGCCATGTCGTAATACTGGTCGTGCTTGGTTTTGAGTTCGTTGTTGGCGGCGATGAGTTTCTGGGCCGCCTCTTGGTCATTCCAAAAACCGGGCTCGCTCATGCGACCTTCGTTTTCTGCGATGCGTTCGTTCAAGGCATCGAGGTCAAAGCGACCCCCTAAACTGCTTTATTTTCGCCTGTACCGCGGCGAGCCGGTGACGCGCTTCACTTGCTTCCATTGCGTAATGCTCCTTTTTCTGGGTAAACAACAGAACACGGCCATACCCGCTGGATATGGCCGCGCCTGCAACTGATGCTGAGCGGTTTGAGAGTGGCGTTGCCAAAAGCAACTAGCGCCGGATGTTTTGGCGAATCTGGGCCTTCATGAACAGGCGGGTCACACCGTCGTCCATGTTCGCAATCATTTCTTCAAACATGCGGTAGGCTTCTTCTTGGTATTCGACCAGCGGGTTCATCTGGCCGTAACCCCGCAAACCGACACTTTGACGCAGCTGATCCAAGGCATCAATGTGGTCGGTCCACAAGGAATCGACGACTCGCAGAATGACGACTTTTTCAAATTCCAGCATTTGGGCTTCATCCCCAAGCTGCTTGAACTTGGCATCGTAGTTGGCTTCGGCCAGGCCTTGCAGCTTGGCAATCAACTCAGCTTGCGACTGGTTTTCCAGCGCACTGGCCTTGAACTCGTCAGAAGGCACCATGTTGGTGGTGACGAAATCGTAAATCTTATCCAGCTGCCAGGTGTCTGGCTTGCCTTGCGTGTGACTTTGGACGATGCGGGTGATGCACCGCGTGATCATCGCCATCAACACCGGCTTAAGCGTCTTTTCTTCGTTGATGACTTGTTGGCGCTGCTTATAAATGACTTCGCGCTGTTCACGCATGACGTCATCGTATTGCAGCGTGTTTTTCCGCGTGTCGTAGTTGTTCCCTTCGACTCGCTTCTGGGCGGATTCGACGGAGCGGGAAATCATGCGGCTGCGAATCACTTGGTCGTCGTCTTCCAGCTTCAAGCTGTCGAGGATGGCCTTGATGCGCTCGGAACCAAACCGCTTCATCAGGTCATCTTCTAGCGACAGGTAGAACTGACTGGACCCCGGATCGCCTTGGCGCCCGGACCGGCCCCGCAGCTGGTTGTCGATGCGTCGGCTTTCGTGGCGTTCAGTACCGACCACGGCCAGGCCGCCAACTTCGCGGACGCCAGGGCCGAGCTTAATATCGGTCCCCCGCCCGGCCATGTTGGTGGCGATGGTAACGGCGCCGCGCTGACCGGCGTTCATGACGATTTCGGCTTCTTTGGCGTGGTTCTTGGCGTTCAAGACGCTATGCGGAATGCCTTCTTCGTCCAGCATGTGGCTCAAGCGCTCACTGGATTCGATGGCGACGGTGCCGACCAACAGCGGCTGACCCTTGGCGTGGCGTTCCTTAATGTCTTCGACGACGGCCTTAAACTTCGAGTCCAAGGTCGGGTACAAGACATCCGGTGCGTCCACCCGGATGACCGGCTTGTTGGTAGGAATCGACAACACGTTCATGTTGTAGATTTCGCGGAATTCTTCTTCTTCCGTCTTCGCCGTCCCGGTCATGCCGGCCAGCTTGTCGTACATCCGGAAAAAGTTCTGGTAGGTAATCGTGGCCATGGTCGAGTTCTCGTCTTGAATCTCGACGCCTTCCTTGGCCTCAATCGCTTGGTGCAGGCCGTCGGAAAAACGCCGGCCTTCCATCGCCCGCCCGGTGAAGGAGTCGACGATTAAGACTTCGCCGTCCTTGACCATGTAGTCGATATCGTTGAGCATGATGTAATTGGCGCGCAGGGACTGATCCAAATGGTGGGTCAGCGCCGTGTTCTCCGTGTCATACAGGTTCTTCAGGCCAAAACTCTTCTCGGCCTTGCGAATCCCGACTTCGGTGAGGGCGACGGTTTTGGTCGGCCAGTCGATCTTGTAGTCGGTATCTTCCTTCAAGGTCTTGACGAACTTGTCGGCGCGGATGTACAAGCCGTTACTCTTTTCGGCCCCGCCAGAAATAATCAATGGCGTCCGGGCTTCATCGATCAGGATGGAGTCGACTTCATCGACGATGGCAAAGTTCAAGTCGCGCTGCACCATTTGCGCCTTGTAGACCACCATGTTGTCACGCAGGTAGTCAAACCCGAGCTCACTGTTGGTCGAGTAGGTAATGTCGGCGTTATACGCCTCGCGCTTCTCGTCGCTGGACTTGTCATGGGTGTTCAAGCCCACGCTGAGGCCCAGCCAGTTGTAGAGTTCGCCCATTTCTGTCGCGTCACGCGCACTCAGATACTCGTTGACCGTGACAACATGCACCCCTTTGCCGGCTAAGGCATTCAGGTACACCGGCATGGTAGCGGTCAGGGTTTTCCCTTCACCAGTTTTCATTTCGGCAATGTTGCCTTCGTGTAGCGTGATGCCGCCGATGATTTGCACGCGGAATGGGAACAGGCCCAACACGCGCTTGGCGCCTTCACGCGCAGTAGCGAAGGCTTCGGGTAAGATGTCATCGAGGGTTTCGCCATTGGCCAAACGCTCCTTGAACGCCGGCGTGTGCGCCTGCAGCTCCGCGTCGCTTAATGCGGCGTATTCGTCCTCGTATTGCATTACTTTGTCTGCGATTTTGCCGATTCGATTGACTTCGCGCTTATCGTTTTCGACCCATTTTTTTAGTGGATTAGCCATGAACATTCCTTCCTGTCATACAAAATAGGTACACTTACTGACAGTATCTTAATTATTCTAGCATTGAATTCAGTCCTTGAAAAGGGCCTTCGCGCCAATGAAAAAGGAGCCGTCGCCGGCTCCTTGGCTCTAGTTATTCATCCGTCTCGATTAGGCCATACTTGCCGTCGCGACGCTTGTAGACAATGCTGGTGCCGTTAGTGTCGGCATCCGAAAAGATGAAGAAGTTGTGGCCCAACATATCCATTTGGAGAATCGCTTCTTGGGCATCCATTGGCTTCAGGGAAACGCGCTTCGTCCGGACCACGGCCAAGTCTGACTCTTCTTCTGCCGCGTCATCCGCTGGTTCGGCCACGTCAATCGGGGCGAACCCTTTTTCACGCGACTTGCGGTTGATCTTCGTCTTATACTTGCGGACCTGGCGCTCCAGCTTATCGGTCACGAGGTCGATGCTGGCATACAGATCAGGACTGGTTTCCTCAGCGCGCAAGGTCAGGTAATTCAATGGAATCGTCACCTCGACCTTGGCTGTCTTGTCTGGATACACCTTGAGGTTAACATCGGCGATGGCTTCAACTGAGTCCTCGAAGAACTTATTCAGTTTGCTGATACGCTTCTCAACGTAATTCCGGATCGCATCGGTCACCTCGATGTTCTCACCACGAACGTTGTATGTGAGCATAACACTTCTCCCCTTTCTTTCGCCGGCCAAAACCGGCGCGGATGCGGCACGTAAGCGCTGTATCCTCTGTCTTTATTATACCGAACTGAGCATGGGTTGCCAATGAATACCCGCATCAGTCAGCGAATTAACGAAAAACTAACGACCTCACCGGCAAATCCCGCCGCCCGCAGCGCATCAGCAGCGTGATATAACGTGCGCCCGGTGGTGTAAACATCGTCAAGCAAGATGATGCGCCGGCGCGGCAACGGTCGCACGACGCGAAAACTTTGCGGCGTGGCCAGGCGCTGGGCGCGGGTCTTGCTGGCTTGCGGCGCCGCCGTGTCGGCTTTGGCCAACAGCGGCGTCAAGCCCCAGTGACCAAACAAGGCCAGCACCGGATCAAAGCCGCGCTCGCGCCAGTGGCCCGGTTCACTGGGCAAGGGCACCAACACATCCCCGGCCCGCCCAGGCCGAGGCAAGTCGGCAAAAGCGCCGGCCAGCCGGTAATCACCCAGCCCCTTGAACTGGTAAATCAGCGCCTTCATCGCTGGCGTGTACTGAAACTGTGCGCGGTGGTGCAGCAAGGGTTCGCCGCTGGCTTGCCACCGTTGGCAATCCGCGCACAGGGTCGGCGAATCCGCACGACCGCACCCCGGGCAAGCCGTGGCCGGATCGATTGGATCAAATTGCGCAGCACAATTGGCACAGATTGGGGGCAAGCGCACCGGTGCGCCGCACACAAGTTGCGACAGGACCCAATTCTGCGTCAGGGGTTGGCGGCATAATAAGCACTTCATGGCGCCACCGCCCGGTTCAACGCGCGAATCTCTCGCCGCGCCGCTAAGACGTTGCGGGTCACATGCGGCGTGACGAACCATACCGGATCGTCCGGACTGGTGCTGGCCCGGCCGGCGCGCCCGGCCATTTGAATCAAGGCAGCCGCGGAAAATAGCGGCGAATTGGCGCCGAGCACCATGACGGCACAGTGTGGGATCGTCACCCCCCGCTCCAGGATTGTGGTGGTCACCAGAATGTCCACCGCGCCGCGGCGCAAGGCCTGCACCTTGGCCTGACGCGCCGGATCCGTGGCGTGCACGGTGGCAACGTGCCCCAGCTGTTGCAGTTGACGCGCCACCACTGATAGCCACGCCACCGCCGGCACAAACAGCAATAGCCGCCCGGCCCCGACTAACGCTCGAGCGATTTGCCGCAGCAAACGCGGCGCCAACCGGTTCGGGAGCTGCGCCGCACGCACCAATTGCAGCTGCGGCACCGGCAACGGGTGCCCGTGAAACCGGCGAGTCAGGCGGCTGACGCCGATGGTCTGCCGGCTGACCGCACGGCGCAAGGTAGCACTCGGCGTGGCAGTTAAGGCGATCATTGCCCCCAACTTGGCCTGTTGCACGGCATACGCCAACCCAGACTCTGCCGCATAGGGAAACGCGTCGATTTCATCGACGATGATCAACCCAAAGGCGTGATAATAGCGCAACAGTTGATGCGTCGTCGTGACCACCAGCGGTGCCGCCACGCTGGGCCAAGGCGCGCCGCCATAGCGCACGGCCACCGGCGTCGTGGCAAAGGCCGCCTGCAGCCGCGGCGCCAGCTCCAGCACCACGTCGACGCGGGGGCTGGCCCAGGCCACGCGCTCACCGCGGGCCAACACGGCGGCCACCGCCAGAAACAGCAGCTCCGTTTTCCCGGCGCCGGTGACCGCCCACACCAAATGATCCCGGCGCGCCAATGCCGCGGCCGTGACCTCGCGAGCGGCTTGCGCCTGCGCCGGTGTCAGTTGACCGTGCCACGTCAGCGGGCCGGCCGTAGCCGCGGCATTGGCAAAGCGGTATAGTTGACTGGTAGACGTCAACCGCCCCAGCACGACGCAGTGCGGGCAGTACCAGCGCCCATCCGGCAGGCGCACCAAATTGGTTTGCCCGCAGCGCTCACACCACCAGCGGCCGTGCCGCTGCACCAACGCCGGCACCTGTGCCGCCGGGGCTTGAGTCATGCCAGCGGCGGCCACTTCGTCGTCACTCAGTTGCATGCCTGCCACATCCATTGTCATCACCTCGAAAGGAGATTACGCATGCCCGCAGCCAGTTACCGCACCATCGCCCACGCCGGCGAAAATGAGCAGATCATCAAAAAATCGCGCTTCATCTGCGCCGTGGCGCGCGTGACCTCGAAGGCAGCGGCCGAAGCATTCGTCCAAAGCGTGCAAGCCGCCCACCCCAAAGCCAATCATCATGTGCCGGCGTATCTGCTGGACAGCACCGACGCCGTGCAACGCGCCACCGATGACGGCGAGCCCAGCGGTACCGCCGGCGTGCCGATGCTGCGCGTCTTGCAGGAGTTACAGCTGCACGACGTCGTGGCGGTGACGACACGCTACTTCGGTGGCATCAAGCTTGGCGCTTCCGGCTTGATTCGCGCGTATGCGGGTAGCGTTTCGGCCGCGGTGGCCAGCGTCGGCATCGTGGCCCGGGTGCCGCAAACCGCGCTGATCCTGACCCTGGCCTATCCGCAACTTGGCGCGCTAGAACATTGGCTGGCCACTAATGGCCTGCCGATTGTCGCCAGCCAGTACACCGAGCGCGTCAGCCTCACCGTCAACGTGGCCGACCGCGAACTGACGGCGACTCAGACGGCCATCACCGATTTGCTCAACGGGCAGGTCGACTTGGCCACCGGCGCGCACAGCTTCGCCGAAGTTCCCGTGACCGACTAAACCCCCGCTGCTTATGGCAACGGGGGTCGATTTATTTCGTCAGTTTGCCGACGTAACGGCGAATCAGGTGCAGCAGCGGCGCGCGGTCCTTGCCTAGCAAGCCGATGGATTCGACGAAGACCTCGATGCCCAACAGCACGAAAATGGTCAGGAACACGGTGGCCCACAGCGAACTCAACGGGAACAATAGTGCAATCAGCGAGAAGATCAGCGAAATGCCATAAATGACCAGCACGGTTTGCCGATGGGTCAGGCCCATTTGCATCAACCGGTGAAACAGGTGGTGCTTGTCGGCCTGGCTGATCGGTTTTTTATTCAGCACGCGGCGAATAATTGCGTAGGTCGTGTCGGTAATCGGCACGCCGAGAATCATGATTGGGATGATGAGCGTGATGAACGTGACGTTTTTCAAGCCTTGCAGCGACAAGACGCTGAGCATGAAGCCGATGTACAGCGCCCCGGTGTCGCCGAGAAACAGCTTGGCCGGGTGAAAATTATACGGCAGGAAGCCCATCAGTGCGGCGGCCAAGACGAAGACCATAATCGGCGTGCCGACTTCGGCCACCGACAGGAAGAAAAAGCCGATGGTGCCCATGGTCATCAGCGAAATGATCGAGACGCCGGTGGCTAAGCCATCGAGGCCGTCCAGCAGGTTGATGGCGTTGGTAATAGCCAGAATCCAAATGATTGTGACGGGGAAGCTCCACCAGCCCAGCTCAATGTGCCAGCTGCCGATGTTGATGTCGTTCATCCGCGTGCCCACCAGGAAGTACACGATCAAGGCTGCGATGAAAATGCCCAGCATTTTTTGCCGCGGCGTGAGCTCCTTAATGTCATCGATCATCCCGGTGAGAATGATGACGGCCTGCGCCAGAAACAACGAGAACAGCAGGTGCGTGTTGAACTGCGGGCGCAACAGTACGAACGTGGAAAAGTTAAAGGCGAAGAAAATGGCCAAGCCGCCCATCGTTGGCATCGGAATCTTATTGACGCGCCGGGCGTTGGGCTGATCGACCGCCCCGAGGATAAACGCTAAGCGGCGCACGAACGGCGTCAACACCGCGGCGAGCACCACGGTGACAAATAAGCTCACCATAATCTTAAACATCGGCATCAGCGCTTCCTCCCAGTCCTGCCTATTATACAAATCTAGCCTAGGCGGGGCAAACTGGAATGTCTTTGGGGTGGTAGCGGTGGGCGAACGCAAGCCGACGCCGAGCACTTAGAGATGCAAACACCCCTGTCTTCCAAAGTACGGGAGACCGCTCATGGCAGCGGCGGGCGAACGTGAGCTGATGCCGAGCACTTAGCTACGCAAACACCCCTGTCTTCCAAAGTACAGAAGTATCTCGCGGCAGCGGCGGGCGAAATCAGCCTGAGGCCGAGTGCCTAGCGACGCTAAGAGGCCCTGTCTCCCAAAGAACGGGAGACAGGGCCTCTTAGCTAGGCTACGCATCGGCCTCAAATCGGCTGATTTCGCCCTTGGTTTTACTTTGCATACTCGACAGTTCGCTTTTCGCGGATGACGGTTACTTTGATATGCCCTGGATATTCGAGTTCTTTCTCGATGCGGTTGCGCACGTCCCGGGCTAACACAACTGATTGCTCGTCGTTAAGCTGGTCCGGCTTAACGATGACGCGGATCTCACGGCCCGCCTGGATGGCGAAGCTGTGATCAACGCCCTTGAAGCTGTTGGCGATGGCCTCAAGCTTCTCTAGGCGGTGCAAATAGTTCTCAAGCGATTCCGACCGTGCCCCAGGCCGGGCAGCGGAAATCGCGTCGGCGGCCGCGACCAGCACAGAAATGACGCTGGTCGGGGCCGTGTCGCCATGGTGGGACGCAATCGCGTTGACCACCGTGGCCGGTTCCTTGTATTTTGTTGCCAGCTCGACGCCGATTTCGACGTGAGAGCCGTCAACTTCGTGGTCGAGCGCCTTGCCAATGTCATGTAACAACCCGGCACGCTTGGCCATGGTGACGTCTTCGCCGAGCTCTGCGGCCATGACGCCGGTGAGCTTGGCCACTTGAATCGAGTGATCCAAGACGTTTTGGCCGTAACTCGTGCGGAAGTGAAGCCGCCCAAGTACTTTGATCAAGTCGGGGTGCATGCTGTGGATGCCCACGTCGAAAATCGCTTGTTCGCCAATTTCACGAATGCGGTCATCGACTTCCTTGCGGGCCTTTTCCACCATTTCTTCGATGCGGGCCGGATGGATGCGGCCGTCTTGAATCAGCTTTTCCAACGCGATGCGCGCAATTTCGCGGCGAATCGGGTCGAAGCCGCTGAGCACGACGGCTTGCGGCGTGTCATCGATGATCAAATCGATGCCGGTCAGGGTTTCTAAGGTGCGAATGTTGCGCCCTTCCCGCCCGATGATGCGACCCTTCATGTCGTCGTTCGGCAGGGTCACCACCGTCACCGTGGTTTCGGCGACAATATCGGAGGCGGAACGTTGAATGGCGTCGGCAATTAACGACTTGGCCTGCCGGTCAGCCGTTTCCTTGGCCGTTTCTTCGCTTTCTTTAATCAACATCGCTCGTTCGTGCGCGAGCTCCGTCTTCGTTTCGGTTAAAATTTCTGTTTTTGCCTGGTTCTTGGTCAGTCCTGCGATCCGTTCAAGTTCAGTTTGCTGAGAATCAATCAGCGTCTGGATGGAGGCTTCACGCTCATCCAGTTGGTCTTGTTTTTGGTTGAGATTGCGGTCTCGGTCCGCTAAGCTTTGCTCCTTGCGATCCAGGGTGTCATCCCGGTGATCAAGGCTCTCCTCGCGTTGGACCACGCGATGCTCAGACTGTTGGACCTCTGCCCGTCGTTCCTTTAGTTCTGCTTCCACTTGGGCCCGATACCGGTGTGATTCGTCCTTGGCTTCGACGATTGCGGCCTTTTTCTCAGCTGCCGCATCTTTTTTTGCCTGGGCGATAATGGCCGCGGCAGAATCTTTCGCTTCTGCCACTCGGGATTCATGGAGCCGCTTTTGGATCAAACTCCCAATCAAGCCGCCGACCGCTAAAGCGATGACTGCGAGGATGATTGAGAGCAGAATCTCTGTACTCATGTTGCCACCTCCGCATCATGCTTAGTGATCTTCATTCACTGATGCTAGTTAGATTTTTAGTTGTACCATGGAACATACCAATTGTAGCGATTCGAAACTAGTGTGTCAATCGCACCCACCTCGTGCCAACAGACAAAAAACCACCGGCCAAAGCGCCCGGTGGTCCCATCATTATTTCTCTTCAGTGCCGCTCAACAAGTCAGTTTCTTCAGCCTTTTGTTCGGCTTCTTCCTTGGCTTCGACGTTCTCCTCAGTTGGCATGTCGTCCATACCATACGCGGTGCGAACCTTGGCCTTGATTTCGGCTTTAACGTCGGGATGCTCGTCGAGGTAGGCCTTGGCATTTTCCTTGCCTTGGCCAATGCGCTCGTCGCCGTAGCTATACCAGGAGCCCGCCTTGTTGACGATGTCCTTCTCGGCGGCCATGTCCAGAATCTCCCCGGTTTGAGAAATCCCGTGGCCGTACATGATGTCCACTTCGGCGACCTTGAATGGCGGTGCTACCTTGTTCTTCACGACCTTGATGCGGGTGTGATTCCCGATGACGTTAGTGCCATCCTTCAACTGCTCGGCGCGCCGCACTTCGAGGCGAATCGTGGCGTAAAACTTCAACGCCCGGCCGCCCGGCGTGGTTTCGGGGTTACCAAACATGACGCCGACTTTTTCCCGAATCTGGTTGATGAACAACGCAATCGTCTTGGTCTTGTTGATGGAACCGGACAGCTTGCGCAGCGCCTGGCTCATCAAACGTGCCTGCAAGCCGACGTGGGCATCGCCCATTTCGCCTTCGATTTCCGCCCGTGGCACCAACGCCGCCACGGAGTCGATGACGACGATGTCCACGGCCCCAGAAGTCACCAAGGCATCGGCAATTTCCAAGCCCTGCTCACCGGTATCCGGCTGGGACAGCAGCAAGTCGTCGATGTTGACGCCTAGCGCAGAGGCATACTTAGGATCCATCGCGTTTTCGGCGTCGATGTAGGCCGCGGTGCCGCCTTGCTTTTGGACCTCGGCTACGGCATGCAACGCAATGGTCGTCTTACCACTGGATTCTGGGCCGTAAATCTCGATGATCCGGCCGCGCGGAAAACCACCGACCCCTAAGGCATCGTCGAGCGCCAGCGACCCGGTGGAAATGGTGGAAATGCGGGTATCCACCTTGTCGCCCATGCGCATGATTGAGCCCTTACCAAAGTTTTTCTCGATTTTCTTTAAGGCGTCAGCGAGCGCTTTTTGCCGCTCGTCAGCCACTTTTTTATCATCCTTAGTTGCCAATTCGGTTCCTCCTTTAGCCGCGGGAATCATCTCGCGTAACGGGCTGACCCGTTTCCTACTGAGTCCAGTTTACCGGTCGCCGGCGCGAAAGGCAAGCAAAAATCGAACAAACGTTCCTATTTCTGCAGCGCCTGAATGACGGCGAATAACCCGGCCTTCACCGCCCGCCCGCGCACCGAGTTGCGGGTGCCGGCGAAGTGATATTCTTGCGCCGTCACGCCTTGCGCAGTGGCCACGCCGATCCACACCGTGCCGGCGGGTTGGCCCTCGTTGGGACCGGGGCCCGCGACACCGGTAAGGGATACGGCAATGTCGGCCCCGACTTGGCGCAAGGCGCCTTTCGCCATCGCCTTGGCCGTGTATTCGGACACTGCCCCATGCGCGTCGATGGTCGCCTTATCCAGGCCCAACATGCTGGCCTTGGTGGCGTTACTATAGGTGACAAAACCGCCCTTGAACCACTCAGACACGCCGGCCACGTCGCCCAGCGCCCCTTGCAAGGCGCCGGCGGTGAGGCTTTCGGCGGCGGTGAGCTGCCACTGCCGGTCGGCCAAGCCGCGCACCACCGTTTGCGCCAGGCTGTTGTCGTCGCCGTCCCCATAACAATATGGGGCCAGCCGCGTCAATAATTCCTGGGCAATCGGCGCAATCAAGGCATCCGCCTCGGCGTCGCTGGCGGCCTTGGCGGTCACCCGCACGGTCACCTCAAAGTCCTTGATGTACGGCGCGACGGTGGGATTGGTTTGGCCATCGATCAAGTCGGCAATCTGGGTCACCAAGGCGGATTCGCCAATACCAAAAAAGCGCAGCACCCGCGAGCGCAGCACGGCGTGGCCGCCGGCAAGCTTGGCCAACGCCGGCAACAGCTCGTCGCGCACCATCGGCTCAAACTCGCGCGGCGGCCCTGGCAGCAGGACAAAATGTTGGGGGCCGCGACTCGCGATGGCCCCCACCGCCAAGCCAACATGGTTGGTCAGCGGTTGCGCACCAAACGGCAGCTTGGCTTGTACCCAGTTATTCGGCGTCATCGCGTGGCCGCTTTGCTTGGCGTAGCGGCGCAGGTTCTCATGGGCGGGAAAATTCACCACCAGCGGCACGTGTAAATAGGCCGCCAGTGTCTGCTTGGTCAGATCATCCTTGGTCGGCCCCAGCCCGCCAATCAGCACCACCAAGTCGGCGCGGTGTGCGGCCAAGTCGATGGCCGCCGTTAGCCGCTCGGGATTATCCCCGACAACTTGTTGGTGCAACGAATCGATGCCAAGCGTCGCCAAGGCCCTGGCGACGACGCTGGCATTCGTGTTGGTGATTTGGCCGAGAAGAATCTCGGTGCCCACCGCAATAATTTCTGCCTTCAAATTTGCCCTCCAGTCATAAACTACGCAACCGTACCGCTTAACCCCGTGTCGCTAGAACAAACGCGTGCCCATCCGGATCGACGAAGGAAAACGCCTGGGTGTCGCCACTTTCATTGATGTCACCGGCGCCAGGCAGCTCGCCGTGCAGCTGCGTGAACGTCGCCGCGGCGCAGAAAAACATCAGCGCCGGGGCGGTGTCGGCGAGCTTGGTCGCCTCATCCGGCAGAAACGACTTGGGCATCAACGCCAGCTCGGCGCCGCCGGTCAGCTGCAGCACGAAGGACTTCTCCGTGTCGGATAGCGGCACCTGATCGACAAGCTTGGCGGCAAAGTAAAACTGCCAAAAGCTCAACGCCCGCCACACATCCTGACAGTAAAGCACGGAACGCATTGTTGTAATCATTTCAGCCTCCACCAGATTTTTACGCCATTATATCACGACTACCCAGCCGACAAAAAAAGGAGTCTGACCTGCGTCATCCTCCCAAGTATCTACTCGACTATTCCAGCAGTGTTACGCTCCGAAAGGCCGGATTCGAACAGCTAGCTACGCCAGTCGAATCCAAACCCGCCGTTCTGCGCAGCGCACCTTACTTGCCAAACGAATCGGCGAAGACGCCGCGGTTCTTGTAGAAGTATTCAATACCTGAATACAGCGTGAAGAACACGGCCAGGTAAAACAGAATCTGGCCAAACGGGACGTGAATCGCCGCGAAGCCAAGGTTGTTGAGCATCAAGAAAATAATGGCAAACATCTGCGTCGCCGTCTTGATCTTGCCGGGCCAAGCTGCCGCGAGGACCTCGCCGCCGTTTGCCAGCAACAGGCGCAGGCCGGTTACCGCCAGCTCCCGCCACAAGATGATGGCCACACCCCACGCCGGAATCGTGCCACGCGCGGCGAGGAAGATGAACGCGGTCATCACCAGCAGCTTGTCGGCCAGCGGATCGGCGAACTTACCGTAGTTGGTGACCAGGTGATTGTGGCGCGCGATTTTGCCATCGGCGAGGTCGGTCAACGAGGCGCAAATGAAGATAATCACGGCAATCAACCAGCTCAGCGCAATCTTCGTCCCCAGGATCGTGACGCTGCCGGCTGGCCAGTTTAGCGCCAACAGCAACGTGAACACCGGGATCAGAATCATGCGAATAGTGGTGAGCTTGTTAGGTAAATTCACGACTTCCCCTACTTTCTAGTCTGCGGCACTCACGGTGAAGGTGATGGTGCGCACGACACTGGTGCCATTACTGATGTCGACGGTTTTGCCGTTGAGCTTCAAGCCGGTGGCCTTGGCGTTACCGGAGCGCACCTGAAAACTGGTGGTGCCGCTAGGAATGGTCACGTCATGGGAACTGCCGGCGGCCAGCGACGCCTGCCACGTGGTTTGGTTGTCGATCACCACCGCTACCCAGGCGGCGGCAGTCGTCGCCGACACGGACAGCTTGCTGGCGGTTTTCGGCATGTTGCTGACGGTGACGGCTTGCGTGTTGCCGGTGGCCGCGGCGGCCTTGATGGTCAACTCAGCTTTTTTGCTCGAGCTGGACTTGGCTGCGGCACTGCTGGACGACTTGGCTGAGGACTTCTTGCGCGTGGTCGACAGCGTCACCTTGGAGCTGTCATCAGGAATCGCCTGCTTGGCTTCATCGTGGGACTTGACGATGGTGATGTAATACACGCCAAACACGATGAGGATGCCCAGCAGCAAGAGGCCGAGTTGCGGCAGTCGGCGCCGCAGTTGGTTGGCAGGTGAATGCTCGGCTTGGCGCCTAGCGCGGGTCTGGTTTTGGACGGAGGCCTGCACGTATTCTTCGGGCTGCGGATCGGGAATGTCTTGTTGAAACTGGTTCAACAAGGCGTCGCTGTCGATGCCGACGGTTTCGGCGTACTGCTTGATGAAGGCGCGCACGTAAAAATCACCTGGCAGCTGGTCGAAATTACCTTCCTCGATCGCAATCAGATAGCGTTTTTGAATTTTGGTGATTTGCTGCAAATCATCAAGGGTGTAGCCTTTTTCGATGCGGGCAGCCCGCAATTTTTGACCGATTTCGTCCATTTGTTTGCTTCACCTGCCAGGTTAGATTGACTGTTTTCAGTATAGCATACCGCCGCTTGCGATGAATTAATAAATGATTCGATTTGTCATAATTCTGAAATCTTAACAAACGCGGCCCAGCCCCGTTTCACCCCGATTATTGCAAAAACGTTACATCCCCGATTTTCCGTAACTAGCCCCAGATTCGCCGCGGCGAATCAGCGCAACCACCCTCCTGTCACGTACAGCGTCTGCCCGGTCAGATAACTGGCGGCGGGCGCGACTAACATGCTCACATAATAACTGACATCGGCTGGCGTCGCAAATCTGGCGGCAGGAATCTCCGCCTGCACCGCCGATAGCGCCGAAGCATCAAACATTTTTTCATTCATCTGCGTCGCCACGGCACCAGGCGCCACGACGTTCACCGTGATGCCTAGGCTGGCCACTTCTTTGGCGTAGGCCGCAACAAACGCCGACTGCGCCCCTTTCACCGTCGAATACGCGACTTCCATCGCGCTGCCGGCACCGCCATACACGGAGCCGATGAACACGATGCGCCCGTGTCCAGACGCTGCGAGCTTGGCCTCCAGCTGCGCGAGCAACAACATCGGCGTCAGCAGGTGAACCTGCATCAACGTCGTCAGCGCCGCTTCGGTGGTGTCATGAAACAATTGATACGTCGTGCCGCCGGCGGCTACCACCACCGCGTCGACGCTGAACAATTGGCTGCACAGGTCATCCAGCCGCTCCGGGTGGGTCAGGTCAAACGCCACCGGCAAAAAGTCCTGCTTCGGATAGGCCGTGGCCAGTTCACTTTGCAGCGCCGTCACGCGGCTTTCATGGGCGTGGTAATGCAGGTACAGCGACCAGCCGGATTCGGCCAGCCGCCGCGCAATTGCCGTGCCGATGTCGCCGGACGCGCCGAGAATTAATGCACTAGGCATGTTCCGCCTCCTCAGGCAAGACCGTCAGCGTGGTGCAGGCCGCCGGGTCAAACCACCGTGCCGCGGCGGCTTGCACCGCCGCCAGCGTCGTGTCTTGCAGCAATTGCCCATAATCAAACCAGTTCACCTGGCTAAAGCTTTGCGCGCTGATCTGGCTAGCCACGCTTTCCACGGCGTTCAAGCCCATAGCGTACTTGCCAATGGCCGCCTGCTTAATGCGGGCAAAGCGCTCTGGCGTGAGCTGCGCTTGGTCGGCGCCGGCGGCAATCACCGCCTGCACGGCTTGTGCCAAGCCGGCCGGATCGCTGGTGTCGCCGCCGATGGTCAGATAATTGGCCGGGCGTTGCACCGAATAGTCGTAGTCAAACGAATCGTCTAACAGTCCTTGATCATAGGCCTGCTGGAACCAGGCGCCGGAATCACCGAACAGCATCTCCAACAAGAGTTGCGTGGCAATTTGAAACCGCGTGCCGGCTAGGTCGTTGGCTAGCGGGGTCTGCCCGCGCACGCCGAGCACCCACTTGGGACGTACGACGGCGGCGTGCAACGTGCGCGCCGGGGCCACCGGCGCGACTTGAAAATCATCCAGCCGTTGCGGCAACTCCTGGGCAAACTGCGGCTTGGCGGCTTGATTCTCCGCCACCAAGGCCAGGATCTCCGCCGGGTCGACCGGCCCCACCACGGTCAGCGTGCAGTTGCTTGGCTGATAAAAAGTGTCATAGGCGCGGTACAACAACTCCGGGGTGATGTCGGCAATCGAGGCCAGCGTGCCGGTGACGTCTTGGGCAATTGGCTCGCCGGGGTACAGCTGGTTCAACAACCCGTTGTACAACAACCAGCCCGGGTCGTCTTGATACATCTGAATTTCCTGGCCGATAATGCCTTTTTCTTTGGCCACGGTTTTAGCGGAAAAATACGGGGACTGCACGAAATCCAGTAGCGTCGCCAGGTTCTCCTTGACCGCCCGCGGCGTGGAAAACAGGTACGCGGTGCGGTTCGTGCTAGTGAAGGCATTGGCGTCTGCGCCGGTCGCGCCGAACAAGTCGAAAGCATCGTGGTCTTCTTTTTCAAACAGCTTGTGCTCGAGAAAATGGGCGATGCCGGCCGGGTCGCTGGCCGCCGCGCCGGTGATGTCGCGGTAGTGGGTGTCCACCGAGCCGTAATCCACGGCCAGCTGTGCAAACGTCTCGTGAAACGCCGGGCGCGGCACGATGTTCACGCGCAGGCCGTTGTCCATCGTCTCTTGCACCAGGGTCTCCCCTAACGCCGCATAATGCGTTGTGGTCATTGTGACTCCTTTCCCGCCAGCAGGTATTGCGCCTGCAAGGTCATGCCTTGCGCCGCCGCCATCACCGCGGCGCGATCCACGGCGCCAATGGCTTGGGCGTAGCTGTCATAGTCGGCGGGCACGCCCGGCACCAGGCTGCGCAGCAAGGCTTGCCGCGCCAAGAAGCGCGGCGAGTCGTAGGCCATCAGCCGACTGGTCAACATGCCTTGCTTGACGTTGGCCAACAAGTCGGCGCTAAATTCGCCGGTTTGCACCAGGCGCAGCTGCTCAGCAATCAGCGCCGCCACCCGCGGCGCCGTGGCGGTATCGATGCCGGTTTGGACCATCATGAAGTGGCGTAAGGGATCTAGCACGCTGCTGGCGTAATACGCGAGGCTCGCTTTTTCCCGCACGTTGGTAAACAACAGCGACAGCGGCGAGCCGCCAAACAAGGCCGAAGCGACGCTGGCCGCGTAAAACTGCGGGCCATAGATGTCGGTGTCGACGTGGTAGCCAAGATTCAGCTTGGCCTGCACCACCGGCGCTTCATCGCGCTTGGCCGCCACCGACTCGCTCACCGGCCGGTCGACGCTGACGGTGAGCGAATCAGCAGAGCGGGCGGCAAAGCCCAGCCCGGCGGCCAACTCGCGCACCGCCGCGGGGTCGACTGGGCCCAACACGGTGATCAGGATCTGGTCTTGCGTGATGATTTGGTGATACGCGGCCAGCACCTGCGCCGGCGTCACCGCCGCCATCGCAGTGGCCGTGCCAAAACTCGGCACCGCCTGCTTCGGCTCGGCGGCAAAATACAGCGCCTGCAGCGCTAGGCCGGCCTGCGTTTGGCGGTCCTCAGCCAGGCTGGCCAGGTACTGCACCAAATTTTCGCGTTCACGGGCAAACGTCGCGGCATCGAATTGCCCCTGCGGCAACAACGGGTGCAGCAGCGTCGACTGCAGAAAGGCAAAGGCCTGACGCAACAAATCCGTGCCGGCGACGCGGTCGGCCACGACGCTCAGCGTGGCCGTGAGGCGGTGCACCTGGCCGTCTTTGTTCACGCCGATGCCAAAATCGGCGCCGTACATGCGCTCCAATTCGGCGGACAGGGCCGCCTGCGTGGGAAATTCGGCGCTACTGGTTTCCAAGAGACTGGTCAGCAGCGTGCGGGCGCTGATCGTCGCCGGGTCCAGCGGCGCCATGAAGTGCACCGAGATGCGCGTGGTTTTGAATTGATCGGTGGGCAATACGCTAAGGCGCACGCCCGGTTGCAAAGTATCTGGCATGAGGGTCCTTTCCTATACATCAAAATGGCGGCTGGTCGTTGGTTGGGGCCTGGTCGGGGTCGCCGTAGACTTCGCGCGGCTTGGAGCCGGAGCTGGGGCCAACGATGTGGTGCTGCTCGAGGTCATCGATCAGGCGCGCAGCGCGGTTATAGCCGATGCGGAAGCGCCGTTGCAGGCTCGAGGTCGAGGCCGTTTTTTGTTGGAGCACGAAGGCCTTGGCGTCGTCATATAATTCGTCTTCCGAATCGCCGCCGGCTGTGGTTTCCGGCACGTCACTTGGGGCCATGTCCGGTTCGTAGGCCGGCGCGACTTGTTCGGTGATGGCGGCCACCACCGCCTCGACGTCGCTGGACGGAATGAACGCACCTTGCACCCGCAGCGGCTTGCTGGCGTCCATCGGCTGGGACAGCATATCGCCGCGGCCCAGCAGCCGCTCGGCGCCGTTGGTATCGAGGATTGTGCGCGAATCGACGCCGCTAGAAACAGCAAAGGCGATGCGCGACGGAATGTTGGCCTTGATCAAGCCGGTGATGACGTCGACACTCGGGCGCTGGGTGGCAATGATGATGTGAATCCCGGCCGCCCGGGCCATTTGCGCCAGGCGCACGATGGCCGTTTCGACTTCGGCGCCGGCGACCATCATCAAGTCGGCCAACTCGTCGACGATGACGACGATGTACGGCATTTTCTCCATCGCCGGATCGTCCTTGCTGGCTGCTTGCGCCTTGCGGTTATACTCGCCCATGTTGCGGACGCCGGCGGCAGAAAAGCGCTCGTAGCGCCGGTTCATTTCGTCGATCACCTTGTTCAAGGCCGACGGGGCTTTCTTAGCCTCGGTGACCACCGGCGTCAACAGGTGCGGCACGCCGTTATACACGGACAGCTCGACGCGCTTGGGGTCGATGAGCATCAGGCGGACCTCGGTGGGCTTGGTGGTCATTAAAATACTGGTGATAATCACGTTGATCATCACGGACTTCCCACTCCCAGTGGCACCGGCAATCAACAGATGCGGCATCTTGGTTAAATCAAACGTGACAACGTTGCCGTTGACGTCCTTACCTAGCGGCAGCACCAGCGGCTTATCCGGGTGCTTCGGTGTGTGCATCAAGACATCGCGGTAGCCGACGGTGGCCACATGCGCATTCGGCACTTCAATCCCGATCAAGGACTTGCCGGGAATCGGCGCTTCGATCCGGATATCCTTGGCGGCCAAGGCCAACGCCAAGTCGTCGGCGAGGTTGACAATTTTGGACACCTTGACGCCGGTGGCCGGTTGAATCTCGTATTGCGTGATCGACGGGCCGAGGGTGGCGGCCTTCACCGTCACGTCGACGCCAAAACTAGCCATGGTGTCCTTGAGCTTGCCGCGATTGCGCTTGATTGCGTTGTACTCACTCGTCTGATCCACCGCCGCCGGGGCACTGAGCAGCGCCATGTCGGGCAGCTGATAATCCGCTTCGGGAGTGCCCAGTGCCATTTCTGGGCCGTCATCCGTCGCGGTTGAATCGGCCGGTTCCTCACTCGTGCTGGGGGCACTGCTCGAACTTGGTTGCGGTGCGGGTTGCGGCGCCGGCTGCGGTGGCGCCGAGGCGTCTTCGTCGACGCTGGGCGCGTTAATCGTAAAGTCGTCGGGCTCGGGGTCGCTCGCCGCGACTGGTTGCGGTTTGGCCGCAGGCTCAGGTTTCGTCGACTCGGCTGGTTTGGCGGCGGTACGGGTTTGGCGATTGGCGCGCGCGGTGGCGACGGCGTCTTGCACGCGGCCACTGGCGCTGGCGAGGCCAGCGCCAATTTGCTTGCACACGGCAAAAATCTGCGCCGGGCGGACGTCAAAGATAATCAACACCCCCACCAGCATCAACACGGCGCAAACAAACACGGCACCGCCGCGGCTCAGCAGCGGGCCTAAGCCGGCGTATAAGATGCCGCCGAGCCCGCCGCCACCGACATCGCTGGTGGTGGTCATCAAGGCAAAATCGTTCTTCAACAAGGCGCTGGTGTGCTGAAAATACGCCGAGTGCCAGTCGTTTTGCGCCATGGTGTTGGCGGTCAAGATCGGCAATAGCGCCACGTAGGTCAACGCCGCGCCCCACAACACCCGCGGGCGCAGGTGTGGCAGGCTGCCGCTAAACACGAGCCACACGCCAAACAGCGTAAACACCGCCGCGCCGAACAGGTAGGTGTTGCCCACCAGCAGGCGGAAGCAATTGGCCAACAACGTCCCCACCAGCCCCAGGCGGCCCAGCGCAAAGACGCCGACCACGGCAAAGACGACGCCGAGCCAATTCAGGGTCAGGTCGGTTTTCTTGCGCGTGGACGGCCGCTTGGTCGTCGGTTTTCGAGTGGTTTTACGTCGTTGTTGAGCCATGGTTTCCTCCAAGATCAGGTGTTACTTCAATTTATCATGCGGGTACGTGTGCGTGGTTTCCAATCCGGCGAAGCGCTGCTGACGCAGGGCCTCATACACCACCAAGGCGGCGCAATTGGAGAGGTTCAACGCCCGCACCTTGTCGGTCATCGGAATGCGCAGCGCCTTTTCGGGGTTGGCGCGCATGAACGGCTCCGGCAGGCCGGTGGTTTCCTTGCCGAACAGGAAGTAGTGGTCGACGTCGGTGGCCGACAAATCGCGGTCGCTATAGGTCTCATCGGCAAACTTGGTGATCAGGTACAAGTAGCGCTGGTCGGGCACGGTGGCCAAGAAGTCTTCCAGCGAGTCGTGGTAGACGATGTTGACGCTAGCCCAGTAATCCAGCCCGGCGCGACGCAGGTGCTTGTCGTCCACCTCAAACCCCAGCGGCCGAATCAGGTGCAGCACGCTATTGGTGGCCGCGGCGGTGCGGGCGATATTGCCAGTGTTAGCCGGAATCAACGGTTCAAACAACACGATATGGTTGGTCAAAATCATGCCTACTTTCCTATTAATCAATCTTGTTCTATTTAACCACACTCTGCCGCTTGGTGCGCAGCCGGGTTCAGTTTCGAGCCGGCAATGGCCATAAAAAAAACGCATCACCTCGGTGTCTAGCACGGCGAGACGATACGTTAGTGAGTCCTTCTATCGCTAACTTTTATCAATTTCCCAAAAGCAAGCCCTGATAAAAGCCAGAAATAAAAAAGCTTAAAAGTAATTTAACACCCGAACGCGGGCTTTGCAACCCCCTAACGAACGGTTTTTGCCTCGAGCAAAAGCCTGATTTTTCGCGGGTTCAGCCCCGGTCCGGTTCTGTTGTCAAACCATGAACACGTGTCTACACATTGGTCGCCAATAATTCCACCGCGACGTGAATGGCCGCCGGCGGGTTGGCGATCAGCGCCGCGCGGTTAGCCGCCGGCGCCTGCCAAGATAACGGCGTCATCGTCACCACGTCGGCAAAGCTCGTGGCGTTCACCGGCCAGTCATAGGTGATCGGCGTCACGCTGGCGGCGGGGTAATGCGCCAAGAAGCGCGCCTTGACGTCGGCATTGGAGTAACTAGCCTTGGCCGTGCCGGCGTACAACCCTTCGCGCAACTCGCGCAGGTAGCCGCCGGTGGGCACGATTTTGAGCACGCGGCCGCCTGGTTTTAACACCCGGTCGAACTCGGCATACGCCCCTGGCGAAAACAAATCGGTGATGACGTCAAACCGGTGCGCGACAAAGGGCAGGTGTGCCAAGTCGGCGACGCAAAATGCCGCGCTCGTGGTCAACCCGCCAGCCAGCTGAATCGCCGGGGCGGAAATATCAAACCCCACGGCCGCCGCCACGCTGTTGCTCAACATTGCCGTCGGGGTGCCTTCCCCGCAGCCGATATCTAACAGGCTGTCGCTGGTGCGCAACTGCGCGGCAATGGCCTGTAAAAACGGGGTGAACAAGCCCGCCTGCAGCACCCGCCGGCGCGCGGCCAGCATTTCGCTGGTGTATTCGGTGGCCACGGGCTTCGCCAGAAAGTTCACCGTGCCTTTTTTCGCCAGGTCGTAGCGGTGGCCGTTTTCGCACAGCAGGCTGGTGCCGCTGACGGCCAGCGGCGCCGCGCACACCGGACAGGCGTACAGTGGCGAGTGCGCCGCCAGCCACGCCGCCTTGGTTTCAATTTTACGCATTCTGTCGTCCTTCCATTGACGTCCCGGCTCAATTCGGTAGACTAAAGAAAACGAATCGGAGGACGCCATGCTCGCAATCTACAAGTTCGATGATAATGCTGGGGCGCTGCGGACACAAACCAAAATTACGGCGGATGTCTGGATCAACGCCGTCAACCCCACGCCTGACGAATTGAATCTGTTGCAAACCAAGGCGCGGGTCCCGGAAGCCTTCCTGCTCTATGGCTTGGACCCAGACGAAGGGGCGCGCTACGAATACGACGAAGACGCCGACACCCACCTGTTGATTTTTGACATGCCCGTCGTCGCGCAAGACGCCAAGGGCCGCGTCAATTACTCGACGGTGCCGCTGGCCATCATCCTCACCACCACGGCGATCATCACCATCGACGCCGCCGCCCAGCCGCTGTTGGCCAAGTTCGCCGAGAATCAAGTGGCCAACTTCAACCCGGCGCACCGGCAAACCGCGGCGCTGCAGCTGATGTACCAAGTCACCGTGGCCTACCTCGCCTACCTGCGCGACATCAACAAGATTCGCGAGGCCACCGACGTCAAGCTGCAAAACAACTTGAAAAACGAAGAACTTTACGCCTTGATGCAGATGCAGCGCGGCTTGGTGTACTTCGTCATGAGCCTCAAAACCGACCGCAACGTGCTCGACCAGCTCAAGCGCAGCAATCCCCTGCAGCTCAATGAGGACGATGCCGACCTGCTTGATGATATTATCATTGAAAATCAACAAGGCACGGAAATGGCGCAGATTTCCAGTTCCATTATTAACGAAACCGCCGACACCTATTCCAACATCATCAATAATAATATGAACGGCGTGATGAAGTTCCTCACCAGCTACTCCATCATCTTGACCATCCCCACGCTGGTGTTTTCGTTTTACGGCATGAATGTCGAGCTCCCGTGGGCGAACCTGCACGTCAGCTGGATCATCACCATCATCATTTCGCTAATCATCGGGGCGCTGTTGGCCCTGCAGTTCTGGCGGAACAAATACTTCTAATCTGATGCCCGGTTCGGTAACCTGCCGAATCGGGTTTTTCTTCGCGAATGATCGGGAATTGTGCGCTAGGCGGCCGAACTATGCCGATAAGTTGACAAAATCACGAACTTTATTCTGGAAGTCCGCTCGATGCGTTGACTTTTTCCGAACAATTCCGTATAGTAGCCGGTGGTGTTTCAGACGCCAACCATCGGCTAATTGTTCGGCTTTAACGAAAGGAAGACTGTCATGCAGATTTTTGATTACGAAGATATTCAGTTAATTCCGAATAAATGTATCGTGCGCTCCCGCGCCGAGGTGGACACCACCACCGAATTCGGCGGCCGCACCTTTAAGCTGCCGGTAGTGCCGGCAAACATGCAAACCATTATTGATGAACCCCTGGCCAAATGGTTGGCGCAGCACGATTATTTTTATATCATGCACCGCTTCAACCCGGAGCGGCGGCTGGCCTTCGTCAAGGAGATGCACCAGGCCGGCTTGTTCGCCTCGATTTCCGTCGGGGTCAAGGACAGCGAGTTCGCCTTGATTGAACAACTCGCCAGCGCCGACTTGGTGCCGGAATACATCACCATTGACATCGCCCACGGCCACGCGCAAATCGTCATCGACATGATTCAGCACATCAAGCGCCTGTTGCCGGCGAGCTTCGTGATTGCCGGCAACGTTGGGACTCCCGAAGGCGTGCGCGAGCTGGAAAACGCCGGCGCCGACGCCACGAAAGTCGGTATCGGCCCGGGGAAGGTCTGCATCACTAAGCTGAAAACCGGCTTCGGCACCGGCGGCTGGCAGCTGGCGGCGTTGCGCTGGTGCGCCAAGGCGGCCCGCAAGCCCATCATCACCGATGGCGGCATTCGCAACAACGGCGACATCGCCAAGTCCCTGCGCTTTGGCGCCACGATGTGCATGATTGGCTCGCTGTTTGCCGGCCACGAAGAAACGCCCGGCCGCCACGTCACCGTCGACGGCCAGGAGTATCAGGAGTACTACGGCTCGGCCTCCGAATACCAAAAGGGCCAGCACAAAAACGTTGAAGGCAAGAAGATTCTCCTGCCGATCAAAGGCAAGATTGCCGACACCCTCAACGAGATGCACGAAGACCTGCAGTCGGCCGTCTCCTATGCCGGCGGCCGCGACCTCGCCGCCTTGACCAAGGTCGATTACGTCATCGTTAAGAATTCGATTTTTAACGGCGACCAGTACTAGCCATGCGTCGTTCACTGTGTTAAAGTAAGTGGTGAATGTTTGAATGCTCACAGCACCCACTTTGGGGAAAGGAGCACCATGGCGAAGAAATCAAAAATCGCAAAAGCACAGAAAATGGCCGCCACCGTCGCGAAGTATGCGGCGGTGCGCGCGGAATACAAGGCTAGCGGCAACTATGCCGCCTTGCAAACCTTGCCGCGTAACGCCAGCCCGGTTCGTCTGCATCACCGCGACGAACTCGATGGTCGGCCGCACGCTTACATGCGCAAGTTCCACCTGTCTCGCTTGAACTTCCGGCGGCTGGCCCATAAAGGTCAGATTCCCGGCGTCCGCAAGGCTTCGTGGTAACATAAAAACTCGTTCCGGCTAAGCTGGAGCGAGTTTTTGTATCCGGCATACGCGAAAGAAACACCAGCTTGCATCGTGATTGCATTCGAGTTATATTAGTGATAGCAAATGAGTTAAGGCGGCAACGAGAATGTATGAGATTGATCTATACGAAGACAGCGACGGCTACTGCGAAATTCTGGAATTTTTTCACGACTTAGATCAAAGTAACGAAAAATCCAAAAAAGTCTTGCTTGGTAAAATTACTCATCAGCTGGATCTTCTCCAATTATTAGGACCCACACTGCATGAGCCTCAAGCTAAATATTTAAAAGGCTATCGCCACCCGCTATTTGAACTACGACCAATTCCCGAGCGAATATTCTATGCTGCTTGGACGGATGGGCGATATGTCCTACTGTCACACTATACCAAGAAGCAAAACGCGACGGATTCACGCCAAGTCGAGCGGGCACTCAGGCTGCTTGACGACTGGTTAACTCGAAAGGAGCGCTCAAAATGACAACTTGGAACGAATACAAAAACACCATGACATCCTTTACGCCGGAAGAATTGTCAGTAATGGATACATTAACTTATTTGCAAGCTGAAAGGATCCGCCGAGGGATTTCTCAGCGGGAATTTGCAGATAAGATCGGCATGAAGCAACCTCAACTCGCTAAGCTCGAGCGGATGGACGCTATGCCAACTCTTAGCACGTTAACCCGCTATGCTGCCGGGCTCGGATTACATTTAAAATTGAAGGTTACTGCTTAATCAATGCTGTGATAGACAGCAGATTTCAGGCTCTCCCGTCATGGTTGTTTGCCGCAGGCTCGATTCAGCCGGCGACGCAGCCAGCCGCGATGAATAAGACGCGATCGGCCATGGCGACCGAGGCCAACCGGCGCGTGATGAACAAAACGGTTTGTGTGCGCTCAGCTTCGAGAACCGGTCATGCAAGTCGTGTTCGATGGCCGCCGTGGGTTCGTCTAATAGCACGCGAGACCCCAGCCGCGCAACCACTCAAAAACAACCCGCTACGATCATGTGAAAAAGATCGTAGCGGGTTGTTTGCACTAGCCTAAAGTTAGCAAAATACTGAAGCGGTAATCTAGTTTAATGCGGTTGCGTACTGTTGGTCGGGTGTGCTTGATGCTGATCTTAGTCTAACCAACACGCGTCAGTAGCTACTTATCTTTGGCACTTCGCACTTTCTTTCGTTGGTCCCATAAGTAATTCCCAATCAAGTAGACCGGAGCGACTAAGAGCAGGAGTGGGAATGACGATGTGACTGAGTGGATGAAGTTCTCGCCATTAAAGATTAACGTCGTGGTGGCATAGGAGATGGCCATCCCCGTAGCCACAACAATATCAATTAGCAAGTATACTAAAATACGTTTGATGAGCATCATTGAGAAACGCTCCTTTCTAAATGACGGTAGTTTAGGAAGGCACTTAGCTGCGTCCATCCAAGCGTGACTGCTCGGCCCCCAGGAAGAATGCGTGTGCCAGCTTCTTGATGATCAATTGCGCGCTTCAAGAGTTTTTGCCATTTCGTCAATCTCATCGAAGATTGGCTTATCGCCATGCTACGCGCGTAGAACGTTTCAGTCAATTTTCTTTAGAGTATCGTCCGCGTTCACGGTCGCTGCGTTACTGTAAAGAACTGCCATTTCAGCAGCTAACTGGTCAAAAAACTCGTTCAGGCAAAGCCCAAACGAGTTCAGTAAGCGATCATCTATTCTTCCGGATTGCAATACATCAAGTGGCTGCCGACATGCACCTTGGGCATCACGGCTGGCGCCAAATACAGCGCGCTTTCTAGCGCGTCATGCTCGGGCACCGGCTGGAAGACCAGGGTCACATGGCCCAGCGTCTGCAGGTTCTTGGTGGCCAGGTCGCCGACGTGGGTCACGTGGTAGACTTGATCGTCGATTTGGACCTTGGTGCCGCGCTCTGGTACCAGTTGTTGCTGAGTCGCTGTGCCGTCGAAGCACTGAATCAAGGCGACGTCGCGCAACACCGGCGTGGCGTCTTTGCCGAATAAGATTAAGATTGGTTCTGCAGGTTCGTACGCGTCTTGGCCGATGGCGGCCACCGTCGCTTTCACTACCATTGCTGTCCCCCCAGTAATTATTACCAGAATCATAACACCGATAAAACTGGGGAAAACGAAACCATGCTATACTGAAGGTAAAATTTTGCTGGGAGGCACTCCATGATTGAAAAATTTCTGATTGGCGGCTACACCAAACGCGGCGGCGCCGGGATTTACGCGGCCAGCTTCGACCCGGACACGGCCACGGTCACGACGCCGCAGCCGTATATTACCAGCCTCGGCAGTCCCACCTACCTGGCGGTGGCCGGTGGCAAAACGCTGTACGCCGTCACGGCCGGCGACGGCGTGGGCGGCGTCACCAGTTTTGCCTTAGGTGCGCAACCCAAGCAACTCAACCAGCTGTTGCAGCCCGGCACTAGCCCCGCGCACATCAGCGTGGATGAACCCCGCCAGCTTGTCTTTGCCGGCAACTATCACGAAGGTCGCGTGGATGTGTACGCCATCAACGCCGATGGCAGCCTCACCCACACCGACACGGTGCAGCACCACGGTAGCGGCCCGCGCCCGGAACAAGATAGCGCGCATGTGCATTTCACCACCGTCGCGCCGGATGGTCGGCTGGCCGTGGTGGATCTTGGCAACGACACCGTCACGACGTATGCCGTGAGCGCCGGCGGCCAGCTCAGCGACGAGCGCACCTTGACCCTGCCCGCCGGCTACGGCCCGCGGCATCTCGTGTTCCACCACCGCCTGCCAATCGCCTACCTGCTGGGCGAACTGTCCAGTCAGGTCAGCGTGTTAAATTATGCAGACGGCACCTTCACCTTGGGCCAAACCTGGTCGACGATTCCGGCAGACTGGCACGCCTTCAACGGCGCGGCCGCGATTCGCCTGAGCGCCGACGACGGCTTCTTGTACACGTCAAACCGCGGGCACAATAGTTTGACGGTATATGCCGTCGCCACTACCGGCACGAGCTTGACCCAGGTGCAACAAATCAGCACCGCCGGCGATTTCCCCCGCGACTTTGACCTCGACCCCAGCCAAGGCTTCGTGCTGGCGGTGAACCAAAAGTCCGATAACGCGACGTTGTACAAGCGCGCCAGCGACACCGGGTTATTGACGCCGCTGGTGCAGGATATCCCCGCCCCAGAAGCCACCAACGTGTGCTTTTACTAATTTACTTGTAAGGCCAACTGCGCCACTGGTAATCCGGTGGCGCGTTTTTTATAATGGACTGGCATCTAAGGAGGCGTCATGTTAGAAATTATCAAAGCCGTGATCATCGGCATCGTTGAGGGGCTGACCGAGTTTCTACCGGTTAGTTCCACCGGCCACATCGACCTCGTGAATAGCGTCATTCACCTGCATGAAAGCGCGAATTTCACGGCGATGTTCACCTATGTCATCCAACTCGGCGCCATTTTCGCCGTGATCCTGTTGTACTTCAACAAGCTTAACCCCTTGGACCCGCGCAAAACCAAGCCCGAGCGGCGCTCAATCTGGGTGCTGTGGAGCAAGGTGATCGTCGCGGTCATCCCCAGCGTCATCATCGGCTTGCCGCTGAACGACTGGATGGACACGCACCTGCACAAGCCTTTGGTCGTCGCCAGCATGCTGATTCTCTACGGCATCTTGTTCATCGTCATCGAAAACCTGTACCGCCACCGCCAGCCACGCATCACCAACCTCGCCGAAATCGGCTTCAACACCGCGCTGTTCATCGGCTTGTTTCAGGCCCTGTCCATCGTGCCCGGCACCAGCCGCTCCGGCGCCACGATTCTCGGCGCCATCATCCTGGGTACCAGCCGGTACGTGGCCACCGAGTTCTCGTTTTTCCTGGCGATTCCGACGATGTTCGGCGTGTCTATTTTAAAAATCGGCAAGTTCTTACTCACCGGCGGTAGCTTCACCGGGCAGGAATGGGCCGTGCTGCTCACGGGGACGCTGGTGTCGTTTGTCGTCGCCTGGGCCACCATCAAGTGGCTGTTACACTTCGTCCAAGGCCACGACTTCAAGCCGTTCGGGTGGTACCGCATCGCCTTGGGGCTCGTCGTCATACTCGTCTTGTTTTTATAGGAGGATACCATGTTAAAAGAAGTGGCACTGGAAAACTTTACCGATTTGCCGGCGACCTTGGCCGCCGGGGTACACCGCGTTGAGCTCAACGACAACTTAGCCGTGGGCGGCACCACGGTGTCTAAAGGTGTCATGGCGGAGGCCACCGCCTACGCCCACGACCACGACGCCAGCGTGGTGGCGATGATTCGCCCGCGCGGCGGCGACTTCGTCTATCACGATCTCGAGTTGAAGATTATGGAGGCAGACTTATTCGAGGCGCAGGCGCAAGGCGTCGACGCCGTGGCCTTCGGGGTGCTCACCGCAAGCGGCGCGCTGGATGAAGACGCGATGGAAAACCTGATTGCCGCAGCCGGCGGCATGACCGTGGTGATGCACATGGCCTTTGATGCCATCCCGGATTCAGCGCAGCCGGCCGCCATTGACTGGCTGGCCGCCCATGGCGTCAGCCGCATTCTCACCCACGGCGGCCCGCTGAGCCAGCCGATTGCCGAGACCCTGCCGCACTTGCAGGAACTCGTCGCGGCGGCCGCGGGCAAGCTGGAGATTCTGCCCGGCGGCGGCATCACCGCTGCCAACGCCGCGCCAATCGCCGAACAGCTCGGCGTGCCGGCGGTGCATGGCACGCACTTGCTGTAAACTGAAAACGTCGGGTTGCGATGATGGTCGCAACCCGACGTTTTTGCGTGGCAGGAATTCAGCTCGTTAATGGCCAGTGATAAATGCGGTAAAGGTCACATAACTCACGTGGTGAATGGTGTAGTAAAGCGCTAGCTGATAGATTGCCACAACATTATATTTGGCGGTAAGTTTGGCTTGCGGGAACAAATCACGTAGCGTGACTTGATAATTTCCACCGGCCCCTTTCGCCAGGGAATAGTGTTTGGTCACGGATTGCGAGCGGTGATCATACACTTTAGCAATCACCTCCAGCTTCGGCCGCCCCGTCGGCGTGACTCGCTGCCCGTGAGCAGTAAAGCGAAATTTAAGTGTTTGCGCCTGACCGTGGAACTCGAGCAGTGGGCCTTCACCATTCAGCTGCACCACCGATTGGGCAATCTGCTGTTGTTGTCTGGCCGACTTCTTCGCGATTGTTTGCTGGCGATACGTGCGAAGCAGCGGCACCCGCCGGTCATTGGGAATGGCGTAAGCCACCTCCACAGGCGACGAATTGCTGTTGCGCAGATGGAAATAGTAGCCAATGCCCCCCGCCACTACCAGTACCACCAGCAGCCCGATGCTGAGTAGCTTAACCCATTTACGCATCTGTCACTTCCTCCTGTCTGATTGTGATGGCGACTATCTTGTTGCATCAGCCAACAAGCGGCGCCAGCCTGAGGTGATTCATTCAGCAGTTATGTATGCAAACGCTATCATGGCATATTCTTGTCTAGCCGTCAATCAATCCGCCTTCGTTGGCAACAGTTCGATGATGATCATTGCAGTGCTCACCAACCCGGTAACGACAGAGGAAACAGCCGAATTATTCGAGAAGATCAGCACGCTGGCGATACCGATTAGCACTAATGCGACATACACCATCCAGCTCACGCCTGCATCACGAAATCTGCGGATGGTTAATGCAAGCGAAGGTAACAACAGGATAATCATCACGACCAAGAGAATGATTAAAGCCACGACTGAGCCCCCGAGCAGGTCTGAGAGCCCACTACCCTTGGCGAAGTGCCCACTGTTGATGACTTTAAGCACATGCTGCACGACAATGGCCCCAGCCGAAAATAACAGAATCACGAGAAACACGGTTTCAAACAGCGTGGTCCACCAGAATTCTCGGCGATTACTTTTGCCAGTGAAATTAACATAATTCGCAAAGAACGCCTTAATTGTCCGTAACCCGCCCACGCCGTAATAATGATTATGATTTTGCTGATTTAAGTCATCCTCTAAATGAGCCATGAGCATCCTCCCTGTGCGTTGATTGCGCACACCAACCTTAACTTTTCCCTACTGTTCCGCCACACTCATGCGGCGCATCCCCAACGCAATCAAGCCAAAGATCACGGCAAAGGCCACTGCCGCCGCACCGACAATTAAGTACGGGTTCGCCTGCGCGGCGGGCAACGTCTGCGTCAAGGAACCGCTGGCGAGGTGCCGGGTCAGCACGGCGGCCGCGCTACGTGACGGGGCGATGAGCCGGCCAACCGGGAACCAGGCCAACGCAAAGGCGACGATGATCCCGCACAGCGTCAAGACGGCGGCCACTCGGTTCACCCGCTGCAGCCACACGTTCACCAATAGCCCAACGCCGCCGCATATCGCAAACGCCAAGACGATGAACACCGCGTTGGCCAGTGCCGCCATCGCTCAAGCTGAGCCCGCGTAACCGAGCTCCTTGATGAACAACACCGGCGTGCCGAAGAGGCTCATGGTCAGCCAGTCGAAGGCCAAGCCGACCACGCCAAAGCACAGCCAAGTAGTCAACTGTAGCCAAAATTGTTGCCAACGTGGCAGGCCAAATTGCATGGCCAGTCGCAGCCATTTGGTCGTCAGCACCATCCCGGCAAGGTAGGCAAACAACGCTAGCGGCACGATCATCGTGTTGCCAAAGGGTTGATTCCAGTCCGGCTTGGCGCCAATCATGGCATTTAACGCCAGGATGCCCAGGAGGCTGATACCCAGCATCGCCACGGCGAACACCAGAAACGGCTTCAGCAGCTCAAGCAGCTGCATTTTCAACATGACGCGTGATTTCATCAGCGGGCCTCCTAAATCCGGTCGGTCAACTCGACGTGCCGGCCCAAGTGGATGGCTAGGGCCCCACCGCCAAGTAGCAAGACCAGCAACAGCACCAGCAAGCGCCACGGCTGCGGGGCGGCGTGCCACGGCAAGCCCACCAGCGCCAGCCAGCCGCGCAAGCCGCCAGACCTAGCTGGCAGATTCGGTGCCGCCTGCAGCACTACCGCCAGGATGATGCCCGGTAACACCATCACCCCATAAATCACAAACACAAAGGCAAACCGCGCTTTGCCGAGCCATGGCAGCGTCCAAAAGCCGATGGCCACCCCTAACGCCGCAATGGCCAAGTACGCCACCACGCGCATGACGGCGGTAAGCACGATGCCGCCCGCCCCGCTGAGGTGATACATCGCGGCCAAAAAACCGCCATCACTGGCGAGGAGGCTCCCGGTGATGGTGACAAACCCACTCATCAAAATGGCACACAAGCCCAGCCCAACCGCGGCGGTACGCAGGAACAACTGGCGGCTGACGCCATTTTGAAACGCGGCGCCCAGCGCCCACGGGGTGGCGAAGTAGCCGAGAATGGCGGCTATGTACAAGGCCATAAACTCAGCGGACCAGGCGCCGATCTCAGTGCTACCCCCGAATAAATTTTCCACCACCAGCACCAGCCAGCCAATCAAGCCGCCGACCAGCACGATGCGCATCATTTGTAATTGAAGCTTCAGCATTACCTGAAATTTAATCGACATGGGGGCCACCTCCCGTGCGCGTCAGCTCCAGGTACAGCTGTTGTAGGTCCATGCCGTCCACGCTGACCCCGGTTGGCAGCGGCTTTTCAAGCGGCGCATCCAGCGTATACGCCGTCACCATGCCGCCTAACTGCACCGTCCGCAGCACGCAGGTCCCGCTGAGCCACTCGCGCACCAAGGCGGCTGGGCCGGTGACGACGCGGCCCTTGACGGCCAAGTCAGCAACGTCTTCATCCAAGGTAATGGTCCCACCGTCGAGCACGAACACATGCGTCACCAGGTTCTCGATTTCCTCGATCAGGTGCGACGCGATGATGAACGTTCGCGGCCGCTTGGCGAAGGTGGCGGCCAGCTCCTGATAGAAAATCTCGCGGTTATTCGCGTCTAGGCCCAGCACCGGCTCGTCCAACATGACAAAGTCGCAAGGCACGCACAGCGCGATAATCAGCTTGGCAATGGTGCGATACCCGGTGGACAGTTTGCGCAGCCGCTGGTGGGGATCTAACCCAAAGGCCTGCACCAGGTGCGCGGCCAGCTGGTCGTCAAAGCGCCCATACATTTGCTGAGTCAGCGTGAACAACTGGGCGATGCGGCTGTCGCCGGGATACAGCGTCGCGGCACTCATCAAGAAGATGCGATTTTGCGCCGCGGCGTTTTCCGTGACGCTTTTGCCATCCAGCAAGACCTTGCCCGCCGTGGGAAACAGGCGGTTGTTGACGATTTTCATCAGCGTGCTTTTGCCGGCGCCATTGCGGCCCAGCAAGCCGTACAGCTGGCCGGCGTCCCAGGTCATGTTGACGCCGCGCAGCACCTGCTTGCGGCCAAAATTGCGGGTAACTTGTTTGAATTCCATCGTCATTGCGCATACCCCTCTTCCACTGCGACGATCAGTTCCGCCTTGCTGATGTCGAGCGCCTTTGCGGCCGCCACCAGCTCCCCAATGCGTTCGGCATAAAAATCGTGCTTGCGCTTCGCCTTGATTCGCTCCTGCGCGCCGGGCACCACAAACATGCCAATGCCGCGCCGCTTCTCGATTAACCCCAAGTCGACCAAGACGTTCATCCCCTTGAGCACCGTGGCCGGGTTGATGGCGTAAGTCTTCGCCACCTCAGTCGTCGAGGGAATCTGCGCCTGCTCGGGAAACGCGCCACTGAGAATCCCGGCGATAAACTGATCGGCAATTTGTTGGTACAGCGGCACCACGCTGCTGGCATCAAATTTCATGGGCGGCCTCCTTGCGGTTATTTGGTTAATTACTCAAGTAACTAACCTTCGCCACTAAGATACTGCCGCAAGCGGCGGCTGTCAACTAGCGGGCCAAATGTTTTTCGCCGGCTTTGGGCAAGCGAAAAGCGCCGCGGCCAGAGGCCGCGACGCTCGTGTAGTGTGCTTAATGTGTGCGCATGGTGGTGTGCCACCAGCGAAAGGTGGCTGCCGGCTCAATTAGCCGAAAAAAAAACTGCCGCCAGTCAGTCTCGACTAGCGGCAGTTTGAGTTAAGCCCAAGTGGTCAACCAGGGCCTGGAGATCCGCCGGTAGCGGCGCAGTCACGGTCACCCACTGCTCAGTAAATGGCTGCCAGAACTTCAACTCGGCGCAGTGTAGCGCCTGGCGCGGGCACCCGGTGGGCCCGCCATACAAGTCGTCGCCGTAAAGCGGGTGCCCCACCGCGGCGAAGTGTACGCGAATCTGGTGCGTGCGGCCGGTGTGCAGCCGCACCCGCGCCAGTAACGCCGAACCGGTGGCGGCTTGCCGCCAGTACTCGGTAACGGAACGCTTGCCGCCGAGCACAATGGCCCGCCGCATGTAAAATTCGCGGCTGCGCGCGATGGGTAACACAATCCAGCCATGCGGCGGCAACGGCGTGGGGTTGGCGGCGACGGCCAGGTAGGTTTTCTCTAGGCGCGGCGAATGTAGCTGGGCGTCCATGCGGCTGTGGGCCAGACTGTGCTTGGCAAACAACATCAAGCCGCTGGTGTCGCGGTCCAGCCGGGTGATGACGTGAATGGCCGTGCTTTCGGCGTGGGTCGCCTGCAGGTAAGCCTTGACCCAGTTGGCCATGCTGTTATCGCCTTTTGCGGCATCGGGAATCGAGGCGACGCCGGCGGGCTTATTCACCACCAGATAGTCGCGGTCCTCATACGCCACCGCCACCGGTCCGGCCTGCGGCACCACGGTGTCCGCCGGCACTTCCGGCGCCAAGCGCACCAGAATCTCGCTGCCGGGTTGCACCAAGAAGTTGGTGTGGCGCGCACGGCGGTCGACGAGAATGGCACCGCCGTGATACTTCAGGTGCTTGATTTGCGCCCGGGAGAACCCGGCTTGCCGCAGAAAATGGCGCAACAAAATCGCCGGCCCTGCATAGTGCCAGGTCAACTCCATTATTGCTTGGCCCCGATGAACGCGTCTTCCACGCGGTCCCAGAAGTGCATGTGGCGATACTGGGCGAAATGCACGCGTTCTTGCGCCACCTTCAGCGTCAGCGACACGATGGGCTGCGGGTCTAGCGTGAATTGATCCACGGTCATCAAATAATCCTCGCGCGGTTCGGGTTTTAACGTCACCCATTCATCCGGCGCCAGCAGCATCGGTGCGGCCAGCGTGCGGAAGACGCGGTTATTGATCGACGCGATTTCCGTCACCTGCAAGGCGTCTAGCCGCGGGTGAATCACGGCGCCGCCGTTACTCTTGGAATACGCCGTGGAGCCGGTCGGGGTGGACACGCACAAGCCGTCGCCGCGAAAGTTCTCAAAGAAGTTGTCGCGAATGTCGACGTCGCAACGCATGGTCGAGCCATAGCGGCGCAAGGTGGCCTCGTTCAACGCCAAATAATGGGCGCTGGTGTGGTCAGCGAATTCGGCGCGCACGTCCAGCAGCGGGTAGCTGACGCTTTGGCCCGCGTCGTGCTGCAAGGCCGTCACCAAGTCGCCGATTTCGTAGTCGCGCCAATCGGTGTAAAACCCGAGGTGGCCGGTGTGGACCCCGATGAAGCGCACGGTGGCCAGACTGTCGGCGTAGCGGTGAAAGGCCGACAGCAAGGTGCCGTCGCCGCCGACGGTAATCACGACGTCGGGCTGCTTGGTGCCCAAGTCAAACCCGGCGGCGGTGAGCTGCTGGCGCAAGGCGGTGCTGGCGGCCTGCGACTTGGCGCCGCTATTGCTGATGATGGCGATTTTCATCGTGCTCCTCCTCATTCCATTGGCGTGGCGGGACGCTTTGGCCCTTGCCATAGGAGAATAATTGCTGCGCCTCTTGAATCTCCTCGCGAATCTCGGACATCTCCTTGTCCAGCATGAAGCTGGCCTCGGCGGCGCGCTTCAAGCGGGCCTTGAGCTCATCGGGAAACTCGCCTTGATACTTGTAATTCAGCGAGTGCTCGATAGTGGCCCAGAAGTTCATCGACATGGTGCGAATCTGAATCTCGGCCAGGAGCTTCTTCTCGCCGTGCACGAGCTGCACGGGGTATTCGATGACCACGTGATACGACCGGTAGCCGCTGGGCTTGACGTTGGTGACGTAATCGCGCTCCTCGACCACCTTCATGTCGGTGCGCTGGTGCAGCAAGTCGACGATTTGGTAAATGTCCTCGACGAACTGGCACTGGATCCGCAACCCGGCGATGTCTTGCATGTCCTGTTCGAGCAATTCGTCTGAAATGTAGCGCCGCGCCTGTTTTTCAATAATCGAATCGACGGGCTTCACCCGGCCGGTGACGAATTCAATCGGCGTATGTTCATTGGCCTGCTGGAATTGTTTGCGCATGCCGCGGAATTTAATCTTCAACTCGTCTACGGCCTGCTGATACGGCATCAAAAAACTATCCCAGTCACGTGTCATCTCTGCGCCTCCTGCGTCTATCTGTTAGTATTTTAGCATACAATAGACCCGAACCGGCGCAACGCAAGGAGAAGCCATGTCAACGAATATTGAACGCGAATTTAAAACCATTCTCACCGCCGCCCAGGCTCACGCCATCGCGGCCGCTTACCCATTTGCCGCGGCCTTCACCCAAACCAACCACTATTTTGATACGGCTAGCGGCGCCTTGCGCCAGCTGCACGTCGGCTTGCGCCTGCGCCAATTCGCCGATCACGCCGAACAAACCCTAAAGGTCCCCACCGGCCCGGGCCGCACGCTCACCGAGCTCACTGACCCCTTGCCCGCCGGCACCGCCAGTTTGCAGCTGACGGCCACCAACACCGTCGGCCACTGGCTGCGCTCGCAAGGCATCACCGCGCCGCTGACAGAATTCGCCGTGGCCACCACAAAGCGCCGGCTGGCCGAGCTCCCCGCCGGCTTGTTGACGCTTGATCACACGACCTACGGCAACGGCCGCAGCGACTGGGAGCTGGAGCTTGAATACCACCACCGCGACGCCGCGGCGGCGACCTTCCAGGCCATCTTGACCCGCTTTGGCATCACCGCCACGCCACCGCAAAACAAGGTGGCCCGCGCCGCCGCCAATTGCTAACCATATTTATTGCATCAGGGCGTTAACCTGTTAGACTGAGATTAACTACTCCGCCCAGAAAGTCGGTGACTCGAATGTTTGAAGTGTTCCTGTTCGTCAATCCCATCGGTACCGTGGCCCAACAAGCGGAGCTGGCGGTCACGCAGCTGGCAGAAGAGCTGGCCGCTGACTTCACGCTGCATTTTGTCTTGTTGCTGTCGCCGCGGGAAATCGACCACGTGATCAACGTTCAAGGCTTCAACTCCCACAACTTGGCCTTGCGCAACCAGCTGTTCCAAGCCGCCTACCACATTGCGCTGGACTACAAAGCCGCCCAGTTCCAAGGCAACCACAAGGCCCGGGCGCTGTTATTTACCGAGCAAAATCTCCTGCACCACAACGACTGGCGCTACCGCGGCGAATTTGCCGCCCACGCCATTGCCGCCCACGGCATTGATCCCATCGTGTTCAGCCGCGACCGCAAGCGCACGGCGATGCACGACTGCTTCGCCTCCGACCAAAAGATTGCCCGGGAAATGGGCATCACCTCCACCCCGGCCATGGTGCTGTTCGACAATCGCCAACCTAATGCCCCGGGCATGCGCATCGGCAACCTCGAAAGCTACGACCGCCTCAAAAGCATGTGTGAACAAATTCTCGTCAACCCGAATTGGACCGCCGTGCCGCACCCGCTGTGAGCTTGGCCTCTAACGTGTCATACCACTGCAATGTCTGCCGCCACCGCCAGCCGGTGGCGGTTTTTTCGATGGCGCCGCTGGCCGTTAATACCGCCAACCAGCGCTGGCGCACCGCGGCCAGCGGCGGCGCGGCCGCCAGTAACGGCGTCAGTAGCGCCTGCTGCGCCGCCTGGTGCGCCCACCACGCCGCATCGGCGGCCGCCGTGAAGTCTTGGCGACCCACCGTTAACAGCCATTCCGTGCGCAGCGCCCACTCCGGCGCCAGCAACCCCGGCAACCGCGTCGGCTCGGCGTGCACCAGCCACGGCACCCCGGCGAGATTGCGCTGCTGAACATACGCCAGCGCCTGCAGCCCCATCGCTAAGCCGTCACGATAATACAGCCGCCGCCCGATTGCCCGCGCCTCGGCCAGCGCTTGAGCCACCAGTGGGCGGGCGCGCTGCCACTCGCCGGCGGTCGTGTAGCCGTGGTCCCACTGGCGCGTGAGACTGGTGGCGTGCACCACCAGTTGCCGACCGTCAAACCCCCACCAGTGCCAGCCGTCGCGCGCCGACCACTGCAAGAATTTCGCCTGCCGCCGGCCGAATGCACCACGCAAATACGGTGCGCCGAGAATCCACACGCACCGGAGGCCGAGCTTGGCGTAGCCTTGCGTGCGCACGGCTAGCCGCGCGCCGGAGAGCGGCGAGCACTGAAACTCCAGCACCAAGGTCGTCTCCCCGCGCGTCCACACGACGTCGGCGCGCTGTTGAATCTCTGGGTAATACTGCTCCATGGCCACGGTGTAACCCAGTCGCTCGCCTAACTCCGCCAGCCAGAGCTTGCCGCGCATGTGGGTCGGCGACTCGGGTTCGCTCGGCGTGCAGGCGTGGCCGCGGTGGGCAAAATGCGCCGGTAGCACCTGGCCATTCTTGATGATCAACGCCCCGCCGCATTGCGGACAGAAAAACGCGCCGGTTAACGCGGCTGCTTGTTCATGCGAGCGCAACGTCACCAACGCGTGGGTGGTGGTTTGAGCCACGAACATTCGCATCATCCCCTTGAAGATGATTACGCCATGCGTGGCCGTTTTCCCTTAATTCTTAAAACTATGAATCGGCGCCGGAATCCGGCCGCCGCGGCCGATAAAGGCGCTGGCGTCGCCGGTGTTCACCGGCATGATTGGCGCCCGGCCGAACAAGCCGCCGAACTCGATGGTGTCGCCCACCGTTTTGCCTGGCACGGGAATCACCCGCACCGCCGTGGTCTTGTTGTTGATCATGCCGATGGCGGCCTCATCGGCGATCATGCCGGCCAGGGTCGTCGCCGGCGTATCGCCCGGCACCGCCACCATGTCTAAGCCGACGGAGCACACCGCGGTCATCGCCTCGAGCTTCTCCAGCGTGATGTGCCCGGCTTGCGCGGCTTCAATCATGTTGCGGTCCTCGGAGACGGGAATGAACGCCCCCGACAGCCCGCCGACGCGGGCGGCCGCCATGATGCCGCCTTTTTTCACCGCGTCGTTCAACAACGCCAACGCCGCGGTGGTGCCCGGCGTGCCGACGTGGCTGAGCCCCAGCGTCTCGAGAATCTCCGCTACCGAATCCCCCGGCGCCGGCGTCGGGGCCAGCGACAAGTCGACGATGTTAAACGGCACGCCGAGGCGCTTGGCCGCCGCCTGGCCGATGAACTCGCCCATGCGCGACACCTTGAAGGCCGTCTGCTTAATCGTCTCGCAAATCACCTCGAAGCTGGCGTTAGGCAACTTGGCCACGGCGCGCTGAACGACGCCGGGCCCGGAGACGCCGGTGCTGATGGCGACGTCGCCTTCCGACACACCCCAAAACGCCCCGGCCATGAAGGGATTGTCCTCCACGGCGTTGCAGAACACGACCAGCTTCATCGCGTTCACCGGGTCGATGGCGGCAATCGCCTTGACCGTTTCGCCCATTTGCGCCACGGCGTCCATGTTGATGCCGGCGCGGGAGCTGCCGACGTTCACCGCCGCGCACACGCGCTCGGTCGTCGCCAGCGCCTCAGGCAAGCTTTGCATTAACGCCGTGTCGGCTGGTGTGCAGCCATTGGCCACCAGCGCCGCGTAGCCGCCGATGAGGTCGACGCCAATCGCCTGCGCCGCGTCATCTAAGGCGTGGGCAATCGGGAGAAAATCCGGGTGCGGGTCGGCGCCGGCCAACAGCGCCACCGGGGTGACGGCGATGCGCTTGTTGACGATGGGCAGGCCGTATTCGTTGCTTAAGGCGTCGGCCACCGGCACCAGCTGCGCCGCCACGCGCGTGATCTTGGCGTAGACTTTTTTAGCAGTGGTGGCGGTGTCGCCGGTGACGCAATCTAACAGCGAGATGCCCATCGTAATCGTGCGAATATCGAGGTTTTCCTCGCTGATCATCTCGATGGTTTCTTTGATTTGCTCGGTTTCCATCGCGGCCTCCTACAACTTGTGCATCGCGTCAAAAATCTCTTGCCGCGTCACGCGAATCTCCACGCCAATCTGGTCGCCTAGTGCCTGCAGCGCGGCTTTGACTTCACTAAAGTCCGCTTGCGGCGGCAGCTGGGCGGCCAGCATCATGGTAAACGCGCCTTGCATGATGGTTTGCGAGACGTCTTGAATGTTCACGTCTAGCGTCGCCAGCTTCGTGGTCACCTGCGCGATAATCCCTACTTTGTCGGTGCCAATGACGGTAATAATCACTTGCATAAAGAGCCCCTACTTTCGCGTTTTCTTGATTTTAGCATAGTTGACGCCTGACCGGGCGGCGCTTAAGCTAAAGCCAACGAAACGGAGGTGCCTCATGACTACAGCATACTTGGCGGGCGGCTGGTTTACCCCAGCCCAACGCGACTTACAAACCCAGGCTTACGCGCAGCTTCACCACAACCCGACGCTGGATTGGGCCCATTGCTTCTTCCCGGAACAGCACGTTTACCGCGGCTGGACGCCGGCCACCCAGCCGGAGATGTTCGCCAACCCCGAGTGGCAGCTGGCGACTTTTGCCACCGATATTCGCGGCATCGACGCCACCGACTGCCTGATTGCCTTGCTGGATCCGCGTCCCGCCGACACCGACCACGGCGCCTTATGGGAAATGGGCTACGCTTTTGCCAGCCACAAACCGGTGGTCCTCGTGTTGCCCGACGCGCCAGGCGCCGACGTCAATCTGATGCCGGCTGTGGGCGCCACGGCCGTCGTGTCCTTGGCCGAGCTGGCGACGTATGATTTTGCGGGCATCAGTTACCGGCCTTACGTGGGGCGGGTGTTTTAACTCATGGTTCAGTCCGCATCGTCACTATCACGATAATGGTTGGCGAATAACATGATGCCAGTCACTACGCCCGCCACCACCAATCCACACAACAGGCTCAACCAAGGACGCCCGCCAATCATGACCCGGAAGAGTAGCGCAAAAATCACCCAGGCCACCAGTCCTTGCAGGAGTACCCGGTTTACCGGAACTTTGCGCTTGTCTGCCGTCGGTGCGGAGATATTGACGGACATGACAACAGTTGTAAAGCAGCCAATCATTAGAATGAGAAATGGCAGATTGGTGTAACTCACCACTTGCCCCCAAGGCATCCCCTTCACAAACTGAACACCTAAAATCACCAGAATCGCAAGATTTTCCACAGCAAACGCCACACGAATATTCATTAAGTTACGCTTAATTAAGCGCTCATCAGTAATTTTGTGCATCAGTTTTCAGCCTCCCATTGATCCTCATCGACCCAAAACGTCTCATCAAGCGTCGTGCCCAACACGTAGCAAATTCGTAAACAAAGCTTCAGCGACGGATTGTAATCAAAGTGTTCAATTAACCGCAGCGTCTGCCGCGTAATTCCAACCGCGGCAGCGACCTCCTTTTGCGCCAGCTGCCGGGCTAACCGAAACGCCTTCACCTGGTTCTGCAAGTGAGCACCCCCTCTAAGGGAATATATATATTCCCTACGCAGATGAAGTATACCCGGCTACGAAGGCCACAACAAGCTTTTTTTATCTACGCCAAACCAAACAAACTGGCGGCCATCAAAACACGATGACCGCCAGCGAATACGTCGGTGAGCATGATTCTCATCAGCTGTTCAACAGCACAACCAGTTGATTATTGGAAAACATATTGCATTCGCAGAGGCAGTCCCATAATGATTCAGTCACCGGCTTTGGCCTGCCACTTGGCTGGCCACAATGCATCCCCGCCGCGAATGATCAGCATAAACAAGAGAAACATCCCCGGAATCAACAACCGCCCCCACCAGCCGGGCAGCGTGCCAAGCGCGTCGGCGGCCGGTAGCGCGAACAAAGTCGCGAACACGCTGCACAGCGCCGCAAACACCCACGAGTGCATCCCCAGCCAAATCCCGAACCCAATCAACACCAATGCCATGCCGAAGCCGATAACGGCGAGTGCTGTAGGCGGAATCACGACGCGACCGAATTTTGGAAAAAGATCGCTCACCGGCAAGAGCATCGTTTGGCACACAATCAGCACAACGATGCCGGAGTCACGAAACTTTTTCCTCGTGAATGTGCCGGAGCGATAAACTGCCATCCCCACTAGGACGCCAACTGGCAGGATGATGGCCAGGACTGCTGCGGTGCCAAGCGGGACTCGGCTCAGACCATTGAAGATATAGCGCCAAGCGAACACCAAAAACGAAATGGCCCAGGTAATGACCGCAAATCGCAACCAGTCTTGCCACGTCAGATGCGGCAGGGTGGCCACCAATTGATTCCCGATGGTCTTCGGATCATGGCCAAAATAATCCGCGGCGCTGATGCCATTGGCTTGAGCCTGCAACAAATCCGCATGAATCTCCGCCATTGTTTCTTCAGCCGCCTTGCCATCGACGCCGATTGCGTCAGTGACATACGCCGCCAGCCGATCGTAATACTCCTGATTGCGCGGCAAAAGTGTCTCACTCATTTCCCTACCCCCTTCAGTCGGCGCATCGCCGTTGCCAGTTGCGTCCAGTCCGCATCAAACGCCGCTAACGCCGCTTGGCCAGCCGGCAACAGATGATAATACTTGCGCGGCGGTCCGCCATTTGGAGAGGCGCGCTTTTCGCCAGAAATCTGGTTGGCCTTCTCCAGCTTGAGCAGCAGTGGATAAATCGTGCCATCGGCGATTTCGCCAAACCCAGCATCAACCAACGCTTGGTGAATCTCATACGCGTAGGTCTCGCGATTGGCGATGACTTGAAGCAACGCCCCTTCCAGCGAGCCTTTTAACAGTTGTGATGGTAATCTGCGCATTCGTCCGCCTCCCACTATCTTGCAATGCAAGAATATGTGCTGTGCACTAACTTGTCAAGCAAGGAAGATAGAAAATTTGGCAGATAAAATGAACTTGACGAGATTGACCCGATGTTGTATTTCTTTGCTATGAGGAAAATACTAGAAACTGCTAGACCACGAGATCTCGTTTTTGTCGCAGTCCTTGTTGTCGCGTTAGTCATTTCTAAGTTGTACTTTCACCGGTTCTTCAATTTGATTCTATTGTTTTCTGTTGTTGCGGTATTACTTTATCCCGTGTACCTCCTAGTGGTTGCGTCAGTTGTGATGCACAAGCAGAAAAGACACTAGGAATTCAAAAAACTGGCGGCCAGCGCGTTGCGCTGACCGCCAGTTTATTGTGAGGCAAATATCGCATTCGTCGAGGCATTACCATAATTGTTCAGTTACCGGCTTTGGCCTGCCACTTAGCCGGCTACAATGCATCTCCGCCACGAATGATCAGCATAATCATGCTGCTTCCCAGCTTAGAAGCCCTATGCGTGATATTTGCAGTGATAGTGCAGCAAGCCGATCACATAGAAAGAGGCAGTGGTGGTAATGTTCGCGAAGGTATTGGTATCGTTGGCTGCGAAGATATTCTCTCCTTGAACCAGATGAATCAATGACTGAATAACCTAAATGACGTCAACCAGTTCCAGCGTCGCTGTAGCTGTCTTGCCAATAATCAACCGGCGGCATTTCTTACCCCGATTGAAATCAGAGGATTCCTGCTTCAACTATATTGAAACAATTCATCCACTGTCGTGTGCAAGTGCTTCGCCAAGGCAAAAGCTAGCTTCAAGGTGGGATCATATTTCTCATTTTCAATCGCATTAATTGTTTGACGGGATACTCCGCAGGCATTTGCCAAGTCCTGTTGCGTCAGGCCCGCTTGCGTTCGCCGTTCATTGATGTGATTTCGCATTAGTGCAACACCAGGGCAATCAAACCAAAGCCATTCACAATTAACAGTAATGCCAGCAAAATACTCACCATGACCAAAGTAACCCAGGTGCCCTTGCTGACACCTGCTCGACCAAGCCGCCGGATCTGGAAAACCTGCGTCGCGATGATCCATATCACCCCCTGTGACGCCATGACAAAAGTCCAGAAAGGCGCCAGTTGATGTTGAATCAGTACTTGATACAACACGTAGCCTGCAATTGCGATGACAACATAACCATATGCCACCTTAAGGCCTTGATTGCTGAACATCTGATACATCTCATCGTTCTTTCTCACGATTTTCGCCTCCTGTAAAGTCACACATTTTGACACCGTCAGAATAGCGGTAATCATCTGGAATGTCAAATATCTTTGACACGGTCATGAGAATATTGCCTGCTGAACAGTTTAATCCACAGCGGTCTGGCTACTGCCTCAATCTTTGCCACGATGGATTCGCCTCAGTACGCCCAAGTCGCCTAAGCTTTCGCGTTACAAAACTGGCGGCCATCGCATTTCGATGACCGCCAGTTTTATTTTACAGCTAGTGTAAACTTTAGCGATTTTCTTCTGCCTGCAACGCCAAATACTTCGCCTGAATTTGCTTGCGAATCTGCGAAATCCTAACCGTGCTACGGCCCGTTTGCTTCACGATTTCACTCGGACTTAATTCCTCGTCGTACAAGAGCCGAAATACCTGCTTTTCCACCCGGGATAAGCGTCCATATAACTTACTGGCTTCTTCATCTACCAACCAATCTGGCGTCGACTCGTCATGCCAGTCGCGTCCAATCGCTGGATCATTAAGAACTTCATTGTTCGTCGCAGCATGTGCTCTTTCAGTTGCTAAGTAACGCTTCAGCGCCCAGCTCACCGCTTGCAATGCGAGCGCGTTGAACTTGGTGAGGGCGTCGTCAGAGTCTAGCGCCTGCGGATACTTCAGATAAAAATCGTGGTATGCCCACATCCCCTCGTCTACCAGTTCATCAAATCGCGGCTCATCCTTCGTTTTGACTAACCCGGTCCGCCACACCGCCGCGTACACCACGGACTGATTCTGCAGGTACAGTTCGAAAGCTCGCGCGGAACGTTCTGAATCTTCAACTGGTTGGTTCATCATGCAATTCCTCCATAGAATTAAGAAATTGCATTACCGGTAATGCATGGTTAGTGTATAGCGATTGCCCTATTCGTGCGCGCCCACGAGTTTCGCGCAAAAGCCTTTCACACTGGCACTTTCACGGCGCATAAAAAAAGTGATGACGACAAACTGCCGCCATCACTAGATTTCGATCCTTATCTTGTGTGCATCAGCGCGTGATAAACTGTTTTGCGCACGATTTTGACCAGATGAATGTCGCTCACGTGACGGTTTTTCCGTTCCGCCAGCACTACCCATGTTTGCGCCTCTGCTACATCGGCAAGTCGCGTAGCAGTCCGGCGGAGATTACCGATTTGTTCTAAGTTAGCGCTGTTAATCCCAGCTCGGGTAACCACGGCTCGCGCAGCTTGAAGATCGGCTTCGGTCCGCCCAGTCGCCCGCCCATATTTGAGAATATTCACCGCATATTGAAGTTGGGCGTAAGGCTTCACAAATTCAAACTTAGCCGCGTAATTGCTCACATTGGTCTTAGGCATCGTCAGTTGCGCTGTGCAATGCCGCTGGCGTGAAATCACGATATCAAATTCAACCTTGTGCTGATTGATAACGCGAACTGTCGCGAGATATTGCGTGTTAAATACCGCCCCGGTGATGGTGCCAGTCAACATTCCTTCACCAGCCGGCACCATCAGCGGCAACCGCCGCATCCCAGTACCACCGGCCGCCATTCGTCGTTTGGCACTTTCGGTTACTTCTATACTCGCCGCGAAATAGCCGCCACTAATATGATCTAACAACGTGGCCAAACGTCGGTCTAAAATCACTGGCCCAACGTCTTTCACGATGGCCAGAATTCCTGCCCCCGGCGGCCCATCAATGGCGATAATCAAATCGCTTGAAGCGAGACCCGGGGATTGCTGACTGGCCTTCACCTCGCCTAACTTAATGACGCCTTGCAGTGCCTTAATAGTATGAACATTCGTGAGGACAAGTTGAAACATTGCCATAACTGATACACCTCGATTCAAGAAATTGCCAATCATTAATCATCAACATTAAGCTTGTCGAGCGCATCTTCAAATTTTCCCGATTATTATACAGCGAGCAACTTACTTTTGTACAATGATTTGGTGATGAATTTTGGCGTTGCACCCACACGAATAGCCCGTCACCGAGAGATTGCTTCTCAGCGGCGGGCTGTTCGTGCGTTCAAACCATCCTTGATGTCTAGAACATCTTGCCTCGCGGGCAACCGGTGCATGCAGCCGACTGTCACCACCAGAGTTGCGGACGTCTCCGCGGCCCGGGTGTCGCCTTCATCTTGCAAGTATGAAGGCAAAGCGACGCGATGGTTTGAAGCTGGGCGAATGGTGCTGGCGGCCCGCAGCCTGTGCGAGAATCTCGCACATTTTGTGATTCAACAACCGACGGATCCGCTAGGCACGGCAAGCCCTGAGCGAATGGTGAGGAGAAACGCAATGTTCTCACTCATGTCCACGTGGCGAGATGCGCAGTTGGTCCAATATGGTTATCGAATCACGGGCCTGTTCATCTCGAGCTGCGCGGGCTTGCGCCGTTAATGCACGGTCAGGAGATTCACAGGTATGGGCGACTGAAGCTGGCGGCACAAAGCCTAGACGAAATATTGCTGACTGCCCAGGTCTGTGCGGCATCACCGGCCGGTTCGCTCGCACACCTTGTGATTCAACAACTGACGGATCCGCTAGGCACGGCAAGCCCTGAGCGAATGGTGAGGAGAAACGCAATGTTCTCACTCATGTCCGCGTGGCGAGATGCGCAGTTGGTCCAAAGTGGTCGTTGAATCACAGGCCTGTTCATCTCGAGCTGCGCGGGCTTGCGCCGTTAATGCACGGTCAGGAGATTTACAGGTCATCGGGCGAATGGTGCTGGCGGCCCGAAGCCTAGACGACTAAAGCTGACGGTCCGAGTCTGAGCGCAAAGGTTGCCGGCGTGCTCGCACCTGAATCGATGAAGCTGGCGATTCCCTCCTGAGTAAATCTTGCTGGCGCTCCCGCCTGGACGAAATGGTGCTGACTGCCCGAGTCTGTGTGAGACATTTTTTGCCGGCCGGTGATGACCCTTACACCTATAAATGTCATTGAGATCGCCAAATGTTAAGGTCGCAAATTCAACAAATTTCAAAAGCCTATTGTACCAAGGGTTACAGCCACTGATTTTGATGAGAATTTTCTCATTTTTTCTGGAGCAGTCCTTCCCATCAAGTCGACCGCCATTTTTTCGTTTAAATGGATAAAAGCCGAAATCCAAAATATTGCCAAAATGGAAATGCTATTACACCGGGGCTAATTGGCCAAAAACTTAACATTTTGCATTCTCAATGACATTTATCTGTGTAAGGTGCAAACCTTAACTTCCACCGAAAGGAGGTGCAGCACATGGCACGCGTATTGCAGAACCAGATCACGGGCATCAACATCACCAAGCCCGACGATCCGAGTTTCGTTACCGTTTCTCGCCGCTTCAGTAACACGTCTAACGACGCCACCGACGAAGACATGCTTGCCTTCGCCCAGGCGATCCTCACGTTTTACCCTGGCGCGCAAGTCTCCGTGACGCTGAACCCGACTTACCTCATTCAGGCTTAGCCCCATCAGCGCTAGAAAGGAGGTGACATCATGCAAACCCTGCAGCTCATCTTCACCGACACGAATGGCGGCCGCCGCGTGCTTTCCCTGGCCCGCGCCGAAGCCCCTGACGCCGACGTGATTCGCCAAGCGATGCAAGCCATCGCCGACACGAAACTGTTCAAGAAGGACGACAACGTCATTTATGCGACGCCAGTGGCGGCCAACGGCGTCGTCACGGAAACCCATGCACTGTACCTAGCCTAGCCCGCCGCCAAAGTAACCGCGTTTATTGGTCACAACCTTGACCCGGGGCCAGAAAGGAGTCCGCCCATGTACGATATTAGTCACGCGCCAAGCCCCGGTGTGGGCGGCGCCACTGTCACGTATCTGTTTGTTGATAAGGATAATCCGAAAATCACCCAGCGTGTTCACCTCAGCGGCATCGATTACTTCGTCCACGCCGATAGCATTGCGCTGTTGGGCGCCGGTTTGGAGATGTTCTATGCCAACATGCGCCTGAACCACGCCTGGGTGTATATCGTTGACGACTACGACTTGACGGAATTGAAAGAATTGTAGGCGCCGCCATGAGAAACTATGATTTAGTCTTTCGCGGCACCGACTACAACGAATATCACGTGCGCATTCACAACGCCACTGCCGAGCTAACGCCTGCGCAGGTGAAACAAGCCATGTTGATGATTGGCGGCAGCCTCGCCTTTAAAACCGAGGCGGTGTACACGCGCGATCAACTGCGCCGCGTCTATGTCACCGACACCACCGTCCGGAACCTGTTAAATTAATCTCCACTCGGTGCGCCCCCCTGCCCGCGCAGACCGCCGTGGCCTCGCGGGTGGTGACGACGCATCGAATCCGCACTATTTTTAGAAAGGAGTCTCATCATGGATGCAGAAACAGTCAAAATCATCCTTGAGCAGGCAGGCGGCTTCGCCATTGCGATGGTGGTGCTCCTGCGCCTCGAGAAGAAGTTCGACGTGCTGACCACCGAGATCCAGAAATTACTGATCGAACTCGACCGCTTCCTCACCAACGAAGGAGGGAAAACAAAATGACGCTCAACGGCATCGATGTTTCCAGTCACAATCCCCTCGACCTCACGAAGGTGCCCGGCGACTTCGCCATCATCAAGGCCACCGAAGGCACCAGCTACACCAATCCGCTGATGGCCAACCACATCAAACAAGCTAAGGCCGCGGGCAAATTATTCGGCCTGTATCATTACCAAACCACCGCCGATCCGGTGGCCGAGGCCAAGTATTTCCTCAGCAAAAGCCAGCCGTATGTCGGCCAAGGCATCTTGGCGTTAGACTTCGAGGCGGCCGGCTTGTTGAACAGTGCCGGGCCGGCCAAGGCGTTGAAGTTTCTCCAGTACATTCAGCAACAAACTGGCGTGCGCATGTTCTTGTACATTAGCCTCAGTCCCGCCAACACGCTGAACTGGAGTAGCGTCGCCAAGACTTATCCGCTGTGGGTGGCCCAATATAATTCAATGGCCACGGTCAACGGCTACCAAACCCGTGCGCTCAACGGCACGCCCAAGTATTGGGGCAAAGCATTGTTGCATCAATACACCAGCGCCGGCCGCCTAGCCGGCTATGCGGGCAATCTCGACCTCGATCGGTTCGATGGCGACAAGGCACTGTGGGCGGCGTGGGCCCGCGGCAGCGTGGCCGCGCCAGCCAAACCTGCCACTTCTTCGCCGGCCAAAGTTGCCACCCCGGCCGTGACCTGGCACAAAGAAACCGGTACGTTCACCCCGGATCGCGCGATCAATCTGCGCACCGCGGCCAGCACCAGTGGCAAATTGATCGCCGTGATCAAGGCCGGTCAACAAATCAAGTACGACGCCTTCGCCTATGCCGGCGGCTATGTCTGGCTGCGGCAGCCACGCAGCGGTGGCAGCTTTGGTTATCTCGCCTCGGGCAATGCCAGCGGGAATAAGCGGTTGAATTATTGGGGGAAGTTTAGCTAACGAGCAAGAGATATGTAGCGCCCAGTGGCCGAGAAATTGGCCGCTGGGCGTTTTTTGCGTGCTTTCATTTTCGGAAGATCCCGAATACTGCCTTCGGACCGTGCCGATAAACCAACTTGCCAATTACTAGCCACTGTATAGTTAATGTGATAGTATTCGGTGGTAGGAGGCGACTTCATGACCACTAAGAAAAAAGCAGTCATTACTGCACGAGTTGATCTGGACACTAAGGAACGCGCGCGCCAGGTGTTCGAGAATGCGGGTTTAGATATGACAACTGCGATTAATATCTATTTGAAAAAAGCAATTGCAGTCAACGGAGTCCCATTTCCCGTCACTGCGAACGACGCTCTTGATGCTGCAACCTTGAAGGCACATGACGAAATTAAACATGGCGACTATGATAGTTTCGCTAGTGTTGATGATTGGTATCAGGATCTGACTCATGGAGATTAGGCAAACCAAGCTCTTCAAGAAGCAAGCACAGGCCATGCAAAAACGCGGCGCAAATCTATTAGAATTACGATCCGCTGTAGAAATAATCCTGACAAATAACCAGGCCGAACTTGCAAAGTTGGGTGACCACGCTTTAAAAGGACGGCTTAAGGGTGATCGAGAGTTACACATTGCTGGCCGTGGTGACTGGCTGCTCAGATACCGAATCACGAAAACCGAGGTGACATTGTTGCTGTTGGCAACTGGATCTCATCGCACCGTCTTAAACATTGAATAAGGTCAAAGACGCAAATTCGAGAAAGTCGTTACCTGTATGTCAGTCTTGGCCAGCCAAAAAGAACATGCTATAATCAAGACATAAAGAGAGCGCAACCTTTGCACAGGTCACGCTCCCTGCAGAACCGTTTAAAGAACGGTAGTCAATTTTAGCTAAGCATTAAGCCGCTATAATCTCGCAAAAGTTATCAGGCGGCTTTTTGCTTGCTTTCATTTTCGGAATATTCCGAACGCCATCATCAGGCCGCGCACTGCGTATAGCAGGCGGGTCAGTGCCTTGATCAGACATGTTGCCACGTTGACCAAGACGATTGTGGGATCGATAATGCAGCCTTTCATCTCGTAAAAGGGTTGTCTCAATTGACAGTCTTGGCCAGTCAAAAAGATCATGATATAATCAGCATATAAAGAGAGCGCAACCTTTGCAGAGGTCACGCTCCCTGCAGAACCGTTTAAAGAACGGTGGTCAATTTAAGCTAAGCATCAAGCCGCTATAACTTCCCAAAAGTAATGGAGCGGCTTTTTGCTTGCTTTCATTTTCGGAATATTCCGAACGCCATCATCAGGCCGCGCACCGCATATAGCAGGCGGGTCAGTGCCTTGACCAAACATGTTGCCACGTTGACCAGGACGATTGTGGGATCGATAATGCACCCTTTCATCTCGTAAAAGGGTTGTCTCAATCGACAGTCTTGGCCAGTCAAAAAGAACATGCTATAATCAAGACATAAAAGGAGCGCAACCTTTGCCGAGGTTACGCTCCCTGCAGAGCCGTTTAAAGAACGGTGGTCAATTTAAGCTAAGCATTAAGCCGCTACAATCTTCCAAAAGTAATGAGGCGGCTTTTTGCTTGCTTTCATTTTCGGAATATTCCGAACGCCATCATCAGGCCGTGCGCTGCGTAAAGCAGGCGGGTCAGTGCCTTGATCAAACATGTTGCCACGTTGACCAGGACGACCATCGTTCCGATGACAGCCGTGATTGATACCAACGCACCAATCACAAGCTTCTCTGTACTCCTTTCTAATAGAATCTGATACCAAGGTTGTTACACCATGGGCATCACCTTCTTTCGAAGTTCGTACCACCGCTCATTTAACTTTTCTGCACGTTATATTCTATCAGGTTAATCGCGAGCTGCCTAGCGGTTCAGATGATGTCACCGTTCCTCTTGTACGAGGATGTTCCATCGACAGTCTTGGCCAGTCAAAAAGAACATGCTATAATCAAGACATAAAAGGAGCGCAACCTTGGCCGAGGTCACGCTCCCTGCAGAACCGTTTAAAGAACGGTGGTCAATTACAGACAAGCATTAAGCCGCTATAATCTCGCAAAAGTTATGAGGCGGCTTTTTGCTTGCTTTCATTTTCGGAATATTCCGAACGCCATCATCAGGCCGCGCACTGCGTATAGCAGGCGGGTCAGTGCCTGGATCAAACATGTTGCCACGTTGACCAGGACGACCATCGTTCCGATGACAGCCGTGATTGATACGAGCGCACCAATCACAAGCTAAGCTGTACTCCTTTCTAATAGATTCTGATACCGTGGTTATTACACCATGGGCATCACCTTCTTTCGAAGTTCGTACCACCGCTCATTTAACTTTTCTGCACGTTATATTCTATCAGGGGAGCCGCTAGTTGCCTACCGATTCAAATGATTCTGCAATCTCTTCACCATCTAGATGTCATGGTCAGGTCAGCCACTGCTCGCCCCTTACCAGCGGAAGCTTTTCACAAAGTAGCTTAATTCTCATGTACTTCCGATGAATAGCCGATAGCCCGCTTATCTAATTAATAACAAGAACGAAAACGATCAATTAAAATTTTGGTGCCATTCTGGATATTTTCGCGACGAAAAGCATTCGAGTTATCCACTTATTTCAACAGTTTGGATCTGTACAAGACTGATTATTCTTGGCTACATAGAAAATAAAATAATGTATCGTCGGGATGTTTTCAAACTGATCCCCGCCTGCTAAACTCAGGTGGACTCTTGTGAATTATATTATTATTTCGGCGAATATTGGTTGACACCTCGTCTTTGATGAGGCATGGTTAGAAGGTCGCAATTTTCTATTCCGGCCGAATATCGGCAGGTTAATCGCATATACATACGAGGTGTTGGCTGGTTATCGCCCGCGTAGCCACTCGCAAGGCCACAGGCGCGAACCCGCTCGAGCCCATCAACATCACTACCGCAGGAGGATTATCAATGAACGAAAAGGAAAGCCACGAGCGTCAAGTTGCGTTTCTCCAAGCCCACGAAGCACAAATTACCCGATTCATCCAAACTAAAGAAGCCTCAACTGTGGCGAAGGTCGAATACAATTGGCGGACCGTCGCCGCCCAGTCGAGCATGGTCTATGAATATCCCTACCTGGCCGTCGACGTCACCTGTTACAATAACAAACATAAGCAGATTGACTGCTACCGCATGTCCATTCACCCTGACAATGTCGATCACCCAACGGCCATCCTCAATATCGACGGCATCGACGTCGACTAGGCGACTGGCAGTTCGGCGCCAGCCGATTTTTCCGGAATTATCCCCACGATTTAATTACCATTTCTACGCGGAAAATGTGCTCGGGGCAAGAGCTAATCGCCTAACATCCCATACGATATTTCTTATCTTCTGACAATGGATTTTCTTGGTAAAAATGCTTGGTAGTAACGTCCCAACATGCTATAATCAAACCACGCAGGAAGCAATCAAGCAGCCTGCTCATTGCTTTGATCGATCACCGTGTACCACAATCGACCAACCGTTACACCAAACAGTTGGTTGATGTCTTGATGAACTGCGTTGTCCCGTTAACCAAGCAGATTAGGATTCTACTTCGCTGTACTCCTTTCTACTAGATTCTGATACCGAGGTTGTTACACCATATGAGCATCACCTTCTTTCGAGGTTCGATATCATAACTTAACTGGTCGAACGAGTATGCGCCATTTCATCAGGACGTAAAGAGAGCGCAACCTTGGCAGAGGTCACGCTCCCTGCAGAACCGTTTAAAGAACGGTGGCCAATTTTAGCTAAGCATTAAGCCGCTGCAACTCGCCAAAAGTTATCAGGCGGCTTTTTGCTTACTTGTATTTTCGGAATATTCCGAACGCCATCATCAGGCCGCGCACTGCGTAAAGCGGTCTATTCTACTAGACTTAGATTCAACGGCAGTCTTGGCCAGCCAAAGAGAACATGATATAATCAGCATATAAAGAGAGCGCAACCTCCGTAAAAGGTCACGCCCCCTGCAGAACCGTTTAAAGAACGGTGGCCAATTTTAGACAAGCATTAAGCCGCTATAACTCGCCAAAAGTCATGAGGCGGCTTTTTGCTTGCTTTCATTTTCGGAATGTTCCGAACGCCATCATCAGACCGTGCACCGCATATAGCAGGCGGGTCAGTCCCTTGATCAAACATGTTGCCACATTGACCAGGACGACCATCGTGCCGATGACGGCCGTGATTGATACGAGCGCACCAATCACAAGCTACGTTGTACTCCTTTCTAACAGATTCTGATACCAAGGTTGTTACACCATGGGCATCACCCTCTTTCGAAGTTCGTACCACCGCTCATTTAACTTTTCTGCACGTAATATTTTACCAGATACAGCGCTGAATGCCTACTGTTTCAAGGGATTCAGCGTTTTCTTATGTTACCAGAACTGAGTTGATCGGGTTGCCACCTGACCACCCATATATTTCCCGGGTTAATCACAGCGATCAGCCCAGGCCGAGTATTTCACAAGCGGCCCATCATAGCCTCGTCATGAAACGAATCGTATACTTCCTTCGTTCCGTTTATAATAACGATTATTCCAACTGCAACATAATAATTACCCAGGAAATTTTCCCCGGTCCGTTTACCCTAGGAAATCCGGGATAACAGCTCACATCCCCATTATTTCATATCCAAATGCGGCAATCCATGGACAATTCAGCCAACATAAAATAATATATTTCCAATTCACCGCATTCAGGCCTGTCCACCAGTCCCCGCCCCCAAAAACTTTGTGAAAAAATCCAATTTTCCGGTAAAGATTGGTTGACATCACGCCCGGATTGGCGCAAGGTAGATATGGCCTGAATCTCTACTCCTATAAGATCATTGGTCACTATGTCAGCATCCCCCAAATGATTCACAAAAGCACCCCCGGTAGCGCTCGTCTCGCGCTGCTGGGGGTGCTTTCTTCGTATCTTTCAGTCCTTACTGCTTGTGCTTGCCGAGGTATTTCTTCTCGGCTTCCCGCCGCAATTGCACGGCTTCTTGATAACTGTCGCACATCTTCAACAAGACGTAGCGGCCTTGATAGAACAATCGCGTCGCCCAGCGGCCGCTGGCGCGGTCGAAGGAAACCCCCACGACGCCAGAGCGATTCCGCTTGCCGCGGTGCAGCGACGCGTAGTACACGCCGTCTTCGTTCTTCAAGGTCTGCGCGCCGTTATGTTGTTGCGCAATGAACGCGGTGTTCTGCTTCGCCAGGCGTTGCGAGTTCTCGCGCCTGATGCACCCGCAACTATTGACGACGCCGTGGCGCATGGCATACCCATCGACCACGACTTTATTTCCGCAATCACACTGACACAGCCAAGCGGCATTGCCGTTCTTCTTCGTGCCTTGGCGCTTAATCACGGTGAGCCGCCCAAAGCGTTGGCCGACTAGGTCGATGGCGCGGGTTCGATGTTGCGTTGAGTCTGCCATCGGCTCACCTCCTTTATTCACATCTATGCCTAACTGGTTCGGTATTTGGTCGCAATTCGGCCAAGAATGCCAAGCCGGATGCAGGTCAGGCGGCTGGCGCACTGACGCTAACGGCTTCACTTTCATGGCGTTACTCTCCTGTTTTCCTGTTCCTCACTGCTCGGCTGGCGCCAAACTCGCATACGCCGCCGGCAGATAGAGTTGTTCGGCGGCACGTCTGGCGGCTACGGCTTCATCGAATCGCTGGAATGAGCGGTTCAACACGTAGACGCCGTGGTGCATCAGCCGGGCGTTCCAGACTTTGGCCACTGGATCAAACCGCACGCCGACCACGCCCAAGCCATTGCGGTGCGGCAACTTGGCTGCCGCAGTCGGCAAGGCGCGATGAGGCAACCAGGTGTCATCACCGACGTGCACCAGCAGGCGTGGATCGGCAGTCATGCGCTGGCGCGACGCCTCGCGCCGCAAACAGCCACAGCTGCGCGAGGTGCCCGCCTTCAAGCGCTGCACGTCGACGACGGCTTGATTGCCACAGTCGCATTGACACAGCCACATGGTGTCGCCGTTGCTGACGCGCCGGCTCACCGGCCGTAGCGCGACCAGGCGGCCGAAGCGCTGGCCGGTCACATCCTGGCGGCGCGCCAACTGCCGGCGCCGCTGGGCGGCGCCATGGACGCTGTCACCACAGTCTTGACGCTGGCCAGCTAGTAACTCGGCGGTGCTGACCGTGAGCCAATTCCCGCACGCACAGTGGCAGCGCCAACTCGGCTGGCCGTGCTGGCCGCCGGCGATGCTGTTCACCACGGTCAGTTCACCGAATTGTTGCCCGCTCAGATTCAATCCTCCCGCCATCTTTTCCCTTCTTCCCTGACTCCTTATTACCCCCCCAGCTCGTGGGCCTCCCCCACGCACTGGTGGCGTCATCAATAGCCTACAATCACCTCATTTCTCTTCACTGCGCGGCACCTGGCGAATGATCGCCAGCTGATCCGCGGCATATTTGGCAAATCCGTTCATCGTTAGCGTCGGGTAGAGCTTAGGCTGCAGGCGTTCGGCCTGCGCCACCAGCTCCGCCGGCGTGATTGGCTGACAATGCTGACCAATTGCGGTCAGGATGCGGCGGTGTTCTTGTAAGAACGCGTGCACGTCAGCTGGGGTATAAATTTGAATGTGAAAGAATGCTTTCACCACGTAGCTCCAACCCTGGTGGGCATAATCCGGCGAGTCGTGGCTGGCCAAGAACGCCAGGCGCAACCGGTAGGATTTCGCCCACTGATCGGCTTGATGCGCCATGGCGAAGTGGTCGCGCCGCCCCAGCGACTGCATGTTGCGCAGCCAGACGTAGCTGGGCTGCGTGAGCACCGCAACGTCGGTGGTCAGCAGCAGCGCCAAGGTCACGAAGTACGCGTCCTCATACGTCCGCAATTCGGGTGAAAACCGCAGGCCGATGCTGGTCAGATAGCTGCGCCGGTACCATTTGGCATACACGGCGCTGCTTTCGATGGCGTCAGACTGCTGATACTGATACCCGCTGGCGTAAGATTCCTTGGTGTAGGGGCCGACGATGAGGTCGTGGGCCCCCGCGCGCCAGAAGCGGCTGAGCGCGAAGACGTCTTGCAGCACATCGTCACCATCCAGGAACATCAGGTAATCGCCCGTACTGTGGTCGATGCCATACTGGCGCGCCAAGCCCGCCCCGACGTTACCGGGCGAGCGCAGGCTGATGGGGGTGAAATGCTGCATGGCCACGCTGATGCGCTGCGGCCACACCGCCGGTCCATCGGCGACCACCACCACTTCTAGCTGGGCAAAATCGATCTCGAGCTGCGCATCGATCGACGACAGCAGGCGATACAGTTGTCCAGGCGACTCATCGCGCCAGGGAATGATCACGGTCAGCTTCACGCCACCGTCTCCTTTCTCAGTTGCCGGCCGGGGCGGATTGCGCCTCGAGGAACGCCTGGTACAACAGCTTGTCTTGCTTTTGCAAGAACGCGTCGATGCCGTCTAAGGCCATGCCGTGGTAATCCCCGTCGGCTTGTTCGCTCAGCTTCTGCGCGATGGCGGTCACCTGGTCGTGGCTGTTCGGGTTGCCCCACAGCCCGCGGTTTTCCGCCAGGAGCTTCTTTTGCTCGCGGTCGAAGGCGGCGTCGTCTGCCGGCGGGAACTTCAGCTCATGGAAGAACAAGTCCGCCATGTAGCCATAGAAGTCGCGCGCGACGTACTGCGGCGCCTGCTTGCGCATGGTCTCGAAGAAGAAGCGGTGAGACTTCGCCCACTCATCGAGTTGATGATCGAAGGCGCGGTTGTCCTTGCGCACCGTGGAGCGCGGGTTCCACAGCCACACGTACACGGAGTCGTCGAGGTAGACAATGTCGCTGGCCAATTCGCAGGCCAGCCCGACGAAGTACGTGTCTTCGAAAATCCGCAGCTCCGGATGCCACTTCAAGTCGTGGGCTTCCAGATATTCGCGGTTGAACCACTTGGCCACCGGCGACTTCCAGTCGTGCGGGTGAGACGGAATGTAGTGCATCCCGTCTGGAAAGCGCGCTTGTTGCAGGTAGCGCGCGATGATCACCTCGTGGTTGCCGTGACTGACCGCGTCAAAGAACGGCTTCAAGGCGAAGACGCTTTGCAAGACATCATCGGCATCCAGAAACATGACGTACCGACCGCTGGTGCGCTGCAGCCCGGCTTGGCGGGCGTACCCGGCGCCAAGCGAATCGGCGTAGCCGTAGAAGCGCACGGTGAGGTTGGCTAGCAGCTGATACTGCGTCAGGTCCCAGTCGGTGATGCCATCGCCGATTAGCTGCACATCGATCTGGCCGAAGTTCACGCCGACTTGATTGTTCACCGACGCCAGCAGTCGCATCAGTTGTTCGGGCGTTTCGTTATGGAACGGGATCACAATGGATAACGTGCGGATATGTAACGGCATCTTGTGCTCCCTCCCTTACTTGCGCGACTGCTGCAGAAACGTGTCGAATGACCCGACGAAGCCATTGAACAGGTCCGGGTGGCTGACCCATGGCGCCTGCGGGCTGCGATCCGCCGCGGTGGTCTTGGCGATGAATTGCTTGATATACGGCCAGGCGGCGACGTTATGCGCCATCAACAGCCGCATCGCGTCGACGATGGTTTGGCGCTTGTCCGTGTCGATGCGCATCAATTGCGAATAGAACCGCACGAAGACCCGCGCGCAGGATTCCAGGTAGCGCTGCTCATCCACGTGCTTGATCTGATCGAGATAAGCCGTCATCATCTTGAACCAGCCGGTGGTCAGCTGCTTTTCGCTTGGGCCCAGCACGCCGGCGCGGACGTTGCGCCCGGTGAAGCGCGCATAGGCGATTTCGCTGACTTCCACTTCATGCTCGGCAAATTCGTCGACCTGCCGGCTGAACAGTTCGTCGGAATATTCGCCAAGCGCGTGCCAGCCGATCTGGTATTTTTGGAGAAATTCGCGCTTGACCAGCCGGCCGCGAATCGACGTGCGGTCGCGGCCCACCTTGTATTCGACCTGGCGGGTGCGGGTGCGCTCTTGTTCAAGGACGAGGCCAGACACCACCTCGGTTTCCGGATGTTTCTGCACCGTCTCCAGCATGGTTTGCAACACACTGGTGGCGTTCAGCAAGCCATCCGGCCCCATGAACAACAGGTACTCCCCGTCTGATTGCATCATGCCCAGTTGAAAGGCGTCCTCCCAGGAGAGCTCCTCTTTCGGTTGGGAGTACCGGGCATTAATGTTTTCAAAAATCGCAAACGCCCTCGGGTCACGCAGCCGATATTGGCCGTTGTCGATGAGAATCACCTCCAAGTCTCTGAAGTCGATTCCGAGCTGATTGTTGATGGATGACAGTGGAATGCTTAAGTCGCCTTCTTGCGCGTCGTTGGCAACCAAGATGATGCTGATGAGATGTCGCATGGATGAATCCCCCTCAATTTTTTTTAGTCAACTAACTTAACTCCGAAAAAAAGAACAAGCCGCACATGGCTACACTTCCGTGTAACTGTGCAGCTTGTCCTTAAGTTATTGGATAGCGATTAGTACAAGGAACGGCTATCCTCATGTTCCCGCTTGCGACGAATCATGCCGTATGCGAGAACCGCATCCATGATCGTGACCCCGAGGCCAAGCATCACGAGCTTGGTGGAGTCTTGATCGCCAGTCGATGGCAACTGTTGGGCGTTGGCATTCGCAGCCGCTACCGCAGTCTGGTCACCGGTGGCCGCACTGATCGTGCTCAACCCAGTGTTTGGTAACGTGGTCTGGTCGGTAATCAGATTGCTTTCATTCGTCCCATCACCTGGCTTGTAATCCAAGTTGGTGTTGGTGCGAACGTTGGTCGTCTTACCACCGTTGCCGCCGTTATCGCCATCAGTACCATTACCACCTTCAGTGTTTGGTAGCGGATCGTGCGGCGTGTTGTCGCCACCGTTACCACCATTGTCACCAGTGGTCGTCACGTGGGTTTCGGTGTTGGTGTTGCTACCACCGTTGCCGCCATCCGTGCCATTGTTGATGTTGGTGTTCGTGTTGGTGTTGGTGTTGTTGTTATCACCGTTGCCGCCGTTGTTGTTGGTGTTCGTGTTCGTATTGGTATTCGTATTCGTGTTGACATTCGAATTGCCAGTCGTTGCAGAACCCGTAGCACCGGTTGCACCAGTGGCACCAGTTGCGCCAGTAGCACCAGTTGCGCCGGTGGCACCAGTTGCGCCAGTTGCGCCGGTGGCACCAGTTGCGCCAGTAGCACCGGTTGCGCCAGTGGCACCAGTTGCGCCAGTAGCACCGGTTGCGCCAGTAGCACCAGTTGCGCCAGTAGCACCGTTCAGGCCATTAAGCCCATTCAGGCCATTGTTACCGTTGTTCCCGTTGTTACCGTTCAGACCATTCTGACCGTTAGCACCGGTTGCACCAGTTGCGCCGGTTGCACCTGTGGCACCTGTGGCACCAGTTGCACCAGTAGCCCCGGTAGCACCAGTGGCACCAGTTGCGCCTGTATCACCCTTAGCGCCCTTTTCATGCAATTCGAAGTCGGTCTCGTTAGTCGTTCCGTCATTGTTCAGATCGGAACCACCATTTTCAAGCCAGAGTTCGAATGCAGACTTACCATCGGCACCGGTTGCACCAGTGGCACCAGTTGCGCCAGTGGCACCCTTTTCGGCTGTTTCAAAGTCCTTCTCGTCGGTAGTGCCATCATGGTTCAAATCAGAACCACCATTTTCGAGCCATACTTCGTAAGCGGACTTGCCATCTGCGCCGGTGGCACCTGTAGCACCGGTTGCGCCAGTAGCACCCTTTTCGGCTGTTTCAAAGTCCTTCTCGTCCGTAGTGCCATCATGGTTCAAATCAGAACCACCATTTTCGAGCCATACTTCGTAAGCGGACTTGCCATCTGCGCCAGTAGCACCCTTAGCACCGGTTGCGCCCTTCATATCAAGCTCAAAGTCGGTTTCGTTGGTCGAACCGTCACCATTGATATCGGAGCCGCCGTTTTCAAGCCATACCTGGTATGCGGACTTGCCATCGGCACCAGTAGCACCCTTGATGTTGACCAGGTAATCCTTCACGTCAGTCGTGCCGTCACCGTTGACATCGCTGCCACCGTTTTCGAGCCAGATCTGATATGCGGACTTCCCGTCGTCACCCTTGGCACCAGTTGCACCAGTATCACCCTTAGCGCCAGTTGCGCCCTTCATATCGATTTCGAAGTCGGTTTCGTTGGTCGTACCATCACCATTGATGTCGGAGCCGCCGTTTTCAAGCCATACTTGGTATGCAGACTTACCATCGGCGCCCGTAGCACCTTTGATGGTGAACAGGTAATCCTTCACGTCGGTCGTGCCGTCACCGTTGACATCACTGCCACCGTTATCAAGCCAGACCTCGTATGCGGACTTCCCGTCGGCACCGGTAGCGCCAGTAGCACCCGTATCGCCTTTGGCACCAGTTGCGCCCTTTTCAGCTTGTTCAAAGTCTTTCTCGTCAGTAGTGCCATCGTTGTTCAGATCACTACCACCGTTCTCCAGCCATACTTGGTATGCGGTCTTGCCGTCAGCACCAGTGGCGCCAGTAGCACCATCGTCACCCTTGGCACCGGTAGCACCTTTAAGGCTGTAGAAGAAGTCGTTAACATCGACAGTACCGTCGCCGTTGGCGTCACTACCACCATTGGCCAGCCATACTTCGTAAGCCGTCTTGCCGTCAGCACCCTTAGCGCCAGTCAGGCTCAAGAAGAAGTCATCTTCGTTAGTCGTCCCGTCGTTGTTAAGGTCGCTACCGCCATTGTTCAGCCAAACTTGGTATGCGGTCTTGCCATCAGCACCAGTTGCGCCCTTCAGCGTGAACAGGAAGTCGTTGATGTCGGTCGTGCCGTCACCATTCTCATCCTTGCCGCCGTTTTCAAGCCACAGCTCGTAAGCGGACTTGCCGTTGGCACCAGTGGCACCTTGCGCACCAGTATCACCCTTAGCGCCGGTTGCGCCCTTCATATCGAGTTCGAAGTCGGTTTCGTCGGTT
>NZ_AZDJ01000022.1:201898-231187 GCF_001434705.1 Lacticaseibacillus nasuensis JCM 17158
CCATTGATGTCGGAGCCGCCGTTTTCAAGCCATACTTGGTAAGCAGACTTGCCATCGGCACCAGTAGCACCCTTGATGGTGAACAGGTAATCCTTCACATCGACCGTGCCGTCACCGTTGGCATCATTGCCACCGTTTTCAAGCCAGATATCGTATGCGGACTTCCCGTCATCACCCTTGGCACCAGTTGCACCAGTAGCGCCAGTGGTCCCAGTCATGGAAATGTTGTAGTCCTTCTGGTCAACACTACCGTCGCCGTTCAGGTCTTTGCCGCCGTTCTTCAACCAGAAGTCGTAAGCGGATTGACCATCGGCACCAGTATCACCGGTTGCGCCAGTCGCACCAGTAGCACCCTTGTCACCCTTTTCGGCTGTTTCAAAGTCGGTTTCGTCGATAGTCCCATCATCGTTCAGGTCCTTACCGCCGTTAGCCAACCACAGATCGAATGCAGTCTTGCCAGCAGCACCAGTGGCACCAGTAGCACCCTTAGCGCCGGTTGCGCCCTTCATATCGAGTTCGAAGTCGGTTTCGTCGGTTGTGCCGTCATCATTGATGTCGGAGCCGCCGTTTTCAAGCCATACTTGGTATGCAGACTTGCCATCGGCACCGGTAGCACCCTTGATGGTGAACAGGTAATCCTTCACGTCAACCGTGCCGTCACCGTTGGCATCATTGCCACCGTTTTCAAGCCAGATATCGTATGCGGACTTCCCGTCATCACCCTTGGCACCAGTTGCACCAGTAGCGCCAGTGGTCCCAGTCATGGAAATGTTGTAGTCCTTCTGGTCAACACTACCGTCGCCGTTCAGGTCTTTGCCGCCGTTCTTCAACCAGAAGTCGTAAGCAGATTGACCGTCGGCACCGGTTGCCCCGGTTTCACCAGTGGCACCAGTTTCGCCGGTGGCACCTTGAATCCCTTGGGCACCAGTAGCACCCTTCAGGCTGGCGATGAAGTCGTTGACATCAATCGTACCGTTGCCATCGAAGTCAGTACCACCATTGTTCAGCCATACATCATAAGCCGATTTACCATCGGCACCCTTGGCACCCGTGATGGCAATGATGAAGTCATCTTCGGTAACATTGCCGTCGTCGTTCTGGTCAGTGCCGCCATTGTCCTTCCAGACTTGGTAAGCGGACTTGCCATCGGCACCAGTAGCGCCAGTAATATCCTTGATGAAGTCGGAGATATCAATCGAACCGTCACCGTTCTGATCAGTGCCGCCATTATTCTTCCAAATGTCGTATGCCGATTCACCGGCGGCGCCTTGGTCACCCTTATCACCTTTGTCACCCTTGGCGCCAGTAGCACCAGTGATGTCTTTGATGAAGTCGTTCATGTCGATCGTACCGTTACCATCGACATCAGAACCACCATTCTTCAACCAGATCGTGTAAGCAGAGTCACCCTTGGCACCGGTGGCACCCTTCATCGCGATCTCGTAGTCGGTTTCATCAATGGTACCGTTATTGTTCAGGTCAGAACCGCCATTGTCGATCCAAGCCTGGAGCGCAGACTTACCATCGGCACCGGTAGCACCAGTGGCACCAGTTGAGCCTTCCAGGTATTTCAGGAAGTCCTTCACGTCGATTGTGTTATCGCCGTTGAGGTCCTTGCCGCCGTTATCTTTCCAGATGACGAAGGCGGAATCCCCGGCCGGGCCTTGTGAGCCGGTACCAGTCGAATCAACCCCATTAGTCACCGTGAAGCTGCCAGCATCGGAGCCATCTGCGTAGACAAAGTGATAAGTGATCTTATTGCCATCAGTAGTGGTCTTGTCTGGATCAATCTTCGGCGTCTTGCCATCAGCAGGCTTCTGAATCTTGCCGAGGTCAGTCTCACTACCGTCAGGATTCTTGATGTAGAAGACATAGTTGCCGTTACCATCGTCCTTAACGGAAGGCGTCTGGCCGTTGGTGACAACAAAGCTGCCAGCATCGCTGCCGTCTTCATAAACAAGGTGATACGTGGTGGTCTTACCATCATCACTAACCTTGCCTGCGCCGTCAATGTGTGGACTCTGCCCATCCTTAGGCTTTGGAATGGTACCTAAAATGGTGTCGTCACTAGTGTCTTTAGGCGTGCCATTATCGAGGAAGAACTCGATCTTATCGCCGTTCTCACGAACTAACGGAGTTGCGCCAGTCGCACCTGTAGGACCCTGTGCACCTGTAGGACCCTGTGCACCCGGATCACCCTTCATAGCAAGCTCGTAGTCGGTCTCATCGACGTTACCGTCGCCATTCTGGTCAGTACCGCCATTGTCAATCCAGGCTTGCAATGCCGACTTACCATTAGTCCCGTTGGTTACCTTGATGGTTCCAGCATCGGAGCCGTCCTCGTAAACCAGCTTGTAAGTCGTCGTCTTGCCACCGTCAGTAGAGGTACCATCGCCTTCAACGTGTGGGCTTTGACCGTCTTTCGGGACTTCGATGGTGCCGACGGTTTCGTGGGTCTTACCATCATCGCCAAGGACGTAGACGTTGTAGCTGGTAATCTTGCCAGTAGTCGTATCCTTGATTGGCTCAACTTGCGGCGTCTTGCCGTTGTCAACCGTGGTCGTCGTATCAGGTGAGCCATCGCCGTGATGAACGATAATCTGCACGGCGCCATTCGGATGATCCGGGTCTTCACCCGGTTTAAGCGCCTTCGTCTCAATGGTGTCGCCCTTAGCCTCGGTCGTGTAAATCAGCCAGATATCCTGACCGTCTGTGCCGAAGTTGGAGTCAGGAGCGGCAGTATCGTCGATATTATCGAAGTAGCCGTGAACCCCATCAGCCATGGCCAGGTATACTGTCTGTTCCTTGCCATCGATGGTCGCCTTCAACTGCGGATTGTCAGTGAGAATCGTCTGCAAATCATCTGCGTAACTGGCCAGTGGTGCGCCACTCAATTCTTCTTGCGGCTTTAATTCGGTTCCACCGATTGCTTGGTAAACGAAGTGAACGTTGGCCTTCTGGGTTTGGCTCGTGTAGGTGACAAGCACCTTGGCCGTGCCAGGCGTATTCGTATCATCTAGGCCAAACAGGTTCAGGGTCGTCCCTAAGCTGACGCCATCAGTGTCAATGGCGCTCTTGTCGACAGTTGCCGGACTTGCAGTGTAGCCAGCTGGTGTTTTCGGCGTCACCGGCGAAAACGCGTCGGTGGTCTTCCAATCACCAAATTCGCCGTCAATGACATCACCGGTGACGGCATCGGTCGTAAACGTCCGCGAGTAGTGCAGCGTCTCGTGGTCTTCTACCGTTTCATCCGTGGCACCGCTCTTCTTGCTGGCAACGGTGATGTCGATGTTCTTGTGGGTCTGATCGTAGTTCGGGTCTTTAGGATCCGTAGGCGGCTGGTTCTCCTTAGTGCCGTGATCAAGATAGACGTAGAACGTCTTCTTGGTGTTGCCATCAAAGTCGCCGATAATTGGTGTCGCGCCAACTTCAACGTAACCTTCGGCCGTGTAGTCGAATGGCGTGTAGTCGGAAGAAGCAATGCTGGTGCCGGTCTTCCCTTGCAGCTGAACAGCTTGCTTCAGCTCGCCAGAATCCGGTGTATAACCAGTGGCTGGTTCAGTGATGCCGTGGACATCGATATAGTCAATTTCGGCGCCCTTAGAATCGCCCGCAGTGTACTTGACGTCAACGTTAATGGTCGTACCGTTAAGCGGCGTGTCACCATCCTTGACGTTAGCGAAGGCCTTCAGCGCATCATCCAGTGATGCCCCGGTATCAGTTCCAGTGGCCCGCGTGACAGTATCGTCCTTAACACTAGACGTGTAGCCATCAATGGTTGCAACCTTGTAGTCCGCAAAATCCTTCTTAACTTGCCAGTTGCCATAGGTCACTTGCTTGGTGACGTCATCAGTGGTGTAAGACCGTTCGAAGTCAACTTCTTGCGTGTTAGCAACGGTTTCGTCGCCAGTCTTTGGATCCTTGACAGTCACGGTAACGGTAATGTGCTTCTGGGTCTTCGTGTCGTCATCAGTTGGCTGAGTCGTCGTCGTGTTGTGGGTTAAGTAAACGTAGAAAGGCTTTTCGGTATCTGTTAACTGGCCTTCCACCTTATCGGACTGAGCCACGGAGTAACCTTCCTTGGTTGGATCCCAATTTGGCGTGAACGTGATATCATCACCAACGTTACCCTCAATCTTTTGGTCGTGGTCAGTCAGATCAGTACCATCAGTTGGCTTATAGGTCTTCGTACTACTTGGATCTGTTGTATCACCAGTATCGATGTAGTGAACCATAGCCCCTGCGGATGCCACTGTCGTTGGGGTTTTGGTTAGCTCGAACGTGATATCATCACTGCTGTCAGAAACCACATTTATGGTACCAGAACCAGTATATTTTCCGTCTGAGCCTTTCTCGGCGGTAAAAGTACCAGATCCATCCACAGACTTCACATTATATAGTTGTCCATAATACCCGTTCAATGTGTTGCTGACATCGTATGGCGTTTCTACGCCTTTTTCGTCTTGCGAAAAGGCACCACCGGTGAATGACTTGTTGCCGTCAAAATAGACTGCAACGTGTGGTGCTTTTACTTCTGAAGTTGAAAGCACTTTACCTGAGTCAACATCAACAAACGTGATAGCTGCGGTTGCAGCGACAGCTCCCGTATACTTAACATTTGCGGTAGTATCAATTGTTCCTGCCTTTAGCTTATACGAAATCGTGCCACCATTTTTGGCAGCCCACAGAAGCAACAACCCCATCTGCTTATTTTCTTCAGCACTAAAATCATAAAAATATCCATTACCACCCGCCGCGGCTTTAGAAAATGAAATATCCTTATCCAGCAGTGTGCGTGCAATTGACGATGAATCGGTGGATGAAGTTCCGGTATAAGTCAACACAAAGTGTCCCTTATCACTGGCATCATTGGCCAAGACAAATTGCGCATCTGGATACGAGTAAGTAGAATCATTTTTTGGCCTAAGCGTATGGGAAGAATAAAGAGCTGCGTTATCACCCGTCGATGTACCATTCGCTGCACTAATAACACTATACGCGGTCTTTGTAAACAACGCAGTCAAATCATCGGTTCTATATTCCTGTGATCCGTCCGCGTGCTGAACGCCAGTACGGCCCACGGTTGCTGCGTTACCCGTTATGGGCGTATCACCATTATCTGCGGTACCTGTTACGGGCGTATCACCATCATCTGCAGTACCTTGTGACGCGGTAACAACTTGGGCGTTCCCAGTTTGCTCATAACGCGCGCCAGCCGTCTGCTTCGCCTGCTCAACTTCTTCAGGCGTTGCCGCACCAAGATTGGTGACCTCTGTCGGCGTGCTATCACTGTTGTCTTGCGTCTCAGCCTGCGTAGCATCAGGCGTTGCGGTTTGTTGTGTCGCGTCAGTCTGACTGGCACTTGCGGCGGGTTCAGTGCTTTGAGTTGCTGACGTATCGTCAGCTGTCGCAGCTGTGTCTGTGGAAGTTTCCGGCTGGGCAGCGGCTTCAGCAGTCTGAGTGGCTGCTGAAGTATCCGCTTGGTCGTCTGCAGTACTCTTTTGTGAGCTAGCCAGCACTACCTTGTTGGTCGAGGTAGCAGATTGGCTTTGTACCTCTGGTTCTGCCGTATCAGCATGAACTGCATTACCCTTTACAGTTAATGCACCCAAACCAAAAGTGAGTGATGCCATCCCGGCAACCAACCAGAGCTTTCCTGATTTATAAAGCTTGAACCGGTCGGTCCGATCTGCACAATCATGTAACAAACGATTATGTTTATTCACAGTGTCCTTTGTCAAAATCGTTCCCTCCTTGTTAACCCATCTAAAGTCGTGTTTTCGAGTATACCCATAAACACTCCCGTGACGGCGATGAACATTCAGCTTTAGCCTATTATCAAGCCAAAAGGCGGCAACCCATTCAGTGAGATCACGAATGGGTTGCCGCCTTTTCGATTGGGCTGCGATAATGTCAATAATCAAAACCATACAACAAGCCTACGCCGACCAATCATCTTACCCGATCAGCAGCTGAAAACCCGCCGTCGCGAGGCCTGCTAGTCGTCCTGCTCCATATCCAAGATTTCCCCGGAATAGGCATCGATCTTGACGTTGGTGCTGTGGGTGCCGTGGTTGATTTCCACTTCCCACACGGTGCGCCCGTCGTCTTGATCGAGGTCCCAGCTAGTAGCGGTGCCGCTGCCAACCTGGTTCTCGGCAATCTTGGTGATGCTGGTGAGTTTCTCCAAGCCGTCTTGGTTGATGGCGTCGTTGGCGTATTCGCTGTTGCGATCATCGGCATCCAGCGCCTCGTCGCTGGAATGCAGGACCTTGCCGGAGCTGGCATCCAGCGTCAGTTCGTACTCGCGGGTCTTGCTGACGCCTTTGACCTCCCACTGCTCGCTACCGTGCTTGGCCTCAATGTCCATCCCCGTGACGACCGCGCCGTCGAATTGCTGGGTGAATAGCTGCCAGGCTTGGTCGATGGTGAGTTTCACGGTCGGTTTGGCGACACTTGTGCTACTTTGCGCCACCGGTGTCTTCGTCGGGCGGGTGCTGGGTTGGCAGCCCGCCAGTAACAATACGGCAATGCCTAAGCTGAACCAAAGCGATTTTTTCATCGGACCCTCCTGTAACCCTTTTCTCCAGTGTACCAGAAACCAGCCCAAAAAGGGTCGCCATTCGCCGAGTTGAATGTGCTCAACTCGGGCCATGGCGACCCTTTTTCTGACTATCGCTAGCCAACATTCAGATGGTGCTCAGTCGGTGTGCTTGCCGAGATACTTGGCTTCTGCGGCTTTGCGCAACGCGACGGCGTCTTGGAAGCTGTCGCACATCTTCAATAAGACGTAGTGGCCTTGGTAGAACAGGCGCGCGCACCAGCGGCCGGTGGCGCGGTCAAAAGACACGCCGACGACGCCGGAGTGATTCCGCTTGCCGCGGTGCAGCGAGGAATAGTACACCCCATTTTCGTCCTTCAAGGTAGCCGCGCCGTTTTCTTGTTGCGCCAAGAATGCGGCGTTTTGCTTGGCAAGTTGTTGGGAGTTCTGGCGTCTCAGGCAGCCACAACTGCTGACGGTTCCGTGGCGCATGGCATAGCCGTCCACGACGACCTTGTTGCCACAATCGCACTGACACAACCAGGAGGCGTTGCCGTTTTTCTTGGTGCCATGTCGCTTGATCACGGTGAGCCGGCCGAACCGTTGGCCCACCAAGTCGATGGCGCGAGAATGTGTTGTTGCTGGTTTGGTCATCGGCTCACCTCCTTTATCGGCATGTTGCCCTAGCAGGTGCGGCACTGGGTGTTCGCAAACCCCTGGACGCCGCTCCTGCAGTGGTGCAGGCGGTTGGTGAACTGACCAGATTGGCATTGGTTGCATGAGTTTTCCGCCTCTCGCTTTCCTAGAATACAAACGCCTCAGGAGTCTCCTCCTGAGGCGCCAGTTAAATCTACAGTTATTTCTCAGTATCCTCACGCTTGCGCATGCCGACTAACCCAAGGGCTGCAAACAACCCAATGCCCGCAATGGCCAGCCAGTCATTCTGCGCGTCGCCGGTTGTCGGTAGGCGATTGCTAGTTGGTGCGACAGGCGCCGCCGGGGTGACGGTCGGCTGCTTGGTGGCAGTCGGCGTCGTCGGCGTCACCGGTGTACTTTCCGGCGTCTTGGCATTGTACGTCACCGTGTAGCTCAAATCAGCGCTATCACCGGTAACCCCAGCCACCGCGGCCACTTCCTGCGGATCGGCGATGTAACCTGGCACCTGAGGCGCGGTCACGGCAGCAAAGCTGTCACCGGCCGTTGGTGTCCAATCCGTGTAGCTGACCGCCCCGGTGACATCGTCGACCGTCGCGCTGCGGGTAAAGGTCAAGCTGACTTGGTGCGTCGGCGCAGCCGTCTTGCCGTTAGCGAAGCGATACTGGATGGTCTCGGTGACCGTATGGTTCAGGTCCGTCTCTGTCACCCCGGTTGGCCACTGTGGCCCAGTCGGATTGCTTGGATCGATTGGCGTGCCTGGATCGTGCGGATTGTCCGGCGTCACGGTATCGACGTGGTGCTTCAGGTGCACGGTGAACAGCTGATCCACGGTAGTATCATCATCAAAGGTGACACCACTTGCTGGAAAGTCGTCAGAAACCAAATCGTAGCCGTCTTGCTCGTATGCCGCAATGGCACCAGCCGTCTTGTAATCACTTTGGGTCCCGGTATACCCGTGATCGGTATCGGTGCGCAGGTGCTTGCCAGTCGTGTCATCTTCATAGTTGACCTTCAGGTATTGCGTGTCCGCTTCGGTAATCGTCAACGTCCCAGGCGTGGTGGTCACGTCGTAATTCGGGTTGGTCCCGACGGTAACGGTGATTGGATAAGTGCCAACCGCCGTATCGCCACTGAGGTCACTCAGTTGATAGGCCACTGGATCGCCATCAGTTGGCTGCCCCGTGACGGTCCCGACTAAGTCGTCACCAGTGTATGGCTGGTTGTCCCATTTCTTCGTCACGTTCGGCGCGGTCACGGTGACCGGTGCCTTGGTGATGGTCAGCTTGCCATTGGCCGTGGTGACGGTGTAGTTCGGGTTAGCCGTCGCGTCAGCCGTGACGGTAATGGCGTACTCGCCGGCATTCTTATCGCCGCTGACGTCGCTCAAGGTGTACGTCGGTTGTTCGGCCCCTGCCGGCACACCAGTAACAGTACCGGTGAGCGGGTCGGTGTAGCCTTTGCCGTCATATACCTTGGTCTTCGTTGGGGCAGTGATGGTGATGGCCGCTGGCGTGATCGTCAGCTTGCCATCTGCCGTCGTGATGGTGTAGTTCGGGTTAGCCGTTGCATCAGCCGTCACCTTGATAGCGTACTCGCCGACATTCTTGTCGTCACTGACATCGCTCAGGGTGTATGTCGGCTGGTCGGCCCCTGCCGGCACACCGGTAACAGTACCGGTGAGCGGGTCGGTGTAACCTTTACCGTCATAAACCTTGGTCTTCGTTGGGGCAGTGATGGTGATGGCCGCCGGCGTAATCTTCAGCTTGCCATTCGTGGTCGTGATGGTGTAGTTCGGGTTGGCACTGGCATCCACTGTCACCAGGATGTCGTACTCGCCGACGTTTTTGTCGCCGGACACATCCGTCAACGTGTAGGTCGGGGTGACCCCGGCCGTTGGCACCGTCGTCACGGTGCCCGTCAAGGCAGTCGTGTAGCCCTTGCCGTCATAAACCTTGGTGACCGTTGGCGCGGCGATGGTGAGGGCCGCTGGCGTAATCGTCAGCTTGCCAGGCGCAACCGTGATGTCATAGTTCTTATTGGCTGCCGGATCGGCGGTGACCGTCAACGCGTATTCGCCGACGTTCACATCGCCAGACACATCATTCAGCGTATAAACCGGGGCCACACCCTTGGTCGGCTGCCCCGTCACGGTGGCCGTCAAGGCGTCAGCATAGGGTGTGCCGTCATAAACCTTCGTCGCCGTTGGAGCAGTAATGGTGATTGGCGCCTTGGTAATCGAGAAGGTTGCGCTGATGGTCGTCGGATCGAGCTTGCTAAAGTCATAATCCGGGTTGGCCGCCTGCAGATCGCTCAGGCCTTGCGCACTCAGCGTCACGGTATAGTCGCCAACATCTTGGCTGGTAATGCCGGAGTTGTCGAAGTCCGCCGCAGTCCAAGTCGGCGCGGTGAAGCCGGCCGGCAAGGTCACGGTATAGGTCGTCGGATCCGTGCTGGCATCCCCGTCGTACTGCTTCGTGGCACCTGCCATCGCGATATAGTTCACGGTAAAGACCTGCGAGTCAATGCTGTAGTTATCGACGATATCGTCAAAGTCAGGATGCGCCGCCACAGCCGCCGCCAAGGTCGGATAAATCGTCCCTTCCACAGTCGGCACGGCCTTGCTCGGGTCGCTTGGGTCGTGCGCCACGCTGGTCACCGTCACGAAGTAGGTCTTACCAGGTTGCGCCAAGTTGGCATCCGTCGTCTGGAACGTAATCTGATTGGTGCCGGTTGGGGCCGGGTTGGTCGTGGTCGTGCTTGTGTTCGGCGTTGCGTCGCCGGTAGCCGTTTCCTTGTCGGCGCCGTCGACGACCAGTTTGGCTTGATCAAGTTGATAGTGGTTCACCAACGTTGCACTGCCATCAGCCTTCAACGTGCTGTCGCCATCAGTCCAGACATAGATATACCCTGGAATTGGCACAGACGTATCGTTCGAGATGGTGTCCCCAGTCTTCCCATAAGGGTTAGATTCTGGTTGGCCTGCGTCATCAAAAGTCGCCTGGGTCAAATTCGTGTCGCCGTTGATGATGTTCCCATTTTGGTCGACATTCTTGATAATCCCGGTGGTGAGGATGCTGTCCTTGATGGTGCCGGAAACATTTTGCAGCCCATCGGCGCGGTAAGTGAAGCCAAAGCTGGTCACTTTACCCTTATCGTCCGCACTGGTCGGATCGGCCACATTCAGGACGATTTCATCAGACGCCTGCGCAGCCAGCGTCGGTACCTGGGTCAAAATGGCGGCAATGCTGCTCCAGTCAGTGACTTGCCCTGCGGTGAGCAGATCATCGGCGGTGGTCGTGCTGGTGCCACTGCCGTTCAGGTAGAGGACGTGGCCATTATCCAGCGTGACGGTTGACCCGTCATCGCTCATGGTCAACTGATGCGTCGAGTACAGCGTCGTGGTGGCGTTGCCTTCCTTGACCGGACCAGTCAGCTTCAACGCAAACGTTCCAGCGGCATCAGCCGTGTTTGGCGTGTTCGTCTGCGGCAGGTTCAAGATTCCTGCCACATTCGCTACCGTGCTGGACGTGTCATTCGTCATCCGCATCCGAACCGTTTCGGCATCGGTGCCGTTTGGCAGTGGGGCGTTGGCGCCATCGTCACTGTAACCTTCATCCATGTTGCCCTTGATGGTGCCGCCGAGGTTCAGCTTCGCCGGGGCTTGAATGGCCAAGGTGTTGGCCGCATCATCCCCGTAACCCACGGCAAAGGCGTCACGGCTGATGTTGCTCATGTTGATCGCGAACATGCTCAGGCCAGAGACCTTCGTCGTGTTCCCATCGGCATCCGTCAGCGTTGTGGACAGGTTTTGCGCATCCTCTGGGCGATAGTTACTGCCCGCGGTGGCAGCATCAAATGGCTTGGTATTGATCACGGCACTGGTGTCATCACCAGCGACCATGAAGACCGGCGTCGCTTCGCCGTCTTTACCGCCATTAGCGGCGGCAGGCACATTCACCGTGGTGCTCCCAACGGCATAACTGGTGGCGCTCGTGTTGGCAATATTCAAACCAGCAGTATTGGCGTCAGAATCAGCCTTAAAGTTGAACTTCAGCTGCATGTTCGATGGCAGCCAGTTCAACCCAGTGCCGGTGTAGTCGATCTTGTATACAATTTGGCCGTCAGCATTGGTGTATTGCGTGACCGTCGGCGTGGCGGACACACCATTCCAACCCGCACCGACCTTGGTGAACAAGGTCCCGTCGGTGTTCTTGACCAGCTGGGTCTGCTTCGGCACCGTCACGTAGAAGACGGGTTCGAACTTGATCCGCGACACGCCGGCGAACCCGGTGGCATCATTGCGGTCCTTATCGGTCGGCCGGTTAGCATAGCCAGTTTGGTTATCATTGGCGACGCCGCCGTTATGGATATTGTTGAGATAATAACCATTGGCGTTCAAGTTCACCGTCGCCGTCTGGTTCGTGTCCCCTGATACCCCCAGCGACAAGGAGAAGGTCTGGCCAGGCGTGATGGTCGTCCCGGTGTCACTGATCGTATTCAGGGTGATCGGTGCACTGGCCACGGCGGTGATTGGCACAACTTTATCTGGGCTGTAAACCGTTAAGTCGTTAGCCGGAGTGAAGCTGTACTTCAGATTCAAGACCGTGCCATCTGCCACGCTGCTGTCGACGTGACCCAAAATCCCGAAGCTTTGCGCATACAGATCATTGACCGCCCCGTATGGTTGGCCGTTGACGTTTTCGCCACCGCCACCGAAGTTGAACTGATCGGTGGTCAATAGGCTATCGCCGGAATCCATTTTGTTCGGCGTGATGTGATAGCCGGTAATATGAGCGCCGGCCGGTACCGTCAGCATCGTCGTCGTGTTGACCGTCCCGGTTCCAGGCAAGGTGGACAGCGTCGTGCCTTCCTTGACCTGTGAGAAGCTCGCGCTGGTACCATCCGAATAATCGACGGTAATGTCATACGTCAATGGCTGGTTGTTGGTCCAGTCGCGCCAAGCCTGACTCGCCAATGGCACGTACAAGCCGGTCGAGTCGATTCCGTCTGGCACTGCCACGTTGATCGTCCCAGCGATCGGCCGCGTCCCACTGACCTGATAGCCCATGGTGGCGAGCACATTACTGGTCGTATCGCCAATCAGCAACTTGCCGGTATCATTGGCCGCTAGCCCCGTCAAATTCAGGGACAGGTTGTTATCACTCTTGATTTGAGGCGTCGTGTTATTACGAAGGACCACCAGGAAGTAGTTTAAGTAGTCCACATATTCTCGCGTGCCAATTGGCGCATCGTGCGTCGCACTCGGACTATCTTCCGTGACCACCATGTCCTTGACCGGCCCAGAGGCGGTGTGGCTGTAACTCAACGACTTCAGTGCGAAATAAGCATTGGCCAACGTCTCGTCGATTACCTTAGGATTGCCGAGCCATTTGCCAGCTGTGACGGCATCAATGTCAGCCTGCGTGTAGCCGGCGAAGCTGCCGACGAAGCGAATCCCTTGCAACTCATCATTGGCCGATACTGTCCCGGTCGTGGAAACGATCAGGTTGCCACCCTTCCCATCTGGTTGGGTGATGGACAGTCCCTCGATGGCCCGGCCGAGCTGATAATTGGCCTGCTCAGTCGCCGCTTCGTTTAACGTGAAGTCGATTGGCACCGCGATTTCAGCATGTTTGATGATGTAGTTGGTCGCAACGCCGATACTCTTGCCAGCCATCGAATTGGTACTACCAGCCGCCGCAGGGTCGCCTGCATCAAGATCAAGTTGAAAGGCGTAATTCACCCCGTTGTATAAAAGGCTACTACCTGGATTCCAAACCGTAATTTGCTTTAACTCGGCGCCATTCAGCTCAACGCCACTATCAAGGGTCAACTTAGTGGTTTGGTCATCCACATTCGTGCCGCCATAGGTAATGGTCAGTGCGGTGCCAGGCTCAATGCCGCCCGTCGACCCACCGATCCCACCGGAAGCGGTGGTATGCGACGCCAGGTCAGCCGGTGCGGTCCAATTGGCATCGCCGACTTGGTTCATTGTCACCGTCTGAGTTAGCGTGTCGCCGGTATTGGCCACGGTCCAAGTCAAGGTCGCACTGCCATCCGCATTATAGGTGATGACCGGATCCCCAGTGGCCTGGGTATTCATCTTGTAGCCGATGCCACCAGGCAGATCGCCAGGCACGGTAACATGGAACGTGTCCCCGGCGTTGCCGGTGTAACTGAAGTTGAACGACACGGCGGAATAAATCGATTTCAGCCCATCAAGGTGAAAACTAGCTGTCCCATCACTGTTGACAACGACCAGGCCGGCATTGTCCGTATTCCAAGTCAACCTATCACTCTGGGCCGGATCGACGACTTCGCGGAACGCCGACAATAAGCCTTGCGCCTTGATCGCCGCCACGGCGGCTTGATAGGTGGTCGTGTCGCCGGCGGTAATGATGAGATCGCCGTAAGCATCAACGGCGCCGGTGGCACCGGTTGGCAGCACCGCCTGCGCCAAGGCAGCCTGCGCGGCGGCCTTAGCGCCGCTCTTGGCCCCGTTGCGGTCAGAGTCTAACATGACCGCCGCTTGGGTCAGCTCCTGGTTCATCGTATTCAAAATCTGGGCGGCCTGGGCTAACTTGGCCACGGCTGCACTTGGATTGGCGGCGGCAATCGCCTTCGCGCCGGCAGTTAAATCCAGGACCTGCTTAGTTTCCTTGGCCTGGCTGGTCTTCAAGGCGTGCATCGCCGCGTTGTTCACGATGGTATCCTGCGGGTCGGCGGCGGCCAGTTGGTCGTCTTGGGCCACGTATTGACTCAGTTGTTGTTGCGTGCGCTGGGCGCCTGTTGCCACCGTGGTCGCCGTGGCATCGCTATACTGACTGGTGGTCGCAGGCGTCTTGGTCGCCGCGGTCTTCGCCGCCGATTGGGCAGGCGCGGTCGTGGTCTTAGCTGGCGTCGCAGTGGCCGCCTTGGCCGCCGGTGCCGTGACGGTGACTTGACCAGCCGCCACATTAGTCTCGGTAAGGTGGCGCGTCGGGTTAGCGGCTTGCAACTTTGCTAGCCCGCTGGCATTCAGCGTCACAGCATACGTGCCGGCCTTAGCGGCATCCACAGCGGACACGTCAAAATCGCTCGCCGCAAAACTAGGCGCGGTCAAGTCGCTGGCCACCTTCGCCGTTGGGGCCACCGTGCCGTTGATCGGCATGGCTGGTGCCGTGACGGTCACGGCAGTCCCGGTGTAATCTGCTGGTTGGGTCGTTGCCGCCGCTTGGGTGGCGGCTGAAGTTTGGTCGGTGACTGCCGGCTGTTCTGCCGCCGCCGCGTCTAATTGTGGGGCCAGCATCAGCCCTGCCACTAACAAGGACATGCCTGCAGTCATCCACAACTTACCTTTTTTGAATAACTTATAATGGCGTTTTTCTTCTTCAAGATCCCGTTGCAGCCGTGCGTGTTTCCTAGAATATGGCATTTGAGTACTCCTTTTAATTCAATGCTTACCTACTCACCGCTTTGCTGCTCCCCCAGCATCAAAGTCCAACTGATTGGATGGCTAACCGCTACACCATGGGTTCATCGCTATACTTCCTCCTTGAGTCACTTGCCTGATAGGTCACTACTGGGCTCATTTATACTGCCAGCGCTAAGCCGGTTCTTAGCGCCTAGCCGTATTCAATGATTACCGGCTGCCTATAATCTAACACGCTTTTACCTCTTGTGGTTTCTAACATTTTTATTGAATAATCAAAACATTTAGAAACCCGTACTTACCATGATTAGCCCAAACTTAGGTAAAAAGGGGGTATCATAAGGAAAGAGTAAACGAGGAGGAGCCGCCGTGAATTTCACTGCGCTTTTTAACCAGTCAGACCAAACGACTTATGCCATCTTGCAGGCGTTGATGCAGCGCACCGACTTGACCCGCACGACGACTAGCCTCGCCGCTGACTACGACTTAACGCCTTACCAGTTGAATAAGTATTTCGAGACCATTAATGCCGACCTCCAGACCGTGACTACCGGCACGCCGGCCTACCTCGACGCGTCGCAGCGTGGGGTGTGGCGCGCCCACGGCCTTACCACCTACATGGTGCAGCGCATCGGCTTGCTGGCCCTGCAGCGGTCGAACTTATTTATCGTTTTTGAATATGAATTCTTCTATAAAAATCGTTTGGCCAAGCGCGACTACATTAACCAACACGCCATCTCGACGCCAAACTTCTACTTGATGACCAATTCCCTCCACACCTTGTTAGCCAACGAACATTTTTACGCCGCAACCGGCGGCGCCACCAACCCGGAAAGCATCATTCGCCTGCACCTGTTCGAGCTGTACTACACCGCCTACACCGGCGTCGCTACGCCGTTTGCCGAGTTGAACGCCAGCGTCGAGCCGCTGTTGCAGTGCTGTGCCGATTTTATCGGCCACCCGCTGCGCCCGACGCAAGTCACCAAGCTCAGCCTGTTCATCAAGATCTGGCAGCTGCGCATTCAAAACGGCGAGACCTTGACGGCAGACGCACTGACGCTCAGCGCATTGCCGGCCGAGAGCCAAACTTTCATCGCTCAGCTGCAAGCCGTCACCACCCCTGCCCCGTCTGCTCGAGAGGCCGGCTACCTGTTGGCGTTTCTGCTGACCCAGCAGTTTGCGCCACTACCAGACGCCGCGCTGGCCACCACGTTCCCAGCGGTGAAGCCCTTGACCGCCAACTTTATGGGGTTGTTGACGGCGCAGTCGGCGCTCATTGACTGCAGCCGCTTGGACCTGGACCGGCTGACCGCAAGCCTCAATCAGCTACACCTGCAGCTGGTGACTTTTTTCGTCGAGCCCACCACCTTCATCGACCCCACGCAGATGCAGTTTTTCCAGGAATTATATCCCGGCTTCGACGTCGTGATCAATGCGGCCCTTCAGCACCTCGAACAAGTCAGCACCACCCCGCTGACGCCAAAGTTGCGCGTCAACTTGTACTTCTCCTACATGTTCGCCTTGATTTCGGCGATTCCGCCGCGCGCCGTCAACGACGAGGTCTTCATCTGCGTCGACTTCTCGGAAGGCGCGCTGTACTCGGATTATGTCATCCAGACGCTCGCTGCGTTTTCCCACGCGCACATCGTGGTGGAGGATAACGTCAGCACCGAAACCGACATCTATATTTCCGACTACCACTCCGACCTCGTCGACGCCCCGCAGGTGATTTGGCAAAACCCGCCGACGCCGACGGACTGGTCGGACTTAGCCGACATGATCCTCACCACCAAACACGACAAGACCCTACAACTGGTGAAATAGAAAGGAGGCGCCGCGATGCGTCAAGCCACTGACCACTTACCTTTATCGCTACTGTCCACCGCGGCGCTTGCCGCCGGGTTGCTCGGCCTCACCTTGATTGCCCCAGCGCCGCTTGGCACCCCCGCCATCCGCGTTGAAGCCCGGGCGGCCGGCCGCGCTTCGGTGCATTTCGTCGACATCGAAACCGGCGCGCGCCTCAGCGGCCAAACGCTGACCCCCACCGGCAGCTTGCGCATGCCAGCCGGCTACCGGCTGATCGACGCCAGCACCTTGGCCAATGTGCGCACCACCATTGCGGCCGGCTATGACACCGACGTTAACTTGCGGGTGGCCGCGCCGGCCACGGCCACCGTTCGGTATGTCACCGCTAGCGGCAAAATCATCGCCACTAGCCACGTCGCCGGTTACGCGACGCAACGCCAGCTGGTCACCCCCAGCGCCCCCGCTGGCTACACCTTGTTGAATGCGGCGGCGCGCAGCGTCGTTCTCAGCAATCACCCCGCCGTCGCCATTACCTATCGCGTCGCCCCCACGACCACGACCAGCACCGTCACCTTCCGCTACGTCTTGGATCAAGGCACCGTCGAGCGGCAAGTCGCCGCTAGCACCATCACCGGCGTCGTCGGCACCAGTGGGCACTTCGCCGCGCAGCTCCCCAGCGGCTACCGGCTTGCCGGTGACCAGGCGGCCAGCGTCCCGTATTTAGTCACGGCCCGGCCGCATTCCGTGTTGATTCATCTCACCCGGGCCACAAAAGTCGCGCCAAGTGCGCCGACCAAGGCCAAACCCGCCACCGGGATGATCACCATTAGCGTCATCGACGCCGATTCCGGCCAGGTGCTGTTCACCCAGCCGATCTTCGGGCCGGTTGGCCAACCGGTCACGATTAACCAAGCCGCCTTATTGCGCCGGCTCGGGCTCGCCGTCAAGCTGGTGGGCGCAGGCTTACCACAGCGCGTCACCTTTCAAGCCACCACACAGCGCTTAAGCCTGCGGGTGCGGACCAGCGCCACGCGCGACCCGTTGGCCAAGGCGCATGACTTGCCGGCTACTGTCGCCCCCGAGCCGAGTGGGCACACATTAATCGCCCGCCAGCTCTACCGCGCAGCGCCGGTGGTACACCCTACTGGTCCACTCATCGACACGCAGCCATTGGTGGCGCAGGCCCGCCACTTGCCGCCGGTGGTCGTCAGCCGCAAGCTCGTGCTACCGCACACCATCACCAACGACGGCGGCGGTAGCCTGGCCCGTTCGATGTTTGCCAAGTACCTGATTGCCCTTAGCGGCAAGATTAATTACGGCATCAAAGCCTGATGCCACAAACAAGGGACTGTGATAAAACCACAGCCCCTTTTGCGTATCCGAATATTCCAGTGATGTTACATGCCAAAACCGCCTTTTGTCACAGCGCGCAAAAAAACCGCCACCCAATCTTGGGTGGCGGTTAGTCTGCCGTCTGCTGGGCTCGAACCAGTGACCTTCTCATTACTAGTGAGATGCTCTGCCAACTGAGCTAAGACGGCATGGTACGGTGGCAAGTTATTGCCAATGCCGCAAACAGGAGTCGAACCTGCACGAGGATAACCTCACAGCGACCTGAACACTGCGCGTCTGCCAATTCCGCCATTGCGGCAACAACAGGAATAAGTATATCAACCCGACCAAGTTTTGCCAACCCCTTTCGCGAAAAAAATCCGGGTTGGCCCAAGTTCGACACGCGGCTCGCCGTAAGCGTTGCGGTACAATTGACCCAAGGAGGAACAGCGATGAATACGATTACGTTTGATCTGGCGGCCAAGGTCGTGCGGCCGCGCCCGGCCATTAGCCACAAAGGCACATTCGGCCGCGTCTTGATCATCGGCGGCGCCCCACAATACGGCGGTGCCGCGATTCTCAGCGCCAGCGCGGCGGTGTATGCCGGCGCCGGGCTGGTGACGGTGGCCTTGGCCGCCACCCACCACGCCGCCTTACGCACCCGCCTGCCCGAGGCGATGGCCATCACCTGGACCGATGACGATGACGTCAGCGACGCGTTACGCGCCGCTGACGTCATCGTCATCGGCCCCGGGCTGGGCGTTGATGCCGCTGCGCTAGCCGTCCTGCGCCAGACCCTGGCCGCCGTTAACGCGCAGCAAACCCTGATTATCGACGGCAGCGCCATTACGCTGTGCGCCAGCCAGCACCTGACGCCCGCGCACGCAAACGTCGTCTGGACGCCGCACCAAATGGAATGGCAACGCCTCTCGGGCCTGGCTATTGCCGACCAAACGCCGGCCGCCAACCAGGCCGCGGCGGCCGAACTGCCGGGTACGGTGATCGTCAAGCAGCACCGCACCGAAATCTTCACGCCTACAGCCGCCTTCGTCAATCCCATCGGCGGCCCGGAATTAGCCACCGGCGGCTCTGGCGACACGCTCACCGGGATTCTGGCCGCCTTTATCGGCCAGTTCTCGGCCAGCGCCGAGACCATTTGTGCGGCGGTGTACACGCATAGTGCGGTTGCCGCGGCAATCGCTAAGACGCAATACGTCGCCTTACCCACGGCGGTCATCGCCGCCTTGCCGGGTTACATGCGCCAGCTGGCCAACCAGCCTAACTAATTACTGCATGTGCAGGCGCCGCCGCAAGCCGCCGACGCGCGCGCCGAGAATCATATCCGCCAGCCGCGTCTTCAAGACGGCATAGCCATAAACGGCAATGCCAATCGGCAAGGCGACAATCAGCATCACCAAGGCGCCGAATCCGCGCTGCGGGTCGACCACAAAGGCCAAGAGCCACTGCACCAGCCGCACCACGACGGCCATAATCATCGAAAACGTCAAGATGCCGACTAGCCGGTGCAGCGTCTGCCGGGCCTTGATTGGATAGCGCGTCCACAGTGACCACAGCATCAAGGCACTGGATACCAGCGTCCCGACCAGCGTGGCCAAGGTCGGCCCATAGACGTTGAAGAAGAAAATAAACGGCCACTGCAAGACAATTTTCACCAGCAGTCCCGCGGCCATCTCCAGCATCGCCAGGCGGTTGTGAAACAGGCCTTGCATGACGCTGGCCAAGACGGTGTACAGCCCCAGTCCAATCGCCAAGGCGCAGGATTCCTCCATCAAGGACACGCCCAGCGCGTCGTAGCCGAAGAACACGACGTACATCGGCTCGGCAATCGCCCACATGCCAAAGGCGGCGGGCAGCATCACGATGAAGAACAGCTGCATGACGTTGGTGGTTTGCGCCGCCACTTCGGCTAGATCGTTTTTCGTTTTGGCTTCGGCCAGAATCGGCAGCGCCGCTACGGCCATGGCCACGGCGATGCTAACGATGATCATGATTTGCTTGTTGGCGTTGCCGGCGAAGATCCCGTAGATCTCGCCGAGGCGCTGGGGGCTCGCGGCATACCGCAGGCGCATCAGCGGCTCGAAGGTGTATTGATCGATGATGTAATACACGTTGATGGCCGAATCCATGATGATGAACGGCACGGCCTGGCGCATCATGTCCAGCAGAATCTGGCCAATGGAAATGTCCAGTTGGTTGGCGCTTTGCGCGACGAGTTCCCGATAGTGCTGGCGCTGGCTGAAGAAGTACCACACCAACAAGGCCAAGCCGAACACCGCGCCGACGAAAGCGGCGAAGGTCGACTGCGACACGGCTTCGACGTAATCGCCGTGCCCGCCAGGTGCGGCCAAGCGCATGATGATGTAGGTCATCAACAACATGTACACGATGCGCGCCAGCTGCTCGATGAATTGGCTCAAGGCGCTTGGCGCCATTTCGTTATAGCCTTGGAAGAACCCGCGCATGATGCTCATCGCCGGAATCAACAATAGTGGCCAAGCCAGCGAGCGGAACACCCGCGTCAAAGCCGGGTCGTGCAGCGCCAAGGCCGGGGCGAAATACCACATCAGCCCGCAGGCGACGACGCCCATCCCCACCATGGCCAAGAGTCCATGGAAAAACAGCCGAAACCCCGTGCGGTACTCGTTCATCGCGTTATAATGCGCGACTTGCTTCGAGATGGCCCCCGGGATTCCCGCCGTTGAGATGATAATAAAAATGCTATAAACCTGGTACCCCTTGGTAAACAGCACATTGGCGGCTAAAAACGCGCCGCCGAGCCAAATGCGCCAAGGTACGATATAAATCGCCCCGAGTACCCGGGACAAAATGCTCCCTGCCGTCATCCACGCGGATCCGCGCAGCATTTGTTCCTTTGCGCTGCGGACCGGCCGCGCCGTGGTTCGTTTCTCCATCACAATTCTCCAATCGTTACCCCTCATTGTAATGGAACCACCCGGCGGCGGCAAACGAACTTCGCGGCCTTGGCAAAACTTAAAAGTAGTCCTTGCGGTGCAGCCACCACCCGACGACTAGCGCCGTGCCGAGCGACAAGGCCAACACGACCCAGAAGCCATACGTCGGCTTGGCCCATGGCAGCCAGGTGTTTTGGCCCCAGATGCCGCTGAAAATCGGCGGAATCGCCAGCAGAATCGACACGCTGGTCAGCATCTTCATGATCAGGTTCAAGTTATTGGCCACCACCGAGGAAATCGCGGTGTTGTATTGGTCGAGAATCTCCTCGGTGCTTTCCGCCACCGTCAACGCCTGGCCGCATTCCACGGCGGCCCGGTGCAGCGTGGCGTGCTCCGGAAAGCGGTCCTGTAGCGCGGCAACCAGGGCCTTGCTGTGGGTCAGTGCCGCGGTGAAATATACCAAGCTTTGCTCGTAAGCCATGATTTCGTACAGCAATTCGTTGTGCGCCGCGTCGCGTACCCGCTTGGCCATTTGCCGCGTGACCGCTTCGATGGCGGCGGTATCTGCCGTGTATTGCTGGAACACCCGCCAACACAGCGTGAAGGCTAAGTCCAGCGGCGATTCGGCGGTGGCCGCCGCCTGTTCAAGGGCCTGGGCCGCCGGTAGCGGCCGGGCGCTTAATGTCACCAGCTGGTGCTCGCCCACCACCAGCACGATTGGGGAAGTATGGTAGGCGCGCCTGCCGTTTTCGTCAGTGGTTTCGTAAGGCGCGCGCAACACCAGCATGCCGGTTGGTTGCGCCTTGGCCAAGCCGGTGAAGCGCGGATCTTCATGCGGGTCTTGCGCGGCGGCCAGCGCCGCCTCGGGCACGCTGGCCGGGACGGTTGTGGGCAGCTGATAATGCACCCACAGCGTTGGGTCGGTCGTTGTCATGTGAGTCACCTCCACTTTAAGTGTACCGAAGTGACGGCGGCGGCTGCACGGTTGACGAATTTATTTATGAGTGATGATGAATTTGCTGGTGTCGCAGAGGCACACAAACAGGCCCAGCCGCGATGCGGCTGGGCCTTTGTTAGGGATGATTAATATTCCTGCAGAGTTGCGTTGCGAACGGCTGGCTTCGAGCATGTAGCTACGCTTGTCATCCGGTCCAAAGTGCGGACCTGATGACAAGCTTCGCTACCTGTCGAAGCCAAAGCGCCGTTCTCCACAGCCTGAATTTCCCGGGTAATTATTTCACCACGAGGTTGACGATCTTATTCGGCACGACGATTTCCTTGACGATTTGCTTGCCCGCGATGAACTTCTGCACGTTGTCGAGGGCCTTGGCCGCATCTAGCGCCGTGTCCTTCGGCGCGTCGACGGCCAGCGTCACGTGGCCGCGCAGCTTGCCGTTGACTTGCACCATCAACTCGACTTGCGCCGTGGCCAGCGCGGCTTCGTCATAGGTCGGCCATGGCTCGTAGGTCAGCGAGTGGTTGTGGCCGATGCGCTGCCAGATTTCCTCCATCAGGTGCGGAGCAATCGGCGCCAGCATCTTCACGAAGCCTTCGACGTAGGCGTAAGGCAGGTCATCCACCTTGCGCGCCTCGTTGATGAACACCATCAGTTGCGAAATCGCGGTGTTAAAATGCAGATCCGCATAGTCGTCGGTGACCTTCTTGACGGTTTCGTTGTACACCTTATCCAACTTGCCGTCGTTAATGGTGGTAATGTGGTCGCGCATTTTGCCATTGTCATCGATGAACGAGCTCCAGACGCGGTCGAGGAACTTGCGCGCCCCAGCCAGACCGGTGGTCCGCCAGGCAATGCCGGCATCCAGCGGACCCATGAACATCTCGTACAGGCGCAGCGTGTCGGCGCCATATTCGGCGACGACATCGTCTGGGTTGACGACGTTGCCCTTGCTCTTGCTCATCTTCTCGTGGTTGTCGCCGAGGATCATGCCCTGGTTGAACAACTTCTGGAACGGCTCCGGATGCGGGGCCACGCCGATGTCATACAGGAACATGTTCCAAAAGCGCGCGTATAACAGGTGTAACACGGCGTGCTCGGCGCCGCCGATGTACAGATCCACCGGCGTCCACTGTTTCAGCTTGTCAAAGTCCGCCAAGGCTTCCTTGTTATGCGGATCGACGAAGCGCAGGTAATACCAAGACGACCCGGCCCATTGTGGCATGGTGTTGGTTTCCCGGCGGCCCTTGCGCCCGTTTTTGTCGACGACATTGACCCAATCGGTGACGTTGGCCAGCGGGGATTCGCCGGTGCCGCTTGGCTGAATGTCGGCTTCTTCCGGCAGGCGCAGCGGCAGCTCATCCTCTGGCACCAGCGTGGTTTCGCCGTCTTCCCAGTGAATGATGGGAATTGGTTCGCCCCAGTAACGCTGGCGGGAGAAGACCCAGTCGCGCAGCTTGTAGTTGACCTTTTTCTCGCCGACGCCGTGCGCTTCCAGCCAGCTGATCATCGTGTCGATGGCCGGCTGCTTGGTCATGCCGTCGAGGAAGCCGGAGTTGATGTGCACGCCGTCGCCGGTGTAGGCCGCGTCCGTCACGTCACCGCCGTCAATCACCTGAGTAATTGGCAAGTCGAACTGCTTGGCAAACGCGAAGTCGCGGTCGTCATGCGCTGGCACGGCCATGATGGCCCCGGTGCCGTAGCTCACCAGCACGTAGTCGGAAATCCAAATCGGCAGCTTGTCGCCGGTGACCGGGTTGATGGCATACGCGCCGGTCCAGACGCCGGTTTTATCCTTATTCAAATCGGTCCGCTCGAGGTCGGACTTGTGGGCAATCTCGGCTTTATATGCCGCCACGGCCGCCTGCTGCGCCGGCGTGGTGATTTGGTCCACCAGCTCGTGCTCCGGGGCCATTACCGTGTAAGTCGCGCCAAACAGCGTGTCAGGACGCGTGGTGAAGACGTCGAACTTGGCGTCGCTACCCGCGACTTGGAAGGTCACCTGCGCGCCGGTTGAGCGGCCGATCCAGTTGCGCTGCATCTGCTTGATGGATTCCGGCCAGTCGAGGTCGTCGAGCCCATCCAGCAGGCGATCGGCATACGCCGTGATTTTCAGCATCCACTGGCGCATCGGCTTGCGAATGACGGGGAAGCCGCCGCGCTCCGTTTTGCCGTCGATGACTTCTTCGTTGGCGACCACGGTGCCCAGATCCGGGCTCCAGTTGACGGCGACTTCGGCCTCATAGGCCAGTCCGCGCTTATACATCTGCTCGAAGATCCACTGCGTCCACTTGTAGTAGTTCGGGTCGGTGGTGGCCAGCTCGCGATTCCAGTCGTAAGAGAACCCCAGCGAGTTGATCTGGCGCTTGAAGTTCTCGATGTTCTTATGGGTGAAGGACTTCGGCGGGTTGCCGGTGTTCAAGGCGTATTGCTCCGCCGGCAAGCCGAACGCGTCCCACCCCATCGGATGCAACACGTTGAAGCCTTGCATGCGCTTCATGCGCGCGACGATATCCGTGGCGGTGTAGCCCTCCGGATGGCCCACGTGCAAGCCTTGGCCGGACGGGTACGGGAACATGTCCAAGGCGTAATAATTCGGCTTGTTGGGGTCCGTCGTCGTGTTGAATTCGTTATGCTCGTGCCAGTACTTCTGCCACTTTTTCTCGATCGCCTGGTGATCGTAAACCATTACAGTGCCTCCTCGTTGGGTTTCGAACAGAAAAACCCCGTCCTAGTCATTAGGACGGGGTTCCCCGCGGTACCACCTAAGTTCTGCTTGCGCAGCGCTTTGTCTGGATAACGGCCAGTACCGGTACGACCTACTGGATTTCAGTCGTGCATCGCAAAGGCCAGTTCACCCGCGGCTTTGGTTGACTCGCAACAGCCGTCAACTCTCTTGGGCCCCACCGCGGCCTACTCTTCCTTTGTCTGTTCGATATTGAGGCCATTCTAGCAAAAATCCGGCCGTGAAACAAGGCATCGCGAGAATATGCTATACTACTTGCCAATTAGGAGGCCCTCATGACACGCAAACAGATTACCTGTATCTGCCTGGGCAGTTGGCTGCTAGTCGGCCTGCTCGCCGCCGGCATCGCCACGCACGCCGGCTACATTCACGCCATCGACGCACCAATCGTCGCGACGGTGACGCGCTTTCGCCCCGCTTGGCTCACCGCGGTGCTGCTGGTGGTGACGCGCTTTGGCAACCCGCCGATCGTCACCGGCATCACCATCGTGCTGACGTTGGTATTCCTGGCCCGCCGGCACTGGTACAGCGCCGGGCGGCTGGCCCTCACCGTCAGCCTCGGCAGCGCGCTGAATCGCCTGTTGAAGGCCTTGTTCAACCGGCCACGGCCCTTCATCGCCGACCCCAGCATCACGCCGCTGGTGCCGGCAGGCGGCTGGAGTTTTCCCAGCGGCCACGCCAACGGCACCACCTTGCTGTACGGCACGCTGATCGTGTTGTTGTGGCACGCGCCGGTATCACGCCGCACCAAGGTTTTCGGCACCATCCTGGGCGTGGCCGTGATCCTCGCCACCGGCTACTCGCGGATCTACGTGCAGGTGCACTACCCCACCGACGTGCTCGCCGGCTGGCTGGCCGGCGTCGGCGTTATTGCCCTGGCGTGGCTGGTGTCCGGTCGAACTGATTAATCACCAGCGCTAAGGCGACAATGACCACGGAGAAGAAATAAATGTGATGTAAGCCGCCATACAAGATGCCGCGCAGCGTCGGCAACAAATTCGCCGGCAGGCCCTTGGCTTGTTGCGGGTCGATTAGGCGGTTCAACATCGCCGTGGTCACCCGCGGGTGTGCCGCTTGGCCTTGCGCCAAGCCGAGGTTCAACACGACGCCGTACACCGACACCATCAGCGTCTGCCCCAGCGTCCGCGACAAGGTGTTGAAACTCGTCGCCACCCCGACGGCCGCCGGATCGACCACCGCCTGCGCGCGCACCGTCGTCACCGTGATAATCAGCCCGAAGCCAAAGCCCAGCCCGCCGGCAATCACCAAGAAGTGCCAGTACGGCGTGGTGATTGGCACCAGCGCGAGAATGGCGGCGCCGGCCAGCAACAACACCAACGCGCCGCTCACAATGGTGCGCGGCTGGTGCTTGCCCAACAAGCGCCCGGCGACAAACGAGCCCACCACCCACATCAAACTGCTGGGGGTGATGGCAAAGCCGCCAAGCGACGCGCCGAGCCCGAGGATGCCTTGCACCCACATCGGCATGTACGCCTCATAGCCGATGACGAAGCCGGAAATCAGCGCCGCGATGACGTTGGCGATGACAAACGGCCGGTTTTTGAACAAGGCCAGCGCAATAATTGGGTCGGCCGCCCGCCGCTCCGCATGCACGAAGCCGGTGAGCGTCAAACCCGCCACCACCAAGGCGCCAATCAGCAACCACAGGCCTTGCGCCTGCCCGAGGGCCTGAAAGCCCAGCATCAACACTAACAGCGTCGCCATCAGCCAGGCGGTCCCCGCAAAATCGATTGGGGCGTCTGAGTGCCGCGGCGTTTCCCGCAGGAAGATGATGATTAAGGCAATCGTTAACAGCCCAATCGGCACGTTAATGAAAAAGATCCAGTGCCAGCTCAGCCGGTCGACGATGAAGCCGCCCAAAAGCGGCGCGATGACGCTGGCGATGCCCCAGGCCGAGCCGTTGAAGCCCAGCACCTTGGCGCGTTTCTCCAACGGGTAAATGTCGGCAATGATCGTGAAGGTCACCGGCATGATGGCCCCGGCGCCGAAGCCCTGGAGCGCGCGGAAGACGATCAGCACGGGCATGGACTGCGCCAACCCGGACAACAGCGACCCCAGAATGAAAATCACCAGCCCCAACAACAGCACCGGCTTGCGGCCGATGCGATCGGCAAACTTGCCGTAAATCGGCGTCGCCATCGCGTTGGCCAGCAGAAAAATCGAAAACACCCAGTTCATCACGGCCACGCCGTGCAAACTGCCCACAATCGTCGGCATCGCCGTGGAGACAATCGTCCCTTCGATTGCCGTCATAAATGTGGCGATAAAGATTGCGACCGTCACCACCGGGACATTGGTTTTCCTCACTGCAATTCCTCCTATCAACACAAAGCGGCCGCCCATCAACCTGGGTGGCCGCCTCTTCACTCGTTAATCTAAGTACTTGGCCAAGGTCGCCACCTGATCGAGGTGTTCCCAAGGCAGATCAACATCTGTACGTCCAAAATGGCCATAAGCGGCCGTTTGTTTATAAATTGGTCGTTGCAGCCCGAGCATCTTGATGATGCCAGCCGGCCGCAAGTCAAAATTATCGCGAATCGCCTGGTTGATGATCGCTTCCGGCACCCGGTTGGTCCCGAAGCTATTCACCGATACCGATACCGGCTGGGCGACCCCGATGGCATACGCCAGCTGAACCTCCAACCGCTCCGCTAAGCCCGCCGCCACGACGTTTTTAGCGATGTAGCGCGCGGCATAACTCGCCGAGCGGTCCACCTTCGTGGCGTCCTTGCCGGAAAACGCACCGCCGCCGTGGCGGGCGAACCCGCCATAGGTGTCGACGATGATTTTCCGGCCGGTAAGCCCGGCGTCAGCCGATGGCCCGCCGAGCACAAAGCGCCCGGTGGGGTTCACGTAAATCTTGGTGTTGGCGTCGAGCAAGTCGGCTGGAATCACCTGGCGAATCACCTGCGCCTCGATGTCGGCGCGAATCTGCGTCAGCGTGGCCTCCGGGTTGTGCTGCGTCGACAGCACCACAGTGTCCACGCGCATTGGTTTTTCGTTATCGTCGTACTCCACCGTCACTTGCGCCTTGGCGTCTGGCCGCAGGTACGGCAGCGTGCCGTCCTTGCGCACATGCGCGGTTTTGCGCATCAAGGCGTGGGCCAGGCTGATCGGCAGCGGCATGTATTCCGGCGTCTCATTAATCGCGTAGCCGAACATCATCCCTTGGTCGCCGGCGCCGATGCGCTCCAGCGGATCGGTGTCGCCTTCGCGCGTTTCAAGCGAGTCATCGACCCCAAGCGCTATGTCCGGCGACTGTTCGTCCAGCGCCACCAACACGCCCACGCTGTCCGGGTCGAACCCGGATTCCTTGGTGTAGCCGATACCGCGAATCGTGTTGCGCACGACTTTTTGAATATCGGCATAGCCGGTGGTGGAGATTTCGCCAACCACCAGCACCAAGCCGGTGGTCACCGTCGTCTCACACGCCACTCGGGCGTTTGGATCTTGGCGCAACAGTTCATCGAGAATCGCGTCGCTGATTTGATCGGCGATTTTGTCTGGGTGCCCCTCAGACACCGATTCCGATGTAAATAAATGGCGTTCCTGCATGTTTATTTCCCCCTTATTTGTCGGTTACAAGGCATTTCCGCACGTGCGGACCCTATCGGGAACTCAATTGCAACTGTTACAGCATACCATATCCGACCCGCCTTGCGGAAAATGTTTTTGCCCTCGCCCGGCGAGTTCGGTAAGATGAAGGGATACGGAAAGGATCGATGTCATTGGTCACCAAATTATTCACCGGCGCGCTCGCCTGGGCCCAAGTCGTGGTGTTTCCGCTCCTCTTGATCGGCCCGGCCAACCTCAATTGGCGCCTGCAGCTGGTCGCCGCCACGTTATTGCCCTTGTGCCTGGCGCTGGCGCAAGCCCGCATCTGGCCGACGCCGCTACTGGGCCTCGCGGCGCTTCTGGGGCTCATCACCTGCTCGGCGCAGTGGACCTTATTGCCGCTGGTACTCGCCCAGCTCGTGCTGGCGTGGCTGCTCAGCACCCAGTCGCTGACGCCGCCGCCAGCCGCCAGCGTCTGGCTCATCGAATGCTTTTTCCTGCAAGTCACGTTGACTACCGTGGCCAGCCAAGTGATTGATCTCACGGCATTAATCGATTTGGCGCTGGTCATGCTGCCGTTTCTCATCAGCATTTGGGCCAAATCGCTGCCCGGCTGGCTCGACGTCATCGCCATCATCCTGGTGGCCGGCGTGGGCATGTATCTGCAGCATCTCACCTTGCTCAGCGCGCTAGCCATCGTCTTACTGGCCGTGGTCGTCAGCAACCGCAGCCACCCACTGCGGCCGCTTTGGGTCAACGCCGCGGCGTTGGCGACCGGCCTCATCATCATCGCCACTCGCCTGCACGGCTGAGTCACAAAAATCCCGCCTGTCGACTTAACGACAAGCGGGATTTTTAGCGGTTCCAACGAGACTCGAACTCGTGATCTCCTGCGTGACAGGCAGGCGTCCTAACCAACTAGACCATGGAACCAGCGTGAAAAAAATGGAGGATACAGGGCTCGAACCTGTGACCCTCTGCTTGTAGGGCAGACGCTCTCCCAACTGAGCTAATCCTCCAAAAGTGACCCGTACGGGATTTGAACCCATGTTACCGCCGTGAAAGGGCGGTGTCTTAACCACTTGACCAACGGGCCATGATCAACGGAGAGTAAGGGATTCGAACCCTTGATACGAGTAAACCCCGTATACATGGTTTCCAACCATGCTCCTTCAGCCTCTCGGACAACTCTCCATGACTCCGGATGTCAGGCTCGAACTGACGACACCCTGATTAACAGTCAGGTGCTCTACCACTGAGCTAATCCGGAATGTAAAAAAAGCGCGGCAGCTTCCTACCCTCGCAGGCAGTCACCCACCAACTACTCTCGGC
>NZ_AZDJ01000023.1 GCF_001434705.1 Lacticaseibacillus nasuensis JCM 17158
AATGCGAAGGGTGAAAAGGGTACCGCAACACCAACCCTGACGGTTACGGATGCATCAGGGGCAACGACTGACCTGGCCACTGCCACTGGGACCGTAGGAACATACACACTAAGCTTTGCCTACACCGACGGTGGGAAGACAGTAACGAAGACTGCGACGTTGAACGTTGTCGCCCAGTCTAGTTTGACTGTGACCTACCATGACCAAACCACTGGCGAAGTCATTGGTACGAAGACACTTGAAGGTGGCAAGGGCACAGCATACGATGGCTTTACTGCCACCATCGACCAGATGACGGCAGCTAATGGCGTAGACGGTAGCAAGTACACCGAAGCCACGACGGACTACGTCACGGTTGACGGTGAACCGACCGCTGCCACCGAAGTGCCAGCTGGCACCTTTGACGGTGGTAAGGTTGACGTTTACGTCAAGCATGTGGTGACGAGTGCTGCTATGGATCCGATTACTTGGACCATTACAGATGAAAGCACAGACGGTAAGCAACTTGGACAGCATGAGGAAACCGCAACTTGGTATGAATATACTGACCAGGTTACTGGTGAAAAGACATACAGCTTAGCTGGTGGTGGCGACGAAGAAGCCTTCACGGATGCTAAAGTTTCAGATTACAGTAGTAAATACTATGGCAATCCAACCATTGGCGGTCAGTCCGTCAAGGTTGGTGATACCATCACTGCGCCAAATCTGCAGACGGATGATAGCGGGTTTACGGCGACGAAGCCAACTGATGCCGAGACGACCGTAGTTTACAGCTTCATCAATAATACGAAACTGACTGCAACGGACCAGGTTGTTCCTGTTGGCACGACGCTCACCGCAAACAGCTTTAAGCCGACGACGACTCTGCCAGATGGCAATGGTCAAACAACGGATGGTACTTATAGCATTAAGAGCATTACCAAGACCGCGGATGCCGATGAAGCATCAACTGCTAAGGCAACACTCAGCGGTGATACTATTTCCACTACCGGTGCAACTGCGGGTACCTATACTGTGGTCATTGATTACACCGGAACCAACGGCGCTACTGCCGAAGGTTCAGCTAAACTGACCGTCACTGACGATACTGGTTTTGCAACATCACCTGTAACGGCAGTGAAGGGGACTACAGTAGCAGTTGACCAGTTTATTGTTGGCGATACCACTAATGCGGCCAAGACTAAGGGTGATTCGACTAAGGTAAGTATTGTCAGTGCAACGAATGCAGCTGGTCAAACCCTGGCTGTCACTGACGGCAAGACGATTTCTGCTGATCAAGCTGGCGATTATACTGTCACATTGAGTTATACCGATGGTGGGAAGACGGTCGAAAACACTGCAACATTGACCGTAACCGATGGCACGTTGCTGACTGTTCAGAATAAAGAAGCTAAGGTAGGGGATACCCTTACGGAAGGCGACTTCACTAAGTCTGTTGTTGGCGCGGATGGTAAGACGCCTCTTGAGGGTGGCTCCTATGCCATCACTGCACTGAAGAATAATGATGTTGATGATAAAACTAGTGCAACGCTGACAAATGGCACGATCACGACGACCGGTGATACAAGCGGTTCGTATACTGCAACGATTACCTACACGAATGGTGCCCTGATCCTGACTGATGACGTTCAACTGACCATCACTGACGGAACTAAGCTAACGCCGACGGACAAGACAATCACAGTTGGCGACAGCGTGGCTGTCAGCGATTTCGTCGCAACAGCAACTAATGCACATGGCGATGCCGGAAAAGGAACACCAAGCATTACCAGCATTAAGGATGCCGCGGGGAATCCAGTCGCTGATTTGGCAACGGCGGCAAAAGCCGTTGGGACATACACGCTGAGCTTAGACTACACAGACGGTGGTAAGACGGTACACGAAACCGCTACTTTGACGGTCACGGCAAATCTTACGGTAAACTATCATGATGGTACGACGGATACCGTTGACAATGACGGTAAGGGCGGCCACAAAGTTAACAATACCGATGTGCCAAGCGATGGCACGCCAACCGATGTAGGAAATGGTACGACTGCGAAGACGACCCCAGAAGGCGGCGTTGATCTCACTCATGGCAATGGGGATGGCACCTCTACCGAAACGACGGTTGATCCAAACGGTAAGATTACGAGCCAGATTACCACCACACCGATCAAGAATGGCGATGGTACGACTACGCCAGTAACTTCTGACGGCAAGGGCGGTCACACGGTTAACGGTAAGGATGT
>NZ_AZDJ01000003.1:0-233008 GCF_001434705.1 Lacticaseibacillus nasuensis JCM 17158
TAAATCGAAAAGCCCTATCACATTTACGAAACTTTGTTCAGTTTTCAAAGGACTACTTTGTCTCAAAAGACAACTTGATAAGTCTATCATTCGAGACCTTCGTGGTCAAGCACGAATTTATTTTGCGTTGCCGCAACGCTGTTTCTCCGCATCGGCAACTTTAATATCATACCGTCACGCCGAATCAATGTCAATTACATTTTCAGAATATTTGACGCCTTAATGAAAACAGCACAAAATGAATGCAATCCATTAATGAAGGAAGGCCCACCATGCTGACAGCTGACGATTGGAACGACTTTGCCGCGACCTATGCGCAGATTCAACGCGAATCCCGGCTCCCAATTGAACAAGACGTCACCGCGACACTCCGCGATTGGTACCCGCAGCCGCAATGGACCATCGCCGATGTCGCCGCCGGCAGCGGCCGGTACGCCTTGCCATTGAGTGTAGCTTACCATACCGTCGCCATGAGCGACTGGGCCACCAACATGCTGGCATTAGCCCAACAGTGGCTTGTCGCTCACCACCGCACCAACTTCACGACGACGGTCAGCGACTGGTACGACCTACCAGCGGGCGTCGCCGACCTCGTCTTCGTCAGTCAGCTGCCGACCCTGACGGTAGCCGATCTCCCGAAGTTAACTGCCCTCACCCGCCAAGTCGTGGCCATCAACCTGCAAACCCAACAAGTCAACGCCCTCATCACCGCCGTGGCCAATGCGTTGACGCTGCAGATTCCGCGCGTGCCGCAATGCCACCCCCACCTGGCGGCGGCCATCACCCGCTGGGCCGACCAGCCGGGACGCGATTTTCACCTGCGCACCTTCAATTATGATCGGCGCGAGCCGCTGGCGTTGGCCGACGTCTTGCCCGAGTTTGGTGTCCCCATCACCGTGAGCCAAATGCAGGCGTTGGCGCGCGACCTGACACCAGGCCAGGATCCGCACGTCATGCTGCCGGTCACCACCCACTATACGTTCACCCTGCAAAGTTGGCATCAATAAACGCGCCGACCACAAATGGCCGGCGCCAGGGTTATGCCTGAGCAATCAGGTGCTCAATGTTGATTCGGGTGTCGACCCAGGAATCGTCGTAAAACCCGGTTTCGTGTGAGACAAGCAGCACGGCGCCCGGGTATTCCTGCAACGCGCGGCGCAAGGACGCCTTGGTGTCGTCGTCCAGGTGATTGGTCGGTTCATCCATCACCAGAATATTAGCCGGCTGTAACATTAGGTCCGCCAACTTCACCTTGCTTTGCTCGCCACCGGACAGGGTCTGCAACGGTTGGTCGACTTGGTCCCGCGTCATCGCCGTGCGAGCCAGCACCTGGCGCAGCGGCTTTTGGCCAAGGGCGGGATACTTCGCCATTAAAAACTGCAATGGGCTTTGCCGCGGCGTCTCCCACTTCAGCTCCTGTTCAAAGTAGCCAAAGGTGACGTTTTGGGCCACGGCGACATCCCCGGCCAGGGCTGGCAGCTGCCCCAAGATGGTTTTCAACAATGTCGACTTCCCGATCCCATTGAATCCTTCCAAGGCAATCACCTCGTCTCGGGCGATGGAGAAGTTCACCGGCTGCAACAACGGCTTGTCGTAGCCGACCACCAAGTCGTTGACGTCGACGAGAATCTGGCGCTCCACCGGCGTGTAAGGGAATGCCAGCTTGGCCTTCATCAAGTTGCCCGGCGGCGTCAGTTTGTCCATATGCGCCAGCTGCTTCTCCCGGGACTTGGCCATCGTTGAGCGGGTCCCGGCCTTGAAGCGCCGAATGAACGCCTCGGTTTTCTTGATTTCGGCTTGTTGCTTGTTATAGGCCTTCAGCATGGTTTCGTGATCGGCCTCTTTTTGGCGCAAGGCGCGGTGCAGCGAGCCGGTATACTTGGTGATCTGACCAAACTCGATGTCGAGAATCGCGTTGGTTACGCCTTCGAGAAAGTCGAAGTCATGGCTGATGACGATAAAGGCCCCTTCAAAGTCTTGCAGCCAGGCGGTGAGCCACTCGATATGCGACACGTCGAGGTAGTTGGTCGGCTCGTCCAGCAGCAACATATCCGGCTTCTCTAATAGTAGCTTGGCCAAGATAATCTTGGAGCGCTGGCCGCCGGATAAGGCGTCCACCGGGTGGTCCAACCCGATGGCATCGAGCCCCAGCCCGGTCGCCACAGTGTCGATGGTCGTTTCGAGGTCATAAAAATCCGCCGCTTCGAGCTCTTGTTGCAGCTCGCCGGCCTTGGCCAGCAGCTCGTCGTCGGGATGATCGGCGTAGTCGGCATAGATCTGGTTCATCTTCGCCTCTTTGGCGTAAAGGTCGGCGAACGCGGTTTTCAGAAAGTCGTGAATGGTTTGCCCCGGTAGGAGGTTGGCATACTGGTCCAGATACCCCACGTGCAGGTGGCGCTGCCACACGATCGTGCCGGCGTCGGGCGTTAGCGCCCCGGTCAGGATTTTGATCAGGGTACTTTTCCCCACCCCATTTTGGCCGATGATGCCGAGGTGATCGGCTTGATTCACTTGAAAACTCGCATCGGCGTACAGCTGCTTATCTAAGAAGCGCTGGGACAGGTGCGTCACGGTTAAAACACTCACGATATTCTCCTATCTTTCTGAAAATTCTTCTTACCAGTGTAGCACACTCGCCGCCTCCCCACCAAAACCGCCTAGGGGAAGCCCCAGTGCCCGTCCTTTCATTTTTCACAAGGCTTGTGCTATATTTAACCCAATCCTAAGCAACGGAAGGTGTCAGCGTGAAAGAACAGAAAAGTGGAACACTCCGTTTCATTATAGAGGTCGTCGTGCTATTCGCCGCCGTCATCATCGGCGTGCAATTGCTGATGCACTTTGTCATTTCTAAAGACGTGGTGCAAGGCACGTCGATGCAGCCGACTTTGGAAGACGGCGACCGCCTCTACTCCGCGCGCCACCATTCGATTGACCGCAACGACATCGTGGTGATCGACGCGCCGGACAAGCCCGGCGAGCTCTACATCAAACGCGTCATCGGCATGCCCGGCGACACGGTGGCCGTCAAACACGAAAAGCTCTACATCAACGGCAAGCAAACCAAGGAACCTTACCTCAAGTCAAAGTTCATGGCTCAAGAAATGACCGCGCAAAATGCCACGTATTTCACCTATGACTTTAGCCTCCAAACCCTGCAATCGACGCACCGCGCCACGGTGCCCAAGGGTGCCTACTTCGTGATGGGAGATAATCGCCTCGTCTCCCACGACGGCCGCGACTTTGGCTTCATTGCCAAGAACAAGATTCAATCCGTCGTCGTTTGGCGCTACTGGCCACTGAACAAAATGAAAATCTATTGATTTCCGACCGCCGCCACCCTCGAGTGGCGGCGGTTTTTTTCGCCCAGATTGCCCGCTTGGCGAATCGCCCAATTAGTAGCATAATGGCAACAGCCCGCACGATAGGGACCGCTTACATAAGCCAAGGAGGACGAGTCATGACCCCAGCAATCAGCTTAGACCACGTTACCAAACACTTCGGCAACAAACAGGTGCTGCAAGGCGTTAGCTTCAGCATCGATCCCGGCACCATCGTGGGCTATATCGGCCCCAACGGCGCGGGCAAAAGCACCACGGTGAAAATCATCTTGGGTCTGCTGCAACAAGACGGCGGGACGATCAACCTCTTCGGCACGCCGCTGCGGCCGGAGGACAACGACTACAAGCGCCGCATCGGCTACGTGCCGGAAAGCGCCGACGTGTTCGACGCCTTGACTGCCCGGGAATACCTCACCTTGATTGGACAAGTCTACGGCCTCTCTGCCGACGTTGCCGAAGCCAAGGCGCAAGGCTTAGCCACGGTGGTCGGGCTGGCCCCGGCGTTTGATCGGCGCATCGCCGGTTACTCCAAGGGCATGCGCCAGCTGGTGTTGATCATCGCCAGCCTCTTGCACAACCCCGACTTGCTGTTTTGGGATGAGCCCTTGAACGGCCTGGACGCCAACACGGTGCTGATCGTCGAGGAGATTCTGCAGGAGCTGCGCAATCGCGGCAAGACCATTTTTTACTCGAGCCACATCATGGACGTGGTGCAAAAACTGTCCGATCGCATCATCCTGTTGAACGACGGGGTCGTCGCAGCCGACGGGGCATTCAAGGACATCGCCGGGGCGGTGGACGCCAACGCCGGGTTGCAGGAGTTGTTTAGTCAATTGACCGGCTTCAACGAGCACGGTCAGCGCGCCAAGGAATTCGTCGACCTGGTGATGGGCGGTGACGCGCATGACTGACCAGTTGCCAAAGGGGCTGGGGTGGTTGACCCACTGGCGCGGTTGGCTGACCCGCCGCGGGGTGAACTTCGACCAATTTTGCCTGCTGTTAAGCACCAAACTCCTGCTGGTGACGCGCAGCAGCGGCGGCCTGGGCTTGCGGCTCAATCAATCCGCCAAACCCAGCGCCCATCCATTGCGGACCAGCTTCTTATGGAACCTGTTGATTGGCGGTGCGCTGGCCATTTTTCTGGCATTGCCCCTGCCCTTGATGTTTGGCTTAAGCAGCTTCACCAGCGCCTTGTTTTTGATGTTTTTCCTCACGATGCTCACCAGCTACGCGACGCTGTTGCTAGACCCCAAAGACCGCCTGATCTTCGGCGTGCGCGGGGTCGGTGACCGGACGCTGAACGCCGTGCGTGTCGGCTTGGTCACCCTGTTTCTCGGGGCGACCATGCTAGCCCAAGGCGGGCCGGCCATCATCGTGCTGGTGCTGCGCTTCGGCCCGCTGGTTGGCCTGGCCGGGCTCATCAGCGTGGTGCTGCTCGGCGTGTTTGCCTTGATGATTGCCTTGCTGTTCTACCTGCTGGTGCTACGCTTTTTTGACGGCGAAAAGCTGAAGAACATCCTGAACATCGTGCAAATCGCCTTGGTCGCCGGCATCTATCTGGTCTCCCAGCTACCGAACCTGTTGCCGAATAGCGTCGACTTCAGCGGCCTGTTGCACACTGGGTTCAGCTGGTGGTACCTGATTGCCTTACCTGTGTGGTTTGCCGGCCTCCCGCTGTTGGCCCATGGCACCTTCACCGCCTTGGCCTTCCTGCTGACAGGGCTGAGCCTCATCGGCACCATTGCCTTAACCTGGGCCTACCTCCACCACGCCGCGGCCTTTGAACAATATCTGGAAAAACTCGACCAAAGCGGCACCACGATTCGCCACAACAGCCGCTACTTTCGCCTGATGCGCCGGTTGTTTGCCGGTCACGGCGACGAGGCCGCCTACTTCACGCTGGGCTGGCGCATGCTGCAAAGCGAGCGCGAGTACAAGCTGCGAGTCTATCCACAGCTGGTGTATGGCTTGATTTTACCGATGGTGCTCGGCGCCAACGTGCTCCGGAACATGAGCTTTAGCCAGGCCAGCCACTACCTCGTTTACCTCGGCGTCGGCGTGATCTTTGGCCTACCGACAGCGATTTGGTTCCTCGCCTACTCCAGTCAGCCCGAAGCGATGGGCGTCTTTCGCTACGTGCCGCTGGCGCACCCCGGGCTCTTGCTGCGCGGCATCGTGAAGGCGGTGTTTGCCCGCATCTTCCTGCCGCTACTGTTGGTCATCGCCGTGGTCGCCCTGGCCATTGGCGGCGTGCACGCCATCACCCCGGTGGCCTTAAGCATCGCGCTGACGTACATGGTCGCCTTGGTGTACGGCCGGAGCATGGGCCCCAAGCAGTTGCCGTTTTCCGAAGAATTCGGGCCGCAAAAAGGCATGCAAGGCGGCGCCATTGGCTTTGCCATGGTCTTTGTCAGCATGATTTTCCTGGCTTTGATCATCTTCGTCGGCGGCCTAGTGTTCAGTCCGTGGCTCGACCTCGCCGCAATTGCCTTAGCCGCCTTGGTCGCTTGGCTCATCGGCCGCGGCTACAAAACCATGGTAATCTAAGTGATTGCGCACCGCCGGCCTGGGCCGGCGGTGTTTTTGCGTGCGTCAGTATTGGCAGGCCTTAATGTCAAAAACATTTGACAGATTGCCGGCAGGTCGCTATGCTGGCAATGTAAAATACTTTTGACAAGCGGAGGGCAGCGAATGGACAATCAAATTTTACGGTTGCGCAACGCCCGTGGCCTGACGCAGCAAGCCCTCGCTGCGCAGTGCGGCGTTTCGCGCCAAACCATCAACGCCATCGAAAATGACAAATACGACCCGACCCTGCACCTGGCCTTCGCGCTGGCGAAGAGCCTGGGGACGACGGTAGACGCTTTATTCAAGGGGGAATAACCTATGTTACTGGCAGCACTGATTGGCGGCGGCCTATTATTGGTGAGCCTCGTCATGATTGTGATCATGATGGTCGCACTTTACCGCGGCGGTGATGAACGCCGCCGCTTGATCGTGACCAACGCTTCGGCGGCCACGTTTAAGCTAATCGCACTGGTTGACATCGTTTTGATCCTACTGCGCGCGGCGCAGGGACACGATGTGATTGGCGGCAGTGACTCCAGCTACTTTGCCCAGCTGACGATCATGGCAATTTTCTTCACGTACCACCTTTGGCATTATCAGCGTAAATTCAGCTAGGCCGGCCACTGTCGCCTCGTCACAAAAAAAAGACCGCCAGCGGCAGTCTGCAGACATTTATTTGTGGTTCAGCCACGCCTCAGCCTTGGCGTATACCGGCGCCACCGTTTCCGGCCGGTCCGTGCCGATGCCGTCGCTACCAATCTCGCCCCCGGCCTTGATTCGCGTGTAGGCCAACCACCGGTACGCAATCCGCTGCTGCTTGGCCAAGGCCGCGTCGATGTGGAGGTCCGTCCCAGGAATCTCCGGGGCAACCGTGTCGGCTTCATCGATGGCGGTCATATCGCTGATTTTCCACTCGCCGGCCCGCCGTTCGACCCGATAAATCAGGCGCATGAAGGATTCGACGATGGCGACGTTGCCATCAAGGTCGACCCAGTGCTTCGTCGTGCTCGGCAGCTCCGCGTAGCCGCGGTCACCACTGACGTGGACGACTGGCGCGGCGTAGCGGCCAACCAGCGGCAAGGCGGGCGCGTAATCAACGGGGCGTTGGCCGATGAAGGTGTCACGGGCATTGCCGCTTGACCAACTCGTCGTCACCGTGCCGTCCGGCCAGTAGCACGCCGCTAATTCTTCATTGAGACCGCGGCTGCGCGCCTGGCGCTCCCATAACACCAACTGACTAATTGCTTCGATTGCTGACATATATGCCCTCCTAGGATTAATCGATGACGCCGCGCTCGATTGTCGCGGCGTCGAGGAACCAATACCGGTGATAGTCGCCGGTTAACGCGGTGAACGGCGTCACAGGTAGGTGATGGGCCGTCAAATACGTTAACAGGTACTCGCGAATGATCCAATTATCCTCGATCCGGCGTGGATGCATGTCCACGCTTTGCGCAATCACTGACGCCGTGGTGCCCAAGGCCTGGCCGATGGCGGCTAGGCTGAGCCCTGAGTTAGCAATATTGGCCTTGAATTCTTCACGCGTGGCGACGGTTTGGGCTGGCGTTAATGACATGATGATGCCTCCGTTCATGTAGTTGTAAATACAACTATGCATCATAGGCACAGTGACTGGACTTGTCAACGTCAAACTTGTAAAATTTAGTCATTCACTCGAGGGAGGTCCAGCATGGAACTCGGCATTGACGACGAACTCGTCGAGCACGTTTTTCGCCTGACGCAGGCGGAGCAACAGTTTATTCAACGGCGGTTAAAGCAATCCGGACTCAACGTCTTGCAGGCCCAGACGCTCAACTTTATTGCGACCCACCCCGCCAGCATTCAGCGCAACTTGTCGCACTACCTGGGTAAGTCTGCCGCCACCACCACGAACATCTTGAAGGTCCTCGAGGCGCGCCAACTCATCACCCGCCGCGCCGACCCCGATAATTCCCGGGAGAAGCGGCTGTACCTGCTCCCCGCGGGCCAGGACCTCGTGACGGCCGTGCGCGCGGTGTTCATCGCGCTGGAACGCCGGGTCAGCGCCCCGCTCACGCCGCCGGAAAAAACCCAACTGCTCGCGCTGCTCGATCGCATCAGCGCGCAAGCCGACTTTGATTAACGCAAAAATGGCCGCCAACTGGCGGCCATTTTGGTGTCGTGCCTTACAAAACGGCAAGCACGATGAAGTTCAGGATGAAGCCGATGGTGACGATGCCGAGAATCGGGTGAATCTCGCGAATCTTGCCATCGATGATCTTAATCAGGCAGTAGAAGATGAATCCGGCGGCGATGCCGTAAGAGATGTTGTACACCAGGCCCATGACGATTGAGGCCATGAACGCCGGCACGGCTTCGCGCAAGTTGCTCCAATCGATTTCCTTGAGGCTCGCCATCATCATGACGCCGACGAGAATCAAGGCTGGGGCGACGGCTTGCGTCGGGACCACCGAAATGAGCGGGGCGAACACGGCGGAAATCAGGAAGCACGCGGCGGTCACCACGGAGGTTAACCCGGTCCGGCCACCGGCCCCGATCCCGGCCGCACTTTCGACGTAGGTCGTGGTGTTACTAGTGCCGAAGATGGCGCCGATGCTGGTTGCGATGGAATCGGCGAACAAGGCCTTATCCATCTTGCTGGAGAACCCGTGACCATTTTCCATGGCCTGTTCGTCGGCAGCGGAGAAGATGCCGGTGCGCCGGCCCGTACCGATGAAGGTGCCCAGGGTATCGAAGGTATCCGAGAAGCTGAAGGCGAAAATCGACATGATGGACATCACGACTTTACCCGGGGTGGTGAAGAGGCTGCCCATCCCCTGAGCGGAGAAGGCGGCGCCAAACGTCGTGCCTAACTGCTGGAAGGAGTTGCCGAGGCTATCGGAAGCGGTGAAGTGCAGGTTGGTGACCCCCATCGGAATCCCAATCAAGGTGGTGACGACGATGCCGATGAGCACGGCGCCCGGGACTTTTTTGATGACGAGAATGGCCATGATGAACAGGCCAATCAAGGCTAGCAAGGCGCCGGACTGCGTGAAGTTGGTCAGCGCCGGGACGATGCCGCCGCCGGTGACAACGGAGGTCACCCCGCCCTTGTAGGTCGTCGTGGCGGCCTTGAACGCCGTATCGTTAATCGACAAAATATTGCTGGAATCAGACGTGAACTGCAGGAAGCCGGCGTTCTTCAAGCCGATGTAGCCGATGAAGACGCCGATCCCGCCGCCAATGGCATGTTGCAGCACTTCGGGAATCGCCATGATGATCATCTTCCGCACCTTGGTGACGGTGATCAGGATGTTGATCATCCCGCAGATGAACACCATCGCCAACGCTTGGCGCCAGGTGTAACCCAGCGCGAAGACCACGGTATAGGTGAAAAAGGCGTTGAGCCCCATCCCCGGGGCCAAGGCGTAAGGCACGTTGGCAAACAGCCCCATGACCAAGGTCCCCACCGCGCTAGCGATGATGGTCGCCATGAACACCGCTTGCGACGGCATGCCGGCCAGCGACAGGACCTGCGGGTTAACGAAGAGAATGTAGGACATGGCGAAGAATGTAGTTAAACCGGCGACAATTTCCGTACCAACACGGGTATTGTTCGCTTTTAAATGAAAGAATGACTCCATGATGTGCTCCTTCGTTCGTATTTGATAAGGTTAGCATACCCAAAACCCCGCCACGGCGCAAGAGCAAATCTGATTATTCTTTGACTTTTTCTGATTATCGTTCGGATTAACGTTCGATGACGGCCAATAAAAAAGAAATCGATCAAATTCTGACCGATTTCTCCGGATGGTGTCTAGCGATCTGTGGTGGCCGTGGTGGCTTGTTGCCGCACCGCCGCCGGAATCGTGACCGTGTGGCCGGCATTCAATTGGGTGTAGGTCTGCGTGGCCGTTTCCACCAGTTTGCTGCCGTTCGTCGTCAGCGTCATGCTCAGGTGGACCCGCTTCGGCAGGTAGGTCTTTTTCGCCACGGTGACAGTGTACGTCACCGCCTTGATCTTGCTGGCCTTCACCTGCGCGGCGACCTGGGTGTTGTCGGCGGAGCCGTACCGCAACACCTGCTTCACCAGCGGCCGCAGCGCCTTGCCGTGTCCGCTGACGGTGACGACATAGGTGTGGCCTTTGGTGGTGACCTTACCCTTCGCCTTGGCCGCAGCCTGGGTGAAGGCCTTGGTCGTCATCGTTTGTTGAATCGCCTTGACGTTCACCCCGAGGTCGGCGGTATTTTGCTTGTACCACTTGCCCGCGGTTTGGACGTAGGCGGTGGCCTGCGTTTGGTACAGCGCAATGGTTTGCGTCTTCACCTTGGGCGCGCCAATTGCCACCGTGGCGTGCAGTACCGTCGGGTCGGTGGAAAACTGCATCTTGGTGCGGTTCGTGACCGTTTCGCCGCTGGCCTTAACGGTTTGGCGCGCCTGAATCGTGCCGGAATCGACTGCTGCCGCCGCCGTGCTCATTTTGGTCAACACATGCGTGGCGCTTGGTCCGCTGTGGCGCTGGCAACCGGCCAACCCCACGCCGGCCACGACCACAATTCCGACCACCCATTTTCGCATCCCGCTACCTCCTTGTTCGTTGCTTCTAGCATACCAAACAATGCGGGGCTAGGTGCGCTTAACCTCGGTACTGGTGGTGCCGGTGGTCAAAAAATCGACGAGGTGTTGCAGGGAGAAGTACACCATATTGTGCACGGCAGTTTCCGTGTAGTAGGCAATGTGCGGCGTCAACACGACATTCGGCATCGCCAGTAGCTCGTCCCACAGCGGATCGTGGAAGCGGCCTTCCTTGCTGAGGGTTAGCAAATCGGCGGTTTCGTGTTCATAGGTGTCGATGCCGGCGCCAGCGAGCCGATGCTCACGCAACGCGGCCACCATCGCCTCAGTATCGACCAGGTTGCCTCGCGCCGTGTTGATCAACACCGCGTTAGGCTTCATGCTGGCAATGGCCGCTGAATCGATGATGTGGGTATTGGCCGGAATGCCGGGAATGTGCAAATCGATCACGTCACTGGTTCGCAACAACTCGTCCAGGCCAACGTAATCGATAAGATGGTCCTGATCGGTCACTGGATAGGGATCGTAGGCCTGGACCTTGGCGCCAAAACCTTCAAAAATCCGAATGGCGGTGCGACCGATGCGGCCGGCTCCGATGACGCCGACGGTTTGCTGACCGAGCTCGCGGCCAATGAACTTGGTGGCGCCATCGTAGTCGTCGGCTTGTAGCCGCGCGGCGACTTCGCCCACACGCCGCAGTACCTGCAAGGTCAAGGTCACGGCGAACTCGGCGATGGCAGCCGGTGAATACGCCGGCACGTTACTGATTTTCACGTCGTTGGCGGCAGCGGCAGCCAAGTCGATGTTGTCGGTGCCGACGTTACGGACCGCCAAATAATGAATGCCAAACTCATGGAGCTTGGCAAACACCTCGGCCGAATACGGCGTCGTTTGTAACGCGTTGACGCCTTCGTAGCCTTTTGCCCAGTCGACGGTCGATGCATCGAGCAATTCCTCATGAATGGTCAGGGTGTTGCCGGTTTCCTTGGCCCATTGCTGCATGTACGGGATCTCGTCAATCCGGGCACCATACGCAATAATTTTCACAGTGTTCGCCTCTTTCTCAATAAACTGCGCACAACTTGTCCGCATACTTTTAGTATAGCGTGGCCAACCCGCCGATGCGACTATTGTGGCACGACCATTAAAATTCGCTAACGCCACCGGCCTCAAGGACCAACAACGCTCGCTTCATCGCCACGCCGCCACGAAACTGCCCGATTTGGCCATCGCTGCGAATCACGCGGTGGCAAGGCACCACCACCATCGCCGGGTTCTTCCCCACGGCCGTGGCCACCGCGCGCACCGCGGTCGGCCGGCCGATGGCAGTAGCAAGCTGACCATACGTCCAGGTCGCCCCGTATGGAATCTGCTGCAACCCCGCCCAGACCTGCTGCTGAAACGCCGTTCCCGTCAAGGCCAAGGCGCCGGCGTACCGCCGCGCCTGGCCGGTCAGCAACGCCCGCACGCCGGCCACAGCCGGCGCCGCCAGCGCTGAGTCGATCAGTGAGGTGAGGCCAAACCGCCCCGCTTCGGCCAAACCGGCGTCTGGACTGCCGACAAATGCCAAGGCGCCATTGTCATTCGTCACAATCAGGTAGTCATGGTGCAGTGTGAGGTGCTGATAATAGTAGGTCATTGCGGCCCTCCTTTGAAGCCAGTGTACCCTTTTCAAACCGGGCTGCCCAATTGTGTAAGCGATTTAAATTTCGGTTAAAGCCGGCGCTGGCCTCGGCCAGCCGCGGCTTTTGTGGTAAGCTTAAGGTTCTATCACATACACGGAGGAGAAATCCCATGAAGATTGTCGTTTTAGCAGGCGGCCGCAGTACCGAACGCAACGTCTCGTTTTCTAGCGGCTACCGCATCACTAACGCCTTGCGCGAACGCGGGCATGAGGCGACATTTATCGACCTGTTCCTCGGCTACGACCTGCACGGCGCCGCGCCGGAATCGGTGTTTGCCGACGCCAACACGAGCCAGGATCTCAACATCTCAGACGCCATTTTGACCGACGCGGACATCAATGCCTTGCGCGCTGACGGCACCACCCAGCTCTTCGGCCCGAACGTCTTGGCCATTTGCGAAGCCGCCGACATCGTTTTTCTCGCCTTACACGGCGGCGACGGTGAAAACGGCAAGGTCCAAGCCGTCCTCGACTTGAACAACGTCCGCTACACCGGCTCCGGCGCCTTGGCCAGTGGTAACACCATGAACAAGGTATATAGCAAGGAGATCATGTTGTATCACGGCATCAAAACCGCGGCCTTCGTCGAAATCACCCGGGATCAAGGCACCACCGGCCACACGTTGCCTTTCCCTTACCCGGTGGTCTTGAAGCCAACCAGCGGCGGCTCCAGCGTCGGGACCCACATCGTGCACAACGACGCGGAGCTGGCCAGCGGCTTGGCCGACGTGTTCCGGTTTGATAATTCCGCCATCATCGAAGCCTTCATCACCGGCCGTGAGTTTTCCTTGGGTGTGGTCAACGGTCACGCTTTCCCGGCTATCGAAATCAAGGTCCATGACGGCTGGTACGATTTCGAGCACAAGTTCCAGCCCGGCCACACCGACTTCATCACCCCGCCACACGACCTGCCAGCTGCCGTGCACGACGAAATGAAGCGCGTCGCGGTGCAAACGATGCAGGTGCTTGGTATGCAGAATTACGGCCGCATCGACTTCTTCGCCAATGACGACGGCGTTTGGGTCATCGAAGGCAACAACCTACCTGGCATGACGCCGCTCTCGCTGTTGCCCCAAGAGGCCGAGGCGGAAGGCGTCAGCTACCCCGAACTCGTCGACAGCATCGTCGCCGGCAAGCTCAAGCTTTACGCCAGTGGTATGGCCAACTAATCCTCACCAACCCCACCCCCTGCGGCCTACTGCCGCAGGGGGTGTTGCTTTACCGAGGCGCAAAAAATCGAGACGAATAGATTAAAAATTGACCACGACTAAATTGTTGACCGTGAAAACGTCACCATGCTATCATGATGTCAGACAAGTCCGTTATCGTTGGGTGGGGTCATACGTAGGGCCACTGCATTCCCGGGGTAAGACGACTAGTTGCCTACTGGCGCGGGTAACGCCCGCGCTGGGCTAGTGGCCCTCCACAGCCGAAGCTTACGGCCCTAAAACTGGGGCACACCAGGGGGTACAGGCACAGCCAAGAGTAAAGAAACTCGCGGCAGGCGGCAACGCCAGGTCCAGCGCAACGCTGAAGTCCCGAGCTTGCTTGGGCATCCTAATTGAAGGCATCGCCAGCAATGGCGATAGGTGGCAACGGCCTTGGGCTCGGCCATCTGCTGCGGGGCAACCCGCAGGCAATCACGCCAAGGACGCTGAGGGGTCACCCAGAGGCGTCTTTGGTGTGTTTTTGTGGCAGTTTTGGGCGTCGCTGTCCACGTCGCCTCATCAAGCGGGCGCCGTGGACAGCGATATTCCGATGCCGTTATGTTGTGCCCGTTGACGTCACCCACCGAACATGCGATAATCACTGACGGTGCCAAACCATAGACGAGTTCTCCAAGATCGGCGCGCAAGCGTTCAGAAGGTCAGCGGAGGCTCGTCGTTTTTGTTTGCCTCGCGTTAACCCCAACCGATAGGGCTAACCCTGCTAGCCACCGCCAAGCCTTGTCATTTTTACTCCTAGAATTCCTTCGCTTACCTGGCGTTTACCAAACTAATTCGTTTTTGTTGACAGAAACGAACTAGCCTTGTTAAACTGGTGGCACTTAGTTAGGAGCGCTCAGTCAAGGCTAACCAGCAAGGAGACTTTTTCATGACCAACGATACCCAAGAGTTACTCAAAGTGTTTGCGCGCTTATTTCGCCAGCCGACGTTTACCCAGGCGGTGATGTTTAGCCAACGCCTCACCGCTTCCCCGGCGGCGCAACGCGGGCCGTTGCCAGTGCTGCAACTGCTCGCCACCAAGCAGCCACTGACCAACGCCGAAATCGTCGAGGCCCTCGACATACGGCCGAGTTCCGTGTCTGCCTTAGTGGCCAAGCTAGAGGAGCGTGGCTTGATTACCCGGCAACCCGATCCTGACGACGGCCGGGTGATGCAAATCACGCTGACTGCCGCCGGCCAGGCGCTCATCGAGAAGCGGCGGGCGCAACATGATGCCATTAGTGAGGACATCCTCGGCGGGCTTAGCGACAGCGAGCAAGCGACGCTGAGTCAGCTGCTGAATAAGCTGCTCGACCAGCTGCAGACCACCTACCCCGACGACGATCGCCTGCCGTTCCCGCCGCGCTTTCAAGACGATATGCTCCGCTGGGACGGGCGCCGCATGGGTCCCCACCATCGGCACCACCACGGTGAGGCCGACTGGCGGCCACGGGCTCACGATGAGCAATAAATGAGATTGACATGAAATTCCCGTGTGGTAAGATAATGGCAATTTCAGATTTCCAAACAGAATCGTGTGAGTAACCTTTCCTAGACTGTCCAGAAAACCCGGTGTGCTGAGAGCGGGGTAGCGCGGAATGGTGAAGATGGCACGATACCATGGCGGCGCTGAGCAATTGCTAGGCGTCGCTGGTCGGCAACCATTACCTTGCACGCGGATGTTTGTCCGTCGAGGACCGCTTAGCGGTCGAATTAGAATGGTACCGTGGGCTCCCTCACTTCTATGAAGTGGGGGAGTCTTTTTGTTTGGATCAATAAGGGGGAAATTGTCATGAAGAAACGATTCAAGTGGTTAGGCGTGGCCTTAGCCTGCATAGCGGTGATTGGCTTGGCCGGATGCGGCAAGAGTAGTAGCAGCGGCAAAACGGTCAAAGTCGGCATCGTCGGCTCCGACAAGGGCGGTGTGTGGAAAACCGTTGCCGCAGACGTCAAAAAAGACGGCATCAACCTGAAAGTCGTCGAGTTCTCCGACTACGATCAGCCCAACATCGCCTTACGTGACGGTGACTTGGATATTAACGCCACCCAGCAGCGGTCGTTTCTAGCCGCCTGGGACAAGGAGCATAAGACGACCCTCACGCCCATCGGCAACACCGTCATCGCCCCGCTGGCCGTCTATTCGGACAAGCTCAAAAGCCTGAAGGGCCTTAAGAAAGGCGCCACCATCGCCATTCCCAACGACTCCACCGACGAAACCCGCTCCCTGCAACTGCTAAGTGAAGCCGGCCTGATCAAGGTTGACCCCAGCAAGGACCTGCCGACGCTCACCGACATCACCGAAAACAAGTTGAAGCTCAAGCTGAAGGAGCTGGCCCCGAACCTGATCCCAAAGGCCCTGCCGGATGTCGATCTCGCCATCATCAACTCAGGTATCGCCAGCGACGCCAAGTTGAAGCCGACCGACGCCTTGTACCGCGCCAAGGTCACCAAGGCCAGCAAGCCTTGGATCAACTGCATTGCCGCCCGCAAGAAAGACGTTCACAACAAGACGTACCAGAAGATCGTCAAGGCTTACCAAACCGAGAAGATTGCCAAGTTGATCAAAAAGGTCAATCAAGGCAGTGTGATTCCGGCTTGGAACATCAAGTTGTAAGCAAAAAGGCTGAGCATCCGCTCAGCCTTTTGTCGTGGGAAAGGTAAATTGAATCTGGTCAAAATTCTCGTGTTGGTGCGCCTTGACAAACGCCGTCGCCGCCTTGTTGACGGCGGCTAAATCGATGCCTTGCGCCTTAGCGGCAAACAGGCACCCGCAGTAGCACTGACGATAAACATCGTACTCCTTGCACATCGCCACCGACCGGGCATAGCCCCCACGTTTCTTGAAGTCGCTAGGCAGATACGCCACATCGTACAGGTGTTGAATCTCTAGGCCTTCCTCATTGATCACTTCGGCGTCTTTTTGCGGACTGATGGTCAAGGCGCTGCCGAAAAAGTCAAACCCTAGCGCTTGTGCCTGCTGGGCCACGGCATCCAGCCGGAACCGGTAGCACACGTGGCAGCGGGCGCCGCCTTCGGGTTCGTTTTTCAACGCCGCGGTTTGTGCCAGCCAATCGCTAGGCCGATATTCCGCGCCGAGAAACTGAACGTGCTGGCCAGTCTTGGCGTTAAAGTCTTGAATGAAGCGCTGTTGAACCAGCTTGCGCCGCTCGTATTCCATGCGCGGGTGAATATTGGGGTTGTAATAATATACGGTCACATCCGCATAGCGCGTCAAGTACTCCAAGGTATACGTTGAACACGGCGCACAGCAGCTGTGCAGCAAAATCTTCGGGCGCGTGGCCGCCTGCTGCCAGCCGGCAATCACGCCTTGCAAAATCTTGTCGAAGTTGATTTTTTGGTCGCGTTCAAATTGGGCCGCGATTTCTGCCAGCTCGAGCATTAGCCTCACCTCCGCAAACGATGTTATCAGTGTATCACAGCCGCTTGACGAAGTAATACTTGGTGACCCCCGCAAACGGTGTGTCCGCGAGCTCACCGAAGATGGTGTAGCCGTTTTTCAGGTAGAAATCCTTGGCTTGAAACGACTTGGTGGTCAGTGTCACGTTGATGGCGTGGCGCGCCTTGGCGGCAGCCTCCACCGCCGCCAGTAGTCGCGAACCAATGTGCTCGTGTCGCGCAGCGGCGTCGACGGCCAACATGTCCACATAGACGTTGCGATAGCTACGCTTGGCCACGAGTGCCCCGACGATGGCGTCACCGTCGCGCGCGACGAACACCAAGGTTTCATCAGGTTCGGCCGGGTAGCCGGCCGCCGCTTGTTGCGCGGCGAACTGTTGGGATAAGAACTGGTCCACGCTGGCCTGATCGGAAGCTTCGATTTCAATCATGCGATTACCTCCTTTGTAAATGCGCTTTAATTCTAGCATAGCATGACTCAAAAATACCGCCAGGCTCCGGGCCTGACGGTAGAAATTAAAACTTATCCCAAATGTTGGCCAAGACGTTGGTTTGATCCCGACCTGGGCCCACGGAGAAGGTCAGCAAGTCGACGCCGACCAGTTCTGCCACCCGCTTGATGTAGTTGCGCGCATTGGCGGGCAAGTCCGCCAGCGTTTTGGCGCCGGTGATGTCCTCATCCCAACCGGGCAGCTCCTCGTAAACGGGCTGGCATTCCGCCAGTTCCTTTAACGACGCCGGGTAATGATAGATCCGCTCGCCGTTTCGCTCGTATGCCGCACAAATCTTGACCGTTTTCAGCCCCGTCAATACATCGACGGAGTTCAGGCACAGGTCCGTGACCCCCGCCACGCGCCGCGCGTGCCGCACGACGACGGCATCAAACCACCCAATGCGCCGCGGCCGGCCGGTCACCGTGCCGTACTCGTGGCCGGCTTCGCGAATGAAGTCGCCATCGTGATCGAAGAGCTCGGTGGGAAACGGTCCGTCGCCGACGCGTGAGGTGTAGGCCTTGGCCACTCCGGCGACGCGATCGATTTTGCTGGCGCCGACCCCGGCGCCGATGGTCACCCCACCGGCGGGATTGGAGCTAGTCACGAACGGATAGGTGCCTTGGTCGATATCCAGCATGACGCCTTGCGCACCTTCAAACAGCACGTGCTCGCCGGCGTCGATGGCATCGTTGAGGACCACCGAGGTGTCGGTGACGTAAGGCTTGATCTGTTGGCCATATTGGTAATATTCCTCGAAGATGTCGTCAAACTGCATCGCAGGCAGGTCGTACAGCTTGGTGAACAGTTCGTTTTTCTCCGCCAGGTTGGCCTTTAGCCGCTCGGCGAACAGGTCTCGGTCCAGCAGGTCGGCGATGCGAATCCCCACTCGAGAGGCTTTGTCCATGTAAGCCGGGCCGATGCCGCGGTTGGTCGTCCCGATTTTGTTGGCGCCCTTGGCCGTTTCCTGTGCCTTGTCTAAGGCAATATGGTAAGGCAAGATCACGTGGGCCCGGTCGGAAATCCGCAGGTTGTCGCCGGCCACGCCTTGCTGCCGCAAATAGGCCAGCTCTTCGACGAGGCTCTTGGGGTTCACCACCACTCCATTACCAATCACAGACAGCTGGTGGGGATACAGAATCCCAGAAGGAATGAGGCGGAGCTTGAACACCTTGCCGTCCGTGTGAATCGTGTGACCGGCGTTATCGCCACCTTGATAGCGGGCGATAATCTTGGCGCCTTGGCTGAGGAAATCGGTAATCTTCCCCTTCCCTTCATCGCCCCATTGCGTCCCAACAACTACGACTGTTCCCATGATTTGCGCTCCTTTTGACTGCCCATTAACGGCCATTCACCGCCACGGATATTTTATCAGCCAGGCGGGACGAAAACAAGGAAAAACCGAATGTTAATTTATTAAATATACGATTACAAATAAAAAGCCGAACATTAGTAGTTCGGCAGTTACTCTTCATGCAGCTCTGCCTCGGCTAAGTAGGCGAATAAATGGCCAAATGCGACTTCGAGGACAGCATCAAAGCTAATTTCCGCGACACTCCCGTCATCAGGATCAATCAGGTGCAACATGAAGCTATTCGGAGCCACCTGCACCGGATAGCCAACCATGTGGGTCTCGTCGGTGGCGGTACGCACGCGAATCACGCGTTGGAACGCCGCCGCTTCATTGACCAACACCTTGAACAGGTCATCGTTGGCGTCAAAGGCGCGTTCCGCGTTCAGCACCGGTTGGAGCACGAGGTCGTGGGCCTCATCCCAAGCCGCGTACGCGCTCACGGTTTGCAAGTAGTCGCTGGCGGTGGTGATGCTTTGAATGGCCCGAATGCGAATCGCCACATAGCCGCCGAATTGCGCGGCCATGTCGCGCAAAGCCAAGATGACGACGGTGTCGTTCACCGCGCGCACCGTACCGACGAAAAACTGATCCTCGCTTTCGCGCGGCACTACCGCAATCAAGCGATTGGCCGCTTGCGCCGCAGCGAGCACTGTGCCGAGCTGCCCATCGTTTTGATGCAACACCGTTTTGACGTGGTGCAGTTGGTCGCGGTGGCGCACTAATTCAGTTTCTTGATGCAGGTCTAACCCACCAAATTCCACCACCAAGACGTCACTAAAATCGACCTGTAGCGCCCGCACATCCGTGTAGTTGAACTTATTGAAGACGTTCAGCGTAAAGCGATCCGCCGCCACCGCGGTGACCTGGCCTTCCAGGTACGCCTCGTCATCGGCCAGGATCACCATGATCATCTGGCCACTGGCTTGCACCTGCGTGGCCAACTGACCCAACAGGTTCGCGCGCGGGTCGAACTGCAACGCCGCGTCGAGCCCGGCGACGGACAAAAAGTGTTCGCGCTTCGCCACATTCATGCGAAACTCCATGTCGGCCAGGTCCGCGCCGGCAAATTCAACCGTGGCAATGATGTTGAAGCTCAACAACACCGCGCCATCAGCAATGCCATAGTCGTTGAAGGTGCTGAGCACGACATGGTCGCGGCCCAGCACCTGCACGTAGCCGGTATAAAAATCGTCTGTATCCCGCTGATAGACATTGATCAAGAGCTGCTCGTTCAATGCCGTCATCAGGCTCATCAAAATTGAATCCATGGTTACTCCTCTAAGCGCCTAAAACGGTGCCCCGGTTGGCGGTGGCGGGGTTGGCCCGGGCTGATTCAAGCCGGTAACGGCCACCGAGGTGAACTTGTTATAGGACTTCACGAACAGCAGGTTCACCGTGCCGCGCGCGCCTGAGCGGTTCTTTTCGATAATGACCTCGACCGGACCGACGTTTTGGTCCCCTTGGTCCTCGTCATCCGAGTCATCATCCGAGCGGTAATAATCCTCGCGGTACAAGAATGCGACGATATCCGCGTCTTGTTCGATGGACCCGGATTCACGAATATCTGACAGCACCGGCCGCTTGTCTTGACGCTGCTCAACGCCACGCGACAGCTGCGACAAGGCGATGACCGGCACGCCTAGTTCCTTGGCCAGCTTCTTCATTGCCCGGGAAATAGCAGACACTTCCTGCTGGCGATTTTCCCCGGAACCTTCGATCAGCTGCAGGTAGTCCACCACCACCAAGCCCAGGTCGTGTTCCTGTTGCAGCTTGAGGCAGCTCGAGCGAATCTGGGCCATGCGGATCCCCGGCGTGTCATCGATGTAGATGTCGGCTTGCGACAACGATCCCATGGCGACCACGAGACTTTCCCATTCCTGTTCGTCGAGCTGGCCGGTCCGCACGTGATTGGCGTCGACGCTCCCCTCTGCGCACAGCATCCGGGACACCAGCTGTTCGGCCCCCATTTCCAAGCTGAAAATGGCAACCGTCTTGCCGGTTTTGGTCCCAACGTTTTGGGCAATATTTAAGGCAAAGGCCGTTTTCCCGACGGCTGGCCGAGCCGCGATGATGACCAGCTCGCCGTCGTGCAAGCCGGTCGTAATTTTATCGAGGTCGACGAAGCCGGTGGGCAAGCCGGTGATCTGACTGTCGTTTTGGTACAGCTTGTCGATTTGAGACACGGTGGCGTTCAACACGTCTTTGATGTGCCGGAAGCCCGAGCGCTTCGTGGTGTCGGCAACACTGAGAATCTCATCGCTGGCTGTTTCCAACAGTGCCGGCACGTCGGCTTGCTCGTCATACCCCCGCGCAGCAATACTTTCTGCGGTGGCAATGAGGCGCCGTACCTGGGCCTTTTCGGCGACAATCTTGGCGTAGTAAACCGCGTTGGCGGCGGTTGGTACCGCATCGGCCAATTCGACGACATACCCCACGCCGCCGATGTCATCGAGCTGGTTGTGGGCATCGAGGTAGTCTTGCACCGTCACCACGTCGATAGCCTCGTCGCGGTCGGATAACGCACTCATCGCGGCAAAAATCAGCCGGTGGGCGCGGACGTAGAAGTCTTCTGCCGTCACGAACTCGGCGACTTCCACCAACTTTTGCGGATTGAGGAAGACGCTGCCTAAGACGGCTTGCTCAGCTTCTTTATTAAACGGCGGTGTCCGCCGAATGTCTGCATTATCCATCTTGGTCCTCCTGACTGTTCACATCGCTATTCAGTTTACGTTACCCCACGAGTTAAAGCAAACCCCGCTAACCCGCGTCAACCGGCCATTTTAACGACAAAGGCCGCAGGGTCGGGCCTAACTTTTTTCCCGTAAAATGACGGCACTCAACGGCGGGATCGAATAGTCGCCACCGGCATGCGTTGCAAGTCCTGCCGGGGCAAATGCGGTCCCATTGAGCAGCACGGTCCCAGCCGGCGCCCACAGCGTCACCGCGGCCGGCCGCGCGTTAAACGCGATCCACAACGCCCCGAGGCGCGAGGCAATCACCCCGGGCTGGATATCGCTGCCGCGGTATAGGGCCGCTAATTCGGGATAGCTTTGCGCCTGCCACTCCGGTTGGGCCGCCCGCCAGATCAACACCCGGGCAATCAACTGGTTCAACTCACGATGCCGCCCGAGGCGATTCCAATCGATGGCGTTGACGTTGTCGCCTGAACGATAGGAATTGGCGTCACCACCCTTGGTGCGCAGCCCCGTTGCCCCCAACGGGAAAAATGGCACGCCTTGGCTTAACGCCACCATTAACAACGCCAGCCGCGCTCGAGCCTCACGCGTTGCCGCGTCATCGGCCGGGTTGGTCGCCACCAGCTTGTCGTACAAGGTCAAGTTGTCGTGCACGCTAACATATTGAATCGCCTGTTGCGGCCAGGCATACCGGCCGTGCGCGCCGCTGATCGACTCCGGCGAATAAGGGGCCGGCCCAACCGTCATGCCTGCCAATAGCTCGGCGACAAGCGCCCATTCGTTGCCCGTCGCCCCGGTCACAAACCCCGGGGCGGCCGCGACGAAGTTGTCACCCTTGATGAGGTCGCGTAACCCGTCGTTGAAAAAACCAATGCTCGGGACCGCAGTGGCCTGGGCCGGTGTGGTTTGCTGCGTAGCCGGCAACGGGGTCGCCATTGGCCACCCCTCGCCTAACAGGAGAAGATTTGGTAGCGCCGCGGCCACGGCTTGCATCGTCGTGACGTCGAGGCTCCCCATCAAGTCGAAGCGAAACCCATCGACCCCATAAGTTTTGGCCCAGTACCGCACCGAATCGACAATATAGCGTCGCGCCATGGGCTGCTCGCTGGCCAAGTCGTTGCCGGTGCCCGTCCCGTCGCTTAGCTGGCCCTCGTGCTGGCGAAAATAGTAGCCAGGAACGGTCAGCGCCAACGCTTGGGCCCGCGGGTCATAGACATGGTTATACACGACGTCCATGATCACCCGCAGCCCCGCGGCGTGCAACGCGGTGATCATCGCCTGCGCCTCGCTGATTCGAGTCTGCGGATCGGCAGGCGCCGTGGCGAAGCTTCCTTCCGGTACGTTGTAGTTTTGCGGGTCATAGCCCCAATTATAATCGCGCCCCGGGGCGGTTTCATCGACGGTGGCGAAGTCGAAAAACGGCATCAGTTGCACGTGCGTGACGCCGCTTTGCTTCAGGTAGTCTAACCCTGACCCGGCTCCGGTAGGCGTCTTGGTCCCGACTTCTGTGAGCCCGAGGTATTGGCCACGGTGGCGAATACCACTGGCCGGATGACTCGAAAAATCGCGAATCGACACCTCCATGATGCTGGCTCGCCCGTGAAACGGCGGTAGCGGCGCGACTGGTGCCGGCGACGGGAGAATCACGCCGCGCGTTCCGTTGACGATAGCCGCAGTGGCGTAGGGGTCGATGGTTTCGGTTTGCTCCCCATCGGCGAACCGTAACACATAGGTGTACACCACCCTGGCCAAGTCCTCGTGCAAGGTGAGCTGCCAGCTACCATTGCGACCGGCTGTCAAACCGAATTGGCTGAAGCCTTCCGTGGCGGGTTGTGCATCCGAATAAAGGCGCACCCAAACCTGCGTGGCCGTTGGCGCCCACAGGTGAAAGGTCGTGGCCGCCGGGTGGTACACCACACCCAGTGGCCCATCATAATCGTATTGTCGCGCAAATTCAGGGCTGAATAGCCAATCAGCTTCGGTCGTCATGAGGCACCTCCGGGTTTTGCGTTAAGTATACCCGTCACAGCCAATTTCGTCTGCTCACACCACACAAAAAGCCAGCCGCAGCTGGCTTGTCGTTTACTTTTGCTCGGTGACATGCACCCGAATCGAGGCTTCGACGCCGGGGTACAACGTGGCTTTCACGTTGCGGTACCCTAGCGCCCGAATCGGTTGCGGCAAGTCGAGCTTGCGCTTATCGACCTTAATGCCGTATTGCTTCTCCAACGCCGTGGTAATTTGCTTGCTGGGAATCGAGCCGAACAGGCGGGAATCTTCGCCGGCCTTGGATTGAATCTGGACGATCGTCTTATCGTCTTCGAGCTGCGCCTTCACGGCCTCTGCCGCCGCCTTGGCTTCGGCTTCTTTCTTCTCTTCGAGCTTCTGTTGGCCGCGCAATGCGCTCATCGCTTGCGGCGTGGCCAACTTGGCCTTACCGTTGCGAATTAAGAAGTTCTGGGCGTAACCATCGGGAACTTCCTTGATTTCGCCGCGCTTGCCCTTACCGCGTACGTCTTGGGTAAAAATAACCTTCATGTTTATCCCTCTTTCTGTGACCGGACCGTTACTCTTCCTCGGCCGTGTCGTCGATAGCCGTCAGCAGCATGTCCTTCACCTCGGCGATGGACTTGCCCTCAACCTGCGTCGCGGCGTTGCTGAGGTGGCCGCCGCCGCCCAGCTTCTCCATGATGACTTGAACGTTGATGTCGCCCAGCGACCGGGCGGAGATGCCCACCTTGCCGTCGCTACGGCGCGAAATGACGAAACTGGCATCGATGCCGCTGAGGGTCAACAAGGTGTCCGCGGCCTGCGCCGCAATGACCGGATCATACGTCTTGTCGGCTTCACCTATACATAATGCCATATTTTGGGAAATCATTTCAACGGTATCAATCAGATGATTCTTTTGAATGTAGTTATCGACGCTTTCCTTCAACAGGTTCTGCGCCAGCAACCCGTCGGCCCCCACTGAACGCAAGTAGCTCGCGGCGTCGAAGGTCCGCGTGCCGGTGCGCAAGGAGAAGGATTTGGTGTCGACCGTAATCCCGGCCAGCATCGCCGTCGCCTCGAGCTTATCGACAGAAGCGGCGTTGCTCGGCTGGTATTCCAGCATTTCGGTAATCAGCTCACACGTTGAGCTGGCGTAAGGCTCGATATACACCAGCATCGGGTTTTCGGGGAATTCCTCGCCTCGCCGGTGGTGATCGATGATCACGACCCGAGAGGCCAGTGCCTGATACAACGCCGGGGCGCTGGTCATCGAGGCCTTCGAATGGTCCACCATCACCAACAGACTGCGGTCAGTGGCCTGAGACAGCGCCGCATCTGGCGTGAGAATCGCGTTGGCAATTTCCGGATCCTGGCCGACCTTGCTCATGAGGCGCTCGACATCGGAGTGCAAATTGGCCGGATCGATGACAACGTAACAGTCCTTGCCGTTCATCTGGGCGATGCGGCGAATCCCCAACGCCGCCCCGACGGCATCCATGTCGGGGCGCTTGTGCCCGACGACGAAAATCTTATCGGTTTGCTTGAATAACTCCTGCATGGCCTGGGAAATCATCCGAGCTCGCACGCGGGTCCGCTTTTCCATCGGGTTGGTTTTACCGCCGAAGAACTTCGCCTGCTCGTCCTTGGCGCGGACAACCACCTGGTCGCCGCCGCGCCCTAAGGCCAAGTCGAGGTTGCTTTGTGACGTCGCAGCGATCTTGCTGAGGTCGGGGTCGCCGTACGCGATCCCCACCGACAAGGTCAGCGGGTAGTTTTGCTTGGAGGTTTCCTCCCGAATCACGTCGAGAATCTTGAACTTGTCTGCCTCGACTTGCCGCAACGCCTTGACGTAGGCAATGAGAATGAAGCGGTCGTTACTGATGCGGCGAATGTACATGCCGAAGTCGCGCGCCCAATCAGACAACGTGTTGGTGACATAGCTGTTCAAGTTGGTGATCGTCTGGTCATTGAGCGTCTGGGTGATCTCGTCGTAGTTATCCAGGAACACCTGGCCGATGGCGATGCGCTCGGATTCCGCACGCGCCTCGATTTCCGCATAGCGGGTGATATCCATGAGGTACACCACGCCGATGCTTTGCTGAATGATCATGTCGAATTCGTGCTCGCCCCAGGTGATGCTGTGGGTCTCGGTCGAATCCTGATGCGCCGCGACCAATTCACTGAGTTCGGGATCCACCTCGCTTAACGGTCGGCCGAGAATGTCGGCATCGGTGAAGTACTGCGCCAGGTAAGGGTTGGTCCACTCGACGTTCATCTGGTCGTCGTAGATCAAAATCCCCACCGGCATCTTAATCAGCGCTTCTTGCTCGCCACGCTTGATGCGGTAGGCAAGGTTAGAAATGTATTTGTTGGTATTGGCCGTAATGGTGGCCAAGGCAAAAAACGTCGCCCCGATCAGTACAATCAGGGTCACGAGCATGATCAGGCCCAGCCACGGGCTAACGAAACTGGCAAACACAATTAACACTACCGCCAGCAACACCATGGCCCCGGCCGCATACCGCAGCCGAACGTCTTCAAGAAACGCCGGCAGGTTAATTTTTGCGAAGAGCTTTTTCATTGAGCGGTTCCCCTATCTTGGCTCACAGCTTAAGAAAAACTTTAGTCCCGTGTATTTTACCATAAAGGGGAAACTGACGCGGCATTCGCGCCGGCTTGGGCTTATCACCCCTTGTACAGACGCTGGCGCCAGCGTTGGCGCCGCATTTTTTTACCACTGCCGCAATTTTGAGTCAAAAGTTCGGTACAATAGGATTAACTCGCTGGGGAGGTGGCCGCAATCAATACATTAATCAAACTATATGGTCCTTTTTTTAGCGGCGCCGACTGGCACGCCGCCATCATGACTGGCGGGGGGCTGATGACCATCGCAACGCTGGCCATCATGGAATGCCTATTGTCCGTGGATAACGCCGTCGTGCTTGCGGCCCAAACCGCCTCGCTGAAAGTGCCGAAGCTCGAGCACCGGGCATTGATGTACGGGTTGTGGGGAAGCTACTTGTTTCGCTTCATCGCCATTGGGCTGGGCAGCTTTCTCATCAAGTTCTGGGCGGTAAAGGCCATTGGCGCCGGTTACCTGTTATGGATGGCGTTGCATTTTTTCTACGAGCAGCACGTCCCTAAGGCTGGCGGTAATCAGCCTAAACTGGCGAAGCCTCGCTCGTTTTGGGCCACCGTCGTCGCCATCGTCTTGTTGGACTTCGTGTTCTCGATTGATTCCATCTTGACCGCCTTGGCCATCGACGACAATCCTGTCATTGTGCTCATCGGCGGCTTCATCGGCATCTTGGCGATGCGGTTCGTCGCCCAAGGGATGATCGTCTTGCTGGCCAAGGTCCCGGAGCTGTTGTACATGGCCTATGTCCTCATCGCCTTTATCAGCATCAAGCTTGGCTTGTCGCTGCCGATGATTCACATCGAGGTCTCCAACACCTTCTTTAGCATCTTCGTGCTCGGCGCCTTCGCCGTGACCCTCGGTGTCCACTTCTGGCGCCGCCGCAATTCGCATGAATTTTAGCGGCACGAAAATAGGCCTCCCCACAATGGGAGGCCTATTTTTGTGCCGTTATTCGCGGGTCGTGCCGCGGGTCACCAGCTTCGGGGCCAACAGGAGCTCACCTTGCTGGGCGCCGGACTGGGCAATCTTCGACAGCAACATCCGCGCCAGGTGCTCGCCTAGTTCGGGCACCTGTTGCTGCACGGTGGTTAGCTGGGGATTGGAGACTTGATCGAGAAACACGCCGTCGTGGCCGATGACGCCAAAATCGCGGGGAATGGCGCCGCCTTCGTGCAGGATGCCGCGCACGACGCCCACGGCCAGGCGGTCACTGGCGCAGATAAAGCAGGTATTCGGCGCAAACTCCCGCCAGTGCTCCTCGATATATTGTTGGGATAACCGGCTGTGGTTGGCCAGTCGGTAAATCCGCGGTAGCTTGGCGTGCTGCTGCAAGGTGTTGATATAGCCCGCCTCACGCGAATACTCGAAAGGTTCCTTCACGTCGATGCCGATGAAAATGATGGACTGGTAGTTCTTGGCCAATGCGTATTTGGTCGCCATTTGGGTGCCAAGTTTATTATCGGTATCGATAAAATCATAGCCATAGCGGTTTTCGCCAAAGAGCACAAGTGGTTTTTCCAGCTGGTCCAACCAGGGAAAATCGCTCGTGCGCGCGCCGGTGATCAGGTAGCCATCGGCGTTGCCGGCGGTGAGCTTCTGGCGGTCGGTGATCAGCTGCAAGGCGTACTGCCGCTTATCGAGGCCGCGAGCGATGCCGAACAACAAGTTCATATAATATGGCTCGGTGGTGTCGATGTCCTCCAGAATCAGGAACTTCACCACGTTGCTACGGTTATTGGCTAACGCCTTAGCCGCGGCGTTAGGTTGATAGTTCAGCTCCTGCATCGCCGCCACCACGAGTTCCCTCAGTTCGGTGGTGACCTGCTCCGGGTGGTTAATCACCCGGGACACTGTCATTTTTGAGACATTGGCTTGCTTGGCAACATCCGACAAGGTGACCATGCACGTTCCCCCTCCGCTACTGCTAATTAATTATATTTTATCATGTTTATCAAAATCCGCATGACCAGAGTTTGGGTCCGCCCATGCATAACAAAAGCGCCACCCGAATCGGCGTGGCGCTCTGCTGATTTAGCCTTTGTCCGCACCGGCGGTAATCCCGCTGACGTAGAACTTTTGCATGATCACGAAGAAAATCGTAATCGGCACGGCGATGATGACACACCCGGCGATAAACTGCGTGAAGAAAGTCGTGGACTTCCCCAGCGTCCCGTTGAGCATGTTGTACAGCCCATAGGCGATGGTGTAGTTCTTCGAATTCCCCGATGCCGAGAGAATGATCCCGGAGAAGATAAAATCGATCCATGGGGCAATGAAGGCCATCAGAGCGGTGTAGACGATGATTGGCCGGGACATTGGCAAGCCGATGTGCCAGAACACCTGCCACTTCGTCGCGCCATCCATCACCGCGGCTTCATCGATGGCCACCGGAATGGTGTCGAAGAAGCCCTTGGCGACGTAAAACCCAAGGCCCGCGCCACCAACGTATACCAGAATCAAGCCGCCGAGGTTCAACATATTGAAGCTCTTGAGGATGTAATACAAGGCAATCATCGACATGAAGCCAGGGAACATCCCCAACACCAGCGCGATTTGGAGAAACGGCTTCCGGAAGTGGAAGCGCAGGCGCGACAGCGTGTAGGCGACACAAATCGTCACGAACGTCGAGAGAATCGTCGAAATCACGGCGACAAACAGGGTATTGCGAATCCAGTAGACGAATGGAAACTGCGTGCTGGTGAAGATATCGACGTAGTTTTGAATGGTGTACTTCTCCGGGAAAAAGGTCGAGACAAACCCGGTATCGTTAGCCGAAAAGCTGGCCAAAACGATCCAAACAATTGGCACGATCCAAATCACGGCCAAGACGATGAGTAAGAGATAGCGGAGCGCCAAGGATAGGTGCCGTTGTGCGCGATATGATGTCATGTTAGCCCTCCTTGAATGCGTTGGTCCGCCGGTATGCGATCAAGCTGAAGGTCGCACTGAGCAGGAAGATTAAGATGCCCAGTACCGCCGACGCGTTGTAGCGTTGCGTCTGCCCGAAGACCAAGTTGTACAGCCAGGTTACCAGCAAGTCGGTGTCGCCGGCGCCGTTGTAGTTGTTGTTCATCGGGAATCCCTTGGTCAACAGGAAAATGACGTTGAAGTTATTGATATTCCCGATAAACTGCTGAATCAAGGCCGGCGCCATCACGAAGAGAATCTGCGGGAACGTGATGTTGTTGAAGACTTGAAACGCGTTAGCGCCATCCATGCGCGCCGCTTCGATTTGGTCCTGCGGCAAGTTTTGAATAATGGCAGTCGAGACCAGCATGGACACCGGAATCCCAATCCACATGTTGACCACAATGACCGTGATGCGGGCCACTAACGGATTGGCCGAGGCGCCAATAAAGTTAATCGGATGGGCAATCAAGTGCCAGTTCATCAAGATGTTGTTCAGCGGGCCCTGCAAATCCAGGAACTGCGCCATCATCAACAGCGAAACGAACTGCGGCACGGCGTAGACGATCACGAAAATCGTCCGCCAAAACGCCCGGTGCTGGATCCCCTTCGATTCGATCAAGAGCGCCAACAAGACGCCGAAGAAGAAGGTCGTGGCGGTGGCCATCACGGCCCACACCAACGTCCAACCGAGGACGGGGAAGAAGGTGCCGGCCAAGTCACCGGTCAAGACGTTGCCAAACGCCTTGAACCCGGTCCAGGAAAACCCGATGGCGTGCTTGCCGTCGTAATTCGTAAAGGCCATAGAGATCATGTACAGCGTCGGCAAGATGTTGAAAGCCACGATACCGATAATCGGAATCGTCATCAGCGTGGTGTGCAGGCGAGAGTCGAACAGCGAGTGGAGATCTTCGCTGTTGGTTGGCACGTGCTCACCGTCGCGCAGCTGCACGTATAGCTTGCGCACGGAGTTCAGGTTGCTGATGTAAAGGCCAATCATCGCCACCACCAGAATCACGCTGAGCACCCCGAACAGCAGGATGACGACGGAGTTATCTGGCAGCTTGGTGATGTAGACACCTTGCGCTTCATCGAAGACGACCTTTTTTTGCTTGATCGCCCCGAGGTTGCTCAGCATCCGCAACGAGCTGATTCCGGTGAATACTAGCCAAATCAGAAAGGCGACCTCTAGCCCAAGATAGGCGATGCCTTTGGCCCACTGCTTGTGCTTCAGCTGGGCTAGGCCCATGAAGAAGAACGAGAGCTTGAAGCTAGCGTCCCCTTTTTGCCACACTTCGCGGAACGTGGCGGCAGGCGGTAGGTGTTTCTTTTTACGGTTAAACATGACTGCTCCCTCCCCAAGCCGGCGTGCCGGCTTCCTTGGTGATTGGTGCACCATGACGCCAGCCAAGCTTGGCTGGCGCGGTGGTGCATCAATCGACGACTTAGTTATCCTTCGAAATCGCGTTCACGAAGGTGTCGAGTTTCGTGGCGTATTGGGCAGGCTTGATGGAGCCGGTGTAGGCACCATTGATCAGCGGTGCCGACAGGTTCCAGAAGGTGGCCATTTGCGTCATCTTTGGCATCACGACGGAGTTGCCTGGTTGGCTCATCACCATGACGGCCTTTGCGACTGGATCATCGGCCACTTCCTTGCTGGTTTGCGCGGACTTGTTGACCGGAATAGAGCCGTTGTGGCGGTAGCCAATCAGCTGCGACTGCTTGTTGGTGACGAATTGGGCAAGCGTCGCGGCAGCCTTTTGGTTCTTGGTCGCCGTGTGCGAGTTCACCGCAAAGCTCCCAATGCCGAGGAAGGCCTGCATCTGGACTTCCTTACCGCCCACATTAATGGTCGGGTAAGGGGCTACGGCGAAGTTCTTGCCGAGAATCTTCTTGATGTTCGCCGCGTTCCACGGGCCGTCGATGGTGGCAGCCGCGTGGCCAGACTTCATTTGGTTGAGGGTGTTGCTGGTTTGCATGACGTTCTTGTTTTGCTTTTGCTCCGCAAACCAGGTCATGGCAGCAACCCCTTTGGCATTGTTGATGTTTGTGCCCTTCAAGGTTTCGCCATCCTTACCGTACAGTTGCGTGCCGGCGGAGAAGAAAATCGGGTAGAAGTTGTAGGCGTTGGTGAAGTCGGTGGCCAGCACCCCTTTAGCGGTCAGCGTCTTCCAGGACTTCACGTCGTCTGCAGAAAGCATGGACTTATTGTAATACAACGTTTGTGCCTGCTGGTCGGTTGGGTAGGCGTACATCTTGCCCTTCCAGGTTACGGCGTCGGCGGCCACCGCCACGTCGTCTTTCTTCACGGCCTTAGTTGCGGCCGGTGATAGCGGGTTGATGTAGCCTTGATCGGCCATGGAGCCAAGCTGGTCGTTCGGCACCTGGAAGACGTCGGCGGCCTTACTTGGGTCCTTACCGACGTCGGTTTTGGCGTTGGCCGAGCCGTTCGGGCTTTGGGTAACGGTGACATTGACCTTCGGGTACTTCTTGCTAAAGTTCTTCACGATCGTCTTGTAGTAATCAACGTTGGTCGTGTCGACCCACAGTTTCACGGTCCCGGTCAGGTCCTTGCTGGTCGTCTTCGTGCTTTCCGTGCTACTTTTGCCACAAGCAGCCAACATCACCGCTGCTAAAACCGCGGCACTCCCCATTGTTACCTTTTTCCATGATGTCATGATTATCCCTCCGATTGATTGTCTGCGCCGGCCTCAACACGTGCGGCAAACGCTTGATATGGTTGCAATTCGAGCCCCGTTAAGGTCGTTGGGGCCTCAAGGTTATGGATCACGACGGCTTCGAGGTGATCCGAACTGGTAAATGATTGCGTGGTGCCGGTGAGGTTGGCCACAACGAGCCACCGCTCGCCTTGATCCACCCGGTAGTACGCCATGACGCCAGGCGCTGTTGCCACCGGGATGAAATCACCGTGCACAATTAGCGGCGTGGTGTGGCGAAGGTGGATCAGCTGCCGGTAAGTCGCGAGCACCGAATCGGCGCCAGAACTGGCCGCAACGTTAATGTGGTCATGATTGGCGTTGACCGGCAGCCACGGCGTGCCGGTGGTAAATCCCGCCTGGGCGCCCGCTGTCCACTGCATCGGGGTCCGCGCATTATCGCGCCCCATACGGTTGATTGCTTGCATCATCGTGGCCGGCGCCGTGCCGGTCGCCACCGCGGCGGCATAAGCGTTGCGACTTTCGATATCCGTGACCTCAGCAATGTTGGCGACTGGCCGGTTGGTCATACCGATTTCTTCGCCTTGGTAAACGTACGGTGTGCCGCGTAGCAGGTGCAGCAAGATGGCAAACATCTTTGCGCTTCGCTCCCGGTATTGCCCGGGATCTCCCCAGCGGGACACGATGCGAGGCAGGTCGTGATTGTTCCAAAACAGCGAGTTCCAGCCGTGGCGATAATCCAACTGGGTTTGCCATTTCACCAAGGTGTCCCGCAGTGCCTGCGGCGCCAGCGGCTTGATGTCCCACTTGCTGGTGCCGACATCGAGTTGCATGGTTTCAAACTGGAACACCATCGACAACTCGTGCCGGTCGGGGTCTGAAAATTCCTGCGCAATCGCCGGCGTCGCCCCCCAGGTTTCCCCGACGGTCATCACCGGGTACCGGCCGAAGGTGGCGGCGTTCATTTCCTGCAGGTATTCATGCAGGTGTGGGCCATTGGCGGTGATGCCGGCGTCTGGGTCCTTTCCGATCAAATCAATCACATCGAGGCGGAACCCGCCGATGCCTTGATCCAGCCAGAAGTTCATCATGCGGTACACCGCCTGACGCAACTCGGGATTGGCCCAGTTCAGGTCCGGTTGCTGCGGGCTAAACAGGTGCAAGTAGTACTGGCCGGTTGGCTCGTCATAGGTCCACGCCGAGCCGGAAAAAGTCGACTGTAGGTCGTTGGGTTCATGGCCGGCCACCGGGTCGCGCCAAACGTACCAGTCGCGGTGCGGATCGGCTCGCGACTTAGCCGCCGCCTTGAACCAAGGGTGTTGATCCGAGGTGTGGTTCACCACGAGGTCCATCACGATGCGAATGCCGCGCTTTTGGGCCGCTTGGATGAGGTGTTGCATGTCGGCCATCGTCCCGAATTGCGGGTCAATGGCTTCGTAATCCGAGATGTCGTAGCCATTATCGATGCCGGGTGACTGATACACCGGGCTGAGCCAAATCGCGTCGACGCCAAGGTCAGCCAAGTAATCAAGCCGGGAAATGATACCGGGAATATCGCCAATCCCATCGCCGTTGCTATCCTGAAAGCTTTTGGGATAAATCTGATAGACGACGGCGGATTGCCACCAGGCGCTCATGCGCTCACCTCCCGGTTAAAGGCGGCGGTGATGGTCGCCAGCTTTAAGTCGGCCGTGCTTGGCACAACCAGATCGGCCGCCGCTAACACGGTGGCATCCCCGATCCCGACAGCGAACTGCCCGGCGGCTTTAATGGCCGCCACGCCAGCGCTGGCGTCTTCGAAGCTCACGACTTCATTGGCCGCTAACCCCAGTAGCGCCTGCGCCTTGAGGTAGATTTCGGGATCCGGCTTGCCGTGTTGCAGCTGCGCCGGATCGACGATGGCAGAGAAGCGATCCGCAATACCGAGTTTGGCCAAAATCGCCGGGGCGTTCTTGGACGCCGACGCGATGGCCAACTGCAGACCTGCCGCCTGTGCGTCATCCAGCAACTGCGGTACACCTGGCAAAATGTCGGCTGGTGTCAAGGTGGCGATGGCCTGCAGGTACTCGGTGTTTTTCTTCGCCGCTAAGGCCGCCTTCTCGTCAGCGCTGAAGTGGTTTGCCCCGGGGCCGTAATTCAGAATCAAATCCAGTGAGGCTTGGCGCGAGCGCCCGCGCAAGGCATCGTTTGCCGCCGGTGGTAACGTGATGCCTAACGACTCGGCCACGCGGTTCCACGCCGCGAGGTGAAAGCGCGCCGTGTCGGCGATTACCCCATCCAAATCGAACAGTAATCCTTTAAGCATGCCCCTCCTCCTTTACCAAGTGGCGCCGTTCTCCGTTCACCCACACATCCAGTGGCTCACCCGCCCGCAGCGTCAAGGTCGTGTGGTCGCTGACACTGACGGCAATGACGCGGCCGCGGTAGTTAATGGCGAAACTATAGCGCTGCCATTTTTTCGGCAGAAACGGGTCGAACCGTAACCGGTCGTGGTCGTATCGCATGCCGGCAAAACCTTGCACGATCGCCAGCCAGCTGCCGGTCATCGACGTAATGTGCAGGCCGTCTGCCGTGTCGTTGTTGTAGTTATCTAGATCCAGTCGGGCGGTCCGGGCGTACAGCTCGACGGCCTTATCTGCCTTGCCCAATTCCGCGGCTAAAATCGCGTGGATCGAGGCGGATAGCGAGCTTTCATGGACCGTGAGCGGCTCGTAAAAGTCAAAGTTGCGTTCTTTTTGCTCACGGGTGAAGCGGTCGTTGAGGAAGTAGATGCCTTGCAGCACATCCGCCTGTTTGATAAACGGCGAGCGCAGGATGCGATCCCATGACCAGTGTTGGTTCAATGGCCGCTGATCCGCAGGAATCGTGCTGGCCGGACGTAAATCCTTATCGAGGAAAGTGTCGTTTTGGACGAAAATGCCGAGCTTGTCATCGGTTGGGAAGTACATCCGGTCAATGATGTCTTGCCAATGGGCCTGCTCGGCGTCGGTGACAGCGAGCTTGCCAGTAATCGTGGGGTCGGCCTTCGGGAGCCGCGCCAAGGTGTACTCGAGCACCCAACTGGCCATCAGGTTCGTGTACCAGTTATTGTTGACGTTGTTCTCATATTCGTTAGGACCGGTGACACCGTGGATCATATACTTGCCGGCGCGCTGGCTGAAGTGGACCCGGTCGGCCCAAAATCTAGCGATGCCGACGAGCACTTCGATGCCGGCTGTGTTGACGTAGCTTTCGTCGCCGGTGTAGGCCGTGTATTGATAAATGGCGAAGGCCACTGCTGAATTGCGATGTAACTCCTCGAAGGTGATCTCCCATTCGTTATGACACTCGATGCCGTTGAAGGTCACCATCGGGAACAGGGCTCCGGCCAGGCCTTGCTGCTGGGCGTTGTGGTAGGCGCCGGGCAGTTGATCATGGCGATATTGCAAGAGGGCCTTGGTCACGCTTGGCGGTGTCACCGCTAAGTACATCGGCACCACGTATGCCTCGGTGTCCCAGTAAGTCGCGCCGCCGTATTTTTCCCCGGTGAACCCCTTCGGCCCGACGTTCAATCGCTTATCTTCGCCGTAGTAAGTCATGAACAACTGCGCAATGTTAAACCGAATCCCTTGTTGCGCCGCGTCGTCACCGCTAATCTCGACGTCGCTTTGCGCCCACCGCTCGGCCCAAACGGCAGTGTGCGCCGCTAGAGTCTGAGCGAAGGAATTCGTTTGCAGCTGTCCCAACAAGGTTGCGCTGGCGGCCGGCTGTGCCGTTTCGGCGACATCGCGGCTGGTGACGACGATCACGTCTTTTTCCAGGGTCATGCTTTCGCCAGCAGCCAAGTCGACGGCTAGCGCCTCGCTTAGCGTGCCGCTGGTGGTCGTCCGCTCACCGGCGATCGGCTGCCCGTTGAGGCGCAAGCCTTGTTGAAGCAACACGGTGAAGCGCGGCACGCCGAAGGGATTCTCGCGCGTTTCCAACTGGATGCTACCGGCGTTGGCATCTTCCTGCAGCGGTACCCAGAAGCGCTCGTCGTAATTGCTGTCTTCGTTCGTCACGTTGCCGTCGAGCGTCGCGTTAAACTGGAGGTGTGCCTGCCCGTGCAAAACCTTGGCGGTGACTTCAATGAGCGCGGCTTGGCGGATAACGTTGCTGACGAAGCGGCGAAAAGTGAATTGCACCGCTGCCTCCGGAGCCTCAATGGTGAAGCGCCGAGTCAACAAGCCTTGGTGGAGGTCCAACGTCAGCGAGAAGTCGCGGAACTGACTGGTGGCCAAGTCGACCCGCTCGCCGTTGATGGTGATGCCGATGCCGATGAAGCTCGGGGCATTGATGGCCTTACCGAAGTATTCGGGGTAGCCATTTTTCCACCAACCGACGCGAGTCTTATCGGGGAACCACACGCCACCAAGGTATGTGCCTTGCAGCGTATCGCCGGAATAGCCTTCCTCGAAGTTACCGCGCATCCCCATGTACCCGTTGCCGATGGCGGTCAGGCTTTCTTGCAGCCGCTTCGTGGCGGGGTTGAACTGCGTCGTGGTCACCTGCCACGGGTCGATTGCAAAGAGTCTGTTCATCGTCGTTGTCATTGTCGTTCACTCCGTTTCGTTTACACCCCTAAGTCTGCCGGGGCGAGCGGCGGTTTACAATCAAGAAGTTATTGTTACCGCTATCAAAATGCTAATGGACGGTCACGACAAAACCTTTTGGATTGAGTTGGCCGGCCTGGAAACCCGCGGCCAGCGCGGGTTTAGCCGTCAAGGCCACAGGGTGCTCACCAGTGTTGAACCAGCCGGTAATGGTCGTCTCGGCCAGCTGCCGGGTGACTTGAATCAGGCCGGTTGCTGTCACCGTGTAGGCTGTGGTGCCTGTGCCTAACACCGCCGCGTGCGCCCGCCGAAACGCGACCAAGGTGTGCACGGCCTGCCACACGGGGCCGTTGAGCTTACGCCAGTCCATCGGCTTGCGGTCATCGGGATCATTGTCACCACTCATCCCCATTTCCGTACCGTAGTAGATGCACGGTGCGCCGGTTTGCAAGAAGGTGAAGGCCAATGCGGCCAGCGCCTTATCTTGATCCTCTCCCGCCACCGTCAACAGGCGCGGTGTGTCGTGAGAATCCAGCATGTTCAGCATCGCCTGGTTGGTTTGATCGCGATACAACATCAACTGATCGAACAACCGCGCTTCAAGCGTCGCCGCATCGGTTTTCCCAGTGAGAAAATGGTCCTCAATTTGCTGAGTGAAGGGATAGTTCATCACGCCGCTGAACTCATCACCGTTGAGCCATGGCTGGGCGGAATGCCATACCTCACCAAGGACGTAACAATCCGGCTTCACCGCGGTGACGGCCTGGCGGAACCGCCGCCAGAAGTGATGATCGACTTCGTTAGCCACGTCTAAGCGCCAGGCATCGATGTCAAACTCGCGTAACCAATAAGTCGCAATATCCAACAGGTAATCTTGGACCTCGGGATTTGCCGTGTTGAGCTTCGGCATCCCCGGACCAAAGGCAAAGGTGTCAAATTGTGGGTCGCCTTCGCCCTTGGTCGGATCACGATACGGCGTCAGCGGCCATTGGCGAATATGGAACCAGTCGACATAGCGAGACTCCTTGCCCTTAGCCAACACGTCTTGCCACTGCGGCGATTGGTTACCCAGATGGTTGAAAACAGCGTCAAGCATCACCTTCATACCGCGCTCATGGGCACCCGCAACGACTTTGGCGAACAAGGCCTTGTCACCAAAGTCCGGATCGATTTCGAAGTAGTCAATGGTGTCGTATTTGTGGTTGGAACTGGCTTTAAACACCGGGCAAAAATACAACCCGTTCACGCCTAACGCCGCTAAGTCGTCGAGGTGATCCAGGACGCCTTGCAGGTCCCCGCCATAGTAATCCTCGCGACCAGGGTGATCGGCCGGCCGCCATGGTTTCGTCCCTGCTGGATCATTGGTCGAGTCGCCATTGGCAAACCGCTCAGGAAAGATTTGATACCACACCGTTTCACTTACCCAAGCCGGGACTCGCGTGCGGTCAATCGCGTGAAAATACGGCACGCGGAAATAGTTCCCAAGCTCTTGGCGTTGGGCCTCGCTATCCTCCCGTGGACCGCGGTCGCCGAACAAGGTGGTCGTGCCATCCTGACCGCTGGCAGCAAACACGTACTGAATCCGATCGAATGGCGCCGTCAGGGTAACGGCCCAATAGTCATGAGTCTCCCCACTGCCAATCCGCGTCATCGCTTGTGTCTGGTACCGATAAGTCACCTTTCCAGTTGCATCTGGCAGACTCCAGTACGGATCGCCGTAAATCACCGTTACCGCCGCCACATCGCCCTTTGCAGTTCGAAACCGCAGGCGCAATTCGTGGTCGGTATACAAGAAACAGTCTTCACTTTCAGGCCGGTGGCCCATAGCAGCAATATTCATGAATGAACTCCTTTGTCAGTTGCGAGCGAAGGTGGTCCTGTGTGCAGCAACTTGCCTTCGCAAGCACGATTAAGTTGTGAGCGAAGGCGGGAAGAGGCGGAGCACAGGCGCCGCCTCGTGCTTGAAAGGCGGTCTTTGCCTTTCGGGTACGAGGTGGTCCTGTGTGCAGCAGCTTGCCTTCGCGAGCACGATTAAGTTGTGAAAGCTAACTCAACACCACTCCGGCATGCGCGCCCAGCGTTAAGGTGTGCCCGGTCAACGTCGCATCGCCCGTTTGCAGGCGCACATGATAGCGCCCAGCCGGCAATTTGATGGTCGTTTCGGTTTCACCGAGCGCCACAGCGACAATCGCCACCTGATTGCCCAGGCGTCGCTGGTAGACATAACTTGCGGCGTCAGTGGTCAACAGGCGGTAGTCTCCCGTTTGGAACAATGATTGGCGCTTCAACGCCAATAAGTGCTGGTAAAACACCAGAGTGCTCCCTGGTGTTTTGGCTTGCTCGGCCGCACTTGCCAGCGGCTCTGCCTGCCCGGTAAGCCACGGGGTGCCACTGGTGAAGCCACCGGTAGCAGTCCATTGCATCGGCCCGCGCGCCGGCAGCTTGTGGTTCGCACTCGCCATGGCCAAGGCATCGGGTTCACTGATGCCGTGAGCCACTGCCTCCTGAACAAATGCGTTCACACTCGGATCATGAAACGCTTCGGCAGTGGGCAACGTGAGGTTTTGCATGCCAAGTTCCTCGCCGTAATAGATAATCGGAATCCCGCGTTGGAGATACATCAGCATGGCCAAGCTCTGCGCCTGCGTCGGCGTGTGCGCAACGCGGCCATTCACCCGCGGCATATCGTGATTGCCCCAATACAGCGTGGGCTGCGAGACGCCGGCTAGCGTTTGTTGCCACACGGCTTGCGTCTGCTTGAACGCCGCAAAATCGAGCTGATGGGTTTGGTACTGTTCGGGCAAATTGGGATCAAGCCCAGCCTTGCTATCCGTGAAGTAACGGAAAGTCACAACGCTGTCCATCAGCCCGCGGTCAGGTGCCGTGTAATCCACGGCAAGATTAACGTTGGCGCTCGCTGCCTCCCCGAGCAAGAAGACGTTGGGATAGTCGGCCTTGAGTTGCGCGCAAAACGGCCGCAACCAGCTTTGCACCTGAGGCAGGTTCGCGTAAAATGGCTCGGCAGTCACGGGCGCGCTCGTGCCAGTTGGCGTCGGCAAATCTTGATCTAACGCAGCCTTGGCAATGTGAATGAACGCGTCGACGCGCAGTCCATCGATTCCTTTTTGCAGCCAATAATTGGCGACATCGCCCATGGCGTGGCGCACCTCGGGATTCGCCCAATTCAAGTCCGGCATGTGCTTGTCAAACAAGTGAAAATAGGACTGGCCGCTACCGCTGGGATCCGGCTCCCAGACAGAGCCGCCAAAGAAGCTCCCCCAGTTATTCGGCCGCTGGTTGTGGCTACCGGCGAAAATATAATAGTCGCGATACAGACTCGCCGGGCCGCGCAAGGCATCTTGGAACCACGGATGCTGATCCGACGTGTGATTCAACACAAAGTCGAGAATCACGTGAATCCCCGCCTCGTGCAACGCCTGAATCAAGTCATCCATATCCGCCATGGTGCCCATCGCCGGGTCAATGGCGTAGTAATTGGCCACGTCATAGCCGTTGTCCACCTGCGGCGACGTGAAGACGGGATTCAACCACACGGCGTTGATTCCTAACTGCGTTAAATACGGGATCCGTTGGCGAATCCCGTTGAGGTCCCCAACTCCATCCCCATTGCTGTCTTGAAATGACTTGGGATAAATCTGATAGATGATTGCATGGTCGTACCAAGCACCCATTGCCATCGCCTCCAATCTCCTTCCAGCGTATGGGAGCAGGCAGCGCGGCGCAAGGCTGTCGGCTTTGTTACCGCTATCAAAAAACGGGCGGACCCAAATTGCGGATCCGCCCGTTTCGTCGTCATCACTCATTTTCACTATCCGCGCCGGCGCGCTAGCTGAATTGTCCTTAATCGTTAGCCGTTAGCCAATCGTCTAAGACCTGCCGGAATTCGGCGGGCTGATCCAACAGCGCCAGGTGCCGAGAATTCGCGAACAAATGCCACTTGGCCCCGGGAATGTGATCATACACCGACTTGGCAATCAGCGGCGTGCACAAATCATCGGTTCCATTCGTCACCAGTGTCGGCACGTGGATCTTGTGCAAATCATCGGTCACGTCGTAATCGCTCAACGTGCCATTCTCGGTAAACTCGTTAGGCCCTTCAGCAATGTAGCTGGCGCGCTGCCCGTGCGTCGGCCGCCGCATCGGCTCCGGCGAGTCGGCCGTTGGCGTATCCCAGCAATAGGCAGCCATGTATCGTTCATTGGCGGCTAAGTACTGCGCACCGGTAAAGTCGCCGGTGCGTTCCGCTTCTGCGATGGCCTGCCGGTCTTCATAACTGAGGTATTGAATCAACCGGTGCTGCTCTTGCGTCCACAGCTTGATCGACGCCGGCGACCCATCAATCATCACCGACCGAATCCCGGTTTGGTCATAGTGGGTGAGGTAAAACATTTCCAGCATTCCGCCCCAGGACTGACCAAGCATGTGGATGTCGTCGAGGTGAAGATACTGCCGCAAAGCGATCAGTTCCTCCGCCCAAGTTTCCTTGACGTACCACTTCTCGTCTTCGGGTTGGCTCGACAACCCACACCCGACTTGATCGTACATGATCAGCTGGCGACCAGTGTCGGCGTAATCGTCGAGCAACTCAAAATAATTATGGCTAGAGCCTGGTCCACCGTGAATCAGCAGCAACGGCGCCTTGCCAGGTGTGCGTTCACCTACGATGCGATAATACGTTTTGAATTCATGAAATGGCATGTAGCCTTCTTCGATTTTAACCAAACTCATTGCCCCCTTAATGTGTTGAGTATAGCACTCACGGTTGCAACTGATAGGGACAATGCGCCGCTTGCGGCACGGCATCCCACGCGACCGGATACCCCGCCCCGTGTGCGCAAAAAACGGAATCTGGCGTGTTCGGCAGGTCCGCGGTTGGGACATACCCCGCCGCGGCAATCACGGCGTCAGCATCATGCGCAGGCCGGTAGCCCGCCACGACACAGTCCAATTGTCCCTGCCCGTGGGTGTATGCGGTCACGGCCGGGCCATAGTCTTGCAGCTCGCTCACCGGTGCGGTGCCGGTGAGGCTCACCCAGTCGCCTTGGGTCTCAGGAGGGGCAAATTCGCCACTCATGCGTTGAATATCGCTCATTGCGCGACCGACCGCAGTGCTCGGCACGTGCAAAGTGAATTGATACCACGGCTCAAGGAGTTGTAGCCCGGTTGGTCGCAACATCATCAGCCCCTGCCGGACTGCCCGCCAGGTGGCTTCGCGAAAATCGCCGCCGCTTGAATGCTTCAAGTTCGCGGCCCCACCCGTCAAAGTGATCGCCACGTCGGTAAGGGGCGCGCCAATCAATACCCCAAGGTGCGTCTTGGCCTCAAGGGCAGTCAGTACCTGATGTTGCCAGTTGCGGCCAAGCACCTCTAGTGAACATTCACTGGCAAACCGGATGCCCTCCCCGCGCGGCAGGGGCTCGATGCGTAAATGCACCTCGGAATAATGGCGAAGCGGTTCGAAGTGGCCGACGCCTTCCACCGGCTTGGTGACAGTTTCTCGGTACAAGATGCTGCCGGCATCGAAGGAGACCGTCAGGTGAAACCGCGAGGCCAACACCTCAGTCAAGATTTCCAGTTGGACGTGGCCCATCAGTTGTACCCGCAGTTCCTGCAGTTGCTCAGACCAGCTGACTTGCAGCAACGGGTCCTCGTCTTCCAGTTCCCGCAACGCGGCCAAACAATCATGAATGTCATTGGGACCCGGTTGTAAGGCATAGGTGAGCACCGGTTGCAGCATTGGTGCCGGCTCGGTGGTGGCCGCCCCCAACCCCTGGCCAGGCCAAGTGCCGGTCAATCCGGTCACCGCGACAATATCGCCGGCCTGCGCCGTCTGCACGACGGTATACTTCTCGCCGTCGTATTGCCGCAACTGATTGATCTTCTGCTCGGGCAACGGCATCGCCTTAGCTTGCAGCTGCCCGCCGAGCACGCGCAACCAGGTCAACCGCTCAGCCTTGTCGTGAGTAATTTTAAATACTTGCGCGGCAAACTCGGCTTGGGCCGGACGGGGTTTGACCCACTCGTTCAGCCCTGTCAGCAGCTCACCAATGCCGTTTTCGCGTAAGGCGGAGCCAGCAAACACTGGGACAACTTGGCGCTGGGCAATGAGCGCCTGAACCGTCGCTCGCGGTAACTCGCCACGCTCGAGGTAATCGGCCAACACGGTGTCATCTTGAACCGCCACCGCTTCGGCCAGCTCCGAGGTCCACCCGGCCGTCCAGTCGAGGCAACCCGCACCGAGTTGCGTTTGCAACTGCGCCAATGTGCCCGCAAAATTCGCAGTTTCGGCGTCACACTTGTTGACAAAAATCACCGTTGGCACCCGATACCGGTCCAAGAGCCGCCACAAGGTGCGGGTGTAGCCTTGCACGCCCGCAGTGGCAGACACCACCAGAATCGCCACATCGAGCACGGGCAACACCTGCTCGGTTTGACTGGCAAAATCCACGTGGCCGGGTGTATCCAAAAGGGTCAAGGTGAGATCGTCGTATTGCAACCGCGCCGTGTGTGAAAAAATTGTGATACCGCGCGCCTTTTCCAAGGCGTCGGGATCAAGAAACGCGTCTCCTTTGTCCACTCGCCCTAGCTGCCGAAGCTTCCCGGCGCGATGTAACAACGCCTCCGCTAGCGTTGTTTTGCCGGCATCAACATGGGCCACTAAGCCCGTCACTAACTGTGTCATGCCGTTACCTCCTTGCGCATCGACCGCCGCAAAGTCCGGTCGATGACGTGATCAAAGCCCCAGCCCAAGATTAGGGTGCTGAGCAAAACGAACACGAAGGCCAGGCCCACCTGCATTGGCGGCAGTGGTAAGTGCCGGAGCCAGGCCACCACAAGGAACACGGTAATCGCCGCGGCAAATTTCACCCAGACAAACAGCAGCTGGCGCCGGGGAAAACTGTCGACATAGCCATGCCCGCGCCGCATTATTTGGGTCATCACGCCATAGCCGGAGAAGAAAAGAAACGTGGTGACAATCAGTCCACCTTTCGTCCCCATCCACAACCGAGTCAACGGCGGCGCGCTAGGCAAATAGGTGATGAAATGACTGAACATCACCAACAATAGAAAGAATCCATTAATGGTAGCGGTCGTTTGGCGGTCCAGGTGATCGGGCCGCGGTGTCAGCCGAATACTCCCAAGAAACATCACGGCAATCATTACTAAGATAAGATCCACGAAGTCGTCCTCCCGTTCCTCGCCATTTTACCCCATGGTCACCGATTTTGCCCTCGGACTTGCAATTCGGTTTGGTTCTCGGTACAGTATACTTACAAAAAGTAACCGCGGAGGAAAAATAATGCCAGCAAAATTACAATTCGGCCTCGATACGTTTGGGGACTTGGCCTTTCAAGAAGATGGGACCGCCATGAGCGCAGACGCGACACTGCGTCAGGTCGTGCATGAGGCACAGCTCGCCGACGAGCTTGGTTTGCAAATGTTTGCGCTAGGGGAACACCATCGCCCGGAGTTCGCCATCAGCAGTCCTGAGATCGTGCTCGGCGCCATCGCCATGGTGACCAAGCAGATCAAGCTCGGCACTGCCGTCACCGTCTTAAGCAGCGACGACCCGGTGCGGGTCTTCGAGCGCTTCAGCACCTTGCATGGCCTCAGCCATGGCCGCGAGGAGATTATGCTCGGCCGCGGCAGCTTCACCGAGTCCTTTCCCCTTTATGGCTACGATTTGCAGAACTACGACGAACTGTTCACGGAGAAAATCGCGCTGTGGCAGAAGCTATTAGCCGGCGGCAAGTTGAATTGGTCGGGAAAGTTCACCCAGAAGCTGACCAACACCACGGTTTACCCGCAGTTGCCCAAGGGTGAAACCATCGCCACTAGCTTAGCGGTAGGCGGCTCACCGGAATCGATTATCCGGGCAGTTTATTACGACATCCCCGTGGTGATTGCGATTATCGGCGGCGAACCGACGCGTTTTCGGCCCTATGTCGACCTGTACCACAAGGCGGCACAACAGCTGAAAAAACCTGAGCACCCGTTGGGCATGCATGCGCATGGCATTATTCTTGACGATGAAGCCGAAGCCAGATCGGTCGGGTGGCAATACATTCGCGCCGAAATGGATCGCATCGGCATCGACCGCGGCTGGGCCCCAATGACGCGAGACCGGTTTGAGTTTGAAATCGACAAGGGGGCTTACTATGTCGGCACGCCTGAGCAAGTCGCGCAGAAGCTGGCCAAAAATATGAAGGCATTGGATATGAGCCGTTTTGATCTCGTGTATGGCACCGGCGGCCAGCTGATTCACCAACGCGAAGCGACCATCCGGAACTACGCCACCAAGGTCGTGCCACGGGTCCGGGAGCTCATAGGGGGTGAAGCGTAATGGCAGATCCAGTTATCGGTATTCTCGGCGCTGGCAAACTTGGTTCCACTCTAGCCCGCATCGGTGTTCAAGCCGGTCTGTCGATTCACATCGGCAGCCGTCATTCCGTCGCTGATTTGCAATGGGTGATCGATACCCTCGCGCCTGGTGCTGTCACGATGACGGCCGAAGCCGTGGTGGCGACTAGTGATATCATCATCCTTGCCATTCCCTTGAACCGCTACCGCGACCTCGATCCGACCGCCTTCGCTGGGAAAATCGTCTTAGATGCCACCAACTACTGGGCCGAAGTCGACGGCACCAAGAATCTCATCTCGGACTTTAACACATCATCATCCGAGGTCATTCAAGCTTGGCTACCCGAAGCGCTGGTAGCCAAGGCATTCAACCACATGGGCTACCACGACTTGGAAATCGAAGTCGACCGGCATCCTGCTGTGCCGCGGGCGATGGCGTACGCCACCGATCACGAAAGCATCAAGCCGCAAGTCGAAGCGGTCTTGGCGCGTTTCGGGTTCACCCCATTCTTCATCGGCCCATTGCGCTTTGGCTTGTTGCTTGAACCCGGTAGTCCACTTTTTGGCGCCGCGATTCCCGAGTCAGAGTTTGCCGCTGAGCTGGCCAAGATCTATACCAGTCCCTACGGCCAAAAAATCATTGCGGCTCGCGGCGATCAAATCCATTAACCCGAAACCGAGCTCAGGCTCGGTTTTTTTGCGGCCAACTTGCCGTTAATCACCCGATCAGCTACCGACAACTCTGCTAGAATAACAGTGAGTACCACGAGGAGGTCGCACCATGCACGGGTGGCGGACAAAATTAACTACACTTCAACGCTGGACAGAAGCACATCACAGCTACCAGCAACTTCAGCGCGTGTTTACCCGGCTGTTACCATTGGTCGTGATTGGCAGCTGGTGTGAGGCCATTTTAACCAGTTGCGTCAGCCGCGACGGGTTCTTCGCCCAAATCTACGATCTGCCCCACCGCCTCCCTGGTTTCCCATACTGGCACCAAGTCTTTAGCTTGCTGAGCACGTTCACCTTGGGGCTGGTGGGCATCGCCGCAGCGGGAATCAGTGCCCTTGTCTTCGCCGAATCCGCCGGTCGCCAGCGCCTCGCCGTGGGTACCGCGTTGATTGCTTACTTGCTCTTGGCCGCCACCACCGATCGCGGCGGCATTGTGACCTTGACGCTACCGGCCTTGAGCAGTGCCTGGTTGCTGGCCGGACTGCTGCTTGGGGCTGGGTGTGGCTGGCTGGCTCGGCACCGGTTTGCCATGTTGTGGTCGGGCCTGGTGGTGGCGATTGCCGCCGCCGGCCGAGTCGCTTTACAAGCGATTCCTCATGGTAGCGTCATCGCCGTAGTCACTGGCGCAATTGCCGAACTGGAACGGTTCCTCGGCGGCCTGTGGCTACCCATTATTCAACTGGCCAGTTGGCTAGGCCTGCCGGTGCGGCAGTTGGCCTTACTCGATCCCCACGGGGCGGCCAACTTGAATTACGCTTTGGCCCACGCCCACCTCACCCAGGTGCCGTATCCACTCACCACGGCCACCATTTATCGCCCGTTTGCGACGTTTGGTGGAATGGGGGCAACGCTAGGCTTGCTGATTGCAATGGTCATTTGCCACTACCGGCGCCGCCTAGCCTGGTCAGCATTAGGTCCCGGGTTGGTTAATCTGAACCTGCCTCTGTGGCTCGGCGTGCCCGTGGTCTTGAACCCACTGCTCCTAATTCCTTATTTGTTGGCCCCGGCCGCCTGCTCAGTGATCGCGTGGGGCGCTTTGGCGCTACACCTGATGCCCCCGGCGGTCTACCCACTCCCGGATTCAACCCCTGGGCCGTTACGGGCATGGCTTGGCACCAATGGCAACTGGGCGGCACTGGCCGTGGCCAGCGTGTGCCTGGTGGTGAGCGTGGCCATTTACCTGCCTTTCGTCCGGATGGTTCAAGCAGGAGGTGAGCGCCATGTGGCATAAGCCTTGGGTCAAGTGGCTCCTGGTCGTGCTTGCCTGCGGACTCATTGGTGCCGTGGCTTGGCCGGCTCAGCGCTGGATGAAGTCAACCGTGCATTCGCAACGCGTCGTCCACAATTCCCGTTTGCAACCCATCATTTTCATTCCTGGTTCAAGCGCCACCCAGGAGCGTTTCAACAGCGTAATTGCGACGCTCAACAAACAAACCACCGGCCACAGCCTCCTCAAGGTCACCGTCCACCCAGACGGTAGCCTAAGTGAATCCGGAGCAATTGCGCCCCATGACGATGAGCCCTACATCGTGGTCGCCTTTTCGGATAACCGTGACGGCTACACTCACATTAAGCAACAGGCCAAGTGGTTCAACATCGCGTTCAAACAGTTGGCTGCCACGTACCATTTCAACCAGTTTCGCGGCATTGGTCACAGTAACGGCGGCTTGATTTTCACCTTGTTCCTAGAAAAATACCTCACCGCCGATGACGCAACCATGACCCGGCTCATGACCATTGGTACCCCGTACAACCTCGAGGAGTCTAACCCCTTGAACCGCACGCAGTTACTCCACGATTTGGTCAAAGGACGAGCCCAGTTGCCAAAGCAACTCACTGTTTATGCCGTCGCCGGCACCGAAACCTACGCTGGCGACGGGACAGTTCCGTTGACCAGCGCCAGCGCAGGGAAGTATATTTTTCAAAACCAAGTACGGCATTACACGCAAATCACCGTGTCCGGCCAAGACGCCGGCCATAGTGATTTGCCTGAGAATCAACAAATCATCGACTACATCAAGCAAGACATCCTCACCCGGCCAACGCGCCAGAGTTTACGCCACCCGTAAACTCTGGCATAATGAGCTACGGGAATGGGCGGCGCACGCAACGTTTGTGGCGCCCACATGAATAGATGAAACAGGTCAATGAGGAGAGCACAATATGGAAGCAATCGAATTACGCGCAGGCATGACGTTTGAAAAAGATGGCAAATTAATCAAGGTGTTGGAGTCCAACCATCACAAGCCAGGCAAAGGCAACACGTTGATGCAGCTCAAGTTGTACGACGTGCGCGCCGGGTCCACGGTGCAAACCACGATGCGCCCTTCCGAAAAGATCACCCCCGCCGTCTTGGAAAAGAAATCCGCTCAATACTTATATGAGCAAGATGGCACCAGCTTCTTCATGGACACCGATACGTACGAGCAATACGAGCTCCCCGACGAATCCATCGAGCATGAACGCTTGTATCTGCTCGAAAACGCCATGGTCCAAATCGAATTCTACGGCGACGAGGTAATTGGGATTACCCTGCCATCGACCGTCGACTTGAAGATTACCGAGACCCAACCGACCATCAAGGGCGGTTCCGTGACCTCTGGCGGCAAACCCGCCACCCTGGAAACCGGCCTAGTGGTGAACGTGCCTGAATTCATCCAAACGGGTGAGGTCATTCAGATTAACACCGCTACCGGCACGTATCAAAAACGCGCAGATAAATAAGAATGTGGCGATGCCCCTGGCATCGCCTTTTGTTTCACGTGAAACAGCAGTTTGGGGAACCTGATTGTTTTTTCGGTACGCATTGCCGTAAAATAAGGAAAACCGCCACGAGGTGTCACGATGAATGTCTTTGCCGCATTGAAACTGATTCAATTCGATCATTTGCCGTTAAATCACGCCCAAGTTGTGATGACGGACGCCACCGGCAAACCCGACAGCGAGTTCACCGGGTTGTTGAGTGACTGTCTGAACAAATTGGATATCTTCGTCGATCTCGCGACCGCGACGACCGTTAGCGATGTGATCGACGATTTGCATCTCCTGACGCCGCTGCCTTACGACGTGCTTGAAGAGTACCAGAAGATTCTCGAACAACCCATTACTCAGATCAATTTCGCCAGTCACAAACAACTCGTTGAATTCGTTTACCAGCCTTATTGATGCAGTCGCCGACTTCGGCGACTTTTTTTGTCGCCTATGCTACACTACCCGGTGATGGCTGAATTCGATTTCACGGAGGAGAAAACATGGGTGAACAGCTTCCAGCAAGCATCAAACAGGTGTGGCGATTACACGCTGTCATTTGGGGTGGGGTGTGGCTTGTCATCGCCTTGGGTCTAACCGTCGCACATGGGCTATGGCATTGGCCACTGTGGCTGGCCGGCATCTTCTTGGCCATTGGGCTTCTGCATCCCCTGCTGCAGTTTAGCTTCATCCCGTACCGCTACGCATTCGGTCGCTATCTGATCACCGAAACGGCGGTGTATTTGCGAAGCGGCTTCGTGTTTCGCAAGGAAGAGGCCGTACCAATCAGTCGCATCCAAAACGTCACTCTTGAGGCGGGGCCACTCCTCGCTAGCAAGGGACTACAGGAAGTCCAAATCGAAACGGCGTCGACGCAACACAGCATCGCCGGCGTAACGACTGCCGTGGCTGGCCAGCTCCGCGATCGGATCATGCAGCTGGCCCAGGAGGCGCGCGATGACGCCTAAGCATCTGCCTGTGTTAGCCTTGGTGCTGATGCTCATCGAAGAGGTCAAGAGCTGGGGGTGGGCGCTATTAATCATGGTCGTGGGCCTATTCAAAGGCGGCGGCCTGCAAGCCTTAGCCGGTGGTTTGGCGATATTGGCCTTGTGCCTCGTGCTGGTAGGCGTACGCTACGGCCGCTTCACTTACTTGCTCGACGTCGACGCCGTGACTATCAATACCGGCCTGTTTGTCCGTAAAGTACGCCACATCCCTTACGCGAAAATCCAAACCGTCCAACGTCAGCAGTGGTTCTTTCTGCGCCCTTTTCACTTAGAAAGCGTGACGCTTGAAACCTCGGGCCAAGAAGGCAAAGGCGGTGAAGCCGCCTTGTACGCCGTGCCGCTGAGCGTGGCCACTGCCATCGAAGCTCGGCGCCACCATCCCAAGCCAACTGAGCCAACGCCAGCAATGGCCTCACAGGCCGCTCCCGCCACCCCCGCTGGCTCCAGCTACCGCATCGATGCGCATGACCTGAACGTCTTCGCCTTAACCTCGTTAGGCTTCATCCCGATCATCACCGGGATGTTCTGGCTAATCGACAAGTTCACCGACTTGGCGCCGGATTCCTGGCAACACACCATCGACAACCAAATGGCTCACCTCGCCGTGGTGCTACTTGCCGCTCTAGTTGTCATCGTCCTCGTCATTGGCCTGGCTGTTTCGTATTTGAACATCCTGCAGCGCTATTTCCACTTCACCCTCACCCGTACCGGGGAGACCCTCACGGCTACGCGCGGCCTGTTCAAAACCATCAGTGTCTCCGTGCGCTTGAACCGCATCCAGGCCCTACGCTTCAAGCAAAGCCTGCTTCGCCAGTGGTGCGGCCTCACTACCATCCAAGCCCTTACCGCCAGCAACGCGGCTGACGACGAAAAGGAAAACGACCTGGTCATGTTGCCGGTGGTGCGCACTGCGGCCAGTCTCGCCACGGCCCGCCGGTTTGTCGCTTGGCTACCGGCAATTGCCCCCACCTTGACGATGGTGGCACCGACCCACCGGTGGTACTACGTGCGTAATGTGATCATCGGCAACCTCGTTTGGTTGGTGCCGGGGCTGGTAGCTACAGGGATTTGGTTACCGAGCTGGCTCGGCTGGGCAGGCTTAGGCGCAGTCCTCTGGCTGGTGTTCTTCGGCGCACAGGCATACAATGCCGCCCGGCAATCCGGTGTGGCGGTGGCTGCCGAGACGATTCTCTGCGTGCAAACCGGCAGCTGGTGGGCCCGCGAGCGCTTCTACGTCCGGCGAGCCAATATCCAGTCGCTGACAGTGAAAAATAGCGTCTGGCTCGCGCAGCATAATCTTGGCCACCTCGAGGTCAACGTGCGCGCCGGGGACAGCAACGAAACACTCACCGTGAACTACCTACCGCTAGCCACGATTACCGAAATTCTCACCTGGTATCAGCCCACTGCGCCATTTTTACTGGCAACAGACTAAGGAGTCCCCATGTTACTCACCCGCATTCGCTATCACGCCCCGGCCGCCACTCAGGCCTATCCTTTCAACCTTCCTTGGTTGCAAGGATGGCCCGGCCTAACGTTCACGACACCAATCACCATTCTGGTTGGCGAAAACGGCAGCGGTAAATCGACCTTGTTAGAAGCCATCGCCACCAACTACGAGGCCATCCTCATGAGTGGCGCCGCCTTGGTCGATAATAAAGAGTATGATTTAGCGCGCGAACTCGGGGCACACTTCAAGCTCGAATGGACGCACAAGACGCGAGGCGGCTTTTTCTTCCGCGCCGACGACTTTATTTCCTACTTGCGGGCTACTCGAGAGCGCCAAGCCTTTGCGACTCAGGAGCTTGCCCGCATCGACGCCGTTGACCCAACCAGCCTCGAACGGCAACCTTACTTAAACACCTTGGCGGAAATCCGCCACATGTACGCCGCCAACCTCGACCACCTTTCGCACGGACAGGCCTTTTTGGGGATGTTTGAGCGTCGGTTGCGGTCTGGCGGGTTATACCTCCTCGATGAACCAGAGGCACCGTTGACGCCGCAAAATCAGCTGGCCCTGTTGGCGCTGATTCACGACGCGGCGGCTACAGGGGCCCAGTTCATCTTGAGCACACACTCCCCGATCCTGATGGCACTGCCCGGAGCAACACTCTATGAACTGGGCGACACGCTTGCCCCGACCCGCTTCGACGACATTGCCCACGTGCAATTCATGCGAAACTTCCTGGCCGACCCCGACCGCTTTATTCACCACCTATTTCCAGATTCATAAGAAAGGACGATCATCATGCGCATCACCCCGACTAAACCAAGTCAATTTATTGCTAGCCAGGCCGTCGTCACGGCGGCCTTCGCCAAGGCCGCCCACCACGACGGCACGGAAGGCGAGCTCGTGGCAAAATTGCGCGACAGCCCACACTACCGCGCCGACTATGACGCGGTCGTCAGCGACGACGCTGGTCGAATCGTCGGGTGCGCCTTGTTAAGTCCTGCGCGCGTCGGTACGACCGCCATTTTAGTGCTGGCGCCTGTGGCCATCGCCCCGGCATTCCAAGGTCAAGGGCTGGGTAGCGCCTTAATCAACTACCTGTGCGTCCAAGCTGGCGAAAATAGTGCCGCCGCGATTAGCGTGCTTGGCGACCCCGCTTATTATTCCCGGTTTGGTTTCAAGCTGGCCGAACGGTTCGGCATCACCGCCCCGATTCCGCACAGCGCGCCATACTTGCAGATTCGCCCGCTTCGCGCTAACGCCTTGGCCACCATCACCGGGACGATTCAATACGACCCAGCATTTGGGCTGGGTGAGTAAGATGGCCAACTCCTGGTTTACCCAATTACCGATTCCCGGCCTGCAAGCGGTCGTCCCGGTTGGCGGTGGCGATGTCAATCGCGCCTATCGCCTAGACACCACTGCCGGACCGCGTTTTTTGCTGACCCAACCGCACCAGCCGGCGAGTTTTTATGCCGGCGAGGTAGCCGGGCTCAAGGCCTTGGCCCAAGCTGGTGTCTTGGCCCCGCGAGTGGTCGCCACCGGTGTTAACGCCGGCACCGCCTACTTGGTCTTAACCTACCTCGAACGTGGCCGTGGCAGTCAGGCCGACTTGGGGCGACTGGTCGCTAAGTTGCATCAATTCCCCAGTCCCACCGGTCAGTACGGCTTCGACTACCCCTATGTTGGCACCAGTATCTCCTTCACTAATCACTGGGCGGCTGATTGGGCGACTCTCTTTATCGGGGACCGCTTGGACCCCTTAGCTGCCAAGCTGCGCCGGGATGGCCGTTGGCAAGCCACAGAAACGGCGCGCTACCAGCAGGCGCGCGCCGTCATTGTTGCTGCGTTAGCCGCCCATCACACGACACCGGTGCTGTTGCATGGCGACTTGTGGGGTGGCAACTATTTGTTTACGACCAGCGGTGCACCCGCCTTGATCGATCCGGCGGCGTTTTATGGTGACCGCGAGTTTGATTTGGCCATTACCACCGTATTTGGCGGCTTTGATGCGGCATTTTATGAGGCGTACCAAAATGCCTACCCGCTGGCGCCGGGCTTTGCCCAGCGCGCGCATTTTTACCGGCTGTATTACTTGATGGTGCATCTGGACAAGTTCGGTGGTGGCTATGCCGCCAGTGTGGCCGCCGAACTCACTGCGGTGCTGAATTAATCTGCCAACAAGTCGAACTGCTGCCACGGTCGTAGCTCGTCCAGTAACGCCAGGTCGCTTTGGGCGATGTGGCCCACGACATTGCGCCGACCGTCATTGGGGACGGGGCGCAACACGATTTGGCATTCCCCCTTATAGCGCGCGTAGTCATTGTTCACCACAACCACGTCGCCGCGCCGCAGCGCAGCGGCCCCGGCGCGGGCGGAAATGCTTTCGGCGCGATAGGTCACGCGCGGCTGGGTGTCGCGAATCAAATAATCGCTGGCATCGCCGCGGTAGAGATGTGCGGGCAACAAGACAATTTCGCGCTCAATGGCGGTGATGTCTGGCGCCAGCTCGACCTGTAGCCCTGGATTAGGGGCCGAGAATGCGGCAGCCGCCGCGCGCAACTCGGCATCGCTGGCATAGGCGTTGCCGATCAAGATGTCCGAGACGGCATCTGTGAGGCGCAGGTGCATCACTTGACTGGCGATGGGCCGCTCGCGATCGCTTTCCAATGTTGGGAGGCCTTCGTTCACCGGCCACGGCCCGAAGCTCGCTTCGTGGCTCGTGACGAACGCGGCGCTGGTTAACCCTGCTTCGCGATAGGGCTGGGAATACTCGGTAAACCGGGCATCCCCCAACCCGGTGTATTGTTGCGGATAGAAGTTGTGACAGCCAATGAGGTTGGCCCGGTTCGGCGAGTAACTGAGGATGTTGGCCAGGTACTGGCCACCGTGGCTCATGTTCAGCTCGATTTTCAAGCCAAAGGGGTTGCGGGTCATCGCCGCCTCCTCGCTACCGGTGAAGCCTTCGTCGAGCCGAATCCCCCAGACGCCTAACGCGTCGAACCAGCTGAGATCCTGATAGGTGATGCCAAGGTCAGAGAACAAGGCGGGATTAACGTCAGCAATAACGGCAAAGCCTAATTGGTTGGCAAAAGCGACCGTGTCGCGAAACGGGGCAACTAAGTCCTCCCCGTCGGCCGAGGTGAGCTGCAGCAGTGAAGTAAACACCCGCCGGTACCCGAGCTCGTGAGCCAGCTGCAAGTATGCGCGATCCGCGGCGGGGGTGGATTGTTCTGGGTAGAGTGAAATGCCTAAGCGTGCCATGATGAATGCCTCCTTTTGCCTTTAGCATACCGAGACGCGGTTTCTCCTGTCCACGAAAACGGCGGGCATGGTATGATGAGGCTAGACAACGCAAAGGAGAACGAATAATGGCAGACGAATCCGCAAACTTATCCGCAACGATGGGCCTGATTGTCAACGGTGGCAACGCCAAAAGCGCCGCCTTCGAGGCAATCCACGCCGCCAAGGTCAACGATTTCACCACCGCCGACGCCAAGCTGAAGGAAGCAGACAACTTCCTGACCGAGACGCACAACGCCCAAACCGGGATGCTCACGGCCGAGGCCAATGGTGACCACGCCAAGGTCACGTTACTCATGGTGCACGGTCAAGACCACTTGATGAACGCCATCACCTTCCGCGACTTGGCCGGCGAAATCGTCGACTTGTATAAAAAACTCGCCGAGCAAAAGTAATTGCGAGACGTCAAAACGGCCATCCTGCAAAAGTAGGATGGCCGTTTTCATGTTATTAGACGTTTAGAACTTGCTTCAAGAACTGTTGCAGGCGCGGATGTTGCGGATGGTCAAAGATGTCTGTCGGCGTGCCTTGTTCCAGCAGTTCGCCATCGGCAAAGAAGACGACGCGATCAGCCACTTCCCGGGCAAAGCCCATTTCGTGGGTGACAATGACCATCGTCATCCCCTGCTTGGCCAGCCGCCGCATGACGCCCAGCACATCGCCGACCATTTCCGGGTCCAGCGCACTGGTCGGCTCATCGAACAACATGATCTCCGGATGCATCGCCAGCGCCCGGGCAATCGCTACCCGCTGCTTTTGGCCGCCAGACAGCGATGCCGGCATCGCGTCGGCCTTATCCGTCAGCCCGACGACCTCGAGAAATTGCTTGGCTTGCGTCACCGCATCGGCTTTGTTGCGAATCCCGAGCTCGACCGGCGCCAGCGTGATGTTATCCAGCACCGACATGTTCGGAAACAGGTTGAAGTGCTGGAACACCATTCCGATTTTCTCGCGCATCTGGTTGATGCTTTTCCCGGCGTGGGCAATATCGTCACCATCGATGAGAATCTCGCCACTGGTGGTCGTTTCCAAGCCGTTGATCATGCGCAGCACCGTACTTTTCCCGGCACCGGATGGTCCAATCAACACGACGACCTCGTTATCGTCGACTTTGAGATTGATGTTCTTGATGACTTCGTTGTCCCCAAATCGCTTGCGGACATTTTTCATTTCAACACGTGGAATCGTCATGCAGCATTCACCCTCTTTTGAACCCAATTCGACAGCCAAGTCAGCAACGTAATGATAATCAGATAAATCAGCGCAATCATCGACCAGATCTTGAATCCTTCCATGTTGCGGGCGATGATGATCTTCCCGGTTTGGGTCAGTTCAAGTAACCCCAACACGCTAAGAATCGACGTATCCTTCAAGGTGATGATGAACTGATTGATGAAACTCGGCACCATGATTTTGATTCCTTGTGGCAAGATAACCCGCCGCATGGCCTTGCCCCATGGCAGGCCGAGGCTGCGCGCAGCCTCCATTTGGCCGGGGTTAACGGCAGCGATGCCCCCTTTGACAAAGGCGGCGGTATAAGCCCCTTCGTTCAACGTCAGGGTGATGATCCCGGCGACGAAGGCGGGGATTTTCTCGTTAATCAGGCTCGGCACGCCACTGTAGATGAACAGCGCCAATACCATCATCGGCAAGCCGCGGAAAATGTAGATGAACGTCGTCGCCGCGCCTTGCGCAAACTTGTTAGGAACGACGCCGAGCAAGCCGACCAATACGCCGACGATGGTGGCGCACAGGATCCCAAGAATGGTCAGCCACAACGTTTGTTGTAGCCCACTCATTAAGGTTCCCCAGTTGCTCTTCAACAACCCCATGAAACTGCGATCCGTTTCACTGGTGCCCGCGGTCTTCTTTTTCTGTGCCGCTTCGCTACCGTTACCGAGGTACTTGCGGACAATCTTGTCGTATTGCCCATTGGCCTTCAACGCCTTGAGCCCCGCGTTAACCTTCTTCAACAAGGTAGCCGACTCCGAGCGCTTGATGGCAATCCCATAATCCGACTTCATCGTCGTCTTGCCGACGATTTTGAGCTTCATACCGCTGGCGATGCCGTATTGCATCACCGGCTTATCCTCGAAGCACGCCGCGGAGTTCCCGGTCATGACGTCTTGGTACATATTGTTCGAATCGTCAAAGGTCACGACGCTGAACCCATATTTCTTCTTTTGCGCGTTGGCGTAATCGGCCGAGGCGGTCCCGGTTTTCACCGCGACTCGCTTGCCGCGCAAACCGCTCAGCCCCTTAATCTTGGCGTCTTTGGCCACGGCCATGACCGTCCCGGACTGATAATATGGATCGCTCATGGCAAACTTCTCTTGGCGCTCCGGGGTGATACTCATCCCGGCAATCACGCCATCGATTTGCCCGGCCTCTAAAGCCTGTACCGCCGCATTGAACCCCAGCGGCTTGATGGTCACCTTGAAGCCTTGTTGTTTGGCGATGGCATTCATCAAATCGATGTCGATGCCGACATACTGGTTTTGTTTATTGGCAAACTCGAACGGCGGAAAGGTGACATCGGTGCCGATTGTGTACGATTCGGTGGCCGCCTGAGTTGGCTGCGGGACAAACCCCACCATCAATGCGACGAAACCGGCAACCAAGGTGGACCAAAGCCATTTACGTTTCATGTCAACACCACTTTCTACTCCAGAATTAATACACAATAGTTTAACCTTATTGGAAATCTGGGGCGTTGTCCATTGTTCATGTCAGGTTTCATGACATTGGTCAGAAAATATGCCATCAAAAAAGACCACCATGGGCTTGGTGGTCTCGGGGTTGGGGTTAGTCGAGTGTGCACTCGACGTGGAGGAGTGCACCACACGCGGGCACGTGCGGTGCGAAAAGAAAACTGGGTTGGTAGAAATAAGGGGGTAGCTCATTTCTATGTTGTTAATACTACCGGCGAATTGTGATGATTTCGTGATGGCGGCATGCCCAGTCTGTGCAAAATCAATGATGGCTCAGTGACGATTGACGATATTGCCCACCGTCGACTTGGCAATCGACAACAAGCGAGCGATTTCGCGGTAAGACAACCCTTGCTCGTGCAGCGTAATCACCTGCTGTTGCACGCTTACCGGAATCCCACGCATCGCGTGATGCGTCTCGACCGGTAGTGGCTCTAAGGTGATCGCACAGGCACGACCGCCGACTTGGTTGGCCACTCGGGCGGCTTCGACCTTGCTAGTGGTCAGCCACAGCTGGCGAATATCCGGGGTCCATTCCGGCAGTAACAGCAGGTTATCATTAACCAGATAATCACCGCGTGTATTCACAACGGTATAGCGTTGGCGATGTTGACGCATAGGCCCCTCCTGTGATGCTTTTCATTTATTGTACCGCTATCATGAGGAGAATGGCGCGACCAAGCACGGAATTCGCCGAGTTTGCCCACGCTGCACGAAAAAAGCGGGTGACTGCTGTCACCCGCCATCACTGACTTAGATAAACTTAACTGCCGTGCCATAAGCGACCACGGACTGCATATCGGCACCGATCGATCCGGAGTCGAACCGCATCATCACCACGGCATCTGCGCCACGTTCTGCGGCTTCGGCTTGGAGTCGCTCAATCGCCGTTGCCCGCGACTCCTGCAACATCTTGGTGTAGGCCTTGATTTCACCGCCCACGATGTTTTTCAAACTAGCCCCGATGTCGCTAAACATGTTTTTCGACTGCGTGGTCAGGCCAAAAACCTCACCGATCACCTCGTAGTCATGTCCAGGCACCCGCTCGGTAGTGGTCACCAGAATATCTGCCATTGTTTACTCCTTAAACCGCCCGCCGGCGGAAACTGAGGTAAGAAATCACGGTCAACAAGACGGTGTACGCACAAGTCAGCCCAATCATCCAAGGCAAGTCGAGCTTGGTCATCGACTTCAGCCCGGGCGTCAGAATCTGACTGCTAGTCATCAACATGGTGAACGGCAGCCACTTCAGCCATTCCCATTTTTGAATCAGGGAAATGAGGATAGTGCCCGCGATTTCAACGAGAAAATAGCCGACAAAACCCACGGCAATCGCGGCGGCGTTGGTTTTAAACAAGGTCGCCAATAGCAACACGGCGCTCAGAAGCAACAGTAGCGTTAACGTTTCGCCACCTTGTGTCAAGGCGTAGTTCTTCAGGTGATCACCGGCTGTCCAGTCAAAGTCGGGGAATGCCACGAGCGAAGCCACCATGGTCACCAACGAGGCGATGAGGTGCAGGCAGACCAACTGGATGACCAGCGTGATCAATTTACTGATGAAAACCTGGCTACGATAATACTGCCGGTAGAGCAATTGCCGGATGGTCCCGTACTGGAACTCCATCGCGATGATGCTCGCGGTGCTGGCAATCATGATGAAGACGATAATGCTGTCTGCGACAAAATCGCTGGTGATCATCCCCGCCTGATTGAAGACCTTCGGGTAAATCAAACCGCCCGCGATGAAGGCAAACTGAATGACGACCATTACGCCCACTGCAATCCAGGTGCCGACCTTGTGCACCAGTTTGAATAATTCCTGGCCAATCAATGTCCCCATGAGCTAGGCCTCCTTCTGCTTGCTTTGCGCGACCATTTGCAGGAATGTCGACTCCAAGTCCGGATGCGACTGGTCGATGCTTTGAATGTTGATGCCGGCATTGACCACGGCCACCAGCGTCCGATTCAGCGTCGTCGCGTTAGTGGTTTGCCGAACTGTTAGTCCCGGTCCTGCCTCCAACGTCAGCCCAGCGGCGGTAATGGCCGTCCGCGCGGCAGCATCGTCGACCGTATGCAACGTGTACAACACGCCGTTAGCCGTTTCCAGCTCGGTCATGCTCGTTTCCTGCATGATGTGGCCTTCGTTGAGGACCAACACGTCATCGGCCAGTTTTTCCAGTTCGCTTAAGATATGGCTCGAGATGAGGAAACTGGTTCCATTTTTCGCCTCGGCTTGAATCAGATCACGAAGGTCCTTCACCGCCTGTGGGTCCAGCCCATTCATCGGCTCGTCGAGAATCACTAAGCGTGGCCGGTTCACCAGCGCCTGGGCAATGCCGAGCTTCTGCTTCATCCCCAGCGAATAGGACTTGGCCTTGGCGTTGATGTACGGCCCCATGCCGAGCCCTGCCACGATCCGCTGAATATGCTCGGCCCGATTCTTCTTCTTGGCAAACAAGGTCAGGTGCTGCATCCCAGTCAAGAACGGATAGATGCCGGGATACTCGATGAGTGCCCCAACCTGCTTCAGCGCCTGGTGGCTCGTGATTGCCACCGCTTGCCCGTCGATTTCGATGGTCCCGGCGTTGGTCGGAATTAAGCCCAACACGGCCTTCATGATGGTACTTTTCCCAGCACCATTTGGGCCGACCAAGCCGACAATGTGGCCAGTTTCAACCGTGAAGTCCACGCCACGCAGCACCTGATGATGCCCGAACGCCTTCTTCAGGCCCGTAACCTTCAATATCGTTGCCATAATTGCTCCTCCCGACCGGCCCCATGCCGATCAATCACTGCTATGAGAATACCACAGGTGTCAGGTCTGCTCATTACAATTGATGTCAAGATAACAAAAGTGTTAGATGTTGACAGCAAAAAAGCAAGGGGTCATGACCCCTTGCTAAGCTTGCGGTTGCCGCCTGCCGATGCTGCCAACCAGAATCAACAGGGCCACCAAGAGAAATGGTGCCGCCGTTAACGCATTCCCGAGCAGCCGCTGAGGCGTGTTTTGATAATCCAAAGTCAAAATGGCCGCCACCTTACCGCGCAATTGCGCTTGGCGAACAGGGCCGAACCAGCGCGAATCCGCAGACTGTGGCCGGTTATCTCCGAGCAAAAAGTACTGGTGCGCAGTGAGCTTCGTCGTCGCGGTGTAGCCCGGCGTGCGGAAGTAGCTCCCGCCGTTGGCCTCGCCACCATAGGCATAGTCCACGTTATCCATGGCGTGCACCACATACGGCTCGCCCAGCGGCCGGCCGTTAATCTCCACGGTACTGCGCGTCACGCCGACGGTTTGCCCAGGCAAGCCAATCAGCCGCTTCACCAGCAAATCGCCTTCTTTCAAGCCGAGCTTGGCCGACTCGTTCTTGGCGACGACAATGTCGCCGGCGTGATAGTCGACGTGTAGCGTCGCCATCGCCTTAGGTCGCCACACCACCAGCATCTGCCCATCGGCTAAGGTTGGGGCCATGGAAACCCCTTTTGTATAATCGATTTGAAATAGGAGGTTGAACGCGATCGAACAGACCAACGCGACGCTGAGCACCGCGGTCAATCCAAAGCGCCACCACCGCCGCTTGTTCGGCATGTCGGGACCCCTTCTAAGAATTGCTAGAGCTAGCATACCATAACACCCTAGCGGCGACGACACGCCGGCTAGCTGCCGCGCCGTTTTTTAGGAAAAACCAAGGTTCTCATCGGGCAAAATTCACGGGGCGCTCACCCGGCAACGGAAAGTCGAGTATGATAAACCTATCAATCACTGGAGGGGACCAATGAAACTCGGACAAGTCATCGTGTTCGCGCTAATAGCAGGGGTGCTAATGAGCGGACCGAAGCCGGTAGCCGCCGCGACCATCACTGACGCGCAACTCACCGATTACATCAATCGCATGAGCCTCGAAGAACAAATCGGCCAGTTATTCGTGGCCCCGACGCCGGCCTCACCAACGGACGCCCAAACCGCCGTGGCGAAGTACCACCTCGGCGGCTTGATCTTATTTGGTCGCGACCTGACTGGAAAAACCGCGGCCCAAGTCGCTACCGTCGTGCGTGCCGATCAAGCCAAGGCCAAGGTCCCGTTACTCATCGCCACCGACCAGGAAGGCGGCAGCGTATCGCGCCTGAGTAGCAGTCTAACCTACGCCAACACGCCATTTCCTTCCCCGCAAGCCGCCAACCGCGTCGGCGGCATGGCCAAGGTTCTCGCCGCCGCGACGACCGCCCAGAAAGACCTGGCGGCACTCGGCGTCAACTGGAACTTTGCACCGGTTGCCGACGTTTCGACCAACCCGGCCAGCTTCATTTATGCGCGAACCTTCGGCCAAAACTATCAGGCCACTGCCGACTACATTAAGCAGGTGGTGCCGGTGATGCAATCAACCGGGGTTGGCGCAACCCTCAAACATTTCCCGGGTTATGGTGATCAGGGTGATACCCACGTGGGCTTTGCCACCTCGGCACGGCCGTTAGCCCAACTCCAGCAACGAGACTTGTTACCGTTCCAAGCCGGTATCGACGCCGGGGTCGACGGAATCATGGTCACGCATATTATCATGACGGCCATCGACCCCAATTACCCGGCCTCGCTGTCTGCGAAAGTGGTCACCCAACTATTGCGCCAGCAAATGCATTACCAAAACGTGATCATCACCGACGACCTCAGCATGGGCGCTATCGGTGACTTTACGCGCGCCCAGCACCTCGCCACCGCCGACGTGTTGGCGGTGCAAGCCGGCAACGACATCATCCTGCACAATGATTACGCCACCGGTATTCCAGCCATTGCCGCCGCCGTCGCGAAAGGCACCATTAGTCGCCAGCAGATACAAGCCGCAGATCTGCGCATCCTGCAACTCAAACGCAAGCTAAACCTGCTTGCGGCGGCTCAGTTTCCCACTGCCAAGCTCACGCTCACCCGGCGCAAGTTAGCCAAGCGCACTTTGACCCTGCAAGGTACCGGCCCCGCCAACACCACCGTCAACGCGATGGCGGGTACGGCGAAAATCGGCACCACGCGAACAACGGCAACCGGGACGTTTACCTTCACCTTAGCGCGCACCGCGCGAACTCGCCACGTCACCCTGACGGCCAGCAGCGCCAAGCGCACCATTACCATTCCCGCCCGCCGCCACAAGCAACCAGCCAAGCGTCAAGCGTGGTTGCCTTGGGCGGCAGGTGGCGCAGGGGTGGTCGTCATCGCCGGATTAGCCAGCATCGCCACGCGCCACCGCCCAGGCCGACACCGACGCCGCTAGCAAACCCTGCGCTGAAATCTGACTATGTTGAAGTAGACCGTTGGCAGCTCTCCCAAGGACTGGAATACAATCGCTGTCAAAAGAGACGAAATCGTAAAGAAACTCAACTAGCGCTGAAGCGGAAGCGACGACTGTTTGCTTCGGTACAATATTGACGGCGAGCGGATCACACTACTACTACTCGCCACCGGTACCCACCGTAAGGTCCTGAACATCGAATATCACCAAGCGCATCCCCCGAGGGTGCGCTTTTGCTCTGCTGGTGATACACCCATATCACCACTACATCCCGAGCAAAACAATAGCGCCCCACTGCCTGCAGGGCGCCTAACCTACTTTGCTGGTTTATCCTCAAGTGCCTTACGCACTTCTTCGTCAATCTGTAGCTGTACAAGTTCAGTCTCAATAAACACTAATGACCAATAGCGATCATCTTCGCCCCCCATCACTTCTTGGTTGTCGAGACTCTTTTTAATAGCCTCCCATTCTTGTGTTAGTAAAGCGATTCTTTCAGCATTGGTTAACTCTGTTTTCTGTTTATTCTTAGCCATCTCAGGCACCTCAATACGCCACTCCTGCCCGCACACTGAATTCAATTTGCTGGTGATATGTTTGGTGATATATCTGGTGATATTTACATGTTTTCACGTTGCCATAGATGGACACCGAAAAAAGAAAAACCGCGGTGTGATGGGCTTTAACAAGCTCTCACGGACCGCGGTAAAAGTGCTATTCTGGGTGGTCAGGGGATCGAACCCTGGACCCACGGATTAAGAGTCCGTTGCTCTGCCAGCTGAGCTAACCACCCATAAAACCTGTTGGTCGCCTTGACGACTTAAATATAGTATCACGCCACCAAAGGCCACGCAAGAGGTTTTTCATAAAAAAAACGGGTTTCGTTAGTCCAATTCGAACAACGGATGAATTGATTTATTCGCCGCAATCAGCTTAATCGCCTGACCAATCATCGGGCCAACCGACACCACATGCATATTCGGCAGCTGTTTCGCTTCCGGCAACGCGATCGTATCGGTCACGACGATGTTGCGCAACGGCAAGTCGCGAAGCCGTTCGGTGGCCCCTTGTGAGAAGACGGCGTGCGTCGCCGCGGCACAAATATCCCGGGCACCGGCTTCTTTGAGCGCCGCCACGGATTCCACGATCCGCAGCCCGGTATCAATCATGTCGTCGATGATGATGCAGTGCTTACCGGCCACATCCCCGATGACTCCAGCGGCGGTGTCTTCCTTGCGCTTGTCGATGATGGCAATCGGTGCGTTCAGGTATTCCGCCAAGGCGCGGGCGTGTTTGGTGCCGGAGTGATCCGGGGCCACCACCACAACATCCTTAAGGTCGTCGGCAAACGATGACCGGAAATAGCGGCCGAATAACACCATAGCCTTGAGGTGATCTACGGGAACGTCGAAGAAACCCTGGAGTTGATCGGCGTGCAAGTCAACGGCAACGAAGCGGTCGATGCCGTCCATTTCTAGCAGGTTTGCTACCAGCTTCGCCGTGATGGGCTCGCGGGCGCGAGCCTTGCGATCGGCGCGGGCATAACCGTAGTATGGCACCACGACGTTAATGAGATGAGCGCTAGCCCGACGCAGCGCGTCGACCATAATTAAGAGTTCCATCAAGTTCTCGTTAACCGGATCCGAGACGGGTTGAATGACGTACACATCCGCACCGCGCACGCTCACATCAAGGTCGATTTGGATTTCCCCATCGGCAAAATGCTTCACGGACGCCGGCGACAACGGCACGCCGACCTCATCGGCAATGCGATGCGCCAGGCGGTGATTCCCATTCAAGGTAAAAAGCTTCAGATTCGCCATGTTTTCTCCTTTAGTTGGCTACGAGCTTGTCACAACAAGCGGTTTACCCTTTTAGTATACGCAATTTTACTTAAGCCTGAAAGCTTGAGCGCGAACTTCCGGCGAGTCTTTGGTAGAATGAGGGCAGCTAGGAGGTCGCTTATGTTTCCCACTCGCGTTTTATCACTACCCAATGCGCTGAATCTGCGCGAGCTCGGCGGCTACCCCGCTGGCGAGCGTTTTATCGCCTGGCACAAGCTGTTACGCAGCGGGACGCTGGGCCACCTCGACCGGTCTGCAGGCGTCGAATTGGCCGGCTACGGTGTCAGTACCGTGGTTGATTTACGCACTCGCGGCGAGCAAACTACCCGGCCGGACCAGCTGCCGCGCACGGTGCGCTACCGGCCCATGTCGGTCTACCCCTTCGCCGATCATTACGGCCGATTCACCAAGGCGGCGCGGCGCTTGCGCCGCGCCACCCGCACGGGCAATACGATGACCACAACGTATGTGCAGTTGCTGATGGATACGCATGCGCGGCAAGTGTTCGCCGACTTGTTTGGCATTTTACTGGCGACGACAGGACCGCGGCAGGCCGTGTTATTCCACTGCACCGCCGGCAAGGACCGCACCGGAGTGGCCGCCATCATGATTGAAGCGGCACTCGGGGTCCCAGCCGCCACGCAACGTGAGGATTACCTATTGACCAACTTGGTGCTGGAGCGGCCCGGCGAGTTCGCCCATGCGGATCTGACGCAAGGCGCCAGCGCCTTTGTGAATCAAATGAACGCCCACACCGCCGAAGTGGCTAACTTCACCGCCGTGCAGGACTTTGTTACCACCAACTACGGGGCTTGGCCGGCGTACCTTCACCAGTCCCTGGGGCTTAGCGCGCAAGACCTGACCGATTTGCGCCAATTATATCTCACCGATTCTCCTGAACCGAGGTAATCACATGAAAAAAAGTCGTTTGATCGGCACCGTGACGCCACTGCTGCTCACCGCGAGCGCCTTGGCGGCAGCGGAAAAGCTCTACTCGTTCGCCTTTAAGCGCATCAACTACGTCCCTGACGCCAGCGACGAGATGCAAAAATATGCTACGGCGTATTATCGGCACGTCGACTGGGTGGCCACGCATGACCACCTGGCTGTTTGGCATCTCGACACGACGGATCACCAGCACCTTTCTGCGCTGTGGCTCGCTCACCCGAACAGTCATAAGGCCGTAATCATCGGCCATGGTTATAAGGGCACTGGCATCACGATGAGCAACTACGCGCAGATGTTTTACGAGCTCGGGTTTTCCGTGTTGCTGCCGGATGACCGCGGGCATGGGCAATCTGACGGCGATTATATCAGCTTCGGCTGGTTAGATCGGGCCGATTACCTCGGCTGGCTCGATAAAATGGCACAGGAACTGGGGCCAGAAGCACAACTTCTGCTTTTTGGTGTCAGCATGGGCGCCGCCACGGTCAGCATGGTGGCCGGCTCTTCCGCCTTGCCTCCGCAAGTGAAGGCTGTCGTGGCGGATTGCGGCTACTCGTCGCTGGATGAGGAGCTTTCCTACCTGTTAAAAAAACTGTTTCACCTACCGCGCCGGCCCTTGGTGCCCCTAGCTAGCTTCATCAACTACCGCCGGCTAGGTTTTGGCATCGGCCAAGTCGACGTCAAACGCGCCCTGCGCCACAACCACTTGCCGCTGTTGGTCATTCACGGGGCCAAGGACGTCTATGTCCCGACTGCGATGGGCATCACCAACTACAACGCCTCTGCCGGCCCCAAGGCGTTGTGGATCGTTCCTGACGCGATTCACGCCGAAAGCTACTGGGTCGACCCCACAGCTTATCGCGACCACATCGCGGCGTTCATCGCCCCTTACTTTGCGTAATTTCCTTGCGGTTAGGCCACCATATCAGTTGACAATGGCAGCCGAATGGCCTATATTGGACTAGACCAAACAAGGAGGACAACCATCATGGATATCAAAATCGTGAAGGACAAAGTAGCTGGCGGCCAAGCGGCGTTCGCCATCATTCAACAGGGCATCGCTACCGGCGCCAAGGTCTTGGGCCTGGCCACCGGGAGCACCCCAATCACGTTATACCAAGAAATGATCAAAAGTGACTTGGACTTTCGTCAGCTGACATCCGTCAACCTTGATGAATACGTTGGGCTGCCTTACGACAACCCGCAAAGTTACCACCAATTCATGCAAGACAACTTGTTCAGCAAAAAGCCGTTCAAGCATTCCTACGTTCCAGAAGGCATGGCAGCCGACATCGACCAAGCGGCCAAAGACTATGACAAAATCATCGAAGCCAACCCAATTGACATTCAGATTCTCGGCATCGGGCGCAACGGGCACATCGGCTTCAACGAGCCCGGCACGCCATTCGACGAATTGACCCACGAGGTGCGCCTCACCGAATCGACTATCGAAGCCAACAAGCGCTTCTTCGCAGACGAAAAAGACGTCCCGCGCAAGGCGATTTCCATGGGTATCGGTTCAATCATGAAGAGCAAGCAGATCATCTTGATGGCCTATGGTAGCGACAAAGCCGACGCCATTCAGGCAACCATCGAAGGCCCCGTGACCACCCACGTTCCGGCCTCCGTCTTGCAAAACCACGCCAACGCCACCATCATCATCGATGAAGCCGCGGCCAGCAAGCTCACGAACAAGTAATTCCCGCCCGCTGTGGCGGGCTTTTTCGTTTGCACCGAGTTTGGTACAATGAAACGCAGTAAAGCTCTGGAGGATATGATGGTTAAAGCAATTGCGCTGTTTGATTTGGACATGACGCTACTCAACGATGACAAGCAAATCGCCCCGGAAAACGTGGCCGCCCTGCACGCGCTGCGCGCCAACGACGTGTTACCCATGCTGTCTACCGGCCGCAATCTGTGGGAGTTGCACGACTTATTCCGCATCGGTGGCCTGAACTCGGCCATCGGGGCAAACGGCGCGGACATCATGTACGACGGCGTCCACCTGATGCAGCAGCCGATTGGTCAGCCTCAAATTCGCCGCATTGTCAAAATGGCCGACGAGCACAACGTTGCCATGGCATTTTTCAATGACCAACACGTCGCCGTGACCCGGCGCAATGCCGCCACCGAGCGCAACTTTCTCGGCTTCGTGAAGCAGCCGCACCCGCCGGTCGTGCCGGACTTTTACGAACACGAACCGGTGTGCATGATGCTACTGTTTGTGCCTCGTACGCCAGCCGGCGATGCCATCGGCGCTGAGTTCAAGGCGGCCTTTCCGGAGCTGGCTTTTTACCGCAACGCCGAAGACACCATGGACCTGGTGAACAACGGCATCACCAAGGCCAGTGGCTTGGCCTACCTGATGCGTCGCCCAGAGCTACAAGGCGTGCCGACGTATGCCTTCGGGGATGGCAACAACGACATCGAGATCCTGCAGGCGGCCACCGTCGGCATCGCCATGGGTAACGCCTTGCCCCAGGTGGCTGCCGTTGCCGACTATCAAACCGGCGACTATTTACACGGCGGGATCCCCGATGCCTTGGCCCACTTCCACCTGATTTAACATTGACAGCAGCGCCAGCCCTTGCTACACTGGCCACAACTTAATTCGCTATTGGACCGAGCCGTCGTCGGGCGCTCGGTGTAGGCACACTCCTTTTGGTCGTAGGCACGGCGCGTGGCGTCGGAAGACCGGAGGGGGCGTGCTTTTTATGTGAGGAGGCCCCATGTTTAATATTTATCTGCGCGGCATGCTGATCAGCATCGCCCTTGTCAGCTCGATTGGCATGCAAAATCTGTTCGTGTTCAACACCGCCATGAGCAACCGGCTGCGACGCGCGCTATTGATCACCACCTTCGTCTGGATCGCCGATACCACGCTGACGCTCATCGCCTTTCTCGGCGTCGGTGCCATCATTACCCGTTATGCCTGGCTCAAGCTAGCCATCTTGCTGCTTGGCGGCGGTGTCGTCACTTGGATGGGGTATGGCATCCTGCGTGGTGCGAGCCAAACGGCGATTGGCAATGACCGGCGGCACATGTCGCTACGCGAGGCCAACGCCTACGCCTGGACGGTGGCCTTTGCCAACCCCCAGGCCATCATCGATACCTCCGTATCGTTTGGAGCCATGCGCAGCACCCTCGCGCAAGGGGAGGTGGTGCCGTTTTTACTGGGCATTCTCTCGAGCACGCTCCTGTGGTTCTTTGGCGTCACCTTGATCATCGGTGGGTTAAAGAACCGCTTGCCGCGCAAATTCTTGCTCTGGGTCAACATCGTGTCAGGCCTCATCGTCATGGTGTACGGGGTCAGCCTAATTGGCCACGCTATCTCCTTGCTGTTGTGACTACCGGGGGACCTTGTGAAAAAATAACTGAGCGTTAGATAATGAAATAAAAATAGGCCACTTGGCGACGTCCCACCTAACGCGGTTTCCCGTCGTTTCACAGTTTTGCCCATGAATTTAGGCTTGACAACCAAACGCCGATTCGGTGCGATTTACCAGCTTGTGAATCAACTTTCACAAGTCATGGCGACTGAGATTTTAGCCCAATTCTCTCGAATGGCTCTGCTATAATTAAGCCATTATCGTCAGAGTTGGAGGACAACATCGTGAGTAAGGGGACCCCGTTTGAACCATTATGGTTGAATGATCAATTTTATATTACCCTGACCCCAGGCCAGCAAACGAGCCTGCAGGTCTGGCGGGTCGCCGGGGACAAGCGCGAGCGCATCGGCGCCATGGACTATAAGTTCCACCGCGATGGGTTTGCGAGCTTCATCTATCGCTTATTACCCACGGTGGACCTCATGCAGATTCATCAGGTGCAAAAACGCCTGAATCCCTACTTCGACTTGGAAGTCTAAGGAGGCTATCATGCCAGTTGTTGCGAAGTTAATGATCCTCGTCACGGTGGCCCTAATTGCCACCGTCGGCCTGTTGGTGACCGAATGGCGGACCCACCAACTCAGCCGCGGTGCCAGTGGCGCCAAGGCCGCAGTGGCGGTGCTCTTAATTGGCGTATTAATCAGTTTACTCATTGTTCGTTAAGCATTCACTCACCGGTGAATGCTTTTATTTTCGGTGGCGATTGCAACCGCTTTATTTTTTTGATAAGGTACTCATGAGAGTATGAGATTAAAATGAGAGGAAGTCATGCTATGTCTTTGACCACCGAAATTCGCCCTGGCGCGAATCGTTACCTGAACTACGCAGGCGCACTGAATGAGCTCCCGACCCTCCTAGCACCATTCACCCAGCCGATCATCGTCACCGGCACTAAGTCCTACGCCGCCTTCACGGCCGTCGCCCCTGAGCTGGCCTACCCGGTATTCCGTTATGACGGCACCGCCTCCGATGAAGACGCTGCCCGCATTGCCCAAGCCGCGCCGGCCGCGGATTGCGTGATTGGCATCGGCGGCGGGCGCGTGCTGGATACCGCCAAGGATACTGCCGAGCTGCTTGGTCGGCCCTTTGTCAGCATCCCCACCTTGGCCTCGAACTGCGCGCCCTACACGCCCATCGCCGCAATCTATCATCCCGATCACAGCTTCAAGCACGTCGCCTACTTCACCCAAGCCGCGTACGCGACGGTGGTCGACTGGGCGTTGATTGTGACCACTCCGCGGGACTATTTCATCGCCGGAATCGGTGATACCCTCGCCAAGTGGTACGAACTTGAAGGCCTGACTCGTGGCCGAGAAGCCCAGTTACCGGCGTTTAGCCGCGTGGCCAAGGCGATTGCCGGAGAGATCTTGACCACGCTGAAAACGCAGGCCAAAGACGCTTTGGCGGCCCTTGATGCCGGTGAGGTGACCCCTGCCTTCACCGATGTGGCCGATACGATCATCGGCGTGGCCGGTACCACCGGCGGCTTCGGTGTGGCGGATGGCCGTCAAGCCGGTGCTCATGCCGTGCATAACGGCCTGACGCACCTCCCCGAAACCCACGCCGTTTTGCATGGCAGTAAGGTCGCCTACGGGATTCTCGTGCAGCTCGCCCACACCGGCGACTTGGCTGAAATCCAGGCTATTCTGCCGTTTTATCGCGCCATCGGCTTGCCGACTAAACTGGCCGATTTGAACATCACCACCGACGTGGACGAAAAAATGGCCACGGTGGCCGCCACCGCAGCCAGCGACGCAGAGTCCTTCAAGCTCGTCGACCCCGCCATCACACCGGCGCAAGTCGTCGCGGCCATGCAACTGGTCGAAGCCCAATAGCGTAAAAAATTCCGACCCCTGCGGGCCGGAATTTTTTCTCATGACAACAACGAACAATTCTGCGCGTGAAAGTACTTGCGCTCCGCGGCTTGGCGTAAAGCGACGGCTTCCGCCTTGGTGGCAGTAGCCTTGTTCAAGACATAGCGGCCATGATAGCGGAGTCGTGCGATGTAGCGCTGACTAGTAGCGTCAAAAGACACACCGACGGTACCACTATGGTTGCGCTTTGAGCGCACCAGTGAACTGTAATAGGTACCGTCAGCGTTCTTCAACGTCTTACCTTCATGATCTACATAAGGCAGCAAGTCGCGATAGGCACGTTTCCGGGACTTTTCCGCCCGGAGGCAACCACAAGATGCTGTCATCCCATGCCTAAGCCGATAACCGTCGACCGTGACATATTGGCCACAGTCGCAGCGGCAATACCACCGTGCATTGCCGTTCGGAGCATTTTGCTTACTGCGCTGTAGTACCGTGAGGCGGCCGAAGCACTGACCGGTCAGGTCGATGACTCGCGGGTGAACCGACATCGCCTTCACCTCCTCATGGCAATTTCCTTGGCAGCGATGTTTGCCAGCTGATTTAGGTAATGGTTAAACTCACCGGGATTCTCATTCCATGGAGCTGCCGGCGATGAGTCGGCAACCTTTTCGCGATCCACTAGTGCCGTAACCGCCGGCCAAGACCCGGCATGAGCCTGCACGATACCGGCCACCTGCGTCGTTAATGGTGCGCGTGAATCAGCCGGCACCCGCAGAATCTGCGAGTAAAAGCGCACGATGAACTGAGCGAAAGCATGATCCAGCTGAGCCGGATTTTGGGCTTTAAGCGTAGCCAGATACGCCGCCATCATGCTGACCCATTGCTCGTTAATCACGGGCTGGGTCCCACTGACTGGATGGGTGCGGCTGGCAAAGACCACACACACCGTAGCTTCGGTAGTAACCGTGCCGCCAACCGACGCGCGCAACAGGCGCGTAGCCAATTCTTCACTGAACTCACCAAAGTCGTCACTTAAAGTCACAGCATTACTACTCAGCGCTGCCCGCCGAATCAGCCATCCGGCTAAGCTAGTCAGGCTTTGCCCCGCCCGATAAACGGGTTGACGACTGCTGGTTTGTCCTTGCCACAAGGTGGTGCCGCCTAGTAGATCGGTATCCGGATGCTGAGTCAATAATCCCAGCAATTGCTGTAAAGTGAAGGGTTGGTATAGTTGATTGTTGGCATTTAGTAGCATGACGTACTGACCTTTAGCCACAGTTAGCCCAAAGGCCAGCGCGCCCATGTGACCACACGTCTTCGGTGTAGCCAACACGCGCAAGTGTAACTGGGTAAAGAGGTGCAACGCCGCGGTATCTTCCAAATGAAATTCACCGTTGTCAACCAAAAGCACCTCGACGGTTTGACCGTCGATACCAAGCTGGCTGTTCAGCGAAGCCAGAGGCATAGTCAGCTCACTCAACGGTGCATTATCGATTGGAATGATGATGCTCAACCGGATTGCCATCTAATCCCTCCATTGCTTAATACAAATCGCTATGCATTTCCCGACGCTTCCTCGTCGCGCCATAAGCAGAAATGGCTGCCATGGCGGTGAGCCCTGCACCAACTAAAGCAATACCCAGATCTGTGCCAGCATCCCCAGCTTGCGGCAGGTTACCCGCCGAGCCAGTTCCAGTAGCTGGTAAAGTGGTAACGCCGCTTGCACTTGACGCATCGCCGGCGTAAGCCACCAGCGTGGAACTAGCGCCTAGTGTCGTACCATCACCACCGGTGAGCGACGTGCTAACGCCGGAACCACCGTTGTAGCTGCGCGTGGTTGTCTTACTGGTGGTGATGCCGCCTTCAGTATTCGGAATATGGTGGCCAGTGGTTGTCATGATTGGCGTACCACCCCAATCAACATCAAAGCTTCCATCTTTTCCGTCTTTACCATCGGCGCCATCCTTGCCATTCTTACCATCGGCAGGAGCCGGTACCGTGCTAATCGTCGTTTCGTGGCCATCCTTGTCAGTCGTATAGAAGATATAGGACTTGCTGCCGTCAGTGTTCGTTACCAACTTAACCTGCGGCGTCTGGCCATCGGCGCCATCTTTGCCATTCTTACCATCGGCAGGAGCTGGTACCGTGCTAATCGTTGTTTCATGGCCAGTCTTGTCAGTCGTATAGAAAATATAGGACTTGCTACCGTCAGTGTTCGTTACCAACTTAACCTTTGGCGTCTGGCCATTGGTGCCATCGACGCCATCCTTGCCATCTTTCCCGTCGACCGGAGCTGGTACCGTGCTAATCGTTGTTTCATGACCATCCTTATCAGTCGTATAGAAAATATAGGACTTACTGCCGTCAGTATTCGTTACCAACTTAACCTGTGGCGTCTGGCCATCGACACCATCCTTGCCATCAGTACCATCTTTACCATCTTTTCCGTCGACCGGAGCTGGTACCGTGCTAATTGTTGTTTCGTTGCCATCCTTGTCAGTCGTATAGAAAATATAGGACTTACTGCCGTCAGTGTTCGTTACCAACTTAACCTGTGGCGTCTGGCCATCGACACCATCCTTACCATCCTTACCATCGGTACCCTTTGGTACAGTAAAGGTAGAACCATCGGTCAAGGTAACGACGATGTTACCATCCGCGTTTGGCTCACTGGTAATGACGCCAAGCTTCTTCTCAGCGGGAACATACATTACCCAGACGTCTTGGCCATTAGTGCCAAATTGCCCATCGGTTGCGCCATCGTCGGCCAGCGTGTTGTATTGGCCACCATTCAAATCTGAAGTAGCGTAATAATACAGCGTGCTGGTATCAAGTTTACCATCTCCATCAGGTAATGCTGCGCCTTTGTCATCATTCGGCCCTTCAATGGTCGCTGGAGTCTTGAACGAATACGTCGTTCCGGCTTTCCCGGTGAGGGTCACCGTTTTGCTCAGCTCAGGTCCGTTTACGTTTTGGTAAACGTAGTGAATATTGACAGTTTGATCCGTCGCGGCCTCAGTATATGTGATGGTATCGGTGTAGCTACCATCATCATCGGTATTCGTCGCGGCAAATGCGGTCAGTTTATTCGTAATCGTGTCAGCAGTAATACTTGCTGGGCTGGCCGTGTAGTCGGTTAGTGGCACTGCGGTAATCGTTTGCGCAGCGTTTTTAGCCGGCTGCCAGGCTGAAGCGGTGACTTTGCCGGACACCTCATCGATGTCGATACTGCGAGTCAATACAAAGCTTTGATTGCCATTCGTCGGCGTGAGATCACTAGTGACGCCAGCTGGTGCTACACCAGTTACCGTTACGGTGTATGTTTTATGCGTCGCATCGTAATTTTTGTCTCCAGTCTCTGTTGGTGGCGTGATGTGATCGATAATATGCGCCACATGCACCACGAAATTGTCACTGTCATCGGCCGCAAAGGTTTCGGGTGAGTTGATGGTCAGCACATCGCCAGCGATGCTCGCTGTAAATTTGGTCGCATCCGGTTGCGTCGTCGATAACTTGTAGCCAGTTAAGCCTTTAGCCGTGATGGCCTTCGCCAGGTTTTCTCCGACATTTCCGTTAACCGTGGTTGAGCCAACAGCTTTGCCTGTAGTGTCATCATAAATCGTTACCGTCATGTCGGCTGGTACTGCAGTCGCAGTGTAGGTCACCGTGACCTCTGGATTACTTGGCGCAGTTGTTGTAGCGGTCAGTGCAGTGGAATAGGCTACCGGTGTATCAGCAGAGTACCCAGCAACCGTTGGTGTTGGTACGGCAATATTGGTCTTATCCGGTGTGTAAGTAACATTTCCATCCTTGTCCGTTGTGCTTGTCCACACAACGGTCTGGGTACTCTTGGTACCGTCACTTGGGCCACCAACGTAGTTTACCGTGTAGGTAGAGGTGACATTAAAGTCTGTCAGTTGATATGTGGCAGGATAGGTTGTCTTATCGACAAGCGTTTTTTCTGGCACGTTCTTCAAGGCAAAGCCATTGTATGTGAAGTCCGTCCAGCCACCAGGGCCCTTGGCATAAACTGGATAGGTGACAGTGAAAGTCGTTCCAGTACTATTCATCTGGGCAACCCATAGCTCATCGATTCCCATTTCCCCGGAATCATTAGGCATACTGCTCGTATAAACCTGCTTGCCATCCGCATCGGTTTCAGTAATGTCATCGCCATATAGCGAACGTGTTACATCCCCTTTATCAAACGAGGTGATTTGGTTTTCATCCAAATCAGTAAAGTCAATATAACTGTTAATGCTAGCCGGTTCCTGGGTATCAGAATACAGATACTGAAAGTTAACCGTATATGATTCAATGTTTTTCGACGTCATATCAATCGAAAAACCGACATCATTATGTTTAAGGACAGTCTCGGTTTGTCCCGCATACGGCTTGATATTAGTAATGGTTTCAATGACATCAATCGCCCGACCGGTTTTAGCATCCACCAACTGGCCTTTGTACACCCACTTCGCCCCATCCTGTGCATTTTCACCAGCATCTGTGGCTTTTGCGGCATCATTTAAGGCAGTCGGTGAATCGATTGCACGAATCGCAGTCATCGTGTCCAGATCGGAGCCAAAGAACTTCTTAACTTCTGACTGATCCTTGCCAGTAAAACTAGCAGTCGTTGCTTGGTTAATGCTATCTTCACGTGCTTTGAGAGCGTCGTCATAAGCTTTATTGTTTGCCTGTTGCGCTGCTGTTGCCGTCTTTAACGCTTGCGCAGTTGCTTCGGCTTTGGTCGCCACGTCTGCAGCCTTTTGTTCGTAATCTGCCCCAGCTGTGGCGTCCTCCGTTGCATTCGCATCTTTGGTGACATCAAGCCCCGCAGCAGTGGCATCAGCCGCCGCATTGCTCAAATCACGTTGCGATTGCCCATAGTCAGCATCCCCGGACTTGTATTCAACCGTCGGAGTAGTCGCTTCGGCGGCTGATGGGTCAGTTGCTTCGGCAGTTGCAGGCGCAGCCGGCTGGTCGGTCGTTGGCGCTTGAGTTGCCGGGTCACTGGTTGCTTGGGCAGTACTGTCTGCAGTTTGGCTAGTAGTCAGCTTCGCTGTGGGACTAGCGGTGCTGGCTTGCTCACCGCTTTGAGTTGTCGCATCCGGAGCCTGTGTATCCGCAGAAACTTGATTTAACTGACTCATGCCGATTGTTGCACTTAAGGCGAAGATTCCGGCAAATACCCATTGTTTGCCAGCTTTATAGAGCCGAAAATGTTCCTTACGATTGAGTGTTGCTCGTTCCATCCGAGTGTGAGCTTGTTGAGATTCTTTTGTCATTTCGATTCCTCCCAAACCATTGTTACCCTAGTTATAAAACGAAAAATATTTTTTGCCAACTTCACGCCTCGTATCATAACCCTATAAGCACAGAAAAATAAGGGCTTGCCGCTATCACTATTTCTTTGATTTGGGAAAAAAACGATAGTCGCACGTAACCACCGCTTGTCTTTTTCGTACAGCAGGTGCGCTACAATGTAATTAGCGTGATTAAAGCGGGGGAAGCCACATGGATTTTGACTATCTTTTTAATAAAAATGACGCGCTGACCTTAGCCGTCATTCGCCAACTCAATACCAATGCGACCAACACGATCACCAAGAACACCTTGATTGCCGAATACAATCTGACGGCTTATCAGCAGAATCGGCTGTTTGACGCAATCAACGCCGCCTTCCAAGCGGTTGGTGGTGAACCTCCTTGCTACCTGGAGGAAACCACTAAGGACCTTTGGCGTGCCCATCACCTGACGACTTATTGCGTTCAACAGGTGACGCTATGGCTGTTGGAACAAAGCGCCGCCTTTAAGGTGCTCAATTACTATTGCTTCGAATCCAATGCGCAAACCACGGCGGCGTATGCGAAGAATCATTACCTCACCGAGGCCGTGTTCTTTCGTCAAACCAAGGTGCTGAAGGCAAAATTCGGTGAAGACCTCGGTCGGGCTAATACAAAATTCAGTGAGTTCGAATTGCGCCAGTGGCTGTTTGGGCTGTATTACACGGTATACACCGGCATTGCCACGCCGTTCCCGGCACTGGCGGATCAGGTAGCACCTTATCTCAAGGCATGCATCCACATCATCGGCCATTCCTTGTTGCCAACTCAGCGCGTGAAGCTCACGACATTCATCAAGGTGTGGCTGTTGCGCCGCCGCAACGGCGACAACTTGCCGGCAACCCCGCGCCACTATACCGCGGGCGGTTACGACGCCTTAAGCGCAGCGCTCGAAACGGCTGGCGAGTCCCCAGTTCCTACCGCAGAATGCGACTATCTTTATCAATTTCTGGTCACGCAACACTACCTCGAGTTGCCAGCGGCGCAGTTACCGACGCTATTTCCATTGGCAGACGAATTGACTCGGCAGTTCATTGCACAACTGGCGCAAAGCAACGTGGCCACCTTGACTGAACCCATTTTGCGCGACCTCACTAGCCGGCTAATGCAGATTCACTTGCGCTTCACCACGTTCTATCTAGAGCCGACCACTTTCATCGCTGCGGACCAGGTCAGTTTCTTCGCCAACTTGTACCCTGAATTCGAAACCGTCATTACCAGATTTCTGAATGGTTTAAAGGCCCGACCAGAGTTCAATTTAAGCGAGAACATGCTGACGAATCTGTACTTTAGTGACATGTTCGCCTTGATCAATACCATTCCTAGCACCGCCTTAACGCAGGTCATTCAGATCTGTGTCGACTTCTCCGCAGGCGCGTTATATTCGGATTATGTCATGCGCAGCCTAGCTGCTTTCGGTCACGCTAACATTCGTGTCACCCAGAATCTGGACGCCAACACCGACATCTACATCGCCGACTTTCACGCCGACGATCTAACCATTCCTCAAGTAATTTGGCAAAATCCACCGACCCCACATGATTGGTCGCAACTTGCAGCCTTAATTCTGGACTGCACCCAGCAGAAAGGAGGCCGAGCATGACCACTAAGCGCTTCACCCTTACCCACCTGCTCCTATTATCCGTCACGACTTTGAGTCTCGCCGCCTGGGCAGCCCCAGCGCCTCAAGTACGCGCCGCCAAGGTTGCTAGCCGCGATACTCAGGCCACAGCCACTGTCCGGTACGTCGATGACGCCACCGGACGCATCGTCAAGGCAGAGCGCGTCACTGGCACGGTTGGGGGCGCTACGTCCTACACCATTACACCACCCGCAGGCTACCGGGTGGTTGGCGACTACCATACCGTCACCTTCCGCTTCACCTCTAGCACGCCAGGGACGATGACTTTTCACCTGATTAAGACAGCTAAAACACAGTCTCCTTTGCCTGCCACGAAACCAGCTACCAAACCTAAGAAGCCGGTTGTGGCCAAGGCAACCATCGCCTATGTCGACGACACCACGGGACGCGTAATCGATACCTTACCGGTCACCGGTACTGTGGGCCAAACAATCACCGTAACCTTACATGCGCCTGCTGGCTACCGGCTCGGCCGCGCAACGACTTTCACCTACACCTTCAGGCACGCTAATAATGAGCCCCTATCCATCAGTGTGTATCGACTGGGTACGCCGAAGCGGTCAACGCCCATTGCTACTGGTACCGTCACGGTACGCATCATTGATTTAGCGACAGGACATGTGCTTCGCCAGCAACAGTACCACGGCTCCATCGGTCACGCAGTACGCTTCGGTGCCACACCAATCCCGGCCGGTTACCAAGTGGTAATGGATGGACGCAAGGAGCCACGGCGCTATCTGCGCAGTCCCCAAACCGTCGACGTCGCCCTTCAACCCCTTTTGCCTACCGCACCAAAGCTCTCCGGCGCTTCCTTGCCTACTGAACCACCGATAACGCTGGATAAGAAGATTGTCATCCCGCATACCAACACTGGGCGTGGTCCCGGCGGTTCTGTAACTGCTTCAACAGAGCTCACCCTATTTTTTCTCAGCCTCTCCGGCACGATTAACCTTGGTGTGCCGGTGGATTAAAAAATGCGGCACTTCGTGTGAAGTGCCGCATTTTTAGATTTACCCGGCCTGCACCTTGGCGATGCGGCCTTGTTCGATATACACGGATAAAATCGCCACATCAGCTGGGTTCACGCCACTGATGCGCCCAGCCTGGGCGATGGTTTCTGGCTGAATCTTGGTCAGCTTCTGCCGCGCCTCGGTGGCCAACCCCGTGATGGCATTGTAGTCGATATTGGCCGGAATGCGCTTAGCCTCGAGCCGGCGCAGCTTGGCGATGCTGGCTTCTTCTTTGGCGATGTAGCCAGCATACTTGATTTGAATCGTGACCTGCTCGGTTACGCGATGATCCAACGGCTGTGGGGTAGGAATGAATTGCATCAAGTCCGCATAGCTCACCTCGGGCCGGCGCAGAAAATCGGCGGCCAGCACCCCGTCCTTTAATGGCGCAGCGCCTTGCGCCTCGAGCCACTCATTGACCTGACGTGGCGTCAGGCGCACTTGGTTGAGCCGCGCGAGTTCGGCCTCGATGGCAGCTCGCTTGGCTTCAAAGGCGGCATACCGAGCGTCATCGATCAGCCCCAACTCATGACCATAGGGGGTCAGGCGCAAATCGGCGTTGTCGTGGCGCAACAACAACCGGTACTCGGCGCGGCTGGTCAACAAACGATAAGGTTCGTTGGTGCCCTTGGTGACCAAATCATCGATGAGGACACCGATGTAGGCGTCCGACCGCTTCAGCGTGAAACCTGGCTTGCCCGCGGCACGCAACGCCGCGTTGATGCCGGCAATCAGCCCTTGGCCAGCGGCTTCTTCATAGCCGCTGGTACCGTTCATTTGCCCAGCGGTAAACAGGTTGGCAACGACCTTCGTTTCCAGCGTGTGGCGCAACTGCCAGGGTTCGATGACATCATATTCGATGGCATACCCCGGCCGCATCAGCTCTGCGTGTTCCAGCCCGGCAACGCTATGCAACATCTTGAGCTGCACCTCTTCGGGCATCGACGTGGAGAAATCGCCAACATAGTACTCGCTGGTGTCCTCTCCTTCCGGCTCGAGGAACAGCTGGTGGCGCGGCTTATCGGCAAAGCGGACGACCTTATCTTCAATCGACGGGCAGTAACGCGGCCCGATGCCCTTGATGACGCCAGAGAACATCGGCGCCCGGTCGAGATTGTCCCGGATAATCTGGTGGGTGGTGGCGTTGGTGTAGGTCATCCAGCAAGACAGCTGATCCAAGCGGTAGCGACTGTCTGGCGTGGTGAAGGAAAAATGATTCGGCGTTTTATCCCCAGGTTGCTTCTCGGTTTTGGCAAAATCGATGGTGCTGCCTTCGACCCGCGGTGGCGTCCCGGTTTTGAAACGGCGTAGCTTGAAGCCCAACTGCTCAAGGTCTTCGGACAAGTGGATGCTAGGCAGCGAGTTGTTCGGGCCGGAGCTATACATCAGCTCGCCGATGATGATCTTCCCGCGACTGCTGGTGCCGGCAGTGAGCACCACGCTTTTGGCGTGATACTGCGCCCCGGTGGCCGCCACCACACCAACACACACGCCGTCTTCAACCAACAGGCGCTCCACCAGCCCTTGGCGCAGATCCAGGTGCGGTTGCGCCTCGATGACCTGCTTCATGCTGCGGTGGTAGGCCGCCTTGTCGGCCTGGGCGCGCAAGGCGCGCACCGCCGGGCCCTTGCCGGTGTTCAACATCCGCATTTGAATGTAGGTGCGGTCGATGTTCTTCCCCATTTCGCCACCAAGCGCGTCGATTTCTCGCACAACGGTGCCCTTGGCCGGCCCGCCCACACTCGGGTTGCAGGGCATAAACGCCAGCATCTCGAGGCTAATGGTGATGAGCAAGGTCTCTTGCCCCATGCGGGCGGCGGCTAGCGCCGCCTCGCAACCGGCGTGGCCGGCGCCGACGACGATGACATCATAGGTTTTTGCAGGGTATTCCTGAACTGTTGGCATGAGCACTCCTTACTTGCCGAGGCAAAACTGACTGAATAACTGGGTAATTAACTCGTCCGGGGCGGCGTCGCCGGTGATTTCACCGAGCTGGTCCCAAGCGGCGGTCATATCGATCTGCACGAGGTCGATGGGCATCCCCGCGTGGATACCGTCGATGACGCTGTGCAAACTGGTTTGCGCTTGCCGCAGCAAATCGGCTTGGCGGGCGTTGGCCACCATCACCTGGGTTTGACTGTTGGTGACACCGGTGTTGAATAGTTGCGCAATTCGTGAAGCTAACGGCGCTAAGCCGACGCTGCTCGTGGCGGTGGTTTCTAGCCACTCCGCCTGTGGCACCAACTGGGCCAGCTCGGTGCGGTCGAGTTGAGCCGGCAGATCTTGCTTATTCAACACGACGATCCGCCGCTTCGTTTGCGTCAACGCAATCAATTCGCGGTCGTCTGCCGTCAGCGGTTGGCTGGCGTCGAGCACCAGTAGCACCAAGTCGGCGGCGGTTAGCGCCTGTTTGGACCGAGCCACGCCAATTTTTTCCACCTTGTCGGCGGTGTCTCGAATGCCGGCGGTGTCGACCAGCTTTAGCGGCACCCCTTGGACATTCACGTATTCCTCGAGCACGTCGCGCGTGGTCCCGGCAACATCGGTGACGATGGCCTTGTCCTCATGTAACAGGCGATTGAGAATCGACGACTTGCCGACATTCGGCCGGCCGATGATGGCCGTGGCGAGGCCTTCCCGAAGCACCTTGCCGGTCGTTGCCGTCGCCAGCAAGGCGTCCACTCGGGTCAACACCGCCTGCGCTTTGGCCAACATCAGCTTGGTAGTGAGCTCGTCGGTATCGTACTCCGGGTAGTCGATGTTCACCTCGACTTGCGCCAACACCTCCAGGATGTCTTGGCGCAAGGTGGTAATCAGCTTGCGCAAGTCGCCATCCAGCGTGTTTTCGGCCACCTGCATCGCCCGGTCGGTTTTGGCGCGGATGATGTCCATCACGGATTCGGCCTGGGTCAAGTCGATACGCCCGTTCAAAAACGCGCGCTTGGTGAATTCTCCGGGCTCGGCCAGTCGCGCCCCGGCCTGCAAAACGATTTGCAAAATTCGGTTGGTGGCGACGATGCCGCCGTGACAATTGATCTCGATGACGTCTTCGCGGGTAAAGGTCTTCGGCGCCCGCATCACGCTGACCATCACCTCGTCGACGACTTGCCGATTGGCCGGGTCAATGATGTGCCCGTAATGAATCGTGTGGCTGGCGACTTGCGTTAAGTCGGCACCGCGAAACACAGCGTTAGCGGTGGCCACAGCCGTCGCCCCAGACAGGCGCACAATGGCGATGGCCCCTTCGCCAGGTGGGGTGGAAATCGCGGCGATGGTTTCAGCTGCAGTAACGGTTTCAGGCATGAGTTCCTCCTTGGGGCGGCGAGAGCCGCGGCCTAATCAACAAAAAAAGCGCACCATCCACTTCGCCCCTGTATGGGCTGAAATGGACAAAGCACTTTGACTACTTCATCGGGATTTAACTGAGGCCATCTTACTAAAAGTAGCTGGCCATGTCAAAAGTTGTGGTGTGGTCGCGGCGTCACCACGACGTACCGGCGGGGATCGGTGCCTTCGGAGTGCGTCTGCACATAGGCGCTGTCTGCCAGCGCGGCATGAATCGCCTTGCGCTCAAACGATGGCATCGGGTCGAGGTATACGCTGCGTCCTGAGGCCAACACTTCGCGGGCGGAGCGCTCGGCCAGCCGCGTCACGGCAGCTTCTCGGCGTTCACGATAGTCCCCAACGTTGAGCATGATCGTCCACTTGCTGCGACCATAATGATTGAACTCGGTTTGCGCCAGAAATTGAATCGCGTTGATGATCTTGCCGTGCTTGCCGATGAGAAACGCTTCGTTCTCGGTAGCAAGCTGGAACCAGACCTGATCGCGCCGCTTCTCGTTGGTGATTACGGTTGGCACCCCCAGCGCGGCGGTGATGTCTTCTAAATAACTTTGCACCATCGCGATGCCGGTTTTGTCATCCCGCTTTGGCCCGTCTTCGCGAGCCGGCAGGTGTGGATGCGGCAGGTGCACCCGACTTTCCTTGGCCGGTGGAGCCGGCGTGGGGTCGGGTTCGACGACTTGCAGGTTGACAATGGCCGCCTTGCGCCCAATGCCCAGCAGGCCTTTTTTGCCTTCTTGAATCACGTCGACCGTCACGGCCGACCGGGCGACACCGAGCGAGGCTAACCCGGCATCGATGGCTTTTTGAATCGTGGCCCCTTGAAAGGTTGGCATACTCGGCTCCTCCTACTTCTTCAACGCCCGCTTATAGGCCTTGCGTAAAGCTTTTTGCCGCGCTTTTTCGGCCGCGGCCTTGGCGTCGCGCTCCCGCTTGAGCTTGAATGGGTTCTGGATCAAGAAGGTCTGGGCCAGGGAAAAGGCGTTGGTGACCACCCAGTAAATCGAAATCGCGCTGGGCATCGTGAAGGCGATGGCTAAAATCATGATTGGCGATACCGCCACCATGATCCAACTCGTCGCCGTGCGTTGCGGCTGCGCCAACGTCGAGGTCAAGGTCGTCAACGCGGTGAAAATCGCCGCGAGAATCGGCAGGATGAACAGCGGGTCAGGCTTGGCCAGGTTCATCCATAAAAACGTCCCTTGCTTCAACGCGTCCGTGCGGGCAATCGCCTGGTACAAGGCGAACAGGAACGGCATCTGGACCAACAGCGGCAGGCACCCCATCAATGGGTTGATGCCGTTATCGGCGTACAGCTTCTGCGTTGCCTCTTGCAGCTTCCGTTGCGTCTCCGTGTCCTTGCTGCTGTATTGCTTTTGCAGCTCCTTGAGCTGTGGGGCTAGTTCCTGCTGCTTGCCCATGCTCTTGATCTGCATGTAGCTTAGCGGGAAGATGACGACTCGGATCAGCAGCGTGAAGACGATGATGCCGACGCCGGGGTTGCCCCCGAACAACTTGGCAAGCCACAAGATGAACAGCGCGGCGTTATAAATGACGTAGCGGTCCCACCAGTTCGTGCTACTTTGCGTCACGGTACTGGTCCCACAGGCGGCCAACAACAACATCATGGTGATGAGGCCACCGCCGAGCAAGATACGTTTCGTTCGTTTACTCAAAATCATTCCCCTTATCAGACTTCTTCGATGTGATCTTGCAATAACCCCGCCAGGTGCAAGGCGTGGCGCAAGTTGCGGCGGGTGCCGGCCATATCTAACCGACTGGCCCCCTTGCGCGCAATCACGAGAAAATCGGCGTGCGGATTCAATTCTGGCTTAGCCTCGAGCAACGTTTGGCGAATGTAGCGCTTGATCTGGTTACGCATCACCGCGGTGTGGCCGATTTTCTTGCCGACCGAAATGCCGACGCGAAAATGCGGCTGCTCTCGCTGCAGGTAATAAATCACGAAGTTCCGGTTCGCCACGGACTGGCCGTGATCAAAAACTGCTTGGAACTCGGCTTCTTTTTTGATTCGGTAAGATTTTCGCACGCAAACTCCCTCACAATCTGAGTTTTAGTATACAAGAAACACCGGCCAGACGCGAGGGGGCGACACCACTTTATAGGTAGAAACGACGCGTGGTCTTGATTTGCAAAAAAAAACCACTGACGCGGTCAGTGGGTAATTAGGCGGATAAGACTTTGCGGCCCTTAGCACGGCGACGTGCTAAAACTTTACGGCCGTTCTTAGTGCTCATGCGCTTCATGAAGCCGTGTACGCGTTCGCGATGGCGCTTCTTTGGTTGGAAAGTACGCTTGGTAGTCATAACGACACCTCCTATGACTTAGTCTATTTATGAATCGCTGCTTTCACTTATCAAACATCTTCCCATTATACGGACGACCCGGGCTAGCGTCAAGCGGTTTTCATAATTTCTCCCGGCAGCCGAGGCCGATAGCTGTGCGTCATTGGGGATGAGCTGTGGATAACCTGTGCACAGTACCCCTTTGAATCCAGGGGTTTTTCCGCGCTATCCTCAAGTTATCCGGAAATCCCCAAGGCCGGAATAACTTATCCACAGTCCGTGAATCGCTTGTGGCTAACTCGTGAAACATGCATAGTAATAGGCTTCCCGTTTCACACCCGCGTGTGGATAACTGGTGGAAAACCCGCTAGCCCGCGGTTTTCTCCCCGGCCATGTGAACAAGTTTTCCCCCGGGTCGTGGACAGCCGCTTTTTTTGGTCCCCAAGGTGTGGAAAACTGCTGAAGCTGTGGAAAACTCTTGGTCAAAATGCTAAACTTAACTTCGTTCTCGCCTGCATGGCGTGACAGTTTTTTTCTGGGAAGCGGAGGAGTTAACGTGACGAACATCGACGATTTGTGGGCTTTTATCCAGGACAAGTTCCACGAAACCCTGACGGATGTCAGCTATAACACCTGGATTGCGGCGGCCAAACCCATTAGCCTGACCGCCACGACATTAACCATCGGCGTGCCCAGTCCGCTGCACCTCGAATACTGGAATTCTAAACTGGTAACCAAGGTGGTGGCCTGGTCCTACGAATTCGCCAACCTCGAGATTACGCCGAAGGTCCAACAAATCGGTGCGGCCGATCCGGCCCCTGACGCTGAAGCGGGCCCCCGCCCTACTGCGCCGGTACCCACCTTTAAAGAGAAAACCCACCTCAACAGTCGCTACACCTTTGACACCTTCGTCACTGGGAAAGGCAATCAAATGGCCCATGCGGCGGCGTTAGTCGTCTCCGAAGAGCCCGGCGTGCTGTACAATCCGCTATTTCTTTATGGCGGCGTGGGTCTCGGCAAAACCCACCTGATGCAAGCCATCGGCCACCAGTTGCTGGCCTACAACCCGAGTGCCAACGTCAAGTACGTCACCAGCGAAGCCTTCACCAATGATTTCATCAACTCGATTCAAACCAAAACGGCGGAGCAATTTCGGCAAGAGTACCGCAACGTGGACTTACTGCTTGTCGACGACATCCAGTTCCTCGCCGACAAGGAAAGCACGCAAGAAGAGTTCTTCCATACCTTCAACGCCTTATATGAAGAGAAGAAACAAATTGTGCTCACTTCCGATCGCCTCCCCAACGAGATTCCCAAGCTACAAGAGCGCTTGGTGTCACGCTTTAAATGGGGCCTGTCCGTCGACATCACCCCGCCGGATCTCGAAACGCGCATTGCGATTTTGCGCAACAAGGCCGACGCCGAACAACTCTCGATTCCAGACGACACTTTGTCTTACATCGCGGGCCAAATCGATAGTAACGTCCGCGAACTGGAAGGCGCGCTTGTGCGCGTGCAGGCTTTCTCCACCACCAAGCGCACCGACATCACCACTAGCCTGGCCGCCGATGCGCTGAAGGGCCTGAAGCTCGACAGCCACGACGCCACCTTGTCAATCGGCGAGATTCAAGCCGTCGTCGCGAAGTATTACCAAATCAGCGTCAGCGATTTGAAAGGGAAAAAGCGCGTGAAGCAAATCGTTGTGCCCCGGCAGATTGCCATGTACCTGGCCCGGGAAATGACCGACAGCTCGTTGCCGAAGATTGGGCAGGCGTTTGGCGGCAAGGATCACACGACCGTCATTCACGCGCACGAAAAAATCGCCAGCGACTTGGATCACGATGATGCGCTCAAGGCCGCTGTCGTCGAGTTGAAAAACCGGCTGCAAAATCGCGGCTAACGCGTTGTGAATAACTCGCAAAATCCGGCGGCAGTTATCCCACTGCTTATCCACAGGTGGATAACTTAACTTGCCGCTGTTTCACTGGTTTTCCACAGAATTCCCAGGCCCTACTACTACGACTCTTAAAAGCTTAAAATATATAATAGCGGCGCAAAGCGACCGACTATCAATCACGTGTGCGTTCACTGGAGGTGCAGCATGAAATTCACGATTACTCGCAATACATTCATCAAGGCCCTAAATGACGTTTCTCGCGCCATTTCAACGAAAACCACCATTCCAATTCTCACCGGATTACGGCTGGTGCTGACCGAATCGGCACTGGTGCTGACTGGCAGCGATGCGGATATCTCCATCGAAGTCCGGATCGATGCCAATAGTGAAACCAACGATCTGCAAATCGAATCGACGGGGAGCATCGTGTTGCCTGCGCGAATCTTTACCGAAGTCGTCAAGCGGTTGCCTGATGCGCGGATGACGCTGGACGTTCAGGAGAACTTCCAAACCGTGTTGACCTCAGGTTCGGCTGAATTCACGATTAATGGCCTCGACGCCAACAACTATCCGCGTCTACCGGAAATCGGGGCCGATCAGGCCATGACCGTGCCGGCTGATGTGTTGCAACAGCTTATCAACCAAACCGTCATCGCGGTATCCAACCAAGAGTCCCGGCCGATTCTGACCGGGGTGCACCTGACGATTGGTAATGGCCAACTCGTCGCAGTCGCCACCGATTCGCACCGCTTGGCCCAGCGCACCTTGGAGCTGGCCGCAGCGGCAGATGCCGACTACGACGTCATCATTCCCGGCAAGAGCTTGGCCGAGTTGAGCCACACGCTCTCGCCCGACGTCGACAACGTTGAGATTCGCTTCACCGACAATCAGGTGTTATTCATCGCGGGCGACTTGTCATTTTATTCTCGGCTGTTGGAAGGCAACTATCCTGATACGACGCGCTTGATTCCAACGAGCAGCACGACGACGATTCGCTTCGATGCCCCGGCGTTACTCGCAGCGATTCAGCGCGCGAGCTTGATGAGTCACCAAAGCACCAACAACGTCGTGCGCCTGAGCTTGGACACCGCCGCCCAAACCGCAACGATTTTCGGGAACTCTCCAGACGTTGGGAACGTTGAAGAAGCGCTGCAGTTTAACGACCTCACCGGCGATAACTTGGACATTTCGTTCAATCCAGACTACATGAAGGATGCCTTGCAAAGCCTTGGCCAAACCGAAGTTGAGGTTGCCTTCACCGCCCCGCTTCGACCGTTTACTCTGGTCCCATCAGCAGATCAAGCGCATTTCATCCAGCTGATCACCCCAGTGAGAACGTTCTAGGAACAATTGCGCAACCGTCACGATGCCGTGGCGGTTTTTTTATGCTTCAAGGCGAAATCTCCTGAAAAAGGAGGAAGTGCCATGCGCTGGTATTGGTGGCTGATTTTGGTGGTTTGGTGGTGGCCGGGGCAGGTCGTGCAGGCCGAGATTGAATTGGGACTGGACCCGACGAAAGATAGCCCGGTGGTGGTGGCGGTCCCGCCGCCGGTGGTTGGAGCCAAGATCGGTGACAGGATTCAGTTGCCGTTTCTGGTCGAGCAGTGGGACAGATCTAGACCGGTTCTACTTTCGGAGTTACCATCCAAACAACCTCGTGTGACCGGAACGATTCAACGGGAGAATGGCACAGAGCTGTTTATTCCTAGAACGGTTTGGGGTAATGCGGGGGTAGACTTGAACGTGAGCGAGTTGCCCCTGGTGGTGAAGACAACCTTTCTTTTCTCTGAGACCGTGCAATACAGTGTGACCACTAAGATTGTCGCGTATCCCACTAATCTACAATCGATTGAACTGAATCCGGCGCAAGTCGACTTGTCGGCACCTGAAGGATTTACCTTAACGAACACCTCTCCCGAAGTCCCTGGCGTGGAGTTGGTCAATGGGAGCTTGGGCCGGACTTTAAGGACAGTCGTCGATTTTTTTAATTCGGGTGACTCCGACCCGAAAGACCCTCTTGATTTATTACATCCAGACCAACACATTAACGTCAACCAATTACCTCCCGTTACCGCCACGCCAGGCCAATCTGTGACACTTGCCCCTTACCGGCACCGGCCAGCTGCCCCGGGGGTAACGGTGAGGACTCTGGCCTCAATCGCCGGGAAAGACGTTATCGGTGAGGTGAACCAGCCAGAGGTGACGATTACAGCGCCATCTGTTCCGGGTGTTTATGACTATACACTGAAGCTGGAATATGAAAACGCATCGACGAAGAACTCGGCAACGTTTGTTAGTGGTAAAGGCATCCTTACGGTTAACGCGCTTGCGCCGCTAACCGCGCCGCTACTTTCCTGGTCAACACTCCCGTTATCGACCTTGGCGACCACGGGTGCGAAGCTCCAGTTGCCGCCGGGCTGGCTACCCGTGGTGGCCCCAGGTGAGCAGCTGGTCATCACCGTGGGCGTGGTGAGCGGTCCGGCTGTGATGGTCGTCCAGCTGGTCAGTGGCGCCTTGATCATTCCCATGGGCACGACGCAGACGGTGACGGCGGCGCAGGCGACCAGTGGCGAGTGGCAGCTGAATATTTTACCGAATAATCGACTGGTTCCCGGCCTTTATCGTGGGGTATTGCAGGTTACCGTCATTCGTGGCCCGTAAACCGGAAAAATGACCGAAAAAAACGACGCAATGAGATTAAACGGCGAAATCAGCTGATTTCGCCGTTTTTGAGTGTTTGCGATACAGGGGGGCGACTATGGCTTAAATCGGCTTAAAACGCGCATAAATGCGAAGCTAAATTGTTTTCACTGGTCAAAACCGGTATAATAACGAGGTAATACATTCGCGGATTCTGCGCAACTGAGCGAGAAAGTAGAGGCAACCATGGCGACGATCACACTAACCGATGACTACATCACGCTGGGCCAGGTACTCAAGGAAGTCGGCGCAATTGATTCCGGCGGTCAGGCCAAGTGGTACCTGGCTGATCACCCGGTGACCTTGAATGGCGAACTCGAGGCCCGGCGCGGCAAAAAATTACGCGCAGGCGACGCGGTGACGCTGGCTGACGGCACCACCGTCACCATCGCCGCTCGCCAATGAAGCTCACGCACCTCGCGCTGCGCAGTTATCGGAACTACGAGCAGGTTGCTGTCGATTTTTCCCCGCACATCAACATCCTGATTGGTGAAAATGCGCAGGGTAAAACCAATCTGCTTGAGGCCATCTATGTCCTCGCCTTGGCGCGGTCGCATCGCACGAATAACGACCGGGAGCTAATTCAGTTCGGCGCCGATTTTGCCCGCATCAGCGGGACGGTCACGCGCGCCAGCGGTGACAGCCTGTTGGAGCTAATCATCAGCACGCAAGGCAAGCGCGCGCGGGTCGATCGCCTCGAGCAGCCGAAGCTGTCGCAGTACCTTGGACGGCTCAACGTCGTGTTATTTGCCCCAGAGGATCTCGCCATCGTGAAGGGCAGCCCGGCAAATCGCCGGCGCTTCATCGACATGGAATTTGGCCAAATGAGCGCCAAGTACCTTTACAACCTGACGCAGTACCGCACGATGCTTCGCCAGCGCAACGCGTACTTGCGCCAGTTGAAGTTTCATCAGGCCAAAGACCGCGTGTTTCTCGACGTGCTGAGTGACCAGCTGGCCGCGTTTGGCGCCGAAATCGTCACTGCGCGCACTGCGCTGTTGGCGAAGATGGCGACGTATGCCTCGACGATTCACGGCGACATCACCAAGGACCGCGAAGCGCTGAGCTTCAGCTACCAAAGCCAGGTCCCGGAAGCCGCCCGTGGAGATACCGAGGCCGCATATGCGGCGCTTGGCGAGTTATTCGCCAGCCACCAGGCGCGCGAAATCGAGCAAGGGACGACCTTGGTCGGCCCGCACCGTGACGACGTGGTGTTTCTGGTCAATGGCAAAAACGTCGCCAACTTCGGCAGCCAAGGCCAGCAGCGCACCACGGCGTTGGCGGTGAAGCTCGCCGAAATCGACTTGATGAAGGCACAAACCGGTGAATACCCGGTGTTGTTGCTAGATGACGTGCTGTCGGAACTCGACGACGCGCGGCAAACGCATTTGCTCAAGGCGATTCAAAATAAAGTTCAAACCTTTCTGACAACCACCAGCCTGGACGGCATCGCCCAAGAGCTGATCGACTCGCCAGCGGTGTTCCGGGTTCAAGCCGGTGCACTGACCGCAGAATAAGTGTTTATGAGGAGGCACCCATGACTGATCAAGAAAAAGCCTTAGAGGCCAAAGAAGAAAAGGCGGCAGAATATGACGCCAGCCAGATTCAAGTCCTCGAAGGGCTCGAGGCCGTGCGTAAGCGGCCGGGGATGTACATCGGCTCCACAAGCACCCAAGGCCTGCACCACCTGGTGTGGGAAATCATCGACAACGGGATTGATGAGGCGTTAGCTGGGTTTGCCAGCGAGATCAACGTCACGGTCGAACCTGACAACTCGGTTACCGTTATCGATGATGGGCGCGGGATTCCGGTCGACATCCAAAAGAAAACCGGGCGGCCAGCCTTGGAAACCGTCTTTACGATTCTGCACGCCGGTGGCAAGTTCGGCGGTGGCGGCTACAAGGTCTCCGGTGGCCTGCATGGGGTCGGCGCCTCGGTCGTCAACGCCTTGTCTACCGAATTAGACGCCGTGGTCACCCGCGGTGGCAAGCGGTACTACATCGATTTCACCCGGGGCAAGGTGAAGACGCCGATGAAGGTGATTGGGGATGCTCCGGAACACGAGCACGGCACCAAGGTTCACTTTGTGCCGGATCCGGATATCTTCACCGAAACCACCGTGTACGATGATAAGATCCTGACCCAGCGTATCCGCGAGCTGGCCTTTTTGAACAAGGGGCTCAAGCTGACCTTTACCGACAAGCGGGCCGATACCGCCGAGAAGCTGGTGTTCCACTACGAGGGGGGGATTCGTGAATACGTCGAGTTCCTCGACCGCAAGAAGGAAAACCTGCTGAAGGAGCCGATTTACGTTGAGGGCCAAGCCAAGGGCATCACGGTTGAAGTGTCGCTGCAATATACGACCAACGGCTTTAACACCACGCTGATGACTTTTGCCAACAACATTCACACCTATGAAGGCGGGACCCACGAAACGGGCTTCAAGACCGCGCTGACCCGCGTGATCAACGACTACGCCCGCAAGTCCGGGGCGTTGAAGGAGAGCGACGAGGCGCTGTCTGGTGAAGACGTGCGCGAAGGCATGACTGCCGTCGTTTCCGTGAAGCACCCGGATCCGCAGTTTGAAGGCCAAACCAAGACCAAGCTCGGTAATGCCGACGCCCGCACGGTGACGGATCGCACCTTCTCTGAGCACTTGAACAAGTACTTGATGGAGCACCCCACCGAGGCCCGGCAAATCGTCGATAAGGCGATGTTGGCCAACAAGGCGCGGGCTGCTGCCAAGCGGGCGCGAGAAGTGACGCGCAAGAAGTCTGGCCTTGAAATCTCCAATCTCCCCGGCAAGCTGGCGGATAATTCCAGCAAGGATCCGGAAATCTCCGAGTTGTTCATCGTCGAAGGGGATTCCGCCGGCGGTTCCGCCAAGTCCGGCCGGTCTCGACTGACCCAGGCAATCTTGCCGATTCGTGGGAAGATTTTGAACGTCGAAAAGGCCAGCATGGAACGCATCTTGGCCAACGAAGAAATTCGCACGTTGTTCACGGCCATGGGCACCGGGTTTGGCGAGGAATTTGACGTCAAAAAGGCGCGCTACCACAAGCTCATCATTATGACCGATGCCGATGTCGACGGCGCCCACATTCGGACGCTGTTGTTGACCCTGATTTATCGCTACATGCGGCCGTTGTTGGACGCTGGGTTTGTCTACATCGCCCAGCCGCCTCTGTATCGGGTGCGTCAAGGCAAGATGATGCGCTATATCGATTCCGATGAAGAGCTGACCGAGGTCTTAGGCACCTTGCAACCGAGCCCGAAGCCGGAGATTCAACGGTACAAGGGGCTTGGGGAAATGGACGCGTCGCAGCTGTGGGAAACTACCATGGATCCGGAGAAACGCCGCTTGTTGCGCGTATCGCCAGAAGACGCCGAAGCCGCCGATGGCATTTTTGAAATGCTGATGGGCGATAAAGTCGAACCGCGCCGGAAATTCATCGAGGAAAACGCGAAGTACGTGGAGAACTTGGATGCGTAATTCGCGCTGATGGGGGTTGGCGCCAGCGTCAGCGCTTCATGCGCGGCGCGTTGAGAGGAGAGACAAGAGTTTATGGACGATCGTCAAGAAAGTCGCATTACCACCGTCAATTTGGCGAAAACGATGAAGGATTCCTTCCTGGACTATGCGATGAGTGTCATCGTGGCGCGGGCCTTGCCCGATGTCCGCGACGGCCTCAAGCCGGTGCAGCGGCGGATCCTTTACGGAATGAACGAACTGGGGGTCACCCCGGATAAACCTTACAAGAAGTCCGCCCGGATCGTCGGGGATGTCATGGGGAAATACCATCCGCATGGTGACTCCTCGATCTATGAAGGCATGGTGCGCATGGCGCAGGACTTCTCCTACCGCTACATGCTGGTCGACGGGCACGGGAACTTCGGCTCCGTCGACGGTGATGGGGCCGCCGCGATGCGGTACACCGAAGCGCGCATGAGCCGCATCACCATGGAGATGTTGCGCGACATCAACAAGGACACCATCGATTGGCAAGACAACTACGATGGCACGGAAAAAGAACCGGTCGTGTTGCCGGCGCGCTTCCCGAACTTGCTGGTCAACGGCGCCACCGGGATTGCGGTGGGGATGACCACCAACATTCCGCCGCACAACATGGCTGAGGTCATCTCCGCCTTGCACATCCTGATGGACAATCCGGATGCCACCACGGCGGATCTGATGACCGCGCTACCCGGACCCGATTTTCCGACCGGCGGGTTAGTGCTGGGCAAATCCGGCATTCGCCGCGCCTATGAAACCGGGCAAGGCACGATTATTCAGCGCGCCAAGACGGAAATTGAAACCGAGAAGTCCGGCAAGGAACGCATCATCGTCACCGAGATTCCGTACATGGTCAACAAGGCCAAGATGGTCGAGCGCATTGCGGAACTGGTGCGGGACAAGAAAATCGATGGTATCACCGCCTTAAACGATGAATCCGACCGTGACGGCATGCGGATTACCATCGATATTCGCCGCGACATGTCGGCGACAGTGGTGTTGAACAACCTGTTCAAGCTGACCCCGATGCAAACCGGGTTCTCCTTCAACATGGTGGCCATCGTCGACGGCGCCCCGAAGACGCTGAGCCTCAAGGAAATCCTGCAGTACTACCTGCAGCACCAAGAGCAGGTCATCACCCGCCGGACGCAATTCGACCTGAAGAAGGCCCAGGCTCGCGAGCACATTCTCGAAGGCTTGAAGATTGCGCTGGATCATATCGATGAAATCATCAGCATTATCCGCGGCAGCGAAACCGGGGACAAGGCCAAGGTCATCTTGATGGACAAGTTCAAGTTGTCCGACAAGCAGGCCCAGGCCATCCTCGACATGCGGTTGGTGCGCTTGACCGGCTTGGAACGCGAAAAGGTTGAAAACGAGTTGGCCGATGTTCAGGCTTCGATTGCGGACTTCAAGGATATCCTGGCCCGGCCAGAGCGGATTCATCAGATTATTTACGACGAATTGCTCGAGATTCAACGCAAGTTTGGCGACAAGCGCCGCACGGAACTGTTAGTCGGTGAAGACCTCAACATCGAAGACGAGGACCTGATCGAAGAGGAAGACGTGATCATCGCGTTGACGCATAACGGGTACGTCAAGCGCCTGCCACAAACGGAATTCAAGGCGCAAAATCGTGGCGGCCGCGGGATTCAAGGCATGGGCGTGCACGACGACGACTTCATGGAGCACCTGGTGTCCAGCTCGACGCATGATGTGCTTCTATTCTTCACCAACAACGGAAAGGTCTATCGCAGCAAGGGATATGAGATTCCCGAATACGGCCGCAGCGCTAAGGGAATTCCAATCATCAACTTGCTCGGGATCGCCAGCGACGAAAAGGTGCAAACCGTCATCAACGTCAAACCCGACGAAGCCGACAACAAGTTCTTGTTCTTCGTCACGACTGGCGGCGTCGTGAAGCGCACGCCGGTCGCCGAGTTCCTGAACATTCGCAAGAACGGCCTAATTGCCCTGAAGATGCGGGAAGGCGATACGCTGAATAACGTCATTCCGACCACCGGCAACGACACGATGTTCATCGGGACGCACCTGGGCTACTCGGTCACCTTCAAGGAAGGTGACGTGCGGGTCATGGGCCGGACTGCCACCGGGGTCCGCGGTGTGCGGTTGCGCACTGGCGACTACGTGGTTGGCTCCGACATCTTGCACGACACCGATGAGGTCTTCGTCGTTTCCGAAAAGGGATACGGCAAGCGGACCCCGGCCAGCGAGTACCCAATCAAGGGTCGCGGCGGCAAGGGGATCAAGACTGCCAATATTACCGAGAAGAATGGCCCGCTGGCTGGCGTGACGACAGTGGCCGGCACCGAAGACATTCTGGCGATGACGGACTCTGGGGTGATGATTCGCTTCAATATCGACACGGTCAGCCAAACCGGGCGGGCAACGCTTGGCGTGCGGCTGATGCGCGTTGACGATGGGGCCAAGGTCGTGTCCATGGCCAAGGTCGATCCCGAAGAGCCAGACGATGGCGACGACACCGACGCGCCAGCGCCGTCAGCTCCAACAGGCGACGGTGCAACCGATGCGCCTACGCCAACTGAACCGAATGGTGCTGCTGATGCGCAGGTCAACGAACTGTTGCGGCGCGCCGAAGCCGATTCACCGGCGGATGCAAGCGACGATAGTGACGACGAATAATTTCCCGGGAAATGAGCAAGCACGGCCAAATGGTCGTGCTTTTTTTGTGGCAATCCTCGGATTGGCGCGGTGTCAAAAATGATAGCTCGTTTTTTGAAGCGGTTTCGGGTATCTTAGTGGTGAACCTGGAGGTGAGGACGGTGGAATTAGGCAATCGATTGCGCCAGATCCGGCGCGATAATTTATTGACGCAGCAAGACATTGCCGACGAGTGCCACGTGAGCCGACAGACGGTGTCGGCTTGGGAAACGGGCCGCTCGTATCCCGATATTACCAGTCTGATCACGCTGGCAGAGGCCTATCACTTATCGTTAGACACGCTGGTGCGCGAAGATACGGCGGTGACCGCGAGCCTGGTGCGCGAAGACGCGATGCGCAAAGAGGCGCGCCTCGTGTATTACTCGGTGGCGGGCGTCGACATCGCCATTACCGGCTTGGTGTACCTGTCGTTGTTCAAGGTACCGGGGTTTGCGTTACCGGTACTGGTGCGCTTGGCGTTGACGCTGATCATGTTGGCGAGTTTGCTGGCGGTGGGGCCGAGTCAGCGCCGCTATCAGCGGTTGCGGGGACGGCCGGTGGTGCGCACCTTGACGCCTGGCAACGTCTGCCTGTCTGGATTGGTGGTCGGCCTGATGATTGGGCTGATGTATGCCATCATCGGCCCAGGGGCGGCTTTTTGGGGTGGCGTCACCGGCGGCGTAGTGACATTGATTGGCATGATTATTGTTCACCGCGTCAAGTATGGGCCGATGCGCCTGACTTGGCGATTGAGGTAGGAGGGCGACATGTTAGAGGTCCAGCACTTAACGAAACGCTTCGGCACCATGACTGCCGTTGCGGATGAAAGCTTCACGGTCCGGCCCGGCGAAATCATGGGGCTGATTGGCCAAAATGGCGCGGGGAAAACCACCACTTTTCGCATGATTCTGAACTTCTTGCGACCCGATAGTGGGAGCGTTAGCTGGCAGGGCCACCCGTTAACGGCGGCGGATTATAACCAGCTGGGTTACCTGCCCGAGGAGCGTGGGTTGTACCCGAAGATGCGGGTGGCCGACCAGATTCAATATTTCGCGGAGCTGCGCGGCATGAGCGGCAAGGCGGTCCGGGCGGCGTTGCCAGAGTGGCTCGACCGGTTTCAGGTGAAGGGCAAGCCCAGCGACCAGGTGAAAAGCCTGAGTAAGGGCAATCAACAAAAGGTGCAGCTGATTGCCGCCTTGATTCACCAGCCGCGCCTGGTCATCCTCGACGAGCCGTTCACGGGCCTCGACCCGGTGAACGCAAGCGTCCTCGAGGCCGGCATCAAGCGCCTGCGCGATGACGGCGCGGCGATCATCTACTCTAGCCACAACATGAGTAACGTCGAGGCTTTGTCCGACCACCTGATCATGTTGAAAGACGGGGCGGTGGTGCTGGCCGGCACCGTGCCAGAGATTCGCCACAGCTTCGGGCGCACCAAGTTGTTTCTTGAATCCGCGCTGACTGAGGCGCAGGTGCAAGAGTTTGCTGGCGTGCAAAGCGTCCAACGCGATGGCGCCCGCCTGGTGGTGACGCTGAGCGACCCGGCGGCGGGAGAGGCCATTTTTGCCGCGGCGACGGCGAAGGGTTACATTCCCGAATTCAGTCAGCAACCCCCAACGCTCGACGAGATTTTCCGGCTGAAAGTGGAGGCAGGACATGCATAAATTTTGGATCGTCACCAAACAGGTGTACAAGAAAAATCTCAAGAGTGGCTCCTGGCTGTTCCTGGTGGTGTCGCCGCTGTTTTTTGCCGCCATTATTTTAGGCGTCGGTTTATTGATGAATCACTCAGCCAAGGCGGCTAAGCTGGCGGTGGTAAACGCGCCGGCAGCGGTGGTGCGCGTCCTCGACCAAAGTAGCGACGCCCACGCCAGCGCCTACACGCCGGCGAAGGCCAAGTCCGCGCTGCAAGCCGAACGACTCGATGGCGTCTTGACCGTGACCAACACCAATCCGCTAACGGCGCGGCTGGTCACGCGCGTCGGGGGTCAATCCATCGACCAAGCCGCGCTTCAAGGGGCGTTGAACCAACTGAACACGCAAACCCAGGCCGGGCAGTTGAAACTGTCGGCGACTCAGCTGCAGCAACTGCTCAGCCCCGCCAAGCTCACCACCCGGGCGGTGGCCATCAAGGACGGCAAGCAGGTGGCTAAAGCCTCTTCCACCGACGCGGTTAACCGCGGCATTGCGTTTGGCATCACCATTTTGATGATGATCTTCATGCTGGTATACGGCAGCATCTTGGCCCAGGAAATTGCCACTGAAAAAGGGTCGCGCATCATGGAGATGTTGCTGTCGGCGGTGAGTGCCACGACCCAGTTTTTCGGCAAGCTCTGCGGCATTTTGTTGCTGCTGGTGACGCAGCTGGGAATCTACGCCGTCGTCGGCGCCATTGCGTGGCCCCTGTTGCACCGGCAAGCCATGGTGCGGCAGCTGTTGGCGGGGTTAGACTTCAGTGCGTTGCTGTCGGTAAACGGCGCGCAGATTCTCTTGTTCTTCCTGGTCGGGACATTAAGTTACGCCGTGTTGGCGGCCTTGACCGGATCGCTGGTGGCCAATCAAGAGCAGGTGCAACAAGCCGTGATGCCGATTTCGATCTTGGGCATGCTTGGATACTTCGGGGCGTTAATGGCGCAAGCCGGCGATTCGCCGATTCTGCGGGTGGCTAGTTACATCCCGTTCTTGAGCCCATCGGTGATGCCGGTCCGGGTGACGATGGGGTACGCCCCGAGCTGGCAAGGCTGGTTGGCCTTAGGGGTGAGCGTGGCCTTTCTCGGCTTGTTCACCTGGTTCACGGTGCGGGTGTACCGCGCTAACGTCTTGATCTACAAGGAAGGTGGCTTCGGCAAGGCGTTGCGGGCCACGTTGGCAATGTTGAAAGTCCAACGGTGATGAGTAAGAACCGGTGTAAGCAGCGCCGGTTTTTTGTTTGAAACAAGTAAGCACTGTTATTTATTCGTTTGGTCAGATTAGCCGAAATATTTGGTCATGATAGTCAAATCTGAGCAAATAATTGCCGCGGCGGTGCGAATATGTCATGATAGGGCCAATTAGTAAGTTGACTAACTTAACCTATCGCGCCAAGCCGTCCTGGTCTGGTTCGAGTGGGTGAACAGGGTCATTCGCAATGGCGACTTGGTGATGTGGTTCAGGCGAGGTAACTAGCATGAAGAAAGAAACGATGCGGCGCGTCAACGTTTTGGCAGTGTTAAATCAGATCTACAACCATCCCCAGATTTCCCGGGCGGAGATCTCCCGGCAACTCGGGTTGAACAAGGCGACGGTTTCTGACGTCTTGAAGGAACTGATTGCCAAGCATTTGGTGGTTGAAGTCGGCGAAGGCGAAAGCTCGGACAGCGGCGGGCGCAAGCCGCTTCAGCTGCAACTCAATGCCGACTATGCGTTCACCATTTCGGTCGATTTCGGCTATCACTTCATCGCCTATATGATCAACGACTTGGCGGGGCACACCTTGGATTATGAGCGCGTGGCCACCCCGACAGAGTCGCCAACGCAGCGCCAAGAGATGGTGCGCCAATTCATCCAAGCGCACCTGGATCGGCCGTCGGTAGCGGGTTTGGCCGGCATCGTCATCTCCGTGCACGGCATCGTGCACAACAATCAGGTCCTGTACTCGCCACACGTCAAGATGGCGGATATCGACCTGCACGGCGTGTTGACTGCCGCTTTTCACGTGCCGGTGGTGCTGGAAAACGAGGCGAACTTAAGCGCGATTTACGAGCGCGACTTTGCCGAGCGCACCACCGCCCGCAACAACCTGATCACGCTGAGTATTCACCACGGGATTGGGGCTGGCATCATCATCAACAACGCCTTGTACCGAGGGCGCAACAGCGAGGCAGGGGAAATCGGGCACACGACGGCCTACCTCACGCCGGAGGGGCAAGAGGCGAGTTTCGAAGAGATCTGTACGCAGGCTGCGTTGTTCAGAGACGTTAAAGCGGCCTGCCAGTTGCCGACCTTGACGACTGCCGAGCTTCACGCCTTGCTGGCGGCGCATGATCCTAACGCCGAGCGGATCGTGCAGCGCTTCCGCAAGTACCTGTTGGTGTTGATTCGCAACCTGATTCTGAGTTTCAGCCCGTCTGTGGTCGTGCTGACCTCGGACATCATCACCGAAATTCCGGAATTATTATCGGGCTTTCCGGAGCAGGTGACGACCATCACGGGGCAAACGACCAACGTTGAATTTTCGACCAATCCGTACACGGGGACGCTACTTGGCGGCACCGCGGTGTTGGTGAGTCGCATCTTCGGGTTGCACCGCACTCACAGTACAGAGACGACTGTTGAATCAACTGATCATCATCACTAATCACACCAAGTTAATGACCGGGCAACCGGTCTTTTTTTGTCCGCTGATTGTTTTTTTAAATGAAAACGATTGCAACCCACTTGACGAGGTGTTAAGCTCTTCTTGTTTAAGTTTGTTTGTTTAACCAACCAACCTTTTGAAGTTGCTGTCTGTCACTAGTCTTTTTGGTTTTAGGGGTATAGAGAAAAGGAGTGTAACGAGATTATGCATAAGAGGATTTGGAAAATTGCGTCCGGGGCCATGTTGTTGACCGCTTCGATGCTCACGCTAGCTGCTTGTGGGAATAGCAGCGCCAATAGTTCGAAGTCCAGCACCAAGGGCAAGACGTTACAGGTGTGGACATTCACCACGGACATGAAGAAGATCATCAATAACTATTACAAGCCGATGCACAAAAATTTGGATTACAAGATCAAGATTACTGTCGTGCCATTCGAGAACTTCCAGACGAAACTTGATCCAGTACTGGGGACCAAGAATGGGCCTGACTTGATTGCCTTGGATGCCTCCTTCGTGAAGAAGTACGTGGATTCCGGCAAGATGGCGGACCTCAGCCAGGTCGGCATCAAGTCAGCCAGTGCCAACACCACGAACTACGTGAAGCAAGTCGGCCAAGACGCCAAGGGTCATCAAGTCGCTTTGTCCTGGCAAGCGACACCAGGGGCTTACTACTATCGCGCCAGCCTTGCGAAGAAGTACCTCGGCGTCACCACGCCTGAACAGATGCAAGCCAAGGTTGACACAGCGGCTGACTTTACCAAGACCGCCCAAGAAGTGAACCAGAAGTCCAATGGGAAAATCTTCATGACTTCCAGTATCAGCGACCTGTTCGAACCCATGATTGGGGCCCGCAAGACGCCTTGGGTCGTGAACAACAAGCTGAAGATCGATAAGAGCATGTTGGATCTGATGGACATGAGCAAGCAATTCGTTAGTGGCAAGTTGACCCAAGACACCACTGAGCAGTCCAGTGAATACTTCTCTGGCATGTCCAGCAACAACATCATGGGTTACAGCCTGCCATCATGGGGCCTGTTCTACTGGTTACAGCCAAACGCTAAGTCTTCTAAGACCGGCAACAACACTGCTGGTGACTGGCGCGTCGTTAAAGGCCCATGGTCCTATTCATGGGGTGGCACGTACCTTGGCGCTGTGAAGAATTCACCAATGGAACACGAAGCAGCCAAGATTGCCAAGTGGGTCGCCACGAATCCGAAGTTCCAGACGAAGTGGGCGAAGGATCAAAACGACTTTGTCTCGAACCAAACCGTGGTTAAGAAGATCACGCCACAGTTCACCAGCAAGTTCCTGGGTGGTCAGAATCAGTACAAGCAGTTTGCTGAATCCGCTAAGGACATCGACGGCAAGTTGCTGACCAAGTACGACCAAACGATTCAAAAGGCCTTCGTCGACAACGCCCTGACGCCTTACTCTCAAGGTAAGATTTCCAAGGCCGCTGCGCTAAAAGCCTTCAAGGATACTGTCCAAAACGCCTTCCCTGATATCACCGTTAAGTAGTCTGACGGCGCGGGTAGACTCGCGGCGTCTGGGTTACACATAACTTTGACCAAAGGAGGGGTTTGGATGAAAACGGCACCTGCAGATTTACAGCCGAACCATAAGGGTCATTTTGAACGGTATAACCGTTATGGCTACTATTTCCTCACACCGTTCTTCATCGTTTTCTTGATTTTCTCGCTGTATCCAATTATCTATACGATTTATCTGAGTTTCACAGACTTGGCTGGATGGAACACGACGTCGAACTTCGTCGGGTTCAAGAACTACCTCGCGATCATTCACAACGACTTGTTCATCAAGGCTATTAAGAACACGTTCCTGTTGTGGATCTTAAACTTTATCCCGCAAATCGGCTTTGCGCTGCTACTGGCCTCGTGGTTCACGAACCAGAAGTTGAAGCTGAAGGGGACGACGTTTTTCAAGGTGGCATTCTACCTGCCGAACGTGATCACGGCTGCTTCTGTGGCGGTGCTGTTCTCAGCCTTGTTCAGCTACCCAATGGGCCCAATCAACATGCTATTGATCAAGTTGGGGCTGATTAGCTCCGCGAACAACTTCTTCCAAAGCAACTGGGCCACCATCTTCATTGTCTCCTTCATCCAGTTCTGGATGTGGTACGGGCAAACGATGATCGTCATTCAATCCGGGATTCTTGGCATCAACGAATCGCTATTCGAATCCGCCCGGGTCGATGGGGCGACGGATGGCCAGATTTTCCGGCAGATTACCTTGCCGCTGATCAAACCGATCCTGTTGTACACGATGGTCACCTCCCTGATTGGGGGGCTGCAGATCTTCGACATTCCGTTCTTGCTCACGCAAGGCGGGCCGAATAATTCCGTGTTGACCATCACCATGTACATTTACGAGCAGGCCTTCCAAGGCAACCGGAACTTCTACTTGGCGGCCACGGCCTCGGTCATCCTGCTGCTGATTTCCATCGTCTTGAGCCTGTTAATGTTCCGGGCGTTCAAGGGCAGAACTAAAGTTGGGAGGGCCAAATAATGCAAAAAGCATTACGCGCACGGCGTACGCTCATCTACGTCATTTGCGGCATCTTGACCCTGCTGAGCATCTTGCCGTTTTGGATTCTGTTGGTTAACGCGACGCGCTCGGTCGAACAGATTCGCCAAGGCTTGTCCCTGTTACCTAGCGGCAGCCTGGTGCACAACTGGCACGTCTTGATGAACCAGGGGTTTAACGTTTGGCAAGGCATGGGCAACAGTTTCATCATCGCCGCCTGCTCGACCATTCTGACCGTCTATTTTTCCGCGCTAGGCGCCTACGCCTTTACGGCTTACAACTTTAAGGGCAAGAAGCTCCTGTTCAGTGTCATGGTTGGATTGATCATGATTCCACCGCAGATCAGCATGATCGGGTTCTACCAGTTCATGACGAAGTTGAATCTGTTAAACAGCTTCATTCCCCTGATCATTCCATCGATTGCGGCGCCGAACACCGTGTTCTTCCTCGTGGAGTATATGGAAACCGTCTACCAGCCGGATTACGCGGATGCCGCGCGACTGGAAGGGGCGCACGAGCTCAAGATTTTCCACCGCATCATGTTGCCAATCATGAAGCCGGGGCTGGCCACCATGGGCATCTTCGCCTTCGTGACCTCATGGAACAACTTCCTCATGCCGTTGATCTTGATCAACGACCAGTCGAAGTACACCTTGCCGATGTTGGTCCAGTTACTCACGGCCAACATCTACCGCACCGAGTTCGGGGCGATGTACCTGGGCATTGGGTTGACGGTCATTCCGTTGATCATCATCTACCTGTTCTTGTCGCGGTACATCATCGGTGGCGTCACTGCCGGTGGGTTGAAGGAATAGCCAAAATTTTTTGGCTAAGTAAGTTGGTTTGAACAACAAACAAGTAAACATCATGATTTTTTTGGAGGGTTTAGCATGACAAAATCATATTTTCCTAACGTTGAAGCGGTGCCGTTCGTTGGCACCAAGTCGTTGAAGGCCGGGTTAGGCTTTCATTATTACAACGCCGACGAGGAAGTCGGTGGCAAGAAGATGCGCGACTGGTTGCGCTTCTCCGTGGCATACTGGCACACCTTTGGCCAAAAACTCGATGACATCTTCGGCGATGGCACCGCGATTCGCCCGTGGGATGGCTTAACGGGCATGGACCTGGCCAAGGCCCGGGTCGATGCGGCCTTTGAATTCTATGACAAGCTCGGCGTTGACTTCTTCTGCTTCCATGATCGCGACATCGCGCCGGAAGCCGACACGCTGCGGGAAACCAACAAAAATATCGAAGAAATCACCGACATGTTCGTCGATTACCAAAAGACCTCGCACATGAAGGTGCTATGGAACACCGCTAACATGTTCACCAACCCACGGTTTGTTGCCGGGGCGGCGTCCAGCCCATTTGCCGATGTGTTCGCGTATGCCGCGGCGCAAGTCAAGGAAGGCCTCGATACCGCCAAGAAGGTTGGCGCTGAGAACTACGTCTTCTGGGGCGGCCGTGAAGGTTACGAGTCCCTGTTGAACACCGACATGAAGCGCGAACAGGATCACCTCGGCCGCTTCTTCCACATGGCGGCGGATTACGCCAAGGAAATCGGCTACACGGGCCAGCTGCTGCTGGAACCAAAGCCGAAAGAGCCGATGATGCATCAATACGACTTCGATGCCGCGACCACCATCGCGTTCATGAAGGAATACGGGTTGGATGGCATCTACAAGCTGAACCTGGAAGGCAACCATGCCAACTTGGCTGGGCACACCTATCAACACGAGATTCGCGTGGCCCGGGACGCCGGCTTGCTGGGGTCCTTGGACGCCAACCAAGGCGACAAGCTGATTGGCTGGGACCTCGATCAGTTCCCGACCGACTTGTACGAATCGACCTTGGCAATGTACGAAGTCGTTGAAAATGGCGGCCTGGGCAAGGGCGGCTTGAACTTTGACGCCAAGCCACGGCGCTCCTCATTCACGCCAGAAGACATGTTCTATGCCCACATTACCGGCATGGACACCTTCGCCGCTGGCTTGAAGGTGGCCTTGCGCTTGAAGCAAGACAAGGTCTTTGAAGACTTCATTACCGAGCGCTACAGCAGCTATGACAGTGGCGTTGGTGCCGAAATCGAAGCCGGCAAGCAAAGCTTCAAGACCTTGAACGAACTGGTCTTGGATAAGCCGCAAGCCGCGTTGCGCGGCGCCACGAAGTCCGGTCGCTGGGAAGAACTCGAAGCGACGTTGAACCACTACATCGTGGATACTTTGAAGTAAATTTACCGGAGACGGATTCTGCGCTCGCCTCGCTGCCCACGCTGTGCAAGCAGTGGCGTCAGCGAGGCGGGCGCTTTTGGTGGAGGAAAACTATGAAATATGTCATTGGGGTCGATTTAGGCACGAGTGCCGTGAAGGTGCTTCTGGTCGACGAAACCGGGCAAGTCGTTGCCCAGGCGAGTGCGGCTTATCCCTTAGCCCAGCCGCAACCAGGGTATAGCGAGCAAAATCCAGAGGACTGGGTCACCGGGACGACGACCGCGCTGCGCCAGCTGCTGGCCGATAGCGGCGTGGCTCCGGCGGCCATCAGCGGGTTGAGTTATTCCGGGCAGATGCACGGGTTGGTGCTGCTAGACCGGGCCGGCGCGGTGTTGCGCCCGGCGATTCTGTGGAACGATACGCGCACGACCACGCAGTCGGCTGAGATCACGGCCAAGCTTGGGGAGCGGTTCATCGCCATCACCCGCAACCGGCCGCTGGAAGGGTTCACCTTGCCGAAGCTGTTATGGGTCAAGGAGAACGAACCCGAGCTGTTTGCGCAGGCGGCGCACTTCTTGCTGCCGAAGGATTACGTGCGCTACCGCATGACCGGGCAGTTGGCGATGGAACTTTCCGATGCGGCCGGGACGGTGATGCTGGATGAGGCCAACCAGACTTGGAGTCAGGCGGTTCTCGACGCGTTTGGCCTCCCCGCGCGGTTGTGCCCGCCGCTCATCACGGCCACGACCAACGTTGGGTCGCTGACCCCGGCGTATGCTTCGACGGTTGGGCTCACCAGTGCCACGGCGGTGTTTGGCGGCGGCGCCGACAATGCGTGTGGCGCAATCGGCGCCGGCATTTTACGTGCGGATTCTGCCATGGTCAGCATCGGCACATCAGGCGTCGTGTTGACCTACGAACCCACGGCGAACGTCAATTATCACGGCCAGTTACATTTGTTCAACCACGCCGTGCCAAATGCGTATTATTCGATGGGCGTCACGCTGGCGGCGGGGTATAGTTTAAGCTGGTTGAAGCAAACCTTCGGCCCAAGCGACGACTTCACCGCCTTTGTGGCTAGCGCCGCGCAGTCGAGCATTGGCGCTCACGGTTTGTTGTTCACGCCTTATCTGGTGGGCGAGCGGACGCCGTATGCCGACGCCAAGATTCGGGGCAGCTTCATCGGCGTCGACAGCAAGCAAACCCGGGCCGATTTCGTCCGGGCCGTGCTCGAAGGCATCGTGTTCTCGTTCCGGGATATCCTCGCGATTTACCAAGCCAATGGGCGGGACTTCAAGCAACTGGTGTCGATTGGTGGCGGGGCGAAAAGCCCGCTGTGGCTGCAGATTCAAGCCGATATCTTGAACAAGCCGATCGTGCGGCTTGCCAGCGAGCAAGGGCCTGGCATGGGCGCGGCGATGCTGGCGGCGGTGGGCAGCGGCTGGTTCGCTGACCTGCAGGCTTGCGCCGATTCGTTCATCGCCCCGCAGACGGTGTATCAACCACAACCCGCCAACGTGGCGCGGTACGCGCAGTTGTACCAGCTGTATCGGCAGGTATACGCGGCGACGCAACCGATCACGGCTGGGTTACTGGATTTTCAGTAGAGGAAAAAATGAAACGAGTAGCGTTAACATTCGATGATGGCCCGGATCCGGTGACGACGCCGGCGCTTCTGGCCACGCTGGCTAGCTATCATGCCGTGGCCACCTTCATGCTGTGGGGGGAACACGTCGCGGCGGCTCCGAACCTCGTGAAACAAATCGTGGCGGCCGGTCATGCCATTGGTAACCACACTTATACGCACCGGTCGCTACTGGGGTTGTCGCCCGGCGAGATTCAAACCGAGTTGACGCGCACGGATGAAGCCGTCTTTGCGGCGACGGGCTTGCGCACCACGTTTTTCCGGCCGCCGTTTGGTGATATCGATGCCGCCGTGGCCGCGGCGGCGCGGCGCCCGGCGGTGACGTGGCAGGTGGACTCGGAGGACTGGCGGTCGCATGATGCCCCGAGCATCATCCAGCGCGTGACGACGTTGACGCAGCCAGGGGATGTCGTCTTGATGCACGACGGCCAGCCCGCCACTGTGCAGGCCTTGCCGGAGATTTTGCAGCGGTTGACGGCCGCCCAGTACAGCTTTGTCACGGTGCCGGCATTGTTTCACCGGCTCCAGGCCGGGTGCCTTTATGCAGGGGAACAAGCCGTGCAGCCATTGATTGAAGGGAGAAAGTAGTCATGACAGAACAACGCATGAGTCGCGCGGTGGCGCGGCAGCAAGCCACCGAGCTGGTGGGCAAGATGACCATCGATGAACAAATCGGGCAACTGGAATATGATGCCCCGGCCATCGCGCGTCTGCAGATACCAGCCTATAACTATTGGAACGAGGCCTTACACGGCGTCGCCCGCGCCGGGACGGCCACCGTTTTTCCGCAGTCCATTGGGCTGGCGGCGATGTTTGATCCCGCGTTGGTGCACGACATCGGCGATGTGGTGGCCACCGAGGCCCGGGCCAAGCACAACGTGGCCGTGGCGCATGGCGATCACGACATCTATAAGGGCTTGACGTTTTGGTCCCCGAATGTGAACATCTTCCGCGATCCGCGCTGGGGTCGCGGCCACGAAACCTATGGCGAAGACCCTTATCTGACGGCGCGCAACGGCGTGGCTTATATTCACGGGCTGCAAGGCGACGGCAAGTACCTGAAGCTGGCGGCGTGTGCCAAGCATTTTGCCGTGCACAGCGGCCCGGAAGGCATTCGTCACGGCTTTAACGTGGCCCCGACGCCAAAAGACCTCCATGAAACTTACCTGCCGGCGTTTAAGGCGGCGGTGCAAGAAGGACACGTCGAAAGCGTCATGGCGGCGTATAATGCGGTTGACGGCGTGCCGGCGCCGGTGTCTGAGACGCTGTTGACCAAGACGTTGCGTGAGGAGTGGGGCTTTGCCGGGCACATTGTGTCCGATTACGGTGCTGAAGAAGACGTGCGCACGGCGCATCACTATACGGCTAGCGACGCCGAAACCATGGCGCTGGCGATTAAAGCCGGGTGTGATTTGTGCGCCGGCCACATTGCCCAGTACCTGAAGCAAGCGCTGGCGGAGCAGCTGATCAGCGAAGCCGCCATTACCCAGGCGACCGTGCGGCTGATGACCACCCGCATCCTGTTGGGCCTGCACGCCCCAGACGCCCCTTACCAAGCCATTGACTACACCGAAATCGACTCACCAGCGCATCACCAGTTAGCGTTGAAGGCCGCCCGGGAAAGCGCCGTGTTGTTGAAAAATGACCATTACTTGCCCCTGCAGCGTGAGCAGCTTAAGGCGATCGCCGTGATCGGCCCAACCGCCGATTCGACGCTGGTCTTGCAAGGCAACTACGCCGGCACGCCGTCAAACGCCGTCACCATTTTGGCGGGGTTGCGGCAGGCGGTGGCGCCGACGACGCGGGTGAACTACGCGGCCGGCTGTCACCTGTTCCTCGATCGCGTTGAGCCCTTGGCCCAGGCCGATGACCGTGAGGCCGAAGCCTTGGCCGCCGCCGAGCACAGTGACGTCACCTTCTTGTGCCTCGGGCTAGACTCGAGCATTGAAGGCGAGCAAGGCGATGCGGGCAATGCCCAAGCCGCCGGGGACAAAACCGACCTGCGGCTGCCCGGCCACCAGCAACAACTGTTGGATAAGCTCTTGGCCTTAGGCAAGCCGATTGTCTTGATTCTCACCGCCGGCTCGGCGTTGACGCTGGGCGGGGCGGAAACCAACCCCAACTTGAAGGCGATTCTCGACGTGTGGTACCCCGGCGCGTTAGGCGGCGTCGCAGTGGCGGATTTGGTGTTCGGCAAAGTATCACCGAGCGGTAAGTTGCCGGTGACCTTCTATCGCACCACCGAGGAACTCCCGTCGTTCACCGATTACCGCATGACCGGCCGCACGTATCGCTACATGACGCATGAGGCGTTGTACCCCTTTGGCTACGGGCTGACCTATAGCCATGTCACCCTAAGCGATGCCGAGCTGACCGGTGAGCGGGCGTACCAAGGCGTGGCGGTGACCATCACCAATACTGGCGACACCGCGATCGAAGAAGTGGTGCAGGTCTACGCCCATGTCGACAGTGACTTGGCCCCGTTACATCCGCGGCTGGTGGCCTTTCAGCGGGTGGCGTTAGCCGCCGGCGCCAGTCAGCGTGTCGCGTTGACGTTAGCCCCGGACGCGTTCAGCGTCGTTTCGACCACTGGGGAAACCTTGACGCCTAACGTCGGTAGCGATGTCTATGTTGGCATCGGCCAACCCGACGCGCGCACGGTGGCCCTGACCGGCACCGAGGCGTTACTTCTGCGGCGCAAACCGCAACAATAGGAGGTTCGTGATGACAAAACAGCCAATGCAAGGCCCAGCGTTCCCCGCGTCGTTTCTGTGGGGCGGGGCGGTGGCCGCCCACCAAACCGAAGGCGCCTGGCAGGCCGATGGGAAAGGCGTATCGATTGCCGACGTGATGTTGGCCGGCGACCGCCAAACCCCGCGCGCGGTGACGCCCACGGTGACGGCAGACGGCGTGTACCCGAATCACTGGGGGACCGATTTTTATCACCATTATCGTGAAGACATCGCCATGATGGCCGAGATGGGCTTCAAGTGTTTTCGCACCAGCATCGCCTGGACGCGGATCTTCCCCAATGGCGACGACCCCGAGCCCAACGAGGCGGGGCTGCAGTACTACGACGACGTGTTTGCGACTTGCCACGAGTATGGCATCGAGCCCATGGTGACGCTGTCGCACTTCGAGTTGCCGCTGCATCTGGTTCAGGCCTATGGAGGCTTTGCTAGTCGGCACGTGCTGGACGCCTTTGTGCGCTTTGCCACGGTGTGCCTGCGCCGCTTCCACCACCAGGTCAAGTACTGGCTGACGTTTAACGAAATCAACAACCAAGCCAACTGGCGCGACCCGCACGCCTTACTGCAAGACTCCGGGCTCCTCTTGCAACCGGGGGAAAATGCGGAGCAGGCGATGTTTCAAGCCGCGCACCACGAACTGGTGGCCAGCGCGCAAGTCGTCCAAATCGCCCATGCCATTTCTCCGACGCTGCAAGTCGGCGGCATGCTGGCCCTGTGCCCGATTTACCCGGCTGGGCCGGCGCCGCAAGACGTGTTGAAGGCCAGCAAGGCGATGGACTATCGCTACTACTTCGGGGATGTGCAGGCGCTAGGGCATTATCCGGCTTGGCTGGCGCCGTATTGGGCCGAGCATGGCCTAACGATTCACCAGGCCCCAGAAGACGCGGCGATTCTGGCGGCGGGCACCGTCGATTTCGTCGGCTGCAGCTACTACATGAGTTTTACGCTCAAGCACCAAGCGGCCGATGCCGATTACACCTACAACGAGGCGACGGATCTCACCACCAATCCCAATGTGCCGCAATCGCAGTGGGGCTGGGCCATCGATCCGGTGGGATTACGCTACGCCTTGAATTGGGCTAATGCGCGCTGGCACCTGCCGTTGTTCATCGTTGAAAACGGCATCGGCGGCGCCGAGACGCTGGTTGACGGCCAGGTCCACGACCAGTATCGCATCGACTATTTGCGGGCGCACCTGGCGCAAATGCGGCTGGCCATACTGAGCGACGGGGTGCCAGTCATGGGGTACCTCGCTTGGAGTGCCTTAGACATCGTGTCGGCCAGCACCGGGGAAATGAAGAAGCGTTACGGCTTCATCTACGTCGACGCCGACGATTTTGGCCATGGCTCGATGGCGCGGGTGCGCAAGGATTCTTTTGCCTGGTACCAACGGGTGATTGCCTCGCATGGGGCGGACTTATGACGAGATATTCTTTTATGCGTTAAGCCAGTAAGGTGACTTCAGCGCAGAGCGTGTGATTGCACAAAGACCGCTAGACTTGGATGTCTAGCGGTCTTTGTGCTGTTCAATATTCAATGATGCATGAATCGATGTTAATGGGCTTAAGTGACAGCTTGTTACAATTAACTTGATGTTGCCTGAAACAACCCGATCATTATTCTGGTGCGACATCGCGATATTTCTTCATGGAGCCCAATGATGAGAATAAGTCCATGTTCTCCCACAGGATGTGACCTTGTTCATCGAGATACTCTTCATCTACATGGACTTTTTCCACTTTACCAAAGAATATCTCATTGTGGCCCGGCTCTGGTTTGATCGACATGACAACACGACATTCGATGTTGACGGGGCAATCCGTGAGTAGCGGGGCATCGACAACTGAGCCGTTCTCCCACTTCAAATCAAGAGCAGCAAACTTGTCAACATCACGACCCGAATGTGAACCAATGTAATATAGCTCCTTTTTAAAATTCTCCATTGGTAAGTTAACGACAAAACACCCAGTTTCCCGAAGAATGTCATAAGTCAGATGTTCAGGAATAATGCTGATCATCAGCATATCAGGATGATAGTTTGCATTGCCCGCAAAGCCGACAGTCTGCGCGTTATTACGCCCATTCTTATCACGAACGGAGACAATAATCTGCGGTGCCGGTTGCATGTACATTTGATCTTGTTTTGGAGTTTTTTTCATGATCTTACGCCTCTATCTGATTGATGCATGTCCCAACTGTTGTGTGCTTTAGTAGGTTCCTTCATGTGGGATTCGCCGGTCCCACTCTAGCCGCTTCACTCAACTAGGCCCCTTGGTTTTGCCGCCAAATCACGAGACACTGGTGACAAAACGACGAGCTTGAAGCGACTGAAATTATTCCGGTCCGTTAATTTTTTTCTGTTCCTCCTCTTTTAGTGCTATTGTATTCGTGCGATAATTAAACTTCCAATAGGTAAGTTTGATTAGATTATTTTAGAATTGTTATAAATCTGCGGAGGGACTATGAAAGCCGATCGGACACTTTTACAAATTTTGAAAGCAGTGAACTATTCTCAAACGATCTCTGAAGTGGCTGACAAGCTTTATCTTAGTCAGCCATACATCAGCAATCTATTAAAGAAGACGGAGGTGACCTACCAGGCCAGACTGATCACCCGAACGAAACCAATCAAACTCACCGCAGCCGGGCAGGCCATGATTAATGGACTGCAAGCTATCATCAGCGAGGAAGACCGGTTGGTGACAGCAATCGACTCGCTGGCGACTGCAGAGAGGCCGCCGCTCACCATCGCGGTGACCGATCCATTCATGAGCAGTCAGGTGACCAAGCTGGCAAGCGTATATGCCGAAGCGAACAGGCGACCCAAACTTGAAGTGAGATTACTTGCTGATAATGCCGACCCTGAAGAGATGCGGCACCTTGATATTGTTATCGGGCAAAAATTGCTGGAGAGTGACTTTATGTCACTTGATTTGCCAGTGCGTCAGCTCTACTTCTTCCTGTCCAGCAACTGTCTGGGTTATCAGCCGCATCAGCTCTATCAGCCGTATTCCAGCGCCATCTTCAAATCACTCAATCAGACAAAGTACGTCGGGTTGGCCGATCACAGCAGTTTCCAGCGATACGTCGAGATGAGCTTCCAAAAGGCAAACCTTTCTTTGACAACGCACATGCTTGTTCCGACCATTGCAGATGCGTTGCGAGCGGTGACGACAACATCCGAATCAACCACCATCACAACTTTGGCAACCGCCAAGCAAGTTTTCCCCAAGCTAGACTTCAACTTGATTCCAATTCCGTCAAATTTCATTGCCTTGGATACCACAATTAATGTTCGCCGCGGGTCCAACGAGGCCGTTAAAGACTTGGTTGATTTCCTGCAAGGGGAACTGATTGCTACTCAGAAACGTGATTCGGCACGGCACAGTTAGGTGTGGCTGTAATAGGTGATTTGGTTCACGTAGCAGGCGTAGCGGTGGTGCGTGAGTTTCAACGCTTAGGCTTGGTGGCTGCTGCGCGCGATTTCGCCCACACCCTGCAAACCTTGCGCGAAAATCCCTCGCAGTCGCGAGTGTTGATGAACTTCCAAATTTAGGTCTGGTATAGTAGTCCTAGACAGGAGGCAAGTCGTGAACACATTCAAATTAAGTCTCATCGAAATTATTGGCCGGCTCATTTTGGCCACCATCGTCTCCGGCTTCATCGGCTACGACCGCGAACACAAGAATCGCCCCGCGGGGATCAAGACGCACATGCTGGTGTGTGTCGGGGCCTGCATCATGGCGCTGGTCCAAAAAGAAATCGGCTTTAACGCCTTGAACATCGCCTTGGCCCACCCGAAGCTGGCTGGTGTCGTGCGCGCCGATGACGCCCGGTTGATTGCCCAGGTAGTCAGTGGCATCGGGTTTCTTGGCGCCGGCACCATCATCGTGCAGCACCGCACCGTGCGTGGCTTGACCACCGCCGCGAGTCTGTGGGCCGTGGCCGGGCTGGGCTTGGCCATCGGCATGGGTAACTACGAGATTGCGCTGGCCGCCACCGTGGTGATTCTCATCGTGCTGGTGGGGTTGAAGAAGATCATCCACGTCAACGCCATGAAGAAAATCGAGATTCAGTACCGGCATAAGCTCGAAACCAAGGAGTTTATCCAGAACTATTTCGACAAGCACAAAATCGAGGTCAACGACGTCAACTTCCGGGTGACACAATCCGAGGACACGCAAATCTACACCAGCATCTACGAGATTTCGATTCCCAAAGCGATGAATTACGCCGACATCATCGAGGACATCTCGCTGAACAAGAATATTATGCGGATTCAAACAGTGAGTCTGTGACGATTCGCGTATGTATTAAGGGATGCGACGTTTGTGCTGGTCGCGATTCTATGGTATATTACTAATTTGTGAGTGTATGGCCTTTTTTAGGCTGTACTGCTCCTTGCTCCTAGACAGACTAGGGGCCAAAGACCATAAGGAGGTGAACCGTCATGGCTGAAACCAAATATGAAATTACCTACATCATTCGTCCTGATATCGACGAAGCAGGTAAAGCAGAATTGGTTGAACGTTTTGACAATATTTTGAAGGAAAATGGTGCCACCATCATTGACTCCAAGGATTGGCAAAAGCGTAAGTTCGCGTACGAGATCAACAAGTACAGCGAAGGCACGTATCATATCGTGAACGCAACTGCATCTGATGCAGCTGCAATTAATGAGTTCGATCGTTTGTCCAAGATCAGTGGCGACATTCTGCGTCACATGATCGTCAAGCGCGAAGACTAAGCATCCGTTATCTGAGAAAGGAGAGTTTGCGATGATTAACTCGGTTTCGTTGACGGGTCGGCTGACTCGAGAAGTTGATCTGCGGTATACCCAAAGTGGGACAGCCGTTGGCACCTTCACCATCGCCGTTGATCGCCAGTTTACCAATGCCCAAGGGGAGCGGGAAACGGACTTCATCAACTGCGTCATTTGGCGAAAAAGTGCCGAGAACTTCAGCAACTTTACCCGCAAAGGCTCAATGGTGGGTGTGCAAGGGCACATCCAAACTCGTAACTACGAGAACAACCAGGGCCAGCGTGTGTATGTGACTGAAGTCGTCGTCGAAAACTTCGCCTTACTGGAAAGTCGCGCGGTCACCGAAGCGCGGCCTAGCGAACCTGCAGGGAGCAATCCGCAGGCGGCTGGCCAAGGCAACTTCGGTGGTGGGAACCAATTCGGCGGCCAAAGCGCCCCGAACTTCGGTAACCAGCAGCCGCAGGCGAACCGGCCTGCGCCGCAAAGCCAAAGCAACTTCCAGCAACCTGCCGCCAACTCCGGTGCTAATAACACCGCCGCGGCGAACAGCAGCGATCCGTTTGCCGACAACGGCCAGCCGATCGACATCTCAGATGATGATTTGCCATTTTAACGAAATTACCCAATCCACAGAAAAGGAGTGACATTCCATGGCACAACAACGTCGTGGTGGTGGTCGTCGTCGCCGCAAGGTAGACTTCATCGCCGCTAACCATATCGAATACATCGACTATAAAGACACGAACCTGCTGGAACGGTTCATTTCCGAACGCGGCAAGATTTTGCCACGCCGGGTGACCGGGACTAGCGCCAAGAACCAGCGTAAGCTGACGGTTGCGATCAAGCGCAGCCGGATCATGGGTCTGCTGCCATTCGTTGCAGAAGACTAATCAAGATGAGACTCGCCTCGGCGGGTCTTTTTTTTGCCATTCGCAAGAAAAACAGGTCCCTAGATGGCGCAGAGATTGCGACCATCATGATGGAGGACCAGACAATGCGAAAAGAAATATTGATTGGTGGTTTGCTGGTGGGGCTGGCTGGTTGCGCGACCGCCAAGCCCAAACCGGCCACCATTCCTAGTTATAACAGCACCAAGGCCAAGGTGCTGTTATCGAACAAGGCGGATCACCTCACCGACCAGCAAGAGGCGCGCTTTTGGCGGATCGCGCGCCAGGCGGCCAAGCGCGGCACTAAGGGCGACGGTGACGCGGCGAGTTGGGCTAATCTGAAAGACGACGCGTTATACGTGGCGAAAACGGCCAAGCCGCACCAATACCAGCTCGTCTATCAGGTGAAGGCCACCAAGCCGCTGCCGGTGACGGTGAGCTACGGCATGTTCCTGCGCTTCACGAAGAACTCGCTGGCGCACCCGGCGTACAAGCTGGACGGCATCGACACCGAACTGGTGAAGTGACAAAAACGGGCTGTGACAAAAGGCGGTTTTGGCATCGACGGATAGCCTAACCAGACGCTGGGTCCGCACTTTGGACCTAGTGGCTGGTTTAGCTATCAGCTCGATGCCGGCCTTTTGGCACGTAACATCACTGGAATACTCGGATGCGCAAAAGGGACTGTGGCTTTCGTCACAGTCCCGATTTTTCGTGGTCATGATGGGCGCGCCAGGCGGCCAGTGGCGCCGGCGGGTGGATGTCTGCGGTCAGCGCTAACCACAACTGACCGGCCACCGCCCGCCACGCCGCCTTGGCCGCGGGATCGGCGTGGGTGAGGCCGGCGAGGATAGTTTTGGCGTGTTGCGGCCAGCGCTGTTGCAGCTCTGCGAAGGTCTGGGCGTCGGTGGCTTGAATAACGGCGTACAGCTGATTCAACGCCAGGGCCTTGGTGGTGTCATCCAGCCCAGCCAGCCACGTGGCCAACGTGCGCTGCGCGTATTGGGTGCGGCGGTCGGTGGCGGCAAGGTAGGTGAAGTTGGTGCCATTGACGACCCAGGTGAAGGGGTCGTGCTGGCGAAAGCCACTGCCGGTGCTTTTGACCACGCCGAAATCCTGCGCGGGATCAAGAATGATGCCGATTAAGGAATTCTCCGGGACGAGTTTCAAAAGCTTGCCTTGTAACGCGTTGGGCAAGGGCTCCTGTAGTCCCGGCCCGTCAAAGTTATACGCCATGGCGATGGCGGCTTGGGTGGCAGGCAGGCTGTGTCCCAGCGCAAAGGCTGCCAGGTTGCCACCTTTGCTGTGACCGCCGACGAAGAGCTGGCCCGGGTAACGGCGGTGCATCTCGTCGAGGTACACCGCTGCTGCCCGTTGGGACGGGATGACGCGGGTGTAGGTGAGGTTAAAGTCTTCCTTCCAGTCGACGAAACTGGCGCGAGTCCCCCGAAAGGCGACGTAATGTTGCGTCGGCGTTAGGGCAAAGGTGACCGCAGAGAACTGTTGCTCAGCCGCCAGATTGCGCCGGTTCACCGGCGCCAGCCAGGCGACATTTTGGTAGCGCCGGCTGTTCGCCAAGGCGGCTAATAGGCGTTCGTTATCGGCCTGAGCCCAGGTCCCTGCCACCATGGCTTCGCGGGTCGTGGCCGTGGTGAGTTCCCCGAACGTCGAAGCGCCAGTGGCCTGCGCGAAGTCGCAGTAGGCTAGCTGCGCACAAATCACCGCATCGACCACGGTGAAGGGGCGCGTGGTGAAGTCTTGGATGCCATACTCGGCGATAAATGAAATTAGATCTGCTGCCATGCCACCGCCTCCTTGCTGTCCAGTGTAGCATACGATTACCCGGGAAATATGGGGCGGCCGCCTAATTTGCCGGTGTGGTAAAATGAGCACAACATTAAAGCAGGTGAACACATGAAGACAATCGGACTCCTTGGTGGCATGAGCTGGGAAAGCACCGTCACCTATTATCAGGCAATCAACAATTACGTGAAGGCGCAGCTGGGTGGCCTCCACTCGGCCAAAATGGTCATTACCAGCGGCGATTTTGCCGAGCTGGCGGCCATGCAAGAACGTGGGGACTGGGACCAAGCGGCGGCCTGGCTCACCGCACAGGCCAAGGAGTTGCAAGCAGCCGGTGCCGATTTTTACTTGATTGGGGCCAACACCATGCACAAGGTGGCCCCGCAGCTGCAGGCCGCCATCGATTTGCCACTGCTCCACATCGCCGATGCGACCATTGCTGCGCTGCAAGCCGCGCAAATCACTCGCGTCGGCTTGCTGGGCACGAAGTACACCTTGCAGCAGGCCTTCTATAAGGATCGCATTACTGCGGCGGGCATTACCGTTGACGTGCCGGCTGCCGCAGATATCGACGCGCTGAATCACATCATTTATGACGAGTTGTGCGCCGGGCAGGTGCGCCCGGCGTCTAAGCAACGGGTGCTGGGCATGATTGCTGAGCTGCAAGCTGCCGGTGCGCAAGGCATCATTCTTGGGTGCACCGAGCTAGATCTGCTGGTGCAGCCAGCCGATGTGGCCTTGCCGGTGTTCGACACGACGTTGATTCACGCCGAGGCGGCTGCGGCGCGCGCCTTGGCGGATTAGTCGAAACTATTTATATTCCCATTATATTTCCAGTTGAGGTCAGTCAATTACCAGCGGATTCTTACCGTGGTCTTTGGCTGGCCTCAGCGTTTCCTCTAGGCCGAGTCGGTAAGATATACGCGAGGGCGGTCCAAAACCGACCTCGGCTGACAAAGGGGGAATTATTTTGGCCGATTCGACCAAGCAGTTGCGCTGGTACAACGTGGCACTGATTGCCTTCGTGGCGGTGTGGGGGTTGGGCAATGTCTTCAACAACTACGCGCAACAAGGGCTGTCTGTCATCACCAGTTGGCTCCTGATCATGCTCTTATACTTTGTGCCATACGCTTTAATCGTGGGGCAACTCGGCTCCGCCTTCAAAGACGCCAATGGTGGCGTCTCCTCGTGGATTCGCGCCACTGGGACCAAACGGCTGGCGTACTACGCCGCGTGGACCTACTGGGTCGTGCACGTGCCCTACCTGGCGCAAAAACCGCAAGGCATCTTGATTGGCCTGAGCTGGTTATTCCAAGGTAATGGCGACTTCGTGAACACCGCTAGCGCCGTCACCGTGTCCATGATTTGCCTCGCATTGTTCCTGCTGTTCTTGTGGTTGGCAGCGCGCGGGATCACCACGTTGAATCGCATCGGCTCCGTTGCGGGCACGGCGATGTTCGTCATGTCGATTCTGTTCATCATCTTGGCGGTGTCGGCGCCGTTCATGACCCAGGCCCACATCGCCACGCCGAACATGACCAGCATCAAGACCTACCTGCCCAACTTTAATCTGGCCTACTTCACCACGATTTCGATGTTGGTGTTTGCCGTCGGTGGGGCGGAGAAAATCTCGCCGTATGTCAACAACACGAAGCATGCGGCGCGCGAGTTTCCGCTGGGCATGATCGCCTTGGCCATCATGGTCGCCTTGTGCGCGATCCTCGGCTCGTTTGCCATGGGCTTCCTGTTCGACAGCAATCATATTCCTGCAGACCTGATGGCTAACGGTGCCTACAAGGCGTTTGCCATGCTCGGTGGGTATTATCACCTGGGCAATACTTTCGTGATTCTCTACGCGATTGCGCAAACCCTCGCCCAAATCTCGGCCTTGGCCTTTAGCATCGACGCGCCGTTGAAGATCTTGTTGGCGGATGCCGATGCGGATTTCGTCCCGGCGGCCTTGAGTAAAACCAATGCCAAGGGGGTGCCGGTAAACGGTTACGCGATGACCGGGGTGCTGGTCGGGTTGCTGATTATCGTCCCGGCGCTAAAAATCGGGAACATGAACGCCTTGTACAAGTGGCTCTTGAATCTCAATTCCGTGGTCATGCCCATGCGCTACTTGTGGGTGTTCCTCGCCTACCTGCTGCTGAACCGGCACCTGTCGCGCTACCCGTCGGACTACATGTTTGTGAAGTCACGCCGGCTAGGCATGGTGATTGGCGGCTGGTGCTTCCTGTTCACCGCGTTTGCCTGCGTGCTTGGCATGATTCCCAAGCTCGACATGGCGGCCGATCCGGAGCAGTGGTGGTTCCAGCTGGCCTTAAACATCGTCACCCCGCTGATTTTCCTCGCGCTAGGGTTGATCCTGCCGGCGATTGCGCGGCGCCGGCGGGCAAACTAAAACCCCTTCGCCTAGACAAAGGGGTCACGGTTAAGCCGCCTTGCGCAACAGTTGAGGTTCACTGAAGCGGAGCACGACGAAGTTAATCAGGAGTAATAGCGCCGTGGAGATGAAGACGACGTTGTAATCAAACGCGCCGGCTAGCGCCCCACCAAGCAAGGCGCCAAACATATTGCCCAGAGCTTGGAAGCTCTGGTTCCACGAGAACACCGCGCTGGTGACATCCGGCGGGGTGTTTTTCGTTAACAGCGTTTGAATCGTCGGGAATAACCCGGCGTCGGAAATCCCGACGAAAAACCTCAGGATGCCCAAGACGATCACGGAACGAATCAACCCTTGGGGGAAGATGATGGCGGCGGCGAAGAGGTAGCAGCCGATCAAGACGCGGCCGCTGCCGTGTTTGTCCCCGTAGCGCCCCAGCCGCGGGGCAGCCATGATGTTGGAAATCCCCGGCAAGGCGGCGATGATCCCGGCGACGACGGTGATGGGGCCGACGTTATGCATCAGCTCGCGAACGTACAGGCTGATAATCGGATAAATCGAGGAGTTCCCGGTTTGCACGATCATCGTCGAGACCAGCAGAATGATAATCAGCTTGGGATCGGCAACTTTTTGCAGCAACCCCTGGCCTTTTTTCTGCGCGGCTTTGGACACCGGCACGAAGGATTCGCGCACGAGAAAGGCGGACATGAAGCTGACGACCACCAGCAAGGCAGCGGTGATGAAGAAGGTCATGCGAATCGAGAAGATTTGCGCCAGGATGCCCCCGACGATTGGGCCGAGGAGCGTCCCGGAGGTCGAGCCGGTAACCAGGGTCCCCAAGGCGGCGCCGGCGTGCTTGCGCGGTACCTGCGACGCAATCAAGGCCTGCGCGTTAGGAATATAGCCGGAGAAGAAGCCTTGAAACAGGCGGCAAAGCAGCAATTCCCAGACGTTGGTGCTGAGGCCGGCGAGAAACATGAACAACGCGATCCCGAGGCTTGCGCGAATCAGCATGACCTTGCGGCCGGTGCGGTCGGCCAGGTTGCCCCAAAGCGGCGACACAATGGCGGTGGTCAAGAACGTTGAGGCGTAGATTAAGCCGCTCCAAAAGGTTAAGTCGGCTTTGCCGAAGTTGCCCATTTCGCCGACATACAGTGACAGAAACGGGCTAACCTCGCTAAACGCAATCCCCGCGACAAACGTGCAAAACCACAGCACATATAAGTTGCGCTTCCACGGTCCGTGTTCGCGCGTTGCTTCATCCATGCCGATCTCATCCCCAATCATTAAAATTCAATAAGATTTATTATTGCACTTTTTGCGGCGCAACGCAAAAACGGCCGTAGGGGAAAGCCCCCACGGCCCCGTGCTGGGTCAGTGTTGAATGGCGCTGTGCTCGCGGCGAGTGGCAGTCCGTCCGGCCTAAAGGTACGGTCCGCGCCTCTAGCTCGCTGCGCTCGCGGCGAGTGGCAGTCCGTACGTCCTAAAGGTACGGTACGCACCTCTAGCTCGCTGCGCTTGCGTCGAGTGGCAGTCCGTCCGGCCTAAAGGTACGGTACGCACACTAAATCCGCGGTTCAGTCGTCGCTGAGTCGCGGATTTAGTGGGAGACCTGGTTTCACCGGTATTGATACCGGCCCTAAGGCTTGTGAGCTTAGGGATGGACCCGCTCCGCGGCAGCGGTCACCGGCTGCGTTGCGGAGATAGACCTGGTGAGGCTTCTTCCTCACCTGCCGTTGGCTTACGCCGCAGGCTGTACCTTGGACGCCCTGGTATACCCCTCTACTGCAAGGGGCCATTAGCGGATATCCTGTGGAGCGCGTAACCACCGGGTGGGTATCTCTCTCACACCGATAGGTACTGGTTCTTCAATCGCATGTCCGGGGAGCAATTGGTGTGGCCTTCACCGCATCCGGCTGGCGCTCGAATCATCTGAATTCAGAATAACAGGGGTTGAAATCGGTGTCAAAGAATATGGTGAGGCAGACAGATTAAGTGCGTTTTTCGCGGCTTGCTGATATACTGCGCCTAACTTAAGGAGGGGATTGCGATGACGCGACAATTAAACCGGATGACCATTGGTGGCTGGGTGATCGGCGGGGTGACGTTGCCTGTGCTTGGCCGGTCCGAGTGGGAGATGCGGGAGGATTTCATTCAATTCGGAGTAGACTATTGGGCTGACCGAAGCGGGAAAGAGCTCTTGTTAGCCCCAAGCACCGTGCTCGTCAAGGCGGATGAAAGTATGTTTAAGGGCGGTAATGAGTGGCCAATTACCATTGGTCAATGGCTACGCGTCTCCGGTCGCTGGACGGAGCTCCGCGTGGTTCGCCCTGGGGTTAATCCGCGGGTGGCGCGCGCTGCTGCTCGGCGGAACCGAACCAAGTTAAGCAAGCCGCTGGCGACATGGCTGGCGGAGAATCAGGCCAAAGCCAAGACTTGGCGGCGCGACGGGCTGCAGCTTCAGGCTTGGCTGAGACAATATGAGGCCGGCGAGTTCACGTTTGCCGAGCTGCAAGCGCGGCAAGGCCGGCTGGTTGAGCAACGCCACCCGCTGTTGTGGCGAAGCTTTCAGCGGCATCAGCGGCGCGAGCAAGCCATTGTGCTGGCGGCAGAACAGGCGCTAGACGCGTTAGCGCCGCGCCAGTATGTGTTTACTGCGCCGGCGCACGTGCAACCGGTGTTTGGCTGGCTGGCCTTTGCTGATGGAATTCGGGTGGATCCCGAGCAACTCTGGCGCGAGGATTATCGCCATGCCGTGGTGACGGCACTCAACCACTTGCAATTGACGCGCCAAGCCGCCGGGGTGCCGGTAACGGCGACCCCGACGCGGCCCATCGGCGATGGGCCAGTGTGGCCCGGCGCCGCCAAATGACCGAGCCGACCCGAAACTTTTTTCAAAACTTGATTTGCGTCAAGTCTTATTTCGCCGCGTCCCCTTACACTATGGGTATCAACTCGAAAAGGGGAACGGAAAATGAAATTTCAGCGCTGGTTACAAGCACATACCACCGCGATCACCATCGCAAGCGCGCTGCTGATTGCCGTGGGGTATCTGGGCAAATGGCTCGGCAGCACCTGGGGGTATGCGGTGCCGTTGATGGTCGCCTCCATCATCGCCGCCGTGCCGATTGCCATTCACGCGTATCAGGCCCTGCGCGTCAAGGTGATTTCGATTGAACTGTTGGTGACCATCGCCGTCATCGGGGCCTTTGCCATCGGTGAGTATAACGAGTCGGCGATCGTGACCTTCCTATTCTTATTCGGGAACTTCCTTGAACAAAAAACGCTCGCCAAGACCCGTGCGTCCATCAAGTCCCTCACCGCCTTGGCGCCCACTACCGCGGCGGTGTTGCAGCCGGATGGGTCAACTGCAGACGTGGATATCGATGACGTTGAAGTCGGGGACGTCGTGGTGGTGCGGCCAGGCGATGCGATTCCTGTCGATGGCGTCGTGGCCACTGGCACTGGCTACGCCGACGAAGCCGCCATTACCGGCGAGTCCCGCGCTGTCAGCAAGGAAGCCGATACCCCGGTGTACTCCGGGACCATTTTAAGCGACGGCTACCTGCAGATTCGCGCCACGAAGGTCGGGGATGACACCACGTTTGCCAAAATCGTAGAGCTGGTGGAAGACGCGCAGGATACCAAGTCCCACGCCGAGAAGTTCATCGATCGCTTCGCCCAGTACTACACACCGGCGGTACTCGTCATCGCCGCGGTGGTGTTGCTGGCGTCCCGCGACTTGCGGCTGGCCATCACCGTGCTGGTGCTGGGGTGCCCTGGCGCGTTGGTCATCGGTGCGCCGGTGTCTAACGTGGCCGGCATCGGCAACGGTGCCAAGCGCGGCATCCTCGTCAAAGGCGGCACCGCGATGGACGGCATGGCCAAGGTCGATACCTTTGTCTTCGATAAAACCGGCACCTTAACGCAAGGCAACACCACCGTGACCGACGCGGCCTATTACGCCGACGCGGCTGGCGCCCGCCAGTTGGTGGCGGCCCTAGAAGCCACCAGCAATCACCCGCTGGGCTCGGCCTTGGTGGCCTTTGCCGGCGGCAGCACCAATTTGCCTGTCACCGATAGCCAGGTGATTAAGGGCCAAGGCGTCACCGGCACCATTGCCGGCCAGCACGTTTGCGCCGGGAACCTCAAGCTGGTGCAGGCCCACGGCGTTGCCTTGACCGTGGCGCAACGAGCCAAACTGGCGGCGATGCAAGCCACCGGGGCCTCGACCGTGATTCTTGCCGTTGATGGCACGGTCACCGCCTTGTTCGCCATCGCCGATGCGATTCGCCCGGAAGTGCCTGCCGCCTTGCAAGCCTTGAAGGCCAGCGGCGCCAAGGAGCTGGTCATGTTAACCGGGGACAATGCGGTGACCGCCAATGCCGTGGCACGTCAGCTTGGCATCGACACCGTTCATGCTGAGTTGCTCCCCGCCGACAAGGTGACCTATGTGCGCCAGTTACAGCAGGCCGGCCGCACCGTTGCGTTTGTCGGGGATGGGATCAACGATTCACCATCTTTGGCCACGGCCGACATCGGCATCGCCATGGGCAGCGGCACGGATGTCGCCATCGATACCAGCGACGTGGTGCTAATGCGCTCGAGTTTTGACGCGCTGGTCCACGCTTACCGCTTGGCGAAGAAAACGGTACTGAACACCCGGGAAAACGTCGCGATTGCCATTGCGGTGGTCTTGTTCCTGCTAGTGGGTTTGTTTGCCGGGTTCATCTACATGGCTAGCGGCATGTTTGTCCACGAAGCCAGCATCCTCGTCGTGATCTTCAACGCGATGCGCCTGATTGGCTTCGGGAAATCGGCAAAACTTGATTTGCGTCAAGTACAAACCACCGACTAGCCCGTAAACTGAACTTGTAATCAAAACAAATGGAGGGATTCATGATGAATAAAAAAATTACCATGCAACTCGATGCGCTGACTTGCCCGTCATGCTTGACGAAAATCGAAACCGCGGTGAAGCATACCGCCGGCGTCGGTGACGTCAAGGTCTTGTTCAACGCGGCCAAGGTGAAGGCCGAGTTCGATGACCAGCAGGTGTCCGCGGAAGACTTAAGCACCGTGGTCAGCAAGCTGGGCTATGAGGTCCAAGGCGTTAAAGTGAAGGAGCTATAGGAGGCCAACATGAACGAAGCAGAAATCGAAGCCAAGTACCAAGCAGAGGTCGCTAAGGCCGATGCCGACCACCACAAGCCAACCGCCGGGGCGATGACCGGCCACATCGTTGCTAACCTCGCCGTGCTCGACGTGAAGTTCCACCAGGCGTTGTGGTTCATCCACGGCCCGCAGGCATACGCGTTACGCGCCGCCTACCAGGAACTGATTGCCGACACTCGCCAACAATACGACGCGTTAGGCGCGCTGCTGTTGGATGAAAACGAGCTGCCGCCAGCCACCACCGCCGAGTATCAGGCCTATGCCAAGATCGCCGAGGAGCCCCGGCTGAAATACGCCGATGCCAGCGCCGTCGTCGACGCTTCGGCTCACGACCTCACCATGGCGAACCTGTTCATCGACCGGGCCATCATCCTGGCCGGCAAGGAGAATCGGCCGGCGTTGGCCAGCTTCCTAACCGCCATGCGCGGCACCAACAATCGGCACATTCGCGAACTCCAAAGCTTCCTGGGCAAAACGGCCTGGGAGGACTTGGTCGAAGAGGATGACGACGAAGATTAAACCAAGCAAATGGCCACGTCGCTGATGACGTGGCCATTTTTGCTGGCATTCACTAGGCCGGCCACGTTTGGCAAGGCCGGCAGAATGATGTTAGGATGAAGCGTGCGTTGATCAGGCAAGTCCTTGGGCGAGCGACCGGTATCGACCAACTATTGGCGTGTGGGTAGCACGCCCAGGAGGAGTCTGCAATGGATGAATTATTTGCGCATGCGCCAGTTCCTAAGGCTTACATGCACCTGGCGTTACCGGTGGTGTTAGGGATGGTGGCCAGCATGGTGTACAACCTGGTCGACACGTTTTTCGTCGCGCAAACCGGTAATGCCGACCTGGTCGCCGGCGTCACGTTGGGGGCGCCGTTGTTTTCGTTCATGTTGGCGCTTGGTGATATCTTCGGACTCGGCGGCTCGGCGCTGCTGTCGCGGCTGCTGGGCAACGGCAAACGCGCGCAGGTGCGCGCGTTGTCGAGCTTTTGTTTGTACGCGGCAGTGGCCTTATCCTTGGTGATCACGGCGCTGTTGCTGGGTTTCAAGCAGCCGATTTTAACGCTGTTAGGGGCGACGGCGGCCACGCGGGCATACGCCGGGGCGTTTTACACCATGCTGGCCGGCGGGGCAACGTTCATCATCGTGTCGCTGGTGCCAGGAAACATCATTCGCACGGAAGGCCTGGCGAAGCAATCCATGATTGCCACGGTGGCCGGCACCGCGCTGACCATCGTGTTGGACCCGCTGTTTCTGTTTGGTTTTCACTGGGGCGCCGGCGGGGTCGGCCTGGCCAACGTGCTCGGATACGCCTTGAACACCGGCTTGCTCTTGTGGTTCACGCAGACAAAGGCCCAGTACCTCAGCATCGCCCCGCGAGTCGCCAAAGCCAGCCCGCACGCGCTCGGGGCAATCCTAGCCATCGGGATTCCGGCTAGCCTGACCAACTTCATGCAAAGCCTGGGCACGATGTTGTTGAATCAGCGCCTCGCCGCGCACGGAGCCAATGCGGTGGCGGCGATGGGAATCGCCCAAAAAGTGTACATGATCGTGATGTTGATCATGGTCGGGTTTGCGTTTGGCGCCCAGCCGTTGATTGGCTATAACTTCGGCGCCAAGGCGCGCCAGCGGCTCAACGAGATTCTGCGGTTCGATTTTCGAGTCGAAATCGGTTATGCCTTAGTCGCCGCCGGGGTCTTGATTCTATTGGCCCCGCAAATCGTCGCGTTGTTCATGAACCAGCCAACCATCGTGGCCATGGGTAGCCTGATGTTGCGGGCACTGTTGATCACCATGCCGTTCATCGGGGCGATTTTGGTGTTCACGACGGTGTTCCAGTCCGTGGGGCAGTCGCTTGACGCCTTAATCATGGCCATTGCGCGCCAAGGCGTGATCTTCGCGGTGGTGTTGTGGCTGCTGCCGCAGTGGCTCGGCTTTGCCGGCATCGTCTGGGCGCAGGCGGTGAGTGACTTGCTCACCTGTGCGATTGGCTATGGCCTGTATCGCCACAGCAAAACGCTGTGGTGGCAACCAGCAGCGTAATCGTTGGGGGCCACCTACGCGACGACGGTGAGTTCGTGCAGGGTGTGACCAGCGGGATCGAGCAGGTGCAGCCAAGAGTTGGTGCTGCCGAAGTACAGGAACAACCCGACTTCGTTGACGCTTTTTAGCGTCACGTCGGTGGTGAGCCGCCAGTTTGCGTCAATTGCATCGGCGTGTTCGCTGCGGAGCTGTTGGGCAAAGCGCGCGGAAAAACCCAGCGTGCCATCGGCGTTCAACGGGGCTTCGGCTTTCAGCTGGGCCCCGGCTTTGATCACCATGGCGCTGCGGCTGACCCAATACACGGTCGCCTGCGTGCCTTGATACGTCGTGGTGAAGGGCACCGTCGCGATCGCCTTACGCCAACTGTGACGCGGTTTGCCGCCAGCAGGTTTGGCCGGCGCGGTAAGGTCGATCCCTAGTAGCGTCATCAGTGGCGTCATCGCCGTCCACACCGCCGCGGTGGGTTTGGCGTAGTTGCTTGGCACGCGCTTTAAGTCCGCCGGCACCGCGACCTTACGTTTGCTGGTTTGAATCAGGCCGGCCAGGTAGCGGGTGAGGTAGATAGCCTCTGTGGTACTGGCCGGAAGCAGATTAATGGTGCGGGTGTAGGAACCGGTCGGCGTGACGTCTAGCGCGACCAGCGTACCGGCGTTATCGTATAAGGTGGTGGCGCCGGCGACAGGCGAGGCGGCGACAATGACGGTACCGAAGTCGCCGGTAATGGTTAAGGTGTCGTGATCAAACGTGGTTGACATGAATCTTCCTCCGAACGTGGGTGCGGCGACACGTTGTTTCACGTGAAACAATGTGCCGCCGGCAACGATGTGCTTGGTCCATCCTAGCAGAGTTTGCGGTGAGAACCAAGCCGGTGATGGTGGTATAGTGAAGGCATCAGATAGGAGGGTGTTTGTGATGGAAACAATGGCAACAATTCGCAGTCGGCACGCGATTCGGCAGTACACGGGGGCGGCGCCGAGCCCAGCGGCAATGGCTCAAATCGAAACTGCGCTGCAGGCCGCGCCAGTGGCGATGGGCGCCTATGATCACCTGCACGCAACGATCATTACCGATCCGGCGATACTCAAGGCCATCGACGATACGGCGGCGCGCCAATTCGGGCGCGCCAACATGTTGTACGGCGCACCGGTGTTCATCTTACTGTCGGCCAAGCCGGCTCACGAAACGTTAGGCAACGCCGATTACGCAAGTGCCGGCATCGTCGTGCACAACATGGCCTTGGCCGCCACGGCGGCCGGCGTCGGCTGCTGTTACATCTGGGGAGCGGTGGCCGCATTGAACCAGGAACCGGCCACCGTGGCCAAGCTCAACCTGCCGGCGGGCTTTGTCCCGTGTTGCGGGCTGGTGCTGGGTGAGTTTGCCGGCGACTATGCGCCGCGGGAGATTCCTAGCGACCGCATCGGCATCAACCGGCTAGCATAATTGGCAAAACAACAGGGGCCGCGCTTTTGCGCGACCCCTGTTTGTGGTTATTGTACCATGGTGCCGGCGAGGGCGGCTTGCCGCCGCGCGACGCGTTCGTAGATCTTGTACAGGCACAGACCGATCAAGCCGAACAGGATCGGGCCGATGATTTCGAGGAAGAGGTCCCAGTAGGCGCCGTCTTGCAGCGAATCCACCACGGTGGAGATGACCCCCGCCAGCAGCAAGGCGTCGACCAGGCCGGTGACGATCCAGGTGGTACTCATCCGGTTGTAGATGACAAACGGCCGGTCGAGGTCTTTTCTCAGCTTAAAGAACGGGAAGGCCGTGACCAGGAAGAGGTAAGGCACCGTCGAGGAGATGTTGTCCATCAGCGTGAGGACGTTGTAGAAGCCCTCGGCGTTGCGCCCGCCGAAGCTGGTCAAGGCAATCAACACGCACACTACCAGCGCCTGGAACCACATCGCGTTGGCGGGCATGTCCGCTGCGTTCAGCTTGGCAAAGTTACCCGGCCACAACTTGCGTGGCGTCCCTAAGATGAAGGATTTAATCGGCATGTAGACGATGACGAAAAACGACCCGAAGTAGCTCAGCAACATAGTGAAGGCCGAGAAGCGGGCAAACCAGAAGCTCAGGGTTTGACTCGCCGCTCCGCTGAGCCCGAAGGATTGCCCAACGACCAGCCCCAGGTTGCTCATCAAGACGTACGTCGTGTTGCCGAGGTTGGCGCTGGTGCCCTTGAACATCTTGGTCCAGTTGCTCGACGCGCCCCACAAGAGAATCAAGGCGGCGTAAATCAGCGTGATGGCAATGGCCCCGGCGACCATCGCCCGCGGGAAGTTGCGCTTGGCGTTGGTCATGCGGTCGGAGACGCTGCCCAGCGCCTCGATGCCGGCGTAGGCGTACACGGCGAAGATGATGAACGACAGCATTTCCGCGGGGCCTTGGTAGCCGGTACGAGGTGATTGCAGGAAGTTCTTCACCGTCACGGGTTCGGCAAAGCGAAAGCCGTTTTTCGCCAAGAGCACCAGGCTCACCGTGGCGAACACGGCGGTGAGGGCCAACGCGGCGATGCCGCCGATGCCGGCGAGCTTGGCGACCTTGCCCAGCCCGCGGGTGGCAATCAAGGTCACCACCAGGAAAAAGGCGATGGACATCAGGCCGATGGTGGCCGTGGAGCTGAGACCAAACAGGCTCCAGGAGCCGGTGGAGTCGCGCCCGGTCAGCGTGGTGGCCAGCATGATCCAGATTTTCGACACGGTCGATACGATCAGGATGACCCAGCTGGCCAGCCACACGAAGCCGCCGATGAAGGCCCACTTGGCGCCGATGCCGTTCTTCAACCAGGCATACACGCCGCCTTCATCCGCGTGCAAGGTGGCGCCATACTCGGCAAACATCAAGCTGCTGGGGATGAAGAACAGCGCGGCGGCCAGCACGTACCAAATGATGCCGGAAAAACCCATCGTGTAATAGGCGATGCTGGTGTTGTCAAAGGCAAAGGCCGAGGTGAAGATCATCAACATCACGGCGATAAAGCTAACGGTTTTGGTTTTCGTCATAGGGCAGACTCCTTATTGATCGTTGCGGAAGCGGCTTTCAACGGCTCTGGCGTGAGCTTCCAGGCCTTCGGTGCGGGCCAAGGTGGTGATGGCACTTTCCTCACGGGCCAAGGCGGCCTTGGAATAGGTGATGAACTGGGTGCGTTTCATGAAGTCCGTGACCCCCAGTGCCGAGAAGAAGCGCGAAGTGCCACCGGTGGGCAGGATATGGTTCGGCCCGGCGACGTAATCGCCGACGGGTTCGGAAGCGGCAAAGCCGAGAAAGACGCTGCCGGCGTTTTGAATCAGGCTGAGGTATTGCGCGGCGTCTGGCAGCTGGACCTCCAAGTGTTCCGGCGCAATGGCGTTCATCACGGCAAACGCGGCGGGCAAATCGGGGACCAAGGCGATGAAGCCTTCGTTTTCCACGCTGGCCCGGGCGATTTCCTCGCGCGGCAGGGTGGTGAGTTGCCGGTCGATGGCCGCCGACACGGCGGTGGCAAAGTCACGGTCTGGGGTGACCAGCATCGGGCGCGAGCGCTTGTCGTGTTCGGCCTGAGACAACAAGTCAGCGGCGACGTTTTCCGGGTCGGCCGCGGCGTTGGCAATCACACCGATTTCCGACGGGCCGGCGATCATGTCGATGGAGACGGTGCCGAAGACCTGCTTCTTGGCAGTGGCAACGAAGATGTTCCCGGGACCGGTGATTTTATCGACCCGCGGAATCGATTCGGTGCCATAGGCCAAGGCGGCGATGGCTTGCGCGCCGCCGACTTGATACACCTCGGTGACGCCGGCAATCTTGGCGGCGGTGAGCACGCTTTGGTTGAGGCCGTCCGCTTGTGGCGGGGTGACCAAGGCGATCCGCGCAACCCCGGCAATCTTGGCCGGTAAGACGTTCATCAGAATCGAGCTCGGGTACGCCGCGGTGCCGCCTGGAACGTAGACGCCGACTGCGGCCAGCGGCGTGATCCGCTCGCCTCGCATGACGCCGGGTTGTTCCGTGTCGACAAAACCGGTGGCCTTTTCCTTTTGGTGGTAGCTGATAATGTTGCGCTTGGCCAACTCGAGGGCGGCGATGAGGTCCTGCGGGGCGTTGGCGTAGGCGTCGTCGATGGCGCTTTGCGGCACGCGCAGGTCGGTTAAATCGGCGTTGTCGAATTGCTTTTCGTAGCGGCGAATGGCGGCGTCGCCTTCCGTGCGCACCGCGGTGAGAATCGCGGCCACGCTGGCTTCAACGGCTGGGTCGCTGGCGGCCACGGCGGAGCGCTTGGCGGCATAGGCAATGGTGTCTGCTAACGGTAAATCGATAATTTTCATGATTTCTTCTCCTTTTGGGCACGCAGGGTGTGGCTGGTCAGCGCGAAAAAAAATCGCCCTCGAAGATCAATTGATCTTCGAGGGCGATTTTGTCGCTGTGCCACCTCGGTTCGCCTTCCCCTTGCGAGGTTGGCCTTACGTTGCCACCGCTTCGGCGGCCGTAGCGACTGAAGTGGGGTAACCGAGATAACGCGACGAGCGGTTCGGCCTAACGCAAGCGCTCAGCCAAACGGTTAGTTCCGGATGTGATTCGTCATCACTCATCATCGACTCGCAGCACCCGTCGACTCTCTGAGATGAGGAAATGACTACTATTCCGGTCAGAACCTTTAACGTTCTTTTAATTTATGGTTAATGTACGCGCAATAAATCGCCTTGTCAACATTTTGGCCAAAAAAAATCAGCGCCGGCTAGCGACGCTGAATCCTCAAGCGGCATTACCGCTGCACTGGCATGGGAATGTAAGGGTGATGGCGGCGCGTCAGCAGCGCGGCGGTTAAGGCCGCGGTGCCAACCGATAGTAGCGAAATTAGCGAGAGCATTTTCATGAGCAAGGCTCCTTTCTGGATACTGTCATTATCGCCGTCTAGTTTGAAGAAGCTGTGACAAAGGTGGGAGGAAACTCACATGAGTTGGCCGATGCCATAGTGGATGATCATGGTGATGATGCCGATGATGACGTTGCGCGTCATCGCCGTTTTGACCAAGCCGTCACCGAACTTCGCGGACAGGTAGCCGGTGAGGGTCACGGAGAACAGTACGGCGAGGATTGTGCCGGGCCACTGCCAGGCCACGGGCAGGAAGGTCATCGCCACTAAGGGGAAGATGCCACCGCTGGCCGCAGAAACCAGTGAGGAAAAGGCCGCGTCCCACGGGTTCATAAAGTGGCCTAGCTGCAGTTGGTACTTCACGCGAATCACCGTGCCCAAGGCGTCCTTGTGCATGAGTTCCGTGGCGATTTGCTCAGCGGTCGCCTCGGTCACGCCGCGGCGGACGTAGTAGTTGGTGACGGCATGCAACTCGGCGGCGGGGTCGTCTTTGAGCAGTCTGGCTTCACCGGCCACCACGGCGGCTTCGGTGTCTTTTTGCGAGCTAACGCTGGCGTATTCGCCGCTGGCCATGGAAAACGCGCAGGCCAGCAAGTCGGCCAACCCGGCGATGAAAATCGTGAAGTGATCCGTCGTCGCGGCGGCCACGGAGAACAAGACGCCGACTACGGTCAAGATGCCATCATTGGCGCCCAACACGCCCGCCCGTAAGGTGTTGGCGCGCTCGGCCATGGTTTGTTTCTGCTTCTTTGGTTTTGTGGTTACGGTTCCCATCATGGTGAGCACCTCCTACCGTGCGAACAGGCTGCCAATGCCGTAAGTGACAATCATCGTTAAGATGCCGGCGACCACGTTGCGCAGTGCCGCCTTCCACGGGTTGGCCTTGCCCAGCACCGCCGCCGCGTAACCGGTGAAGGTTAAGGCGAAGATCACGGCGAGCACCGTGGCGATGACCTTAATGGCTGGCGGGAAAAAGGTGATGGCCACCAGCGGCAAAATCGAGCCGGTGGGAAACGCGATCATGGACGCCAAGGCCGCGGCCACCGCGCTGGTTTCTTCCTTGGGGTCAAAACCGTAGCGTTCGCGCACCGCGATGTCCAAGGAGTCCTCATGCGCCATCATTTCCGTGGCCGCCTTGGCGGCTAGCGCCGGTGAAATCCCGGTGGCGTGATACTGATTGGCAATGTAGTCGATTTCGCCTTGGCGGTTCGTGGCCAATGCCGCTTGCTCTTTTTGAATCGCGCGTTTTTCACTGTCGCGCTGGGAGTTCACCGAGACGTATTCGCCCATCGCCATGGACACCGTGCCGGCCAGCATGCCCGACAGTCCCGATAGGAGAATGGCAGCGTTGTTGTTGGTCGCGCCAGCCACCCCGATGACGATGCCCGCCACGCTGAGGATGCCATCATTGGCCCCCATCACGCTGGCCCGCATGACGTTGATTTTTTCTGCTAAGCCCATTGTCTTCATGCAATCGCCCCTCACACATTAGAATGGTTCTAAAGACACAATCATTATTGTAAGGCTCGGTTCCCGTGAATGCAAGGCGGAACGACGGGCATGGCTAGCGAATGACCAGGACCGAAATCGGGGCGTGCTTGGCCATGTAGGCAGCTTGGCTACCAAAGTATTTCGCCGGGGCGGGTTTTGCCGCCGCACCGATGATGAGCAGGTCGGGCTGGTATTGCGGAATCAGCGTCTTGACGATCACCTCGCCGGGGTCGCCTTCGCCGATCACTGCCTGCACCGGCTGAATCCCGGCTTGAGTGGCCAAGGCGCAGTATTCGTTGAGGTGGGCCTCAAGCGCGGCGCGTTCGCCGTGGATATAGTCCTTGGACAGCGCCTGATACACATTCATGTCATCAGCTTCGAGAATCGAGGCGATAATCAGCGCCGCGCCGTCCGCCTTGGCGCGGTGCAGCGCGTATTGAAAGGCGGCTAGGGCGTCGGGCGAGTCATCGACGCCAACGAGAATCTTGTGAAAGTCTGTTGTCATTAGTCTGCCTCCTGGGCCAAGGCCGTCAGCCGCCGGTTGTGCTGGGTCAGGTCATACATGCACCAACCTAGTAACGCCAGGATCAACGCGATGGCGATGTAGGCGGCGACGTGCGCCTCTGGAGCCAAGGCGGGGCTGACAAAATTGGCAAACGCCGCCGGCAGATTCAACAGGTTCAGGAACGTTAACCCGATGACGGCCACCCAGCCGCAGCCCCGGACCCAGCCGGAATTGCGGAAGCGCGCCCCCATTTCCGCGGCGCTGTCGGTGAGCATCAACAGCGGCAACATCGAGAATGGCAAGGCGAAGGCCAAGAACACCTGCGAGTTATTCATCAAGGTATTCAAGGCCTCGTGTTCGTCCACGGCCGGTAGATTGCGGGTCAGCCAGACGCAGATTAACACGGGCACCACAGAGATGAGCCGGGTGACCAGCCGCCGGGCCCAAAGCGGCATCCTCATGTGAATGAAACCTTCCATGATGACCTGGCCAGTCAGCGTGCCGGTGATGGTGGAGTTTTGGCCGGAAGCCAGCAAGGCAATGGCAAACAACGCCGATAAGACGCCGGACTTGGCCACGGCAATCAACACGCCGTTGGACAGCATTGAAGTGTTAGATAACGCGTGGAATAAGCCGAAGAAGGACGGATCCTTGACGGCACCAGACTTGAATACCGCCACGCCCATGATCAACAGCAAGGCGTTGACGACAAAGGCGAAGGTGAGCTGAATGTTGGAGTCCCACTGCGTGAAGCGCACGGCCGTGGCCACGGCGTCGGGGTCGCTGTGATCAACCTTGCGCGTCTGGGAGATGGCGGAGTGCAGGTACAGGTTATGCGGCATGACCGTGGCCCCAATGATGCCCAGCGCACCGCTCAACGGCGACATGCCGTTGACGGTGGGGTGGGTCGAAATCGTGGCCGCGTTAGGCACTAAGCCCTGAATGACGGCGCCCCAGTCGGGATCAGACAAGGCGACTTGGTACACAAAGACCAGTAAGATCACCATAATCAGGCATACGACAATGGCTTCGATTTTGCGGAAGCCGATTTTGGTCAGCAGTAATAAGAGCAAGACGTCAAACACCGTGACGAACACGGCGACGACTAATGGAATATGAAACAAGAGGTACAGCGCAATGGCGGCGCCGATGACCTCCGCGATATCGGTGGCCATGATGGCAAACTCCGTCATGAGCCAGAGAATGATGCCGAGTGATTTGCTCGTGCGGGCGCGAATCGCCTGCGCGAGGTCCATTTGACTGACGATGCCAAGCTTAGCCGCCATGTTTTGCAGCAACATCGCGATTAAACTTGAAATCAAAATGATCGACATGAGGAGATATTGGAAGTTTTGACCGCCGGTGATGCTAGTCGACCAGTTCCCCGGGTCCATGTAGCCTACCGCCACCAACGCACCCGGGCCGGAATAAGCGAATAAGGTTCGCCAAAATCCCTTGCCAGTGGGCACCGGTACCGTGCCATTGATTTCTTCAAGCGACGGGCCGTTGGCGTATTCGATCAGCTTGTGCCGCTTTGGTGCTTCATGTGCTTGTTTCACATTATCCTTCCTTCCTGAAATCAGCTCCAGTATACGGCAGGAAGAAAGAAAAATAAATCCTAAATTTAGGAACGGCTAAGTTTATGTTTAACCGCGCAACGCCTGACTAAGGGCATTTACTGCATACTATCGTCAATAATTAGCAAGTGATTCACCCGCTCCTAAGAAAGTTGGAGCGCCTTGGCCGCGTAGGCAATCATGTCGGCGTTTTGTTGATTCAACAAGGGCGGCAAGGCCGACACTGGCCAGTACTGGAGGCGGACGGTTTCGCTGGTATCCGCCTCGCTCAAGGCGCCGCCGGTGGCTTCGACCAGAAACAGCATGGCAATCGTCTGCGCCACGTCGCCATTTGGGTACGCCGTTTCGCCTTGATCAAACAAGTGTAAGGGCCGCACGATGCGCACGGCCAAGCCGCTGTCCTCCTTATACTCCCGGATGATGGCAGTGGCATAGGACTCGCCATACTCCAGGTAACCGCCGGGCAGGCTCCAGTTGCCGGTGTCGGTACGTAGGTTAAGGAGTACCTCATTTTTCTCGTTGAGCAAAATCCCGCCAGCACAATTGAGGATGATGGGGGTGTGGCCGACCAAGCCCCGAATCATTTTGATGTAACCCGTTGCAGACATCTCATCGCTTCCTTTCGCCACCATTGTAGCAAATTGCCTGTACGACTGCGGGACGTGAAAAGCGCGCTAAATTTGCCCAATCGCGCCAAGAAACTTTCATTTTTTTTGAAAACGTGGCATGATATAGCCCTGTAAAGACACCTAATGTCATGGAGGCAGAATTGGTTTGAAAAAACAGGGTTGGCATCTTTTATTGACGGTGGCGCTAACGGCGCTGATGGCGTTAGGCGCCGCTGGCTGCAAGCAGGCCAAGACGCAATCGGCACCCATTAAGATCACGTACTGGCACCGGATGACCGGGTCATATAACACGGCCTTGCAACATGAAATCAAGGCCTTCAACCGCAGTCAAAGCAAGTACCGCGTGGTCGGTGTGTCGCAAGGCAGCTATGACGCCTTGCAGGAGAAAATCATGGCGGCGGCCAAGTCCAAGACGTTGCCCGTCATGGCTCAAGCACCGTACACCAACATTGGCGACTATGTGAAGGCCGGGTTCTTGACGAGCTTCGACGCCAATATGCTGCATGGTGACGCCAAGCTCACCGCCAAGCAACGCGCTGATTTGTATCCCAGCTTCTTAAGCACCGGGAAGTACCAAGGCAAGTATTATGGGCTGCCGTTTTCCGTCTCCACGTCTGTGCTGTTCTACAACCAGACGTTGATGAAGAAATACGGCATCGCTATGCCGCACACCTGGGCCGACATCGAAGCCGCCGGCAAGAAGGTGCAGGCGGCCAAACTCGCCGCCGTGGCGCTGGATCAATCGTATGACGTCACCCTTGAAGGCATGGCGCAACAGGCCGGAGCCAAGGAAATCACGGCTAGTGGCAAGGTCAACTTGGGCCAGCCGGCGGTCATCGACGCGGCGGCCAAGCTCCTCGCCTTGCGCAAGGCGGGGATCCTCACCACCGCCGGTTCGGATGGCTACTTCACCACGGATTTCGTTAATCAAAAGACGCTGTTTGCCATTGGCAGCTCCGCCTCGATTCCCGTGCTGGAGCAACAGGCACCCAAGTCTCTGGCGTGGGGGACGGCGACGATTCCAGCCTATGCTGGGCATACCGGCACGCCGCTGAACGGCAACGAAAACGTCCTCTTTAAGACCGCCAGCAAGGCGCAGCAGCGCGGGGCGTGGTTGTTTAGCAAGTTCTTGATGCAAGGCAAGCAAACGGCATACTGGGCCGCAAAAACCGGCTATGTGCCAGTGGCCAAGTCGGGGACGGCCAGCGCCACCTATCAGGCCTACCTCAAGCAGCATCCGGCGTACCAAGCGGCGGTCGACGCCGTGCCGGCCAGCTTTGGGTCAACGGTGTTCCCTGGTTACACCGATTACCGCAACGATTTGATGGACACGGTGGATAGCACCTTGACGAAGCACGTTTCCGCCAAGGCGGCCTTCACCAAGCTAGCCAAGCAAACTGAGCAAATTATCGCGGCGCAATAGCTGCAAGGACCGCGCCATGCGCGGTCCTTTTTTGCGTTTGGCCGGTTTAGCGTTACGATAATTATATGTAACTGCGGCAACTCACCGCACCGAAGGAGGACTCATGACCCAAGACCCGAAAGAAATCGCTGCGTTGACTGCAGCACTCGACCAATTCCAAATGAACCTATTTGACCTCACCGGTAAGGTGGCCATCGTGACCGGTGGCAACACCGGCTTAGGCCAGGCGTTTGCCGTCGCGTTAGCGACAGCCGGCGCCGATATCTTCATTCCCGCCCATCACGATAAGGGCTTTGAGGCGACGCGGGCGCTGATCGAAAAGCGCGGTCGACAGGTGAAGTTTTCCCTGGCCGACCTCACCGCACCAGGCGCAGCCGACACGGTGATTGAATCCGCGTTAGCCGCCTATGGCCACATCGATATCCTCGTCAACAACGCGGGGATGATTCGCCGCAACCCGCTACTTCAATCTAAGGCCGCGGATTGGCAGGCGGTCATCGACATCAACCTCAACGCCGTGTACGCCTTGTCGCTGGCGGCTGCCAAGATTTTTGCCAAGCAACACAGCGGCAAGATCATCAACATCGCGTCGATGCTGTCGTTTCAAGGCGGCAAGTTTATTCCGTCATACACCGCCGCGAAGCACGGCGTTGCCGGTTTGACCAAGGCCTTTGCCAGCGAGCTTGGCGCGGACAACGTGCAGGTCAACGCCATTGCGCCGGGGTACATCAAAACGGCCAACACCGCCGCAATTCGCGCGGATCAGGCCCGTAACGCCGAGATCCTAGGTCGCATTCCGGCCGGTCACTGGGCAGAGCCGCATGAATTGATGGGCGCCATGGTGTTTCTCGCCAGCGCCGCGGCGAACTACGTCAACGGCGTGATTCTCCCCGTCGATGGCGGCTACCTCGTGCGTTAATACAACAGATTAGTCATTTTGTGCTGATACAGCCTCGGTCGCCGACCGAGGCTGTTTTGCTGTGGTGGAAAGCCTGCTAACGGCCGCTGACCGGGCCTGACCGACCATGCCGGCCAATGCGAGGTAATCGGCCCGATAAGGGTAACACGAAGGTAACGAAGTTAAACGGTTACCCAACTTGTTTTAGGACCCTAACAGCGAACAAATCATAGTGATACAGGCAAATTAAACTTTTTTTGCTTCACGCTTGCATTTATTTGGGTAAACGATTACCATAGAACTCGTGAAAAGGGTTACAGCCATTTTTTGATTGGAGGAACCGAGATGTCAGAACGCACCTTTATTGATCCCGAGAAGTTTGCATTCAGTTTCGCGGATAGTACCGCCAAGCCGACCGAAGACAAGGCCGACGTGGTGCCAGCCGCCAAGAAGTACCTGTTGCATTACCTCACCGCGTATTACCTGGTGGAAGACTTCAATGCCGAAGAGGCGAAGAACTTCACCAGCTCAACCGAGGAGCACTTCAAGGATATGTCATTTGGTGAACTGCTGGATCGCGTTCAGAAGTTGAATAAATACTAATTTGCCAGCGCAATTGCGCGGAAGGAGAAGACTCATGACTCTCATTTTAAACACCTGGATTTTTGAAGCCGACGTTAAAGCAGGGGCCAAGCAGGCCGACCTGGTTGATCGGGTCGCCAAGCTCGGTGCGGACGGGATCGAAGTCCGCCGCGAATACTTCACCGACATCGATTCTGAGTTGCCGGAAGTGGCCAAGCACGCCAAGGCGCACAACATGATCGTGAACCTGTCCGTTCCAGACGTCGTGTTTGAAGAAGACGGCAGCCTCAACCCGAAGCTGGGCCAATACTTCAAGGAAGGCCAGATTCTGGGCTTGAAGAAGATCAAGTTCAACACCGGCCACTTCGATCGCTTCACCGGCGATTTGAAGCAAGCCTTCAGCCAGTTCCCACTCGACGAAATCGAAATGAACGTCGAAAACGACCAGACGCCGGTTTCCGGGACGGTCAGCGCCATCAAGACGTTCCTGACTGCCGCCCATGAAGCTGGGTTGACCAGCCTTGGTTATGTTTACGACTTGGGCAACTGGGCCTTCACCCATGGCGATGCCGAAGCGGCTGCCAAGGAGTTGGCGCCATTCACGCATTACATCCACTTGAAGAACACCATTGATGACAATGGCACGCTGAGCACTTCCGCTGATTTGGATACCGGCATGTACGACTGGCGCGCCTTGATCAAGTTGCTGCCGCAGGATCAGTACTACGCCTTGGAATACCCGATGGCGACTGACGAACAAATTGCTGCGCAAATCAAACTCTTCCAAGATCGGTAGGTAAGTAAGCCATGAGTTCAACAGTTATTGCGATTCTTTTATTAATCACCTTCGCCTTATTCATTGGCTACATCTTAAAAGGCGGGAACCTGATGATTGGGTTCTTCGTCATGGCGATCCTCTGGGCGGTCATCGGGCTGGTGCCATTCAACACCGCGATTCAAAAGATTTTTGCTGAACCGGCGTTGAACTACGGGCCAACGATCATCTACATCGTCTTTGGTTCCTGGTTCGGCCGCGTCTTGGTCGATTCCGGGATTGCCCCGGCGATTTCCGAGGCGACGAATAAGGTCGGCCGCAAGCAGCCTTTGTTGGCCGCGATTCTGGTCACCATCGTTACCGCGTTCATCTTCGTTTCTGCCTATGGGGTTGGCTCCGTCATCGCCATTGGGGTCATCCTGTTGCCAATCCTGCTGTCTGTTGGTGTGCCGCGTGACATTGCCGCTGCTGCCTTCTCGATGGCCATTGGTGCGCCAATGTACGTCAACGTTGTGCTGTACAACCAGATTAAGGTCTTCTTCCCGAAGGCCCCTTACAACAGCCACTACCTGCAATTCGGGCTGGTCGCCATGGTCGTCCAGCTGGCTGCCGTCATCATCTTCTTGTTCGTGATGCGCAAGCGCATCGACCCGTCCCACGCCGAAGAGAACCTTGAAGCCATCGGCGCGGTTCAAGGCGGCCAAGAAGTGAAAAAAGTTCCAGTCATCACCTACGTTATTCCGATCATTCCAGTGCTGATGAACATGCTGTTCCACTGGGATGCCGTTCCTGCCCTGACCTTGGCCACCATTTTGGCCATTCTGCTGACGGGCAACATGAAGAGCTACAAAGGCTTCGTCAAGTTCTTGAATGACACGGTGGCGCACGCCATTGCCGATATTGCCGGGTTGGTCATGTTCCTGATGTCCCTGGCGATGTTCACCGGCGCTGCTTCGCTGAACGCCGACAAGTTCAAGCCGATTTTTGAAGCCATCCTGCCAAGCAACCACATGGTCCTGGCGCTGGCATTAGGGGTCTTGGCCCCATTGGCGCTGTTCCGTGGCCCATTACACGTTTGGGGCGCCGGTGCGGCGACTGCCGCCGTGCTCAGTGGGACGGGGTTGTTCAACGATCCATTCCTGCTGCCATTACTGTATGTCCCAACGCTGATGGCCGTATCTGTTGATATTACCCAGTCTTGGAACGTTTGGTCTCTGGATTACATGAAGGTGCAGTCCAAGGACTTCCTGAAGTACGGGATTCCAGTGATGTGGATCGTCTCCATCATCAACGAATTCTTAGTCTACAAGTTCTTTGGTTAAACTCAGCTGAATTTGAATAGAAAAAGGAGAATGAACAATGAGTGAAGTTATTACGATTGGTGAACCGTTGACCACCTTTGCCTCCACCGAGCCCGATGTGCCGTTAGTTGATGTCGAAAACTGGAACAAGATCATGGGCGGCGCCGAATTAAACGTCGCGATCGGCGTCAAGCGCCTCGGCCATGACGTGGAATACATTTCCCGCGTCGGCCAGGATCCATTTGGCGAATACATCATCAAGACCATCAACCAGCACCAAGTGGGCACGACCTACATTTCGACGGATCCGGACTACTTTACCGGCCATCAGCTGAAGGCCTTGGTCACCAAGGGCGACCCGGCCACGTTCAACTTCCGTAAGAACTCTGCGGCTAGCCACCTCAGCCCAGAGGTCATCGACCAAGTCAAGCTCGACGACGTTAAGTTTGCCCACATGTCTGGGATTTTCCCGGCGATTTCCGACACCGCCGAAGCCAGCTTCCGTAAGCTGTACAAGCGCCTGAACGACGCCGGCATCAAGACCACCTTCGACCCGAACCTGCGCCCAACGTTATGGAAGAGCCACGACTACATGGTCAAGACCATCAACGAGTTGGCCGGCTATGCTGACATCGTGCTGCCAGGCGTTGAGGAAGGTAAGATTCTGATGGGTTCCGATGATCCGGAAGCCATCGCCGACTTCTACTTGAAGGGCGAGCGCACCACGACGGTCATCGTCAAGGTTGGCCCAGCCGGGGCGTATGTGAAGACCAAGGACGGTCAAAGCTTTACCGTTAAGGGCTTCAAGGTCGACAAGGTCGTTGATACCGTTGGGGCCGGCGACGGCTTTGCACTAGGTGTCATCACCGCCTTGTTGGAAGGTAAGTCCTTAAAGGCGGCCGTCTTACGCGGCAACGCCGTTGGGGCTTTGCAGGTCCAAACGCCAGGGGACAACGATGGCTACCCGACCCACGAAGGGCTATCTGCCTTTTATGCCAAGGAAGGCGTCAGTGAGGACTAGATGAAACTTCAAGTCGCAATCGACCGCGTCTCTTTAGACGCGGCTTTGGCGTTAGCCAAACAATTAGACCCAATCGTCGACATCATCGAATTCGGCACGAGCCTGGTGAAAGACTATGGCCTCATCACGCTGCGGGAGCACCCACTACACCTGACCCACGCCAAGCTGTTGTTGGACCTGAAAACCAACGACGAAGGGGCGTATGAGTTCAAGCAAGGCTTTACCACCGAGGCCGATATTTTGACGGCGATGGCTGCCAGCGCCAAAGCCACCTTGCAGCAGGTGTATGACGTCACCCAGCAAGCCGGTAAGGAACTTCTGATCGACCTGTTGGAGGTAGACCACGCGCGCATTCAAAGTCTGCTTGAGTTTGATCAGGCGATTTTCGGGTTGCATCACGCCAAGGACACCGGGACCGGGTTTGACGCCGTGGCGACGACCGCCCAGTTCCATCAAGACTTTCCGCAGGTGCAACGCATCGCTGTGGCCGGGGGCATCGATTTGGCCCAGGCCCAGGCGCTGGCCGCTCAAGGCATCGCCGAAACGGTGATTGTGGGCGGTAAGATCAGCGGCGCAAGCGACCCTGTCGCAGCAGCCAAAGCATTCATGGAGGCAATAAAATGACATTAATCGATGAAGTCGTCAAAGAAGTCGACACCGTGATGGGCATGGTTGATGAAACCCAACTCACCGCCGCCGAGCAGGTGATTCAAAAAGACAAGCGCATCTTCGTGCTCGGAGCCGGCCGCTCCGGCTTGATGGCCAAGGGTTTTGCCATGCGTCTGATGCACATTGGCTACACCGTTTATGTGATCGGTGAAACCATCACGCCGTCCATCCAACCCGGTGATGTGCTGGTCGCCGTGTCTGGTTCCGGTAAAACCGGCACTGTTCTCGAGCCAGCCGAAAAAGCTAAGGCTAATGGTGTCGCCGTCGTCGCCGTCACCAGCAAGGCGGACTCACCGCTTGGCCAAATCGGAGATGCCACGCTGGTCGTGCCAGGGGCCACTAAGGGCGGTGATGGCGTTAAGTCCATCCAGCTGCTCAGCACCTTGTTCGACCAAAGTGTGCACATCACCCTCGACGTGTTATGCTTGATGCTGTCTCGCCGCGACCACGTCTCTAACGACGCGGCCAAGGCGGAGCACTCGAATATGGAATAACCCGGTGACCATGACGTGGTCGCCTGAATCAGGAGGATATCGTGACTTTACAAAAATTTGAATCATTAACCAAGGTCGTTGACGCTGGCGTGGTTTCCGTCGTGCGCGGCGCGACCAAAGAAGAAGCTTACAAGACGGCCGTAGCCTGCATCGACGGCGGCGTGAAGGCCATCGAGTTGACCTTTACCGCCCCGCACGCCGATGAGATCATCGGCGAACTGGTGGCGGAATACAAGGATGACCCGGCGGTTGTCATCGGTGCCGGCACCGTGTTGGATCCGGCCACGGCGCGCATCGCCATCATCGCCGGGGCCCAGTTCATCGTTAGCCCAGCCTTTAGTGCCGATGTCGCCAAGCTTTGCAACCTCTACGCGATTCCTTACGTCCCAGGTTGCATGACGCCAAACGACGTGCAGGAAGCGTTAAGCTACGGCGCAGACGTGATCAAGGTCTTCCCAGGCTCCGTCGTTGGGCAAGGCATGGTATCCGCGTTGCACGGACCATTCCCACAGGCCAACTTGATGATCACCGGTGGCGTCAACTTGGAGAACATGCATGAATGGTTCGCCAAGGGCGCCACGGTGCTAGGCGCTGGCAGCAACCTCACTGGTCCTGCTAGCAAGGGCGATTTTGCCGCCGTCACGGCGAACGCCAAGGCGTACCGCGCCGAGATTGCACGGATCAAGGGCAACAACTAGTCACCAAGTCGCGGCAGCCGAATGGTTGCCGCGTTTTTTATTTTTGCGCGACTGGCGGGCATCACCGCGGTCCGTTTGGTAGAATTAACCCAGACTCTCAGTAAGGACGATCAGGATGGAAAAACGAACTTCCGCAAACATTAAAGACGTGGCCGCCTTAGCCAACGTCTCGACGGCGACGGTTTCCCGGTACCTCAATGGCAACCTTGCGCGTATGTCGACCGCTACGGCCGAACGGGTCAAAGACGCCATTGAGAAATTAAAATACGTGCCGAACTCGGCGGCCCGGCAAATGATCACCAAGTCCAGTCAATTGGTGGCCTTGATTGTCGCCAACACCGACGACTATTTTTCCACGGAGTTGTTCAAGGGCATCAGCTCGATTCTTGAAACCAGTGGCTACGTGGCGACCATGTTTGACTCGGACTCCGACATTCACCGCGAGCAAAGCCTGTTGGCGACGGTGAATCGACACACCTTCGACGCGTTAATCGTCCAGCCATTCAGTTCGCCGGCCGAAATCACCGATATTATGCGGCGGGATATTCCGATTGTCATCGTCGACCGGGAGACGCCGGGCTCGCCTTGGCCGCAAGTCGTGACCAATAACTTCGAGGCCGCGCGCGAGGCGACGACGTATTTTGTCGACCAAGGTTACACCCACTTCATCGTCTTAACGTCGGAGCTTGATGCGGCGACCAACCGGCGGGAACGTTACCGGGGGATACTGGCTGCGGCTAGCCACGTTGACGTGGTGGAGGTGTCCGAATCGTCCTACAACCACAAGGCGGTACATCAGCAACTAACCACGCTGCTGACCGCCAGCAACGAGCGCACCGTCATCTTTGCGTTGAAGGAACGCTGGTTGCTCGAGTTTGTGCCGAATTTGGTGTTGCAAGGGTACCTGGACAACACTCGGGCGACGGCCACCGGCTTCGCCGATACCAGCACGGCGCGGCGCTTGGAGCCGCGCATGAAGCTCATCTCTCAGGATCCATTCCTGTTAGGGGCCAGTGCGGCCGAGGTGATGGTTAACGAGTTAACCGGCCACCCGGAACGTAACCGCCCCGTCGTGATCGTCCCAGCAAAATTTGGCTAACAAAAATGCGTCGCTGCGTGCGACGCATTTTTCGTGTAATTAGCCGGCCAGTTCGCTGGCGCGGGTGTATAACTCACTCGCTTCGGCCACGGTCAGCGGCCGGCCCAGCAAGCGCGGCAGGTCGTCGATGGCCTTGGTCTGTTCGATGAAGCCGGCGATGGTGAGGCGATCCGGTGCGTCTTGATGCCACACCATAAGCCAGCCTGGGGCGGCGTAGCGCCGGTTGTCGGGAGAAATGTAATAGTGATCCAGCCAAATGCCGGAGTGCTGGTGGGAACGAAGTGTTGTCGCCATGACGAGCCTCCTGAAGAAGATGTATCCTCATTATACGAACATACGTTCTAATTTGCAAGCGGCGGTTCTTGATAATGGCGAAAAGGTCGGGGTGGCAGGTACAATAGGGGTGGCGATAGGTCGTCTTTTGCCGTTATTGGTACAGATTTAGGTGATTCATCACCATCTGATACAGGATAGTGTGGCATCACCAACGAATGACTAGTACAGTTCGGATATTTTTACGCAACAAAGAGGATAGATTCAGCTATTCTTGAATCTCTCCTCCGGCCATATAATTAATCTTGTAAAGCGGTTACACAAACGCTGCAATCGCTATCCGTGCGCCAACGCGCACACCACAATACGGGAGGGAAACGTAATGGCTCAAACAATTTCAGGCTCCGAGGCCATGCTGAAGGTCATCGAATCATGGGGTGTTGATCACATCTATGGTTATCCTGGTGGCTCCTTCGACTCGACGATGAATGCCTTGTACAACCGCAAGGATACCATCAAATTTATTCAGGTTCGGCACGAAGAGGCTGGTGCCTTGGCCGCTTCCGCTGACGCCAAGTATTCTGGCAAGATTGGTGTCTGCTTTGGCTCTGCCGGCCCCGGTGCCGTTCACTTGATGAACGGCCTGTACGATGCCAAAATCGACCGCGTGCCGGTATTGGCCATCGTGGCACAAGTACCATCCAAGAACATGAACATCGACTTCTTCCAGGCGCAAAACGAGGAACCGATTTTTGACGACGTGGCGGTGTGGAACCGGACAGTCATGACGGCGCAAAGCCTGCCAAAGGTCATCGACGAAGCCATCCAAGAAGCTTATGAAAAGAAGGGTGTGGCCGTCGTCACGGTTCCTAAGGACTTCGGCTGGGCGCAGATCAAGGACAATTATGTCTCTAACGCCAACACCCAGATCAAGCCTTATGCCATCAAGCCGGATCCGGTTCGCATTGACGAAGCGGTGCGCTTGATTGCCGCAGCCAAGGGCCCAATGATTTACTTTGGCCAAGGCGCAAAGCACGCCCGCAAGCAATTGATCAAGGTATCCGAGAAGCTGAAGATGCCAATGGTTTCTTCCGTGTTAGCCAAGGGGATTCTCGATGAAGACTATCCGGCTTACCTCGGGTCCACTGGCCGGGTCGCACCAAAACCAGGGGTTGAAGCGGCGATGGCTGCAGACTTAATCCTGTGGGTCGGCAACGACGTCCCATTTGCCAGCATGCTCTTCAATCCGAAGGCCAAGGTCATCCAGATTGATATCGAAAGCACGAAGCTTGGCAAGCGTCGGCACAATGATGTCGCCATCCTGGCCGATGCCAAGGAAGCCTTAAAGGCGATTTACAAGGCGAGCGAAACTCGCGAGCCAACACCGTTCTACACGGCTTGCATCGAAAACAAGAAGAACTGGGTCAAGTGGCAAGACAGCTTCAAAGATTCTGATGAATTGCCAGTTCGCCCAGAGCCAATCTTCGACGTCCTGAACAAGGAAGCCAGCGATCAGGCGGTCTTCGCGGTGGATGTCGGCAACGTGAACATTAACTTCGAGCGCTTGATTGACATCAAGCACACCCAGAAGTGGAGCACCAGTGGTAAGTATGCGACGATGGGCTGGGGCGTGCCAGCGGCGATTTCTGCCAAGACCTTGTACCCAGACCGCGACGTTTATGCCCTGTGTGGTGACGGTGCGTTCGCCATGTTGTGCGAAGAGATCCTGACCCAAGTGAAGTACAAGCTGCACATTGTCAACGTCGTCTTCTCTAACGAGACGCTGGGCTTCATCGAAGCTGAGCAACGCGACGACAGCCACCAGCCACTGTCCGGGGTCGACATTCCGGATACCGACTGGGCGAAGGTCGCAGAAGGTATGGGCGCGAAGGGCTTCACCGTACGGACGAAGGCAGAGTTTGCTGACGCCATCGAAGCGGCCAAAGACACCGACCTGCCGGTGGTCATCGATGTGAAGTTTACCCACAAGATGCCATTCACGACTCAGCACATGTTCATCGACCCGGCTTACCAGGATCAAAAGGACATTGACGAGTTCGTCGACAAGTATGAAGCACAGTCCCTGCGGCCATTGCGGGCGTTCTTAGCGGAAGCTAAGGCGGCCACCACGCCAGCACCAGCGCCAGCAAAGCCGGTGCAGGCGACGAAGCCGTTCAAGGCCACTAAAGCGCAAAAGAAAGCCAAGAAGAGCCACAAATAAACGAACAGGAGGCCCAGCATGGACGTAATCACCCGAGACGTCAATCAGTTTAGTTCCTTGACGACCACGCCTTGCGTCCTCGCATTGGGCTTCTTTGATGGGGTGCACCGCGGCCACCAACAGGTGATTGCCACGGCGCGGCGCCGTGCGCAAGCACTGCACCTCCCGCTTGCCGTGATGACCTTCGACGTGCACGCGTCGCAAGTGATCCGCACGCCGCGTAGCGATCAATTTCGCTACCTCACCACCGTCACGCAAAAAGCCGCGCTCATGGCGCGGCTAGGGGTGGCCCGGTTATACGTGATTCACTTTACCCGTGCGGTCGCCGCCATGTCTGCCCAGGCATTTGTCGACCAAGTAATTGCGCCAACGCTTGCCCAAGTCGTCGTTGCCGGGTTTGATTACACCTTTGGGGTGGGCGGCCAGGCAACCACCGCGACCCTCATGACGCTAAGCCGAGGGCGCTTCGAGGTGATTACCGTGCAACCGGTGACGGTCGGCGCGTGGAAAATCAGCTCAACTCGCATTCGCGACTTGATTGGGGCCGGGGAGATTACCACAGCGGAAACGCTGTTGGGGCACCCCTTAACCATCGCGGTGACTGGCCATGGCAGGGAACTAGTGCCCGAGTTGGCGAAGCAACAACTACCGCCGCCAGGTCGTTATCGGGTCACGGCAGGGCGCCACCGGGCGTTCACGCTGACGGTCACCGACGCTAATGAGTTGGTGACAGGTCAAGCGTACACTGGGCCGTTGACCTTAGGCGGCTGGGCGCGGCTCGCTGGTGTCAGTCGTGCGTCTGCACTCGGTTGAACCGTTGGCGGTAAGCCGACGGCGTCAACCCGGTGAACGCCTTGAAGTGGCGATCAAAGCTGGCCGGGCTTTTGTAACCCAGGTTGGCGGCGATGTCATTAATGCTTTGATTCGACAGTTCCAGCAGCTTTTTTCCTTGGTTCATGCGCACGAAGCGCACCTCTTCGGAGAACGGTTTTTGGAACAGCTGGTGACACAGCCGCGAGAAGTAATTGACCTCGTAGCCAAAGTGCGCGGCCGCGTCGCTTAACGTGACGGTGGCGAGATTGGCCATGACGTAATTCAAGATGATGCCCGCTTGGCGATCCTTCGGTGTGAGCCGTAAGTCGGTTTCCGGGAAGTCTGATTCGATGATCATCATGGCGTTTAAATCCGCGCGCGACAGCTCCGTGATCAGTAAATGGGCGATCATGGATTGCTCATACTCCACCAGTGCATCTTGCGGCGTCACTGCCGCGAGGCGCACGAGTTGGTCACAGTAAGCATCGATGATATTGTGGGCAATGCGTCGAAAAATGACGTGTGCCGTATCCCGTGTTTTCAATAAACTGTTGATAATTGTGTTTGGCCCGTATACCGCATCACTTGGCAGCGGCTGGATGAACAAGCGGGCGTCAAGCCCAGCTGGCGTCAATGGCTCCAGCGTCACCGGCCCTTCTGCTCGTATCAGCGCAATGTCGCCGGCACGTAGCGAAGCGGTTTGCCGCTCCAGTTTCAACTGGCAATCGGATCGAATTTGTAGAATCGAGAATGGAACATTGGCGTCGCGACCGCTATTCGTGGTCAGCTCTACGGCGGTGTTACCTGAATATGCCTGATACATGACGTGGCCTCCTAATCAAGTTCAGCATAGCTGAACGAGGCGGACTCGGCAACTGGTTGGGCTCACGAAAGGAAGAATGAATTATGGCAGAACAACCAAGCTACGATGGGGTATACATCACGTTTCCGACTGGGAAACTGTCCCTGATTGAAGTTCAACAGATTTTTAGCACCATTCCCTTTGAAGTCGATTTAATCGACCACACCGACCACTTTACTTGGTACTCCAATAAGCCGAACCGCGAGCACGTCCGCACGGTGGATCAACTGAACGAGACGGTTGAGGAATGCCACCCGAAGAAGGTTTGGCCAATTGTCAAAGGCATTATCGACAGCTTCAAGGATGGCTCTCGTGACTCAGTGAGTCGGCCGCTGTTCATGAAGGGGCACCGTGTCTTGATTCAATACTACGCGCTGCGCGATGTCGACGGTTCATACCTGGGCACCATCGAATTTACCGGCAGTGTCGAACACATTTTGACTGCTTATGAAAACGGCGGCTGGTCCGATGCATCCAGTGGCGCTTCCAAGGCTGACGGAACGACGGGGACAGATGCCGATTCCGGCGCCTCTGAAGAAGAGGCTGCCCCGGCAGCAGCGCCTGCGACGGACGCCACCAGCGGCGCTTCTGAAGAAGAGGCCGCCCCGGCAACACCAGCTGCCCCTGCAGTTGATGCGACTAGCGGTGCTTCTGAAGAAGAAGCCGCGTCGGCAGCCCCTGCGGCTGATGCGGACACCGGTGCCTCTGACGCCCCGGCGAACCCGAGCAAGCCTGGGCCATTTACGTACGACCTATGATGACGAAACGCACCAAGACTGGTCACGCCTTAGGCACGCGCATTGTGCTGACGGTGTATGGCGAGCAAGACGAAGCCGCGCTAGACGCGGCTTTTACCTTAATTGAATCAGAGGAAGACCGACTGACCGTCAATCGCGATGTGTCGGAAGTGATGAGCGTGAATCATGCCGCCGGCCAGACCCCGATTGTCGTGTCCAGCGCTACCTATCGCCTCATTGCCCAGGCGGTTGCGGCTAGCCGCGAGAACTTCGGGTTTAACGCCTTAATCGGGCCCTTGGTCAAGCTGTGGCATATCGGTTTTACCGGTGCCCATGTGCCAACTGCTGATGCAATCGCGGCGAAAATGGCGTTGATCGATCCTGCCGGTGTGGCACTCGACCCGGCGAATCACAGTGTTGCGTTGATGCATGCCGGTATGGAACTTGACCTCGGCGGCATCGCCAAGGGCTATATCGCGGACCAAATCCGCAGTTTATGGCGGGCCTATGGGGTCGCTGCGGGAATTATCGACCTTGGTGGCAACTTGCTGTTCGTCGGAGATTCGCCGCGGCGGACCGATGGCAAATGGGTGATCGGGGTGCAGGATCCGGCCAAATCTCGGCATACCGACCTCGGCGTGGTCGTGCTACCGGCCTGCTCTGCGGTCACCAGCGGGATCTACGAACGTTTCTTGGAACTCGATGGCCATCGCTACCACCATCTTCTGGATCCGCGAACCGGGTCGCCACTAGAAACCGAGTTGGCCGGGGTGACTGTGTTTACCCAAGACTCGATTCAAGGCGAGCTTGAGGCCAAGCGGCTTTTCTTCCATGGCGGGCCCGTGCCAGGTTGGCGGGATAATCCGCAAATGCTCGGTGCGGTATTTGCCTTTCAAGATGGGCACGTGGAAACTGATGGCTTAACGCTGACAAAATAACATTGAGGCCACGAATGGGAAGATTACCCGTTCGTGGCCTTTTCGTTTGCTCACCCGCCGATGGCCTAGGATAGATATCGATGTAACAATGGATAGTTTCGCCTATTCATCACCCGCCATAGGAGGCCTACAATACAATACATAAGCGCTTACATAATTGTTTTGACCATTAATGTCATATTGAGGAGGAGTCAAAATGGTAGATGCCTATCCCTATATCGCCGAAGCGGCCATCAAGTTTCCCACCGGGCGGCTGAGCCTGGTCGAAATTCAACAGATTTTTCAAACCATCCCATTTGAACTGGATTTGATTGACCAAACGGATCGCTTCGTCTGGTTTTCCAATCAAAAGCAGCGACTACATCCCCGCACCGTCGCGACGCTGGGGCAGACTGCACAGGAAGCTCATCCAGCCCAGGCATGGCCAGCAGTGCGCGCCATCATCGACAGCTTTAAGGCCGGGACGCAAGACGCGGTGAGCCGCCCCGCAACGGTGAACGGGCAGCGCGTCTTGATTCAGTACTTTGCCTTACGCGATCCATCGGGCGGGTACCTAGGGACGTTGCAGTTTACCGGTAGCATCGAACCAATTCTGGCGGCTAAAGAAGCCGGTGGTTGGGCAGATGGTGACAGTGCCGCTAGCAGCCCGGCTGGTAGCGACGCGGCCAGTGGTGCCTCGGTGCATCCAGCCACTGGCGTTGCGGCTGATTCTGGCGTAATAGATGGGGACACCGGCGCGTCAACTACGACGCCGGCTGGCCCCGCGAATGATGCCGGCGTAGCAGATGCCGATACAGGGGCCTCTGAAGAGTAGGAAAGAAGGAAAACAGCATGACATACACACCAGATTTTGGGAGTGTTCAGCCGATTGACGTGCTGAACTTAAAGAGTTTGGAAAAACGCGCAGAGGCGGTGATCGGGCGGGGCGAGTTCGGCTACATCTCCGAAGGCTCCGATGATGGCTACACGAAGGCGCGAAATACGACGGCCTTTAACGACGTGCAAATGTTGCCGCGGGTGTTGCAAAACGTGGAAAACCCCGATCAGTCAACTAAGTTCCTCGGGAGCTCGTTGGCTAGTCCCTTGATGACCGCGCCGATTGCTGGCAACACCTTGGCCCATTCTAGCGGCGAGCTGGGTTTGGCGCGCGGTGCCAAGGAAGCCGGTATCATGATGGCGCAAAGCACCTTCGCCTCCAAGACAATCGCGGAAACTGCTCAGGTGTCCGATGGCGCACCGTATATGTTCCAGTTGTACATGCCAAAGGACTGGGGTTATTGCAAGTACTTGCTGGACGAGGCGCGCAACGCCCACGCTAGCGCGATTATCCTGACCGCAGATTCGACACTTGGCGGGTATCGTGAACTCGATGTCATCAACCACTACCACCTGAAGGGCAAGATTGCGAATCTAGCCGGTTACAATACCGGGGAAAGCGGCGCCGGCGCGGGCAGCCTGTTCAAGGAATCCATGCAGAAGCTGAACCTCGGTTTGATTGACAAGCTTGCCGATTATTCTGGCCTGCCGATTTTTATCAAAGGGATTCAAACGCCGGCAGACGCGGCTGCCGCGATTGATGCCGGGGCAGCGGGCATCTATGTGTCTAACCACGGCGGTCGCCAGCTTAACGGTGCCCCTGGCTCCATCGAAACGCTGCCAGGCATCGCCAAAGTCGTTGATCACCGCGTGCCAATTATTTTTGATGGTGGTGTGCAACGGGGGACGCACGTGCTCAAGGCCTTAGCGCTCGGGGCGGACCTGGTTGCGGTGGGCCGGCCATTCAGCTATGGGTTAGCCCTTGGTGGCTGGCAAGGCGTGAAGAGCGTCGCGGATCACCTGAAGATGGAAATCTACATCGCGATGCAGTTGACCGGCTGTCAAACCATCGCCGACGTGAAAAAGATGCACGTCACCTATGATTTCTCCCGGTAGGTTTCACGTGGAACTAATCGATCCTTTAAGTCAGGCGCTAGCCCACGCGGCGTTAGTCTGATCGATAACGAAAAGTTGTCGTGAGGCCAATTCTGGCGTTGTGGATAACGCCTGTTTTTGATAGAATAAAAAGGGTTACATTTTTTCGGGGTCGGGTTAATTAAATAACTGATTTCGCCTGGAGGGGACCATTTTGATGAGACAAACACTAGGCAAGTGGGGCATGGCTTTGCTCCTGCTGGTCGGGCTCATCCTGACTGTTGGGGCGGTAACGCCAGCACCGATGCAAGCCGCGACCACCGACTCGTATGTGGCAGGCAAATCGCCGGCTGGTACCTATCAAGTGCCGTACACCGTGAACAAGGCGGGTAAAGACACACCTTCGCTGGCCAATAGTTTCTTTTCCGGCGTCGCAACGGTGGTTGTGACGTCGGGGTAACCGACGACGGTCACGTTGCACCTGCAAAAATATGCGGCGCTGGTCAAGGCGTTTAGCATCGGCGATCAAGCTGCCAAGGTGACTAATGCAACCAAAGATACGGCTGACTTAACGTTTACGGTCGACGCCCAGTTTGCCACAGCGAAGGTGACCGCGACGATGAGTGTCATGAACATGCAGCAACAAGCTGACGTCGTGTTTGCGACGCCGCTGTACGCGGCTCAGCCGGCCATGCCCGATTTGACGCAACCTGGGCAATATGACGTGCCCTTTGTCGTGAATAAGTTCGGCACTGATCAGCATTCTGTCGCAGCCGCGTTCTTCAGCGGTACCGCTACCTTGGTGGTTGCCGCCGACAAGCCGGCCCAAGTGACGCTGCACCTAACCAAAGGGGCGTCGCTGGTCAAGGCCTTTGCCATTGGTGATCAACCGGCCAAAGTGACGACTCTTTCAGCGTCTGCGGCAGACCTGACCTTCACCGTTGATGACAACTTTGCTGCTGCCAAGGTCACCGCGTCGATGACGGTGATGAACATGCACCAACAAGCCGACATCCTGTTTAACCAGGCGCTACCTGTCGTTAAAGCCAGCCAGCCAAGCAAACACACAAAGCCAAGCAAGACCAGTTCGACGAAGCACACTACACCGACCAAATCGGTCCAGACGAGCAAGGCGCACATGAAGTCGTTGCAGGTTTACCAAAATGCCAATGGTCGGCTTTCGACGCAACCTTCCGCGGCCCAAGCGTTTTTAGCTGATACTGCAATCCTGGGAACGCCGAATCACGGCCTCACCCAAGTGACCATCCACACCACCGGGGCACAATACATCGACCAAATGAAGATCTTGGGTCGGCTTGGCCGAGTGTTGAACCAGCATGGGGATGATGCGGACATTCGGTTCACCTTGCCCACGGCGGCCCTTGACTACGCCTTGCCCGTCACCTTCAAGCTAACGGTGCCGGGTGGCGTGACCATGACGCAAACGGCCTTCGTGCTGATTGGGGTGAAGATTGCTCAGGCGCGGGTTTATCCCGGTGCACTGGTAACGCGTGCAACAAAGTCGCGTGCTGAGTCCGTCACCATGGTGGCGCGCACGACGGCAGGGCATGCCTTGGACCCAACCAAGCAGGTCCAAACGATTGGCTTCAGCGTCTTAAACGAAGCGCAAACAGGCGCATCGAATGCGAATGCTTACTTCACGCACCAAGCCCAGGTGGTGAAGCACGGCAATGGCTACGACGTATATTTAACTGTACGCGCGGCAGCGGGACTGGTTACCTTTACCCCGTTAACCGTCGCCAATAGTCGCGTGTTTGGCCTGACCAAAAGCACCAGCGGAGGTCAGGACGTGTGGCGCTACGCCTTCCACGTGGCGAATGCCAACGACTTGGATCAGCCGGTCCGCAGCACCATTGCCATGAGTGTGCCCATGGCTGGTATCAACCATATGGTGTTCACCATTTGGTTCGCCTTCGCCCGGACTGCAGGTGCAGTAGCAAGCCAGAATCAGATGGTGGCCAAGGCAGCTGTCACCGGTGGCTTGCCAGCAAAGAAAATCGCCTTGGTCGCCAAAGCGACGCAGCCGGCAGCTAAGCCCCCCGTGGTGGCAGCAACGCCAGGAGCGGCACCACTACCGCAGTTGGAGCCGTACCCACTACGCGCTGAAATTGCCGGATTTGCCGCCGCCGGTTTGATGATCATTGGGTTGGCTTGGTTTCGGCGTTACCACTAGGAGGAGAGACATGAAAATGAAGAAGTTAGCCTGGTGGCTGGTCCCGCTGATGGGGATGCTGTGGTTGTTCGCTACGCCGCAATCCGTGCGCGCGGATACCGTGAACTATCAGGTGTACAAGTACGGCACGAATACCCGCTCGATCGCTTCGGGATACTATGTTAAGCCGGCGCAGATTCAAGCCAACGGCGATCAATACCTGGTGACCATGACCATTCATACCAAGACTTCGTTAGGGAAGTGGCCAGTCACGGTGCTGAGTATCAATGGAAGCGGACCGGCGAATGTGACGAAAACAAAATCGGCCAGCGGGTATGACTACGCCTATGCGTTTGAAACGAAAGATCTCTCATCAACCATCAACAGTCGAATCAAGATTAACGTGCTCCACGTGTATGCGGCGACGCAAAATGTGAGTTTTCAGTTCGACACCAGAAAATTGCCGAGCCTCAAGACTCAGGCAACGACGACAAAGCCGGCCACTAGTCGTCAGGCGGCCAAGGCGGCCAGCGCTCAGGCTAGTGCTGCTAAAAGCATGAACCGGCGCTCGCGGGAGTTGGCCAAACAAATTCGGGCGGTGAACCGAGAGCACAAGCGCACCCAAACCACGATTCTCATGGGGGGCTCGGTGATGCTCGTGCTGCTGGCGGTATCAGCCTATTTCTTTAGTAAACATCGATAGTCATAGCTGGGTAGGGCCTTAGGCCCTACCCAGTTTGTGTATTAAGGGACTTGGGACAAGTGATTCGTACTCAAAATAATCAAAAAACACTCAGGGATTATGCTGGCTGATTTAAGCGCGGGCCCCATGAAGCGGTGTCGGCTAACCACAACTTACCGGCATTCATCCAATTTTTCTCGTGAAAACTCACCAGAGCAAACAGTGTGACTCGGTCCAAGAAATACGAATATTCGCCCTCTAAAATCGAAATTGACTGAAAACGAACATAACCAAACAAAAAAATTGGTCCAAACCAGCCGCGGTGTAAAAAGCCTTTCATGAAAACGGTGTTTTTTTTGCATCGTATTGATTGCATTGCCCTGCTGATAAAGGCATACTAAACGGCGAGAGGACTTGTGTTGTCGCAAATTCGGTCTGGTTTCAGCAGAATTTTGATAGCGCTTAAGTCTACTCCCAAAACTCATTTAGGAGGCGACAGACAATGGTCGGAATCATCCTTGCAAGTCACGGTCAATTCGCGACTGGCATTATGCAATCGGGCCAAATGATCTTCGGCGAGCAAGAGAATGTCCAAGCTGTGACATTCATGCCCAACGAAGGTCCGGACGACCTGAAAGCGCACCTTGAAGAAGCCATTGCAAAGCTCGACTCAGCTGATGAAGTGCTCTTCCTTGTGGATCTTTGGGGCGGTTCGCCATTCAACCAAGCTAACGGGTTGTATGAAGCGCACAAAGACAAGTGGGCAATCGTCACTGGATTGAACTTGCCAATGTTGATTGAAGCATACGGGTCACGCTTATCTATGGACTCGGCACAGGCAATTGCTGCACATTTGATTCAAGCAGGTAGAGATGGCGTCAAGATTAAGCCAGAAACCCTTGAACCGAAGGCTGCGGCGCCAGCTGCGCAGGCAACCGCGCCAGTCAGTGGTGGCAAACCTGGCAAGCTTGATTATGTCCTTGCTCGCATCGATTCTCGGTTGCTCCATGGGCAGGTGGCAACGGCGTGGTCCAAAACCGTTAAGCCAACCCGCATCATCGTAGTATCCGACAACGTCGCGCGCGACAAGCTACGTAAGCAACTGATCACGGAAGCTGCCCCTGCTGGCGTCAAGGCCCACGTTATTCCCGTGGACCAAATGATCAAGATTGCCAAAGACGACAAGCACTTTGGCGGCGAAAAGGCACTGCTATTATTCGAAACGCCTCAAGACGCGTTGCGCGCCATTGAAGGCGGGGTTCCGATCAAGACCTTGAACGTTGGTTCCATGGCGCATTCCGTCGGGAAGGTTCAGCCGAACAAGGTCTTGGCGTTTGACCAAAACGATATTGATACCTTCGCGAAGCTTAAGGCAGACGGCGTAGATTTTGATGTCCGTAAGGTCCCAACTGATTCTAAGGATAATATGGACAACATCTTGAAAAAGGCGCAAGACGCGCTGAACGCTGCGAAGTAAATCGGTTTAGAAACGGAGGATATGACTAATGAGTCTGAATTTCATTCAAATCATTCTGGTCCTCATCGTTGCATTCTTTGCTGGGATGGAAGGGATTCTCGATGAATTTGAGTTCCATCAGCCAGTCATTGCATGTACCTTGATTGGATTAGTAACTGGCACGCTCGGCCCTTGCTTGGTCTTAGGCGGGCAATTGCAATTAATCGCCATGGGCTGGGCGAACATCGGCGCGGCCGTTGCGCCTGACGCTGCGTTGGCATCGGTCGCATCTGCGATTATTCTGGTACTTGGCGGCAAAGGTCAAGAAGGGGTGTCTGCTGCCATTGGGTTGGCGATTCCACTGGCCGTTGCCGGCTTGCTGCTGACGACTTTGGTCCGCACCATCACGACTGGGGTTGTGCACATCATGGATAAGGCTGCCGAAGAAGGTAGCTTTGCCAAGATTGACCTTTGGCAATACATTGCCATTTGCTTGCAGGGACTGCGGATCGCGATTCCTGCTGGCTTGATTCTCGCTGTTGGGGCCGGCCCGGTGAAGGCCATGCTGGATGCAATGCCAGCTTGGTTGACCGGTGGCTTGACCGTCGGTGGTGGCATGGTTGTGGCCGTTGGGTACGCCATGGTTATCAACATGATGGCAACGCGTGAAGTTTGGCCGTTCTTTGCAATTGGCTTTGTCCTGGGCACGGTTTCCGAGATTACCTTGATCGGGTTAGGGGCGATTGGTTTGTCTCTGGCGATGATCTACCTGGCCCTGTCCAAGGTTGGCGGCGGTAGTTCCAGCAACGGTTCCGGCAATGGTGGCTCCGGCGATCCCGTCGGCGACATCATCGACAATTACTAAAAAGGAGGGTGACGAACAATGGCAGAACAAATTCATTTAACCAAGTCTGACCGGCTTCACGTTTGGTGGCGTTCGACCTTCCTTCAAGGTTCTTGGAACTATGAACGGATGCAAAACGGTGGCTGGGCCTACACCTTGGTGCCAGCATTAAAGAAATTATATAAGACCAAAGAGGATCGCTCCGCAGCTTTGAAGCGGCACTTGGAATTCTTCAATACGCACCCATACCTGGCTTCGCCTGTTATCGGTGTGACCTTGGCCTTGGAAGAGGAACGGGCCAATGGTGCACCAATCGATGACGTCACGATTCAAGGGGTCAAGGTTGGGATGATGGGCCCGCTGGCCGGTGTCGGCGACCCAGTCTTCTGGTACACGGTCCGGCCAATCTTGGGCGCTTTGGCGGCCACGATGGCGATTTCCGGGAACATTCTCGGCCCAATCATTTTCTTCGTCGTATGGAACCTGATCCGGATGCTGTTCCTGTGGTATACGCAGGAGTTTGGCTACCGTGCTGGTTCGCGGATTGCCGATGATATGTCGGGTTCTCTGCTTGGCGATGTCACCAAGGGCGCGTCGATTCTGGGGATGTTCATCCTAGGTGCGCTGGTTGAGCGGTGGGTATCCGTTAAGTGGACGCCTGTGGTTTCCAACATCAAGCAACAAGCTGGGACCTATATCGACTGGAACAAGCTGCCAAGTGGGGCTAAAGGCATTCAAAAGGCCTTGGAACAGCAACAGGCCGGCTTGTCGTTGACTCACTATAAGCAAACCACGCTGCAAAGCAACTTGGATAGCCTGATTCCTGGCTTGACTGGGCTACTGATCACCTTCCTGTGCATGTGGTTGCTCAAGAAGAAGGTTTCCCCAATCGTCATTATCCTGGGCCTCTTCGTTGTCGGGATTCTGTGCCGGGTTGCGAACATCATGTAATCTGGTTGACCAGATAGCGATTGGCAACGGTCAGCAGACGGTAGCGATACCGGCGGCTGGCCGTTGTTTTCGGTTTAGCCTGGTGGGTATAATATAGTTAAATCAAGAGAAAAGGATGAGCCGATGGTACAATCAATCAACTCCAAGGTCGACCTCGCCGTCGATGGGACGTTTCACATGAGTCTGCCGACTTACGGCAAAATTATGGTCGGCAATCACGGCTTTGAATTTTACAATGATCATAACGTGGCTGATTACGTTCAGATTCCTTGGCAAGAAGTTGATCGCGTCGTGGTGTCCGTGGAGTTTGGTGGCAAATGGATTCCACGGTTCGCCTTTCAAACCAAGCACAACGGTCGCTACATGTTTTCGGCCAAAGACCCCAAGCGTGTTCTGCGAGCTGTCAGGGAATACATCCCTGCGGATCACATTGTCAAACCGCTTGGCTTTTGGGCGGTCGTTCGCCGAGGAGTCTCGGCGATTAAGCAACGCCTGCATCACAAATAAGCCAAATTGAACATCAGCCTACCCGTCGATTCCGTTTTCGAATCGGCGGGTTTTTGGTTGGGCGCCGGGTTCAGATGACAAAAATGTCATGGTATGCTGAGCTCAATATGTTAGGCTTAAGCGCGAGGAGGCGTGATCATGGCAGAGACGATTTTACTGGTGGATGACGAGGCGAGCTTGCTGAGTTATCTCACCAGCGAGCTACAATTCGAAGGGTATACTGTGATGACGGCCACCGATGGGCAAGTGGCCTGGCAAACCTATCAGGCACACGCCACCGACCTATCGTTGGTGCTGCTGGACTGGATGTTGCCAAAGCTCGACGGTCTCGAGGTGATGCGCCGCATTCGCAAGCAATCTCAGGTGCCAATCGTGATGATGACCGCCCGTGATTACGTTGGTGACAAAGTGGCCGGGCTCGATAACGGGGCGGATGATTATATCACCAAGCCGTTTGAAATCGAGGAACTGTTAGCGCGCTTACGCGTCATTCTGCGTCACGCCAAGCAGCGCCAGCCGGAAAGTTTCCAAGTGGGGGACTTAACTGTGGACCCTAAGGCGCGCCAGGTGCGCCGCGGGGAGGTCCAGGCCCAACTCACACCGCGTGAATATGATCTCTTATTGGCGTTGATGCAACGGCCAGGAACGGCGATGACGCGGGATGAGCTCTTGAATACGGTGTGGGGAAGCGACTTTGCTGGTCAGGTCAATATCGTCGATGTGTACATCCGTTACCTGCGACACAAGCTTGACTTGCCAGGGCTGGCTCCGTTAATCCACACGGTGCGTGGGGTCGGCTATATGATTGGTGCCAGTGCATGACGCAAAAGGCACGGAGGATGACGAGTACAGCGCGGTTTACGCGGAGTTACGTTGCGCTATTGGTGGCAGTCATGGTGGCGGTCAGCTTCAGTATTTTGACCATCGTGGGCTCGTACCTCATCAATAATAAGCGCGCTGATGCACAGGACTTGATGACCGTGGTGACCCAAACCTTTGCTGATAATCGCCCGAATTGGCGTTACTTTGCCATGACCGCACGCGTTAATCCCCACCGTAGTTTTGTCCGGGTGCACGTTGCGGCCACGCCCCACGCCAGTGCTCGGACGTATTATTCCCGTGGCACCCGCCAGTTTTTGCGTACCGAGCTAGACACGGTGCCGCTATCCGCTCATGTGCGCTTTCAACAAGACCGCGGTGTTTATTACCACCTGACGAAAACCACGACGAATCGCGGTGCAGTGGTCACATATAGTGAATGGCTATCGTTGAACAATATGGTGGGACTATTCAAGGTCTTACTGCTTGCCATTATCGGAATTACCTTGGTGGGCATCCTGATTGGAGGCTGGCTAATTTCGTGGTTGGCGCATCGGCTGAATGCGCCTTTGGTGGCGCTGACGGATGCTGCCCACACGATCGCGAATACTGATAATGCGACCCACCACGAGACGTTACCGGTGCCTAGTGCACCGCAAGAAGTGCGCGAACTGGGCAGTGAATTTAACCGCCTGCTACAATCCCTCAACGCGCAAGTGCGGCGCGATCACCAATTCGTTTCGGACGCCTCGCATGAACTGCGCACGCCACTGTCAGCGATTCGCGGTCACGTCGCGTTGATTCGCCGGCACGGGAGTGATCATCCTGAGGTGATCCCAGAGTCGCTGGCGACGATTGATGTCGAGTCCAGTAAGATGCAACAACTGGTCGAGAGCCTGCTACGGCTGTCGCGAATGGATCACATGTCGCTTACCCGTGACTGGGTGCCGATTGCGCCATTACTGCAGCGCTGCGGCCAGCGGTTTGAGCGGCAAAGCGGCCGGTTGATTACCGTGGCGGCTACTGGGGACACGTTAGTTTTTGCTAACGCGGAAAGCATTGAACGCGTGGTGATGAGCCTGTTGAGTAACGCTGCAAAATATTCTCCTGCTGCACTGCCGATTACCCTCAGCCTCACTGTGAACGATTCGACAGCCGCCATCGCCGTGGCCGACTTGGGGCCCGGCGTGGCGGATAGTGACAAGCCGCACATCTTTGATCGTTTCTACCGCGCCGATTCTTCTCGGTCTAAGGCAATTCCCGGCACTGGCTTAGGTCTTGCCATCGCTGCACGCAGCGTGGCTTTGAATCACGGGCAGCTTAGTGTTGCCGATCATCAGCCACACGGGGCGGTGTTTACGCTCACCCTGCCGGCGATGCCAGCGCCAGCGGCGGAATGATTCTGAGAAATTCTCAGATGATTCATATTTTTTGTAGATAGCACCTGCGTTCTCAACACCGTAAACTCACGGTGTTGAGTTTTTTTATGCCGTGAAAGGAGCCGTCAATATGTGGCAAAGCATTCGGCGCTGGGTGAACAGCCCTACCGGAGAATTTATCTGGCATACCGCTTTGTATTTCATCATCATCCTCGGCCTGGTGTACCTCTACAGTTACCGCGGGGTGACCAATAGCCATTTTATTTATAACGAATTTTAATTGGCTTGTCGGTTCGCGGCACAGTCAAGGAAGGACAATCGTTCATGTTAACAGATATCATTGAGACGATTTCGGATTACGGCCGGACCCATCCGGATTGGGTGGCCTATGATGAATTAGGCCAGACGCATACATATGGTGAACTGCTCGCCGCCAGTGATGGAATTGCAACCACTTTAGGGCAATTAAAGCTGACTCCAAAGGCGCCAGTGATGGTGTATGCCGATCAAAGCTTTGCCACCGTAGCGACCTTTCTGGGGTGTGTTAAGGCGGGGCATGCTTACATCCCGGTGGATACACACTCACCTAACGACCGGTTGACGATGATCGCAGACATCGCGCGGCCAGCTTTGACGATCGCGGTCCAACCTTTGCCCATCTCGTTGCCTGGCCGAGTGTTAGGCGGCAGGGCGCTAGAAGCGGCGATGACGGCCCCTCGGCAGCCACAAACGCCCGTGGTGGGGGATGAGAATTTTTACATCATCTTCACCTCTGGAACCACTGGCCAGCCAAAAGGCGTCCAGATTAGTCATACGAACCTCTTGAGCTTCGTGAACTGGTTTGCCACCTTCCAGTTGCCGGCGCGGCCGCGTGTGTTAGCTCAGGCTCCATACTCCTTTGATCTAAGCGTCATGACCTTATACCCAACCTTAACGGCAGGGGGCGTGGTGAAGGTCCTGCCTGCCGCCACGACGGCGAACCTCAAGTCCCTATTTGCGGCACTGCCCAAGCTTGATTTGCAAGTGTGGGTGTCAACGCCGTCATTCATGGACATCTGTTTGCTTGATCCAACGTTTGATGCCGCGCATTACCCCGCCTTACAGCAAATCTTTTTTTGCGGTGAAGAGCTGACTCGGCAAACCGCGGCGACGCTTCTCGATCGCTTCCCTGAAGTGGCGTTATTTAACACGTATGGACCAACAGAGGCGACGGTCGCGGTGACGGCCGTGCAAATCACACCGGCTGTGCTTGAGGAATACCCGCGGTTACCAATCGGCAAGATCAAGCCAGATACGACGATTAGCTTGCGCCCGGGGACGACACGGCAAGAGGACATGAGGTTGACCGGTGAATTACTACTCGCCGGTCCTAGTGTGGCCAAGGGCTACTTGAACCGGCCGGACAAAACCGTAGCGGTGTTTAGTGACACGCCAGCCGGTCGGGCGTATGCCACCGGAGATCTGGGCACAATCGACGCTGATGGCATGGTGCATTATCGTGGTCGAACGGATTTTCAAATCAAGCTCAATGGGTACCGAATCGAGCTAGAAGAGGTGAATCACTACCTCAATGCTGAACCGCTGATTAAGCAGGCCGTGGCGGTGCCGAAGTACAACGCCGCACATAAGGTCAGCCAGCTTCTGGCCTATGTCGTTCCTGCCGCCAACGACTATGACAGCGAGTTTGCGCTGACCAAGGCATTGCGGCAGGCGCTTGGGCAGACCATGATGAGTTACATGGTGCCACAGCGATTCATTTACCGCGATGCTTTACCGCTGACGCAAAACGGGAAGGTGGCCATCAAGCAGTTGATCAGTGAGGTCAATGCCTCATGATCAATTTGCAGCCTTATACTAATCCGCTGTATTTTGCCTACCTGTTTGTGGCTTTTTTACCCATCATGATTGCCTTGAGCCACGGGGTGCGTCTCCACCGCTACGAAACCGTGGTGGGGTTGGGCTTCATTATCTTGATGTTCACCGGGACGAAGTGGCACGAAGGCGTGGCCTTATTGGTGTACTTGGTTATCGAGTGGCTAGTCGTCACGGGTTATCGGCGCTACCGGCGTGCGCACAATCACACTTGGGTATTCGTCGTGGCGGTTTTGGCGGCGATTGCGCCGTTGGTGATTGTGAAGCTGACGCCGTTGTTTTCTAAATCACCTTCGCTACTTGGCTTTTTAGGTATTAGTTACTTGACCTTTAAGGCCGTACAAATGGTCATGGAGTTGCGGGACGGCACGATTAAGTCCTTTACGACCTGGCAGTTTCTCCGGTTTCTGATTTTCTTTCCAATCATTTCTAGCGGCCCCATTGATCGCTTTCGCCGGTTCACCAAGGATGCAGAAAGCGTCCCTAGTCGAGCAGCGTATGGAGACATGGTTGCCAAAGGGGTGCACAATATCTTCCTTGGTTTCCTGTATAAATTTATCCTCGGGTATTTCTTTGGCACCGTGATGCTACCGCAAGTGGGGCGGATTGCCTTGCATCACCATGGCGCCTTTCTGGGGCTGTCTTGGGCGTTGGTCGTGTACATGTATGTTTATAGCATGTATCTATTCTTTGATTTTGCCGGCTACAGCCTGTTTGCGGTGGGAACCAGCTATCTGTTGGGCATTCAGACGCCAGTCAACTTCAACAAGCCGTTTGCTTCTCCGAATATCAAGGAGTTCTGGAATCGTTGGCATATGTCGCTGTCGTTTTGGTTCCGCGACTTTGTCTTTATGCGTGTCACGTTTTTTATGATGAAGCACAAGCTGGTGAAAAATCGCATTCACCTCAGTCAGATTGCTTATTTGATCAACTTCTTGGTCATGGGTTTCTGGCACGGCGTAACGTGGTATTACATCGTCTATGGACTGTTTCACGCCGGAGCCATCATTCTCAATGACAGCTGGTTGCGCTTTAAGAAAAAGCATCGCCAACAACTGCCTCATAATCGGTGGACACAAGCACTGGCGGTTGTCATCACGTTCAATGTGGTCTGCTTTAGTTTCTTGATTTTCTCAGGCTTTTTGAACCAGTTGTGGTTTGGACCGTTTCGTTAATTTAGGAGGGTATCATGGAGATTAAACAAACAGTATTGGCTATTTTACAAGAACTCACAGGTGAGGATTTAAGCACGCACCTCGACGATGATTTATTTGAAACCGCGTTGTTGGATTCAATGGATACCGTTCAGCTGTTACTCGAACTTCAAGATCAACTCGGTATTACGGTGCCGGTTTCGGAATTTGATCGTAATGCGTGGAACACCCCGGCCAAAATCATCAGCCAAGCGGAGGCATTAAACGCATGACCAAGCGCCTGTGGCAAATCTTCGGGCCGATTCTGGTGGCTGCTGCAATGGTGGCCACCTTGCTTTTGGTGCCGTGGCACTGGGGCGCATTATCAGCTGGGACCGTTGATCAAGCCGCGGTGTCCATGGCGCCGAATGTGTTGGCCGGAGAACGCATTAAAGACCAGGCTTTTGCAGACGGTTACTTACCGTTATTCGGCTCCAGTGAGCTTGCCCGAATGGATCCGTTCCACCCAGCCGTGTACGCTGAGAAGTATCATCAGCCTAAGCCCTTTCTGCTGGGCGCTGCCGGAACGCAATCGCTGACGCATTTTGTCACCGATCAAAGCAGTCTACCTGAACTGCGAGGGAAAAAAGCAGTCGTGATCTTGTCCCTGCAGTGGTTCACGCCACAAGGGCAGCGACCGGATGCGTTCGGGTTCTATTATTCTCCGTTGCAGATGATGACCTGGTTGCGGCAGGCAAACCCTCATAACGTCGGGGACAGGTACGCCGCTAAGCGTTTGTTAAAGATGCCAAGTGTGCGGGACAGTGGCACCGTTGCCGCGGCCACCGCGGCTATTGCCAAGGGCCACCGCCCTAACGCGTGGCTGAGGTGGCAGCTTCGTCTTCATCAGCAGTTGTTGCGCAACGAAGATGGGCTGTTCTCCCGATTCCATTTGATTGATCATCGGCGGCGGATTGAGGCGGGGGTTCGGCAGCTGCCAACCCAAGCCACTCCGGAATCATTAACCGCCTTGGCTGAAAAAATTGGCCGTGCACATACGACGAATAACCGCTTGGGCATTGACAACCATTTCTTTGCTCGGCGCCTTGGCGGTGGCAAATTACGCGCTTTACGCGGTAGCCAGAAGCATTTTGACTACCTGAGCTCGCCGGAGTATGGCGACTTCCAGTTGCTGCTTCAACAGTTCGCCGAGAATCACATTGACGTTCAGTTCGTGATTCCGCCGATCAACCAGCGGTGGGCGCGATATACAGGGCTGTCGCTGCCGATGGTTCGCCGCGCAGCCAATAAGGTCCAGGCCCAGCTACGCACTCAAGGCTTCAATCGCGTCCTTAACTTGAGCAACGATGGCAACCGGCCTTTCTTCATGCAAGACACTATTCACCTTGGTTGGGCGGGCTGGGTTCGTGTTGATACCACCATGCGCCAGTTTGTCCATGCACCAAATGTGCACGACTACCACCTGCGTAGTCGGTACTACTCGCAGGCATGGCAACGCCAAACTAGGGGGTGGTAGGCATGCGTCAATATCGGCATACGCCTAAACGTCACCTACGTTGGGGGCGCATCTGCGGGGTTGCCGCACTGTTGATCGTTTTAGTTGGGGCAGGTTTCTGGATCCATGCAGGTCGGGCTCAGACCAGTCAACACCAGGTGGAATCGAGCTCGCCACGGGTCGTCAGTCGGGTGCAGTCGACAAGTCGGACTTCGGTTAGGCCACAGACAAATCCAACCATCGACCACCAGCTCCAGGCGACCCTATCGCCAATCGGGTTCACTGGGACTGCACTTGTGATGCACAAAGGACGAGTGGCTGGCTTATACACACACGGGATGGCGAACATCGCGACGCGGCAACCTGTTACGGCGACGACGATGTATGAAATCGACTCGATTCAAAAGGTGATGACGGCGGTCATGGTGATGCGTCAGATTCGCGCTGGCAAACTACGGATGACCACCACGCTCCACCGGTTTTTCCCGAAGGCGCCAAATAGCCGGGGAATTACGATCCGGCAACTGTTGGATATGACATCGGGATTGACCTATCCCAAAGACTTTCGGCCGGCACCGTACCACGATGACCTTGGGGTGGTTAATCACGCCGTCGCCGAAGCAAAACAGACTGCCACCGGCAACGGGACCTGGCATTACAGTGGGCTCAACTTCGTCTTGCTGAGCGGGATATTGATTAAACTCACCGGGCAAACATACGCCCAGCTCTTTGCTACCACCTTCAGTACACCCCTTCATCTGACGCACACACGCTTTGCCTACGAAACGCCGACTGCCGATATGGCGACGGGGTATCACTTTGTCCCTGCCACGCAGCGACCCGGTCGACCGTTTGTTACGGGTGCGGCGTTGGCGCATGCGGAGCTGGGTACCGGCCAAGTATATATGGATGTTGCCGATTTGTATCGCGTAGAAGCTGCTATCCAAACCAAGCTACTGACCCCTGCCGAGAAGCAGACTTTATTCACACCCGGAAGTGTAAGCACCTATGGCGGGGGGCTGTATCACCGGACCGTGGATGCCGCTAACGGGTACGGATATGGGTTTCAGTCTCACATGCGAATTAGCCACAATGGTCAGGATGCCGTGATCGTGATGAACAATAGTGCGATGGGTAAACCATTGCTTAGCGCGACAGTGCAACTGACACAAATGTATCTCCCGTAGTACGCAAAAACCAACGCCTTCGCAATTCCGCGAAGGCGTTGGTTTGCTTTTGGGAAAGTTACCGGTCAGCAAGGCACTCCTTGGCGCGGGCAACTTCTTTGATCACATTGGTCACCGCCGTGCCACCAAGACTAGTCCGGCGGTTGACGGCAGCCTCACTGCTTAACTCGGCATACACGTCGGCCTCGATTTGTGGGGCTGCGGCTTGGAGTTCAGGTAGTGGCATTTCTTGCAAGGTGGTGTGGGTTTTGATCCCCTTGAGCACCAGCTCGCCGACGATGGCATGTGCCTGGCGGAACGGGACGCCTTTGGTGGCGAGATAATCCGCGAGTTCGGTGGCGTTAGAAAAGTCGTTCGTCGTTGCATCATGCATCCGGGTTTCATGAACGGTGAGACTTTCTAACATGCCGGCAAAGATATGCACAGAGCCGAGAATCGTCGTATAAGCGTCGAATACTGGCTCCTTGTCTTCCTGCATATCCTTGTTGTAAGCCAGCGGTAAGGCCTTCATGGTGGTTAACAGGCCCATCAACGCGCCGTAGACCCGACCGGTTTTGCCGCGAGTCAATTCGGCAAAGTCCGCATTTTTCTTCTGCGGCATAATTGAGCTACCCGTCGCAAAACTGTCAGCCATCTCGACGTAGTTGAACTCGTAAGTGCACCACAGAATTAACTCCTCAGCCAGCCGTGACAAGTGTTGCATCAGAATCGCGGCATTGCTGAGAAACTCTAAGGCAAAATCACGATCGGACACCGCGTCCAATGAATTGTGGTACACGCTTGAGAAGCCTAACGTCTTGGCCACTGCTTCACGGTCGATGGGAAAAGTCGTCCCCGCCAATGCGGCTGCCCCTAACGGCAGCATATCGGTATGTTGTTGATTGAACGAGAAACGTTCATAGTCGCGCTGGAACATTTCGAAGTATGCGAGTAGGTAATGGCCATAGGTGATGGGCTGGGCGTGTTGTAGGTGGGTATACCCAGGCATGATGGTGCCGGCGTGCTGTTCCGCTTTTTCCACCAATACGGTTTGCAGATTCGTTAATGCTTTAAGCAGCTCCGGCAAGCGGTGCTTGAGCCACAGGTGAAAATCGGTGGCTACTTGGTCATTTCGCGAGCGGGCGGTATGTAATTTGCCTGCAACTGGACCGATTTCCTTGGTGAGTAGGCTCTCCATGTTCAAGTGAATGTCCTCGTTGGCCACGGTGAACTTGAGCTCACCGGCTGCCAGCTTAGCTTGAAGGGTATGGAGGCCAGCAGTGATGGCAGCGGCGTCGGCTTGAGGGATGATTCCTTGTTTGCCAAGCATGGCGACGTGGGCTAAGGACCCTTCGAGGTCTTCGGCAGCCATTTGCTGGTCAAAGCTGATTGACGCACCGAATTGATCGACCCATTCCGCCGCTTTGGCAGTAAACCGGCCGCCCCAGAGCTTGTCGGTCATTATTTGTCCTCCGGTTTCTGGGAGTGGACGTGGTTGACTTCTTCATAAACGGTGGCCGGCAGCGTCCACAACTTGATGAAGCCGGCTGCAGCCTCTTGATCGAAGGTGTCGGCACTGGTATAAGTCGCCAGGTTTTCGTCATACAGGGAATTCGTCTCAGACTGGCGTGCAACCGGTACGGCTGAGCCTTTGTACAGCTTCATTTTAACCACGCCGTTGACGACCTTCTGCGTGTCGTCAATAAAGGCCATCAGACTGTCGAAGAGCGGGGTAATCCACTTGGCCTCGTAGATCATGTTGGTGAGTTGTTGTTCAATGAGTGGCTTGTAGTGGGCAACGTCACGTTCGAGTGTGAGGTTTTCCAGCTCGTGGTGAGCGGTCATGATGACGGCAGCGGCCGGGGCCTCGTAGACTTCGCGGGACTTGATGCCGACCATCCGGTTTTCGATCTTATCGATGCGACCGATACCGTTGTCGCCAGCAAGCTTGTTCAAGGCCTTAATCAGGTCGGCCAGGGGTTGTGTCTGGCCATTAATTGCGACGGGGAGGCCTTGCTCAAATGTTAGGTCGATGTAAGTTGGCGCATCCGGAGCTGCTTCGGGGGAAACGGTCATGCCCCACGCGTCATCAGGAGCTTGATTCCAAGGATTTTCCAAAATACCCGCTTCATTGGCGCGCCCCCAAAGATTGGCGTCGATGGAATACGGTGACTTCTTGCCGATGGGCACCGGGACGTTATGATCCTTGGCGTAATCAATTTCTTCTTCACGAGACCAGTGAAAGTCACGAATTGGGTCTTCGATTTTTAATTCAGGATCCAAGGCGTGGATGGCGGCCTCAAACCGAACCTGGTCGTTGCCCTTACCAGTGGAGCCATGCGCGATGGCGACGGCACCTTGTTCGTGCGCAATCTTAACGAGGTGGGCGATGATCAATGGGCGCGACAAGGCCGATACGAGTGGGTAGTCGCCTTCATAAAGCGCGTTGGCCTTGATGACTGGGGCGACGTATTCGTTGGCAAATTCATCTTGGGCGTCGATGGCATAGCTTTGAATTGCGCCTACCTTGAGGGCCTTTTGTTGGATGAAGGTCATGTCCGCGCCGGGTTGGCCCACGTTGAGACACACGGCGATCACGTCGTAACCCTTGTCTTGTAGCCACGGAATGGCCACAGATGTATCCAAGCCGCCAGAGTATGCCAAAACGATTTTGCCAGTCATCAGTTAATTCCTCCAATTTGTGTAGTGACAGACCAAAGGCGGCTTGCCGCCGCCGCTGGTTTAGTTAAATTTCTTTTCAATAAAGCCAAGAATCCGGGAGAAGACGAAGGTCATCGCGAAGTAAATCAACGCGACAATGATCATCGGCAGGAATGGCTTGAACGATGCGCCTTGAACGTTGGTCCCTTCAAACATCAACTCGGTAGCGCCGATGACGGACAGCACGGAACTTTCCTTGATGACCGTGACGAATTCATTACCCAAAGCTGGCCAGATGTTTTTCACGGCTTGCGGGAGAATGACGTAACGCGTGGTTTGGCCACCGGACAGGCCGAGTGAACGTGCAGCTTCGGTTTGGCCGATTGGTACGGAGTTTAATCCAGACCGAATGATCTCGGCGACATACGCCCCGGAGTTGATGCCCATCGCGACAGCGCCGGCTGCAAAGGCGTTCAGGTTCAACCCCAAGACTTGCGTGCCGAAGTAGACGATGAAGGCTTGAACCATCAGCGGCGTGCCACGAATGAACTCGACGTAAACCACGGCAATGGCTTTAAGAATCCAGAGCTTGCTGCGCCGCATCAGCGCTAATGCCGTGCCAAGGATGGTCCCAGAGATGACGGTAATCAAGGCGAAAATTAAGGTGTACAACGCGCCTTTGACGAAATAGCTGTGATATTTATCCCAGAAGCTTTGGTCTTGGTCCTGTAGCTTATACGCAGCTTTAAGGTAGCCTTTGTACAAATGCTTGCTGCGCACGGCATCGATGGACTTGTTGATCTGGGCTTGGAGTACCGTGTCGCCCTTTGGCAGTGCGACAGAAGTCTTGGCGACCTCAGTGGCAAATCCTGGGTCGATGACGCTTAGGCCCTTCGTCCGAGCAGCATAGGAGTCGGCAATGATTTGCGACATAACGCCGGCTTCGAGCTTACCGGTGGAGACTTGGGCAATGACGTCGTTGGCCTTGTCGAGCACGTGAACATCCGCTCCAGGTAGCTGCGTTTCCGCCAGCTGCTGTTGGATGCTTTGCTTTTGAACGCCGACGCTGGCGCCATCGAAGTCGGCAATGTTCTTGTACTTACCCTTGTTCTTCGTCTGAATGACCATGACCTGCTTCTCGCTGGTGTACCACTTGGAGAAGGAGACTTCCTTTTCACGTTCGGCGGTATCAGACATGCCAGAAATAATCAGATCGATCTTACCGGTTTTCATCGCGCCAATTAACGCGTTAAAACCCATTTCTTTGATCTGGAGTTTCACGCCCATATCGGCGGCAATCTTTTCCGCCAGGCTAACGTCGGAACCGACGATTTTATCGTTGCCGTTGACCGTGGCGTGAAATTCCAGCGGGGCATAGTCGGCAGACAGGCCGACAATCAGGTAACCGCGCTTTTGAATGGTGGACAGGCGGCTTTGAGTCTCTGCCGCTTGGACCGCGTGTTGCTGAGCGGTGCCGCCAATGAGTAATGCCAGTCCGGCCACCAGGGCCAAGAGCCAAATCTTCAGCTTGTGCATATGAACTACCCCCGAAATGAATTTTATATGAATATAAACCCATTCAGAGGAATATGCAAGTGTTTTATTTAAATATTCAGTTTTTATTCATCTAAGGTGCCGGTGGGGGCGAGGAAGGCGCCGATATAGTGGTAGAACTGCTGATTGTCTTTGACGTATGAACTGTGTGTGGCCTCGGGGACGATCCGTAAAATGCTGATGGGAATCGCCCCTGCAATTTTCAGGGTCTCGCTTTCCTTGATGACGTCCTTTGCCCCGGCAATGACGAAGGTCTGCGCCGTAATGTTCGCAAGTGCTGAAGTCGAGATGTTAGGTTCAGTCATCATTAAATGCAAAAGGGGGTTAGGCTTGTGCCAGTTAGCGAGTCGGACACCGAGGCGTGAGTGCCACTTCACACCGGCAGGGGTGAGATTGCCACCGGCGAGGACCAGCTTATGCACGAGCGCGGGTTGCTGACTCGCGACGAGCATGCCCACAATTGCCCCATCCGAAAAGCCCACAAGACTGATGGCCTGCAGGTTGAGCGCTGCCGTGAAGGCCAAAACATCATCGGCCATGAGCTGATAAGTAATCGGGACATTGCGGCTGCTCTGGCCGTGGTCGCGGCTGTCAAGGGCGTACACCGTATAGTGGCGAGCAAGCAAAGCGATGAGGTCGGTGAAAATCGTGTGATCTTCGCCGTTGCCGTGAAGTAATAGCAAAGGTTGTCCGTTTCCTACCCGAACGTAATGGAGCGTAATGTCGTTGACTTGAATTTCCATGCCTATCCTCCTTGTGCCTCATTGTAAGCGAATGCGGCCGGGTTTGCACGCGACGCGGAGGCCCGCTTTGCCCCGGGCGCGCGTTGACGTTATAATATATGTAACTATGACCAAGGAGGGCCAGTATGGCGAAAAAAATCTTGGTAGTCGACGATGAAAAACCCATCTCTGACATCGTTAAATTTAACCTGAATAAGGAAGGCTACGACGTGGTGACCGCCTTTGACGGCGAAGAAGCGTTGGCCAAAGTGAACGAAGAAAATCCCGACCTGATTTTGTTAGACCTCATGCTCCCTAAAATCGATGGCCTCGAGGTCGCGCGGCAAGTGCGCAAGGATCACGACACGCCAATTATCATGCTGACCGCCAAAGACTCCGAAATCGATAAGGTACTTGGTTTGGAGTTAGGCGCGGATGACTATGTCACCAAGCCCTTCAGTAACCGAGAGCTGGTGGCCCGGGTCAAAGCCAACCTGCGGCGCAGTGGCGTGGCTGCAGAGCCAGTCGATAACGAGAACAAGGAATTAACGGTCGGGGATTTGACGATTCACCCCGACGCTTATACCGTCACGAAACGGGGCACTAAGATCGAGCTCACGCATCGCGAGTTCGAGCTACTGCATTACTTAGCACGGCACCTAGGCCAAGTGATGACTCGTGAGCATTTATTGCAAACGGTTTGGGGCTATGACTACTTCGGTGACGTCCGGACAGTTGACGTGACTGTCCGCCGTCTGCGCGAAAAAATCGAAGACAACCCTTCCCACCCAGAGTGGTTAGTGACTCGGCGTGGTGTTGGGTATTACCTCAAGAATCCGGCAGCCGAATAATCTATCCGCGGCTAGCCACGTGTCCGCCTTGGAGCCCTGAAGATGAACAAGAAGATCCGGTTTTTCCAATCGATTCACTTTAAAATCGCGCTAGTGTTCATCCTGTTACTGCTAGTAACGGTCGAAATCATTGGCGCGTATTTTGTGAAGTCGTTGGAGCAGCAAAACATCGATACCTTTAAAACTAGTGTGACCGTTGATCCGTACATCCAAGAAAAACTGGCCTCTGATTTGGTGCGCACTGATACGACGACGGCAAATTCTGATATTAAAGGCACCATCAGTCAGGCTGACATCACCAATTCTGCCGAGATTCAAGTGGTCGACGCAAAGGGAACAATTCGGGCCAACAGCAACATCAACGATCAAAGTGGGGTCGGTCAGAAGTCGGCCTCGACGAACGTGAAGGCGGTGCTGTATAACGGCCAGCAATATGAAGGCTATTCCTATAATCAGGGCAGTGGCTCGATTTACACGAAGATTATCCCGGTAAAAAATCCGAACTCAACTGGGGATGGCAGCTCAGTGACCGGGGCCATTGTGATCACCGCGAATATGGATTCGGTCTACGACAACATCAACAAAATCGTGCGTATTTTCTGGATTGCCAGTGCGGTGGCGGCGATGCTGGGCACCCTGATCTCCATCGTGATTTCGCGGGCAATCACGCGGCCAATCGACGAAATGAAGAAGCAGGCCATTCGGATGGCTCGCGGCGATTACTCCGGCCAGGTCCGGATTTACGGGCAAGACGAGTTGGGGCAGCTGGCCGTCGCCGTTAACAACTTAAGTGTGCGGGTGGAAGAGGCGCAAGAAGCGAGCGAAGCCGAGCGCCGGCGACTCGATTCCGTCTTAGCCCACATGACCGACGGGGTGATTGCCACCGATCGTCGAGGCAATGTCATCATCATTAACGAGATGGCGCTGGACTTTTTGAACACCAAAAACGAAGACGTCATCGGGGTATCGATTCTGCGGCTTTTGCACATCGATTCCGATTACACGTTACGGGATTTGCTGGAGAATCAACAGGAGCTGTTACTCGACTTCACCGCCCAAAGTGATCACGAGTTGATTCTACGGGCCGATTTTTCGCTGATTCAACGCGAGACTGGGTTTATTTCTGGGTTAGTCGCGGTTCTGCACGATGTCACCGAGCAACAGAAAAACGAGCGTGAGCGGCGCGAATTTGTGTCGAATGTGTCACACGAGTTGCGCACGCCGTTGACCTCGATGCGTTCATACATCGAGGCGTTGAACGATGGTGCCTGGCAGGATCCAACCATTGCGCCACAGTTTCTCAAGGTGACGCAAGAAGAAACCGACCGCATGATCCGCATGATTAACGACTTATTGGCGTTGTCTCGAATGGATTCAGGCACCAGTAAGCTGGAGTTAGAAACCGTCAACCTCAACGAGTTTTTTAACTATGTTCTCGACCGGTTCGACATGATGCTCAAAACGGATAACGAACGGGCTGGTGAGACGCAACCGTTACCTCAGCCGAACGGGAAGAAGAAACAGTACAAAATTCGGCGCGAGATTACCAAGCGAGACTTGTGGGTCGAAATCGATCAGGATAAGTTTATGCAGGTAATCGATAACATCATGAACAATGCGATTAAATACAGTCCCGATGGGGGAACGATCACGGCTCGGTTATTAGAGACCCACAACCACGTCATCTTGTCCATTACCGATCAAGGCTTGGGGATTCCGCGCCAAGACATTAACAAGGTATTCGATCGCTTCTATCGTGTCGACAAGGCGCGCTCTCGCAAGCAAGGCGGGACCGGGTTGGGCTTAGCCATTTCCAAGGAGGTTGTCGAATCACTTGGCGGCCGCATCTGGGTTGATTCTCGCGAAGGCCGGGGTAGTACTTTCTACATTTCGCTCCCCTATGAACCACTAGCCACTGGAGGTGATTGGGATGAAGCTTAGCGGCTGGTTATTACGAATAAGCCTCATCTTGATGATCACGATCAGCCTTGTGTTCACGTGGCTGATTTGGCAAAACCCCTCACGGCTTGGCAGTCAGCAGGCGACGGTGGCCGTGAAAACCAAGGCGGATCCAAATGTGGCTAAGCAAAAAGCCCTAGTTTACGCGCCTAACACGGCCTATTATCAGGGCCAACACCAAAAGTATCAGTTGTTGATCAACGACCAGATGGTGACGCAACAGTTGCGGTCAAAAATGCGGAATTGGCAGTTGGGCAAACTATCGAAAGCTGCGACCTTGTCTTCAGCAAACTTCGAGGCGCAACTGACGATGCCTGACACCCTTCAGCTGGTTTATCCAACCAGTATTACCTTTTCGACGTTTGACCGCACCTTTTTCAAGCACCGCGCAGCTGGCACTAACCCGGAGTTCAAGTTCAACCGCTTGGTGGTAACACTAGGGGCGACGACCACTCGGTTACATCTGATTGATGACGCAACGAGGACGATGCGCATCGGCACCTTGAGTAACGTGACCAAGGATGGGATTCGGAAAATAATCGCTACCGGTCAAGATCAGGGCTACCCAGTCACTGAGGTTCGGTTGGGGACGCGAGAGATTGCCGACTACCGCACCGCGATTCGGGTGCAGCCTTACTTGTATTTATTGGATCAGCAAAGCGCCAACCATTATGTGGCCCAGTTGATTCCGACTCAGGAAACCAGCGCTGTTGACTCACGGGAAATCGGCGGGGAGACCGTGTATACCGCCGGTTCGGATTATCGCCTGACGGAGACAATGGAAACTGGCGTGATGGCGTTTGAGGACGCGGCGGCCACCAATCCGAGTGGCGGCATGGCGAAAATTCTGAGTCGGGCCTACACGGCTGTTGGTAGCCTGGGGTTAACGGGGCTTACCTATATGCGTTATGCCGGGTACGATGCGGCCGGCCAAACCGTGACCTTCCGTTCTTACGCGCAAGGGCTCCCGATTTTCAATTCGGATTATTATGGACGCGTCGCAGTAGCCGTGACCAGCAGTGGGTTGCAAATGACTTTTTCGAGCAATAACCTCACCGTGCCAATTCCGACGAAGCAACCACGGGTTACACTACCCAGCACGGCGACGTTATTGGCTAGGTTACGGGAGGCAGGTTACCCACAATCGCAGATTCAAGATGTGACGCTGGGCTATAACTGGGCCAAGCAAGGGGAGAATAGCCAACTGGTGACGTTAACGCCGACCTATTTTGTCGAGATTAATAACGAGTATCGCAGTTACACGGATTGGCTGACACTACAGACCAAGGCGACGACGCAGACGGCACCACAGGCAAAGGCTAACTAAGGAGGGGCGCTGATGGATTTTCGCCGAATCGAATCGATTTTCTTGATTGTCTTTATCGGGCTCAATATCTTCTTAGGCATCAGCTATTTCCAAAATCATCAGGTCAGCCTGGCGACGACCCGCAGTGGCAATAGTGAGATCATGGCAGATATCCGCCGAGATCAGATTAAAGTGCCCAAGCTGAGCAAAAAAGCGCCCACTGGTGGTTATCTATCGAGTCAACGGAATGTTGCCTTACGGAGCAGTCAGCAGGCATTGACGAACCAAACCATCACCTATTCAGGCAGTAAGATTTTGACGCTACATTCGCAGCTGGTGACGCCAGAAACCGTGAAGCGTGCTGACCGGGTCCGCTTTCTCAAGAATTGGGTGAAGACTAGTAGCAACGTACGGTTTGGCGATCAATACGAGTACGCCCCTGGGCTATCTAGCGGCAATCACATCGTCTTTGCCCAAAATAGTGGTAAGTTAGTCTATGACAGACGGGCCCAGCTGGTGTTCAGTTTTAGCGATTCGCGACTCATCGGGTACACACAAACCTACATCGAAACACTGCGGGTGTTGCGCAGTAACGTTAGCCTGTGTAGTGAGCAAGACGCGATCATCACGTTGTATCGCGATAACGAGTTAACGAACAACGCCAAGGTGGTTTGGACGAAGCTTGCCTATAGCTACCTACTCGATGCCAAGGGCAGTACCGTGTATGTGCCGATGTGGCTGGTTGGCGTTCAGCCTGCCGGCAGTAAAACAGTCACGATTAAACATTTAAACGCCATCACTAAAACTGTGGTGAAAACGGCGGAGTAACATGAAAGAGGCAGATTCATGACAGAAGATTTTGGCCTAAGGGTCAGCGTACTTGCGAGCTCTAGCTCGGGTAACGCGACATATATCGAAACACCAGGCCATAAGGTCTTAGTCGACGCCGGATTATCAGGCAAGAAACTGGCCGCCTTGATGAAGAGCATCAACCGTGATCTTGCCGATGTGGATAGTCTTTTTATCACCCATGAGCACACAGATCATTGTGCCGGACTTGGTGTCTTAGCACGACGGTATCCCCAATTGATGGTTTACGCCAACGCACCGACCTTCGCGGCATTGCCCAAATCAGTGGGCAAGTTGCCACAAGAGCGCTTACGCGTCTTTGAAGAAGGGGCAACGATGAGCTTGGGGGACCTCGATGTGGAAAGCTTTGGGGTTTCTCATGACGCCGCCGCTGCGCAATTTTACCAGTTCTACCATGCAGGCAAGCGGTTTGCGATTGTGACTGATACGGGCTATGTTTCCGACCGTGTGGAAGGAACGATTCGGGATGCCGACGCATATGTGATGGAATGCAATCACGACCTCGAGATGTTACGTACGGGTCCGTATCCTTGGTCGTTGAAGCAGCGAATCATCGGCGATACGGGTCACCTCTCCAACGAAGATGGCGCCAATGCCTTAATGGATGTGATGGGTCCGCACACGAAGCGTGTTTACCTGGGCCATCTGTCACCACATAATAACGTCAAAGCGTTGGCGCATATCACCGTGGCAAACATGCTGATGGAACAAGGGCTGGGCGTTGGTCATGATTTCAACATTTATGATACCGATCCAGCTGTAGCAGACCCACTGTTTACAGTGTAATCTTTGGCCGATCAACCATGGCGTGGTATCCTGAAAATAACTGGTGGCGGCTAGTTTCGCCACCTTTTTTTCACCGTTTCACTCGGCAAACTTCACAGAAACGTCATACGGGGTCGGTAAGCTGATACTGTAAGCTAAATGAGCGAGGAGGGATCGTCATGGATAACAATCAAAATCAATCAATTAATGGTCCAGAATCAACACCACAACCAGCGCCAAAGCGTCATCGGAGCACGTTATGGAAAACAGTTGTGATTGCGGCTGTTGCGGCAATCGTTGGCGGAGGCGTCGGCGGCGGTGCGGCATATTGGGCCTTCAGTCAGCAAGCGAATGGTGACTTGGGGGTCACGAGTACGAGCAAGCAAGCTGGCACGACGAAAGTCTCAAACGTGTCGGTGAATACTAGTAGCGCCTCGAGTGCGGCCTACGCCAAGGTGGAAAAGGCGGTCGTGACCGTCGTCAATTTGCAAAAGGCGCAAAGTACGAGCTCTGGACTCGATCAGTGGAGTCAGATTTTTGGTGATGATTCCGATTCTAGTGGAAGCAATGACGGCTCATCGAGTGCGAATTCAGGGACTTTGCAAGAGGCCAGTGAAGGCTCAGGCGTGATTTATCAAAAGAAGGATGGTAAGGCCTACCTAGTCACGAACAATCACGTGGTCGCTGATTCAGACAAGCTGGAAGTCATTCTTAGCGATGGGTCCAAGCTGACGGCGAAGTTGGTTGGGACCGATGAAACGACGGACCTGGCAGTATTAAGTATCGATGGGAGCAAAATCAGCACCGTTGCTTCTTTCGGCGATTCAAGCAAGTTGAAGGCTGGCGAAACGGTGCTCGCTATTGGCTCGCCGCTCGGTTCAGATTATGCTACCAGCGTGACCCAAGGAATCATTAGTGCCACGGATCGTACCGTCGCGGTAACTGACGAAGAAACCGGCCAGGAGACTGGTCAAGCAACCGTCATTCAAACTGATGCCGCGATTAATTCCGGGAATTCTGGCGGCCCACTGATTAACCTGTCTGGGCAAGTAATCGGGATTAATTCGATGAAGCTGTCGAATAACGCCAGTGATTCCTCGACAGCGACGATTGAAGGTATGGGCTTTGCCATTCCGAGCGATGAGGTCGTTTCAATCATCAATCAATTGGCCACGAATGGTAAGGTGACCCGGCCATCACTCGGGGTTGAAGTGCGCGACCTGAGTAGCGTTTCTGCAAGTCAACAAAGCTCCGTGTTGAAAATTCCGTCTAGCGTTAAGTCTGGTGCTGTCATTGCCGGATTCACCAGCGGCAGCGTCACCAAAGCTGCCGGGGTTAAGCAGTATGATGTCATCGTCGGCATTGGCGATGATACAGTGACCGGCGTCGCAGACCTGCGGACGGCGCTGTACAAGCACAGTGTCGGCGATACGATAAAGCTGACCTACTACCATCAAGGAACGAAGAAAACTGTCAGCGTTAAGCTGACCAAGTCCATGAGTAGTAGCACGAGTACCAACAAGTAACCATTGCGCGATCGAGCAAAGCCTCGGTCGCGTTTTTGTGTGGTCGGGGGACTTCTTATTTCAGGCGAGTGAACAGGTGTTTCACGCCAAAACTACGAATGCTTCATAATTTCACCGGCCAAATGTTCGAGCAAGCTTTGTCAAGTGTGAATTCGACCCGGGGATAACTTACGAGCTGGGCTGTGGATAACTCTGTGGATAGTGTTCATAACTAGGCTGAACGAAGATTCGGAGCGAACGATTAACCCTGTGAACAACCTGTGGATAAATAAAAATTGCCAGTCATAGCTTCTGGAATGAACCCTGTGCGAGTAGGCGTTTCACGCATCAGCGATTGGAAAATTGGAGAATGAGGGTTGTGGACAAACGTGATCAGAAAATAATTCTCTTGATTTTTGCCCCGGCAAAATATGGTGTCAATGTTTCTTCCGGACGCTATATTTGGTCCATGAGTTTTCCCCAGTGTGGATAACTATAGGGGATAACGTGTGAATCACGTGTAGAAGTCCGTCATTCACTAACCATTCGCAACGACCACACTCGGAAAGCCAGACCACTGACCAACGATTTCCGAAAGCGGTGATCCAGAGATTTTGTTGAAAAATTTTAGCACTCTATTGACAAGAGTGCTAATTTGCGTGATAATACATTATGTAAACAAGGGAACAACCAAGTGCCTGATCGTAATCCTCGCATCTCGCACTAGCATCGTGGCAAAATATTAGGTGTAGTTGGTCCCAAGCAGATAGAAAGGATGATTGTTATGGCAAATGAATTGATGCGTCGCAATGATTGGTTGGATGATCCGTTCTTTGGTGACTTTGGTCGTCGCTTCTTTGCGGACTTCGCGCCTGCACAGGCCAGTCAGGTCCTGAAGACGGACATCAAGGAAACCGATAAGTCCTATATCGCAAAGGTGGATGTGCCTGGCATTGAGAAGCAAGACATCCAGCTGAACTATCAAGACAACGTGTTAAACATTGGTGTTAAAAAGGCTGGCTTTGACGATCACGAAGATAAAGACGGCAACTTGTTAATGAGCGAGCGACACTATGGGTCGATGAGCCGTAGCTACCGTTTGCCAAATGTTGACGAGGCAAATATCAAGGCCAGTTACGACAAAGGTGTGCTGACGATTACGTTACCAAAGCTCACTGAAGTTACCCAAGATCCACATCATATCGAAATCAATTAATTGACAATGAAGGCCGCTCCTCTTGAGCGGCCTTTTGTTTGTCCCATTACACAGTAGATAAATTCCCTGCGCGCAACGTCTGAAAATCCGGTATGATTAGGTAGCGAATTGGAGGACAACATGAAGGAAAATGATTTTCATTTAACGATTCCAGCGAAGGTGGGGGAGCAGTTGCACCTGAATGCGGAGACGCCGGTGCGCTTGGTGGTGAAAAATAACCAGTTGGTCGTTCAGTTTACCGACCTGCCGTTGCGGATCTTTCAGCTTAGCGTGTGGATTTGGCCGGTGGTAACGGCGTTTATCGCCAGTATCGGCTTTTACTTGGCGAATCGACTGACTGCACAAATAAGCCTAACCGGCTCGCAATCTTTGGCCAGCTGGTTTATCTTAGTCGGGGTCCTGGTGGGGATGTTGTTGTTTGCCGGATTCTTCATTCGTAATCGCCGGCGAGTCAATCACACCTACAAAGCTAGTGTGTACTGGCGGACGTTTCCGGTGATCACGTTGGCAGTCACAGTGATTCTGTTGCTAGGCTTGTTAGGGTGGTTCTGGTTGCTGGGCTCGGCGTTTGCGGGCGCCAGCTTTGACCGGTTCACTGCGAGTCTGATTTTCTTCATTTTTGGCCTCTTCGTGAATATCGTCATGGTATATGCAGCATTAGCCATCGATGCCGGTGTGCTGTCGACGCTGTTGACCTTGGTGATTGTGTGCGGGGTAGTCATCTCGATGGCGACCAACGGCCAGCATCACTGGTGGCAACATAATCTGAGCTTCCTCGGGACGGCGGCCGCCACCAATGCTTGGCAGTTCAATCTCACGCTGATTTTCTCGGCATTGCTGATGTTCGCATTGATTGATTATCTGTTTGTCGCGTTGCAGGCGCAGTTTCCTGGCTCAAAGCGGTTGTTGGTCTTACGACTAATTTTATCCGCCACGGCGTTGGATTTTGGGGCTGTCGGGGCCATTCCAAATAATGCTGCCGGGCACGTGTGGCACGACCGGGTCTCTTGGCTATTGGTGTGGTTTATCATCAGCCTCATCGCTGGAGTGCGATGGTTATTGCCACGGGTCACGCGCGATTTCTTGTGGTTGTCCTATGGCGTAGCGGCCACCTTGGTAGTCATTGCGATGGGTTTTAAGGTCTGGGGGTATCTTTCGTTGGCCGCGTTTGAGATGCTTGATTTCCTTTTGGCCTTTGGGTGGTTGTTGCTCTTACTGGACCGAATTCAGGATTTAATCGCAACAGGGACTGAAAGCGTGATAACGCGAGTAGCCAAGTGATGCCACAAGCGCAAATGCGCCACGAATGAGAAAATCATTCGTGGCGCATTTTTGTCAAAGCTAAGCGTGAGGTGGCGAGGGTGGTGCCGGAGCGAGCGCCGCCATAGCTTGCGCCATCAGCGCCGAACCATCCATCTGCATGAAGGCTTGGGTGTCGAGAATCACCAACGGGGCGGTGACCTGATGGCGCAATTGGTCAATCATGAACCGAACCTGAGGCCCTAGCATCACCAGGCCCGGGGCTAGCTCCTTTGCTACCTCGCCCGCTGTGGCGGCAGCAGTGGCGGTGACGGTGATGTTTGCAGGTGCAGCTTGTTGCATGCGGCGCACTAATAGGTGAGTCGACATGCCGGCGGAACAAACCAGTAAGATTTGAATCATCCTGTCACCTCCAAAGTAAGCGATTACTTAGCTTGATGGTAACAGCTTCAGTAGATTCAAGCAACGTCCTTAATCCAGCCGTTCACCATTGCTCATTGTGACTTGCTTGAACCACTCATAGGAGCGCTTCGGGATCCGGGCCAACGTGCGTAAATCATGGTTCGTTCGGTCGACGTAAACAAGGCCATAACGCTTGTCCATGTTGCCGCTGGAAGAAGGAATATCAATCAAGCCCCACCCTAGATAGCCGATTATTGGTACGCCGTCTTCGCCATAGGCAGCCTTTAGTGCCTGCAGGTGGGCGCGGTGATAGGCAATACGGTAATCATCATTGATTGGTTTGCCATCATATTGTTCACGGACGCCGAGGCCATTTTCAACCGGAAACATTGGTGTGTGGTAACTGTTATAGACGCTAGTCATGAGGTTGCGGAAACCAGTCGGGTCGACCACCCAATGCCATTCGTTGGCTGGGAGAGTTGGATTCTGCGTGAGGCCACCGGCGGCTAGGTAGTTGTTGGGGGCGGTGCCGATTGGAACGTGGTGGCTATCAATCAAGGTGCTTTGGTAGTAACTAAAGGCAATGTAGTCGCTGTGACACTCGGCCAGAATCGCTAAGTCTGCATCTTGAATGTCGCCATCGATATCGTGGTTTGCCATGTAGCGCATGACTTGTGACGAATAGTGGCCATTGACGAAGACATCAAGCTGGTTACGGTTAAGGAACTCATCGATTTGTTGGGCGTATAAGGCGTCTTGCGGATCGGGGCTCGCCGGATAGGTTTGCACATAGGCCAGCATTCCGCCAATCTGGGCATGCGTTGTGGCGTGAAGGTAATTGGCTACAGTGGCATGAGCAAGCATGACGTGATGGTTGATGGTGTAAAGATCCGACAAGCTACGATTGCCATGGTCGTAACCACTAATCAAGAACGCGTCGGGCTGGAAATAGAGGTTCTGCTCGTTAAAGGTCAGCCAGTAGGGCACCTTGTCGGCAAAGCGGTCAATCATGGCCTTGGCGTAACGTACGAAGGCCTCAACAACATGGCGACTCATGAACCCGTTATATTGCTTGGCCAGAGCCAGCGGCATATCGAAGTGATAGAGGCAGACCATTGGTGTGATGCCTGCGGCCAGCAGGTCGTCAATGAGCTTGGCATAAAAGGCAATCCCAGCCTCGTTAAAATCGCCGTCGCCGGTGGGACACACCCGACTCCAAGAAATCTGGAACCGGTAGCAGTTCATGCCAGCTGCTTTCATCAACGCGATGTCTTCGGGATAGCGGTGATATTCGTCGATGGCGACTTGCCAGTCACTCGCGTTAGCGGTGGCTGGGCGGTCAGAGTACACCGATTTGCCTTTGCCGTCTTCTTGATCTGCGCCTTCAGTTTGCATGCTTGAGGTCGAATTGCCCCAGAGAAAGTCTTTGGGTAATGCGTGCACGATGTCATTCCTCCTTGATTTTCAGTCGTTTTCAGTGTAAGCCTTTTATTAATTGGTGTACACCGCTTCACTCGGGCGGTTGGGCAAACTTGTTATAGACGCACATGTCAGGTGACGCAGAGCAAGACAATCCGGTACACTGGGGAAAAGGAGTGAAGGACATGGCAATCGGATTGATCGACATCGGAGGCACGAGTATTAAGTTCGGCATTTGGGCCAAGACGGCGGTGCATGATCAGCATGCAGTCGCGACCCCGCAAACCCTGTCGGCTTTTTTAACGCTGATCAGTAATGAAGTGGCTGCAATGAAGGAGACATCGACGATCACTGGCGTCGGTATCAGTACCGCCGGCGTCGTCGATGTGACCACTGGGATCATTAGCGGCGCTGGTGCAGCGGATTACACCCATGGCCGCCCTTTGATCAGCGAACTTACCGAGCGCTTCGGGGTACCGGTCAGCATCGAAAACGATGCGAATTGCGCAGCGCTGGGCGAAGCAACATATGGCGCGGCGAAAGGTATCAGCGATGTCGTGGTGCTGGTCATCGGCACTGGTGTTGGCGGTGCGGTGATTTTGGATGGGCGCGTCCGGCATGGGGCGCATTTGCTTGGCGGCGAGTTTGGCTATATGTTGACGGATGCGGCGTTGACAGTGAGTCGCGGTGGGACCGCAGTGAATATGGCCCTGGCGTATAGCGCGGATCACCCGGATGAGGTGCCCGTCAGTGGCCGTGATTTGTTCGACCGAGCGGCTCAAGGCGATAGCACCAGCGCGCAGTACCTGCAGCGGATGAATGAAGTATTGGCGCGGACCATTTTTAATCTACAATACAGCATTGATCCGACATGCTTCGTCTTAGCTGGTGGGGTGTCGGCCAATCCGGCGTTTCTTCCCGGTGTGTCAGCGGCGTTAGATGACGTGATGACCACTGTGGCGATTGCCCCAGTTCGTCCGGATGTGCGGATTGCACAGTTCCGCAACGATGCTAATCTCGTTGGGGCGGCGGTACATTATCTGCAGCAACATGCGTAACAAAAATCCCGAAGACTAACGGCTTCGGGATTTTTTCCTATTCTTCTAGCATTTTGTATTGTGATTCATACAGCTGGAAGTATTCGCCATGCTTCGCTAATAGTTCCTGATGCGTGCCGGCCTCAACGATTTGCCCATCGTTGACCACTAGAATCTGATCGGCGGCGCGAATTGTCGAAAGCCGGTGGGCAACGATAAAGCTGGTGCGCCCGGCGAGCAAATGTTGAAGACCTTCCTGCAGTAGAATCTCGGTTTGTGAGTCGATTGCCGCAGTGGCCTCGTCGAGAATCAGGATGCGCGGATCGGCCAGTAGGGTGCGAGCAAAGGCAATCAGTTGGCGCTGACCAGCGGACAGGGTGACCCCACGTTCTTGAACGGTGGTGTGGTAACCGTCTTTCAACTGGCGAATGAAATCATCAGCGCGGGCAACTTTTGCCGCCGCAATGACCTCTTCTTCGGTGGCATCGAGCTTCCCGTAGCGGATATTGTCCAGAATGTCCCCTGAAAAGATGAAGGTATCTTGCTGCATGACGCCCATTTGCGCACGAAGGGATTCGATAGTTACCCGCGAAATGTCGACACCGTCAATCAACACGGCGCCTTGCGTGACGTTGTAGAAGCGTGACAGGAGGTTGATAATCGTTGATTTCCCGGCGCCAGTAGGGCCAACTAACGCGATGGTTTGCCCGGGTTCAGCATGGAAAGAGACGTGCTTTAAGGTCATCGGCGAATCTGCATCATAGCGGAATGAGACGTCATCGAACTGAACGTCACCCTTGATCGGTGGTAAGGCGAAGGCACCAGGGGCGTCTTTGACTTCCGGTTGCTCGTCAAGGGTTTCGAAGATCCGTTCGAGATAGGCCGTAGCGGTGATCAGTGAGTTATAGAAGTTCCCGATGTTGATGACCGGGTTCCAGAAATTGTTGATGTAACCCAGGAAGGCAATCAAGGTCCCGGTGCTCACAATGACGCCGACGTGTTGAATCCCAATGTAATAGATTAAGGCAGTGGTCAAAACGGAAATATTTTGCACCCCTGGCCACAAGGCAAACTGGACGTAAATCGCCTTCATGTAGGACTGGCGATTTTCTTCCGCCACACCATCGAAGGTTTCGATGGCATTGGCTTCTTGAGCGAAGCCCTGGGTGACCTTAATGCCCGCGATGCTTTCGTGGATGTAGGCGTTCAGATTGGATTGTTTGTTGGATAATTCGCGGTAGGCTTTGTGCTGCGCGACTTGGACGAAATAGGTCCACACAGCGAGCACGGGAATCAACACAAGGCTGGCTAAGGTGAGCCGCCAGTTGATGGCAAACATGAAGATTAACGTTACCACCAGCGAAATCAAGTCGGAAATCAAGTTGATCAAGCCGTTACTCAACAGGTCAGACAACGTGTTGATATAGTTGACGACGCGAATCAGAATCTTCCCATGTGGACGGCTATCAAAGTAGCTAAATGGTAGCTCCTGTAAATGCGTGAAGATGTCCGTCCGCATATCCTTGAGCAGGTCTTGGCCGATTTCGGTAATCGCCCAGATTCGGTAGCGGAAGCACCCGAAGGCGACCACCAAGGTGATCAGAAAGAATGCCGAAAGCTGCCACAACTGGGTCATGTCGTGCTGCGGAATTGCGGAGTCGATGGCTGACTTAAGTAAAAATGGCCCCATGATCATGGCGACGTTGCCGAGCAAGATTGACGCCAAGGCGATGCCCAGCCGCCGGCGGTAGGGGATGAGATAATGGGCGACGCGCACATAGTCGTGCAGATTGAACTTTTCTTCGAGCTCTTCGTCTTCGTCGTAAGTATTCCGTTTGGCCATGCTACTCGCCCCCCTTCAAGTCCGCGTTATTTCCTAATTGCCGGCGGTACGTTTCCGCGTAATACCCATTGGCCGCCACAAGCTGGTCATGAGTACCGCGCTCGACGATACGGCCGTGTCGAAGCACAATGATTTGGTCGGCGTGGCGCAGCGAGCTGATGCGACTGGCAATCACGAAGACGGTTTTTTGGTTGGTGATATTGCCTAGGCGGGTTTGGATAGCGGCTTCGGTTTCCATGTCCAAGGCGCTCGTCGTGTCATCGAGGATGAGAATCTTTGGATCCTTGACCAAGGCCCGCGTTAGCGAGATGCGCTGTTTTTGTCCCCCAGAAAGCCCGACCCCGCGTTCACCGACGACGGTGTCGTAACCTTCTGGCATCGCGGCGATGAACTCGTTCGCATCGGCGACGGTCGCCATTTCCTGGATGAACGGTGGGGTGGCGGTGTGATTGCCATAGCTGATGTTGTCTTGAATCGTGTCGGAAAACAGAAACAGATCCTGCATCACGATGGTAATCTGATCGCGGAGGGTCGCCACCGGCCAGTCGCGTGCATCGATGCCGTCAAGCTTGACGTGGCCTTCCGTAGGGTCATAAAACCGCGTAATTAAGTTCATCAAGGTGGATTTGCCGGCGCCGGTTTCGCCGAGAATGCCAAGCGTTTGCCCTGGTTCGACGGTAAAGTTGATGTCCGTTAAGACATTGGTGTCCGGGGCGTCGGGATAGGCAAAGCTCACATGGTCGAACTGTACTTTACCTTGGAGCTGTTTGGCAGCGACGGTGGGCGTGGACACGATTGCCGGCTTTGCGCCGAGCATTGAGCGAATCTTTACTGTAGCAGCAGAAAACCGCTGGATGTCGTTGACCAGCCAGCCGCTCATGCGCATCGGCTGGTTCAGCATCCACAAGAAGCCGTTAAACGTGACCAAATCACCAAGACTCATCTGCCCGCCGATGACGAAGGCCCCACCGATCAGCAGGACAATAACAGAGAGAAACGAGGCCAAAAAGTCCAGCGGCGGCAAGTAGCGGCGAGACACAGCCGCGCTGTTCATGTTTTGCTGCTTGTAGTCATCGTTGAGGTGCTCGAATTTCTCGATTTCGAAAGGCTCACGCGCAAAGGCTTTAACGACGCGATTCCCGGAAATATTTTCTTCGACCATGGCGTTCAAACGGGCGAAGCTTTGGCGAATTTCAAAGAACACGGGGTGCGCTTCGTTGCTCATCTTGAACGTTAGCCAACCAATCAAAGGCGTGACCACCACAAGCGCCAGCATCAACGGCACGTTAATGGTTGCCATCACGGCCACGGCGGTGAAGAACCACAGGATACACTCGACGACGTTGTATGACACCCAGGCAATCATGTGCCGAATCGCATCGGTATCGCCGGTGAGACGGGCCATGATATCGCCGGTACGAACCGTGTTAAAGAAGTTAAAGTCGAGGCTTTGCAGCTTCGCAAACAAGTCATGGCGAATATCGAACAAGGCGTTTTGGCCGACTTGCTCACAGCACACCTCATAAATGTAACGGACGATGGTGCGTCCTAGGGTGACGCCGATCATGATCAGGAGCATCGGCACCAGCCGGTCCGTATGACCTTCGTCGATGACTTGGTCGACGATCATCCCAGATAGTATCGGCACAACGACAATGCCAGCGGCGTTCACGAGAATCAACACCACGGCCCAGATAATTAACCCGCGGCTTTTGCGGGCGTATTGCCACACCCAAGTATATGGATTCATCAGTTTCCTCCAGAGTTGCACGGCGTCCACCGCGCAAATTCATGTTCAGAGGTATTATGGCGAATTTTTGCCAAATAAGAATGGAGTTTTTTGCTTGTATTCCTGTGTTATTTTGATAGGATGACGGTGAGTGGAGTGAAGGAGGCGCACCATGGAACTTAAGAGTTTTGCGCCGGATGTTTTGTATGCGTTTGCATACCATAACGACCACCCGGGGACTTTTCCGTATCATCAACACGACTTCATTGAAATCTCAACCATGTTATCGGGCTACTCGGATTACAACATTGAAGGTCGGCACACGCGAATCACGGCCGGCCAGGTCTTGGTGTTCAATCCCGGGGTACATCATCAAGAAACCCAACCGCCACATTCACAAAGCCTACAGTTGCACATCGGCTTGCGGCGGGTGGCATTGCCGGGGATGGCCCCAGAGCACCTGCCGTTTGCCGAGCAAATTGTGACGCTAGGCGATCAGCAAGCGGCCTATTTGGCTTGTGCGAAGCGGATTGTGGCGGAAGAAAATAAACCGCGGCAATTCGGCCATGACGTGTTGGTCCAGGCGCTGGTGGTGGAGCTGTTGTGCCTGCTGATGCGGGCGTTGCCGGCTAACGCTGTGGCGGCGGATCCGGTGGTTGTGCCGCAAACGGCGGGAACGACGGCCGCCCAACAGGCCTTGGTGAGCGCCGCCGTGTATGCCATCGAGTCTCGCTATGACACCGATCTTACCTTGTCCAGTCTTGCGGCATCGTTGCATGTGAGTGCGGCGCATCTGTCGCGGACGTTTAAGGCCGTACGCGGTGAAACCGTCACTGCCTTTTTAACCCGGACTCGGTTGAACAAGGCCAACCAGATGCTTCACGATACCGACCGCCCCGTGCACGAGGTGGCTCATGCGGTGGGGTACCAAGATCCGTTTTACTTTAGCCGTCTGTTCAAACGTCACTTTGGCGCAGCACCTTCCTTGAGCCAAAAATAAAGCGTTCGCCTCAATCAAAAAATTGCGTTCCCGATGTGGGGAACGCAATTTTTTGTTAACGCGGATTTGGCAGCAGTTGCAGGCGGCTAGCTAACGTCCCACCGCTGGCCAGGGCGTCGTGGCTGATGCTGGTGCCTAGGTCAGCCCCATTGAATGTGCGGAGGCCGACGAACTGCATATGATTATGGTTGTTGGCTGTTGTGATGGTCAGCGTCTTGTCGTTAGGCAGGTGAATGGTCACGGCATCGAAGAATGGGATGCCCAAGACATATTCACCAGAGCCCGGGGTGACCGGATAGAGGCCAAGGCTGGACCACAGGTACCAACTACTCATTGAGCCGTTGTCTTCATCACCGGGATACCCGGTGGGACCAGCGTTAAAGGCGGTGAGCAAGAGCTGCTTCACCGTCAGCTGGGTGCCAGCCGCGTCGCCTGCCACGGCAAACAAGTACGGCAAATGGAAACTGGGTTGATTTGAGATTGCCAGTTGACCAAAGTCCAACGCAGCCATTTCACGCATTTCATGGATGACGCCGCGATACGTGCCGACATGGTAGGTGGACGGCTGGTTCACCAGCCGGTGGAGCTGTGCGGTGAACGCTGCCGAGCCGCCGGTGAGCTCGATTAAACCAGGCAGATCTTGATATACGGCGAAACTATTTTGCCATGCGCTGCCTTCGGTATAGCCGCTCCCCCAATCCAATGGATCGAAGTTAGGCGTGAACTCACCGTTACGCAGACGGGGATGCATGAGGCCAACGGCGGGGTCGAACAGCTTGCGGTAGTTTTGGCTGCGCGTAGCATACTTGGCTTGGGTGGCGGTGTCGTTCAGCGTGCCAGCCACGACGCTAATTAACCAGTCGCTGTAGGCATAATCGAGCGTCTTATTCACACTTTCGTCAATTTCGGCCGGGACGTAACCGAGCTTGAGGTAATCGGCTAGCCCTTCGCGGCCGTAGCGAACATCGTCGCTGACGGTTTCAGCCCCGTGGATCATGGCAGTTAAGAACTCCGGCATCAGTTCCGAGCCGATTTGTTTGACCGCCGCATCGGCGATGACCGCATCCACCATCGTGCCAGGCATCATGCCACGTTCATCAGGCGAGAGCCACCGAGGCAGAAAGCCGGTTTCGCGGTAGCTGTTGAGAAAGCCTTCGAGAAAATTATGGTATTCGGTTGGCAACAACAGACTATAAAACGGATAGGCGGTTTTATACGTGTCCCAAAAGCCATTGTTAGTGAAGAGTTTACCAGGCCGGACGGTCCGGCTGGTGGTGTCATAATGCACCGTTTCGCCAGTTTCGGTAGTTTCGTAAAACTGCATTGGAAACAGTAAGGCGCGATAGAGGTTGTGGTAAAACGTCGCCACCCGCTGCGGATGGTGATCGGTGATCGCAATCAAGTCAAACTTAGCTTGCCATGCCGCCGCATCGGCTGCGCGCAATTCCTCGAAACTAGCAGGGAGGCGGTTGAGGTTAACGGCAGCTTGTGCCGCGCTGATGAATGACGTCGCAAACCAAACGGTCGCCTGGTTGGTGTTGAGCGCCACGTCCAGTTGGCCATCGACTAACCGAGCCGTGGCTGGCTCGGCAGTGTCTGGTAGGCGCAAGGTGCACCACATGGTGAAGTCGGGGTCGATGCAGGCGGAAAAATTTTGTAACGCTAACGTGAGGGTGTGGGTGGTGGTTTCGACGAGGGTAACGCGTTTTGGCATCGTCAGCCGCAATGTTAAGTGGTTGCTGGCCGTGAACCGTAACGCACCGCCGGTAGTGCTGTTAGTCGCCTCATAGGTCACGCCTTGCGTCTGCTCCACCAGCCGCAGGTAATCTGGTGCGAAAGTCGCTTCTTGTGGCCGGTAGTCGCCTTCAAAATTCGGCGCGATGGCCTGCGTCAACGCCAGAAACTGGAGGTGCTGAAAGTCATTGATCCACGGACTGGGCTGATGGGTCAATCGAATGCCGGTGAACTGCGGCTCAGTGGGATCAAACCACCAAGCGGTGTCTTCGTTGACGCTTTGCACGCTCAGGTAGTTCATTCCGAATGGCACTCCGGTGAGCGGTAACGTGTTGCCATGAGAGAAGCTCCCGGTGTTGGCGGTGCCGATGCGGGTGTCGATGTCAGAAGTCTGCATTAGATTCTCCTTTGGGTTTAGTTGATTGACGCGCGACGAGTTTGACCGGCACGGTAACCGGCTGGTTGAAGAGCTTGGTAGGGTTGTTGATTTGGCTGAGCAAAGCGGTGACGGCCTCGGTGCCCATGGCAGGGAAGTCCTGCACGATAGTGGTCAGCGGTGGTGTGTTCTGAGCGGCCGCTGGCAGGTCATCGAAGCCGATAACCGACAGCTTTGCGGCAAACGGGGCGTCGATGCGTTGCAGACCGTGCATCAACTTGAGCGCCTCTAAATCGTTTTCTGCGATAATGCCGGTGATGTGGTGTGCCTGGAGAAAATCACGAATCTGCTCGGCGGGCGCCCCATACAGGGCTTGGGCCCAGTGCAAGGGTTCCGCCGAGGGCGCCAAGCCCCGATAGGCGTTGAGATATCCGAAGAAGCGATCGCTAACGGTATCGGTGTAGGATTCCCAAAATGGATGCCCCGGGTAAAAGGCGATGCGCCGGTGCCCTAACTGTTGCAGGTGATGCAGGGCCAAGGCACCACCTTCCGCGTTATCACTGATGATGCTCGGTACGGCCAACGCCCCAGGCCGCTTGTCGAGTAACACCAATGGCAAGCCGTTTTCGAAAATTGCAATCAGGTGCGGTAACTCGACGCCGAGCTGTTCCGGGTAGTAAATCACACCAGCATACTGCTCGCGTAAGTCGGCCGGGGACAGCTTAGCGAATGTTGGATTCGTGATAGTGGTTAATTGCCAAGTGGTGCCGCGCAGGGTCTGGGTAATGCCGCTTTGGTAATCCCCAAATTGCCGCGGGTCGGTAAAGGGAAGCACCAGCAACAAGTCTCGCGATGCCGTGCTGGTATGCGGCTTGACAAATGTGCCCTTGCCTTGGACCCGATAGACTAAGTCAGCAGCGACCAACTCGTTGAGGGCGCGTTTGGTGGTGATGCGACTGAGCCGATACCGAATAGCTAAGGCGTTTTCGCTGGGGAGCCGCTGGTTAGGCGCGTACTCGCCGCGCAAAATCGCCATTTTGAGACGATTAAAGAGATCTTGATACTTCGCCATGTCTACCTCACTTGATATAGTCTGGCCAACAACTTTCGCCAGAAAATGTAATCGCTTGCCTGTTATTCTAGCCGGGTGCATGGTATATTTCAAGCGTAAAAATATACCAAGCGAGGTAATGACAATGAGCGGCTTTATGACCCAAGGCGCAACAAAGTTTATTTCACAGGTACAGGCCCTGTGTGGTCCGGAACATCGGGAGTGGGGCGAAATCTTCGCTGCGACGTACGCCGATACGCTGCAAAATGCGTTGGTTGCGGATGGGGCGGAACGGATTTTCGTTCTGACGGGCGACATTCCAGCGATGTGGCAACGGGATTCGACGGCGCAGATGCGGCCTTACCTGGTGCCAGCACAAACGGATCCTGAGTTGGCCGACGTCATCGAAAAGGTCATCAATCGCCAAATGTTCAACATGGCGCTTGACCCTTATGCCAACGCCTTCAACCAGGCTGCCAATGGGGCCGGCTGGCAAACCGACGATACCGAAATGGGACCGTGGATCTGGGAGCGGAAATACGAGCTTGACTCGTTGTGTTACCCAGCCCAACTGGCTTATCTATTTTGGAAGAACACTGGCCGGACGAGCCACTTCAACGCCCAATTCGAAAAGGCCATTGCTGCGATGGTGAAGGTGATTCGTCAAGAACAAGACCATGCCCATTCGCCTTACCATTTTCATCGGGGTGAAGAGCGTCCCGAAGACACTTTGATCGAGGGGGTCGGCCGGCCAGTCGTTCAGACGGGCTTGTCTTGGAACGGTTTTCGGCCGAGCGACGACGCGTGCGTCTATGGCTATTTGATTCCATCGAATCTGTTCGCCGTTGAGGTACTGCGGCACCTGGCCGAGATTTACGAGACGGTCTTGCACAAGCCAGCAGAGGCGCACGAATTTGTTGCGCTGGCGGATGAAATCGCCACGGCGGTCCGCCAATACGGCATGACCAAAAACGCGGCAGGCGAGGCAATCTACGCCTATGAAGTCGATGGTGGGAGCAACCAGCTGTTGATGGACGACGCCAATGTCCCGAACCTGTTGAGTCTGCCGTATCTTGGTGCGGTGGCTGCTGATGACCCGACCTACCAGGCGACGCGTCGGACGATCTTGTCACCTGAGAATCCTTATTACTATGCGGGTAGCTTCGGGGCGGGGTTGGGCTCACCGCACACCCCCGCGCACTGCATCTGGCCAATTGCCTTGGCAGTGCAAGGATTGACGCAATCAGATCGAACGGAAAAGGCGCGGTTGCTGGATTTGTTGGCCAACACAACGGCGGGTACGCAGCGCATGCACGAGAGCTTTAACGTTGAAGACCCGAGCCAGTTTACCCGTGAATGGTTCAGCTGGGCCAACATGATGTTTTGTGAGTTAGTGATGGATTACTTTGATCTGCGCGTAATCCAGTAGGAGGAAGCAAAATTGGCAAAGAAAAAAGTCTTTATCATTTCTCATAGTCACTGGGACCGCGAGTGGTACATGGCGTACGAAAAGCACCACATGCGCCTGATTACCTTGATGGATGACCTGTTTCACCTGTTTGAAACGGATCCCAAGTTTGACAGTTTCCACCTTGATGGTCAAACCATCATCCTCGACGACTACCTAGCGGTGCGGCCGGAGAAGCGCGATGAACTAGCGCATTGGATCAAGGCAGGCAAGCTGCGAATCGGTCCGTTTTACATCTTGCAGGATGATTTTCTCATCAGCGGCGAAGCCAATACCCGGAACACCTTGTACGGACTCAAGGCGAGTCACCAGTGGGGGTCGCCAGTGCCGCTGGGCTACTTCCCCGATACCTTCGGCAACATGGGGCAAACGGCCCAGATGATGAAACTGGCACACCTTGATACAGCCGCTTGGGGGCGCGGGGTCACGCCAACTGGGTTCAACAACCAAACTAGTCGAGGCAAGTTCGATTCCACCTATTCGGAAATGTGGTGGGAGGGCCCAGATGGCAGCAAAATCCTCGGTATTTTATTCGCCAATTGGTACTCCAACGGCAACGAGATTCCGGCCGAGCCCGAGGCTGCTAAGGCATACTGGACCAAACACCTCGCCGACGCTGAGCGATACGCGGCGACGGATAATTTGTTGTTCATGAACGGCGTCGACCACCAGCCAGTACAACAAAACTTGACGCAGGCCATCGAATTGGCCAATCAGCTGTTCCCGGATTATGAATTCATTCACTCGAACTTCCCAGCCTACATCAAGGCGTTGAAGGCTGATTTGCCAGCTGATTTGTCAACGATTCACGGCGAGTTAACGAGCCAGGCCACAGATGGTTGGTACACGCTGGCCAATACCGCATCGAGCCGGATCTACCTGAAGCAACAAAATGTGCGTACGGAACGCTTATTAGAAAACGAGGCGGAACCGCTACTCGCACTGTCGGGTACTTGGACTCCAACGAACCAAGACCGCCTGGATTATGCCTGGCGGACCTTGCTTCAAAATAATCCTCATGACAGTATTTGCGGCTGCTCCGTGGATCCGGTGCACCGCGGGATGATGGCCCGTTTTGAAAATGCACAAGCCGTGGGCGAATCCGTTCGCGATACGGCGTTGGCCGCGTTCGTCGGCCAAATCGATACGAGCGCTTGCCCCGCTGGTAGCAAACCGTTCGTGCTGTTGAATACCACCGGTGCGACGAAGCAAGAACCTGTTACCGTGCGGGTTGAATACGCCCGCGCGCCATTCAGTGAAGGCAAGCCAGATGCCCAATACGCCAAGTTGGAGGCCTTGCGCAAGGCTCTGCCGACGTTAGCAGTGGTTGACAGCGATGGGCACGCAATCCCTAGCCGGATTGCCCATAGCGAAGTTCGCTTTGGTTACGATTTGCCGGACCACGCGTTTCGGGTGCCGTATATGGCACTGTATCTCGATGTCGAAATTGCGCCGCAGCTGCCAGCATTTTCTTGGGCAACGTATGCCTTGGTTGCTGGGACGCCGACGAGCGTGCCTGCGCCAGATGATGTGCCCGTGTTGGAAAATGACCGGTTACGGGTAAGCCTGGCCGGTAACGGTGAGCTGACCGTCACCGATCGGCAAACCGGTGCCGTATTGCCACATGCGTTAACCTTTGAGGATACCGGCGATATCGGGAATGAATACGTCTACCGGCAATCCGCTGACCAGCAGACAGTGTTGTCGACCGGCGCGCCGATTAGTGACTTGCGGCGGGAGCACCATATTGGTGGCACGACGTTGCGTTACACGCAAACCCTGATGGTGCCGGTAAGCGCTGATGCGCAGTTAGCGCACGAGCAACGCGCGGTGATTGATATGACGGTACGAACGGCAGGGCGGAGCAAAACGCTGGTGCCACTGGCGTTGCACGTGACCTTAACGTTGCCAACTGTGGGGAACCGGTTGGCCGTCAGCGTCACCGGGAATAATCAGGCCAAGGATCACCGGATTCGGGCCTTAATTGATACGGGCATTACCGCTGCTGAGAATCGTGCGGAATCGATTTATGAAGTGGTGACGCGGGACAACACCGTGCCAAAGACGTGGCAAAATCCAACCCACCCAGAGCATCAACAGGCCTTTGTCGAATTGGCTGACGCCAAGCACAGTGTGGTTGTGGGCAATTATGCGCTGCATGAGTATGAAGTGATGCAAGGCACTGGAACAATTGGCATTACCTTGTTGCGGTGCATCGGTGAAATGGGGGATTGGGGCTACTTCCCAACTCCTGAGGCGCAGTGCCTCGGTGAGTTCCACGCCGAATTCAGCCTCGCGTTGACCGATGGCTCCGATGCCGAACGGCTGGCCGCTTATCAAGCAGACCGGGCCGCCCAAGTGCCCGTGTTAACCGCCGATACCGGCAGGCATACAGGAACTAAGGCCGCCACAGCGACTTACCTCACCGTCGACAATCCGGCCTTCACCGTGACGGCGACATATCACGCGCCGGCCAGCGACACCTTACTCGTGCGCGGCTACAACTTGACCGGGCAGGCTCAGCCCGTGACTGTGACGGTGCCTGGCAAGTCGGCCACATTGGTTGATTTTACGGAAGAGGCGCTACCACAAGCGGCAACGACTGCGCTGCGGCCGGCTGAAATTCGGACATATGCATTCAAGTAAAGGAGTTTAAACATGGCAGTTGAATGGCAGGGGATTCCTGCAAAGTATCAATTCGCCGTTCAGCAACTGGCGAATCAACACGGTGAACAAGCCGTCACGGCGACGGTCACCGTCACCGAAGGGCCAGCCGGGTTGACCCTAAAGCGGGCCGGCGATACCGGCACCATTGCGTATCACACCCCGGCGGATTTGATGCGCGGCGTCACGCTGTGGTTGGGGCACGCCCAACATGAAACGGCGTTCTCGGTGGCAGAGCAAACGAGTTTCGATTCGGTGGCAGTGATGCTGGATGTGGCCCGAAATGGGGTACCGACCGTGACCAACCTGAAGGCGTTCATCGAGCGGACGGCCAGCCTGGGGTACACCGAGGTGTGGCTTTATCTTGAAGATGTCTTTGAGGTTCCCGGCGAACCATACTTCGGCTTAGGCCGTGGCCGATTCTCGCAAGCGCAACTGCATGATCTGGCGGTGTACGCCGATCGTTTCGGCGTCACCTTGGTACCGGCCATTCAAACGCTGGCCCACCTGCAGAACTTGTTGCGGTGGCAGGCATTTGACAATGTGAAGGACGCCGATGACGTGCTGTATGCGGGTAAAACGGAGACACGCGCATTTTTGAAGCGCATGTTGACGGCCGCCAGCGCCCCATTTTTGACCAAGAAGATTCACATCGGGATGGATGAGGCCTATAACCTCGGTCGCGGTAAGCGCCTCGATGATGGCTACGTTGACCAGCAGCAACTGATTCAAGATCACCTGAAAATGGTGGTCGAGCTGACGCAGGAGCTGGGACTGACGCCGTATATGTGGAGTGATATGTGGTTTACCATTGCCAGTCCAACGCACACGATGTATGACGAGTCCGTACACTTCACCCCCGAGTTCGTGGCGAGTCTGCCACACGTTGGGCAAGTCTTTTGGGACTATTACCACGACGAACCAGAAATCTACAAGGTGCGGCTGAAGCAACATAAAGAGCTTAAGCAGTCGCTTGTATGGGCCGGAGGGGTTTGGACCTGGGCCGGATTAGCGCCGGACCAAAGCAAGATGTTGGCCAGCATCAAGGCCGGGATGACCGGCGCCAAGGCAGAAGGAATCAAGGAAGTCGTTGCGACGATGTGGTTCGACGATGGCGCGGAGACGCCGCTGTCTGCCAGCTGGCTGGGGCTGCAGGACTTCATCGAGTACCAGTACCACGACACGGTCAGCCCGACTGAATTGGCCGATGCCTTTTCCTTGATGCAAGGCGAAGACGCAGCAAGTTACCTCTTGCTCGATGACTTTGATAACTTGCGGCCTGGCACCGTCAATACGGATGCCGACAACCCGAGCAAGCTGGTGTTGTACGAAGACCTACTGTTGCAGCGTTACCGGCAAAACCTGGCGCCAGAGCACTTGGCCGAGCATTATGAGGCGTTGGCGACCAAGCTGACGCAGGTCACGGTGAGTGCTAATTCTGCGCAAACGTTCAAGTTTTATCAGCAGTTAGCTAGGACGTTGGCAGCGAAGGTGAAAGCCCTTGATGCGTTGGCGGCCTTGATGCCACAAGCCCGGGCAAACACTGGTGTCGCGGTGGCAGCACTGACGACCTTAAAGGCAGAACTACAGCGGCTAATCACGGAATTTCGTGCGTTGTGGCATGCCGAACGGCGCGGTGAAGGGTATGAAGTGCTCGACATTCGCCTCGGTGGGCTGGTTGCCCGCGTTGACACCGTTTTATGGCGGCTAGATCGGTTTGCCGCCGGTGCCGATGAGTTAGCTGAGTTATTCGAGGTCAAGCTACCGATGGACAAGTGGACCAATGGCCCTGTCGGTCATGGTTTGTACAAACAGATCGTGAGCCCGAGTGACGTCTTGCATTGATGTGCTACACTGAGGCAAGGCCCGGAGCTATTCCGGAATTTTGAGGTAGAGGTGGATCATGCTCGGACAGGCGACCCAAAATGTGTTTACAAAAGTGTATGTGATGTTGATTCTGAGTTTTTACTTCTGGATACTGACGGTTGCCGGCCTTGTGATTGCAGGCGTTGGCCCCGCAATGCGGACCGTGGCAGAGATTTATGACCACCATGGCTGGCAGTATCGGGAATACCACTGGCATGAGAGCTGGCAAACCTTTAAGCAAGTGTTCAAGGCGGCAAACATGCAGTGGTGGGGCTTTGCCATTGTCGGGGCAATTCTGAGTGAAAGCTTATATCTCGCCTTACAGTTTAAGGTCGGGTGGATGTTGTTCATCATCTTCATCCTAATTTTTGCCTTGCTGCTTTGCTTGGCGCTGGGCATGTTCACGATAGTGCTGCAAAGCCACTACGACGTCACGTTTAAGGTGGCGCTGCGGCTGGCGGTCAGTCAGTTCTTCTCGAGCTTTCCCCGGCTATTGCTGTTCTTAGGTGGGTTGCTCATGATTGTTGTCTTCACGATCAAGTGGCCAGGATTGATTCTGTTTATGACCATACCAGCCCTGGTGTTGTGGACATTTTATATTTCGGCAAAGTGGTTTACCTTTGTCGATGCGCACTTAGCTGAATAACATCAACAAGCGTCGAGGCAGTTGTCTCGGCGTTTTTGTGTTGGCTTATATCACACCACTCCTTTAATTTGTCACCGAATAACTTAAATTTGTAGATTGGTTACCTCTGGAAACGCTTTTATACTGTAACCGTTAACAAAACAAAGAAAGGGGCGGGTGAATTGGATAGTAGTACGGCTGTCGCACAAGCACCTGCGACAAAACAGTCAGGGACCACGAAGCGCGGCTTCATGCGCACCCTGAAGGACAACGGCACTTATTTGCTCTTCGTTTTACCGGGCACGTTGTTTCTCATCGTGTTCTTCTACATTCCGGTACTAGCGAACGTGGTCGCTTTCCAAAATTTCCAGTACGATCCGCAAGGCTTTGTCTACAGCCTGATCCATAGCCCATTCGTCGGATTCAAGAATTTCGAGTTCTTCTTCCATTCTGCCGATTTCGGGCTGGTGTTACGGAACACCGTGGGGTATAGCCTGACCTTCCTCGGGTTAAACTTCGTCTTCGCGATCTTCTTTGGGATCGTGATGAGCCAAATGCGTAGCAAGCGGCTGCTCAAGGTTTACCAAACGTCGATGTTGTTCCCTTACTTCTTGTCCTGGGCGATTCTCGCGTACTTCCTGTATGCCTTCCTCAGCACGGATAAAGGGGTCATCAATCACTTGATCACCGGTAGCGGTGGGACCGCGATTGATTTCTACAACAATCCGACATTCTGGCCATTCATTATCATCTTCATGGGCGTTTGGAAAGGCATTGGGTACAACAGTATTCTGTACTTCGCGACCGCCAGCGGCATCGACCCATCCTATTACGATGCGGCGATGATCGATGGCGCCAACAAGTGGCAACAAATTAAGAACGTGACGTTGCCACACATTTTGCCGGTTGCGACCTTGATGTTGATTCTGAACATCGGGGGCATCTTCCGAAGCGACTTCGGGCTATTCTACCTGTTGCCGCGAGAATCGGGGACGCTGATCAACGTCACGCAGACCTTTGATACCTACATCTACCGTGCGTTGACGACGACGAATGATATTGGGATGTCAACCGCCGCCGGGCTTGTGCAATCAGTGGTCGGGGCGGTTCTGATTATCATCACGAACCTGATCGTGCGGAAGAAGCAGCCAGAAGCAGCACTATTCTAGAGAAAAGGGGCGTTCAAGATTGCGGAAGAAAAAAACTGTAACCGCTGAAGATATCCGTAAGTTCAGTTCTGGAACGAACCTGTTCTTTAACATCGTGCTTGGCATCTTCGCTTTAAGTTGTGTCTTACCCTTCGTTTTCATCATCATTTTGTCCTTGACGAAGGAAACGGATATCACCCAATTCGGGTACCAGTTCTGGCCGAAGCATTGGTCACTGGGGAGCTATCAGTATCTTGGTAACATGGGTGGTCAGATCTTTAAGTCGCTGGCTGTGACCATCTTTGTCACTGTTGTCGGGACTGTGATCAACACCACATTCGTTTCGACTTATGCTTACGCGATTTCGCGGCCGAACTTCAAATTTGCCCGGTTCTTCACCATTTTCGCCTTGATTTCCTTGCTGTTCACGCCAGGCATGGTGCCAACTTACTTGGTCGTCACTAAGATGCTGGGCTTGCAGGACAACGTGTGGTCACTGATTCTACCAATGAGTTTCAGTGTGTGGAATGTCCTGATCATGCGGACGTTCTACATGACCTCCGTTCCTGAGGCGATTGTTGAATCGGCCCGAATGGATGGCGCCAGCGAGTTTCGGACTTTCCGGAGCATCGTGGTGCCACTGGCGGTGCCTGGGATCGCCACGATCAGCCTGTTTACCACCTTGTCGTATTGGAACGACTGGTTCAACGCGTTGCTGTACATGAGCAGCTCGACGTGGATTCCGCTGCAATACCTGCTGGTCAAGATTCAAAATGATATCAGTGTGCTAGCGCAACAGGCGGCGCAAGGCGGCGCAACGCAAATCGCGAACCAGATTCCTCAAGAAGGCATGCGCTTTGCCGTGGTGGTTGTGGCCACGTTACCAATCGCCATCACGTATCCATTCTTCCAGAAGTACTTCGTCAAGGGCATGACCATTGGCGGGGTCAAGGGTTAGTCTCACTTAATTAGGGTTCAAGTTGTTTTAGAAGGATTCACAAAACATATATGTGGAGGGGTTCACTATGGTTCAAGTCAAACATGCATTAGCGTTGGCGGCTACGGCTGCTAGCGTGCTCTTGCTGGCAGCATGCGGTAAGAGTAGCTCGGGCGACAGTAGTAGCAATGGCAAGACCGTTGTTACCTTGATTCAACCTGGTTCCGGCATCCAAAACGAGAAAAAGTTGATGGCTGCTGCGAACAAGGAACTGCAAAAGAAGTATCCGAACGTCGAATTGAAGATCAAGCAAATCGACTGGGGGGATTATCCACAGAAGTTTAACGTCATGACGACTTCTGGGGAATCATATGACCTCATGTTTGCTGAAGACTACGCGAACAACGCGGCGAAGGGCCTGTTCCAAGACCAAACCAGCCTGATTAAGAAATACGCTAAGCCGGCTTACAACGCCATTGACCCGGCCTATTGGAAAGGGGTTACCGTTAACGGCAAGATTTACGGCTTCCCGACTAACGCCAATGTCTTTTCCAAGACTGTTCTGGCCTTCAACTCGACGTATACCAAGAAGTATGGGATCGATGTGAAGGGTGTTAACTCCTATCAAGATGCCACCAAGGTCTTGGCTCAGTTCCACGCCAAGAACCCAAGCACTGCGGCCTTCTCAATTGTTAAGGGCTATCGGATTGTGCCTAAGGCGATGTCCTATCCGTTGGGGAACAACTTCCCGTTTGCCGTTGATGCCACTGGCAAGAGCACCAAGGTGTTCAACCCTTATGACAACGACGAAATGATGAAGGACATGAAGACGTTGCACAGCTGGTACCAAAAGGGCTACATCCCTAAGGACGCTGCAACGAGCTCCACGACTTATAACGCTGGCACGGACACTTGGTTCATGCAGACTCAAACGAACGGTCCTTTCGACTATGGTAACCAGGCGTTGAATACGGCTGCCGGTGGTAAGGAAATCATCATCAATGATCTTTCTGAGCCATTCAAGAACACGTCTGATGCACAAATGGCTGTTTACGTCATGTCCAAGACTTCGAAGCACCAAAAGGCTGCGATGCAGGTCATGAATGCGATCAACACTGATAAGAAGCTCGAAAACACCTTGGTTTGGGGTGTTGAAGGGGAACAGTGGAAGTTCACCAACGAGAAGACTGGTTCCATCAAGACCTTGAAGGGTTACGATGCGCCTAAGGCACTCGGTGCTTGGCTGAACGGGAACAACAAACTGCTGTACACCAAGGACAACATCACGACTGCTGACAAGGCGACTCGCGACAAGTCCATCAAAGACACGCCTGAATCTGCTGCTCTGGGCTTCAACCCAGACACCAGCTCCGTCAAGACTGAGCTGACGAACATCAGTAACGTCATGAGTAAGTATGCTGATATCTTGAACACCGGGACGGCTGAACCAAAGTCGACGGTCAAGAAGATGGATGCTGAACTCAAGCAGGCTGGCTACGCGAAAGTGCAGAAGTTGCTGCAAAAGCAATACGATGCCTTTTTGAAGAGTGAAAAGTAAATCTCGGCAAGTTGATTGCCACTCGCCTCATAGGAGGTAGGTTACTGGTACCGGTGGGAAAAATCCATCGGTACCAGTTTTTTTTGATATCTAACCAAGGAGGAATAGCATGAACGAAGCTAGTTTTAAGCGGATCAGCCGCATCGCGGAGGTACTTCAGGAACACATCGTCACCAAGAGTTATCCATTCACCTCGGCCACACTCAGCGACGCTGATGGCGAGCGCACCTACCATGCCGGAGACTATTTCGGTGGGGAAAACGCCAATTATGATATGACCATGACGGTGTCGGTGCCGGATTTTGACCCGGCGAATCAGTATGTGTTGACCGTTGGGACCCGCGGGTATAACGATGACAACACGCGGAACCCGCAAATCAAACTGTTCATCGGCACGGAATTAGTGCAGGCCTTCGACGTGAATCACCACGATTGCCCGCTTGATGCCGCCTGGTTTGTGGATGGGGTACTCACTTTTCGGCTTCAAATCTATGCCGGCCGCGATGACAAGAAATTCCCACTGGATGCGGTGGTGAACCTGATCGACCCACAGACGCGCACGACGTATTTTGACTTCATGACGTATCTGGGCTGCTGGAAGAATGTGACGGCGGAACAAAATCTGGATAATCGTTATCGGGCCGCGCTGGAAGAGGCGGCTAACCACCTGGACCTGCGGGACATTGGCTCTGAAGCTTATCAGGCGAGTCTGACGGCGGCCAGTCAGATCCTGCATGATCAACTCGATGAGGCGCCAGATCCGAAGAATGGCACGATTTACGCCATCGGGCACACCCACATTGATATGGCTTGGCTCTGGCCCATCGAGCAAACGGTAGAAAAGGCCAACCGCAGCTTTGCTACGGTGTTGAACCTGATGAAGCAGTACCCGGAGTTCCAATTCATGCACAGCTCACCGCAGTTGTACAAGTGGATTAAAGAAAAGTATCCAAGCCAATACGCCGAAATCAAAGCGGCGGTGATGGCTGGCCGGTGGCATCCGGAAGGCGCGATGTGGATCGAACCTGACACGAACTTGCCATCGGGTGAGTCGCTGGTGCGGCAGCTGATGTACGGCAAGCGCTTCTTCAAGCGTGAGTTTGATATCGACTCGAAGGTCCTGTGGTTGCCGGATGTCTTCGGTTACTCGGCCTCTTTGCCACAATTGATGAAAAAAGCTGGCGTTGATTACTTCATGACCACCAAATTGGCTTGGAATGATACCAACATCTTCCCGGATACCAGCTTCTACTGGCAAGGGATCGACGGGACGCAGGTCGTGGCGCACATCATCAACACGATTAGTGAGTTCTGGAGCCTCAACGAATGGTACAGTACTTATTCTGGGTTGGTGACCCCGAATGTGCTGAAGAAAACCTGGGATAAGTATCGGCAAAAAGACGTCAGCGATAGCGTTCTGGTCGCCTATGGCTGGGGAGACGGCGGCGGTGGCCCGACGCCTGAGATGATGGAATATCTGAATCGGTTCCAGCATGGCATTGCCGGCATGCCACGCGTGCGTCAGGCTGGCGTGCGCGAGTACTTCGACCACTTGGCTGGCACCATGGCGGCCAATCGCGATGCCGTGCCGGTGTGGATGGGGGAGCTGTACTTTGAGTTCCACCGCGGCACTTACACGTCGCAGGCGCATTCTAAACACGCTAACCGCGCATTGGAGACGCAATTGCAGTCCACCGAGAAACTGTTGGCAACGACGCCGAGTGCCGGTGCCCATCGAGAAGTGTTGGGGCCAATTTGGGAGCGGGCACTACTCAATCAGTTCCATGACGTCTTACCAGGAAGCTCAATTCCGCAGGTGTATCAGCAAACGGACCAGGACTACGCCACCGCGTTTAGCCAGTTGCACGACCTGCAAGCCGAGTATGCCAAGGGCCAATTGACCCCAGCGCCAGGGGCGACGACGGTATATAACCCGTGGGGCCAGACGCGGTCGGTGGCAGTTGAGTTGCCGTTAACGCCAGAGCAAGGCGCGACGGTGAACGGGCAACCCGTGGCGACGCAACAGCTAAGTGCGACCACTGCCCTGGTGCAGGTGCCTCAGGTAGCGCCATTTGCCTTTGCCACCATCACGCCGGTCAAGCAAGCAGCAGTGGCTGTGCCAGCGGCCAAACCGCTGGGCCAGACTTATGAAACTGCGGAATTGAAGGTCAAATTCGATGCTGCCTATAACATCACGAGCTTGTATGACAAGCAGGCGCAACGCGAAGTCGTGCCTGCTGGCGGGCTATTGAATCAGCTGGTGGTGTATCAAGACCTGCCGACGGAATACGACGCGTGGAACGTCGATTCGACCTATCACGCGAAGTCCTGGCCGGTAGCCACCGTGGTCAGTGCCACGATCGAGGGGCAAGGCGCCTTGCGCGACACCTTGCATATCGTGCGCCGATTTGAACATTCCACCATCGACACGCGGCTGCACTTCATTCACGGCACCACCAAGATTCAAATTGACTGCGACCTCGACTGGCACGACGACCATACGTTCTTACGGTGTGAAAATGCGGTAGCCGTGAATGCCACCGAGGCGAGCTACGACATTCAATTCGGTAACTTGACGCGGCCGGTGAACAAAAACACCAGCTGGGAGCAGGCCAAGTTTGAAGTGCCCGCCCAAAAGTGGGCCGATTTATCCGATAATGGTTACGGCCTGAGTATCCTCACCGATGCCAAGTACGGTTATGATGCCGGGTATCAGCACCTTGGTGTGTCGCTGCACCGGTGCCCGACCTTCCCGGATCCGCAGGCCGATACCGGTCATGACCGTTTTACCTACACCCTGTTCCCGCACGCCGGTGGTTGGCGAGAAGCTGGTACGATGCAGGCGGCCTTAGCCTTGAATACGCCTGCGGTGGTGTGGTCAGATGTCGCTGCCCCGGCGCAACGGACTGAGGCTTGGGTGAGTGTGGCCCAGCCTAACATCATCATTGACACGATTAAGCCTGCCGAGGACGATGCCGCCATCATCTTGCGCGCGTATGAGTACGCCAACGCGCAAACCACGGCGACCATCACCTTCCAACAGGCCTTGGCGAGTGCGGATCTATGTAACCTGTTAGAGCAACCGGAATCGGCACTGACCATCAGTCCAGATGGTCACACCGTCACCGTGCCATTTGGCGGGTTTGCCGTCCAAACAATTCGAGTCACCTTGAAGTAGGAGGATAGACAATTGACGTTAATGTTTGAACAAACTGGACAGAGCTTTGCTGTTCCCAACGCCGGCCTACGCATCAGCTTTATTACCGCCGAAATCGTGCGGGTTCAAAGCCTGCAGGCGCCGGGACGGGCGAGTGTGGCCGTGCTGCCAAAGCGCGAGCAGACGACCCCAATTACGGTTACTCAGGGCGAAACGTTGACCTTGGCCTCCAGCGCGTTGACGATTCGAGTCGATGCCGCCGGCCATGTCGATGCCTATGATAGCGTGGGGACACCGCTGGTAATCGACTATCGCGGCGAAATGACGCCGCTGAAGCGCGACATGGATGCCGCCAAAAGTGCTTTGGTTGAGGCCGAGGGGCATTCCTTGCCCGCTGCGCCAGCGGCGGCCAAGCTGCAGGTCGTCAAGCAGCTCCGCGCCGATGAGCACTTCTACGGCCTTGGGGACAAAACCGGTTGGCTCGATAAGCGCGGCTATGTGTATGACAACTGGAATACCGACGATGGCCGCCCGCACCTTGAGGACATTACGCGACTATACAAGAGCATTCCATTTTTGCTGGGGCTGGTCCATGACCGGGCATACGGGCTGTTTTTCGACAATCCGTATCCGAGTCATTTTGATCTGGGCAAGGAATCTTCGGCTTACTTCTATTATTCTGCCGCTGGTGGCGAGTTGAATTACTACATCATTGGTGGCGCCGGCCTGACCGATGTGGTGCGCAACTACACCTACTTGACCGGGCGCACACCGCTACCGCAAAAATGGACGCTGGGCTATCAGCAGTCGCGCTTCAGCTATGAAACCGAAGGGGCGGTACGGGATGTCGCAACGCACCTGCGAGAGCTGCACCTACCAGCCGACGCGATTCACTTGGACATCGACTATATGGATGGTTTCCGGGTATTTACGGTTGATTCACACAAGTTCCCAGACATGAAGAAGTTGACGGCGGATTTGTTGAACGTTGGCCTGAAGACGGTGACCATTATCGACCCCGGGGTAAAGGTGGATCCCGACTACGCCATCTACAAGGAAGGCATCAAGCAGCACGCCTTTGCCACCACGCCTAAAGGAGAGGTGTACGTCAACCAGGTTTGGCCAGGGGATGCCGTTTATCCGGACTTCGGGCAGTCGCGCGTGCGGCGGTGGTGGGCGAAGAATCAGCAGATTCTCACCGACCTCGGCGTGAGTGGCGTTTGGAACGACATGAACGAGCCAGCCAGCTTCCGCGGCGAGCTACCCGACGACACGGTGTTTAGTGACGATGATGAGCCAAGCACGGCGCTAGCGATGCATAATCAGTATGCGCACAACATGGACCAGGCCACCTTTGAAGGCCTGCGGGAACAAACGGGCAAGCGGCCATTTGTCATCACGCGGGCGGCGTATGCCGGCACCCAGCGGTACAGCACAGTGTGGACCGGCGACAACCGCTCGTCTTGGTCGAACCTGCAGCTCCTGATTCCGCAGCTGTGTAACCTTGGCCTGAGTGGTTTTGCCATCGCCGGTACCGATATCGGCGGCTTTCTCGGCGATACCACGGCGGAGCTGTTAGTCCGCTGGCTCGAAGCCGGCTTGTTCAGTCCGCTGTTGCGCAATCACAGCTGCGCCGGCACGCGGATGCAGGAGCCTTGGCAGTTTGACGAGCAAACTCTGGACTTGTACCGGCAAAATCTCCAGCTACGCTATCAGCTGATCGATTACCTCTATGATCTGTTGGAAGCCGGGACCCGGACCGGGTTGCCGGTGATGCGGCCGCTGGTGTTACACTACCCAGATGACCCACAGGTGACCGACTTAAGTAGCGAGTACCTGGTTGGTCAACAACTGCTGGTGGCCCCGGTCCTGATGCCAGGGGAGACGGCGCGCAGCGTCTACTTCCCCGCCGGCGATTGGCTCGATTTCACCACTGGCAAGCACTACGCCGGTCGGCAAACTGCCTTGGTCCAGGCGCCGTTAGGACATCTGCCGCTGTTTGTTCACGCCGATACCCTGTTGCCGTTACGGCCGGCGAGTGAGTGGGTCGACCCCACCACGGAAACCACGCTGACCTTCAAGTTATTCGGCAGCCGGGGCGAGTGTGAGCATTACCAGGATAACGGGAGTGACTACGCCTACCAACAAGGGGCGTATAACCGTTATCTCGTCAAGGTGAACGCGACGGGGCAGGCAAGCGTGACCTTCCTGCATCGCGGCGTCACACCTTATCAACACGTGACGGTGCAAACCCCGACCCAGACGCTGCAGTTTCAGTTGAATGCAGCCGGGAATCAGTATGAATTAGTCCGGTAAGTCAGGCGGATATTGACGCCGAAGTCGTGGGCTTCGGCGTTTTTTTTGGGTCTAAATGATGGGGCCATTTGTGCTAAACTGAATGAATTGGAGGTGCGACGGTGAGAGTGAATTTTCGGCGACTGATGCAGATCTATACCGTCGTGCTGATTGTGATGGGCATGGGCGTGACCGGTGTGGGTATCATCATTTCGGTCAGCAGTGCGCAAGCGGCGGTCAAGCAGGCGGAAAACATGGCGACGCAGCGGGCAAGCGACCTCGTCACCCGCTACCAACAGGTGACGGACGACTTGGCCGCCAACATCACGTCGGATCCGCGGAGACTGACGAATATTTCCCAATACTTCGTGTTATCCCCGGCCCGGTACGCGAATTACGCCATCGACCAAAGCCAAGGCGATGCGCCGTATTACTATTGGCCCAACGAATCATACAGTTTCATGATGCAACATCCCGAGGTGCAGCGTCTGATTGTGACGATTCCTCGGGCGACCAGTAACCAGGCGTTCATCGCCACGCAACAGAAAAAAGAAGGCAGCGTCCAGAAGCTCCGGGGCAACACGCCAGACTTCTTCTCTGCCTTGATCAACCCGATGAGTGCCACGGTGGACGGTTCCATTGGCGTGGATTACAACAAGCACCTGTTGGATCAACAGCTCAGCGCCATCGACGTCAAGGCGCACTTGCAGGTGCTCGTGTTGAACAGCGATCACACTATCGTCAACCACTTCAGCGATGCCTCTGTGGCGACAAGTGAGCGGCGGCAGGTGACTAAGGCGGTCACTGGTGACACACTGGCCAAGCTGAAGGGCTATACCGTGCACAGCAAGGACATCGGCAATGAGTTTCAGCTGCTGTTTGTTGTGAACAAAAAAGGACTCCAGCAACTGCTGATCCTGCGAGTCAGCGAAATTGCCGCCATCGGCATCACGTTGCTGTTCCTGTTGAGTGTCGTGTTGTGGCTGATGTTTGGAACCTACCGGCGCCAGCTCGATACGATTCTCGATACCGTTAAGGCCGTGGGCAATGGCGACATCAAGGCGCGGGTGCCGGCAACGGTGCGCCAAGCCGACTTAAGCGAGCTAGGTGAAGGCATTAACCGCATGCTTAGCGACTTAGACGACTATATCTACACGATTTACCAGCTGCGTATCGCCCAGCAAGAGGCCAACATCAAGGCCTTGCAGGCGCAGATCAATCCCCACTTCATGTCCAACACGCTGGAATATATCCGCATGGCCGCGCTAGACGCCGACCAACCGGAGCTGGCAAAGGTGGTGTACAGTTTTGCCGCCTTGTTGCGTAACAATACCGATTTTTCACCGCTGACGACGATTCAAAAGGAACTCGACTTCATCGACAAGTATGTCTTCTTATACCAGGTGCGCTTCCCGCGGCGGCTGGCGTACCAGATTACGGTTGAACCGAGTGTGGCCGCCCTTGAGATTCCGAAGTTTAGTTTTCAGCCGATTGTGGAGAATTACTTCGTGCACGGCGTCGATTTTGCCCGCGGAGACAACGCCTTACACATCAAGGCAACGCGCCAAGAGAATCGCGTGACAATCACCGTGGCGAATAACGGCAAACCGTTATCTGCCGCGCGAGTGAGCGAGCTTAATGCCCGGATGCAGCAACCACTGGGCGAGGCGCAGGTGCACTCGATTGGCTTGCAAAACGTCTACTCGCGGCTTAGGGATTACTTCGGGGACAGCTTTGCCATGTGGCTGGCCAGCGATGACGACGGCGTGACGACGACGATTCAGTTTACGGTGAAGCCACAAACGGCGCCGATGTAGAAAGGGGGATGGCGATGCTACGCGTGATGATTGTCGATGATGAATATATGTTGCTGCGCGGTCTGCGTAAGCTGATCGATTGGGAAGCCATGGGTCTAACTATCGTCAATACGGCGCAAAATCCGTTGCTGGCTTTGGATTACCTTGGCAAAGAACCCGTCGATATTTTGCTGTCCGACATGAACATGCCGGAACTCGCAGGGCCCGATTTTGTCGCCAAGGCCAAGGCCTTACAACCGGATATGGAACTCATCGTCATCTCCGGTTATGAGGACTTCGACTACGTTCGCGCCGGCTTGCAGCAACACGCCGTGAATTACTTGCGCAAGCCCATCGATACCGACGAGTTGATCACCACTCTCGAGGCGGCGATGAAGCGAATCGCGGCGCGGCAGGAAAGCGACTATAACGCCTCGCTGGCCGCGCAAGCCGAGCTACGCGACTTAGTCACCGGGGCGGGCGACGAGGCGGCGTTAATTGACTCGCTGGCCGTCAACTTTGCCAGTATGGGGACACCGGTACGGCTATTGGCTGTCATGAACCCGATTCCGCCCAAGGTGCTGGTCAAGTTTCTGCGCGTGATGCCGGCCGTGCACGGGTTTTTCCGTGAAGGGCAGGACTTCTTCATCTTGTTCCAAGGGGATGCTAAGGAGCTGGCGACCTTCGTGCAGGAAGCGCCACTGCCGGTGAGTTCGTCGCGGCGGCCAGTGCTCATCGGCCCGCCGGCGAGCCGACCGGCGGAGCTACGCGAGGATTACGCGCAGCTCACGGCCGAAATTGCCCGGCAGTATTTCTTCGAAACCGCGGCGGGGTTACGAGAGTTAACACGCCCGGCTCAGGCCAGCCAAGTGCTGACGCTACCGGGGTACAGCACAGTAAAAGACGCAATCGGAGACCTCGAGCCGGCGGCCTTTCGCCACTGGCTAGTGCAACAAATGGCGGAATTTGCCAAGGCCAATGCCTCCGTCACGTTTGCCAAGCAGTTCGCCTTAGTTGTGTTGTTGGTATTAAGCGAGCAACTGCCGGCAACGGAAGGCAAGTCAACGACCATTGCCGCGATCAATCAGGCGCAAACGGTGACGAAGCTGATTACGACCTTAGTCGACGTGGCCCAGCGCGCCGCGTTGCAGGAGCGCCACCAGTATTCCCGCAACGTCTTGATGATGCGTGAACTCGTCCGGGCGCGATACCAGGAGCCACTTAGCCTGAGCACGGTGGCCAAGGAGTTACACCTGAATGCCGTGTACCTCGGCCAACAGTTTAAGCAGGAAACGGGCCGTAGTTTTTCCCAGTATCTCAACGACTGGCGAATGGGCCTAGCGATGGACCTGCTGCAAAATTCCGAGGAAGACGTCAATCGTATCGCCTTGGCGGTAGGCTATCAGACGCCGAGTTACTTCTATAAATTATTCAAGCAACAAACGGGCATGTCGCCGCGTGAATACCGCGCGGCTGCCGGTAACGCCCAAGACTAAGCAAAACGGCACCGCACGTCAACATTCGTGCGGTGCCGTTTTCGCTTAACTCGTTGCCAGTGTGCTGCCTACCGGTGCGGCGGGAGTCGGCGCCGCGGCGATGGTAAAGGGCCGGTGGGCGTCCGGCAAGGTGACGATGACGGTGGGGTCCAAATGCGCCGCGGCCAGCTGGGCGAGGTCCATGGTGACGAGCGGCTGGCCGACTGTTACGTGATCGCCGACGGCCACGTGAACGGTAAACGGCGCTCCGTCAGCGGAGACGGTATCGATCCCGAGGTGGAGCAAGATACCGGTCCCGTCTGGCGTCGTCATGGTGATGGCGTGGTGCGTCTCGGCAATGCTGGCGATGGTCCCAGCGGCTGGGGCCATGACTTCACCGTCGCTAGGTTGCACCGCAAATCCTTGACCGACCTGACCAGAGGCAAACGTGGCGTCCGCCACGGCGCTCAGAGGCTCGCGCTGGCCGGCGACTGGCTGGTGGAGCACCAGCACTGACTCACTGGTGGCGAGCTGACGACTCAGCGCGAAGGCCAAGCCAGCGGCGATGACGAAGGTGGCGGCGATGCAGACAATCATCCAAACCAAGTTCATCATGTTGCCCGCCTTGGCGTACACGGGCAGTGAGGTGATACCAGGCATAACGAAGGCGTAGCACTTGACGCTAAAGACGACCGTCAAGGCACCACCGATGCCATTGGCAATCATAGCGGCGATCAACGGCGTCTTGTTGATCACGTTGACGGTGTACAGTGCGGGCTCGGAAATCCCGAGGAATGCCGAAAAGCTCGTGGACATTGCTGCCGCGCGGCGTTCCTTATTTTTCATCCGCAAGGCCGCCCCGAACGCGGCGCCGCTTTCGGCCATGTTGTGGGCGAAGGAAATCGGCAGCAGGTAGTCGTAGCCCATTGTGGCGATGTTTTGAATCTGAATGGGGCTGGTGGACTGGTGCATCCCGGTAAGCACGATCAGCGGCATGAAGAAGCCCAGGAGAAAACCGGTCAACAGGCCAGCCTTGGTGAATAACCAAACGATGCCACTGGCCAGGTATTGACCGCCATAGGCCCCCAGCGGCGCCAAGACGAGTAACGCCACTGGAATGGTGATCAATAGCGCCACAGCGGGGACGACCACCAGCTTGAACATGTCGGGAATCACCCGATCGATGGCGTGATACACCAGCGCCAACAAGCCGACGCTGAGGATGACGGGAAAGACGGAATCCGAATAGGTGAAGCTAGGAATGGTGGCACCAAACAGGCTGAGGCCGGACTTACCACTGGCAATCGTGGCGGTAAAACTCGGGTACAGCATGGCGCCCGCTACGCACAGGCCCAAAAACTCGTTGACCTTGAAGCGGCGTGCTGCAGTGACAGCGAGTAACACTGGTAGAAAGTAAAACGGCACGTCGGAAATCATGCTGATTAACGCCACCGTGCTGTTCTTGGCCAAAGCCGGCGCAATGCTTTCGACGATGGCCAACAGCCCCTTCAAGATCCCGCCGGCCACCAAGGCGGGAATGATCGGACTGAAGATGCCGGTGATGACGTCGAAGAGTAGCTGAAGCGAAAAGCGCCGCGCCGGGGCCGCGCTAGCCCCACCGAGCTGGGCGGCCACTTGGGCATAGACATCGGCGACCCGCGGGCCGATGACCACTTGAGTCTGGCCGTTTTGGCGTTGCGTGCCGAGGACGCCGGGGAGGGCGGCGATGGCATCGAGATCGGCCGCGGTATCGTCGCGCAGGTTGAAGCGCAAGCGCGTGACGCAGTGCAGGTGGTGGGTAATATTCGCCGACCCGCCTAGGTCGGCAATAATGGTGCGAGCCAATTCAGAATCAGTCATGAGTGGCCTCCTTATGTGCGGCAATGTAGTCGCGGTACCAATAAAACGAATCTTTTCTGACCCGGCGGTCGCTGCCGTGACCGGCGTTGTCGCGGTCCACGTAAATCACACCGTAGCGCTTGGCCATGGTCAGCGCGCCGCAAGACACGATGTCGATGATGCCCCACATGGTGTAGGCCAGAAGGTTCACGCCATCGGCCACGGCCAAGTCGAGCTGGGCGAGGTGCGCCTTGAGGTAGGCGATGCGGTAGGGGTCGTGCACGGTGTCGTCGGCGGTGAGCTCGTCGTGAGCGCCCAAGCCATTTTCTGCGACGATGATGGGCAGGCCATAGCGGTCGTTGAGCTGATTCAACGTGATGCGCAAGCCGACCGGGTCAATTTGCCAGCCCCATTCGCTGGTGGTGAGGTAAGGATTCTTCTTCGTCATGATGAGATTGCCGGCGGTTTGCTCCCAATCGGGTTGGTTGGTCGCGACCTGCGAGAAGTAATAGGAAAAGGCCACGAAGCCGACGCGTCCTTCTTGAAGCAAGGCCGCGTCCCCGGGCTCGGTGTGAATGTGGACGCCAATCTTATTGAAGTAGCGGGTCATGTAGCTGGGATAGCTGCCGCGCGCCAAGACGTCGAGGTAAAACCAGTTGGCATATTGCTCGTCTTGTAGTGCCTGCAAATTGTCTTCCGGTTTGCAGGTCGCAGGATAGGTGGTGAAGCGGGCAATCATGCCGCCGACTAGCTTGCCCGGCACGAGCTGGCGGCCCAGCTTCACCGCCCAAGCGCTACACAGGAACTGGTGATGCAGGCTTTGGTAAATCGCTTGGTCTAAGCCGGCGCGCGGCGTGGGAATCAGGCAGACGCCGTCCCAAGGCGAGAACTTGGCCGCGTTGATTTCGTTGAAGGGGAGCCAGTAATCGACGACATCCCCGAGGCGGGTGTACAGCGTCGTCACGTAGCGCTTGAAGAAGGTGATTAGCTGCCGGTTTTGCCAGCCGCCGTAAGCCGTGACGAGGTGGACGGGGATGTCGTAGTGGATCATCGTGGCCAAGACTTTGATGCCGTGACGCTGGCACTCGGTGAATAAGTCGCGGTAATAGGCGATGCCTGCTTCGTTGGGCTCCAGCTCGTCGCCGTTGGGGTAAAGTCGCGACCAGCTGATCGAGGTGCGAAAGACTTGCAACCCCAGCTCGGCCAGTAAGGCGATGTCCGTTTTGTAGTGATGATAAAAATCGATGCCGCGGCGCAAGGGGTAGTAGGTGGTATCATCATCGGCCAAGGCGGCAGTCAACTCTGCTTGCGTAAACGGCGACTGCTGGTGCTTGGTTTCGATTTGTTCCGGGGTCCAAGCCCCGTCAAGGTAGCGCATGTCCTGGGTGCTCGGGCCCTTGCCCCCGTCGTGAAACCCACCTTCTGCTTGCGAACTGGCGATGGCTCCGCCGAGTAAATATGTCATCTTGACCTCTTTCCGGGCAAAACAAAAACCGCCCATACAAATTAAATTTGTAAGGACGGTTACCCGCGGTGCCACCTTAATTCAGCTCGACGCGACGCCAAAAACGGCCGCGTCAAACCACACTTAGCGAAGGGCCAACACCCTCCCGGCAACTGACGAGTGCCTACCCGTTTCCCCGTACTAGCAAGGCGTTCGGGGGAACCCTCAGCGGTCCATTTAACTGCCTGTGTCCGGCGACACTTTCAGCGCCGGTCGCTCTCTGTGCGGGCATAACAGTCTTGATCTCCGCGTCAACGGTTTAATGCTAATTCATTTAATTGAGGCTATCCTAGCCGAATTAGTTCCGGCAGTCAACCATTAATTTTTGCCTTGTTATAACACGTGGCCAGAGCGGGGATGGTCGCGGTCGATGACGACGGCGGCAATCATCAGCAGCAAAATCACGACGGCGGGTAAGACCTCACCCAACGCCAATAAGATAATGACGGCCACGATGGCCAGGCCCAACAGATCCCAATCAAACAGAGCGAATTTCATTTGGCTCCCTCCATTCTCGGTTCTCCTTCAGTTTACCACCTGAGCCGCGCGGTGAAGCGCTTTTTTCTGGCTGGAGGCGGCTGAATTTCGCGTTGACCGACGAGAATTAAGTCATTTTGCCACAATGTCTGCCGTTTTGCCGCGGAGACCGTGCGAAACATCTTGCGAGAAACCCTAGAACCACAGCAATCGCGGCGGTTGTGGAACTTTTTAAGCAGTTTTAAGCACTTGTAAGTGATTTTCTGACGTCAGCGTGCTATACTGAATCTCGTAAATCAAATATAGAAGGTAGGTAACCCACATCATGGCAACCACAATCGACTATGATTCAGCTGCGTACATTGACAAGATGAAGCGCTACTGGCGCGCCGTCAACTATGTCTCAGTTGGCCAATTGTATTTAAAGGATAACCCGCTGTTGAAGCGGCCGCTCCAATCCGAAGATGTGAAGTTCTACCCAATCGGCCACTGGGGCACGATTGCTGGTCAAAACTTCATCTACACGGAACTCAACCGGGTCATCAACAAGTATGACCTGAACATGTTCTACATCGAAGGCCCAGGTCACGGTGGTCAGGTCATGATCTCCAACGCCTACCTCGATGGCACGTATACCGAAACGTACCCGAACATCACCCAGGACGAGAAGGGCATGAAGATTCTCTTCAAGCGCTTCAGCTTCCCAGGTGGGGCCGCTTCCCATGCCAACGCTCAGATTCCTGGTTCGATCCACGAGGGTGGCGAGCTGGGTTACGCGTTGAGCCATGCCACTGGTGCGATTCTCGACAACCCTGACGTGATCGTTGCGGCTGTGACTGGCGACGGCGAAACCGAAACCGGCCCGCTGGCCACTAGTTGGTTCAGCAACACGTTCATCAACCCGATCTCCGATGGTGCTGTTTTGCCAATCGTCCACATGAACGGGTTCAAGATTTCTAACCCAACGATCCTGTCTCGCAAGTCCGATGCCGACTTGACCAAGTACTTCGAAGGCATGGGCTGGAAGCCGTACTTCGTTGAAGGCGACGATCCTGACAAGGTCTTCCCAGCGGCCGCTAAAGTCTTCGATTCCGCAATCGAAGAAATCAAGGCCATTCAGAAGAATGCCCGCGAGAACAACGATGCCACGATGCCGCACTGGCCAGTGATCATCGTCCGCACGCCAAAGGGCTGGACTGGTCCAAAGACTTGGGACGGCGAACCAATCGAAGGCTCCTTCCGTGCCCACCAGATTCCGATTCCTGTTAAGCGCGACGACATGACCCATGCCGACTCGCTGGAAGGCTGGTTGAAGTCTTACGGTCCTGAAGAACTGTTTGACGAAAACGGTGTGCTGTTGCCTGAACTGAAGGCTTTGACGCCTAAGGGTGACAAGCGCATGGCGGCTAACCCAATCACCAACATGGGCTACAACACCAAGCCACTCGTTTTGCCTAACTTCAAGGACTACGCGCTGGACAATACTAAGCGCGGCGTCAACGTCAACCAGGATATGTTGGTTTGGTCCGACTACCTGCGCGACCTCATCAAGCTGAACCCGACTAACTTCCGGGTATTCGGCCCTGATGAAACCATGAGTAACCGCCTGTATGGTTTGTGGGAAGCCACGAACCGTCAATGGATGGAACCGATCAAGGAACCTTACGATCAGTACTTGGCACCGGCCGGCCGGGTCATCGACTCCCAGCTGTCTGAACACCAGGCTGAAGGCTTCCTTGAAGGTTACACGTTGACTGGCCGTCATGGTGTCTTCACCAGCTACGAAGCGTTCCTGCGCGTCGTTGACTCCATGCTCACCCAGCACTTCAAGTGGATGCGCGAAGCTAACGAGCAACCATGGCACAAGCCATACCCAAGTCTCAACGTGGTTTCCACGTCGACTTCCTTCCAGCAGGACCACAACGGTTACACTCACCAAGACCCAGGTGTCCTGACGCATTTGGCCGAAAAGAAGGGCGCGTTCATTCGCGAATACCTGCCGGCTGATGCCAACTCCATGCTCGCGATTTCGCCGAAGTTATTCTCCTCCGAAAACACGATCAACCTGTTGATTGCCTCCAAGCAGCCTCGTCCGCAGTTCTACTCCATCGAAGAAGCAGAAGTGCTGGCTGACAAGGGCTTGAAGCGTATCGACTGGGCTTCCACTGACGACGATGCGGAACCAGACGTGGTCATCGCTGCCGCCGGGACTGAGCCGAACATGGAAAGCCTAGCCGCCATCGACCTGTTGCACGCATCCTTCCCAGACTTGAAGATCCGCTTCATCAATGTGGTTGATCTGCTCAAGCTGAAGAAAGACGATCCGCGCGGGTTGAGTGACGAAGAATTCGATCGTTACTTCACGACCGATAAGCCTGTCTTCTTCGCCTTCCATGGCTTCGAAGACCTGATCAAGGATATCTTCTTCGATCGTCACAACCACAATCTGTTCGTTCACGGCTACCGTGAAGAAGGGGCCATCACGACTTCCTTCGATATGCGGGTATTGAACGAACTGGATCGCTTCCACCTGTCCAAGGACATCATCACCCACGTGCCTGGCTTCGAGCAAAAGGCCGCGGCATATGCCGAAAAGATGGACGAGAAGCTTCAGTATCACCATGATTACATCCGTGAAAACGGTGAAGACATTCCAGAAGTCGAGAACTGGGTATGGTCTCCAATCAAGTAGTCATCGCCCCTTCTAAGCAAAACAAAACAGATCATGCGTAGATAACAGAAACGCCGTCGCGATTAGTCGCGGCGGCGTTTTTGCGTGGTTGCCACAGCGGCCCGTCCTTTGCCTGGCTTGTCCACTAATTAATCAAAATTATTAGTTTTATTATCAATCGACCGGTAACATGTGGTTACTTTCGTGGTATGCTGACCTTGTTGCGCCTGGTAGTATGACGTGAAAATCTAAATATTTTGGGGGAACCATCATGAAGCATGGATTGATTACATTAGGCGCGGTGGCCGTTGCGGCCGCCTTGAGTCTGCCGGCAACGGTACACGCGGCTGCACCAACGACAAAGACAAGTACTGCGACGGTTACGGTCAGTGTGCCCGCGGGAGATTTAACCCTCGAACAGGCACCAAACTTTAAGTTTGCGTCGACTGGGGCCGAAAGTGCGGCAACGCTGAAAAATACTGGTGACACTGCCGTTAAAGTCGACGATGAACGTGGCACAGGGGCCGGTTGGTCGCTAAGCTTGCAGCTTGGGAAATTCTCTGGTTTAACCACGCAACCAGGCTATCTTGTTTTCCTTGGTGATACTGCTGCCGCGACGACAGCTGGAAACACTGCACCAACTGTCTCCGGAGTCACCCAGACAGCGCCCGGGGATTCGGGTGTTCTGCTTGAAAATGCGGCCCCAAGTACCGGTACTGGTGAGTCAACATTAACTATGGGTAACGTGACCTTAAACGGCGTTACAGTTCCCGCAATCAATGCCACCTATACCGCAGATCTGACCTGGACGCTGGGCACGACCCAGACCAGTAACTAATGCAGTTTCGGAAGCCGGGCTGGTCCCGGCTTTTTGGGTGGTGCCTGATCCTGGTTGGCCTGCTGATGGCACCGCGCCCGGTGCAGGCTGCGGTGCCATCAGTTCACCGTCACGCCATTGTTGCCAAGCGATAACGCGGCGACGAAAGGATACTTTGATCTGACTTTGCCTGCCGGGACCAAGCGCACCTTGCAACTGCGCCTGCACAACGAGGCGACTACGGCCCAAACACTGGTGGTAACACCCACCAATGCGGTCACCGGGACCAACGGTGTGATCACTTATCCGAATGGGCTAGAGGCGAATGGACCGGCGCATCCGACCTTCGGCAGCGTTTTGACACAGCCGTTAGCACAAAATGTACACCTGGCGGCAGGCGCCACCAAAACGGTTAGTTACACGATGACTGTGCCAAAGTTTCGGGGCCTGATTCTCGGCGCGTTTGCGGTGAATTCGCAAACCGCTAAAACTAAGGGCGCCAAGCGAGGCGGCTTGGTCAACTTGGCGCAATACCTGATTGGGGTTTCGCTACATGGCACCCCGGCGACGGTGACGCCACAGATAAAGCTGCCTCAGGTGCGCTACTCAGATAAACAAAATCGACCGCAACTCACAGCACGAATCAACAACGACCAGCCGGCGCTGATTGGCAAGGTGACCTTGCTGGCGCGGGTGTACCGCGGGCAGCGCCGCGTGACCGCGCGGCGTTTTACCGGAATGAACTTTGCGCCAGCCAACCGGTTCTGGGTGACCTTGCCGCTCGATATGAAAAGCGGGTTAAGCGCCGGACGCTACCGGTTAGTGCTCACCGTGCACGGCGATAATGGCCACTGGCGCTTAGCTCACGGTTTTACCGTCAGTGGTGCGGCCGGGCGCCGCGCGTTGGTGCACCGGTTGCGCCTGAATTGGCAACAATTGTTGTGGTGGGCGATCGATGCTTTGGCCGCTGTGATTGTCGTTGGGTTCCTGATTCGGCAACTGTGGCGGTTCGCCCGGCGAAAACAGCGCTGAGAAACTGTATTACTTTGGCTACCCAATGATTGTGCCGAAGAACGGTCCGTACCTTGTGGATGCAATAAAAAAAGTTTCGAGTGACACCGCAAAGGGTGGGCCAGTTTTTCAGAAACTGTTACAAAAACCAACTATTATCGAAGCGAATATGCTATATTACTTCTAGTTAGCAAATCAATGTCAGTGACTGTGGAATGTTTGGGGGAACGCTACGGTATCAATTGGGAGACTGACAAGGACCGTTAACCATTAAAAAGAGGCACTAGGAAGAACATTCCTAGTGCCTCTTTTGTTGATTAAAGCGCCTGGCCTTGCAGCAACTTCTGGCCTAACGCGCCACCGGGATGAAACCCGGCGAAGTCGGTTTTGGTGAAACCCTTTAACCGCGATACCGCACAGGCGATGGCATCGCCGACCATTAAGGCCGCCGTCGAGCTGTTCGTCGGGGCCAAGCCCAAGTCGTCCGCTTCGCCGGCCACGGGAATGGTCAGCACCGCGTCACAGGCCGTGGCGAGGCTGGAGTCGGCGTTACCCGTGAAGGCCACCGTGGTTGCGCCGATGCGGCGTAGTGGTGGCAGCGGCGCCAAGGTCTCCTTGGTTTCACCGGAATTGGAAATGAGGATCACCAGGTCTTCGGCGGTGATCATGCCCATGTCCCCGTGCATCGCCTCTGTCGCGTGAACGAAGAAGCTTGGGGTGCCGAGGCTGGCAAAGGTGGCAGCCAGCTTCGCGCCAATGTGCCCGGTTTTGCCGACCCCCATGAAGATCAGGTGGCCTTGCAGGTGCAAGATGCGGTCCACCAAGGCGTCGTACTGGGCGTCGTCGGTGTGAGTTTGGATATACTGCATGGCCGCGATTTCGCGGTCCATGTATTTGTGAATTAATTCGGTAGTCGTTTCAGTCAATGAACTCGTCCTCCTTATCTGCCTCCTATTGTTGCGGCTTGATAGGACGGGCTCAAGGACGGTTGGTAACGATTTTTGTTTTTGCCGACGCAATCTTCAAACAACAATCAAGTGAAGTTCGACACAACCCGCATCGGTCAATGATTTCAACTGATTTTCATAAGTCTGGGTCGTAAAAATTGTGAGGCTCGGCAACAAGGATGACAAGCAATGCCCCTTGAAGCGGCATGGGGTGACCGCTTACATTAGAGTCGTACCAAGCAAACAGGTGGTGAAAGAATGATTGAGAAAATGATGAACCCAGCGCTGACCCAACTGAATGTGGTCGCGTCGGATTGGCGAGATGCCATCCACAAGGCAGGCGCACCGTTAGTCAAAGCGGGCGCGGTTAGCCAAAATTACGTGGAAGAAATTATCCATTCCGTGGAGCAATATGGCCCGTATTTCGTCATTGCGCCGCACGTGGCGTTGGCGCACGCACCGAGTGATGCAGGCGCCCAACACCTGGCGATGGGGATCACGACCCTCAAGCCAGCCGTCGTGTTCAATAACCCCGATAACGATCCCGTGAAGTACGTCTTCACGCTCAGCGCGCCCGATTCCAATTCGCACCTGAAGGCGATGCAGGAACTCGTTGAGCTGTTATCGGCGGATTCGTTTTATCAGATACTAGATCAGGCTCAATCACCTGACGAGATTATGCAGTACGTTCAAGAGAACGTGGCTGCGGAAAAGGAGTGATTTTATGGTCAAGGCATTAGTTGCATGTCGTGCCGGTGTTGGTTCCAGTTTGATGTTGAAGATCAAGCTGAATCAGGTCATCGACGAACAAGGTTGGGACATGGAAGTTGAACATTCGTCGCTTGATGAATTGGATAGCTTCGATGGGCCAATCGTCGTGACGCTGAGTGATGTGGCAGACGACCTGAAGAACGAAGGCATCAAGAAGGAAGTCGTCGGCATTACCAACATCCTCGATAAGAAAGAAATCGAAACTAAAGTCGGGGCCGCATTGGACAAGATCGGCGCCAAATAACGTACCGCGCTCACGCTTAACATAAGGGGGATAGATCATGAGCTTTCTTGTCAGTTTGCTCTCAACGCCAGCGATTCTTCTGGCGGTGGTATCATTCGTCGGCCTGGTGTCACAACGCAAGAGTCCTACCCAGGTCTTTACCGGGACCGCTAAGACGGCCATCGGCTTCTTAATTTTTGGGATTGGGGCTTCGACCATGACCACCACGTTGCAGAACTTCAACGCGATGTTCACGGCGGGCTTCCATATCAACGGGGTCATCGCTTCGCCTGAAGCGGCGACGGCCCTGGCGCAAAGCAAGTTCGGCTTTGCCGTTTCTATGACTTTGATTATTGGGTTCGTCATGAACCTGGTGTTTGCCCGCATTACGCCGTTTAAGAACGTATTCTTCACCGGCGGTCACAGTCTCTTCTTCGCCTGCGTGTTGGCCTTGGTCATGAAGGCACACGGCTTCGGCGACACTTGGACCATCGTTGTTGGTGGGACCATCTTGGGCTTCTGCTCCGCTGCTTTGCCACAACTTTGCCAGCCGTTCATGCGTAAGATTACCGGCGGTGACTTCCAAGCCATCGGCCACTTTAACATGATTGGTTACGCGCTGTCTGGCTTGCTGGGCAACTTGTTCAAGAAGCACTCCGATGACACCACTGAAAACATGAAATTCCCGAAGTGGTTGAGCTTCTTCAAGGACTTCCTGATGGGGTTCGCCTTCGTCATGTTGATTCTGTTCTACATTTCCGCCATTGCTGCTGGCAAGACCGCGGTCTTGAAGCTGTCTGGTGGGACCGACTGGTTGGTCTTCCCACTCATCCAAGCGCTCACTTGTACCGCTGGGATCAGTGTCTTGATGACTGGTGTTCGGATGTTCCTGGCTGAAATCACTTCCGCGTTTACGGCCTTTTCCGAGAAGTTCATTCCTGGTTCTCGTCCAGCGCTGGACGTCCCAACCATCTTCCCGTACGCCCCAACTGCGGTTCTGGTTGGCTTCCTGTCCTCATACGCTGCCGGCTTGATTGGGGTGGCCATCATGGTCATGTTCCACTTCTCCATGGTCATCATCCCAGCCGCGCATATCTGCTTCTTCTCCGGTGGTACTGCCGCGATCTTCGGCAACTCCACTGGCGGCTGGCGCGGTGCCGTGTTTGGCTCCTTCGTCGTTGGCTTGTTGCTGGTGTTCCTGCCAGTCATGCTCTACCCGGCCTTTTCACAGTTGGGCATCACGACTGCCATGTTCCCGAACGTCGACTACAACGTGGTTGGCTCGCTCCTGAATGGATTCTTGGGCCTGTTCCACTAGTGAAATGATTGGTGAGGCGAGGGGGCAAGTCTCCCTCGCCTCTTGGTATTAGCGGGGTCACCCGCTAGAAAGGATATTCTTCATGGCGCCATTTTCTGGAATTCTTGTTGCGATGGTCACGCCTTTTGCTGATGACGAAAGTGTCAGCTATGAGCGCACCAAAAATCTGATTGATTACTTGCTGGCGGCAAAGCCGGCCGGGTTGTTCATCCTCGGCACGAACGGCGAGGCCTACACGATGACCGAAGACGAAAAATACGACTTCGCCAAGTACGTCATCGACTACGTGGCCGGCCGGGCCAAGATCATCGTCGGCACTGGGCTGAACAGTACCCGCGAGACGATTGCGTTTTCGCAACGCATCGCCACGCTGCACCCGGATGCCTTGTCGCTGGTGGCGCCGTCCTTCGTCGCGCCAAGCCAGGCCGAGCTGGTGGCGCACTACCAGGCCGTCGCCGACGCCGTGCCGGTACCTTGCGTCTTGTACAACATGCCCGGCAAAACCGGCATCAACATCGAGCCGGCTTCACTGAAGGTGCTGTCCCAGCACCCGAACATCATCGGCATCAAGGATTCCTCAGGCGATTGGCACAACTTCGATGGCTACTTGAAGAACCGCAACAGCGATGACTTCACGGTGATCATGGGCTCCGACGGCCGCATCCTCGAGTCCCTGCAACACGGTGGCAACGCCGCGATTGCCGGCACCGGGAACCTCTTGGTCGCCAACGTGGTCAAACTGTATGACGCCTTCCAGGCCGGTGACCTCGAGGCTGCCAAGCGGTATCAGGACAACATCCAGCCGCTGCGCACCGTTTTGCACGAAGCCACCACGCCGGTGTCCTTGAAGGCCGCAGTGACCGCTAGCGGCGTTAACGTGGGCCCAGCGCGCCGGCCGGCTTTGATGCCAGCGCCGGATAGTCAACTGGCCAAGGATATTGCCAAAACGGTTGCGGATTACAAGCAACAAGGTGTCATCTAAGAAAGGAAACAACATGAAGAAATTTGATTTAACGAAACGCATTCTGGATAGTGGGGCGCTGGCGGTGGTTCGGGCCACCCCCGAGCGCGTGCTGGAAATCGCCAAGGGCATCGTCGATGGCGGCATTCCCGTCATGGAAGTCAGCTACACCAATGCCGACGCGCCTAAGGCCATCGATTTGGTGCACGACACGTTAGGCGACCGCATTCTCGTCGGCGCCGGCACCGTCAACAACGGCGCCACCGCCAAGGACGCCATCGCCCATGGCGCCGGGTTCCTGTATTCGCCGATGTTCGACGCCGAGGTGATGAGCTTGGCCAACGAGTACCAGATTCCTTACGCCCCAGGCTGCACCACGGTGACCGAGGCAATGACTGCTTTGCGTGCCGGCGCGACCTTCATCAAGTACTTCCCGTACGGCGGCATCCTCGGCCCTGAGGTCATCAAGACGATCAAGACGCCGATTCCTGACATGCCGCTGCTGGAATCCGGCGGTGTCAATGCCGGCAACGTCGCCGACTGGTTTGCCGCTGGCGTTGAAGTCGTCGGTATCGGTGGGGCCTTGTCCAAGGGCACTAGTGCCGACATCGCGGCCAGTGCCAAAAAGATTCGCGCGGCCATCGACGCATTTCGCGCGAAGTAGTTCAAATATTTGTGTCACGACGCGAACCGGGCTAAGCTGAAATTACCCGGTTCGGGCGTCAGGCTGCTGACGACGCGTTCGCCAGTGGCCATGACGTTGTGGCAAAGGAGGTCGTTATGCTCGACATCAAGCAATTGCAGATCATCGACACCATCATTCAAAATCCGATTCTGACCAAGAGCCGGTTGACGTCGCCTCTAGGCTTAACGACCCGCCAGGTGGATTACGCCATCGAAAAGCTCAATCAGCACCTGGCCGATCACGACCAGCCGCAGATCGATACCGATGGCGCCTATGTGGTCGTGCCCGGGCCGGCGTACGACTACCTATTGGCGTTGCGGGCCACCGAGAACCTGACGACTTTGGATCACTACACGTTAAACACCAGCGAGCGGCAGTTGTTCATCTCGCTGTTGTTGGCGTGTCACGATGGGTACCTGTCCTTAGTGCACCTGCAAGATTACTTGCAAGTCAGCCAGTCGACGATTTCTAAAGACCTGAAGACCCTCGAGTCCACGCTGTTGCCATTTCAGCTGCACATTCACTACGACCGGCAAAACGGCTACCGGCTGGAAGGCAACGAGAACCGGTTGCGCGGCTATCTGATTCGGACGCTGAGCACCGAGCTGTTCAAAACCAACGGCGACTTGCTGAATACTTGCGCGGACTTGATTCAACACGTGAAGACCCAAGCCGTGTTCGCGCAGATCACGGCGTTGGCCAAGCAGCACCACATCGATTTTGTCGAGAACCGCCTGTTGGAATTCGGCTACATCTACGTCTTCATGATCAGCCGCCTGCGGATTCGCCCGGAGTATCTGCCGAGTGCCGCGCGGCGCATCGCCATCACCGAAACCAACGAATACGGCTTCGCTCAGGAGCTGTTGGCCCAAGACGGGGTCACGAGCGCGACGGCCGCTGAGTACCTGGCGACCATTGTGCTGTGCCTCAGCATCGGCGGCCTGGGTCACCTCAAGCTCAACCGCCACATCTACGAGATCACAACGCAGGTGGTGCAGCGCTTCTCCGACATCTCGGGGATTGTCTTTGCCGACCGCGACAAGGTGGCCTCGCAGCTGTTCACGCATTTTCGCTCGATGTACTACCGCCTGCAGTTCAACTACCCCATCACCAACCCCTTGACCGAGCAGGTGATTTCCGAATACGGCGAGATCTTTACCTTGGTGGCCCAGGCCGTGCAAACCTTCTCCGCCGAGCTGGGCCGGGTACCCGATGAGGAAATCGCCTTTCTCACCATTCACCTGATCAGCTTCATCTACACCGCTGACGCGAAGAAAAACGACAACGTCCGCGCCGCCATCGTGTGCCCGAACGGCATCGGCAACTCGGCGCTGGCCTACATTCAGCTGACCAACTTGTTTCCGAATATCAAATTTCTCAAGCCGTTTCGCTATGTTGACTTGGATGCCCACCTGGATGAAATCGACCTGATTTTCTCGACCTTCTACCGCAGTGAATTATTCACCAAGGGCAAGCCGTGCTTCATCATCAACCCGATCATGACCACCGAGGAGAAGTACAACCTGATTCAAAAGGTCAACTCGGAAATGTCCGAGGCCAGCTTCGCCGTGCCGACGTTGAGCAGCGTCATGGCCGTCGTCGATCATGTCGTCGACGACCACGAAACTCGCGGCCGCATTCGCCGCGAGTTGGCTGAGAACCTGTTTAACGCCAAGGTGGTGGACCCCGATCCGCAACGGTTGCGGCTGCGCGACGTGGTGACGCCGGCGGAGATTCAGCTCAACATTGAGGCGGCAACACCGCAAGACGCGATGCGCCAGGCGGCAGCGCCGCTGTTAGCCAGCGGCGCGATTACGCAAGGCTACATCGATAATATTATCGACTCGGCCGACCAGCGTTCGCCGGAGTCCTACATCATCGCGCCCAACGTTGCCTTGCCGCACGCCGATCCGCGCACCGGGGCGCACCGGGTGGCCATCAGCATTGCCACGCTGACCAGCCCGATGAACTTCGACGGCGCCAACCAACGCCCGGTGCAATTCATCTTCGTGCTCAGCGCGGTCAACGCGACTGACCACCTCACCGTGCTGCAGGACCTGCTCGACCTGCTGGCCAAGCCGGCATTCTTTTCGGTACTCACCGAGCCGGGGCAAACCCCCGAAGGTGTCATGCGCTACATTTGCCAATGACCGTGGTATGATGGGCAAAACGGACCACGGGAGGACAACATGAGACGATTGCAGTGGGGCATGATTGGGTTAGGCCGCATGGGTGAAAGCTTTGCGGCGGCGTTACCGGCGGATCAGACGCTGGCTGGCGTGGCGGCCCACGACCCCGCGCGGGCGGCGGCCTTCGCCGCCAAATTTGGGCACCCGCGCGTGTATCCGACTTACGCGGCGCTGTTTGCCGATCCGGCCATCGATGTGGTGTACATCGCCACGACGCACAACTTCCACTACGCCAACATCAAGGCGGCGCTCTTGGCCGGCAAGCACGTGTTGGCGGAGAAATCCATCACGCTAAACGCCAGCGAACTCCGCGAGCTCGTCGACTTAGCACAGGCGCGCCACCTGATCTTGATGGAGGCGCAAACGATTTATCACATGCCGTTGTACCCGGCGTTGCTGACGGCAGCCACGGCTTTGGGCACGCTGCGGGGGATGCAAATCAGTTTTGGCATCAACCCGGCGTTGCCAGCCAGCGATCGACTATTGAATCCCGCGCTGGCTGGCGGGGCCTTGCTGGACATTGGCGTGTACGCCTTAAGCTTCGCGCGGCTCCTGCTAGGCGGACCGCTGACGCTGGTGGCCACGCAAATGCGACGCATGGTGACCGGCGCCGACGACCAAAGCCAGACCTTACTGGCGGGCCCAAATGGCGAACAGGTTACCGTCGCCTTGAGTCTGCAAGGGCAACTGCCGAATCACGGGGTGGTCGCCTATAAGAACGGCTACCTCGACGTGGCCGATTACGGCCGGGCCGACACCGCCACCATCGTGCATCCAGGCCAGCCCGATCAGGTGTGCCACGCGGGTGACACCGCCCAGGCACTGGCGTACGAGGTGGCTGACATGGTGACGGCCATCGACACGGGTGAGAATCCGACCTTGGCCTGGACCCAAGACGTCATGGCCACCATGACGGCCATGCGGACGGCGTGGGACTACTGGTATCCAAACGAACAGCACTAAAATAGGCACCCGTTGTTGAGTCCAAGACTCAGCAACGGGTGCCTTTGCGGTCAGCGTCGACTCAGCTTCTGCTGCGCCGACTCATGCCGCCAATCACCAATGAAACCAGGAACACGACAATCATCGCGCCAATAATGGCGGGGAGAATGGCCATGTCAGCCACGTTTGGCCCCCAGTCGCCGAGCAGGGCCGTGCCCAGCCAGGCGCCAAGCAGGCCACCGATAATGTTCCCGATCCAGCCTCCTGGCATGTCCCGCCCAACGATCAATGCGCCAATGGCCCCGATAACGGCGCCGACGATTAAGACCCAAATCAGGTGTAGCATGTCAGAACCTCCTTTGTAAGTGTGCGCCAACGCGCACAGTGACAGTTCCGGGGCATGACCCCTTAATCTAAGATTAGCGAATTGGCATGATTGAATACAAGTATTTCGATAAGGCGGTATTAACCTAGTTTATAGGCGGTGGCTAACGCAAAAAAATCCGGTGCGGGGACACCGGATTTCAGGAGGAGTGAAAATGAAAAAGTGGGTTGGGAAGTGAGGGGGTGGCTCACTTCTATGATGTTCATCCTACAAGCCGGGTGTGAAATTTTTGTGACGAAACCCGGCGTGTTTCGTGACAGTTTGGTTATCGCGCTATTCCACATGTGGCGATAACCAGATTTATTGAATGTCATTAACCCGCCTTGGTAAGCTTAGGGAAGAAAGACGAAAGGGGCGCTTAATATGGTAACCGACACAACGCAACCGACGCTACAACACTTTCTGACCACCGCCACGACCGGACCCTTCGTGGCCATTTACCTGAACCGAGAAGCCATGACCGACCGCGACCAGCTTCGCCTGCAGTTGCGGCACCTGATTGACCACGCCGAGGCTGTCATGGCAGAGACTTGGCCTGACACCGACTGGTCCCCCTATGCGAGCCAATTGACTTCGCTGGCGCAAGACCCAGCTGAGCTCATGGCCCTGACCGGCGCCGCCCTCGGGGTGCTGACCAACGGCGAGCAGCGCTATTGGCAAGGGCTGGAGTATCCCGTGGTGGATACGGCTATGGTGACCGCGACGCCACAGCTGTTGCCGTTAATTCTCGATGCCCAAAATCGCTTGGAGTTCGACTTGTTGACGCTGAATGCCGATAGCATCGCCTTGTATCGCAATCAAGGCGATGAACTCGTGCCGCTCCACCTGCCAGCCGGCGCGCCGGTGACGCTGGAACAGGCGCTTGGTAGCGAGCTGCGTGGTGGCAGCGTGAATACCGTCGGGCAAGGGGCCGGGCGGGTGAGCTATCACGGCCACGGTGATCAGTCCAGCGAGGCCGAGATTGACCAGCGCCGTTATTATCAGGCGGTGGACGATTACGTGACCACGCATTTTTCCAACCTGGCCGACCGCCGGCTGGTGTTGTTCGGCCTTCCGCAAAACATCGCGCTGTTCCGGGAAGTGAGCCGCAACCCCCATCTGTCTGGCTCCATGCAGGTGGAGATGAGTCCAAGCAACCTCACCCTCGCCGAGCTCGACGCGGCCATCGACGTCTTGCGCGAGCACAACGGCACCAATGTCCGGAACCGAATCCTCGCCACGATCGACGGGGCGAAAAGCGGCGGCCGCTACCTCGATGATCTCGGCGCCATTATCTCGGCGAGCCAAAGCGGCGCCGTCGAACGGTTAGTGATTCGCAATGGTGCGCGCATCAACGGACGGCTGCAGGGTGACGGCACAGTCGATACCGACAGCGCACAAGCCAAGCACAATAATCTACTGACGGACCTGGCAGATGCAACCTTGGCCCGTGGTGGCAAGGTGCGAGTGCTTGAGGCTGATAGTTTGGCCGAACCGGTGGTCGCAGTGTTGCGGTACAGGGTGGCTGAGTAAACAAAGCCTTGTCCTCGAGTAGCTGACTCGAGAGCAAGGCTATTCTTGTGGGCTTAATTAGGCTGCTGGGCTAACCGGCCGTTCGCCGGTAGTTTGCCAGTTGGTTTTGCTGAGGCCGATGAATAGTGAAATGGCTACATCGCCAAAAATGATGAATGGGTTTAGCAGACTGGTGAAGGTGAGGAAGATATCAACGATGATGATGCACCAGGCCAACGTCGAATTTGGCATAATATCGTTTAACCGACGCCAATCTAAGGAGATGCTAACTAAGTTTCCGATTGCCAAAGCGATAGGACCGCCAAATTCGCAAATTGCGACTAAGACGAAGGCGTAGATATATGCGTACCAGTAATTCGCGCGGCCGATGCATTGGTTGGGTTGAACTAAGTCCACGAACGCGACGCGCCAGCCGTTAATCAAGCCATGTTCTGGGTATTGATTGTACGGGACCCATTCCGGATCGCCAGGCTTGGCTTTGGCTGCTGCGGCGCGGGCCATGGCAGCGCGGATGTCGCCGGCAGGTTGGGCAGTGCCGGCTTGCGCCCCGGCGTTGCCTTGGGCCGTAAGTGGTGGGGTGGTGACAGCCGCGCTGGGCTGCGGTTGGGCCTGAGCTGGCGCTGCCTGGGCCGGGGTCACTGTTGGTGCCGGTTGAGCCGGCGCGGAAACAGCCGGCTGTTTAGTGCCGCAGGCGGGACAGAACTCGGCGGTGGCGGGCAACTGTGCGCCGCATTTGATGCAATATTTCATCGGAATCACACTCCTCTATTGTTGGTGCATGATTGCATCATAAGAGGAAGTGGCGCAACAGTTGAGCAATTTTGCGGATTTGCATGTTCTTTTTCAAATGTCGAGGACTGCCCGCGCAATCGCATTAGCTTGGCGCAGGCTGATGTCATTGACATACGGGCGCGGGCTGGCGGTGGTGAGCCAGTTGAAGCCCTCGGTGGGCACGCCCCAGAAGAACAGCTTGCCGTGTGACTGGCGACTGCGGTCGAGCAGACGGGAATCGGTGCGGTCGACCAGGATTGCCCCGGAAGCGAAGCGACGCTCGCCAGCCAGCTGGAGCTCAAAGGTGGTGGCGAGGCCGTCGTGTTGCAGTTGTTGTAGCAAGGGGTTGGCCGCGGTCGGCGCGTTGGCCGCCGGGACCCGGGCCTCGATTAGCGTGGCGGCGCGATAGCTGACGGTGGGGGCACTGGCGGCACTGGCGACAAAATAGCCGGCGGTGCCAGTGACGCGCATGCCCGGCGCCAGCAAGGTCACAACGCCGGCGCGGAGCAAGGCGGCGAGCTGGCGAATCCGCAGGAGCGGTGGGCCGATGGACAGGTAGTCGTTGGTACCGACGAATTCCCGCAGGAAAAAGTCGAGGTACTCGTCGTCACTGAGTAGCCCCATGGCCACGACTTGGCGAATCGGGTCGCGTAAGTCGCGTAATACTTCCAGCGCAGCGGTGAGCGGGCCAGTTTTACTCCCCAGAGCCGCGTCTGTCGCATCGCCGTCGAGGTAGGCCGCCATGGCCCCGGCATCCGCGACTGCCGGGTGCAGTAAGGCGGACCAGTCCAGCCGGTCACTTGGGGCCAGCGGGAGGGCCTTGAGCGTTTCGTCGGGGTGGCGCATGAAGGCCAGCTGAAACTTGGCCAGCGCCAGCTTCGGGTAGGCTTGCGGCAACAGCAGCGAGTAATAGGTGAATTCGACTTCGCGTTGTAGCGTTGCCCAGAAGTCGGCGCCGCTGACCCCTCCCGCGGCTTGCCAGTCGGCGAGTCGGGCAGGCGTCAAGAAGCGAGGCGTGATTTGTTCGGCAGGGGCCTTTTCGTTGCGGGCCTTGGCCCGGTACGGGAAGCCGCGCCGCGAACCCGCCACAATATTGGGTTCGCGCCCGCTGGGGTGGTACACCAGTCGGTCGCCATCGGCTGAAAAATGACCGCCACGGCCTTCGGTAAGGCGGCTGACAAAGTCGAAAAACGACAGACCTAAGCCCCGCAGAATCACCCCGGCACCGGGGGCGATCATCGCCAAGTCGGGCTCGGCGGGCAGGTTTGGTGGTAGGTAGAACAGGTCGTGTTGGGCGGCATAGGTGGTGAGCTCTTGCTGCTCGCGCGTCAGCGAGTTTTCACTATTGCCCAGCGCCATCACCACGGCATCGACGTGGGTGGTGTTCGCGGCGTGCACGGTGAACCCAGTCGAATCAGGCGTCACCGCCGTCACCATTTGCTGCACGAGGTGAAAATGAACGTTGCCCGCGGCGCGGCGGCCGAGCTCGGCATAGACCCAGTCTTGGTAGACGCCATACAGGCCGCGGGTCGGGTAGTCATTCGGCGTCAAGGCTGCCACCTCGTCGGCAAAGGTGGCGCCGCCGGGTAGATTGGCCAGGTAATCGCGCGCCGGCCCGGCCGCCCATTCCGCCAGGCTAGGGCCAGGGGTGAACGGCGCCGGGGCGGCCACCGTACGGTCATAGAATAAGGTGATGTGTTGCGCCGCCGTGTTCATGATCAGCTCGCGCGGTTGCGTGCTGGTCCAGACCCGCCCGCCGATGCCTTCCGGGTCATAAAGGGTGATGGTCAAGTCGCGGTCGATCGTGGGCTGCCAGGCAATGAGCCGCTCCAGCACCAACAGTCCCCGTGGCCCGGCGCCAATTAATGCAATTTTCATCTTGGGTCTCCCTTCAAATACGAGGTGGCGTGGCCGCCATCCAGTTAGGTTAACGCAGCCAATTCTCACTAATTTAATTATAGAGGGTTGGGGGCTGAGCACCAAACGATAAGCCTTTAGGTTTTACACAATCCGTGCGATAATGGGAACAGTGGCATTTTGATTAAAGGTTTCCGGCGAAGTGAGGCGGGTTCATGCGAATCGCAGTAATCGGTTGTACTCATGCAGGCACGGCCGCGGTCAATCAAATCATCGCAACGCATCCAGAGACGCAAGTGGATGTGTTTGAGCGGCGGCACGATATTACCTTTTTGTCCTGTGGCATCGCCTTGTACCTTGAAGGCACGGTGAAGCGGCTGGAGGACATGTTTTATTCTGATGTCGAGACCCTCAGCAAGCTGGGCCCCAACGTGCACATGCACATGGGTCATGATGTCGTGGCCGTTGACGCCAAGGCGCACCAGCTGACGGCGCAAAACCTCGACACCGGCGAGCAGTTCACCCAGCCATACGACAAGCTGGTGATGACGACGGGCAGCTACCCGACCGTGCCGCCGCTGCAAGGCATCTCGGTGCCTGGCGTCTTAATGTGCAAAAATTACGACGACGCGCGTGCCATTAAGGCCAGCGCGGAAACGGCCAAGACGATTGCCATCATCGGCGGTGGCTACATCGGCGTCGAACTCGCCGAGGCGTATAGCCGCACCGGCCACGACGTGATTTTCATCAACGGGGTGCACGGGGTGTTGGCCCATTACGTCGATCGCGACATCGCCGCTTTGATCGTCAAGGAACTGGAAGCACATGGCGTCACGAATTTCCTAGACGAAACCGCGTTGAAATTCGACAGCGACGGCAAGCAGGTCTACATCCAAACGGACAAGGGCGAGCGCCACGCCGACCTCGCCGTCGTCGCCACCGGCTTTTTGCCGATGACGGACTTGCTGGTCGGGCAGGTCAAGATGATGAAAAACGGTGCGATTCACGTCAACGACTACATGCAAACCAGCGACCCGGATATTTATGCCGCTGGGGACACGGTGGCCGTGCACTTTAATCCCACTGGGCAAGACCAGTACGCACCGCTGGCCACCAACGCCGTGCGTCAAGGCCAGCTGGCTGGCATCAACTTGTTCGGCAACAAGGTCAAGTACATGGGCACCCAGTCGACGAGCGCGATGCGCATTTATGACAAGGTCATGGCCTGTTCGGGGATGACGGCTAAGCGGGCTAAAGAAGCCGGCTTCAACGTTGGCGCGGTGACCTTTACGGATAACTACCGCGGTGAGTTCATGCCATCGACCACCACGGTGACCATGCGCCTGGTGTGGGACCAAGACAACCGCCAGATCCTGGGTGGTCAGCTGTTTTCCGCCTATGACATCACCCAGTCAGCCAACTTGTTATCCGTGATGATTCAAAATAAAAACACGATCGATGATTTGGCTTATGTGGACATGTTGTTCAATCCGCATTACGATAAACCTTGGAACTATCTGAATCTGCTTGGCCAAGTCGCGCAGCACCATGCCGACGAGCTGGGCAAATAACGAAGTGCTCGCGGGGCGGGCCAGTCGAAGGAGTTAGTCTATGAGTGCTTGGAATCTGATTGGAGTCGTCGCGTGGCTGATCGTCGCGGCGTGGCTGGTGTTTACGGTGATGAACATTCGCAGTCGTCACTTGCGGATGCTGGTGGTGGCCAAGCGCGAGCATTCGGCCAAAACCGCGCTGATCGATTGCGCCGAGATCGTGGTGCTCATTCTCCTCGCCGTGGGGATGAGCTGGGTCACCTGGTTCCGCCAACCCGATCGCATCGATGGCAATTCTGTTCACGTCCGGTACACCTACGACAAGCTGTTGTTGCAAACCGATGCTAGTCGCTCGTATTACGTCTCGGTGACTCGTGGGAACGGCACGCAGCCGGTGCAGTACTACACCTACTGGACCAATGGCGCCAAGTACCAAATCACGAGTCGCAACGCCGACGTAGCGGCCGGCACCGACCCGTTGACTGTGCGCGCGTCGAATCTGCCGTGGCAGGAGAAGCAACTGGCCAAGTGGGACAAGCAAAGCGAACGCGCCTATGTTGCCACCTATATCGCCACCTATGAGCCGACTTTCCTGAACGGCTTGGGCATGCGGGTCGGTCGCACCGCCACACGGTTCTCCATCATCCGGATTCCAAACGAAACCTTTGAGAAAATTACCGCGGCCAAGTAGCCGCCCGGCACCGGTCTTGCGTCAGCAGGGCCGGTGCTTTTTATGTGAGCAAAGAGTGATCGGGCGTGCACGCCCTACACTTATATAAAGCGCTCAGCTCAAAAAAGTGTTAAAAACAGCCCACAAAGCCCGGTATATCAACACCGCATTTTTGACGATTTTGAGGAAAATTTATCTGGTGACCCAGCATACTCGACCGAAAAAGTAAATTCCGTGGAATACTTTTGTTGAAGAATTGCGCATGACAAACTTACACCATCGTCCAGCCAGGTTTACGCTGCATTGGTCCCTGCACCGTGAGATTTTTTTGAAAATCGCGATTTTTGCTGTGCTCTGAAAACAAGTCAGACCGGCGTTTTTCGAGCGCTTTTAACACTTTTCTGAGCTGAGCGCTTTATATGGGTGTAGGGCAAATGATCCAACACAAGCGATTTGACCTACTCACCGGAGCCGGCGAATCTGTGGCTGATCCAAGCTTGTGGGCCGCAGGTTTTAACGCTTTGGTGAGCTCCACCCTCCTCAATTAGGCTGCGCCACATGTGCTACTGGCTCGTGCTGCTTTGGCGGCGTGTCACCCGTACCACGCCAGGTCTTTGGCCGTTTTTCGAGGAGGCCGCTGCCCGTCACCCTTGTCAGTCATGGTCATGTTATTCATGCAAGCGGCGCTCACAGGCTGCGCCACATGTGCTACTGGCTCGTACTGCTTCGGC
>NZ_AZDJ01000003.1:233104-281262 GCF_001434705.1 Lacticaseibacillus nasuensis JCM 17158
CGGGGCCGTCGGTAGCTGGCCGGCAAGCTACCGAGTGGGGCAAGTAGGCCACTTGCCCGGTGACACCAAAAATGCCCTGGCGACTGAAAAGTCGGCAGGGCATTTGGCGTGTCTGCGAATAAAAAAGCCGCCGCCTAGCTAGGCGGCGGAATCGATTATTTGCCGTTAGGTTTGTGTTCCATGTAGTCGCGGAGACTTGCCACGGTGCTTGGTTCCGGCACTTCGCGCATGGCCTTGATGTTGTGGATGTGCTCCACCGAAACGTGGCTGTTCAGCGCCATCTCCGTATCTGTGAGGTCGTTCTTGCGCTGGAAGGCGATAATTTCCTCGGCAAAATCGCTCAGTTGCTTGTTTACACTCATGGTAAGATTTCCTCCTTTGTTCTAATTCCTAGTATACCCGACTGTGGCCGAAATGGCATATTACTTGCAAAGCGAACGGACGTTTGCTATAATTAAGTTAGGATATGGTGGGTGTTGTTCAATCGTTTTGCCGCTTGGGTGGCTGATCGGAGGTGCATCTACATGGAACAATATGAGTATTTACGCCAGCTCGCCGCGAGTCAAGAGACGCCGATGCGCGTGCGAATCTGGGAGAATAAGAACGTCATCATTCGTCGCAACCTGGCGAACCACAAGGGGCTGACCACAGCGGTGTGGGATGCCTGGCTGCGCCAAAGTCTGCGGCAGTTTGGCGGATTTGAGCCGCTGATTGAGGTGGATGTGTTTGGCGACACGCCGGACATTCGCTTCTTTAGTACGCGCGCCTTAGCTGACGCGGTGCATTTCATTTTGCACGGTGCCGGGGAAGAAGTACCGGCGTAACAACTTACAAAAAGTTTGAGAATTTCGTTGACTAATAAAAAGTAAGTGATAAGATGGTCCTTGTAATCAGGTGAGGCAATCACCAATCAAGGAGGATCATCAATATGACAGTAATCAATGGATATGAACAAAGCGACCGGGAACAGAAACTCGACATCTTGAACCTACCGAGTCTTGAGGAACAAGCTAAGGCCATCATTCCGACTGGCGGCTTTGGCTACATCGTCGGCGGCGCCGAGGATAACTGGACGTTGCGCCAGAACACCAAGGCGTTTGCGCATGCGCAAATCGTGCCCAAGGCGTTGTCGAACATTGAGAATCCAGACTTGAGCACCAGCATCTTCGGGATTCCATTAAAGACGCCAGTGATGATGGCGCCTGCCGCGGCTCAAGGCTTGGCCCACAGTCAAGGCGAAAAGGATACCGCCAAGGGGGTCGCCGCCGTTGGTGGGTTGATGAGCCAAAGCACTTACTCCTCGACGTCGATTGCCGACACTCAAGCAGCGGCGCCTGATGCGCCTCAGTTCTTCCAACTCTACATGAGCAAGGACTGGACCTTCAACGAAAGCCTCTTGGACGAAGCCAAGAAGGCCGGCGCGAAGGCCATCATCTTGACGGTGGACGCCACGGTCGATGGTTATCGGGAAGCCGACATCATCAATAACTTCCAATTCCCAATTCCAATGGCCAACCTGACGAAGTTCTCCGAAGGCGACGGCAAGGGGAAGGGCATCGGCGAAATTTACGCTAGTGCCGCGCAGAAGATTAGCGAAGCTGACGTGCGCCGCATTGCGGAGTACACTGACTTGCCAGTCATCGTCAAGGGCATCGAGTCCCCTGAAGACGCGTTGCGGGCAATTGGCGCCGGTGCCGCTGGGATTTACGTCTCCAACCACGGTGGCCGTGAACTGAACGGCGGCCCGGCAGCGTTTGACGTTTTGCCAGCCATTGCCAAGGCAGTCAACCACCAGGTGCCGATTATCTTTGATTCTGGCGTTCGCCGCGGCTCCCATGTGTTCAAGGCGTTGGCTGCTGGTGCTGATCTGGTTGCCTTTGCCCGCCCGGTTATTTATGGCCTGGCCTTAGGCGGCGCACTTGGGGTACAAAGTGTGTTCGAGGAAATCGACCACGAATTGGCGATCACCATGCAGCTCGCCGGCACCCAGACGATTGCGGATGTGAAGCACGCACCGCTCACCCACTTTAACTACGAAGACTAAGCTAACGCGCCGTCACCCTTGCGGTGGCGGCGTTTTTGTTACCGGGAGAGTAAGCGCTTTGCCTGAGTCGCCGATACCGGTATACTGAAGGTAAGAGGTGACGACCATGAAAGTGTTGATTCTTTATGCATCGATTACCGGCAATGCCAAGGGAATGGCGCGCGTGCTCGAACAGTTCTTCACGCACGCCCAGGCGCAAGTGACAGTAGGCGAGATGCAGCAAACTGATGCGGCCACGTTAACCCATTACGACATCGTGGTGCTCGCCACTTACACCTGGACCGGTGGCACCATCCCGGAGGAAAGCGAAGACTTTTATCTGGACATGGGCCACACCGACTACAGTCAGCAACCGCTGGTGTTTGGCGTGGTCGGCACCGGTGATCCTTATTACGGTAAGGATTATAATACCGCCCCGGCGTTGTTCACCGCCACGTTGCGCGCTAGCGGGGCGATTCAAGGCGCCGAAACGGTAAAGATTGCTAACGGCGTCGACGAAGGTAACATGCCGGCGTTTGAGAAGTTTACCAAGCAGTTGTTGAGTAAGTATCAAGACGTGCACGACGCGGCCAACTAGGTTGTGGGGTAATCCTGCACGCCTAGCCGGCTCAATCAGGTTCGCAAGCCCAAGGCACTGCACGGAAGTCCACCTCAGGGCTGACTGGCAAAAACCACCAGTCCTCCCTGAGGCGGCGCTTCCGTTTCGTGCCTTCCCGGGCTTGTTCACACCATAATGGAGGCGATTCTCATGGACGAAACGATTTTCTTCAACCCTGGTGACGCGATTGCCAAGGATTATGATTACGCTGCAGCGCGCAAGAGTGCCGAGGTGTTCAAGGTGCATAATGCCATCGACCACGGCTTGGTCGTGGCGCAAGACGAGCACGGCCAGTTTGTCGTGTTCGATCCGCAAGAGGCAGCGGCCTTGACCCCTGAAGAGGCGGCCAAGCTGCCTGCCAGCAAGTATACGGTGTTGGCGCGGCTGTGAGACGCGGCTGGGTCAGGCTGGTGCTGGGGCTCTTGATCGTGGCGCTAGTGGGCATTGCCTATTGGTTGTTTCAAGCGCCGTTGCCGAATGTGGCGGCGGTCGCGATTACCGGCGTGGCGCTAGGGGTCTGCGTCGCGTTGGCGCTGGTGAGCTGGTGGCCGAGCAAATGACTGGCCGGCTGCGGCATTAACATGATTTGTTGCATGAGAACCCTGAAAGGATGAGAATCATGGCAAAATTAACGCAAGAAATGAAAGATATGATTGGCAGCCAATTGAACTATCTGGCAACGGCCGATGAAAATGGCAATCCGCAGGTGGGCCCCAAAGGCACCATGCGCGTGTTTGATGACGAGCATCTGATTTATAACGAGGAAACCGGGCACCACGCTTGGCACAACCTCAACGCGACGCGTAAGGCGGCGGTGGCAACGGTAGACCGCTCGCAACTCAAGGGCTTCCGGTTCGAGGGGACGGTCGAGTTCCATGACGACGACCAGATCTTCAAGGACGCGCAGGCCTTTGCCGAAGCGAAGCACTTGCCGGCGGCCATCAGTGCCGTGGTGATTCATGTTACCCGCATCGTGCGGTTGGATGCCGGCCCGAACGCTGGGACCATCATCGCAGAAGATAACTAAGCTACTGAAAACGGCAGGCACGCCAACGCGAACCTGCCGTTTTGTTATGCCGGCACGCCAACGCGCGCCTGGTGATTTTCGATGATGAGTTTGGCAATGGCCTGGGCGATGTTGTCGTTGCGCAGAATCGGGCCGTGGGCGTAACTGCCGAAGGTGTTCTTGTAGTGCAGGCCTTCGACGCCGTCTTCCGGATTGTTGCCATAACCTTGGACCATCTTGCCCAGTGGTTTCAGCTTCGGGTCATCGAAGTAGGTGCGCCCGGAGTGGTTCTCGAAGGCGCGCACGGTGCCGTATTCGGTTTCGAATTCGGTGTCGCCGATCATGCGGCTGTCCGCCTTGAACACGGTGTGCAGCGGCAGGATGCCGAGCCCCTTGATGGTTTGGCCGCCGCTGGTTTTGTAGTAGTCGCCGAGCAGCTGATAGCCGCCGCAAATGGCCAACATGGGCTTGCCGGCTTCGATGTAGGCTTGCATGGTGGCCTTATGCCGCAACAAGTCGCGCGCGACGACGGTTTGCTCGTAGTCTTGGCCACCGCCGAAGAACAGGAAGTCGTAATCTGCCGCGTTAAAGTCGGCGGCCAGGCTCACGTTATCGACTTGGACCTGGTAACCGGCCTGGTTGAGCCAGTACCGCAGGATCTTGACATCGCCCGAGTCGCCGTAAGTATTCATGAGGTCCTCGTAGAGATACGCGATTTTGATGGGTTCGCTCATGGCTTCGCCGCCTTTCAATGTGATACCGTATTTTAGCACAATTCGCCAGTAGGCAAATATGGAAATGCGCGCTCCCACATAGCAAGCTTATTGTATACTAAGCGAGATGATTGCCGTACCGGTGGTCATGCTAAGCGAGTTGAAATGGGGTAAGCGCGATGTTTTGCATGAATTGTGGCTTCAAGAATCAACCAGGAGATCAGTTTTGCGCCAAGTGTGGCGCGCCGCTGATCGCGGCGGTGCCGCAGACCTGGCAGTGTGCCAATTGCGGGCAGGTCAATCCAATCGACGCCAATTTCTGCGGCAGTTGCGGGGCGCCGCAACCCGCACCAGCCGCCGCTCAACCAGGCGCCACGGCGCAGCCGGCGGGGCCGAAGCAGAACTTGCTCAAGGCGGCGACGCACAAGCTTGCCAGTTACGCCGGGGAGGATGTTGACCTGGACATTAACCTGCGGAACTTGTTCTCGCAGGTCACTAAAAAGCACACGACGGCCGAGGCGGAGCAAATCTTCATCGCCGGCACGCCGGAGACGACGCCGACCATCGGCGAGTTGTCAGCCGACTGGGGCCGGCCGTGGCTGTTTTCGCGGATCTTCGCCGCGTTTGCGATTGTGTTTGCGCTCCTGTATATCATACTTGCGCAGTTGGGCAATCCCAATGCTGTCGGGGGCATCATTATGGTTGGCGCCTTTGCCGTCCCGTTTTCCGGCCTAGTGCTGTTCTTCGAGTTAAATGCCTACCACAATATCAGCATTTATTCCGTGATGAAGATTTTCTTCGTGGGTGGGGCACTATCCTTACTGGTTACCTTGATCCTCTATCTGGTTGTGCCTGGGGCCAGCTTAACCTCGTATAATTTGGCCAACGCGTTGGGCATTGGCTTTACAGAAGAGATTGGTAAGGCTTTGATTGTGGCGTATTTTGTCAGACAGCTGAATCCCAAAACTTTGCTGACTGGCGTGCTCATTGGCGCGGCAGTCGGAGCGGGCTTCGCGGTGTTTGAAACAATGGGTTACGACTATCATTTCTCAGGTAGCGTGCCTAGCTTGCTTAGCGTTGTATTTACGCGCGCCTGGTCTGCCCCCGGTACTCACATGGTCTGGGCCGCCATCGAAGGTGGTGGCTTGTTGGCGGCGAAGCGCGCAAAGCCGTTCGCTTGGAGCCAGCTGGTGTCAGGCAAGTTCTTGCCGTTCTTCATTATTTCCTGGGCGCTACACGCGATGTGGGATTGGCGAGAGACATTCGGCCTGGGTGATACGATTAAATATATTGTGCTGATTGTGATTGCTTGGATCGTCGTGTTCACGCTGATTGCCGCGGGGTTAAAGGAGTTGCGGCGACTGCAAACCGAAGCCCAACAAGCAGCTTAATTTTGGGAAGACGTGGCCGGACCTTGGGCCGCGTTTTTTTGTTGTCGTGCAGATATGCAAAATCACTGTTGCCAATCGTGCCTCACCCCTAGAATGTGGGTAACGCTGACGATGGTTGGGGGCGCTGGCCGGTGCCGTTTTGCCCAGTACGTTGTCGCGACTTGAGCATGGCACGCAAGACGATGATTGAGATTGGCAGATGGAGGCACAGCAATGAGCTGGTTACAAAGACGGTGGCAACACCTGATGACGATTCATCCACGCCCCGACGTGTACCGGTGGTGGCAAGCCTGCTTGCTGTTTGTCTGGCTGCTGGTGGGGGAGCAGGTCGTATTTGCCGGCTATTACACCGGGCACTACATGGGTGCAGACTGGTTCGGGCTGCTATTGGCGATATATTTTGCGTGGTTGTACTTAAAGCTACCCTTGGCATATGGTCAAAACCGCAACTGGCCGCGCCTGCACCTTGCAAGCATGCGGCGAGTGGGCATCACGGTGGGTGGCATGTTCCTGACCAGCCAGGGCTGGCACTGGCTTGGGCCCAAATTCCTTGGTTTGCAAACCAAGGGTGGCGCCACCAGTGCGAATCAGCATCTGCTCAACTCGCTGTTCCACAGCGGCTGGGCAGGGGCCGCGGTGACTGTCGGCGTGACGTTGGTGGTGGCACCGCTGATCGAGGAGTTTTGCTTTCGGTACCTGGTGTTGACGCCGACGCGCCACTTGCATGAACGGTGGCGCCTGACGGTGGCAATTGGCGGGTTTTCGCTGATGCACGTTGCGCAGCAATTGCCACAGGTGGCGGCCGGCCAGCTTTCGCTGCTGGCGTGGCTGTATTATTTCGTGGATTATGCAATTATCGGGGCGGGGCTCAGCTTGTTGTATCGCCGATGCCGTCAGTACGGGTTAAACGTGATGGCGCACGCGACGTGGAATCTCGTGGCGCTGGTGATGATGGGGTAAGGACAAGGAGGATCAGATGAAACGTTGGCGGTGGTTAATTGGGTTATTGCTTGGGAGTTTGGTCATTGGCTTGGTCGGCGTCACGACGCCGACGCCGGTGGCTGCCAAGGATTTGCCGCATCACAAGTTGTACAAGGCGATTAACGCGACGGTGGGCCAGCTCGACGACACGCGTTCATCGGTGATGGTCCAATCTCTGGGTGGCAAGTACTTTGAAGGCCCGGTGAAGCCCGGCGGTGGGGCAGTCGATGCAGGCGGCTTCATTCGGCTGTTCGTGATGGCGGCGGTCTACCATCAGGTGAAAAAAGGCAAACTCGGCTGGAAGCAGACCTACACCGTCGACGCGGATAACGCCGTGGCTGGCACTGGCGTTTTGCAAAACATGGATACCGGGACCACGGTGACGCTCAAACAATTGGTGAAGTACATGATGGCCAAGGACGACGATTGGGCCACCGATATCTTGATTCAGGCCATGGGCGGCAAGAAGAAAACGACGAAGATCCTCGATAAGCTGAAATTCGCCAATACCGAGGTCACCACCTACATCGGCGATACGGACGATACCGAGCTCGGAGCCGATAACCAAACCGATGCCAGCGATGTCGCGGATGCGCTAAGCCGCATGTACCGGCGCAAGCTCGTATCGAAGAAGGCGTCAAAGGCGATGTGGAAATTGCTCGAAAAAGGCACCGGCCCGAGCGCGTTGGCCGCCAAGTTGCCCACCGGCGCCACCTATGACAACATTGCCCACGTCAACGACGACCTCGGCGCCGTCGAGGAAGCGGCGATACTGTTCAACAAGCACGGCAAGGGCGTCATCGTCGTGGCCATGAGCGAAGGCGGCGACACGGGCCTTGAACAAGGGGCCTTTCACAGCTTAGGCAAAAAGGTGTATCACGCGGTGTTGAAGTAGCCATTAAAATAGCGCCATCGTCAGGCAATCTGAGGAATTGCTGGCGGTGGCGCTATTTTGGTTAAGCGATTATTCCAGGATTTCGGTTTGGGTCTTGGTGTCGTAGCGGTCGGTCTTGAGAATATCCGCGCCGGCGGCAGGCTTGCCGAGGGCGACGCACATCACGGGCACGAAGCGCTTCGGGTCGAGGCCGATGGCGGAGATGACGGTCTTGAAGTCGAAGCCGGACCACGGGTTGGCTTCATAGCCATGGGCCCGGGCGGTCAGCAACAACTGCATGCCGACCATGGCGCCGTCGATGGTGGCGTCCAGGGTCAGAAACTCCGGGCTGGCCTTTTCATACAACGGCAGGAAGGTGTTGAGAATCTGGTCGAGCTTCTCTTTAGAAATCTTGCCGGCTTCGTACACCTTGTTCCAGACGTCCCGGTAAACCTCGTGGGAATGGGTGTCCCCGGCGATGAAAATCAAGGCGGAGCTGGTGTCGATTTGTGGATAGTTGAACTTCATGGCGGCTTGCTTGAGCTTGTCCTTGGCAGCCGGCGTGTCGATGATGACGAAGTGCCACGATTGCAGGTTGCAGGCCGATGGGGCGGTGGTGGCTTCTTTAATCATTTCTTGTAGCTCGTCGCGGCTGATTTTGACGCTGGGGTCGAACTGGCGAACCGAGTGGCGATTCAACATGATATCGCTAAAATCATTGTTTTTCATAATAGAGATCCTTTCTGATTACTTCGTATAAGCCTCATGATCGAAGCGGCCGGTCAGCAGATACGGCGCCGCCTTGGCCGGGTCGAGGTCTTCTAGGTGCAACGTGTTGTGCATGACCGAGGTCTTGAAGTGGTACCAGCCGGCCCCAAGCGGCTTGAGCACAGGCAACTCGTTCAGCGGGTCATCGATGCTGGAGGCCAGCGTCAAGTCCAGCTTGCCGGGTTCGAGCTGATCGGTGAAGGACGTCATTTGGGTGGTGACCAGGCTGGTGTTAATGAAGTGGTTGGAGCCATCCTGGGCTTGTTCCAGGTCGTAATTGATGAAGAAACTGTTCATCTCGACGGCTTGGTTCAACGGCATCATCTGGGCGAACTGAGGCAGGAAGCTTGGCTCGTTGATGTCGCCGGCGGTCCAGTTCAGATCCAACACCTTGGTGCCGTGGCGCGTCACGCTGGCGTGGGCGGTGTTGCCGTCGCGGGTCAATTGAATGTCATCGGCTAACTTCTTGGGGATGCCGGCGCCTTCGCGACCGGCAACCATCCCGGCTTCGGCGCCGGGGCCAGCCAACAACAACTCGAATGGGTAGGCGCCCATTAACTTATCCTTGTAGCTAACTAACGCGTACAGGGTTTGCTCAAGATAGGCCGGGCCGAAGTTGGGCTTGTTCATCTTCACGACGTAGCCGACGACGACCGGCGCCGCGAGCTTCAGTGGAGCCGGGACCAACTTTGCCAAGGCCGCCGGGTCGGTGCCATAAGCAAAGGCCAACCCGCCTTGATCATTCATACTAGGATTATCCAAAAACTGTTTCACAGCGGAATCAGATGCGTAATAACTGGTCATAAGATTTTACCTCCAAGTTGTGAGCCGAGGCGGTAAAGGGGCGGAGCACAAGCGCCGCCTGGTGCTTGAAGCGCGGGTTTGGCGCTTCGAGTGCCGGGTGGACTTGTGTGTAGCCCCTTGCCTCGGCGAACACGATTAAGCAAGTTGCGAGCACGTTTAAACCGAAACCCTACATCAACCCATCCATCACATGGACATCCGGTGCCTTGTGGTTAACGATGCGGTTGACCCGATCGAGAATCAGCGGGTTGAATTGCGGATGCGTCAGGATGTAGAACTCGTTGTCTTCCAGCGCCTTGAAGACAGTGGCGGCAATGGTGTCGATTGGCATGCCGGTGGTGATGACGTATTTCGCGACTTGCTGGCCCTTCTTGAAGGCTTCGCTTTGGTAGTACGGGTCACTCGGGTCACTGTATTGCGCCGGCCGGTGTTGCTCGGTGTGGTACAAGTCGGTTTGCACGAAGCCTGGGCACATCACGTGCATTTCGATGCCGCTGTTGGCTCGCTGCAGGTCGTAGGCGGTGGCTTCAGTCATGCCCACCGAGGCGAACTTGCTGGCGTGGTATGCTGGCATCCCCGGGGTGTCGACTAGGCCGGCAATGGACGACACGTTCAAAATGGTGCCGCGCGTTTCTTGTTTCAACATAATTGGAATGACTTTGCGCATGGAATAAACCTGGCTCAAGACGTTGGCGTGGAGAATCCATTCCCAATCGCGCGTCGGCAGCTCCCACATGCGACCGGCCAAGGCGATGCCGGCGTCGTTGACCAGTAAGTCGATGGCGCCATACTTGGCCATGGCTTGGTCGATGGCCTTGGTGACCAACTCTTCTTTGGTCACGTCAGCGGGGATGGCGAGCACTTGCGCGCCGGTGGCTTCGATGGCCTTGGCGGTGGCCGTCAAGGCGGGTTCATCGATGTCGACCAGCGCCAGCTTCATGCCGCGCCGCGCGCCTTCTTCGGCAATCACTTTGCCAAAGCCATGACCCGCGCCTGTAATGAACATCACTTTATTCTTGAATTCTTTCATGAGAAAAACTCCCTTCGCGTTGTCACCGTCGTCACGGTGCAATATCATTCGCGATCCCGAATACAACTGTATCGTAACGTGAAAAAGCGCTACCATAAAGGTGTGAAGTCTCCATTGTAGTCGGCGATTCAGTGTGACATGCCCACACAGGGCACGGGGGGATAGGGTTATGGAGTTAGCCAAGCTGTTAAACCAATTAAATCAGACGCTCGACGTGCCGGTGACCACCGCCACCGGTGAGGTCACGGCCGCGGTGTTTGGGCAAAATCACCCGGTGGCGGGCACACTGAGTGTTTCGGCGACGCAACTGGTCGATGCCCAAGGCCGGCGGGTGGCGACATTGTCGTCGACGACCCCGATTGCCGCCTTAGAAACAATTGGTGAGGCGCTTTACCCAGTCGATGCGGTGAATGCGGCAGTGATGCCGGTGGCCGTTTCGGCAATCACGGCGAGTTTTGCCACCACGTTGGCCGCGGCGGCCAAGCTGCTGGCGGCGCCGTTGATGGTGCTGGACCTCACCGGCCAGCGCGTGCTGCAGGCCAGCAGCGCCGAGCTCGACGCGGGCACGGCCACGGGGCGCTTCTTGTCGACGCACCGGCCGGCGCTAGATCCGCACCGCTTCTGGCATCATCTGTACATTACGCAGCCGAGCCAGTCGCCTGTCCCCCTATTACTAACCCCGTTGACAGTCCAGCAAGCCCCGCTGGCGTACTTGGCGGTGGGGGCGACGAGTGGACCGATCACGGCCAAGCAGACGCAGCTGTTGCAGGCGCTGGCGCCGATCATTGCCAATGCCGCCGTGAAGGACCAAATCGTGACCGCCCCGGCGAGTGGCTGGGACCGGTTGTTGAACCTCTTGTTGATGGAGCAGTATGACCAGACCTTCGCCGCGCAATTTGCCCGGGCGGGGGCGGTGCTGCCAAAGCAAATGGTGTTGCTGCGCGCCCAACCCACTGCGGGACAAAGCGATACGGTGCTGCGCACGCGGCTGCAACAACTGTTGGCGCCGATGGTGACGCAGGTCATCGTGACGAATTATCGCCACTTGTGCTTGGCGCTGGTGACGGTGAGCCTGCCGGAATATAACAGCGCCGAGTTTCGGCAGCAGTTGGCCACCGTGGCCACGCGCGCCAATTGTCAGCTCATCGTGTCGACGTTTTACATGCGGCCCGGAGAAACCGTGGCGGCGTACCAGGTGCTGACGCGAACCGCGCGGCTGGCCGGCAACCCCTCGCCGGTAACCTTTTGCGAGGACCGATACTTTGCCTTGATGTTGGCGGAGGTCAACGACCGCGACAACATTCTGCCGTATTTTCTCAACCCGGCCATCAAGGCTTTGCAGGCATACGACACCAGTCATCATGCGGCGCTTGTGCCAACCTTGCGCGCTTACCTGGCCGCCGGCGGTAAACAAAGCGTCACCGCCGCCAGTCTGTACATTCACCCGAACACCTTGCGCGAGCGCCTCGAGCGCATCACGACATTGACCGGGTTGAATCTGAAGGCCGCGGCCACACAGACGAAGCTGACGGAAAGCTTTGCGGTGCTGGATTATTTGAAGGCGCGGCGGTTGGAGTGACGTGATTTAAGGGCATAGTCACTGTCTGGTGACACTTTGGCATCCCATTAGACACAACAAAGCGCTAGCTGATAGCTAGCGCTTTGTTGTGTCTAATGGGATTCAATTCATTTCGGTTGTGTCTTTAAGATGAGGAGCAAACCGGCGCTGATTTGATCAGCGACCTCAATCGGCAAGCTATCTAAGTATGATTCGAGCCGTTTATAGCTACCGCTCAGGCAGGCATCCTTGCCATTAGCGGATTCATCCGTGACCAGGTCTTCCAAACTGACCCCGAGAGCAGTCGCGATTTCCGCAAGGCGCTTGAGGCTAATGTTTTGTTGACTATCTCGTTCAATTTTGGAGATGAAATTAACTGATAACCCACTTTTCTCTGCGAGTTGTTCTTGTGTTAATTGTGCCTGCAGTCGATAGCGTCTAATTTTATCGCCTAAATTGCTACTCACCTCGGCACCTCCTAAGTGTAAAAGCAACTCAACTAAGCTTAGGCGAGCAAAATTGCGTTTATAAGGCAATATAATAATAGTCGTGTGTTACTATATGAACAGTTAGGGAAATGGAGGATGTCAGACATGACAGAGAATAACGAAATGGGTAATACAAGCGCTTCAGCGCCACAATATTCGGATTCACAAATTTTACTTGGCCATTATTTGGCGGATGCGAGTCATAATGACTACAATGTCGCCTCCCGGCACTTAGAGGTTGCAAAGCGAAAACATGCGGCGGCAATTATCTTGACCGTAACAATCCTGGCTACCGTTATCTTCTGGGGAATTGGGGTCCCAATGAGTTCGTCATCTATCGGGTTCATTTCGGGTTTGGGGACGCTTCTCTTCGCCATTGGTGCAGTCCCCTTCTTCGCGGCTCTGCTAGGGGTTGGAGTACCGTATTTCTTCTACTATCTTGACGTTCACGCCGGTAAGCGTAATAAAGCCGACAAGCCGGACATAAGTAATACGTTTGTTGCGCGGTTACTGGGATATGACCGTTTGTGGTTCAAATATAGAGCGCCTCATGTCGACCCCGCAGACTATGAAATCTTTTTCGGTGAAAACTACAAGGAGTGGATGCAGAAGTTTGACGACTTGAAAAAGACGTTGCCAGCCATCCCGGAGCACTATGACAACATCTACGCTATCACGTGGCTTCTGACGTATTTTGATGAAGGGCGAGCTGACAGCATGAAAGAAGCGATGAATTTGTTCGAACAAGAAGAAATTCAAGCGCCGATGCAGCGACAGCGGGATAACGTGGGGGAAATTCGCGATCGTATCTTCAAGCGTGGGTTACGCCTGTTCTTCCCGAACCAGGCCAATTAAGGATAGGTAATTCAATGGCGCATTTAAAAAGTCTGTGGGTCTTCTCAGGTAAACTACCAAAGCGGGAGTATGTCAAGATACTCACCGTGATTCATGGTGCCTTCTTAATATTCTATGCGGGTTGGCTCCTGTTAGATTCTGTTGCCCGTGACTTCATTCTGTTGACTCACCTCAATGTGGCGCGATTTCGGGAATATTTGCCTCATTACCTTTGGTTGACCGTTTTTGCGTTGATTCTGTTGTTGGTGATTCTACCGGTGAATATTCGATTCTTCCCATTTGTACAAGCCTGGATAGCGAAGGGCACATTTCGTAAGCCCAACACGTTGGCGGCAATCCAAGAAATTAAGGACGCCTACCACGAGGGTTATCAGCGAGCGCCAGTGCGCACTGAGTATAAGGTGAACGGTAAGTTTACTTATGGGGTATTTGATCGCACACCGAATGGCATCAACGGAACTGTTGAGCAGTATACAACACAAGATTCGCGCGTAGCCAGTGGGTTAGACCGGGCAACAACGGATGCACTTGGTCGCGGTGGACAGTATATGTTCCAATTGATTCTTGGAACGGTTTTTCTATTGATGTTTAGTTGGTATTTGAGCTTCATTCTTGGGTGGTTTGCGATAGATAGCTTGGAACACACAATTGATCAACAGGGTTAATTGCTTAGGAGGAAGAATAATGAATCAATCACGTAAACAACGGCGCCTAGAACGCGCTATGGAGGAACAAACACACCGGGCTAAACTGGTTCACTCCAAGCATCGTGGCTGGTTGGCAGTGGGGATGATTGCCACCATGGGTTTAACTGGGCTTTTCTTCACCAACACTCAGTCTGTCAGTGCGGCGGAAACCACCAGCACGAAGCAGTGGACGCAACGGAGCGTCAGTGATATTGAGGCACAAATCAACGCTTCCGATAAAAAGGTCTACGATATTAAGTGGGGCGATACGCTGTCCACTATTACCGAGGCCTTGAACAATGTTGGCATCTCGACCACCATGAACCGGTTGGCTGAGATCAATCACATCGCTAATATTGATCTGATTTATGCTGGCAACAAGCTATACCTGTATGGTACTGGAGCGGATGCAACCGTCACCGTCAAGGGTGCCGATGGGAGCTATCAGACCTATAATCTGAATCCCGCTAAGCCGGTGACCCCTAGCGCAGGTGTCGCCGCCGCGACACAGTCCGCAGCAGCTCAAACCGCAACGGAAGCGACTCAAACACCAACGACTACGACTGCCTCAAGTACATCTGCTACCGCAACAAAGTCAACGAGCAAGCAAAGCGCTGCGGCCTTGAAGAAAGCCAAGGCGCAAGCAGAATCCGAAAAGAAGGCAGCCGCCGCAGCAAAGGCCCAAGCGGAAGCCGCCAAGAAAGCAGCTGCTGCTAAAGAAGCCGAGCTGACCGCACTGCTTAATGGGGAAAATACGGATGCGGCAAGCACTCTTACGACTAAGCGTGATGCGGCGTTGACGAAAGTGGCAAACACTCAAGCCACTTTAACTGCCGCGCAAGGCAAGTTCGATACTGCTCAGACAGCCGCTTCGAACGCTGCTACTGCTAAGCAGCAAGCTGATGCTGCCGTGACTGCTAAACAGGCAGAGATCACATCCGCCCAGACGGGAATCAAAGCTGCATCGGATAAGATTGCGGCGACTCAAGCGAAGTTAGACGCACTGAAGGCAGATGCCGATAAAGAAAAGGATGCGGATGCTACTCAACAAATTGCCACTCTGACGCAGCAGCTAGCCACGGCCAAGCAGAATCTCGCGGCCTATCAGACTAAGCTTACCAATGCCCAGACGGCCTTAGATACGGCAAAGAGCACTGCCGCCGATGCTGCTACGAAGCTGGCGACAGCCAGCACTGCGCTCGCCACTGCGACCAAAGAACGCGATGCAGCCGCGACCAACTTAAAGTCGGCTAAGACGGATCTGAGCGCCTTGCCGAGCACGGTGACTGCGCCGAATAGTGCGGCAGCGAAGAAGATTAAGGCTCAGCTAGCTGACATCAATACTGAGATTGATCAACTTAACGCGGAAATTGCTAAGTACGACAAGCAGATTGCGGCTTGGGATCAGCAGCTTGAGGATATTGCTCAGCAACTTAGCGATGGTACGAGTGCCGAGAATCAGGCAAAAACTGCCGCTGAGGCGATTGATACCACCGATGATGATGCGACCGTTTCTGCTGCCAATGACGCAGCAAAACATGCAGAGGACAGTGCGCCTAAAGTAAAACACACGCCGGTAGCCGTGGAAAAGGACGCCACGGTCAACGTCGATGAGTCTGGGCAGACCCTCACCAATACCGAGGGTTACACGAAAGTCGCTACTAGCGCACCAAAGGATGTCGTCACGACGGCGGACAATGGTGACACCGTCACGACGCACACAACGACAGTGACCTGGCACAAGAACGTGACAACAAAGAAGAACGTGACCGTCAACGTTGATGAATCCGGCCAGTCTTTGACCGATACCACGGGTTATACGAAGGTGAAGACAAGTGCACCTGTGACAACGAGTGAGCAGGCTGCCAACGGTGATATCACCGAAACCACAACAACGACCGTCACATGGCACAAGAACGGTACCACGACGAAGAACGTAACCGTTAATGTGGATGATACTGGTAAGACGCTGACGAATACGACTGGTTACACTAAAGTTGCCACTAGTGATCCAATACCATCCGATGAAATCAGTGCCAACGGGGATAAGATCACGACCTACACAACGACGGTGACCTGGCACAAACCGACGGTAACCACGAATACAAAGACCATCAACGTTGATGAGCAAGGTAATACCCTGTCCAGCACGACTGGTTACAAGCAGGTCAAGACGGGCACGCCAGCAGTCGCCACTAAGACGGCGATCAATGGTGATACCGTTAAGACCGTGACCACGACGGTAACTTGGCACAAGATTGCGACCAAGACCGTCAACGTGTCCGTTAACGTTGACGAGCAAGGCAATAGGTTAACCAGCACCGATGGCTACACCAAAGTGACGACTGGGGCCCCAAAGACCACCACAAGCACGGCGACCAATGGTGACATCACCAAGACCATCACGACGACCACCACTTGGAAGAAGACGCCTAAAGTGGTCACTACGACTAAGGTGGCCGTCACTAAGAACGTCGATGAAGCTGGTAATGATCTGGGCCAAGATCCAGATACCACGGCTTATCACTTGATGAAGACCAGTGATCCGGTCGTGACCAAGAGTACCGATGCCAACGGTAACATCACCGAAACCACCACGACGACGAACACCTACCACAAGATTGTGGTTAAGCACACTAGCACGATCCAAAACGTTGATGCTACGGATGTCAACGCCGAGCTCAAATCTACGGATGGTTATACATTGGTAGATAGTACGACGTTCGATATGAACCCCGTTGTTGCTGAAAACGGTGATACGACCATCGAAACAGTAACAATGAACACGTGGACGAAGACAGCTAATCAGTTACCAGGGGTCAACCTGAGTAGTGACAAGAAAGTTCAAGAAGTAAAAGCCCAGGTGGAAGACGGTGTGGGTGTTACTATCCCTCAAGCTCTTGACTTGACTAATCTTGATTTGAGCAAACTGGTCGCCAAGAAGTTTAACGCCATGTTGAACGAGGAACAGGCCAATACAGGACACGCCCAAACTCAAGTGGTGGCAGACGATACATCAATGGTACGGAGCGAGCAACGTGCTATTGAAGCACTATATGATTTTAGTCATGACCAGCCAGAAGGTAGCGTGCCGGGTGGTAACTACAATGACTACGCCGCTGCAGGTGTAAAAGCATCGGCCGATTCGATGAGCGCAAACGCAGAGTGTATCTGCTATTTCACTCTCAACCCAGCTACAGCTTTGACCGACGAAGATACATTGGCAACTCAAATCGCTAAGCAAGCCTTCAAGCAATATATCGAAGACGAACGCGCAACCAATGGTGGCCACTACGATAGCTTGGTAAACAGTGGCTTTACCCGTTTATCAATGGGCGTCTATGTAGTTAACGGAGCTGACGGAACTGGTTTGTTGAAGGTAGCAACCCAAGTCAATGCCGGTGAACCAGAAACCATAGACCTATCTGATACTACCGTTATTGACACTAGCGACATGAACTGGTAATTTTTTCAATCACGGGAACCCTCGTGGGTCATACATATCGAATCACATCTAACACTAGCCTTTGGCTGGTGTTTCTTTTTGCCCGAAGTGCGGTATGAATCTATCTGTTGACCAGGAAAATTAACCAATTAAGGTGATGATATCCTGGAGATTCATTATGATTGATGTGATTTTAGTCAGTCACGACTGTGGCTTCAGTCTTTGAGACAGCATCACCCTTAACCATGTAGAAATTGCCGCGACTTTACGTTAAACTAGAACATGACGTGAAACTCACCATTGTTCCACAAATCAAGAACGGAGTTGCCCATGGATGCCACTAGTTTTGCCGCCAGTTTAAGCGCGCTTGGCCTGACCTTGACGCCGGCTCAAGCCGCGCAGTTTGCCACATATTACGAGTACCTCGTGGCCGAAAACGAGAAGGTCAACTTGACGGCGCTGACCAGCGTGAGCGACGTCTACTTGAAGCACTTCTACGACTCGCTGACCTTGGTGCAGGCGGTGCCGGCGCTGCGCGATCAGCCGCTGACCGTGTGCGATGTCGGGGCCGGCGCGGGGTTCCCGTCGTTACCATTGAAGCTGCTGTTTCCGCAGCTGCAGGTGACGATTGTCGACTCCTTGCAAAAACGCATCGACTTTCTGGCGCGCCTGACGGACAAGCTGGGCCTCACCGGGGTCACCTTGGTGCATGACCGGGCCGAGACCTTCGGCGGGAAAAAGGCGCCGGCGCGCGAGGCGTTTGACCTGGTCACCGCCCGCGCGGTGGCCAACCTGGCGACGCTGGCTGAGTTTTGCCTGCCACTGACGCGCGTCGGTGGTCAATTCGCCGCCATGAAAGGCGCCGCCGGTGAAGCCGAGCTGAAGGCCGCCACCGTGGCGATTCACACGCTAGGCGGCGGCAAGCCGAGCATGGCGACACTTGAGCTGCCGGAAACTGGCGACGAGCGCAACATCGTGGTGGTGCCCAAGGCGCGCACCACGCCGGCGCGGTACCCGCGCAAGCCGGGCACCCCGGCGAAACAACCATTACACTAAGCCGCTCGCGGCCTGGACAAAAACACTTGGAGGGATTGGCGTGGCATTTTCTTTTTTTGGTAAAAAACAAGAGACACCCAAGGGCACCACAGTCACAGAGGTGCCACTGAGCGCCATCGTGCCCAACCGGCATCAGCCGCGGAAGGTGTTCACCCCCGACGCGATCAGCGAGTTGGCCGCGACCATCAAGGAACACGGCTTGTTGCAACCGATTGTCGTGCGCGAGTATGAACCCGAGCACTACGAGATCATCGCCGGCGAGCGCCGTTTTCGCGCGATGCAGGCGCTGAAGATGGAAACCGCGCCGGCCATCGTCCAGAAAATGAGCGATGACGAATCGGCGGAGATGGCGCTGATCGAGAACCTGCAACGGGAGAACCTGTCGCCAATCGAAGAAGCCCAGGCCTACGCGGATTTGATGCGGCTCAACCAGCTGACTCAGTTGCAGTTGGCCGACGAAATGGGCAAGAGCCAATCGTTTGTCGCCAACAAGTTGCGGCTGTTAAAATTAAGCGACCCCGTGCAAGACGCCATCATGAACGGCGAGCTCAGCGAGCGGCACGGCCGCGAGTTGCTCAAAGTCGACGATTACCACCAGCAGGTCCTGCTTCACGATATCCTCGCCCATAACTTGACGGTGCGCGACACCGAAGCGGCAGTGGAAGCCGTGTTGCATCCGGAAGCGGCAGCTGCCAAGGTGGCGCAAGCCGCAGCCGCGGCCGCCGTGGCCGAGCCGAGCGCCACGGGCAAGGCTAAGCCGAAGAAGCCGCGGCGCCGCACGCCGATCACCCATGACGCGCGCATGGCGGTGTCCACGCTGCGCCAGTCGCTGAAGATGATTCGCGAAGCCGGGCTCGACGTCCAGGCCACGGAGAACGAAAGCGAGACGGGGTATCATTTTGACATCGTGATTCCCAAGCCGAAGAAGGACTAACGCATGACACACATCATTGCAATCGCAAACCAAAAAGGCGGCGTCGGGAAAACCACGACCACCGTCAACCTCGGCGCGGCGTTGGCCGATCACGGCAAGCGGGTGTTGATCATCGACGCCGATGCGCAAGGCAACGCCACCAGCGGCGTCGGCATTCAAAAAGGCGCGGTCGACTCCGACATTTACGACGTGTTGGTCAACGAGGCGCCGATGGCCGGGGCGATTATGCCCACGGCGCACCGCAACCTCAGCATCGTGCCGGCGACGATTCAACTGGCCGGCGCGGAAATCGAGCTGACCAACCAAATGGCGCGGGAAATGCGCATGCGGCTGGGCATCGAGCCGATTGCCGACCAGTACGACTACATCCTCATCGACTGCCCGCCGAGCCTCGGCCAGCTGTCGATCAACGCGTTTACCGCCGCCAACGCCATCTTGATTCCGGTGCAGGCCGAGTACTACGCGCTGGAAGGCTTGAGCCAGTTGCTAAACACCGTGCGCCTCGTGCAAAAGCACTTCAACCCGATGCTGAACATCGAAGGGGTGCTGTTGACCATGTACGACGCGCGGACCAACCTCGGCGCGCAAGTCATCGCCGAGGTGCGCAAGTATTTTCAAGACAAGGTCTATGACACCATCATTCCGCGGGTGACCCGCTTGGCCGAGGCGCCGAGCTTCGGTCAGCCGATTGCCGACTTCGACCCGAAGTCGCGCGGTGCGGAAGTCTACGAAGCATTAGCTCAGGAGGTGCTGGCTGCCCATGGCGAAAGTAAATAAAAAAGGACTGGGACGCGGCATCGACGCCTTGTTCCAGGATATCAACACGCCGGATCTGACGCTGGATAACGTGTCTGACCTGGCGCTGACCGACATTCGGCCGAACCCGTACCAACCCCGCAAGACCTTCGACCAAGCCGGCTTGAACGACCTGGCCGACTCGATTCGCCAAAACGGTGTGTTCCAGCCGATCATCGTGCGCAAAAGCGTCAACGGCTACGAGATCATCACCGGCGAGCGCCGCTTCCGCGCCAGCAAACTGGCCGGCCGCGACACCATTCCGGCCATCGTGCGCGAGTTCGACGACCCGCAAATGATGGAAATCGCCGTCATCGAAAACCTGCAGCGCGAAGACCTGACGCCGCTTGACGAGGCGCAGGCCTATGATACGCTGATTAAGCGGCTGAAGCTGACGCAGGCTGAGGTCTCCAAGCGCCTCGGCAAGTCGCGGCCTTACATCGCCAACTACCTGCGCCTGCTGACCTTACCGGAAGCGGTGAAGCAGCTGTTAAACACCGGCAAGCTGTCGATGGGCCAGGCCCGCACGTTGTTGTCGTTGAAGGATAAACAAAAGCTGGTGGCGGTGGCCAAGAAAACCGTCACCGACGGGTTGACCGTGCGCCAACTCGAACGGTTGATCAACCAAATGAACGCGGGCGACGCCAAGCCGACCCGCACCCCGAAGCCGAAGTCGCCGTTTGTCCGCGCCAGTGAGGAGCAATTGGCCGCTCACTTCGGCACCAAAGTCGCCATCACCAGCGCGGCAAAAGGCCGCGGCAAGCTGGAAATCGATTTTGAAGACGAAGCCGACCTGACCCGGATTCTGGATTTGTTACATGTGAATATCGATTAGCAAGGTGCGAAGTCTGATTAAAGGAGGCCGCCATGTACGACTTACACGATCATGTGCTCATGAAAAAGCCCCACGCGTGCGGCACGAATGATTGGGAAATCATCCGCATGGGCATGGATATTAAGATTAAATGTAGCGGCTGCGGCCACATCGTGATGCTGTCGCGCCACGAGTTTGACCGCAAAATGAAGAAAGTCATTAGTCACGCAGAGAAAGAGTGAGCATAACCATGGCATTAACTGCTGGTATCGTCGGCCTGCCAAACGTCGGCAAGTCGACCCTGTTTAACGCGATTACCAAGGCCGGAGCCGAAATGGCCAACTATCCTTTCGCCACCATCGACCCCAACGTCGGCATGGTCGAAGTCCCAGACGCCCGGCTGGCGCGCATCGACGAGCTGATCCCGGCCAAGAAGATCATCCACACCACCTTCGAATTTACCGACATCGCCGGCATCGTCAAGGGCGCCTCGAAGGGTGAGGGCCTGGGCAACAAGTTCCTGGAAAACATTCGCCAAGTCGACGCGATCATCCACGTCGTCCGCGCCTTCGACGACTCGGAAATCACCAGCGTCACCGGCAAGGTCGATCCGCTCGACGACATCGAAACCATCGACTTGGAACTCGGCCTCGCCGACCTTGACGCCGTTACCAAGCGCTACAGCAAGGTGGAGAAAATCGTGCGCACCAACACCAAGGACAAGGACACCGCCGCCGAGTTCGCCGTGCTGGAGAAGATCAAGCCGGTGCTGGAGGCCGGCGGCACCGTGCGCAGCATCGATTTCAATGAAGACGAGCAGAAGATCGTCCGCGGGTTATTCCTGCTGACCAGCAAGCCGGTGCTGTATGTGGCGAACATCGCCGAAGAAGACATGGCCGATCCCGATGCCAATGCCTACGTGCAACAGATTCAGCAGCACGCTCAGGCAGAAGGCGCCGAAGTGATTGCCATTTCCGCGAAAACCGAAGAGGAAATCGCCGAGCTCGACGATGACGACAAGGCCGATTTTCTCGCGGCGGAAGGCGTCAGCGAATCCGGCTTGGACAAGCTGATCAAGGCCAGCTACCACCTGCTGGGCCTAGCCACCTTCTTCACCGCCGGCGGCAAGGAAACCCGCGCCTGGACTTTCCATCAAGGCATGAAGGCCCCGCAAGTCGCCGGGATCATCCACTCCGACTTTGAGCGCGGCTTCATCCGCGCCGAAACGATGTCCTTTGCCGACCTCGACAAGTACGGCTCCGCCGCCGCGGTCAAGGAAGCCGGCCGCCTGCGCTCAGAAGGCAAGGAATACGTCGTGCAAGACGGCGACATCATCGAGTTTAGGTTTAATGTTTAAGCTGGTGTAGCGGGGCGGTTAGTGGCCCCGCACAGCCCGTCTCAGCAGCACACAACTAGACACAGGGGGAACCACACTTGGCAAAAGAAACCAAAGAAGAGCAGGTCATCGAAGTTGACGTCGACGCCTTACTCGGCGAATTATCGAAGAAAAACGACGAATACGTCTTTAAGTTGCGGCGCATCCTGACCGAAAACGGCTATAGCGAAGACAAGCAGCGCGACATCCTCGCTAACCTGTTGCCGGACATGGTGCAGGCCCAACACGAGGGCAAGCCGGCCAACCAGCTGTACGGGCCGGTGACGGTCGAGGCCGATCACATCATGCACGCCCCGAAGCCGGCGCCGAAAGTGCCGTTTTGGCTGAGTGCCACGGACTTGAGTCTGTTTTTCATGAGCATGTTCTGCCTGATCTACGGCTTCATGGCTTACTTCTCCAGCACCGCCAAGCAGATGCAACAAGGCAGCGGCATCTTGTCGTTGCTGGTGATGTCGATCATGGCCGGTGTGATGTTCAGCTACTTCAACACGTGGAACCGCCTGCCGAAAGACAAGCGCCCAAAGACATGGATTCTGTTGCTGGCCGGGGTGGCGTTGATTCTGGTCTTCTCCTTCCTCAGCAGCGTCTTGGTCTTGATCAAGTCGCCTTTGACCAGCGCGATGGCCTGGCCGGTGTATGGCGTGTTCGCGGTACTTTGCTACGGCGCGCACTTCTTCCTCAAGCGCAAGTACAAGCTGCCTGGTTTGTTTGCCAATTAAACCTCAAAAGAGACCCCGCGCGGGTCTCTTTTTTCGCGCAAAAATGGCCGGTAGCGTGGCGCTACCGGCCGGTTGATTAGCTGTGAAAAGCGCGGTCCCAAGCGGGATGGGCGAAGGTGTCGGCAGGAAAATGGTCCCCCCACAAGGCGGCCACGGCGTCTAAGGCGACGTATTGGCCGGTAGTGCGGGCCCGGGCACACCAGGTCGTTAACGCGGCGTGCGGCGAGTCACCGAGCACCACCGCCGTGGCCACCGCGGCGCCCCCTTGTTCCCAAGCCGGTGCGGTGTCTTGGTCGAGCGGGTCGCGGGCTAAGGCGGCCAGCAACTGGCTGGCTAATGCCGGGGCGGTCGTCGCGAGTCGCTTGAGGCTGGTGGCAATGGCGGCGTGGTAGAAATCACCATTGATGTCATCAGGATAATCGCGGCACCGGCGCGCCACCCGGTCGCAAAACAGCGGCAGGTCGCTGGCCGCCAGCCACTCGGCGAGATACTTGATGGTGAGGCCTTCTTGAACGCCCCAGCGATTAGACTGCACGAGTTGCGTAAACGCAGCCGGGGTGTGCTTGGCGAGGCCAATCGTCGGGGTCACCGCAAACTGGTCGGATAATGTGGCCTGCAGGATAAAGTCTTGCGCGGTGGCGATGGGGGTAGGTAGCGCAGCGGCATCGGTGCGGAACTGCTGATACAATTGCTCGGCCGCGGCGACCGTGGCGCAGTCGGTGATTTGGTACCAATAGCTGTACAGGCCCGGTTTGTGGCCGACGTGCTTGGCGGTGCCGCCGGCGCTCATGAGCAGCGTTTGCGGCAGCAACGCGAGCTCGGCGCTGACTTGGGTCATGGCCCCAAAGCCTAACTGCGATTGGCCGTTCATATAGCGCCGCAACGTACTGGGGTCGCGATCACTGGGCAGGTCTTCCGGCGTGACCCCAAACAGGCGCAGCCGCTGGGCCAAGACCCCGCCGGCAGTCTGACTGGTGTTCAGCGTGCCGAAGTGATCGACCAACGCCGGGTTGTGGGCGGGTTGCGCGGCTTGGGCGTGGGCATAAAGCGCCGCGTAGTAGGTGGCAGCGGTGAGGTGGCCCACGGCGCGCTCGGCGTCGAGATAAGCCGTCACCGCCGCCGCGTGGGCCGGCGTCGGGGCCTGGACCCAGGTGGCCAAGCGCTGGGCGAAGCGCCAGCGCGGTAGGGTGTCCCGGTAAGCGTTGAGGTGACCGTGAGCCGCCAACTCTGCCGTAAGTTCGGCTTGGTGCGCAGTGAGAAAATCGGTGTCGCGGTTGGCCGCGGCGCTGAGCCAATAATCGATCAGCAACACGCCGCGGTAGTCTTTGCGCAAGTTGTGGCTCATGCGCTCGGAGCGCTGCCACAAGATTTCTAGCAACTCGTGGCTGGCCGGCGCAATCAGCGCGGCGCGGATGCCTTCCTCCAGGGGCGTCAGGTTTTCCGGTACGACGAGAAAATCGGCGAGGCGCTGCTCGGCGGCGAGGCTCAGGCGAAACGTCGGCTCTGCCCAGTGCAAGGCCGCGGCAAACCACGCGTCCGCCAAGGTGGTCAAGCCGCTGGGCGTTGGGTGCGCCGCGGCAAATGCGCGCTGGCGTTTCAGGAGGGCGGCTTGCGCCTGGCCTTCGACTAGGCCGCGGGCCATGAAGGGAAAAATCTCAGGCGCCTCCGTTAACAGCGGCAGAAAGTCTTGCGGCTCCAGGCCCAGCGCATCAATCAGCCGTTGCGCTTTGGCGGCACTGATGTCTTGGTTGCCGCGTTCAAAGCGCGATAACGTCGCCGGTGAAAAGCTGCTGGCCGCCGCCGTGAGCGCCACGCCGCGACCGCTGCGAAACTCATGGAAGAACTGCCCGAGCCGGGCCAAACCGATTGGAATTGTCATGTGCACACCTCGCGAAGTTAATGGCCCTATCATCGCGCAGACCGGTGGCGGGTTCAAGACTGGCAAAACACGAATGAGAGTGTGCTCATTTTAGTTTGACGCTAGGGAGTTGGCATGCTAATCTAGTCAACAACAAAATTTGAAAGAAGGCTGTTCACGTGAGTAATTGGGAGACAAAGTTTACGCGCCGTGGTTTTACGTTTGATGATGTATTGTTGATCCCTGCCGAAAGTCATGTGTTGCCGCAAGACGTCGATCTCTCGACTCAACTCGCCCCGAATCTGCACCTCAACATTCCGATCATTTCCGCCGGGATGGACACCGTGACCGAAGCCGACATGGCCATCGCCATGGCGCGCCAAGGCGGCTTGGGGGTCATTCATAAGAACATGACCATTGCCCAGCAAGCCGATGAGGTGTTGACGGTTAAGCGTAGCGAAAATGGCATCATCGCCAACCCAATTTTCCTCACTGCAGACGATCCGGTGAGCGCCGCCGATGATTTAATGAAGAAGTACCGCATCTCCGGCGTGCCGATCGTCGCCGACCGGGACAGCCGTCAGCTCACGGGCATCATCACCAACCGCGACCTGCGTTACGTTGCCGACCACACCGTCGCCATCGGCACGGTGATGACCAAGGACCACCTGGTGACCGCGCCAACCGGCACGACGCTAGGGGAGGCCGAAGCCATTTTGCAGCGGCACAAGATTGAAAAGCTGCCGCTGGTCGATGAAGACGGGCGCTTGTCCGGCTTGATCACCATCAAGGACATCGAAAAGGTGATCGAGTTCCCGAATGCCGCCAAGGATGACAAGGGCCGGCTGTTGGTGGCCGCCGCGGTGGGCGTCACCAGCGACACCTTCGAGCGCGCCCAGGCCTTGTTAGACGCCGGCGCCGACGCGATTGTCATCGACACGGCGCATGGCCATTCTGCTGGTGTGCTGCGGAAGATTGGCGAGATTCGTGAACACTTCCCGGACGCCACGCTGATTGCCGGCAACGTCGCCACGGCCGAAGGGGCCGCGGCGTTATATGATGCCGGTGCCGATGTCGTTAAGGTCGGGATTGGCCCCGGATCGATTTGCACGACGCGGATCGTTGCCGGCGTCGGCGTGCCTCAGCTGACCGCCGTGTACGACGCGGCCACTGTGGCTCGCGAACGCGGCAAGGCCATCATCGCCGATGGTGGCATCAAGTTCTCCGGTGACATCGTCAAGGCCTTGGCCGCAGGCGGCGCCGCGGTCATGCTGGGGTCGATGCTTGCCGGCACCGACGAAGCGCCTGGCCAGTTTGAAATCTACCAAGGCCGCCGGTACAAGACTTATCGCGGCATGGGCAGCATGGGCGCGATGAGCCAAAGCCATGGCAGTTCCGACCGCTACTTCCAAAGCGGCGTCAACGAAGCCAAGAAGCTGGTCCCAGAAGGCATCGAAGGCCGCGTCGCCTACAAGGGCAGCCTCGCCGATGTGATTTACCAAATGGATGGCGGCTTGCGCAGTGGCATGGGCTACGTCGGCGCCCCGGACATTCAGGCGCTGGCCGACAACGCCCAGTTCGTCCAGATCTCCGGCGCGGGCTTGAAAGAAAGTCATCCGCATGACGTTCAGATCACCAAAGAAGCACCGAACTACTCAATCGAATAATGACTGTGTGCGCGGCTGGGCCATTGACCCGGCCGCGTTTTTTTGGTGGCTGACCACAACTTGCCCGGTTTAGCAGGACCAGCGGCTGGCTTACTGAAACTCTCCGGCACGACCCCACCTTTTTCTGGTATGCTGGTCTACATGCACCATCAGGAGGAAGAATTCATCATGAAGAAAGCACTCATCTCTGCCTTGGCCGCGTTGGCCTTGGTGATCACCGGTTGCGGCACGAGCCAAACCGGCAAATCGGCGCAGGCCGGCCCGGATATCGCCAAGATCGTGAAGGCCTCCGCCACTGCCCAAGCCCAACAGAAAAATACGCACATGCAGATGGCCACCACGATGAAGGCGGACTCGGAAACCATGCACGTGGATATGAACGCTGATTTTGTCATGAAGCCACTGCAGATGCTTGGCGAGTATCGGGTCACCGGCGCCGGGCAGGACAAGACGCTGTCGCTGTACCTGGACGAGCAGAAGACTTACGTGAAGACCGGCACGCAATGGGTCGACGGCACCGCCGTGATGCAGCAGCTGATTAATCCCGCCAGTTTTAAGTCTCAACTCAACGGGGGGCAAATCAAGTCTATTTCGAGCACTGCATTGAAGCAGGCCAAGTTGAAGCGGACCAAGACCACGGACACGGTGACGATGCACTTCACCGGCAAACAAGCCCAAGCCATCATGAAGCAAGGCAAAAAGGCGCTGGCCAATAACCAAGTCAACGCGCTGATGAAAGACGCGAAGTTCAAAACGGTCGACTATCAACTCGTCATCGATCGCGCCACCAAGCTCCCGCAGAAATTCGTGATGGGCCTGTCGCTGACCTACCAAGGCAAACCGGCTGATGAGCAGATGGCCATAACTTATTCCAACTGGGGTAAGGTAACCGTCACTGCTCCAACGATTGATTAACCATGAAATCCCGCTATTGGTGGGATTTTTTAGCTGAGATTGGGAGGAGCATTGTGATGAAGAAAGTGTTATTGACGGTATTGGCCGCCTTGGCCGTGGTCAGCACGGGCTGCCACAGCGGCAACTCCGCCAAGCCCACCAAGCCGGCCGGGCCGAACATCGCCAAGCTGGTTCAGGCCGCCACGGCTGCCCAGGTGAAGCAAAAGAGTGTCCACATGGCCGTCACGACCATGGTTAGCACTGCCTCACAAACCACGCACGCTGATCTGGATGCCGATTTCATCATGAAGCCGCTACAGATGCGCGGCACGTCGCAGGTCACCGGGCAGACGCAGCCCAAGCCTGTGGAGCTCTATTACGATGCGAAGCACAGCTACTTGAAGGTGGGGGATCACTGGATCGATGCCTCCAAGTCGATGACAGCCATGGCCAACCCCGCCGGTTTTGCCGGGCAACTGCGTGGCGATCAGATCAAGGCGATTCCGCAGTCGGCGCTGAAACAGGCTAAGTTGAAGCGGACCAAAACCACCGACACGGTGACGATGGGCTTCACCGGCAAGCACGCCAAGGCCATCTGGACGCAAGGACAACAGGCGCAATCCGGCAGTGATTCGCAGTTAAAGCAGACCAGCATTAAAAAGCTGCACTATCAACTCGTCATCGACCGCGCCAGTCAGCTGCCGCAACAATACCAGCTGCGCATCACCGTGAAGCGCCAAGGGCAAACGATTGATGAACTGATCACCATCACGTATACCAAGTGGGGCAAGATCACGATTACCACGCCAGACTTGAAGTAGCCTCATCATCCCGCCTCTGGTGGGATTTTTTTGGGTCAAATTTTGAAGATTCTGCGTAATTGCGGCGGGGTCAACGCCGGGGCTTGGCGGGGCTGGTACAATGAAGGGGCAAAGAGCACGAATGGTGGGTTTAGGGTTCGCTTAAGGGCTCGCTCACAACTTAATCGTGTTCGCCGGGGCAAAAGACTGCACACAAGTCCACCTGAGCACTTGAAAGGCAAAGAGCGCCTTTCAAGCACTCAGGCGACGCTTGTGCCCCGTCTTCTACCCGCCCCGGCTCACAACTTAATCGTGTTCGCGAAGGCAGCGGACTACACGTAGGACCACCTGAGCACCGAAGCACAAAACCCGTGCTTCAGCACTCAGGCGGCGCCTACGCTCCGTCCGCTAACCGCCTTCGCTCACAACTTAATCGTGTTCGCGAGCCCAAGGGACTGCACACAAGTCCCCCTAGCACTCGAAAGGCAAAAAGCGCCTTTCAAGCGCTAGGCAGCGCTTGTGCTCCGTCCCTTAACCGGGCTCGCTCACAACTTCAAGGAGATTCCCAACTATGAAAATCTTGATTGTCGATGATGATAAAGAAATCGTTGAACTGCTTAGCATTTACGTTAAAAACGAAGGCTACGAGCCGCTTCAGGCTTTGAGCGGGAAGGAGGCCATTACCAAGTTGGCCACCAACCCCGACACCGCGTTGATGATTCTCGACATCATGATGCCGAACATGTCCGGTATCGAGGTGGTCAAGCAGGTGCGCAAGGACTCGCAGATCCCGATCCTCATCGTCAGCGCGAAGACCGGCGACATGGATAAGATTCAAGGCCTCATCACCGGGGCCGACGACTATGTCACCAAGCCCTTCAACCCGCTGGAAGTCATGGCGCGGGTCAAGAGCTTGTTGCGCCGCAGCACCAACAACGTCACCAATCCCGAACCCGACGAGCTGGAGGTCGGCCCGCTGACCATCGAGCGCGACAGCCACGAGGTCACCACCTTGACCGGCAAGCAGATTCAACTCACCGCGCTGGAATTCGGCATTTTGTACCTGCTGGCGTCGCACCCGAACCGCGTCTTCTCCGCGGATGAAATCTTCGAGCGCGTGTGGCAACAGGAATCCATCGTGTCGGCCAAGACGGTGATGGTCCACGTCTCGCACCTGCGGGACAAAATCGAAGAGGCCACCGGAGGCGAGAAGGTCATCGAAACCGTTTGGGGCGTCGGCTATAAGGTTGAAGGATAAATGGAAAAAGTACGGCTAACCGCCAAAGAGAAATCCGAGCTATGGGGCGAGGGCATCATCACGGTCATTTTGCTGTTGATGTTGAACCTCGCCTTGGTCGTGATTCTAAAAGAGGTCACGGCGCAAAATCCGAAGCTGCAAAACGCGATTTGGGGCATCAAAAACGTGGTCGTGTTCGGCCAAGACACGCACCTGTGGAGCTGGCGCTACCCGCTGACCGGGCTGATGCTGGTGGTCGATGCGGTGGTTGTCTATTGGCGGCTGATTCGCCGCTACCACCAGATGCAGATGCGCCACGTCATCGCCGAGCTGCATTACATCGCCAGCGGTCACCTCGACCATCGCATCAATTTCGCCGTGGGCACCGATTTGCAGAAGGTGATCAACTCGATCAACGCGCTGGTGGAATCGGCCGTGAACTCCATGGCCGAGGAGCGCCGCATCGAACAAAGCAAAGACGAGTTGATCACCAACGTCTCCCACGACATTCGCACGCCGCTGACCAGCATCATCGGTTACCTCGGGTTAATCGAGGATGGCCAGTATAAAGGCGATGAGGAGCTGGTGAAGTACACGCACACCGCCTACATGAAGGCCAAGCAGATGAAGGTGCTGGTCGAGGACCTCTTCGAATACACCAAGGCGCGGCAAACCACGACGCCGCTGAACGCCGTGAGTTTCAACATGGTGGCGATGCTGGAACAGCTAGCCGCCAGCTACGAGCTGGAAGCTGAGCGGGCGGACATGAGCTTTGTCGTCACCGGCAAGCCCGATCCGCTGATCATGGAGGCCGACACCGAGAAGCTCGGCCGGGTGTTCAACAACCTGATCGTCAACGCCTTGAAGTACGGCAAGGGCGGCAAGCACATCTACCTCGACGCCGAAAAAATCGGCTCCGAAGCCGTCATCAAGGTCTCTAACGACGGGCCGCAGATTCCCAACGACTCGCTGAGCAGCCTCTTCGACCGGTTCTACCGCGTCGAGGAAAGCCGCTCGCAGGAAACCGGCGGCACCGGCCTCGGCCTCGCCATCGCCCAAAGCTTCGTCACGCTGCACGGCGGGTATATTTACGCCGACTCGACGCCGGAGCTGACTAGTTTTGTCATTCACCTGCCGTTGCAACTTGGCACCACACTGCAAAAGCCAAAGGAGTGAGCGTCATTAAGTGGAAACGATTCATCGTCGCTGCTGTCATTGCGCTGGCGACGCTGGTGGGGGTCGCCCCGCACCCCGCCCAGGCCGATACAACCATTGATGCCAAAGCGGCCATCGCCATCGATGCGCAGTCCGGCAAGATTTTGGCGGCCAATAACGCGTCCACGCCGCTACCGATTGCGTCGATGAGCAAACTCGTCAGCATCTACCTGGTGCGCGAGGCCATCAAGGCCGGCCGCCTGCAGTGGACCGATACCGCGACGCCGGATGCCAATCTCGTCAAAATCAGTCGCAACAAGGCGTTGTCTAACGTTGCCTTGAGCGCCAACACCAAGTACACGGTGCGCACGCTGTACGAGGCGAGCCTGATCGAATCGGCCAACGCCGCGGTCATGTTGTTAGGCAATGCCGTGGCCGGCAACCAAACCAAGTTCGTCGCCATGATGAACGCCAAGCTCAAGGAATGGGGCATCACTGACGCCCACATCGTCAACGCCTCGGGGTTGGTCAACAAGGAAATCGGCCCGGACAAGCTGGCCGGCACCAGCGACACCGACGAGAACCAAATGTCGGCAAGCGATATGGCCCAAGTTGCCCAGCACCTCATCGCCGATTTTCCCGATGTGCTGACGACCACCGCCACGCGGCAGCTGACCTTTGCCAAGGGGACGAGCGACCAAGCCGAGATGACGAGCTGGAACCTCTTGTTGAAGGGGCAAAAGGACTACGAGGCTGACCTCCCTGTCGACGGGTTGAAAACCGGCACCGGGGACAAGGCCGGCGACTGTTTTGTCGGCACGGTGAACAAGGCGGGCATGCGGGTGATTACCGTGGTGATGCACGCCAATGGCAAGCAAAGCGACCGCCGGTTCATTCAAACTGCGAAGTTGATGAAGCAGGTGTACGCCGATTGGCACGCCATCACCATTCCGGCCGGGACTCGCATCAGTGGCGTCAAAACGGCGAAGCTGGTCCGCGGCACGATCACGCGCGTGCCGGTCGCAACCATGGCGGCAACGCGCGTGGTAGTGCCAACGGCCGTGACCGCGCAAACCGTCCTTGGCCAGTGGGTGCAGCGCCACGCGTTAAGCGCGCCGCTTGCCCGCGGCACGGTTGCCGGCGCCATCAGCTTGGCGGCTGACGGCGAGGCGCGCGGCTATGTGGGGGCGAACCAGGCGCCACGCGTGGCCGTGCAAACCACCCGGCGCGTCAAGAAGGGCAATCTCTTCGTCTTGATCTGGCGCGGCGTGCAGGAATACTTCGGCGACTTGTTCTAACAGAGGCATCCGCACCGCGGTGGTGGGGATGTTTTTCGATTCTGAGGCGAATTCACACGGGGGAGGTGTGGTGGCATGGTGACCTATTTTCCGATTACGCAAGCCGGTCGTGACCACTTGCAGGCGGAGGTTGAACAATTAAAGCACGACCGGCCGCAGTATATTCAGCGGCTGGCCGCGGCCGCCGCCCTCGGGGACCGCTCGGAGAACGCGGAATATAGCGCGGCCAAGCGCGACTTGCGCCAGCTGGAAGGGCGACTGCGGTATCTGGACAAGCTGCTGCGCTATGGCCAGCCGGTGCCGGCTCCGGCAGGCGACGTGGCGGCAATCGGCACCACGATTACCGTCAGCTTTGGGCCCGGCGATGAGGGCACTTACCGCCTGGTGGGCCCGGTGGAGGCCAGCATGGCGCCGAGTAATTTGGCCAGTGATTCGCCGCTGGGGCAGGCGCTGCTGGAGCACGCCGCCGGGGACACGGTGGTTGTGCACGCGCCGGCCGGTGATTACTCGGTCACCATCGTCGCGGTGAGACGTTAACGCTATGCTATAATTGAATTGATTTTGCGTCGGCTAACCCGGAGGAGATTACAATGGCACTTTCACTGAACGCATGTATTTTATTACTCAAGGAACATCACCTGCTGAAAAGCAGCGCGGTGCAAAACGATTTGAATACGGACATGACCGGTATCGCCTATGATTCACGCAAGGTGTCCGGCCCGAGCCTGTTTTTCTGCAAAGGGGAGAAGTTCCGGCCGATTTACCTGTCGATGGCTAAGGACAACGGTGCCATCACGTATGTCGCCGAGAAGCCTTACGTCGAAGGCAACGGCATGAACGCCTTGATCGTCGTGAACGTCACCAAGGCCATGGCCATCCTGGCCGCCGCGTTTTACGACTACCCGCAAGACGACATGACGGTAATCGCCTACACCGGCACCAAGGGCAAAACCACCAGCGCGTACTTCACCTATGGCATCTTGAATCAGGCCCACCCGAAGCACGTGGCGTTGCTGTCGACCATCGAGCGCATCGTGGGTCCGAATGCCGACCAGCGCTTCCCATCAACGCTCACGACGCCGGAGTCCTTGGACCTGTTCCACGAAATGCGCGAGGCGGTCGATAACGGCATGACGCACCTGGTGATGGAGGTGTCGAGCCAAGCCTACCTGCGCAACCGCGTGTTCGGGCTGACCTATGACGTCGGCTTCTTCTTGAATATCACGCCGGATCACATCGGCCGCAACGAGCACCCGAGTTTTGCCAATTACCTGCACAACAAGATGCAGGTGCTGGTCAACGCGCGCAAGGTCGTCATCAACGCCGAAACCGAGCACTTCGCAGAGGTTTACGCGGCGGCCACGACGACCACCTATCCGGAAAGCATCTACTTGTTTGCCAGCGCGGGCTTCAAGCCGGCCCAGGCGGACTTGGACATCGATTTTCGCTACGAGAGCCTGTCCTCGGACACCAGCCGCAGCCAGTTCAAGCTGGTGCCGGTGACCGACAAGGCCGCGGCGCTGAACGTCGGTGGTCAATACAAGCTGGCGCTCATCGGTGACTTTAACGAAAGCAACGCCACCGCGGCCATCATCGGCGCCGGCCTGGCCGGCGTCGATGCCAGCAAGGCCGTCCCGGGCATTGAAAACGTGAAGATTCCCGGTCGCATGGAGCACGTTGCGCTGCCCGGCCACGGCACGGTGTACGTCGATTTTGCCCATAATTACGGCAGCCTCAAGGCGTTGTTGCACTTCCTGCGCGCTGAGTATCCCAAGCACAAGCTCAACGTCGTCATCGGCGCGCCTGGCGACAAAGGTATCAGTCGCCGCCCGGACTTCGCCAAGGTCCTCGACGAATACGCCGACACCGCCTATTTGACCACCGACGATCCAGGTTACGAGGATCCGGCCGCGATTTGCGCCGAGATTCAAGCGGCGATGAAGAACCCCGCGGTCAAGGTGGAAACGATTCTCGACCGCGAAACGGCGATTCAAGCCGCGCTGGCCGCCGCCGATGACACCACGGTGACCGCCGTGGTGGCCAAGGGCGAGGAGCGCCGCCAGCTCGTGCGCGGCTTGCGTCAGCCTTACGTCGGTGACATGCCGGCCGTTCAGCACTATGCTGAACAACTAAAGGTAGGCGAATAAGATGCGACACTTTTTCAGCGTGATCGGCGGCATGGGCACGGCGGCGACGGAGAGTTACGTGCGCCTGCTCAACGCGCGCACCCAGGCCAAAAAGGACCAGGATTATATGAATTACATCCTGGTCAATGACGCCACGGTGCCCGATCGTACCAGCTATATCCTCGATCACAGCCAGCCGAGTTTTTATCCCGACCTGCTGGCGGACATTCAGCAACAAAGCCTGCTGCACCCGGATTTCATGGTGATGGTGTGCAACACCGCCCATTACTTCTTCGATGACCTGCAGGCGGCCACCGACGTGCCCTTGCTGCACATGCCGCGCATCGCGATTCAAGAAATGTGCGCGCGCTACCCAGAAGAGCAGCGCATCGGCCTGATCGCCACCAAGGGCACCATCGCCGATGGCATCTACACGCATGAAATCGAACGCACCGGGCGCGAAGTGGTGCTTGGCGACGCGGCGCTGCAAGACCAGGTGATGGACCTGATTTACACCTACATCAAGGAGCAAAACGTCGTCAACGCGGCGTTGTACCACGAGATTCTCGCCACGATGCACGACAAATTCGGGGTCAACGTGGTGGTGCTCGGCTGCACCGAGCTGTCCTTGGCGCAGGAAAAAGCCGGCGACCACCCGTATCAAGTGATCGACGCGCAAAGCATTATCGTGGACAAAACCCTGGCGCTGGGCCGCGCGTTTCGCGAAAGCGACGCGGCGGGCCAGGCCTTATTGAAGACCATGACGGACTGAAAGGAGCAATTTTGATGGCACATTTGACTAAACTGACCGATACATACACGCTGGCTAACGGCGTAAAGATTCCCATCGTTGGCTTTGGCACCTGGCAGACGCCAGCCGATACCGTCGCCCAACAAAGCGTTGCGGCGGCACTGAAGGCGGGTTATCGCCATATCGATACCGCGGCCGCTTATGGCAACGAGGAAGGCGTCGGCGCCGGCATTCGCCAATCCGGTTTGCAACGCAGCGAGGTGTTCTTGACCACCAAGCTGTGGAATGGCGATCACGGCTACAACGCCACCAAGCAGGCCATTGACGCCAGCCTGACGCGCCTGGGCACGGACTATGTCGACTTGTACCTGATTCACTGGCCGAACCCCATCAAGTTCCGCGACACCTGGCAGGACACCAACGCCGAAACTTGGCGCGCCATGGAGGAAATCCTCCAAGCCGGCAAGGCCCGCGCCATCGGGGTCTCGAACTTCCGGCCACACCACCTCGACGAACTGGCCAAAACGGCTAACATCACGCCGATGGTCAACCAGATTTTCCTCAACCCCTCCGACCTGCAGCCAGAAGTGGTCGCCTACAACCAGGCGCATAACATCTTAAGCGAGGCCTACAGCCCGCTTGGGACCGGCAAGATTTTCGAAGTCGGCGAGTTGAAAAAGATCGCCGCGCGCTACCACAAGAGTGTCGCCCAAATCGTCTTGCGCTGGTCTCTGCAACACGACTTCCTGCCGCTGCCAAAGTCCGTGCACGAACAGCGCATTCAAGAAAACGCGCAGCTGTTTGACTTCGAATTAAGTCATCATGACATGGAAGTCATCGATGCCTTGCACGGGACCGCCGGGTTGGCTACCGATCCGGATACCGCCACTTTCTAACGCAAGCTCAACGTAACGGAGGAGCCCATGTACGAATCCACTAAGAAGCATCATGTTAGCGACGCCGTGGCAGAAGTGTTTCCCGCCGCTGTCACCAACCAGATTTTTGAGGTCATTCAGCTGATGAACAAAGCCAAGCAACTGGTCACCGCGCCGGTGGCCGTGGCTTTTTCCGACGACTATACGGATGACGAAATGTACGCGTTGCTGATTCAAGGCGACGTGGCGCCGGCGCAGGAATTTCCGCTGACTTATCGCGGCGACAAGCCGTTCCTCGGCCACGGTTACATCCTGATCGTGAAGGATAACCCCAAGACCATCTACATCGACTTCAGCAAGGCCAACAACCTAGACGAGGTCCGCTAGCACCAAGAGCCACCCAGTGCGGTGGCTCTTTTCATGCCCCGTGGGGAAACTTTCTGGTCAAGGCTACTGACTTCAGGTAAACTAGTTTGGTAAATCGTAATCATTACTGTTTAAGGCTGGCGGTGGTGTGGCGGGCAGGGGCCGCCGAGTCGCAAAGTGCGCGACTCACCGCCCAGGCAGCGCATCTGCTCCGCCTCATAACCGGGCCCGCTCACAACTTAATCGTGTTCGCGAGGGCAAGAAGCTACACACAGGACCACCTGATGGCCGACTCGCAAAGCCCGCGAGTCAACCCTCAGGCGGCGCCTGTGTTCCGCTTCTTAACCGCCCTCGCTCACAACTTGCTCACAACTTGGAGGTTTTATGTCTTCTGCGCTTATTAGTATTAATCATTTGCGGTTCGGGTTTCATGACCGGCCGCTGTATTCCGATTTGAATTTTACGTTGGCGCAAGGCAGCTTGACGAGCTTGATTGGGGCCAACGGGGTGGGGAAGACGACCTTGGTGCGCCTGATCATGGGTGAACTCCAGCCCGTGGGCGGAACGATTACCCGGATGCCGGGGCTGCGCCTGGGGTACGTACCGCAGTTTCGCAACATCGACAGCGAGTACCCGTTGACCATCCGCAGCTTCGTCCAACTCAACCAGCACGGCTTGTGGCCGTGGCACACGCGCGCGGAGAAGCAAGCGCTGGATGCGGTGCTGAAGCAAACTGAGCTGACCGAGCGGCAACACCAGCTGATTGGGCAAGCCAGCGGCGGGGAAAAACAAAAGGCGTACCTCGCCCAGGCACTGCTGACTGCGCCGAACTTCCTGATTCTCGACGAAGCCACCGCCAGTCTCGACGTCAACACGAAAACCGAGCTGATGAGTCTCGTGCGTCAGCTCAACCGCAACAGCGGGCTTACGGTCCTCTTCATCACCCATGACCTGCAACTGGCGCGGGAGTATACCGATCAGTACCTGTTGCTGACCCCGGATGACTACGAGCTGAAGCCCACCAGCGCCATGGATATGGCGAAGATGCCGCCCGAGCTTCAACCCGCAGAGGAGGTGCAGTGATGTTTGCCTATGAATTCATGCAAAATGCCTTCATGGCCAGCACCTTTATCGCCATCACCTGTGGCTTGGTTGGCGTCTTCGTCAGCGCCCGGGGCATGTCGTTTCTGTCGCACACGTTAAGCGAGGTTGGCTTTGCCGGTGCCGCCTTTGCCGTGTTCGCCGGCATCAGTCCCTTGGTGGGGATGTTGCTGTTCACCATCGTCAGCTCGATTGCGGTGGGCAAGTTGTCGGTGAAGGCGTCGCGGCGGGAGGCGTCGATTTCGGCGGTGTCGAGTCTGTTTGTTGGGTTGGGCATCCTGTTTCTCTCCCTGTCCGACTCCAGCAGCAGCTACGCCACGACGATTTTATTCGGGAGCATCGTTGGCATTTCTCGCGGTGACGTCTGGCAGCTGGTCGGCTTGGCCGGGGCTGTGTTGGTGACGTTGTGCTTCGGGTTCCGTAGCCTGGCGTTTGACTCCTTTGATCCAGACGGCGCGCGGGCGCAGGGCCTGCCGCGCAACTTGTTGTCGATCTATTTTCTCTTGATTCTTGCCGTGTCGGTGTCCATCGGCGCGCAAATCGTCGGTAGCCTACTGGTGTTCATCTTGCTGACGCTACCGAGTGCGGCGGCGAAATACCTCGGCCACACGCTGCCAGCGATGCTGGCCATCAGTGTCGGCGCCGCGCTGATTGGCGTCTGGCTTGGTTTGTACCTGGGTTACATCACCAATTGGCCGGTCACCTTTTTCATTGCCGCCATCGAGTTTGGATTTTATTTTATCGCATTGGGCATTCGGCGCCTGCGCGATTAATCAAAGATTGGTAGAATAGGGATATTATCATGCCATCATAAAAGGAGAATTGCGATGATTACTTGTCCCAACTGCGGCCAGCAGATCCCTGCTGATGCCGAGTTTTGTACCTTCTGTGGCGCGCGGTTGACGCCGGCGACCACCACGAGTCAGGCTGCGCCGACGCCCGTTCAGCCACCCGTGGCGCCGGCGACTGCTCAGCAGGCGACCCAACAGCCGCAGCAACAGCCCATTGCGCCCCAACCGACGCCGCTCCCGCCGACGCAGCCCAGCGCTTTTTCGCTGTTTCTCAAAGACTACTGGCACTACCTACTCGATTCGATTAAGCACCCGGCCACGATTACGCGGACCTATCACAAGTACGCCGGGCTAACCAGCATCGGCTTGACGTCGTTGTTAGTTGGCTTGAGCTTCTTCACCGATAACCATCGCCGGTACGCCACGGCGCAGCTTCATCAAGTCATCAGCGCCGGCGACAGTGAGCGCGGCTTTGCCACATTTTTCGCCTGGTTCTTAATCATGTTCTGTGGCATCTTGTTGTATGCTTCGACGGCGCATGTGGTCAGCGGGTCGCTACTCGGCGACAAGCGCGCTGATTACCTCACCGGTCTCAACGAGTTCGGTCATTACAGCAATCTTGCGGTGCCGGTCAGCGTGCTGTTCCTGCTGTACGCTTTGGTGGGCACGCAGACTGGTGGCTACTACGTCGGCGTGAATGTCACCTTGCTGACGATGGTGGTGCTGCTCGTGTCGATTGCGGCGACGACGACGATTTACTACACGGCGATTCAAACCCATCTTGACCGCATCTACGCGTTTATCGTGACCCATGTGGTTGCGATTCTCCTGATTGCGGTATTGTGCAAGCTGATTTACAGCATGTTTGCCGATGCCAGTAGCAACAATAGTTTCGGTCCCTTTAGTTAACAAAAACACGCAGCCCGCGGGCTGCGTGTTTTTTATTGCCATGAGGGATAGCTGGTGATCAACCCTTGCGTGCCCAGATCGCCGTCCCCGGCGGCTTGCAGGGCCTCGTACAGCCGTGCCGCTTCGGCGGTGGCGGGCAAGTCGAGGTGCATGCGTTGGGCCTCCGCCAAGGCGATTTTCAAGTCCTTGACGAAGTGCTTCACGAAAAATCCCGGGGTGTAATCGGCGGCGAGAATCCGCGGGCCGTAGTTGCGCATGCTCCAGTTATCGCCGGCACCGCCGCTGACGGTGGCGATGACCTGCGTGAGGTCCAGCCCAGCCGCCTTGGCGTAAACCAACATCTCGGTGAGGCCGGTCATCGTGCCCGCAATCATGATTTGGTTGGCCATCTTGGCGTGTTGGCCGCTGCCGGCGTCGCCGAAGCGCGTGACGTGACTGGCGATGACATTAAAGATTGGCTGCACCTGCGCGAGTGCCGTTGCCGGCCCGCCGACCATCACGGACAGTGTGCCGGCCTTGGCGCCAACGTCACCGCCGGATACCGGCGCGTCGAGGGCCTGCACCGATTGCGCTGCGGCCTTGGTGGCAATCGTTTGCGCCAGCGTCGGCGTGCTCGTGGTCATGTCCACGACGATGCTGTGCGGCTTGGCGCCGGCCAGAATCCCGGTCTCGCCGAAATACACCTGCTCGACATCGGCGGGGAAGCCGACCATCGACAGCGTCACGTCGCTCGCCGCGGCCACGGCCTGCGGTGAGTCGGCCCAGGTGGCGCCGGCAGCGAGCACGGTAGCGGCGTGCGCCTTGGTGCGGTTGTAGACGGTGACCGCGTAGCCGGCCTTCAACAAATTTAAGATGATGCCGGTGCCCATGACGCCGGTGCCGATAAAGCCGATTTTCATAATAAACTCCTTTCACCAAAACCGCCTCCGAATTAGGGAGGCGGTCAGAGATTATTGATTGATTAAGCCTTCTAATTCATCCAGCCGAGTTTCGAAGACCTTGAAGGCGGCCTCGAGGTAGTCCGGCTTCGTCATGTCGACGCCGGCGAGTTTCATCGTGTCGATGGCGTCCTTACTGGAGCCGGACTTGAGGTAGCCGAGGTACTGGTCAACGGCGCCTGGCACGCCGGCGGTAATGCGGCTGGCCAGCGTCGACGCCGCGGCGAAGCCCGTGGCGTATTGGTAGACGTAATAGTTCATGTAAAAATGCGGAATCCGCGCCCATTCCAAGGCGATTTCCGGATCACGTGCGACGGCCGGCCCGTAATACCGCGCGTTCAAATCGGCGTAGTAAGCGGACATCGACTTGGCGGTCAGTGGCTCGCCCGCGGCGTCTTGAAGGTGAATCCAGTGCTCGAACTCGGCGAACTCGGCTTGGCGGAACACCGTGCCCTTGAAGCCATCCAGGTAGTAGTTAAGGATGTAGGCGCGTACTTTCGGGTCGGTTTGCGTCTTCAAGAAGTAGTCGGTCAGCAGATTTTCGTTGCTGGTGGACGCAATCTCCGCCACGAAAATTGGGTAGTCGCCATACACATACGGCTGGTTGTGGCGGGTGTACCACGAGTGGACACTGTGGCCGGATTCGTGCACCAGCGTGTATAGCTCATCGACGGAGTCCTGCCAGTTTAGCAGAATGTAGGGATCGGTATCATAGGCACCACCGGAGTAGGCTCCGGAGCGCTTGCCCTTGTTTTCCATGACGTCCACGTCGCGGCTGGCGTAGATGTGGTCGAGGTGGCTGAGGTAGTCTTCGCCAAGCGGGGCCAAGGCGCGCTTGGCCTCGGCTTGCGCCTCTTGGTAGGTGTAAGACAAAGGTGGCTTGCCCGTCAGCGGCACGTACATGTCGTACATGTGTAACTCGTCGACGCCAAGCAACTGCTTGCGCAAAGCGACGTAGCGGTGCAGTAATGGCAGGTGCGCGTTGACCTCTTTGATCAAGGTGTCGAACACGCTGGTTGGAATGTGGTTGTTGGCCATGGCGGCTTCGCGGGCGGAGTCGTAGTGATGCGCGGTGGCGAGGAAGTTATGCCGCTTCGTTTCACCGGACAAGGTCTGGGCAAACGTGTTTTGCAACTTGGCGTAGGCGCCGAACAAGGTCTTGAAGGCCCCTTCACGCACCGGCCGCTTGGTCGAGCGCATCAGCTGACCATACAAGCCGTTGCTTAACGCGACGGTTTCGCCGGCTTCGTTGGTGACGGTACCCAGGTCGATATCCGAGTTATCCAGCACGTTAAACGTGGCGCGCGAGGCGCCTAGCGCGTCGCCGGCGGCACTCAGCAGACTTTCGGCGTCTGCGGTCAGCACGTGGTCACGGTTGACCGTGATGCCGTCTAAGTAGTGCTTGTAGCCGCGCAGCGTGTCGTTGGTCGCGACCCAATCGGCCAGCGTCGCAGGGGCGATGGCCAGCACTTCTGGTTCCAAAAAGGCGGTTTGGCTGCTGACAACGGCGGCCATGCTTTCAGCCTTGGCGTTCATCGCCTGGTACGTGGCGTTGCCGGTATCCTGATCGCTTTTCATGCTGGCATAGACGTACACTTTTTCCAGTGCGCGGTAGATGCCGAGAATCTGCGTGATCCCCGCGGCCAGCGCCTCAGCCGAAGTGCCAAGCGTGCCTTGAAGTTGCCCGGCGGCTTGTCCCTGGGCCAACACGTCGTCATAGGCGGCTTGCCAGTCGGCATCCGTTGCAAAAATCTTGCTCAGGTCCCAAGTTAATTCGGTTGGGACCTCCTCTCTCGTCGGTAAAGTCTGCATGATGCGCCTCCAATTTCTAATATTTGTTTAATGTTACCACAACTTAACCTTTTCGACCTACAACCGTGACGGGAATGCGCTAGAATGTGAAAGACAATCGAAACAATTCAAATGGAGAATAAACGAATGGAAAGACGCACGCGTTCTCGGCGAGAGCTGACGCCACACATGATGATGTGGCGCTTGATCTGGCTGACGGTGATCATGGCGTTCGTCTTGGTAACGGGTTATGGGGTGCGCCTCTATGCGCAAACCGAAAATGCCGTGAAGGGCACGTACCAGCCGACCACCAAGACAACGAAGGTCACCAAGAAAAACATCGAAGCCACCAAGCCAATCAGTATTCTCCTGATGGGGACCGATACCGGCGCGCTAGGCCGCACGGATAAGGGCCGGACCGACACCATGATCGTGGCAACCATCAACCCGAAGCAAAAGCGCACGACGATGGTCAGCATTCCCCGCGACACCTACGTCCAGATTCAAGGCGGCACGGTGCAAGGCGACAAGATCAACGCGGCGTATACCTATAACGGTACGGATGGCGCAATTTCGACCGTTTCCAAGTTACTGGCCGTGCCGATTAACTATTACGTGCTGGTCAACATGACCGGGCTGAGGAAAATCGTCGACGCGGTCGGCGGCGTCGACGTCAACGTTGCCTTTTCCTGGACCGATCCCCAACACGTCGGCAACTATCAGTTCACCAAGGGCCCGATGCACCTCAATGGCGCGCAAGCCTTGGCCTACGCGCGGATGCGGTACCTCGATCCAGAAGGTGACTACGGCCGCCAGAAACGCCAGCAAGAGGTCATCGAAGGCATCGTCAAGAACGCCTTAAGCGCAGGCACCTTGAGCAATTACAGCACACTGATGAAGTCCTTGAGCAGCGCGATTCAAACCAACCTGACGTTTGATGAAATCAAGAGTATCGCCACCGGCTACAGCAGCAGTGCGAAGACCTTCAATCAGAAGACATTGAAGGGCACCGGCGCCATGGTCAACGGCGCTTCCCTGCAGTTGCCATCTACCGCTGAGTTACAGTCTGTTTCAGATTTGTTACGAGGCGAACTCGGGCTCAGCAAAACCACACTGAATAACTATAGTACGAAAGAAAACGCGGCAAACGCCAACACCTTCAACTTTTCCACTGGTGCCGGCACTTACACATTGTACTAACTAAAATTCGCCACCTGATGAAACAATCGTTGGGTGGCGTTTTGACGGTAAATAATTATCAAATTATTCTAGAGAACACCAGACGAACGTTAGTTGTGGAAGATGAATAGATGCCGACGAGCGGACTAAAACGTTAAACAATATATTTCCGGAACTGATTCACCACGTGTTTGTTCCGGCAAATAGGTGGTTAAATTCCAGGAATATAGCGTGTTTTAGGCGATGGGGAGTATATATTTAGGTGATTTTCACGAGAATATTAGCAATTTGAGTTATTGTTCATTCACATAAAGCAATATTCGTTCTATGGCTTTTATCTCTACTTTGACGATAAAGAGTTACACCATAACCCACAACATTTGTATTGGTAATAATCGTAATCTAATTGCCCTCGTATTCAATCGATGTTCCTACCTATAATGAGTTCACGGAGAACCAGCACTGGGGGTTATACGTGCTGACACCAGAGTTAACCACATTAGGAGGAACTGAAATGACAGATCGTCGTGGAGCAAAGAAGTTGTTTAAGACACATAAGGGTTGGATGGCTGCAGGGATTACGGCTGCAGCGCTGTTTAGCTTCCAACTGGCAGGAAATCAGACGGCATCAGTTCAGGCTGATACGAATGAGTCGACCGAGCCAGGCGTGGGTGCGCCTGAACTGCAACAAGATATCTTATACCTGCAGAAAGAAGTTGCTGGAGCGACTAATCCGGCTGTGAAGGAACACTTCCAGACTCAATTAGATGCAGCGACCGCTGCGCTTAAGAAGCTTACTGATGCGCCTACGCCGGATAATGGCGGTACGACTACACCAGACAATGGCGGTACGACTACACCGGACAATGGCGGTACGACTACGCCAGCTACCGGCGACACGACGAAGACTGCTGCAGATGACAAAGCTGCTCAAGAGAAAAAATTGAGCGACTCCAAGTCTTATCTTGAAAAAGAGATTGCTGGCACGACTGATCCGGCTCTGAAGGAACAGTTCCAGAAACAATTAGCTGATGCTACTGCTGCGCTTGATAAGCTGACCGACACCGGCACACCTGCTAACGCGTTTAATGACACCAACACGCCGAACAAGTCCACCCAGGCTTCCGACCAAGCGAAGGCTGATGCTGATGCCGCAGCAGCTGCCGAGAAGGCAAAGGCCGACGATGCAGCGGCTCTGAAGGCTAAGGAAGCCTTGGTTCAGACTCAAGCTGGCTACAAACTTGGCTTAAAAGGTTTCAAGCCGTCTGAATCATCTATGCAGGATCCGGCATTTGCTGCTGGCTACAAGCAGGGTGCTGCTGAGAGGGCTGCTGCTCAGAAGTCTGTTGTTGATGCTACATCTAAGCAAGAAGATGCAGCCAAGACAGCTGCTGAGAATGCGCTGAAGGCTAAGGATGCTTTGGTTGAGATTCAGGCTGGTTACAAAGTTGGTGCTCAAGGTCTCACACCGACTGATATAGCCATGAAGGATCCTGCATTTACCGCCGGCTACAAGCAAGGGGTTGCTGACAAGGCTGCCCGTGATGCTGCGGCCCAAAAGACAGTTGCCGAGAATGCGCTGAAGGCTAAGGATGCCTTGGTTGAGATTCAGGCTGGCTACAAAGTTGGTGTTCAAGGTTTCACCCCGACTAAGATTGCCATGCAGGATCCAGCATTTGTTGCCGGCTACAAGCAAGGGGTTGCCGATAAGGTTGCTCGCGAAGCCGCAGACGGGACCGCTGCTGAGAATGCGCTGAAAGCTAAGGATGCTTTGGTTGAGATTCAGGCTGGTTACAAAGTTGGTGTTCAAGGGTTCACGCCGACTGCATTGGCCATGAAGGATCCAGCATTTGTCGCTGGCTACAATCAGGGTAAGGCCGACAAGGCTGCTCGCGATGCTGCCGCTAAGACCGCTGCAGACAACGCCATTAAGGCCAAGGATGCTTTGGTCAACATTAAGGCTGGCTACGACATCGGCAAAAAGGGCTACAAGCCAACTGAACTGGCCATGAAGGACTCAGCATTTGCCGCTGGTTACAAGCAAGGTGCTGCTGACCGTGCCGCCGAATTAGCTGCCAATGCCGCTAAGGCCAAGGATGCTTTGGCACAAATCAAGGCTGGCTACAAGGATGGCAAGGATGGCGTAAAGCCGACTGCTGAACAGATGGCGAACACCGCTTATGCCGCTGGCTACAAGCAAGGTGCTGCTGATCGTGCCGCTGCTGCCGCCAAAGATCCTAAGACGCCAGATCCTAAGAAGCAAGATCCTAAGACGCCAACTCCTATTTCTACTAAGAAGAACACGACCGACACTAAGGGTGATACCACTGATAACAACTCTGGTGCTGCGACTAAGAAGTCTGCAGAAGGTACTGCATTACCACAAGCTGGCGATGACACTAACGTCGTTGCAGCAAGTCTTGGTGCAATTGCAGTCTTCGGCGCATTGTTCGGCTTAGCCGGCGATCGTCGCAAGCGCGCTTAAGTTTAGGCGAGATACACGAAAACGACCCCGCGTGGGTCGTTTTTTGTTGACCATAGTGATTGCGAATTATTCGCATAATTAGCGAAAAAACATTCAACCATTTAATATCAGTAATTATTTGCGTCAGTTCTGTACGTTCATGAAAAAATAAGTAGTTTACCATGCGTTGAAGAATTGATATTATTACTTTACTGATTAGCCAATGGGGATGGCAGGAATTGAATGGGGAGCGACCATGGGGAAACGAATTGATCTGGTGGGCCAGCAGTTCGGGCGGCTGACGGTTGTCCGTCTATCTCAACATGTTCATCGCAACGGGAACGCGATGTGGGTGTGCCAATGTTCTTGTGGCAACGTCGTGGAAGTGGACGGCTATGCCTTGCGCCACGGCCTGACCACCAGTTGTGGCTGTGCCCGGCGGGAAGCCAGTGCGGCGCGGATGCGGCGATTGAATAGTCAAGGCGCGCAAGATGGCCAGCCGACTAACGTCAAAGGGCTGACTGTCCCGCGGCGCAACAATCAAACTGGCGTGGTTGGGGTCAGCTACCAGCCGGGTTCTGGCCGCTGGTTGGCGCGGATGCAACTGCATGGCAAAGTGGTATTGAACGCGACGTTTCCGAGTTTTCCCGCTGCGGTACTGGCGCGCAAACAAGCCGAGAAGCAATTCTTGGCCGGAGTCGTGCCAACCACGCGGAATCCTTCTGAGCAAATTCGCGCCGGCTTGTTGAAGCCACCATTCGGCGATGCGGCAGCCATTGTTGCGCGCATCAGGTTGGCCTATGAGTTAATGGAGGAACATCAGCTGTCATCTGACAGTTTGACCTCATCAAAAATGAATTATTGAAACAACTAGACTAAAGAATATTTTCCGAATTAATTAACGATATTAAGGAACACAAAAAGAGGGTTCAGGTGATTTTTCACCTGAACCCTCTTTGCGTTAGTCGATCTCGCCAGCCGGGGTGCGCAGTGGCTTGCCTGCCAGCTTGGCGTAGATGGTGCCGCCAATCAAGCCAATCAGCATGAAGGGCACAAAGTCCATCGAGATGCTGAACAACGGAATGTAGTGAAGCGCGAACGTGTCGATGGCCTTGAAGAAGCCCAGGTTCCCCAGAAACGGTGGTAAGGCATGAATCGCATCGAGAATCGCGGGAATCAAGGTCAACCCGATCGTTGCCTTGTAGATTGCCGGCTGCTTGCCGATGAAGGGATGCAGCATGCCTAAGATGATCAGCGCAATCGCCAGCGGGTACAGCAGCATGAGAATCGGACTGGATAAGGCGATGATCTGATTCAAGCCGAAGTTCGAAATCAAGAAGGAACCGAAGCAGGTTGCGATGAGGAATTTGCCGAAGCCGATTCTCGGGAATCGCTTGCCGAGGTCCTGCGACAGGCTGCTGACTAGGCCGATACAGGAGGTCAGGCAGGCCAGCAGGGTCATGGCACCAAGCAGCCCGGTGCCGATGAGGCCGGTGTAGTGGGTCATGATGGCATTGAAGGCGGGGCCGCCGTTTGCCGTAGTCTTGGTAAACTGCAGGGAGATGACGCCTAAGGCAATCAAGAAGATGTAGACGATGGCTTCTAACCCCATCGACAGCGCGCCGACCTTTGCGACGTCTTGCGAGCGGCGCTTGGCGGTATTGACGCCGAAGAAACCGAGCGCGGCGACGATGGTGACCCCGAAGCCAAGCCCTGCTAAGGCGTCCATCGTGTTGTAGCCTTGCAAGAAACCATTGCTGAGGTTAGCCGTTGCCGCGGTGGCGTGGGTGCTTGCCGCCAGGATGCTGCCGTCGCCTTTGATCAGGAAGGCCGTGATGAACGCGGTTGCCAACAGCAACAGCAACGCCGGGTTCAGCAACTTGCCGACGTAATCGGTAATCTTCTGCGGCCGCCGGGATAACAGATAGGTGATCAGGAAGTAAATGGCCGAAAAAATCAGCAGTCCCATTTGCATCTGGCCTTTTTGTAAAAAGGGTTGAATCGCCACTTCAAACGTGACGGTGGCCGTCCGCGGCGTGGCGATCAACAGGCCAAGGCTGGCGTGCGTGAAAATCAGGAAGAACAGGGCGAAGTAGTGACCCACCGGGCGGGCCAGGTGGTACATGCTGTCGCTTTCCGTCATGGCAATCGCTAGAATCGCGCACAGGGGCAAGACGACGGCGGAGAGCAGGAAGCCGATGGTGGCCGGGATCCAGTTGCCCCCGGAGATTTGCCCGAGGTGAATCGGGAAGATGAGGTTGCCGGCACCGAAGAATAGGCCGAACAACATGGAGCCCAGAATAATGTATTCCTTTTTGGTTAACCGATGATCTGATTTGATTTCCATAATCGATTCCTCCGAATGATGACTTGCGTTGCAAAGACAGAAAAACGCCCTTGGTAGAATGTCTCTACCAAGGGCGTTTGCGCGCGTTACCACCTTGCTTCGCCGGGACGTCACCGTCGCGGCCTCGAAAAGTACGGCCAGGTCCGGATCCCGGCGATACTTCATTGCTGTAATGGGCGCAATCCCAGTCACCACTTTGAGCACGCTCATCGCGGCGACGACTCGTAGCCTACTTTCGCTTGGGTTAATCAGACCGCTTCTCACTCGCCACGGCTCACTGACTGACGCTCCCAGTTACTCTGCTACTCACTGTCTTTGTTTCGATTGAGACTAAGTATACAGGGTGAGATGAGAAAGTCAAGCGTAAATTCTCACCGATTACCAAGAATTGATACAGCTGTCCAGCTCGCGAGGGATTAATGACTCGGCGTGGACACCGCTGCCCAAAAAACGTTAAAAAAAACACCAAAGACGCCTCTGGGTGGTCCCTCAGCGTCCTTGGCGTGTTGGCTTGCGGTTGCCCTCTAGGTGGACGAGCCCAAGGCCGGTGCCACCTGTCGCCATTGCTGGCGATGCCTTCAGTTACGGTGCCCAAGTTACCTCGGGACTTCAGCGTTGCGCTGGACCTGGCGTTGCCGCCTGCCGCGAGTTTCTTT
>NZ_AZDJ01000024.1:0-245 GCF_001434705.1 Lacticaseibacillus nasuensis JCM 17158
CCAGCTGGTACCACTAAGCCAACTGATGTTGGTAAGGGCACCACGGCGACACCGACAGCTGATGGTGGGATCAAGCTGAAGCATGATAATGGCAACGGCACGACCACCGAAACGACGATTGATCCGAATGGCGCAATTACTAGCCAGAAGACGACGACTCCGGTCACTGAACCAGATAACTCAACCGAGACCGTTGTTACTGACGGTAAGGGCGGTCACACGGTCAATGGCACGGATGTGCCAAA
>NZ_AZDJ01000024.1:255-490 GCF_001434705.1 Lacticaseibacillus nasuensis JCM 17158
GTACGACCAAGCCAACTGATGTTGGTAATGACACCACGGCGACACCGACGGATGATGGTGGGATCAAGCTGAAGCATGATAATGGCAACGGCACGACCACTGAAACGACGATTGATCCGAAGGGTGGCATTACTAGCCAGAAGACGACGACGCCAGTCACTGAACCAGATGACTCAACTGATACCGTTGTTACTGACGGCAAGGGCGGTCATACGGTCAATGGCACGGATGTGCC
>NZ_AZDJ01000025.1 GCF_001434705.1 Lacticaseibacillus nasuensis JCM 17158
TGTACACGCTCAAATTGTTATGTCAGAGGGGGTTGAATTGGTATCTAACAACAGTCTTCCCAAGATTGTTGGACCTACCCTTGTGCTTGGCATGCCCCTGATGGAGACTGCATTAACATTTAACGTCTCTGTACTGACATATGGTCTGGATTATAGTGTTGAGCATAAGGTGAAACTTGAAGTACTTGAAGGCGAAAAGGTTATTGCTAGACTTGAAAACGGAATATCATCAATTTCCAAGTTTTTGGGTGGATTTGTCTTCAACTTTGGGATCCGAAACGCGGTTTTCAAGAAGACTGGGGTACATCAACTTAGCTTTTACCTTGATGACGAACTGATTGTTAACCAGGAATTCTGGACGGTCTTTATTGGACACACGGAGTAGTTTATGGAATCATCGAAAACGGTGTTGACGTTTGAAAATAGCGACCAAGCAATTTCTCGTAATAAGACGATTGGGAAGGCTGTCATTAGGGCAGTTGAAGCGGTGGCGATTACGGGGTCAGTTTCATTTGGGATTTTAAGCATGTCTAAAACCGGAAACAAAATAATTTCTATGCAATCTACTGTTATTAATAATAG
>NZ_AZDJ01000026.1:0-4422 GCF_001434705.1 Lacticaseibacillus nasuensis JCM 17158
CTGTGTAGCTCAGGCGCATTTAGGATGATGGCGGGCCTAGCTAATGGCGTTACCGGCGGCACTTTGCCGGTGATGACATTAGCGTCGCTCGACACTCATCCGTCGCTCAAGCGGAGCACGACTAGCGTACAAATACGGTTCAACGCAAAACTAAAACAATGATAGCCAGTTTTGAGAGCGCAAAGCTTTCAACTAAATAAGTGCGGTGGCGATAGCGAGAAGGATACACCTGTTCCCATGCCGAACACAGAAGTTAAGCTTCTCTACGCCGAGAGTAGTTGGTGGGTGACTGCCTGCGAGGGTAGGAAGCTGCCGCGCTTTTTTTACATTCCGGATTAGCTCAGTGGTAGAGCACCTGACTGTTAATCAGGGTGTCGTCAGTTCGAGCCTGACATCCGGAGTCAATGCGGGTCGTCAGGCTCGTTTTTTTGACCGCGTGGGGCGGTAAAAACCCGGGGAATGGCCTTTACAGTGAATTGGTCGTCCTGTATAATCAGTCTTGTTGTTGTGATGGCCCGTTGGTCAAGTGGTTAAGACACCGCCCTTTCACGGCGGTAACATGGGTTCAAATCCCGTACGGGTCATGTCACAAATGCCGTCTTAGCTCAGTCGGTAGAGCATCTCCCTCGTAAAGAGAAGGTCGCTGGTTCGATTCCAGTAGACGGCAGGCTAGCTTCCAGAAATGGAAGCTTTTTTCATGCGAAAAAATAAGCCGCACATGGCGGCTTACTTGAAGTGCAATCCGGTATCCGGGGCCTTCGTAATGGGTGATTGTTGCCAGTAAAACATGTCGAGGCTGTGGTCGGGATACATTTGGTAGCTGATGTTGAGGTCGGCAAGCGACTTTTGCATGACGGCGTAATAAACCGGCAGCGGCGCGTCTTCGATGCCGGCTGCGAGCAGGAGCGGGAACTTGGCCATGTCGTTAAATACGGGCTGAGTTAGGCCGTGATCCAACTCGAAGGCCAAGTCGACGTAGATCAACTCGGCGGTGTCGCGCACGACGCCACAGGAGGTGATTGGCAGGCCGCCAAACGTGCCTGCTTCATTGAGCTGCGCCGTGAGGTAGTCGATATCGCTGCGCTTAAATGCTGGTTTTTGAAACATCAGGTGCCAAAGAGCCATGAACAGCCCCACCTTTCCCAATATGGTATAATATCCCAAGCTGGAGGGATTTAATGATGTCTAAATTGAAATGGTTATTGCCGGTGGTCATCCTTGTGTTCGGACTGAGCGCCTGCAAGTCGACCGAAAGTGGGACCGCGACGAAATCGAGTAGTAAACAAGCAACGGTCATCACCAGTAAAAATTATACCACGGCGGAATTAGAAAAGCGTTATGTTAAAATCGCCGACGTGGTCATGAAGCCGTTGGAGCAGGCGTCGTACAAGGAAAGCCAGGCCACCATTAAGAAAACGGCGACCGCTGGCCAAACGACCTTGGCGCAAGTGAAGCTGGAGTTGCAAGACAACAACAGCAACCAGGCGCTGACGCAGGCCTTGTTGAAGTACCTCACCGCCGCGCAGAAAATGCTGATGACGATGCTGGGGACGAACCAGGCGGCGTATACGGCGGCGTCTAAGGAGTTCTCGCTACAAAGCTCAACGATTGCCAAGACTTACTTTAACGGCCAGCTGCCAGCCAGCATGGTCAACTACAGCAAGCGCATGAGCGGCCAAACCAGCAGCAGTAGCAGCACCAAGGCCAGCAGCAGTGCCAAGTCGAGTGCTTCAAGTAAATAATGATCAGGCGGCGTGGCCGCCTTTTTTGTTGGCGTGATTTGCGACGGCCTGCGTTCACCGGTATAATTGTTTTTATGTGTCCAGCGGTTTGAGGGAGTCGCGGGATCCGTTCCCTAGGTTTGGTTACAACTACCTAGAGGAGATGTTCACTTGAATCAATCAACCAAGCGCACCTTTCTTGGTCACCCGCGGGGGCTATTGACCCTGTCGATGACCGAGTTCTGGGAGCGATTTAGTTATTACGGCATGCGCGCCATCCTGATCTACTACATGTACTATGCGGTCAGCGACGGCGGGCTGGGCCTGCCTAAGGCCACTGCGCTATCCATCATGTCAATTTACGGCTCGCTGGTGTATTTGAGTTCCACTATCGGCGGGTTTATTAGCGACCGCTTACTTGGGCCGCGCCGCACCGTGTTTTGGGGCGGTGTCTTGATCATGTTCGGCCATATCGTGCTGGCCATGCCGCTGGGGCTCACCGCGTTATTCGCGTCGATTGTGCTCATCGTGCTGGGCACGGGGCTGTTAAAACCGAATGTGTCCGAAATGGTCGGCAGCTTGTACTCGACCGAAGACGTGCGGCGCGACGCCGGGTTCAGCATCTTCGTGATGGGCATTAACTTCGGCTCGTTGCTGGCGCCGCTAGTGGTGAACTGGGTGCAGGTCAAGGTGAATTTCCACGCCGGGTTCTCCCTGGCCGCCTTCGGGATGGCCGCGGGGCTGATTTATTATGTCGTCTCCGGTCGGCGCACCTTGAATCCAGCGGGCAACCAGGCGCAGGATCCCATCGCCAAAGACGAATTGCAGGCGCTGGGCCTCAAGGTGGCTGCCGGCGTCGTCGTGGTGGCGGCGTTGCTGGCGGTGATGGGGGCACTGCACGCGCTCACCATCGATAACGTCATCACGTTGTTGACGCTGGTGGCCTTGGCCGTGCCAATTGCTTACTTCATCTTGATGCTGCGCAGCCACAAGGTCAGCGCCACGGAACGCTCGCGCGTGTGGGCCTACGTGCCGCTGTTCATCGCCGCGGTGATTTTCTGGGCGATCGAGGAACAAGGCTCGGTGGTGTTAGCGGTATTCGCCGCGGATCAAACTCAACTGAATTTCTGCTGGTTCAAGATCCTGCCCGGCTGGTTTCAGATGCTGAATCCGCTGTTTATCCTGATTTACGGCCCGATTTTTGCCTGGCTGTGGGTGAAACTCGGTACCAAGCAGCCGAGCTCGCCGCGCAAATTCGCCTATGGGCTGGTCTTCGCCGGCGCGTCTTACCTCGTGTTGGTGCTGCCGGTCATGCTGTTTGGCACCCAGACGCGCGTCAGCCCGCTGTGGCTGTTGCTGAGCTGGGCCGTCGTGGAAATCGGGGAGATGCTGATTTCACCGGTCGGCCTTAGCGTCACCACCAAGCTGGCGCCGAAAGCCTTTGCCGCACAAATGATGAGCATGTGGTTTCTCACCGATGCCGCGGCCCAGGCGTTAAACGCGCAGCTGGTCAAGCTCTACAGCAAGGCGACGGAAGGCTGGTATTTTGCCGGCGTCGGCATCGCCACCATCGTGTTTGCGGGCATTCTCCTGCTGATGGTGCCGCGCATCGAGCGCTTGATGAAAGGCGTCAACTAAGCTAGACGGACTGCCATTCGCGGGAATGGCAGTTTTTTTAATGTCGCGGCTTACGGTACAATGAACAAGAGGTGATGTCGATGAAAATCGCAGTCAGTACAGATAACCATTTCGATGTGAGCCGCATCGATCCGCAAGAGGCCGTGTCGCGGCAAGCGGCGTATTTGCGCGCGCAACATGTGGCCGTGTACGTGAATGGTGGCGATACCTTCAACGATTTCACGCAGACGTTACGGTATTTTCAGGAGCTGCAGCGTCTGGTGGGGCCGCGGACTCAGGTGCGCTTCATCGCGGGTAATCACGACTTGGTCAAGGGTATCAGCTACGTCGGGGCCCAATCTGCGCTGTCGCCGCTGTACTTGCATGAGCAAACGCTAACGCTGCCCGGCACCGACACGGTAATCATCGGCAACAACGGCTGGTACGATTACACGTTGGCGCCGGCTGCGTTGCGCGCACACAAGACCCCGGCGGATTTTGAGCAATGGAAACAGGCTTACTGGATCGACCGCAATATCGATTCGCCGGTGGGGGACCAGGCGCGGGAGGCGCGGGTATTGGCAACCACCGAGCACGCCTTGCAAGCTGCGGCAGGCAAACGGGTGATTTACGTCACTCATTTTGTGCCGACGCAGCAGTTGATGGGCGCGATTCCCGACAAGGCGCGCTGGCAAATGGTCACTGCGTTGATGGGCTCCGCACGGCTCGGCGAGTTGTTGGAGCGGTATCACGTCGCGGACGTCGTGTTTGGCCACTTGCACCGGCGCGACTTGCCGCTGACGCTGGATCACACGACGTATCATCATCAGCCGATGGGCTATGGCCTTGATCGGTTGATGGAATGGGACAGCCCGGATTGGTTCGAGCAGTGGACGAAAACTTTGGTTTGGTTGACCGCATAATGCAATCGGCGGCGCATCATCAGAGGCGTCGCCGATTTTTTTACAAATTTTCGAAAAGGTTATCCGCCCACCCCGGGCGGATAAGTCCGGGGCCAAAAACGGCAAAAAAACACACCAAAGACGCCTCTGGGTGACCCCTCAGCGTCCTTGGCGTGATTGCC
>NZ_AZDJ01000026.1:4432-6654 GCF_001434705.1 Lacticaseibacillus nasuensis JCM 17158
GTGGACGAGCCCAAGGCCGTTGCCACCTGTCGCCATTGCTGGCGATGCGTTCAATTAGGATGCCCAAGCAAGCTCGGGACTTCAGCGTTGCGCTGGACCTGGCGTTGCCGCCTGCCGCGAGTTTCTCACTGTTGGCCGTGCCTTCTCCTCCTGGTATACCCCTGGTGGGGGCCGTAAGCCGTGGCTGTGGGAGGCCACTAGCCGGTGTGGGCGTTACCCGCACCGGAAGGCAACTAGTCTTTACTACCGCGGGAATGCAGTGGCCCTACGTATGACCCCACCCAACGATATCGGACTTGTCTGGCCATAATATAGCATGGTTCTTCGAGAAAATCAAACAATGTTAAACTATTTATTTAAGATAATGATTTATATCAGTGAATTCCGCATTGTACCACTAGAGCAAACCATATTTCGTTACATAATCTTCATCTGGTTGTAGAATATAGGTGCCACTAGAAGGGGGGATTCAACGTGGCCCAGCATTGGCACAAGATGATGTTTACAGCATGGATACTTGGGGGTGAAACACTGGGCATCATTTCGGAAAGCGGGACGCTGACACTTACCGATTATATTCAGGTTGGAATTGATGGTTTCGCTGATATTCGTGGTGAAACTTTAGCTTTACCACCTATCACAACGGCTGTGGAGGCCAATCTGCCGATATTGAGGAAGCGGAATAATGCCGCCACGGTAACAGGACAACGGTTGCAATTTGTCGGAGAATGGCGAGAGGTGCGAACGGTTGATAATGGTGTGGCTTACCGCCATTTTGGCCAAGCTCAACAACAAGCGAGAAAGACACTTCAACTTAGAATAATCGCTTGGCTTAAGGATTGGCTAGCGATTAGTTCACCGATTGGCACACGTGTCCGTCGAATAAGCGTGCAGTATCGAATGGGGCAATTAACGCACGCAGAAATGCTGACGAAGGTCGTGGCAATTTTGAAGAGCTCTTCAATATTTACACAAGCAGATTTGAACGTGTTTATGCAGGCCGAGCACACAGCCTGGTTAGACGTGCAAGCCGAGCTCGACCGCATCGCCCCACGCCAGTATGTCATCACCGGCGTCTCCCGCGTGAAGTGGCTGTATTATAGTAATCCACTGGCTAGATTCATGCATTTCGTGGATCCTGAGCAAATGACCGATCCGAATTATCAACACCAGTTGGTAATGGCGTTGGACAAACAACGGCGCGAACGCGAGGAGCGAGGTTTACCGATTATCGATGAGCAATATTTGAAAGTCAATAAGTACCCAACGGGATTATGGTCGGCTGAGACGGCTCAGTCGAGCATGATTCCACCCGTAAGGAGGAAAACACATGGCACAAGAGGTCTTTCACGGCGACGTCAGCGCCATCCTGAAAACAGTCGCCAGGGGCGCACAGGTTAACCCAGCGGCCCACGACGAGGTAACGCCGCTGGAGCTGCTGGTGTGGCAGTACAACGATGTCTGGGAGACGCAGGAAGAAATGGTGACGATTCCTAATCCCAATGACCTGATGTATTGCCGCGTCGCGCCATGGTTCTTGCAGTTATTGCCGAATTTTGAGGAAGGGGTATCGCTGACCGGCCGCTTCTTCACGATTCCATTCGTGCCATCAGCGGCGTTAGGAAGGGTGCAGACGGCGCTGGACCAGTTTCACCGGCAGCTGGCCAACCAGTCGCGAGATTGGTCGAAAAATTATCACGGTCAGCTGAAGCAACAATTTGAGGCGGCCACCAAGCTGGTCACGAGTCAGCAAGGCAGTTTTACGCAAATTCAACTGACGCAACTGAACCTGGTGAAGCAATCTGACAAAGAGCGGCTGGCGGCTTTTGACCGGCGGCAGGCGCAACAGCGCGAGTGGCGCGAGGCGGCGATTGGGGTGGTCGACCAGGCGACGCGCTGGGTGTGGTTCTTCGATCAGGTTACGGATGCGAATTTCGACGACAGCGGCGATGGCATTCCGGACTTAGACATGGTGCCGCACTCGGAGGCGGATTACCGCGATCAAGCGACGATGCGGGCCTTGTACGAGAAGTGGCTGAAGATTAATCGCGCGGCGGCGCAACGAAATCTGAACAAGTGAGGTTAGGACGGGCGGCGACGCCCGCTTTTTTGCGCGCAGGCGTTGATTTTCGTGGCGAGATTCAGTACACTAAAACAGTTGATTTAATGGAGGATTAGCGAAGAGGCTAAACGCGACGGACTGTAAATCCGTTCCTTCGGGT
>NZ_AZDJ01000026.1:6664-131603 GCF_001434705.1 Lacticaseibacillus nasuensis JCM 17158
GTGCGCGCCACCGGGCAGTCGGTGGCGTTTTTGTTTGGTTTGGGGATCCCAGAAGTTGCCGGTGATATACTCAATTAGTAAACACGACGAAGTGGCGATCGAGGTGGCCACTGCAACAATTAAACGTTACAATAACGAGTGATCGCAGTTACTTGGAGGATAATCGTGACAAAAACTATTGCAATCGTTGTACCCTGTCATAACGAAGAAGAAAATGTGCCGCTGTTTTATCAAGCGGTTGAAGAAACGTTCAAGGAAATTCCCGACTACCGGCCGGTGTTTTGGTATGTGAATGACGGTTCCGTCGATGGTACGTTGGCGGCAATTCAGCAGCTTCAGGCGCAAGACGCGGATGTTCACTACATTGACTTCTCCCGTGGGTTCGGCAAGGAAGCGGGGATGTATGCCGGGCTGCAAAACGCCAAGGGTGACCTGTACACCATCATGGACGCCGACTTGCAAGATCCGCCCAGCATGATTCCAGACATGCTGAAGGAAATTAACAACGGGTTTGAGATGGTCGGGGCCCAGCGGACGAATCGAGAAGGCGAGCCGCCGGTCCGGTCGTTTTTCTCGAACTTGTTCTACAAGCTGATCAACCGGATCTCCCAGACTAAAATCGTGCCAGGGGCGCGCGACTTTCGGTTGATGACGCCGAAAGTGGTTGAAGCGGTGCTGGCGATGAGCGAGCGCAATCGTTTCTCCAAGGGCATCTTTGGCTGGGTCGGGTTTCGGACGAAGTACCTACCTTACCAAAACGTGGAGCGGCAACATGGGGAGACATCGTGGTCGTTTTCCAGTCTGTTCCGGTATTCGCTGGATGGCATCGTCGATTTCTCTGATGCGCCGCTGACTTTCGTGTCGTGGCTGGGCCTGGCGAGCTTCGTCGGGGCCGCCATCGCTTTGATCGTGATCGTGGTGCGGGCTTTAACGTACGGGGACCCAACGCCTGGCTGGCCGTCAATGGTGTCGATTTTTCTGATGATCGGTGGGCTTCAGTTATTCGCCATCGGCATCTTAGGCCGCTACATTGGGCGGATCTATCTTGAGATTAAGCATCGCCCGATATACGTTGCGCGAGAAATTAAATAATGGATTCAATGCCGCGGATGCGGCTGTTTTTATGTCTAGACCAATTGACATCATCCACCTAGACCAGTATTCTGAGCGTAGACGAATAAAGGAGCTGAGAGTATGCAAGTGAAACCGACAGATTTGTTTAACATCACGACATTAAGCTACCCGTCACTAGCCGGTAACAGCGTTTTCTTTCAAGAAAACTGGATCGACCAAGCGACGAACCAATATTATAGTCGGATTCGGCAACTGGACCGGCGGACGCGGCACCAAACCGCGTACGGCCACGACGGTCAGCACGACCACGCGCCGCAAGTGAATGCGGCCGGGACGATTCTGGCGTTTTTGAGCCAGGATGCCGACCAGCATACGCAGGTCTTCACGCAGGCGGTCACCGGCGGCAACGCCACGCAGCTGACTCACGAGCGGCGCGATGTCGAGGCCTTCGAGTGGGCCGGCGACGCCGCGATTGCGTACGTCTCCAGCACCCGGCCGGACACCGACAGCAAGTTTCCGCAGGCGGTGACGGTGACCAAGGCGCAATACAAGCTCAACGGGGCCGGCTTGTTGCCAGAAGACGTGACGACGACCTTGAAGCTGCAGAAACTCAGCAATCAAACCGGCAAGCTCGTGTACGCCAGCACCGATGGCTTCTCACTGGGCGCCGTGGCGCCAGCCGGCGATCAGGCGGCAATTGCCTATGAGGCCAAGCCAGCCGATCCGAATAACTTCGCCACGGCCGCGGCGGTGGTGAACCTCACCACCGGCGAGCTGACCGAAATCACGACCAGCGTGCCCGGCGGCGAGTTTTCCCCGGCGGCGTTCAGCCACGACGGCCAGCAGTTGTTGCTGGTTGGCAAGCGCAACGAGCAGCCGAACATCGAGCAAACCGACCTGTGGCACTACGATATTGCCAGCGGTGAGCTGACGGATGCCACCGCTGACCAGAATCTGGAAATCGGCGGCTTGATCGTGGCCGACACCCAGCAAGGGTTGAGTGGCCGCATTACGGAATTTGTCACGACGGATTATTATCTCAGTCTGGGCTTTGATCACGGGGCAATCAGCTTGTATACCGGCGGCCCGGATCAGCCATTGACGCCGTTAGTTGGCGGCCAGCGCCACATCACGGACTGGGCGGTGGGCCCGGACCAGCGCGAGGTGGTGTTCACCAGCAGCAACTTGACCACGCCGAGTCAGTTGCGCGTGTTCGATTTGGTCAGCGAAGAAGAGACGTTGTTGTATGACCCGAATGCCCGGTATGCGCGCACCCACGACTTGGTGGCGCCAAGCGAATTCAGTTTTGAGCGCGCTGGCTATACCATCCAGGGCTGGTACTATGCGCCAGTCAAAACTGCCAAGAAGCATCCTGCCGTGTTGTACATTCACGGCGGGCCGCAAGCCGGCTACGGCTACACCTTTTTCCACGAGATGCAGGTCTTGGCCAGCGCTGGTTATGGCGTGATCAACGTCAACCCGCGCGGCGGGCTCGGCTACGGGCAGGACTTCACGGCCGCGGTGATTGGCCATTACGGTGAAGGCGACTACGAAGACTTGATGATGAGTGTCGACGAAGCCATGAAGCTCGACAAAACAATTGATGCCAAGCGCCTGTATGTCACTGGCGGTTCCTACGGCGGCTTCATGACCAACTGGGTGGTTGGGCATACCGACCGCTTCAAGGCGGCGGCCACGGCGCGGTCGATTGCCAACTGGATCAGCTTCTATGGCACCAGCGATATCGGCTACTACTTCACGCCGTGGGAAATCACCGGCGAGTGGACCGGCGATGTCAACGATATCGAGACGCTTTGGCGGTATTCGCCGCTGGCCTATGCCGACCACGTGAAGACGCCGACGCTTGTGTTACATGGCGAGCAGGATCAGCGCTGCCCAATCGGCCAAGGCGAGGAGTTCTACACGGCGCTGAAGCTGCGCGGCGTGGACACGAAGTTCATCCGCTTCCCGCAAAGTAACCACGAGTTGTCCCGGTCCGGGCTGCCGAATCTGCGCATTGTGCGGATGCAGGCGATCATGGACTGGTTCGACGCGCATCAATAAGGAGAACAATTGTGAAGTTAGGATTGATTGGGGCCGGCAACATGGCCCAAGCCATCGTGCGTGGGGTGGAAAAAACGCAGACGCTCACCGGCGCGGACATTATTTTGCACGGCGGCCATCCCGCCAACTACGAGCCAGTGGCCGCCAGCCTCGGCGCAACGGCCGTCGCCAGCAATCTGGCGGTGTACGAAGCCAGCGACCTGGTGATCCTGGCGGTGGAACCGAGCTTGGCGGCCACGGTGGCAGCGGAGTTGAAGCCGGCGTTGGCGCAACAAAAGCCACTGGTCTCCCTGTTGACCGGCGTTGCGCTAGCCGATTTGCAAACGGCTGTCGGCAGCGTCGACTACCCGCTGGTGCGCGTGATGCCAAATCTTAACGTCGAAATCGGTGAGGGGATGACGGCATATGCCGCCAACGCCGCCGGGGAAAAGTATTTGCCGGATGTGCTGAGTTTATTTGGCGCAATCGGCGACACGATTGCCTTACCGGAAAAAGATTTTTCCACGTTTGTCGCCTTAGCCGGCTCCAGCCCGGCCTTCGTGTACATGTTTATTGACGCGATGGCCCGGGCCGGCGTGAAGTACGGCCTGACCAAGCAGGCGGCCACGGCCATTGCCGCGCAAGCCGTGCTGGGTAGCGGGGCGATGGTCAAGGCCAGTGAGGCTAGTCCGTTCGACTTGATGGACAAGGTCTCCAGCCCGGGTGGCACGACCGTGGCCGGGGTGATTGCCATGGAATCCGCGGGCTTCATGCCGGCGGTATTCAAGGGCATCGACGCCACAATTAACAAGGATCGGGGGTAATCATGGTGGACGTTCCAGTTTATATCAAGATTCATAATGAGTTGCGCCGCGATATTGAAGGCGGCAAGTGGCGCGTTGGCGAGCGGATTCCCTCCGAGCGCGACTTGGCGGTGGATTTTCACGTCAGCCGCATGACGCTCCGCCAGGCGATTCAAACGCTGGTCGAGGAAGGTATCCTCGAGCGGCGGGTCGGCGCCGGCACCTATGTCGCCAGCCAAAAGGTGCAGGAAAAAGTGTCGGGGGTGACGAGTTTTACCGACCTGATCACCGCAGAAGGCAAGACGCCTTCCAGCAAGACGATTTCCTACCACGTCGCCAAGCCGTCGATTTCTGAGTGCAAGCATCTGAACATTCCGGAAACCGCGCAGGTTCTGCGCATGGAGCGCGTGCGCTACGGGGATGATGTGCCGATTTGTTTTGAAACCGCGACAGTGCCGTATGAGCTCGTCCGCGACTTTCCGAAGCGAGACGTGTCCAAGTCCTTGTACCACGTGTTGGAAAACAAGGCGGGGTTGACGCTCGGCGGTGCGCATCAAACCATCAGCGCGATGCTGGCCAGCGAGCAGGTCGCCGAATATCTGCAGGTCAAGCGCGGTTCGGCCATTTTGCGGGTGCGGCAGGTGTCGTACTTGCAGGATCACACGCCGTTTGAATATGTGCGGACGCAATACGTCGGCGAGCGGTTCGAGTTTACGCTCGACCGGTAATGAAAACGCGAGCCAATCGCTAATCGATTGGCTCGCGTATTTTTATTTATCTGTTGGTTTATGGCGGAAGATGATGAACTTACTGAAGGCGTAATTGGCGACGACAATCACCACTTGAGTGAGCACCTTGGCCACCAGGTTGCTTAAGTGCAAGCCGTCGATGAACAGGAACATGCAACCGTAGTCGATGCCCAGCGAGACAATGCGGGCGCCGAAGAACAGGACAATCTCAGCCATTAACGCCGCAAAGTCAGGTACATGGGAATGGAACACCCAGAGCTTATTGGTGATGAAGGCGAATAGTACCGACAAGAGCCAAGCCAAGAAATTGGCAATAATCCAGCTCAAGCCAAGTTTTGTGGCGATGGCGAAAACCACGATGTTCACTACGGTGGTCCAGCCACCGAAGAACACATAGGTAAAGACGTCCCACAAGTTATGGGCGATGAGCAACTCCTTGAACCATCGATATAAGCGCATCACGGACTCCTTCATGATTTCAATCATCGCTATATTATCCACTCCTGACCGCGGCTGGTCAACTGGATGCCGGTCTGGTCACGGAAAGGTGTGAGCAGACCGAGCTTTTCTGGTATACTATCCCCAAGTTCATGTCCATGTTGCAAAGGAGAACAGACTTGCCAACCATTGAAATTCTGGGGATCAACTTTAGCGCCACGACGCAGGCCCAGCTGGTGGCAACCGTCGACCAGCGCTTGCGTGACGGCCAAGGGACCTTTGTCGTCACGGCCAATCCCGAAATCGTGATGTACGCGCGCGCGCATCCCGAGTACGCTAAATTGTTGGCGACCCAGCCGGATGAGATTACGGCCGATGGCGTCGGCATTTTGCTGGGTGGAAAAATCCTGCACACGCCGCTGCCGGAGCGGGTGACCGGCTATGATTTGATGCTAGTGCTCTTGCAACAGGCCAATCAGGCGCATCGCCGCGTGTACCTCATCGGCGCCAAGGCCGCCGTCGTGGCGGCGTCCGCCGCGCGCGTCCGCCGCGACTACCCGAACCTCGAATTGGTGGGGACGCATGATGGGTATTTCGACCTCAGCGACGCCAAGGTGGCCCAAGCGGTGATCGATGCGCGGCCGGATTACGTCTTTGCCGCGTTGGGTTTTCCCAAGCAGGAGTATTTCCTCTCCGCGATTCGGCCCAAGTTGCCCCACGCTTTCCTGATGGGCGTCGGCGGCAGCTTCGATGTGCTAGCCGGCGTCGTGGCTCGAGCACCAGGGCGGGTGCAGCAATTGCGCCTGGAGTGGCTGTACCGGTTGATCAAGCAGCCCAGCCGCTTCGGGCGGATGCTGCAACTACCAAAATTTGTCCTGGCGGTGCGCCGTGAAGCGCGCCAGCGAGGCAAGATTGATTAAGGAGAAAATGATGGATTATCCAGATGATGGGTTAGCGTTACACACCGATTATTATGAATTGAATATGATGTACACGTATTGGCAGCAGGGGATCGACAAGAAGCAGGCCGTGTTTGAAGCCTACTTCCGCGACTTGCCGTTTGGCAGCGGCTACGCCGTGTCCGCCGGGCTGGAACACGCGGTGCAGTACCTGCAAAACCTGCGCTTTACCGCCAGCGACATCGATTACCTCCGCGAGGTCACCGAGTATCCCGAGGACTTTCTGACTTACCTGCGCAACTTTAAGTTCACGGCGACGGTGCGGGCGGCCATCGAAGGCGACTTGGTGTTCAACAACGAGCCGATTTTCCAAGTCGAAGGTGAATTGGCGCAAGGCCAGCTGGTCGAAACCGCAATTTTGAACATCCTCAACTACCAGACGCTGGTGGCCACCAAGGCGGCGCGGATTCGCTCCGTGGTCGGCGACGACCCGTTGATGGAATTCGGCACCCGGCGCGCGCAGGAAACCGCCGCGGCGATGTGGGGCACCCGCGCCGCGTACATTGGTGGGTTCAACTCCACCAGCAACGTCCGGGCCGGCAAGGTCTTCGGCATTCCCATCGCCGGCACTCACGCGCATTCGCTGGTGCAGGCCTACCGCGACGACTACACGGCGTTCAAGGCCTACGCCGAAAGCTTCCACGACGTAACCTTCCTGGTCGACACCTATGACACCTTGCGTTCCGGCGTGCCTGCGGCGATTCGCGTGGCCAACGAAATGGGCGACAAGATCAACTTCCAAGCCGTTCGCATCGATAGCGGCGACATGGCCTACATCTCTAAGCGCGTGCGTCAGCAACTCGACGCCGCCGGTTATACGAACACGAAGATTGTTGCGTCCAACGACCTGGACGAGAACACGATTCAAAACCTCAAGATGCAAGGCGCAAAAATCGACTTGTGGGGCGTCGGCACCAAGGTGATTACGGCCTATGATCACCCGGCGCTCGGTGCGGTGTACAAGCTCGTCGCCATCGAAGATGAGAATGGCCAGTTGGCCGACACCATTAAGTTGTCGAGCAACGCTGTCAAGGTATCGACGCCGGGTAAGAAGCAGGTGTGGCGCATTACCCGCAAGAGCAACGGCAAGTCCGAAGGCGACTATGTGGCGCTGGCTGACGAAGACGTCGCCGCGCAGCCGAAGGTGTACATGTTCCACCCGAACTACCCATACATCAACAAGATGGTCACGGACTTCGATGCCCGGCCGGTGCTGCGGACGATTTTTGATCACGGCGAGTTGGTCTATGACCTGCCAACGTTGACTGAGATTCGCGACTTTGCGATGCACTCTGTGGATTCGCTGTGGGACGAATACAAGCGCGTATTGAACCCGCAAGACTACCCGGTCGACTTATCGCAGGCGGCTTGGGACAACAAGATGAACCTCATCAAGGAGATTCACAACGCAGTGCACCAACCGGACCAACCTTTGTAAGCTAACCTGACAGGATTCATTGACACTCGTCACCCGGCGCTGTACGGTGACGAGTGTCTTAGTTAAAAGGAGAAAATAATGCGTCCATTACAACAACAAATCATCAATGCGCTGCGCGTCCAACCCACCATTGATCCGCAGGCGGAAATTCGCCGCAGCGTCGATTTTCTGAAGCAATATCTGCGCCATTTTGCCGGGCTGCACAGCTACGTGCTCGGCATTTCCGGCGGCCAAGACTCGACCTTGGCCGGTGCGCTGGCTGAGCAAGCCGTTACCGAGTTGCGCGCCGAAACCGGCGACGCCAGTTACCAATTCATCGCCGTGCGGTTGCCGTATGGTGAACAGGCCGACGAAGCCGATGCCATGGCGGCCATCGATTTTATGCATGCCGACCGCACCGAGCGCGTGAACATTAAACCAAGTGTCGATGCCATGGTCGCCGCGGTGCAGGCAAACAGCGAAACCGTGTCCGATTTTAACAAGGGCAACATCAAGGCCCGTGCGCGCATGATTGCGCAATACGCCATTGCCGGCGCCAATGCCGGCGTCGTCATCGGCACCGACCATGCCGCCGAGGCCGTCACCGGTTTTTACACCAAGTTTGGTGACGGTGGGGCCGATGTGACGCCGCTGTGGCGGTTGAATAAGCGCCAAGGCGCCAGCCTCTTGCAGGCCTTAGGCGCACCGGCGCACCTGTACGAAAAGGCGCCAACCGCCGATTTGGAGGAAAACCGGCCGGCGCTGCCTGACGAAGAGGCGCTCGGCGTGTCGTACTGTGACATCGACGACTACCTTGAAGGCAAAGCCGTTAGCGATGCAGCGGCGTCTACGATTGAGGGCTGGTACACGAAGAGTGCGCACAAGCGCCACCTGCCGATTACTGTGTTTGACACGTTTTGGCGAGAATAGTTGCCAGACGCCCGGTTGCCCTGTATACTGAACTTACACATAAGGGAGTAACTAGCGGCCTAGCCGTGGCAACATCATCAGCAAGACAAAATTCTGGTGTTGCCTTAAATAGTGAGACTTATGACCCTGTTTTTGACGGGTTATAAGTCTCACTTTTTTTCTCCCTGAGGCGCATCACAGCACGATTGAATCGTGTGAGCAAGGCGGCGCCTACGTTCCGTCCGCTAATCGCCTTTGCTCACAACTTAATCGTGCTCGCGGGGTCATGAGGTTGCACAGATGACCACCCGGTCGCCGAGTCGCAAAGTGCGCGACTCACCGCCCAGGCGGCGCATCTGTTCCACCTCATACCCGACCTCGCTCACAACTTTCATCCACAGGAGGAGAACACTTGACCAAACCTACTTATGCCGAATCTGCCGAAGCCGTGGTGGCAGCGCTCCAAACCGATACTAGCAAGGGCTTGACCGCCAGCGCCGCGCAGACGCGTCTGGAGCAAAATGGCCCTAACGCGCTCGCCAAGGGCAAGAAGAAGACGCTGTTGCAGCGTTTCCTCGACCAGTTCAAGGACTTTATGATTATCGTCTTGCTGGTGGCGGCGCTGATTGCCGGATTTGTCGTGCACGAATGGGCCGACGCCGGGATTATTCTGGCCGTCGTCATTTTGAACGCCATCTTCGGCGTGTTTCAGGAAAGTAAGGCCGAGGAAGCTATCGATGCCTTGGCGAAAATGGCGACGCCTAACGCCCACGTGCGCCGCGACAATCAAGTCGTGACGATTCCCAGCACGGAGCTGGTCACCGGCGACATCGTGTTGCTGGAAGCTGGGGACGTGGTGCCGGCGGACTTGCGCCTGCTGGAATCCGCCAACCTGAAAATCGAGGAATCCGCGCTCACCGGTGAAAGTGTCCCGGTGGAGAAAACCGTCGCGGCCTTGACCGCAGATAACGTCGGCATCGGCGACCGCACCAACATGGCGTTCATGAACAGTAACATCACCTATGGCCGCGGCGTCGGCGTCGTGGTGGCGACTGGCATGGACACCGAAGTTGGGCGTATCGCAGGGATGATCAACGCGGCGGACGAAACCACCACGCCGCTACAGGAAAACCTCAGCCAGCTCGGCAAGAGCCTGACCGTGATGATTCTGGTGATTGCGGCCATCGTGTTTGCCGTTGGCCTGTGGCGCCATGCCGCCAGCCTGCCGGAAATGTTCCTGACGGCGATTTCCTTGGCCGTCGCGGCGATTCCGGAAGGCTTGCCGGCCATCGTCACCGTGATTCTCGCCTTAGGCACCCAAAAGATGGCCAAGCGCCATGCCTTAGTGCGGAAATTGCCGGCGGTGGAAACGTTGGGCAGCACGGAAATCATCGCCTCCGATAAAACCGGGACGCTGACACAAAACAAAATGACCGTCGAACAGACTTATTATGATGGCGAGCTGCATCCGGCCACGGCCGGCGTCAGCGGCGACAACCCGCTGATGCGAATCATGAATTTTGCCAACGACACCCAGGTTCAAGAAGACGGCACGATGTTGGGGGACCCGACGGAAACGGCGCTGGTCGCCTTCGGGCAAGGGCATGACTTCCACCGCGATACCGAGCTGGAAGAACTGCCGCGCGTCGCCGAGGTGCCGTTTGATTCCGAACGCAAGCTGATGAGTACGATTCACCGACTTCCCGATGGCCGCTACTTTGTGGCCACCAAGGGTGCGCCGGATCAGCTGTTGAAGCGGGTGACGCAACTGGCCACCGGGCAAAACGTGCGACCGCTGACCGATACGGACCGCGCCACAATTCTGGCGACCAATACCGGCTTGGCCAAGCAGGCGCTGCGGGTCTTGGGAATGGCGTATCGCTACCTCGACGCGTTGCCTGAGCAAGTGGACAGCGATACCATCGAGCAGGACATGATTTTTGCCGGCTTGGTGGGGATGATCGATCCGGAACGGCCGGAAGCCAAGGACGCGGTGGCCGAGGCCAAGGCTGCCGGGATTCGGCCAATGATGATCACCGGCGACCACCAGGATACCGCCGAGGCGATCGCCGGGCGGCTGGGGATCATCGAACCCGGGGATGACGCCGCGGTGATCACCGGCGCCGAGCTCGACCAGCAAAGCGACGAGGAATTTGCCGAGAACGTCACGAAGTACAACGTCTACGCCCGGGTCGCGCCGGAACACAAGGTGCGCATCGTGAACGCCTGGCAAAAACGCGGCAAGGTCGTGGCGATGACCGGCGACGGCGTCAACGACGCGCCGGCGCTGAAGGCTGCTGATATCGGCATCGGCATGGGCATCACCGGCACCGAAGTCTCCAAAGGGGCCTCGGACATGGTGCTTGCCGATGACAACTTCAGCACCATCGTCGTTGCCGTGCGCGAAGGCCGCAAAGTCTTCTCCAACATTCAAAAATCGATTCAGTACCTCTTGTCCGCCAACCTCGGCGAAGTCCTCACGTTGTTCATGATGACGATGCTGGGCTGGGACATTCTGGCCCCGGTCCACATCTTGTGGATCAACCTTGTGACCGACACCTTCCCGGCAATTGCGCTGGGGGTTGAGCACACCGAACCGGGCATCATGAAGCAAAAGCCGCGCGGCCGCAAGTCGAACTTCTTCTCCGGCGGCGTCGGCCAAGCCGTGATTTGGCAGGGGCTGCTGGAAGGCTTGTTGACGCTTGGCGTGTACTTCATCGCCATCACCTGGCCGATTCATACCACCAGCGCGGCGATTCACGCCGACGCCTTGACCATGGCCTACGCAACGCTGGGCCTGATTCAGCTGTTCCACGCCTTCAACGTGAAGTCGATTCACCAAAGCATTTTCACCGTGGGCATCTTCCGCAACAAGGCCTTCAACTGGGCGATTCTTGCCTCGTTCCTGCTGCTGGCGGTGACGATTGTGGTGCCGGGCTTCAACGGCCTGTTCCACGTCACCCACCTCGACCTCGTGCAATGGGCGGTGGTGCTTGGCGCCGGCGTGGCCATCATCGTGATTGTCGAAATTGTGAAGTTCATCCAACGACGACTGAAAAAATAAGGTACACTGTTAGCAGACAGTGTTGGCAGCGCCTTTTGACCACTGGTCGAAGGGCGCTTTTTGCCACAAAAGGAGGACAAGTAAGTGAATAAAGCACAACAAAAATTGGTGCACTATGGCAACCTCATTGCCGCGGTGGTCCGCGGCATGGAGGCCGAGCAAGAAGCGTTGAACCCCAAGTTCGAGCAATTGCGCACGGCCATCGACACGGATAAGCTCGCCGACATCAACGCAGATGATTACGCGGCGACCAAGTCCGCCTTCGCTGAAGGCACCGCGACGTATCAACAACAACTGGATTCGCTGACCGCAGCGGACGCCCCGGCGCGCCTGATGGGTAACCATAAGCTGCTCGTGGCCGCGTACACCGACTTTGTCGCCGGCTGCCAGGCCATGACTGACAGCCTCGGCAAGGACAAGGCCAGCCTCGACGTCGCCGCGTTTAACGCCGCCGAGCAGGCGCAAGATGCCGCCACTGAACAGATTATGAAGCATCTGCAGCGGGTGAGTCAGCTCGCGTAACGAACAAGGCGCCTCGGCGCCTTTTTTGATGCTTAAGATTTGCCAAAGCTCGGCGCGAGGCGGGCGGGCGTAGTGTATCATTAAATGTAACGAAAACGGATCGGAGGGGTGCGAATGCTCGATGTTAAGGCAGCCGTGAATGCCGCCACCAAGGCGAGTTATCTGCATAGCCTGAAAGTATTGCCGGTGAACCGGCGCAAACAGGCTCAAGTCGTGTATTATCTCACCTTTAACGATAACGACGCCGGCTTGATTCGCCGCCTCGCCCACGAATATGGCGACCAATTCGTGGTGATTGCCACCCACAAAGCGGCCGCGCAAGCCAAGGCCCTTCAAGGCCGCGGCGTGCACGTCGAGCTGTTGGATCGCAAGCGCCTGTTGCTCGACAACGTCATCAGCTACCTGAAAAGCGCGCAGGTGATTCTCGTCGACGATTATCTGCCCGAACTTGAAGTGGTCGCCAAGCCGACGGTCATCATGTTGTGGCATGCCAACGGCGCCATCAAGCGCTTCGGCTGGGGCGACCCGGCGACCAGCACGCGCCCGGTCGCCGATCAGCGACGGTTTCAAGCCGTGTACGACAAATACACCGTCGTCGCCACCGGCTCACCGCGCATGGGCGAGTTATTCGCCGAGAGTTTTCGCCTGCAGCCCGGCGTCGTGCGGCCGCTGGGGTTTCTGCGTTCGGATACCTTGATTCAGCATCCGGCCAGCCCCAAGCCGGCGATTCCGGTGCTGTACGCGCCAACTTACCGCGACGACCCCGCCGCGATGCGCGCGGTGCTGCAATCGGCGTTCGGCGTGTTTGCCCGGCTGAGCGAACCGGTGGTGGTGAAGCTGCATCCGGCCGTCACGGCGGCGGTGTTGCCGCCGTTGCCGGATAACGTGACGGTGACCACGACGAATATCGAGGAACTGTTGCCGAAGGTCGGCACCTTGATCACCGACTATTCCTCCACCGTGTTCGACTACCTGTTATGCCGCGTCGTCCCGCGCGTCGTGTTCTACTGCCCGGACATCACGGCCTATGCGCAGACACCGGGTCTACAAGCCGCCTTCCGTAGCGGGGCGGTAGGGCCGGTGTGCGTTGACGCGGCCGCGTTGTATGATACAATGACTAACAGTTCTATCGCGTTAGACGCCGCGGCATTACAACGGGTCCGCGAGACTTGGAATCAATATAATGATGGGCATGTCGCTGATCGCTTATTGGCCCTGGTGGCCACGGCAATCGCCAACCAACCAAAGGAGAATGCAAGATGAAACGCGTCATCACATACGGGACTTTTGACTTGTTGCACTATGGACATATCGAGTTGTTGAAACGGGCCAAGGCCCTGGGTGATTACTTAGTCGTCGCCTTGTCGACAGACGAGTTTAACTGGGACAGTAAGCAGAAGAAGGCCTATTTCTCCTATGAAAAGCGTAAGCAACTCCTCGAAGCGATTCGCTACGTTGACTTGGTGATTCCAGAAAAGGCATGGGACCAGAAAGTCAACGACATCAAGCTTTATCAAATTGATACCTTCGTGATGGGGGACGACTGGAAGGGCAAATTCGACTTCCTGCGCGACGAAACCGACGCAGAAGTGATTTACTTGCCGCGGACCCCCGAAATATCGACAACGAAGATCAAAAAGGATCTCAACATGAAGTAATGACTTGGCTACAATCTTCTAAATGAGATTGTAGCCATCTTATTTTTAATCAAACTTTCGTGACAAGCAAAAACTGAACGCGTATGATACATAAGTTTGAAAAATGCGTCTGCGCAGAAGGGATCATTTTCATTTTGGAGAAGAAATTAAAAATTCGTGCCCGGTTCCTGACCAAGGAATACGACATGATGAAAACCAAAAGTGACATGTTAAAAACTTTGTTACCGTTCGGCAATACTAACATCGAGAAGTTCTGGGCGCTTAAAGGCGTCAGCTTCGACGTTTACGAAGGCGACAGTGTCGGCATCGTCGGCCTGAACGGTGGCGGGAAGTCCACGCTGCTCAACATCGTGTCCCAGATTATTCCGCCGACGTCAGGTGAACTGGAAGTCAACGGCCAAACCAACATTATTTCCGTTGGGGCGGGACTGAATTACAGCTTGACCGGGCGCGAAAATATCATTATGAAATGTGAAATGCTGGGGATGAGCGATGCTGAAATCAACGCTAAAATGGATGATATCATTAACTTTGCCGGCGACCAGGTCATTCAAAAGATTGACCAGCCAGTTAAGACCTATTCCAGCGGGATGAAGAGCCGGCTGGGTTTTAGTGTGCTCGTACATCAGGATCCCGATATTCTGATTATCGATGAAGCCCTATCTGTCGGCGATGCGCCGTTCTTTGAAAAAGGTGTCGCCCGGATGAAGCAGTTTAAGGCGGAAGGCAAGACGATTATGTTTGTCAGCCACAGCATCGCCCAAGTCGAGGAACTGTGCGACAAGGTGATTTGGATCGACCATGGCCGGGTCGTGATGGAAGGCGATACTAGCGAGGTGTTGCCAAAGTTTGATGAGTTCCAGAAGACCTATAACAAGAAGTCCAAGGCGGAGCGTAACAAGATTACCCATGATTCAGGCACCAACTTCACCTTGGAAGAACTGCGCGAAGCCAACCCAGACGAACCCGACCGTTATTTTTCCAAGCGGCTGTATGACAAGCCATTTAGCTGGCAGACTTGGACGGCAATGATATTCCTGATGTACGTCTTGGTGCTTACGATTGCTGCCAGCATCAAAAATAAGTCCATTCTGTTCGCCCTTATTCACCCGCTCGCCATTATTAGCATTCGTACTGTCATCATCTTCGCCATCGTCGTGGTGGCAATGATTCTGGCGGGCAAGCTGACTCGGCGGAATAAAGAAAGGCACGTGATGGACTGATGAAAGAAGTTTGGCTAGTAATCAAAGAGCAGCTCACCAATCTAGGCGTGATCAATCGGCTCGCCAAGTATGATGAAAAATCGACATTCCAAGCACACATTCTCGGCAACATCTGGCAGATTCTCGATCCGCTGATTAACATCTGTATTTATTGGGTGGTGTTCGGCATGATTCTTTACGGGAACCGCCCGATGGATGGCCATCCCTACATCGCCTGGTTGTTGCCCGGCTATATTGCTTGGCAGTTCATGCGCTCGGAAGTCCTTGGGGCCAGCCGGAGCATGGTTAGCCGGGTGCAAATGGTCAGTAAGATGCAGTTTCCGGTGTCGACCATTCCCAGCATGACGTTGGCTAATCACCTGATTAACTATTGGTGGATGTTAGGCATCACCGTCCTCATTGAATTAAAGTACGGCGTCTACCCAAGCGCTTCTTGGATTCAGTTCGTGTACTACTTCATCTGCATGATTGCGTTCCTTTACTCTGTTGGACTGATTACGTCGACTTTCACCGTTGTCGTCCGCGACTTCCACACGTTGTTGAACAGCATGATGCAGCTCATGTTCTGGGTCAGTGGGACGATATTTAACATGAATTCCAATAACGTCATGAATTCCCACCCGACCATCATGAAAATCATTCAAATCAACCCGTTTTACTACATCATTAATGGGATGCGTCAAGCCTTTCTGGGCACCGGTTGGTTCTATCAGGATCCCAAGGCAATGATTATCTTCTGGTCGATCATCGGCCTGTTCCTGATTATCGGCAGCCATATTCACCTGAAGTTCCGGAGCCGGTTCATCGACTATATCTAAAATTGAACTTAGTGTTAACGCAACATGTAACTCATTGGCTCGCGGCTCAGCGCGAGCCTTTTTGCTGGGATTTTGGTAATTTCACCGAATATTGGTATGATGAGTGACGATAACCAACAGAACTGTGGGAGTGTCCAATGGCTTACGTAAAGAAGATTGTCAGTTACGCGTACCGCATCATGTTCAATTTTATCGCGACCGTGACGCGTCCAGTGCCGAAAACGGTGCTCTTTGAGTCGTTTAGTGGCAAGTTGCCTGGCGATAGCCCGTATCCCGTCTATCAAGCGCTGCAGCAAGCGCATTCCGATTGGCGGTTGGTATTTGGCGTCAAGGCGCGGTATTACGATCAAGCAGTTCAGGCCTTTCCCGATGTTGTCTTTATGAAGCGATTTTCCGCGCGCTGGTTATTTTTTGCTCCGAGGGCGCAATACTGGATCTTTAATGCGCGGTTCCCGGAGTGGCTTAAAAAGAATTCTGGCACGACCTATATCCAGATCTGGCATGGCACACCGTTAAAAAAGCTCGGGTTGGATATCGATAATGTGACGATGCCAGGTTATACGACGGCGCAATACCATGAGCGCTTCGTGAAGGATAGCCACCGCTGGGATTATCTGGTCGCACAGAATTCGTATTCCGAGCAAATTTTCTCACGAGCATTCGATTTTCACGGCCAATACCTTGAGATTGGCTATCCGCGAAATGATCGCTTGGTCAAGCACCGGGATGACGCAGCTTATCAGCGTAAGCTGAGGGAACAACTGGTTGGCAGCGTTTCGGGTAAGGTAATCATGTACGCCCCGACTTGGCGCGATGATAACTTCGTCCGGCCAGGGGTTTATCGGTTGAATCTTCCGTTCGATTTGGGTAAGGTTTCGGCGCTGCTGGGTCCGGACAATCATCTGATCATTCGGCCTCATTACCTGGTGGCCGATGCCATCGATGTGAGCGCGTACTCGAACATTTCCGTTGAGTCAAGCGTGGATATCGCCGATTTATACTTAATTTCGGATGCCTTGGTTACCGACTACTCGTCCGTGATGTTTGACTATGCGATTATGGGCCGGCCAATGTTGTTCTTTCCGTACGATGAGGCCCACTATGAAGACGACACTCGGGGCTTCTATTTTGATTACGAACAGGTACCGGGCCCAATTATTCATTCTGCGACTGAATTTTACGATCAGTTGTCAAAGCTGATTGCTGGAGAGACAAAGAATTTAGCGGAAGTGGCCGCTTTTCAGCAACAATACTGTCCATGGGATAACGGTCAGGCGAGCAACGCCATTGCCACCCTGGTGGATGAAAAGCATCAATAAATTGGTCTCACGCATGACTGAAGCACGACGTCAGCGGCAAGGCGTCGTGCCTTTTATTGTCAAAAATGAGATATAAAGTCATGCCTACCAAGGCGTGTGCTAAACTACGAGGCATGCGCTGTGCAAATATATTAATATAATTTCAATTAGTTTACAGCATGACCAATTTACAGACAGCACAGGCACTATCCCGTTATAATGGGCATACATACCAGTGGGGACGAGGAGAACACTATGAATTTAGGCAAACATTTAACTGTTAAACATAAGTTGATCCGGCGAGTAGGTGGGATTGGTATTCTACTGTTGGCACTTGGCTTCGCGGGTGCCTTAAGTGTAAAACATTCGCAGGCAGATACGCACGTTGTGTCGGCAAGCGGGTACAATGTTAATAGCTATATTTCAACGCACAACATTAAGCCAGTAAAAAAAATAACCAAAGAGCTTCATAAGTTCGAGATGTTTAAGTACTCGACCAGCAATAAGCGACCGAATGGGATTGTCTTTCATTGGACAGCCAGCGGTAGCAAGTACGATACAGCGCGAAATGAAGCTGATTATGAGATCAATGGTGGCCGGTGGAAGAATGCCTTCGTCCATACTTTCATTGACAGTAAAACCATTTTAAACATTCACGATACGAGTTATGGGTGTTGGGGGGCTGGACCTAAAGCAAACGCGAGGTTTGTTCAGTTCGAGTTCTGTAATGTTGAGAAGGGAAACGAGAAAAAATTTGCCCAGTCTATTACTAACGCGGCTTACTACACGGCCTACCTCCTTCGACAATATGGGCTAAAACCAACTCTGGCCACAAAATCTGGTGGCGGGACGCTTTGGACACATCATCAGGTTTCTTCTTATTTAGGGGGGACGGATCACACTGATCCCGACGAACAATTTAGTCGATACAATTATTCGATGAGCCAGTTTTCCACTCTAGTTAAGAAATATTACGCTGAATTACTTGGAGCAAAGATTCCGGTTGATGACGGGCAGTACGTTACTGTTACCCAACCGTCATGGGATATGTGGCAGACATTGTCACCGTTTAAGTCAAAAGCCAAGGCAAGTTCGTTAGGTAGTGCCGTATATCAGTCTAGGGTCCTCTATTACAACGCCAATGGGAATACGTATCTTTCGCTGTATGATAACAAGGGCAACTGGCGCGGGTATATCAATGATAAAGGGACCCAGACTACTGGCGGACAAGGTAAGTATATTTCTTTTGGCAAATACGTGACATTTACTAAGTCTAACTACAATCTATATAAGGACTTTAGCTGGACTAAGAATGGGAACACTTCTACGAAGTTACTACATCACACCTATCTTGCTAAGGGTGAGTACAAGCATTTTAACGGTAGTACCTATTACTCTCTTTATGATCATAAAGATAAATGGGTTGGATACGTTAACGCCGATAGTATGACTGTCGCTAAGAACCAAGGCGGTGTTGCATACAACAATCCGAAGAATCAGTACGTTGCAATTACTCGCGATGATCTTAACCTTTGGAAAGATCTTGAGTTTAAGACGTCCTATGGTTTGTCAAAGAGCATTCGTACGCAACCGGTTATCGCCAGGGTCGCATATCAAGCGTATAACGGCATGACCTATGAGTCACTTTATACCAAATCGGGCAAGTGGCTTGGCTATATCAATAAGGACGGCGTTAAGACTACTGACGGCGTTACCATCAACTTATCGTTTAACAAGTACGTGACGATCACGAAGCCGAAGTATATTGTGTGGAATGATTTCACTTTCAAGAAACAGAAAGCAAATACAACGAACTTAATGAATCACGTCTATCTGGCAAAGTGGCAGTATAACCATCAGAATGGGAGTAGCTATTACTCGCTATACAATGATGGTGGGTCCTGGGCTGGTTACTTAAACCGAGACGCGACCAAGACAATTAGTGGGAAGACCGTCAAAGTTTCGGCAAATGAGTATGCTGCAATTGCCAAAAATGGGTATTCATTGTGGAAGGATCTCTCATTTAAAAAAGAGCTGAATAAGTCGCAGAAGCTATTAACTGTCCCGCTTAAGGTTAAAGCCAAGTATTATCACGCGAATGGCTCAACATACTATGAGTTATATGACCGTAATAATAAATTTCTTGGGTATATGAATTCGAAGGCTCTGAAGAAGACTGACGGTGTCAGTGCCATCCAGTCATACAATAAGTATGTCACGCTTAAGAAGACGGGATATTCACTCTGGAGTAACTTTCTCTGGGGTGGGCCAATGAACACCTCGAATGGCTTACTAAACAAGACTTTCTTAGCGAAGGGGAGGTATTTCCACGTCAACGGTTCGACCTATTTAACGTTGTATGATCACAATAACAAGTGGAAGGGGTATATCAATGCTTTAGGAGCCAGTGTGGCTAGCAATGCCGGTGGTGTTGCGATTAACTACAATAAGAGCGTGAAAGTTAGCCGTAAGAGTTACCCTTTCTGGAGTAGCTTTAGCTTTTCCCACCAGCGGGGGACTACCACTAAGTATCTGAATAAGACGGTTACCGCCAAATACAAGTATGTCCATTACAACGGTAGTACGTATTATTCCATATACTCTGGTAGTAAGTGGCTCGGCTATGTGAACGCTACAGCAACCGTCGCAAAGAAAAGCACAGGTTTATACGGGCTGAATGTGAGTAAACTCTCATCAGCGAACCAGTCTTTCCTGAAGACGTTGATTGCGTACGCGATTCCGTCAGCCAAAAAACACGGACTATACACATCAATTCTGGTTGCTCAGGCGGTCCGTGAGTCAGCATGGGGAACAAGCGAATTGGCGAAGAAGGCACACGCTTACTTTGGGGTCAAAGCTGATTCCACTTGGAAGGGCGCCACATATACAAAAGTCACTAAGGAGTATTACAACGGCGCTTATCACTCGGTGTCACAAAAATTTCGGAAGTACTCCTCGTTTAATGCATCGATTGATGACTATGGCGATAATATCTTAAAGAAAATGGCCGCAAATTCAAGCTTGAGTTATAAGTTGTTGCTAAAAAAGAACTCTAAGACGTGGACTGCGGCAGTTAAAGGGTTGAAATCTTACGCAACTTCACCGGCATATGTAACAGACACGACAAACTTTATTAATCAATACCAGCTTTATAAGCTTGATCAATATTAATGGAACAACCTCAACTGGGTTTTGGAGGAACGGCTTGGCCGTTCTTTTTTCTTGTTACAGAAACGTTGATTTTTCTTAACGTTTCAGCGTACCTCAAGCTTTTCTGGTATGATGGAAAATGTAAATTTTCAGGCGAACTGGAGCAATGTAGCGCACGAAAGGAATGAACAATGGTGTTGGATAAGTTGAGACGGTGGGTCAATTGGGTGCATCCATCATTGAAGAAGCATTTGGCCCGGACGTACGCAACCAAGTATGAGCAGGCCGCGATTGACCCTGATCTTGTCGTCTACGAAACACGCGATGGCCAGAATATTGTCGACTCGCCGTTGGCAATTTTCGAGTACCTCACGCAAACGCCAGAATACGCGCATTTTAAGCATATTTGGGTAGTGGACGGTGCTGAGAATCAAACTGAGATCAAACAGTCTATCCCGGCGGCTTTACGCGATCGCGCCACCTTTGTGCAACGGGACACTGACGCTTACGTTGAGGCCTTGCTGACTGCCAAGTACGTGATCAACAATTCAACTTACCAGTATTTTGTCAGCAAGCGTCCCGGGCAGATTTTTATCGACACCTGGCACGGCACACCATTGAAGCATATGGGTTTTGATGGCAACTTTCCGGCGGATGACGCGAAGAACGTCTTGCGGAGTCTGCTGATGACAGACTACCTGTTCTCGCCGAATCGGCATACGACCGATATCTTCCGTCGTGGCTACAAACTGGATGGCATTTTCCCTGGAACGATTGTAGAAGGTGGCTATCCGCGCATCGACCAGACGCTCAATACGCCTCGCGAGGACGTAATCAATGAATTGATTGCGCAGGGCTTGAATGTCGATCCAAAGAAGCAGACGATCCTGTATACGCCGACTTGGCGTGGCCAAAATGTTCATCAAGCAACCGACGATATTGAGCAGATTGTTCACGAGACGCAGGAGCTGGTGGCGCGCTTTGGCGACACCTATAATGTCTTGGTCAAGGTTCACCCATACGCCTTCGACAGTATTCGCCACGATGCGCGCGTGCAAAAGCAGCTGGTTTCAAACTACGCCGATCCAAATGTTTTGCTGGCAGCAGTCGACGTGCTGGTTACGGATTACTCGAGCATCTTCTTCGACTTCCTTGTCACCGACAAACCGATTATTTTTTACGCCTGGGACAAGGACCTTTATGATGTCCAGCGGGGGATGTACTTCGACCAAGCAGAGTTGCCTGGCCCGACCGCTGAAACCATGAATGAGCTATGCGATTTGATTGCCGCGTTGCCGGCAAGCTGTGCGCCTTACCGGCCACAGTATGAGGCGATGAAGGCGAAAATTGTGCCTTATGATGATGGCCAAGTGACCAAGCGTTACGTGGATTATATCTTCGGCCAGCACGAGGCAACTGGCTTAACGCTCATCAAGCCTAACTCCGACAAGATTAAGCTTCTCATCTATCCCGGCGCGATGAAGAAAAATGGTATCACTACTAGTTTTCTAAATCTCACTGCCAATATCGATTATTCTCGGTACGATGTTACCATGATTACCAGTACTCCACGATCATATCAAGCAAGAGCAACAATATCACGGCTTGATTCACACGTTCGTTCCATGTTTCGATTTGGGTATCCTTTGTTCAGTGCTCGTGATGAGCTACTTAATCATCAGTTGATGGTTCATGGGATTCCTAAGAATAAACGTTCAAAATTTCCTCTGAAAATGTATCAACGTGAGATGGATCGGCTCACAGGTGGGCTCACGTTTGACGTTGCAATTGATTTTAGTGGTTACTCATACTTCTGGAGCAGACACATTATTGGAGCTCGTGCAAAACATCATTATGTCTTTATGCATAATGACATGGATGCCAATGCGCACCGGGTTGTCGATGGTAAGATGCCAATGTTGCAGAGCTTACGCAATGAGTTCTCCACCTATTACCTCTATGACCGCATTTTTAGCGTCTCGCCTATGACGCGCGATGTGAACCTGAGCAAGTTAACTGATTACGTCACTCCGGAGCAGATGCACGACGTTGTTAACACGATTAACATTGAACACTTACTTCAACCAACCAATCGCGAAGCTGATGCAACGCAATCTTTGAGTATTGAGCGCGCAAAATTAATGGTTTCGAAGGAAATAACGGTGCCTGTAGCAACCAATTTGGAAAATCTAAGAACTAACCTAACTACGTCACTTTCCCTTAATCCAAATCAGCTGATAACCCAATATGCCACTTATCAATGGGGTGGGAGACAATATGCCAAAGTTGCGGTTGACTCTGACTATCGTGGCTGGATTCCAACTGATAAACTTATGGATGCCCCAATTCGAGTGCTCGAAGAACGGCGTACGTTCGGGATTGGTACCATGAAGACACGTCCTGTTGTTCCGGTTTGGGCCAGACCAGAACAGCAACCCTTGTTGAACAAAATGCGTGCAACTTCAGATTATCTCGCAAGGCATTACGTTAGGATAGATCGGTGCTTAATGACAAATCAAGGCGAGTTCTATCAAGTTCGACTTGCGCACAATGATAGTGGCGTCGTGGCTTCTGACGTAGTAGTTCGAATCCATTTTATGGCTTGGTGGTCCCCATTACGAATATACTTTTCATTTAGAGAGTGGCTATTGCAGCGTGCTCAGCCTGTGCGACTGCCGAAACAAATAATGCCCATTAATGAATACTACGTGGTGGCGTCAAAGCTGACGGACGACATGATTTGGACGCAACCCCCGCAAACGACAGGAGCACAACCTCTTAACCAACTGAGTAATTTTGCCGGTACGGTTTTTCTGGGCAAGTGCGACGTGGTGGTTGGCGATGTCCACTTTGTGGAATTGACGCTGAATGGTGAAGTGGTTGGCTACACCAACCAGAATAATCTCGTGGCCGCACCGGCACCGGCGAATGAGAGTCCTGAGTCAACTACGGCCGTTGCTGTACCGGAAGTTGATCTGACCGGGCGGCCATTGCCAGAGTTTGATCCCGATGCGTATAATGTGGTCAACATGGGCAGATTGTCCGTGGAGAAGAATCAAGCCAATCTCATCACCGCTTTTGAACAGTTCCACCGTGAGCACCCGCACAGTCGCTTGTATATCTTAGGCGACGGTATGCTGGCAGACGAGTTAATTGCTCAGGTGAAAGGCTTAGCCGACCCAGACATGGTGTATCTACTGGGACATGTGGATGGCCCTTACGCGTTCATGCGTAAGTGTCAGCTGTTCGTCTTGCCTTCGACCTTTGAAGGCCAACCGATGGTGTTGCTCGAGGCAATGACGTTGAAAATGACGATTCTCGCCTCCAACATTCCTGCGAATATCCAAGTCGTCGGGGCTGACGAACGCTATGGTCAGCTGACCAAGGGGACTGATGTCGCGGCGATTGCGGCCGGGCTTTCTCGCGTGTTCGAAACGGGCGAGCCGGCCAGCGATTTTGATCCTTATGCTTATAACCAAGCAGCGATTGAGAATTTCTATACTGAAATTGCGGGAAGCGAAGACAGGAGCTAGACATGGCAACAACGCAACCACGAAATCATAACTTGGACTATCTCCGGATTTTGGCGATGCTGATGATTGTCTGTCATCACATGTACCTGAAGCTTGGCGGTTACTTGACTGCGCCTGGCGTCGGCCGGGCCACTCGATTTATTTTGATGGTGTTCGGCAGTGGCGGGAAGCCCGCTGTCAATTTGTTCATGTTGATTACGGGCTATTTCTTGATTACCCGCACCTTTAAATGGCAGCGGTTGTTAGATTTTGTGGTTAAAGTCTACGTGGTGAATACGGCGCTCACGATTGCGGCAATTTTCCTCACGCAATCGAAGCCGTTGAACTTGCTGAATTTTGCGCTGACGCCTGTTTTCCCGCTGAATTCAGCAGGCTGGTGGTATATCACCGGCTATGCAGTTGTCCTGATTGCGATGCCAATGCTCAACCGGTGGTTTAATGGGTTATCCCAACGAGAAGCCACCTGGTTCATGGCGATTCTGCTCACGTTAACTTCAGTCTTGCCGTTTTTCAATTTTGCCACTTCGATTATTCCGATGTACGCTACAAACGGCGGGTTGTGGATGTTGGTGATGTATTGGGTGGGAGCGTATTTACGACGCTATCCGTTCTACCAGGACTGGTCTCTGCAACGTCTATTCGGCGTTCTTGGTGTTGTCTCCGTGGTGATTGTGGCGCGCTTCGGGTTGATGATTTGGCGGCCGGTTGGGTTTCGTGGACTGCTCGACACCCTTCACTGGATTCCCACTTGGCCATGGGCGGATCACGATCCAATGTTCTTAATCTGGGCGGTGGCGTTATTCCTCATTTGCCTCAAGCTTAAATCGTTGCCAATGCCAAAATTGTTCGTTTACTTGTCTGCTGAAACGCTGGCGCTATACATGCTGCACAATTCCAATCCAGTTTCCTTTAAATACACCTCTGCGTTGTTCGCCAACATCCGGCGGGCTCAGCTGCACGGCGCGGCCCTGATTGAACGGGTGGTGTTGATTGCCTTGGGGTTGTTCTTGATTGTGTGCGTAATTGCTTTGCTTTTGCGGCCGCTGGAGAACTGGGCGGTTCGTGCCAGCAACGCCTGGCTCTCCCGTCGCACTGCAGCCAAGCCCACAGATTCACCAAAATCAGTCTGATGAGGTATGGAGTAGACTTATTAACAGTCGGATGAGAAAGATGCTGCAATACAGAGTTTTATAGAATATCATGTTAGTTCTCCGACATATTAAGCCCTCAGTGGCAAGACATAGTCTGATTGATCTTAGATTATCGTGTGTTGTGGGCCTTGTGTCTGTCAATCAATTGTTTCTGTGCATGCTTCTTTTGAAATTGTTTCTCTTATCATTACGAAACAGACTCCTGAAAGAGATTTGTTTTTTAATTATGAATTAATGGTTCTCGTGGAGTTGTTCAGTAACCACTTCTAATTCAGCGTACTTTGTAAAAATGGGTCTTACCAGTTTACCAGTAAGTAATGTAATGACAATTAGAAAAAATTTCTTGACGGAATGTCCAAAGCGTGTTTATACTGTTGACAATCACATCGAAGGAGGAACCAACATGACCAATCTGATGACTACTGTAAATAAGAGCTGGCAAAGCCAACAGTAGGCAGGAGCGGAGACGCAACCTGCCAGACGCGCAGGTTGTGTCTATGTTGGCTTCTAGTTTGAACGTCCGCATAGATACCCATTCGTCGGGAATCCATGCGGACGTTTTGTTTTCTCCAAAACTTCCGCGAACCTGTGCGGGAGTTTTTTTGTTAGCTGAGAATTGAACAATTTGGAGGAGTAATCATGAAACGAATTTATGCCTTTATTGCCGTAATCGTTGTGTTCTTAGGGGCCGCGTTTTTCATCACCCGCAAGCCTGCCGCTGATACCACCAACAAGCCTCAGGTGAAAACCGTCGGGATCCTGCAGCTGATGACCCACCCGGCGCTGGACTCGATTCACAAGGGGATCATCGCCGGCCTCAAGGAACGGGGCTACACCGTCGGCAAGAACCTGAAGATCGACTACCAAAACGCGGAAGGCGATCAAAGTAACATGAAGACTATGTCCGAACGCTTCGTCAACGAAAAAGAAGACCTGGTCATCGGCATCGCGACGCCGGCCGCCCAGGCCCTCGCCAACGCGACCAAGAAGACGCCAATCATCCTCGGCGCCATCACGGATCCCAAAGGGGCCAAGCTGGTGTCCAACAATGAACGCCCCGGTGGTAACATCACCGGTGTGTCCGACCAAGCGCCAATCGAAGCGCAGCTGAAGCTGATTCGGAAGTTAATGCCAAAGGCGAAGACACTCGGGGTCATCGCCACCAGTTCCGACGATTCCGCCCAGACCCAGGCCAAGATGGTCGAAAATCTTGCGCCAAAGCAAGGCTTTACCGTGAAGCGCTACTCGATCAGCTCTACAAACGACTTGGAACAGGTTGGCGGCCAAATGGTGTCGCAAGTCGATGCCGTGTTCGTTCCGACTGATAACACGATTGCCAGCGCGATGCAGACGCTGGTTTCCGCGGCCAACGCCAAGAAGATTCCGGTGTTCCCAACCGTTGACACCATGGTCAAGGATGGTGGCTTGGCCACCATCGGCATTAACCAGTTCAAGCTCGGCGTGGAAACTGGTAAAATGGCAGGTGACGTGTTGAACGGCGACGGCAAGCCGGCGACGATGCCAATTCACTTCGAGAAGACCGGTCAGCTGATCGTCAACTTGAAGGAAGCTAAGAAGCTCGGCATCACCATTCCAGCTGACATTGTGGCGCAAGCGAAGAAAGACGGAGAGGTTATTCAATAATGGGACTCGGCGTATCGGCGATTGGCCAAGGATTACTATACGGATTGCTCGGCATCGGGTTATTCCTGACGTTTCGCATTCTGGATTTTCCCGACATGACGGTTGAAGGGACGTTTCCCTTCGGCGCGGCGGTGACAGTCAGTGCAATTACGCACGGCGTCAATCCGTTGCTGGCGACGGTGTTGGCCTTGCTGGCTGGGATGCTAGCGGGGTTGGTCACCGGGCTGCTGTCCACCAAGGGGCACATTCCCGTGCTGCTGGCGGGGATTCTGGTGATGACCGGGCTGTTTTCCGTCAATCTGCGGGTCATGGGCCGCGCCAATTTGTCCTTACTGAATCAACCGAATCTGTTTGAGGCCAAGTGGCTGAAAGCATTGCCGGAATATTTTGACAGCGTGGCGGTGGGGACTATCGTGGTCATCGTTGTGCTGACGCTGGTGATTCTGTTTCTCAACACGCAAATCGGCCAGGGCTTCATCGCCGCCGGGGATAACCCGACGATGGCGCGCAGCCTTGGCATTAACCCCGACGGCCAGCAAGTCTTGGGCCTTGTGGTCGGCAACGGTCTGATCGGCTTGTCTGGTGGCCTGATTGCGCAAAATAACGGGTATGCCGACGTCAACATGGGGATTGGCACCATCGTCATCGGCTTAGCCGCCATCATCATCGGGGAAGTCGTTTTCGGTGAGCTGACGTTGAGCCAGCGCCTAGTCGCCGTCATCCTCGGCAGTATCATCTACCGCTTCGTGTTGTTGTTGGTACTGAAGCTCGGCTTCAATCCAGACGACTTGAAGGTGCTATCCGCCGTCGTGCTCGCTGTGGCCATCATGGTGCCAAGTATCGAGCACAAGATTCACGTGCGGCAGGTGTTACGAAATGGGGTGCAGGCGCATGACTGAGGCACAGTTAAAGTTAGCCAACGTGAATATTAACGTGGTCGTCGGGCAAAGCGTGCGCGCGCTGATCCAAGACGTGAACCTCGAGATTCAACCCGGCGAATTCGTCACCGTGCTCGGGACCAACGGCGCTGGGAAATCGACGTTGTTCAACGCCATCACTGGAGACCTCCCCCTGGCTTCCGGGACAGTGACGCTGGCCGGCCAAGACATCAGCACCGAGCGTCCCGAACGCCGCGCGCGGCTCATCGCCCGCGTGTTTCAGGATCCGAAAATGGGTACCGCACCCCGCATGAGCGTGGCGGAAAACCTGGCGCTGGCCAGCCGCCGCGGGCAACGCCTCACGCTAGCCTCGCGGAAGCTGAACAGTCAGCTGGCGCACTTCAAGGAATTGGCGGCACAAACCGGCAACGGCTTGGAAGACGCCTTGAATAAGCCTACCGAGCAACTCTCCGGCGGCCAGCGCCAGGCGTTGTCGCTGTTGATGGCGACGATGCGGAATCCGGAGCTGTTGTTGCTGGATGAGCACACCGCGGCGCTGGATCCGCATACGAGTGCCGCCATCATGACGCTCACCGACAAGATCGTGCAACAGAATCACCTGACCTGCCTGATGATCACCCACCAGTTGGCCGATGCCCTGAAATACGGCAACCGGATGATCATTCTCGACGCCGGCCGTATCGTGGCGGATTACGACGCTGAAGCCAAGGCGGGCTTGCAAGAAGCGGACCTGTTGCAGTACTTTAATTAACGAACCGGCTCACACTGTCGTGCGAGCCGGATTTTTTGGTCAAGTAGCGGAATTACTTAATGCTATTCTGTCGATTCGGCGTCTTTCTGGAAACATGACGTCGTGTTCAGTTTAACGAGCGAGAAAACATTTCTATGGAGGTGGCATACTGTCATGTGTGCTAAGGTATGAGAGGGCCGTCCTTCTTCCGGGAATCGACCAAAGTAGTTAACGAAGGAGTAGTCTGATCAGTGCATGTAAAACAAACGAGCCATTCTAAATATTTGAAGTTCATCGTGTTGGTAGCAATCTTGGTCGTCGTAACGATTGGTGGGTTACTTGTTTTTCGATACCTGTCGAATGACAGCAAAGATTCACAAGCTACTTTACGCAGTCGCACAGTATCGGCCATCATCAAAAGTTGCGATCCTCAACATCCCATTGTCTTTTCTCATCGAGGGTCGATTTATGACAATCCTGAGCACAGTTTTGCTGGATATGATGCAGCCATTCGGGATGGTTCTGCATTCATTGAGCAAGATGTGATGTTGAGCAAAGATGGCAAATTATTCGTGACCCATGACGATAATTTGTTTCGGACGACCGGAAGAAACATTCAGGTCTCTAAAACTTCCGCAAAGCAGTTGCGCACTGTGCCACTGGGAAATGGCGAAAAATTGCACGAGCTTGCGGATGTCTTTAAGCACTATGGGAACAAGATTCACTACATTATTGAGGCGAAGCACAACAATGTAGTTGGTCAAAATGCGACTGAGGTCGATCGCCAGTTAGCACTGGCCATCCAAAAATTCGGCCAAGGGAAAAACGTCATCGTTCAGGACAGCTCGGTAGAAGGTTTAAAGGCCTTTCATGCAGAATCCGGAATGGGGACCGTGCCGCTGCTGTATTTAGGTCCGGCTTCGCTTAAATCGATTGAGCAAGCGCCAAGTTTCATTACGTTTTATTCCATGAATATCGCGCAGACGACACCACAACTGATGAGCGCCGTGAAGCAGCGCGGATTTCTGACGGATTTATGGACGCTACAGGAATATGCGGATAATCGGCGCGCGTTTAAAGACTTGCATCCGGATAGTGTCTTTACGAATGAAACAAAAATCACTTTGAAATATCTCAATCGCGTGTCAGAGTAACCGTGTTTGAATAGTAGTGAAGGCTTGTTTATGCGCAGGGTGAGAAAGTATGACCAATCAGGAGTTACAAGCATGGGTGGAGCGTGTGTCACTCGCCGACTTTCACCTGCCGTTCCGCCATCGAGCCACCTTTAACGCGCGGCTGCGAATCACAGGCGGCCGCTTCAATTTGCGTGACGAGAATCTCGACTTCAATCCGAGCATGTTTGCGACAATCACGGTGGCCCAACAGCTCGGCATCATTCGCCACGAGCTGGTGCATTATCATTTGTACCGGGCACATCAGGGCTACAAGCACCGCGACGCCGACTTCAAACAGCTGCTGGCGGCTGTTGGGGGGTCGCGCTACGCCCCAAGCGTTGCCCGGCGGGAGCCGCGGTATGTGTATGTCTGTACCCAATGTGGCCAGCAGTATCCGCGGCAGCGGCGGATTAATGTGCGCCGGTTTGGGTGCGGCCGGTGTGGCGGGAGGTTGAAATTAGTTAGTAGCCATTGAATCCAGGGGGACTTGGCTCTGAGCGATTAATGCCGTGTTATACTAATTAGTATCTGAAATTAGAAAGTTGGAATTGTTTTGCCGAAACAGACTCGTAATGGCAATATGGACGCCTTAAAAGTATTAAGTATCTTCCTCATCATCTTGCATCACTTTGCGTTGAGAACGCATTGGGTGCCCGTAACGTTGTTGAATCCCAATGGCCTGCCGGTGGGGTTAAGTGCCAGGACTATCGTTATTGACACGCTACTGGCCGGGGGCAAGCTCGGAGTCGACTTGTTCATCATGATTACCGGCTATTTTATGATTCGGTCCACGGCGAAGCTGAAGAGTATCATCACAGTGTGGGTCGAAGCGACGATAATTTCCTTACTGGTCCTTGCTGTGGTCAATATATTCGATATTAGCGGGCAGACATTTTCCATGACGTTGTTGATCAAAGCATTGTTTCCAGCAGTCTTTGCGCAATACTGGTTCATCACGGCCTACACGTTACTCTTCTTTGCCATTCCCTGGTTGAATCAATGGTTTCTCGGTTTAACCGACCAGCATCAGCGGCAGGCGCTGGGGTGGAGCTTTGCCATTCTGGCGGGATATGCGACCATCTATTACCGCTTCGGCATGACCTTTAGCTACGTGCTGTGGTTCTTCTTTCTTTACTTGAGCGGGGCGTACCTTCGGCTTCACCAACAGCAGGTGCAGACAATTGCCACTGGGAAAATCTGGCAATGGCTTGGTTGTGTACTGGTCGTTGGTGTCATCTTGAATGTCATCCTCGCGGCCGTCTTTGCGCACGCGCAGTCGCCAATCGCCCGGGTGCTGACGAACTTTAATTGGGACCAAACCATGTTTTACACGCGTGATGCCAGCCCTTGGGCGTTTGCCGCAGCGGTACCGATCTTCATGCTGTTCATGCGGGGCCACATTCAGGCGCGGCGTTGGTTACAATACGCTGCTCGTTGCGCGTTTGCCGCCTATCTGTTGCATGACTCAGCCTTTTTGGGTCAGGACTTCTTGTGGACGAACGTCGTGGGCGCCCGGCACTTGACGGCCAACTGGGCCATTGTGGGTACGGGACTGGTCAGCGCCGTCCTGATTTACTTCGGCAGTGTGATCATCTTTACTTGCTTGTTTCCGCTTCGTCAGGGACTTTTACGTCTGCTGACCCCGGTGATTACGAAGGGACAGCGCTGGTTCGTCTCGGTGGTACCTGGACCACCAACCGCTGGACGTGAACAATAAGCATTGGCGGTTCAATGCCGATTATCCCTGTAATTCAGCGATTTGCGTTGACTTTAGCATGGGGGTTTCATATAATATTTCTTGTGCTAATCGTCATGCGGGCATGGCGGAATTGGTAGACGCGCAAGATTAAGGATCTTGTGGCTAATTATAGCCGTGGAAGTTCGAGTCTTCTTGCCCGCAGACTTTGCCAACCTGGAAAAGGTTGGCTTTTTTGTTTTGTTTGGGTTTTTTGCCGAGTTGACCTTGACGTTGGCTATTCAAAGTCGCATATTAGGTTCTGGGGGAATTATTAATTAATAGGAAGTGTAAGCTATGAAGCGTAAAGATTTAACTGGCCAAACTTTTGGTCGGCTGACGGTCGTGGAGTACGCGGGACACGCAAAGAACGGCAATGCCCAGTGGCTTTGCCAGTGCACCTGCGGGAACACGGCTGTGGTAGATGGTTACCGGTTGCGTCGGGGGACAACAACCAGTTGCGGCTGCTATCGCCGGGAATACATGGCTAAGGCCATTCGGGAGAATCCGAAGACCGTTGCCCAAATGGGGAAGAAAGCCCAATTTAAGCAGACTGAAGGCGTCAACGTTGCCGCAGCGACGAAGCTGCGCTCGACGAATCGCTCCGGCGTGATTGGTGTCAGTTTCGATCGCCAGTCTGGTAAGTGGAACGCCCGCTTGTTCATGAAGGGCCGCCTGCTCCTTAATAAGCAATTTGTTAATTTTGATGAAGCGGTTCGCGCGCGTCATCAGGCCGAGAAAGAATTTCTTGAGCCACTGATTGCTCGCGTGAATGACGTTGCGCCTTGCGACGTGCCGGTGAACTCCCAACCGGTACGTCGCCAGACGCGCGCCAGTGCGAACTAAGACAAGTCAATAAACCGGTCGTTGATCGGTTTATTTTTTTGCCCTTTGTAGCCAAATCCACGCAGACTTGACCAAAATCCTTTCATGTGAGGACAAATTTGCTACAATTAAACTATTCATTAAGCAGGGGTAGAAAAATGAAAAATCAACGCAATACATTACTTCGGGGAATGAGTCAGTTAATTGCCGCTGCGGCTACCATGATTGTCATTAGCGGTGGGGAACCGAGCCAGCCAGTCGCGGCTGCAACAGCACCCGCACAGACAGTGGCGAAACCGACGACGAAAACAGTCGCAGTTCACCAGTATGTGACCGTGACAAAACACGCATCGGTTTGGCGCGGAATGGATCATTTTCAAACCGCTGATGTCGTCTTAAAGGACGCCTACCACAAGACCTATTTGGTGAGCGCGACCAATACGCTCGCCAATGGGAAGACCTACTATACTGTCCTGAATGCTGCTGGCCAGCAGTTAGGGTATCTAGATACGACTGCCGTTACGAATGCGGGTCAGCATCCGGAAGGCGTTAAACAGTCGGCGTCTGGCTATGCCTCTTTGACCCAGCGCAATCGCACGATTTATCGCGACTTGCTCGGGCACGTGAAGGCCAGCTCCAATTCGTTTCTTGGCCGGACCTATCGGGTCAAAGCCATGTATTACCCGAGTATCGGGGGCACCTATCTAGCGTTATACGACTCTCATAATCAGCTTTTTGGCTACATCAAGGCTGGCCAATACTCGGCCAGCAAGGTTTCGCAAGGCGTGTGGCAGCACTTTAACCAATACGCGAAGGTAAAGTCGCCGAGTTACACGATCTGGCGCACGTTCGGCTGGAAGAAAAGCACGACGACTGCCAAGTACAAACATGGTTATTTCAAAATCAATGGCGTTTATCGACATAGTAATGGTTCGACGTATTATTCTGTCTACACGCTATCGGGCAAGTGGCTGGGTTATTTGAACGCCAACGCGGTGTCGACGTTTGCCCATGCTGAAGGTAGCAAGCATGCGGATCATCGTTATGTGACGGTTAAACGCACCATCTACCCGTCATATACGAGCTTCAGTTGGGGCCGCCGGTATAGCGGCAAGACGCTTTACCATCACACGTACTTGTCTACCGGGAAGTACTATCACATCAATGGTTCAACCTATCTTGCCATCCAAGACCATACCGGGCGGTTCATGGGTTACATCAACCAAAAAGCGGTCGATGCCGGCACTAAACCGCAGGGCCGCTGGTATAAACTCAACAAGTATACAACGTTCACATCTACTCGCTACCCTGCATACAAGGGCTTTAATCAGTCAGTTCGGACCAGTGGAAAAAAACTTTATCACCACACGTATCGGGTCAATGCCGTTTACTATCATTATAATGGCACGCAATACTATTCCGTTTATAATGGTAAAACTTGGATTGGCTATGTGCCGGCCAAGACAGTTAAGCTGACTAGCAAAAGCACCGGGCTTTGGACGGCGGCCAATTACTATGCCACCACCACGCGGCGCGGTGAGAAGATGTGGTCGAGCTTCAGCTGGCGGTCAGGCAAGTCGACGTCAACCTACTATCAGAAAACTTATCACGTGACCGGACAATATTTCCGTTATCGTGGGGCGACTTACGCGTCCCTCACCAATGGCAAGAAGAAGTGGATGGGGTATCTCAATACTCGGTTCATGAAGAAGGCCAGTGGACAACAAGGTATCTGGCTGAGAGATAGCGGCAGCGTGATAATTGCTAGCAAGAATTACCGGATGTATAGCAACTTCGGCTGGAAGGTGATTCATCTCAGCAAAAATTATTACGGCAAGACTTACCGGGCCACTGGAAAGTACAACCATTTCAATGGCAGCGTCTATTATTCCTTGTACTCTGGCAGTAAGTGGATGGGGTACATCAACGCTTCCGCCACGCGGTCGACGGGCTATCGAATGATGGGTGTCCCGTGGCTCAGTCAGTTTACCCCTGTGAATGCGCCTGAAGGTTGTTCGGCCGTCGCCTTGGAGATGTTGTTGAAGTATAAGGGCAAAGACCCTGGCCACATGTATCTCCTGCGGCATCTGCCGATGTACCCACGATACTCTGGTGGTCAAATTGGCAACCCACTCACTGGGGCCGGCTTTAAGCGTGTTGTTTCTGTTGGCACGTTGACGAGCTATGGGCGCCGGTTCTATAAGGGGTTGAAGAATATCTCGGGTTGTTCTGAAAATACAATTGTGGCTGAGGTGTTAAGTGGCCATCCCGTCTTGTATTACGGCTTCAGCCCGTACCAAAAATCAGGCTATCGGAATCACTGCAAAGTGATTACTGGGTATAGCTCGAAAAAAGGGTTCCGCGTTTTGGATCCATGTTACTCGAGCAAGTCTTCACGTGCCCACAGTGGTGGCGGGTCCGCTTGGGATCGCGGTGCCGTCAGCTGGGTTTCGCTGGGTTCGTTCTATAATGAATGGGCGAGAAACACCAACGGCGGAGCCACTCGCCGGGCAATTGCGCTGGATTAACAAGTTAATGAAGTTGAATGAAAACCAGACGCTGGTCAACGTCTGGTTTTTGCTTTCTAGAAATAATTGATTCGTGAATCCAGCACCAGCCGACTGACAGCGGGCGGTAGAAATCGTCGGCCATTTTAAGACATCTAGTGAGACATCTGGTACAATACAAGGCAAAATCATCAGCTGGAGGCATCACCATGACCCGTAAAAGCTCAGCCTATACCATCAGCATCCTGGGCATCCTCGGTGCATTGATTATTTTACAGGCCTACATTCCGATGGTGGGCTACATCCGCATCATTCCCGGCTTGCCGGCGATTTCAACGATTCACCTCACCGTGATTTTAGGCGGGGTGATTCTCGGCGTGCGCGGTGGGGCGACGCTTGGCTTGTTGTGGGGATGCATCAGCCTGCTGAAGGCTTACACGAGTGCGGCGGATCCGGTGACGTTATTGCTGTTCCAGAATCCCATCATCGCCATCGTGCCGCGCATCATGGTCGGCGTCGTGGCGGCGCTGATTTTCAATCACATTGCCAGCAAGACGCGCACCGGACTCGGCGGTACGATCAAGATGGTGCTGGCCGGCATCGCTGGCGCGTTGACGAATACGCTATTGGTCATCGCCTTCACCTGGCTGCTTTTCGCCAGCCAAGCGGGCAAGGTGGTTCACGGCGCCAACGCCAGCAACCTCGGCTGGCTCTTGATTGCGTCGCTGGCGGTGAACGCCATTGCCGAGGCAACGATGGCCGGCATCGTCACGCCGATTCTGGGGCAGGCATTGTTGCGGTTCAAGCGGTAGGAGGACATTTTGACACACGAAAAAGCGATCCAGTTCTTGCAAACCTTGATTCAAGCCCCCACGGTGGCGGCCAATGAGGACCAAGTTGTTGCGGCCATTGTGGCGCAGCTGCAACCGGAACTCGACGCGGGCCTCATTCACCTTAAGCGGCTACCGTTTGCTCCGGGGCGCACGACGCTGGTGCTGAGCACCGGCGATGCGAAAGCGACGCGCGTGTTGGCCTTCGATGGCCACGCGGATGTCGTTTCGGCAGGGGATGAAGCGAACTGGACCTATCCGCCGTTTGCCGCCGAGATTCATGACGGCGAACTGTACGGCCGCGGCGCCACCGATATGAAGGCGGGCCTGGCCGCTGCCGTGCTGGCTTTTCAAGCCGCGGCACACGAGCCGCTGAAAATTCAGCTACGCCTGTTTGTCACCGTCGGGGAAGAAATCGACAACTATGGCGCGCGCCAAATTGCCGCCGCGGGCCTGGCGGATGACGTGACGGACTTACTGGTGGCGGAGCCAACGGCCGGCCACATCGCCACGGCGGAGCGAGGAATCATCGACTACACCGTCACCGCCCAAGGCAAGGCCGCCCATTCGTCGCGGCCGGAGCTCGGGGCGAATGCGATTCATGGCTTGTTAGCATATTTTCAGGTGGCCATGGCGGCCACGGCGCCGCTGACGGCACGAGTCGATCCGTTGCTGGGGCAGGCGACGCACAACGTCGACCTCATCGCCGGCGGCAACCAGATTAACAGCATTCCCGAGGCGGCGCATTATCGCGGTAACATCCGCAGCACACCTACGGCTTCCAACGAGGACTTTATTGCCGCCATGCAAGGGGCAGTGGCGGCCGTCGCCGTGCCTGGCGTCACCATCACGTTCCAGCCCGATTCTGTGTTGGCTGCGGTCAGCACCGATAGCGACAACGCGCTGGTCAGCGCCATCCAAGCGGCACGGGCGACGATTGGCGAAACGCCGTTGCCGGTACAGGCCGAAACCGGCATTACTGACGCGGCGGTGCTGTACCACCCGGAAATGGCGTTGACCATTGTTGGCCCGGGCAACGAGACCTCGCACCAAACCGACGAACACGTCAACGTGGCCGAATATCTCTCGTATATTGCGTTATATCGCACGTTGATGACGCAGAACTAAAAAATGATCAACCGCGGCTGCTGGCGGTTGATCATTTTTTAGTTAGTCCTTCATTTTCACGACGGCTTTCTTCAGGGCCTGATTGTCCTCCTGCACCGTGCCAAGGTTGGCGGTGAGGATGTCGGTTTGCTGACTGAGCGAGCCGATGTACTGGTTCAGTCGGGTTAAGGCAGCATCCGCGGCCTTGGCGGAAGGGTCGGTGGCGACGTCGCGGTAAAACTGGTTGACGGCTTCGCTGAGTTCCTTGTAATAAGTGGCGTAGGTGCGATTATCTAGCTTGGTCAACCGCAGGCTCGTTGCCAGGCTTTGCAGCGACGTGGTCGGGAGATTGCTGGCGTGCTGGTTGGCCAACTTGTTGAGCGCGGTTTGGCTGCTGTCCAGCGCATCATGTGCGGCTTCAAACTTGGCGAAGGCGGTTTTTGCGTCTTCGGTCAGCTGAGTTAAGGCCTGGTCTTGGGCGAAATCGGCTTTCGGGTCATCCTGATATGCGGTTTGGAAGGTTGAAGGGAAGGCGTTGAACGCCGCATCAATCGCGGATAGCGCCTTTTTCTCCTTAGTGACGGCGGTGCGCACGGCCGTCGTGTGCGTAGTCAAAGTTTGTTTCTGGTTGAACACCGGCCCGCACCCGGCCAAGAGGAATACTGTGCTAATGGCGAGTAATAGCTTCTTCACGTGGATGACCCCTTTCTTAAAGTTATCGTAGCGTACTCGGCGCGGAAATACTAGCGCAATCGCTTGGTAGCCGTAGTCGAATCGGCGTGGCTAAATTCTTGAATGCGCTCTCGCACGGTGGTACACTTTAGGTGTACTTTTTGAATGGTCATGTGGCAAGTTCCATTGGAATTTCTCCATTATGTACCAAACAGAAAATGCAATTTTATCAAACGCGCTTTGGCGCAAGGAGGATTCATCTAATGGAACACGGCACTGTGAAATGGTTCAACGCTGAAAAGGGTTACGGGTTCATCACTCGCGAAGACGGTAGCGATGTATTCGTACACTTCTCTGCAATCCAGGGTGATGGCTACAAGACGCTTGAAGAAGGCCAAGCGGTAACGTTCGAAATCGAACAATCCGATCGCGGTCCTCAGGCGGTTAACGTCAACAAAGACTAATTCGCCCGAATTGGCGTCGCGCTTGCGCGGCGCTTTTTTTGTTGGGTTGGACTAAAAAAGCCGCCATTGCGGCGGCTGTGAGTATTATTGATAATTTTCCATGTCAGATTCTTTAACGGTATCCCGCCCAGCGGCGCGCGCATTCTTAATGGCGGCTTTGATGTCATTGTCGCTCCATGCGCTGGCGTCAACGCCTTGGTCCTTCAGCTGTTGACGGGCTTTAGTGATGTCGGCGGCGGTGATACCGGTATCGGCATCATTCGTCGTATTCTCGTTACTTTCGCTATCGTTGGCTTTCGTCGATGTCGCCGGCTTGCTGCTGGCAGCAGTGGTGGCTAGCGTCGTTTTGAGTTGAGATTGAAGCAAGAGGACCTTGACCCGCAAGTCGCGGAAGGCTGGCTTCAACAGGCTGTCTTCATTCAGCACACTATTGGTGGCCGTTAAAGCGCCATTCGTGTCAGTATCTTGCTTGGCCGCAGCCGCCTGGTAGGCGTCGAACAGCTTAGTATAGGCAGTGCGTTCCTTCGTGATGGCTTGTTGCAACTTGTGCTTGGTTGTCTTCACTGTGGCGTTGGCGCCCTTAGCCGCTTTGACCTTATCTAAGGCGAGGCTGTAGTCATGCTTTTGCCGCGCCGATTCCGCAGCAACAAAATCGCCAGCCGCCGCTTTTGCCGCCTTAGCCGTTTTGTTTGCCTTCGTGGCGTTAGCTGCATCGTAGTAGGCTTTTGCCCCTGAATAATTGGCATTGGTTAAGGCGGTATCGCCTTTTTTGATCAATGCTGTCGCGCTAGTGCCGGAGCCCTTGCTGCACGCAGCCAAGGTGAGTAATCCTAGTGCAGCGACAAGTAGTGCAGTGCCCTTGATTTTCATGAATGTTCCTCCTTCTAATCATGGATATTATAACATGAAAAATTAGCCGGAGTGGGCAAGTACCAAGGCGTGTGGTATATTTGACGAGATAAGAATTGGGGATAAAGGGGCAAGATCGTGCAAGTAGCAAGTAAACGAAATCAATGGTGGGCTTGGGGCTTTGCCGTCATCAACTGGGTGGCGGTGGTCTTAAGTTTTGATGCCTTTCCGCTAAGTCGGCGGCTAGGCAGTCATGACTCATCGATGTTCATGTACTTTGGTCACGCGATGAACCACGGGATGACGCCATATCTTGATATGTTCGACCACAAGGGCATCGTGTTGTTTTGGTTAGAGCAGTTCGCAGACCTCATTGGCTTCGGGCATCAGATGACTGGCGTGTGGGTGTTAGAGGCTGTCTTTTATGCGGCATTTCTCATCATGCTGTGGCAATTGCTGATGGAATTGACCAAGCGAGCGGTGGTGACGGGCCTGACCATCCTCATGCTGACCCCGCTGACGATGCTATGCATTCAAGGGGGCAACCTGACCGAGCAATTATCATTGCCCTTTATTACATTGGCGTTGTATTTATTTGCCAAGCTCCTGCACCGTGATGCGTCCACTCGGGAAACGCTGGGCCTAGTCCTCATTGGCGTCACCGGTGGCTTGGTGTTCTTTATTCGAGCCAATATGATTGCTCCTTGGGTGGTAGGGTGCCTAGCCTTGGCCGCGCAAAGCATGATGCAACGAGACTGGCGAGAGTTGGGGCGGCGTTTTCTGTGGGTCTTTGTCGGCGGAGCCGGCGTGGTCGCGATTGTCGTGATATACGGACTGCTGGCAGGCAACCTGCGGCCGATGTTTGAGCAAACCTTCACCTTAAATCTGGCCTATTCGCGGCAGATCAGTCCTGCAGACCGTGCCGTGGCGATAAAATACTTTATCCACCAAGGTCTCACCTTTGGACTGCCACTGATCGGGTTGCTGTTTATCGCGGCGGGGTGGCTTTCTGGCGCTTCCTGGTGGGTGATCCTGACAGTATTGGCTTACGGCGGGCTCAACATGCTGACGGTGATTCTGTCTGGCCGGCCGTATCCGCATTACTTTGTCACGATGATTCCAGTATTGGCCATCATGGTTGCACTGGGGCTGGCCTGGTCGGTCACGTTGATGCGTGAGCGTCCCAGCACCGCCGTGGCAATGCTGGGGACGCTAGTGGCAGTGGGGACGGTCGTTTCGATCACGCCGCGGCTGACGCTATCGCAAGCTACTCGCTCTGTCAGACAGGGCCTGTACCGCTTGCCAATTGACCAGAAAACTAGCTCCGCTCAGATGCAAACGGCGCGGTACATCAAGCAACATTCGACAACGACGAGCAAAATTTACGTGCACCGCGTTGACGCCTTCATTTACTTGGCCAGTGACCGGTGGGCGAATTCACGCTACTTTACGCTGCCGTCATTGGATTATGCGAAGCATCCGCAGATCACCAAGGACTTCGAGCAGCGTTTGGTGCGGAATGCGCCACAATTCATCGTGACGCATCGCGGTTTCACCACCAATCCTCAAACCGGCATGAACCAATTCCTGAAGCAACGAATTCAAACCCGTTATCGCCTGGTGAAGACATTCAAAGATCCATTCATTGCGCTGACGCTTTACCAGAAACAGTAACCAGATTGGGGCTGGCGCGGCCAGTCCCTTTTTTGCTGGCTGCGGTTTGGTATAATGGGCTCTAACGAAAAGTGAGAGAGGCAACTATGCAAGGACAACGACAGACGTGGGTGACGCGGGGGATTAATAGCGTCATCATCTTAGGCATCATTTTTACCCAACTGATTATGGGCAGCGGCCGAATGTGGATGGCGGCAATTGGTGGAACCCACCTGACCCTCCTGTGGCTCGCCGGCGCATTATTATACTATGGCACCTTGGTGATGCTGGTTGTTGGCATTTTGTGGTGGTTGCTGGCGTTAGGCACCCGGCCGATCGCCTTCAAGCGGGTTGCCCAGGCCTGGTTGACGATCGTGGTGACTGGCGTTGGCATCGTGGCTACCGGTATTGCCACGAATAGCATCAACAGTGTCCAGACGATTTATGACGTCGTGATGCCGATTACTCGTCAAGCCCTGCCGTTAGTGACGGGACTCATCGCATTCCTGCTACTGCAACCTGGGCTCATTCGGTTAGCCAAGAACAAAGGCTTTTCAAGGCTGGTGTGGGGCCTGCTCGCCATCAATATCGTGTTTGGTCGCGACGGGCTAGGATTTGGCAGCGGTGCGACAGTTACCGGCGTCATCTTGCTGGGGGCGTTAGCGCTAACGCTGGCGCCGGCGACGCACTATCGACGGTCGATTGGTGTGACGTTGGCGAGTGGCGTGATTGGTTACGCGACCATTATCATCATGGCGTGGTTACGGGTTTCTCGGGAAGCGAGCATCGATGTGGCGTTCCGCTTCGTCACGGCTTTGTCTCCGTTGACGGTTCTGCCTGCTGTCGGGATTGTCTCGCTGTTGTTAGCGTGGCGCGGTGGCCAATCTGACCAGCCCAACGAGGAGATGCCGAGTTCGGTGACGAACTGGGGAATTTTCGTAGCCTTATTCTTGACGACACAGCCAAGTGTTGTTGGTCTGTTTCGGTGGCTACTCACCCTGATGCGCGTTCGCATCTTCAATTGGTGCGGGGGCTTGTGGGTCGTTCCCGCAGCCATCAGCATTTCGCTCCTTGTTTTTATTGGGGCTTGGCTGGTGTGGCAAATCGTCATGCGGTTGCCATGGTGGCAGGCGATGGGGCGTTGGCGCGAGGGAGATCTTCTCACTTTTGCAAATCAGCTGATGCCACAGTGGCTGCAGGCGCTGAAGAAGTTTTGGCACGTCAGTTGGCCAGCCGTTGTTGCGGGCCTCACGTTGTTTGTCGTGCAGTGTTCGTCAACAATGCTGCTGCACTTGTCCTTTAAATTTGTCGAAAAATGGGGTAGTGGCAACCAAAATATTTTTTCTAGTGTCATCTTTGGCGGCCCCAGCATTATGATCGCGGGGACGCTGGTGTTGCTCATGGCATTCTGGGTACTTCGCGGTTTAACCGGCCGGTACTGGTTATCTTTAGTCTTGGTGAGCGCGGCGACTTTAGTCTTCGGTGTCGCCAACCGCTTAAAAATTGAGAATCGCTCTGAGCCGGTGGTGCCTTCTGATATCGCAGAGTTAACTGGGATTCAAGAGTTGCTGGGCATGGTGAATCGTGGTGTCGTAATCGCTACGGTTATTGGGTTAGTTTTGTTGATTGGCGTCATTATCTGGCTTGAACGGCGGCACCAGGTTCAGGCCCCGGTGTGGTGGTGGCGCATCACCACAGTGGTGATTGGGCTCGCCTTTTTGGCTGGGAGTGCCTATATGCACGTTGCCCGTTCACCGCTCACCCGATTCTACCAGGTGCTGGGCATTCAGCCTGATAGCAATAAGGACATCTTGTATTACGCGCAAAAAGAAGGCCCGGTGACCTTCTTTCTGTCGCAGTTAAACGTGCCGACGATGGACCAGCCGACAGGATACAGCGAGGCGGCCATCAAGGCGTTGGTGACAAAGTATGACAAAACTGCTCAGGTGCTGAATCGCCAACGGACGACGGCGTCGAATCAATTGACGGTGTTGTTTAACCTGTCGGAAAGTTTTGCGACGCCGACACGGTTGGCTGGCGTGACCCTGAATCAAAATCCGATTCCAAACATCACCCAGTTGCGCCAACACGCCACCAGTGGCTCGATGATGAGCTTTGGGTATGGAGGGGGCACCGCCAATATGGAATACATGTCGCTAACCGGCATGTCGATGGGGCTATTTTCCTCGTCCACCTTGGTCCCGAATACGCAGGTGGTGCCAGCAGAGAAGATTGCGCCGAATGTCGGGGATTGGTTCGACTATGCTTCTGCCATTCATCCCTACAAGGGTGCCTTTTATAACCGAATCGGCGTGTACAAGAAATACCAGTTCAACAAGTTTGTCTATCTCGGCAGCGCGGATAAAATTATCGACCAAAAGCGCATCGGGACCTCTCCGTATTTGTCTGATGAAACGGCGTATGCGAATGCTTTGAATCAGATTAAGTCGCGTCAAGGTGGACAATTCATCAATTTGATCACCATGCAAAACCACATGCCGTTCACTCAGGATACTTACCCGGACCACCAATTCAAGGCGTCTGGCAAGCTTGTGAACTCGAGCAATCGCTTTGAAGTTGAGCATTATAGTCAGGGCATTCACTATACAGACACCGACGTCAAGCGCTTTGTGGCCCAGCTAGACCGCATCAACAAACCGATTATCTGGGTATTCTATGGTGATCACCTGCCGGCCATCTACAATCTGCCGACCTCGGTTGATAAATACGCCACTGATTACTTCATCTATGCTAATCGGTATGCCCGAGACCATGGTGCCCAACAGAAAATGACGACTAACACCAACTATGTCGGCACCAATGACTTCATTGCCATGGCGCTGGCCCAAGGTAATGCCAAGGTCGATGCGTATGGGGCATTGTTGACGAAGGTGCAACAAGAGCTGCCTACAGTTTGGTTTCCAGGCACCAATGCGCAAGGTAAGCAGGTGCCCCAATTTGTAAACGAGCAGGGCAAGCTCATTCCTCTCACGAAATTAACCAAGCGCCAACGCGTTCTGTTTCATGACTATCAATTGTTACAATACGATATCACTGCAGGGAAGCAATACGCGTTGAAGGCCGGTGTAATGAAGACGGTGAAAAAGTAATTGCCGTTACTTTGTCGCCGTTTCGTCACGTCTCCGCCTCGCGAATTTGCTACAATAGAGCCAGGAGGCGAGTCTCATGAATGATCAAACCCTACTGACCCTGGCGGCCGCGATTCTCACGGGCCGCATCGGTGACGGCCCGGCGGCGCTGACCAAGGCGCTGCATCTGGCCCCGACCGCGCTAACAGATGAGCACGTGACCTTGACGCACGCCCAGCGCGATCGGTTGCGCTATTTATTCACAGATTACGAATGGATGTTGGCGAAAAAAATGGCGGTGCTCGATGCGACGGATCCCGAGGAAGGCGGCATTGTGGCGCGGTACCAGGCGGCCAAGGCCCGCATTGCCCGCTCGTGGTTGGCGGCACCGAACTTGGCGACGCGCTACGTCAAGGAGCCGCTGCCGGATGGCGGCCAGCTGATGCACCTGCAACTGCGGCTGGATTACGGTGAACACGGCTTGGTGGATGTGCTGGATTTTGTGGTGCCAGAAACGGTGGCCAAGCATATCGAAGCTAAGCAAATCGACTTATTGACCTGGGCCAAGCAGTACTTGCTGGCCGAACCGAAGACTGAATAAACCCCACTGGAGGCATGTGAATGGCGCGTTGGCGCAAACGGAAACGAAGGCGAAAAACGCGGCGTGTGCCCGGCTTAGTGTGGCTGATTTTGCTGGTGCTGGCCGGCAGTGTGCTGGTCGTCGGCAATCAGGTGTACAGACAGCGGCAAGCGATGATTCAACAGCGTCAAGCCGTGGCGGCCAGCAGGGCGAAGGTCGCCGCCGCCAAGCGCGCCTTCATCGAACGCCTGGCGCCATACGCGGAGACCTTGCAGCAGCAGTACAACATTTTGCCCAGCGTGACGCTGGCCCAGGCGATTCTCGAATCGGACTGGGGGCAAAGCGAGCTGGCCAGCAAATACCACAACCTGTTTGGCGTGAAGGGGACGGCGCAGCAGCAAACGGCCATCATGAGCACCAAGGAATTTCAGCATGGCAAGTGGGTGACGGTGCGCGCGCGGTTTCGGGTGTATCCCAGCGACCAGGCGGCGATGCGCGACCATGCCTTACTGTTCGTGAATGGCACGAGCTGGAATCGCCGGCAATACGCGGCGGTGGTGGCGGCGCAAGACTACCGCACGGCGGCGCGCGCCTTGCAACAGGCGGGCTACGCGACGGATCCGGAATACGCCAGCAAGTTGGTCAGCGTGATTCAGCAATACAAGTTGACGCAATACGATGAGTAAAACCGAATAATCGTTTTTCCGGTGGAATCACCGAAACCGGCCAATCCTGTGCGCTTTTTCCGAGGTTGGCCGGTTTTTTGCGCGAAAAAAGTGTTCGCATTTCCCGCCACGTTTGGCTTTGGTGTGTTGTTTAGGTGCGTGATTTATTGTATGATTGTTTAAAATTCGCCGCCTGGTGCGGCATCAAAGGGAGAAGCAACGGTGAAATTACTTGAAACGCGAATTCAGCAGGATGGGCAAGTGCTTGGAGCGGATGTGTTGAAGGTGGACAGCTTCTTGAACCACCAAATCGACCCGGACTTGATGGCGGCACTGGGCCAGGCCTTTTACGATAGTTTCAAGGATGCGCCGATCACGAAGATCCTCACGGTGGAAAGCTCCGGCATCGCCCCGGCGTTGGCCACGGGGATGGCGTTCCACCTGCCGGTCGTCTTCGCGCGCAAGCACAAGAGCCTGACGCTGAAGGACAATTTATACACCGCCGAGGTTTACTCCTTCACCAAGAAAACCACGAACCAAATTTCCATTTCGACGAAGTTTCTCAGCGCCGACGACACCGTTTTGATCATCGACGACTTTCTCGCCAACGGGCAGGCGGTTGAAGGCCTGATCGATATCATCGGCCAGGCCGGCGCAACCTTGGCCGGCGTTGGTATCGTCATCGAGAAGACCTTCCAAAAAGGCCGTAAGCTCTTGGACGACCGCCACATCAAGGTGACGTCGCTGGCGCGGATTCAGGCGTTTGAAGACGGCCAAGTCGTCTTCGCCCAGGACTAGGAGGGCAGGATGGAAAACACACAGTTATCCAATCCAAAAGCGGCGGTGTTGGGGCTCCAACACCTGCTGGCGATGTATTCCGGCTCCGTCTTGGTGCCGATTCTCATCGGCGCCTCGCTGCATTTTTCCAGCGAGCAAATGACCTATCTGGTGTCCATCGACATCTTCATGTGCGGCGTCGCCACGGCGCTGCAGGTCTTCGGTAACAAATTCTTCGGCATCGGCCTGCCGGTGGTGCTGGGGTGCGCGGTGCAGGCCGTGGCGCCGTTGATCGCCATTGGCCAGAAGTATGATTTTCAAACGATGTACGGCGCAATTATCGTCGCCGGCATCTTCGTCTTCCTGGTTTCCGGCTTGTTCGCCAAGCTGCGGCGGCTGTTTCCGCCGCTGGTCACGGGGACGCTAATCACCGTCATCGGCTTGTCGCTGATTCCGGTGGCGTTTCAAAATCTTGGCGGCGGCAGCACGACGGCCAAGGACTTCGGCAGCATGACGAACCTTGCCGTCGGGGCCTTCACCGTGCTACTGATTCTCGCCTTAAACGTCTGGGGTCGCGGCTTCATTCGCTCGATTGCGATCTTGATTGGCTTGATTGCCGGCACGTTGCTGGCCGGCGCGTTGGGCATGGTGAGCCTGGCGCCGGTGGCCGAGGCGAGCTGGTTCCACGTGCCGACGCCGTTTTACTTCGGCACGCCGCATTTTGAATGGAGCTCCATCGTCACGATGATTTTGATTTCGCTGGTGTCGATGGTCGAGTCCACCGGCGTGTTCTTCGCGCTGGGGGATGTCGTCGACCGCAAGATTGGCGAAACCGACCTGAAGCGCGGCTACCGCGCCGAGGGGTTGGCGGTGCTGCTCGGCGGGATCTTCAACACCTTCCCGTACACCACGTTTTCCCAAAACGTCGGGCTAGTGCAGCTGTCCGGCATCAAGACGCGCAAGCCCGTGATTTTCTCCGCCATTTTCCTGGTGATTTTGGGTCTGTTGCCGAAAATCGGCGCGCTGGCCACCATCATTCCCGATCCGGTCTTGGGCGGGGCGATGCTGGTGATGTTCGGCATGGTCGCCGTGCAAGGCATTCGCATGCTGCAGCAAGTCGATTTTCACGATGATAAAAACCTGCTGGTGGCCGCGATTTCTATCGGCCTCGGCCTCGGTGTCACCGTGCAGCCGAGCATCGTGCAGTTCCTGCCGAAAACGATTCAGTTGCTGTTCGGCTCCGGCATTCTGTTGTCGAGCGTGAGCGCGGTGGGGCTCAACCTGCTGTTCAACGCGAAGACGCCGCAACCGGAAATGGCCAGCCACGACGGCTTAAACGAAAAAGATTGATGGCTATTGGTGGTCACGCTGCGGCGTGGCCACGACTTGATTGGAGGGAATCGCTTGGCTCGATTCACTGAACCCGGGGCCATCCTCGGGATTATCGGCGGCGGCGTGGAAGCCTACCGTCTGGTCCTCGCGGCGCATCGCCTCGGCTTACAAGTCGTCGTGTTGAGCCCGCTGCCTGGCGACATCGCCATGCAGGCAGCCGACATGGCGTTAGTGGGCACCAGCAGCGACGCGGCGGCCTTGCAGCAGCTCGCCGACCGCACGACGTTGATCACCTATATGGATGAAAATGTCGACAGCGAGGCGCTCGCCGCCGCCACCGCGCCGGAGCAGCTGCCAAGTGGCGTTCGCATTCTCGACGTGGTGCAGGACCGGTATTTGGAGAAGGTCTTCTTCGAGGACCTCAACTTAAACATTTTGCCTTACGCCCAGGTCGTCACGGCCAACGACATCGCCAAGGCCGTGGAGGTCGTCGGGTTCCCGGCGATTCTCAAGCCGATTCAAAAAAGCGTCGGCCAGGATCAGCAACTGCGCCTTGATACCGCGGCCGATGTCGCCCGCGCCGGCCAGCTGTTACAGCAGCGGCCTTATGTGCTCGAGGCGTGGCTGGACGAGCCGCAAGACTTCACGGTGATGGTGGCCAAAGCCGGCGACAGCGTGCAGGTGATGCCGTTAGTCGAAACCAAATTTGCCGGCCATCAGCTGCAGGCAGCCATCGTGCCAGCCAGCGGCGGCATGCCCGTCGCTAAGGAAGTCACGCGCATCGCGCAGGTCATCGCCGACAAGCTCGATTATACCGGCGTGTTTGCCATCGCGTTTTACCTCACCGCTAACGGCACGCTATACGTGAAGCGCCTGTATTCCGCACCGCAACTGAACGGCGCGGTGCTCCCGGCGGCCACCGGCGCGACGCCGGAGGAAGTACACCTGCGGGCGCTACTCGGTTGGCCGTTGCCGAATATGACGCGCCGCCAGCCGGCCGTGACGCTGTTTCTGCACGATACCGACCGCAGCGCCGCGTTGACCCAGCTGCAAATCAAACCTGAGTGGCGTTTCCGGTTTTATCCATTGAATCACGCGTTGCTCGGTGATGTGACGATTATCGGCGACCGCGCGGTGGTGGCGCAGCAGCTGAGTGCAACCGGGTACTTTTCGCTGTAATCGTGCTCGCCACCGCTCACAACTTAATCGTGCTCGCCGGGGCAAAAGGCTGCACGTAGGACCACCTGGCACTTGAAAGGTAAAAAGCGCCTTTCAAGCACCAGGCGGCGCCTACGCTCCGCCTTTTACCCGCCCCGGCTCACAACTTAATCGTGCTCGCGGTGGCAAGAAGCTGCACACAGGACCACCTGATGGCCGACTCGCAAAGTGCGCGAGTCAACCCTCAGGCGGCGCCTGTGTTCCGCTTCTTCCCGCCACCGCTCACAACTTTGATAGGAGGATTCCCATGATCGATCGTTATAGTCGTCCGGAGATGGCGGCCATTTGGTCCGAACAGAATCGGTACCAGGCCTGGTTGGAAGTTGAATTACTGGCCACAGAGGCGTGGCGCGAGTTAGGGGAGGTGCCGGCGGCGGATGCCGCCGCCTTGCGCGAGCACGCGACGTTTGATGTCGACCGGATTCACGAAATCGAAGCTGTGACAAGGCACGATGTCGTGGCGTTCACCCGTAACGTGTCGGAGTCTCTGGGCCCGGAGAAAAAGTGGGTGCACTTTGGCCTGACCAGTACCGACGTGGTCGACACAGCGCAAGGTTATTTGCTGAAGCAAGCCGACGTGATTCTGCGTCAGGATATCGAGGCCTTGATTGCGGTGTTGGCGGATTTGGCCAAGCGTTACAAGGACACGGTGATGATGGGCCGCACCCATGGCGTGCACGCGGAGCCGACCACGTTTGGCTTGGTGGTGGCGACATGGTATTCGGAGATGCAGCGCAACCTCAAGCGCTTCGATGAAGCCGCCGCGGAGGTCGAAGCCGGCAAGATTAGCGGCGCGGTGGGGACGTTTGCCAACACGCCGCCAGCCGTCGAGGCGTATGTCTGCGCACACCTCGGCATTCACGCGCAGGAGATTTCCACTCAGATCCTGCCGCGCGACTTGCACGCGCACTACATTCAAACCCTCGGCCTGATTGCCAGTTCCATCGAGCGCTTCGCCACCCAGGTGCGGCACATGCAGCGCACCGAGGTTCACGAAGTCGAGGAGCACTTTAATCCTGGGCAAAAAGGGAGCTCGGCGATGCCGCACAAGCGCAACCCGATTGGCTCGGAAAACGTCTCAGGCTTGGCGCGCATCATTCGCGGATACGCGACGCCGGCGCTAGAGGATATGAACCTGTGGCACGAGCGCGACATCTCGCATTCATCTGCCGAGCGCATCATGCTGCCCGACGCCACGGGGCTGCTGGATTATATTTTGCATCGTTTCACCGGCATCTTGAGCCACCTCGACGTGTTCCCGGAGACGATGCTGGCCAACATGCAAAAAACGCACGGCCTGATTTATAGCCAGCGTGTCATGCTGAAGCTGATTGAAGCCGGGTTGTCCCGCGAGGAAGCCTACGACCTCGTGCAGCCGAAAACGGCGCAGGCCTGGGACGAGCACCGCGACTTCCGGGCGCTACTGGAGGCCGATCCGCAGGTCACGGCGCGCTTAACGCCCGCGGCAATCGCGGATGCCTTCGATTATCATTATCACCTCAAGCACGTGGACGAGATTTTCGCGCGACTGGGGTTGGCCTAGCGTCATGGCGGCCGGTGGGGCATTCCTGCCGGCCGTTTTTGAATGGTATACTAATTGCAATGACGTAAGGAGAACAGGCATGAAGAAACTCATCTGGCTGGCGGTGGCCGCCGTGTTTGCGGGGCTCACCAGCCTGGCGCAACCGGTGCGAGCCGACGGGGTCACCTATAGCGTGATGCCGCAGCTGCCCAACAATCAAATCGACCGCTCGGCCGGATACTATGACTTGCTGGTGAAGCCGGGGACGACGCAAACGCTGCGCATGACCATCACCAATCAAGATACGGCGACGCAGCGCTACCGCGTGTCGCCGAACCGCGCGGTGACCAATGCCAATGGCGTGATCGATTATAGCCGCCATGGCAGTCCGGCATCGGCGGATTTGGCCGTAAACATTGAGCAGTTGTTCAGTGCGCCGCAAACGGTGACGATTCCCGCCGGCGGTAGCCAAACGGTGCGGGTGAAACTCACCGTGCCCAAGCAGCGCTTTACCGGCGTGGTGCTCGGCGGGCTGTACGTGACGCAGGTGGCCGAAGCTGATGCCAAAGCCAAGCAAGGCGTGGGCTTCACTAATCGCTTCGCTTACGCCACGGCGGTGCAACTGCAAATGAGCCGTAAAGCCGTCGAGCCGCAACTGACCCTCACCAAGGTACAACCGGCCAGCAAGCAGCAAACACCGCCGCTCACCGCCACGCTGGCCAACATCAAGCCTGCGGTGGTCCACGACCTGAGCGTGACGGCTAAGCTCACGCGCCAAGGCGCCAGCAAGCCCGCACTCACCGCCAGTAGAACCCAACTGTCCATGGCCCCGAATAGTACGCTGGCGTTTGCCCTGGGCCAACCGGGTCAACGGCTCAAAGCCGGGCGTTACACCTTGACGCTAACGGCGAAAACCGACACGACGACTTGGCGCTTTACCAAGCGGCTGACGCTAAAGGGTACCACCGCGGTATCCAGCAAGACCAAGCCAACCGCCCGCCGTTCCGTGTGGTGGTTAGTCTTTAGCGGTGCGCTGGTGGCTGTAGGGGCGGTTGCCGTGGGGTGGATGCGCCGGCGCAGCAGTCGCCACCGCCATTAAATTCGTAGAAAATTGCGCTAGACCGGTTGCAATTCCTGTCGTGACCGGGTAGTATGGCCACAAGAGATAAATTTGAAGCACTGCTCACCTTCATTCACGTGAAGGACGACCCGTCCACGGGGGCATTTGCCCGTCGTGAGCTGGGTCTTTTTTTGTTAAAAACGGCTTTTGGCCGTGATTGGTCGACGTGAATATTCTTCGGGCGCAACCCGCTTACACTTGGGCCCTGGTGAAGAATCGTCACCGATCGCGTTCCCCCGATTCGCCAAGACCGTTGGCTTCAAATTGAGCCGCATGCCGCCCCCCACGGTTGCGCGTTCGCTTCTCTTTTCTGGTGCCGTCTCCACGACGATGCGCGGGGTCACGCTGGTATGTGATCCGCCTCGCGCATAAGCCACCTAATCGCATGTTGGCAGGCCGCTTCCATTTTGGAAGCGGCCTGTTTTTTTGCGGCGCGGCATCGGCTTCGGCTTGACAATACTGAAAAAAGTCTGTCACGACATGGTGCTTACGTGATATTTTCTGAAAATTTTTCTGTTTTTTAATTAGTAGAATTCCGAATTTACTGGCATGAAGCGGGCGGCAGCATTGCTAATTAGCGGCTCTTGGTTTCGGTTACATTTATTCAGTAAACCGAATCAAATTGTGCACGGCTCATTTTCGTTCGGTTTTTCATTAATTAATTGTAGTTATATCGATAAGTTTTTTACAATTGGCTCGGTTTTTCGTGTATAGTAGACCTCGACGCAAAAAGTCAATGTGTAAGTCAATGACAATGAATTGTCCGGTGTGCTTGGGGTGTAAGCCAAGGCACGCGTCGCGAGGAGCGATTGGCAATTCGTCATGTTCGGGGGAACATGACCATATTAAATGGGGGATTTAATTTTATGATCAAGCGTGGCTTGTTGAAGACCATGCTCTTTTTGGGAGTGTCAGTTAGTGTGTTAGCGAGTGGTGTGATTAGCCATTCGGTAGCTGCGTCTGCGGAACAACCGCAAGTTTCCGTAAGTAATCAAGTCGCGCATACCGATGCGCTACGTCAGTCAGCCGCCGCTGCCGCCTTTGCTGAAAACCGCGCCAGCCACCTGGTCGTCGCCGTGAAGCCGACGGCCACGGCGCCGGTCGCGACAACAAGCACCACGACGCAGGCGACCACCACGCGCCAGCCAGTGGCCAAGCAACAGGTTGCGGCTAAGCCCGCAGTAGCAAAACAAGCGCCTCGCGTCACTCCGGTGGCCACGAAGCGGGAAGCCGCCCACACCATCACCATGGGCGGCGTTGCGATTCGCTACATCATTGGCAACCGCAGCATGGGCGCCGCGCCTGGCAATGGCGCTGCCACTTGGGGCGGCCGCACCAACTACAGCAATACCAGCGGTCAAAACACGCACTTCATCGGGCACAATCCCGGTTCGTTTGCGGTCATGACCAGCTTGGGCATCGGCTCCGCGATTCGCGTGACCGACGGACAAGGCACTGGGCGCACGTACCACGTGTACCAAATCGCCAAGGTTAACCCGAATGGCGTCACCGCCAACAAGGTGGACCTGTGGAACCAGATTGTCGGCACCGGCGGCGGCCAGCGCATCACGCTGCAAACCTGCCTCGGCAGTTACTGGCGCGAAATCGTCTTTGCCCGGTAAGCTCAGTTAGACCCGCTTGCGGGTTTTTTTTATTTTCAGAGGCAGCCGGCCGCGGCCATGAACGTCTGCAGGGGCAGGCGTTTTTTGGTACAATTGAGGAACGAATGTAACGGGAAAGGACGATACAACCATGGATGCCTTGTTGACTGGCATGAACGATAAACAAACGGAGGCGGTGCTCGCCACCCAAGGGCCGGTGCTGATTATGGCCGGCGCCGGGTCCGGGAAAACGCGGGTGTTGACGCACCGCATCGCGTATTTGATCGAGCAGCAAAACGTCAACCCGTGGCGCGTGTTGGCCATCACCTTTACCAACAAGGCGGCGAAGGAAATGAAGGAACGGGTGGGGAAGCTGCTGGATCCCGAACTCGCCCGCGATGTCTGGGTGTCGACCTTTCACGCTTTGTGCGTACGCATCTTGCGCCGGGACATCGAGCAGCTCGGCTACACCAAGGCCTTCACCATCGCCGACCCGGCCGAGCAGCTGACGCTGGTCAAGCACATCTTGAAGGACATGAACCTCGACCCGAAGCGCTTCGATCCGAAAAGCATCCTCGGCGCTATTTCCACGGCGAAAAACGATTTGCTGACGCCGAGCGACTACGCCGAGCAAGCGGCCAGTCCGTTTGAAAAGGTAGTCGTCGATGTCTATACCGAGTACCAAAAGCGGCTGAAAAGTGACCAGGCGCTGGATTTTGATGACTTGATCATGCAGACCATCGTGTTGTTCAAGCAAAGCCCGGACACCTTGAAGTTTTACCAAAACAAGTTTCAATACATCCACGTCGACGAGTATCAGGACACCAACGAGGCGCAATACCAGCTGGTGACGATGCTGGCGGCGGGGTATCGCAACCTGTGCGTCGTCGGGGATGCTGACCAAAGCATCTACGGCTGGCGCGGGGCCAACATGCAAAACATCCTGGACTTTCAAGACGACTATCCGGACGCTCAGGTGATTTTGCTCGAGCAAAACTACCGCTCGACCAAGACGATTCTCTCGGCGGCCAACGACGTTATCAAGAACAACGCCAAGCGCCAGGTGAAGACCTTGTGGACGGAGAATCCCACCGGCGACAAGATCACCTATTACCGCGCGCAAAACGAAACCGACGAGGCCTTTTTCGTCATCAAGCAAATCGAGGCAGAAATGGCGGACCACCACCGCCAATTCGGTGATTTTGCCGTGCTGTACCGGACCAACGCGCAGTCGCGGTCCATTGAAGAGGCGTTCTTGAAGGCCAGCATTCCGTATCAGGTCATCGGCGGCCACAAGTTCTACGACCGCAAGGAAATTCGCGACGCCTTGGCGTACTTCCGGCTGGTGATCAACCCGGCCGACGACATGAGCTTCGCCCGCATCGTCAACGAACCCAAGCGCGGCATCGGCGCCACCAGCATCGAGAAGCTGCAGGCTTTCGCCACGCAAAACGGCTGGTCGCTGCTGGAAGCGGCGATCAACGCCGAGCTGTCCCCGGTGGGCGGCAAGGCGCGCAAGGCGCTGGCCGACTTCGGGCACACCATTCAGCAGCTGATTGCCAAGAAACCCGGCCAAACCGTCACCGACTTGATGCAGGCCATTCTCACCGACACCGGCTACCTGCCGACCTTAAAGGCGGCCAACACCGTCGAGGCCGACACGCGGGTCGAGAACCTTGAGGAATTGCTGTCCGTGACGCAAAACTTTGATTCAAGCTACGAGCCTGAAGAAGAAGACAGCGACATTTTCGTCGACTTCATCGCCGACCTGGCCTTGGTGTCCGATCAAGACACGGAGGACGAAGACGCCCAAGAAGTCACGCTGATGACGCTGCACGCCGCCAAGGGGCTCGAGTTCCCGGTGGTGTTCCTGGTCGGCATGGAAGAGGGCTTGTTCCCGCTAGGCCGCGCGGCGATGGATGAAGACGACTTGGAAGAAGAGCGGCGGCTGGCCTATGTCGGCATCACCCGGGCGCAAAAGAAGCTGTATCTGACTAACGCGTATGGCCGCCTGCTTTATGGCCAGCGGCAAACCAATCCGCAAAGTCGCTTCATCGACGAGATCGCGGATGATTTGCTGACGACTGCCGGCAACGCCGCACCGACCAGCGACATTCCGTTCATCAACCGCACGCAACAGGCGGTGACGCCGACCTTTTCACCGAAGCGCCGCACCGGCACCAAGGCGACGGTGGTCAGCGCCGGACCGACCAGCGCGGCAGGTAAAACCGCTTGGGTCGCCGGCGACAAGGCGGAACATCGCAAGTGGGGCGTCGGCACCGTGGTCAAGGTGTCCGGCACCGGCGACGATCAGGAACTCGACATTGCTTTTCCAACCATGGGCGTCAAGCGCCTGCTGGCCGCATTCGCCCCAATCGTGAAAAAATAGGAGGACATCATGGCAGCCTATACGCAGGAGTCGGCCGCGCCGGTCATTGCGGCGCTGGTCACGAAGCTAAATACCTGGCGGCGCGAATACTACACTAATGATGCGCCGAGCGTCGAGGATAGCGAATACGACGCGACTTACCGCCAGCTGCAGGAACTCGAGGCGCAGTTTCCCGCGCTGATTCAGCCGGACTCGCCGACGCAAGCCGTGGGCGACGTGATCAATCCGGCCTTCACCAAGGTGCCGCACGCGGTGCCGATGCTGTCGATGGGTGATGTGTTTTCGCTGGGCGAGCTGCAGGACTGGGCCGCCCGGTTGCAAAGCGGCGTGGATGAAGCCGTGGCGTACAACGTCGAGTTGAAAATCGACGGGCTGTCGCTGTCGTTGGTGTATGAACAAGGCCGCCTGGTGCAAGGCTCGACGCGCGGGGATGGCAACATCGGCGAAGACGTGACGCCAAACGTGTTGACCATCGCCGACATTCCCCACACCTTACCGGAGCCGCTGGACCTCGAGGTGCGCGGCGAATGCTACATGCCAAAGGCCGCCTTTGCCAAGCTCAACGCCGCCCAGGAAGCCGATGGCGCCAAGCCGTTTGCCAATCCGCGCAACGCGGCGGCGGGGTCGTTGCGCCAACTCGACGCGGCGGTGACGGCCAAGCGCGAGCTGGCCACGTTCATGTACACGCTGGTGGCGCCGGAACAATACGGCGTGACCACGCAGCACGAGGCGATTGCCTTCATGCGCCGGCTGGGCTTTGCGACGAATCCCAGCTCGGTGGTGGCCCAAGACCTCGACCAAATCGACGCCTACATCACGACGCAAACCGCCGACCGCGACGCGTTGAGCTACGGCATCGACGGCATCGTCGTGAAAGTCGACAGCCTGCCGCTGCAGGCGCAACTGGGCAACACGGTGAAGGTCCCGCGGTGGGAAATCGCCTATAAGTTCCCGCCGGAAGAGGCGGAAACCGTCGTCCGCGAAATCGAGTGGACCATTGGCCGCACCGGCGTCGTGACGCCGACTGCCGTGATGGATCCGGTGCAGCTGGCCGGCACCACGGTGGCCCGGGCGACGTTGCACAACGCCGACCTGATTGCCGAAAAGGATATCCGCATCGGCGACACGGTGATGCTACATAAGGCCGGCGACATTATTCCCGAGGTTTCGCGGGTGGTGCTCGCCAAGCGGCCGGCGGGGCTGGCCCCAGCCCCGATTCCAACCAACTGTCCGAGTTGCGGCCAGCCCTTGGTGCACCTGGAAGACGAAGTGGCCTTGCGCTGCATCAACCCGATGTGCCCGGCGCAGGTGCAAGAGCAGCTGACCCATTTTGCCTCGCGCAACGCGATGAATATCGACGGCCTCGGCCCGAAAATCATCGCGCAACTCCTGAGCCTGAAGCGGGTCAAGGACGTCGCGGACCTCTACCGGCTGACGGCAGAGGACTTGAGCCAGCTCGACAAGTTTAAGGCCAAGTCCATTAACAATCTGTTAAACGCCATCGATCGCTCGCGCCAAAACTCGTTGGAACGGCTATTATTTGGGTTAGGCATTCGCCACGTCGGCGGTAAGGCCGCGCGGCTGCTTGCTGAGCACTTCGGCGACATTGATGCGTTGATGGCCGCGGACTTTGACACGGTGGCGGCGATTGACCATGTCGGGCCGATCATCGCCGACTCGGTGGTGACCTATTTTGCCAAAGCCCCGGCCCAGGAGCTGATTCGCGAGCTCGCGGCCGCCGGGGTCAACTTGACGTTCACCACGGCAGTGGCGGCGGTGCCGGCGGATTCACCGGTGGCGGGCAAAACCGTCGTCATCACCGGCAAGTTCACCGCGTGGTCCCGCCAGGCCCTCACCGCGCAGCTGACGGCGCTGGGCGCGAAGGTGACCGGCTCGGTGTCGAAAAAAACGGATCTCTTGGTGGCCGGGGAGGCGGCCGGCAGCAAGCTGGCCAAGGCCCAAAGCCTGCAGGTCCCCATTATGAACGAGGCCGAGATCCAGGCGGTCCTAGAAAAGTGAGGCGCTCCATGAAGAAATTGTTTGTGCTGTTGGCCACCGCGGCTACGCTGATGTTGGCCGCTTGCGGCAAGCTCAGTTTTGATTCGGATACCACCAGCACGGCCAAAAGCGGCACGACTACCGGCGCGTACCAAACCACCGGCACGGTCGACAACTCGATGTACCAAGGCGTCATCAAGAACGGCCGCTACCAAACCAGCTCGGCGCGCGGCTTACAGCTGACGCAAAACACCCAAGGCAGCAACATGTTCAACGTCAAAAGCATGGAAAACGGCTTGTTGACGCTGGCCAAGCAGCAGTTTTCCACCAGCAAGTACGTGTTCCAAGAAGGCCAGCTGCTGTCGACGGCGACGGCCGAGAACTGGCTGGGGCGGCAAAGCAAAAGCAATCCCACCGGCTTAAACCCCGCCGATAACGGCAAGAATGGCGAAACCACCCGCGCGCCGATTTACCTGCAGACGCTGTTGGAGCAAGACTTCATGGTGCAAGCCGGCAACAAGCTGAACCTCGGCGGCGTCGCGATCGCGCTGGGCCTCAACGAATACGACTATTACACCAAAGAACAATACGGCGCCACCTACACGACGCACATCGGCGATGCCGCGCTGACCAAGCAAGGCAAGGCGATGGCGCAAACCGTTGTGAACCGCCTGCGCAAGCTCAAAGGCGTCGGCAACGACACCCCGATCATCATCGGCCTGTACAAAAACGCCGGCGCCGATTCGCTGGTCGGCGGCACCTTCATCGATTACGTCGTCAGCAAGTCCGGCACGAGCCTGGGCAGCTGGAGCAACGTCAACGAGAAAAACCAGGTCCTGCCGACGGTGGAAAACGCCAAGCCAATCAACCAAACCGTGGCCGACGACTTCGACAACTTCAAGGACAAGGTGCAAAACTTCTTCCCGACGCTGGCCGGGGTGACGGCGCAGACGCATTACACCAACAACAACCTCACCGGCATGAACGTGACGATCAACACGCAGTTTTACGGGGAAAGCGAGATTCAAAGCTTTACCCAGCTGGTGGCCACCAGCGCCACCAAGTACCTGCCGGCTGGCGTGAAGCTCGAGATCACGATTCAATCCACCGGCGGGGTGCAGGCCTTCATTGCCCGCGAAAGTGGCAGCAAGGGCTTGTACACGCACGTCTTCAGCAGTTATTAACCCTCGAGGTGGCGACGCAGGTTGCCGCCTTTTTTCGTTCGGCCGTGGGCTCGCAGCGCGCATTGGTATGGTAGAATAAACTCAGTTTGCAAGAAAGAAAGTGGGGATCACATGATCAGCAAAGAAAGCGTGGCGCATGTCGCCGATCTCGCGCGACTCAGCTTCACTGAACAGGAATTGCAGGAGTTCACTGGGCAACTCGATGAAATCCTCGGCATGGTGGCCCAACTCGATGAAGTCGACACCACCGGCGTGCCGGCGACGACGCAAAGCATTGCGTTGAACAACGTGATGCGCCCCGATGAGGCCACGGCGCCAATGAGCCCCGACGCCTTGATGCAAAACGTGCCGACGCACAAGGGCACGTTGATTCAGGTGCCGGCCATCATCGACAAGGAGGAAGACTAGCGTGGACTTTTTCAAGCATGATTTAGCAGCGATTCACACCCAGCTGGTCAACGGGGACCTGCGCACCAGCGACTTGGTGCGCGACACCTTGGCCGGGATTCACGCCACCGACGCCGACTTGGCCGCCTTTATCAGCGTCAACGACGACGCTGTGGCCGCCGCCGAAGCGCAAGACGCGGCGGGCATCAAAGCCGACGCGCCGCTGGCCGGGATTCCGATTGGCATCAAGGACAACATCGTCACCAAGGGGCTGACCACCACCGCGGCGTCGAAAATGTTGGCCAATTTTACGCCGATTTTTGACGCGACCGTGGTGGAGAAGCTTCACGCGGCCGGGGCCATCACCGTCGGCAAGTTGAACATGGATGAATTCGCCATGGGCAGCTCGACGGAAAACTCGGCGTTCCACCCGACGAAAAACGCCTGGGATCACAGCCGGGTGCCTGGCGGTTCGTCAGGTGGCTCCGCGGCGGCCGTGGCCGCCGGCGAGATTCCCGTCGCGCTGGGCAGCGACACCGGCGGCTCGATTCGCCAGCCGGCTGCCTTTAACGGCATCGTCGGCATGAAGCCGACGTATGGCCGCGTGTCGCGCTGGGGCTTGATTGCCTTTGCCTCGAGCCTCGATGTCATCGGGACCTTGACGCGCACGGTGCGCGACTCGGCCACGGTGCTGAATGTCATTGCCGGCCACGACGACCGCGACGCCACCAGCGCCACTGAACCCGTGCCGGATTTCACCGCCAAAATCGGCGACAGCATCAAGGGGATGCGCATCGCCTTGCCTGAGGAATACTTAGGCGAAGGCGTCGATCCCAAAGTCACCGAGCGGATTCAAGCCGCGGCCACGCAGTTGCGCGCACTCGGCGCGACGGTGGAAACCGTCAGCCTGCCACACACCAAGTACGCCGTGCCGAGCTATTACATCATCGCCAGCTCCGAGGCCAGCTCGAACCTGCAGCGCTTCGATGGCATTCGCTACGGCTTTCGGGCCAAGGACGTCAAGAATCTGGACGATGTTTACGTGCGCTCGCGCTCCGAAGGCTTCGGCCCCGAGGTCAAGCGCCGCATCATGCTGGGGACGTTTAGCCTGTCCGCCGGGTTCTACGATGCCTACTTCAAAAAAGCCGCGCAGGTGCGCACGCTGATTGCGCAGGACTTCGCCAAGGTGTTTGCCGATTACGACCTCGTGATGGGGCCGACCACGCCGACGCCGGCGTTTAAGCTGGGCGAGCGGGTCAGCGATCCGGTGACGATGTACATGAACGACATTCTCACCATCGCGGTGAACCTGGCGGGGCTGCCGGCGATTTCCGTGCCGGCCGGTTTTGTCGACGGCTTGCCGGTGGGGCTGCAGCTCATCGGCCCGCAATTCGCCGAGCCGACGATTTACCAGGCGGCCGCGGCGTTTGAGGCGGCCAACGACTATGTGGCTCAAATCCCGGGAGGTGCGCGCTAATGAATTTCGAAACCACGATCGGGTTGGAAGTCCACGTCGAACTCAAGACCCATTCCAAAATGTTTTCGCCGGCGCCGGTTAGTTATGGTGCCGAGCCCAACACGCAAACCAACGTCATCGACTGGGGCTTCCCCGGCGTCTTGCCGAGCATCAACAAAGGCGCCTACAGCTACGGTTTGATGGTGGCGCTGGCGCTGCACGCCGACATCACGCGGCAGACCCATTTTGACCGGAAGAATTATTTCTACCCGGACAACCCGAAGGCCTACCAGATCACGCAAAACGAACAGCCGCTGGCCACCAACGGCTGGATCGAAGTCGAAACCGACAACGGCAAGAAGCGCATCGGCATTGCCGAGCTGCACATCGAAGAAGACGCCGGGAAGAACCAGCACGATCCCGATGGTTATTCCTATGTCGACTTGAACCGCCAAGGCACGCCGCTGATCGAAATCGTCTCCAAGCCCGACATCGAAACGCCGGAGGAGGCCTACCAATACCTCGAGCAATTGCGGCAAATCGTGCAATTCACCGGCGCCTCCGACGTCAAGATGGAGGAAGGCTCGATGCGGGTGGACACCAACCTCTCCGTGCGGCCTTATGGACAGGCGGATTTTGGCACGAAAACCGAAATCAAGAACTTGAACTCCTTCAACCACGTCCGCGACGGCTTGGCCTATGAGCAAAAGCGCCAGATTCAAACGCTGATGGCCGGCGGCATCATCCAGCAGGAAACGCGCCGCTGGGACGTCGACAAGAAGGAAACGATTCTGATGCGGGTCAAGGAAGGCGCGGATGATTACCGCTACTTCCCAGAGCCCGACTTGCCGCCGGTGACGGTGGACGACGCTTGGATTCAAGAGGTCCAAGCCGCCTTGCCGGAAAACCCGGCGCAACGTCGCGCCCGCTACGTCAACGAGTGGGGGATTCCCGCCTATGACGCCGGCGTCTTGACGCTGACGCTTGAAATGGCGAACTTCTTTGAGGAAACCGTGGCGGGCGGCGCCGATCCGAAGCTGGCTTCCAACTGGCTGATGGGCGAAGTCTCCGGTTACCTGAACGCCGAGCACCTTGAGCTTAAGGACACGAAGCTGACGCCGGCGCACCTGAGCAAAATGATTCAGCTGATTGAAGACGGTACCATTTCCAGCAAGATCGCCAAGAAGGTCTTCCAGCAAATCATCGCCAACGACACCGACCCAGAGGAATGGGTCCGCGCCAAGGGCATGGTGCAGGAATCCGACCCGGCGGTATTGACGCCGATTATCACCGCGATTCTGGATGCCAATCAGCAAAGTATCGACGACTTCCACAACGGCAAGGACCGCGCCGTTGGGTTCTTGGTCGGCCAAATCATGAAGCAAACTCACGGCCAGGCCAACCCGAAAGTCGTCAACCAGATCCTCATGAGTGAAATCAAAAAACGTTAGACTGAGAGGTTGCATCATGCCACGTGCGCGGTTAATTTATAATCCAACTTCTGGTAACGAAGGCATGCGCCGCTATGTTGCCGATATTTTAGACGTGTTGGAACAAGCCGGCTACGAAAGCTCGGCCTTCCAAACCACCCCCAAACCGTTTTCTGCCAAGCAGGAAGCCGCTCGCGCCACCGCGGCCGGCTTCGACTTGATTGTCGGCGCCGGCGGGGATGGCACGATCAACGAGGTCATCAACGGCATCGCCCCGGCGCCGCACCGGCCGAAGCTCGCCATCATTCCGGCGGGCACGACCAACGACTACGCCCGGGCGCTGCGGATTCCCCGCGATGATCCGGTGGCCGCGGCCAAGCTCGTCTTGAAGGGACAGACCCTAGCGATGGACATTGGCCGCGCCGGCAAGCATTACTTCATGAACATTGCCGCCGGGGGCTTGTTAACCGAGCTCACGTATCAGGTGCCGAGCGAATTCAAGTCGATTTTCGGCTACTTTGCCTATGTCGTGAAGGGCGCGGAGATGTTGCCGGCGGTGTCGGCGGTGCCAATGCACCTTGAGTACGACGACGGCGTGTATGACGGCCCCGCCAGCATGTTTTTGCTGGGGATGACCAACTCGGTCGGCGGCTTTGAGCAAATCGTGCCGGACTCGGCACTCGGTGACGGGACGTTTTCGCTGATTGTGGTGAAAACGGCCAACCTTGCCGAAATTCTGGTGCTGATGGGCAAGGTCTTAAACGGCGGCAAGCACGTCGACGATCCGAACATCATTTACACCAAAACCGCCAAGCTTTCCGCCACGCGCACGGATGGCGAGCCGATGAAAATCAACCTCGATGGCGACTACGGTGGCGTCACGCCGATGCAGTTTGAAAACCTCAAGCAGCACATCGAAATGTTCGCCAACGTCGACGAGATTCCCAAGAAAAATCTCGGCCCCGACGTGATCCCGGCCAGCTACATGGCCGAAATCGAGGAAGTCGCGCACCACGACGTCGATGGCGATGGGAAGATTGGCTGAGGAAAGCCGGCTCGCAATGAGCCGGCTTTTTTGGTAGACTGAATCGTGCTCGCCGGGGCAAAAGGCTGCACACAAGTCCACCTAGCACTCGAAAGGCAAAGAGCGCCTTTCAAGCACTAGGCGGCGCCTGTGCTCCGCCTTTTACCCGCCACCGCTCACAACTTTTACTTAATCGTGCTCGCAAGCCCAAGGGACTCCGCGTAGGTCCACCTAGCACTCGAAAGGCAAAGTGCGCCTTTCAAGCACTAGGCGGCGCCTACGCTGCGTCCCTTAAGCGGGCTTGCTCACAACTTTTTCCAATAGGAGGATACCTGGATGGCAGTCGAAACAGCCCCGGTAACGAAGAATCAAGAACTGACGGTGACCATCACCGATTTAACTTATGAAGGCATGGGCGTCGCGAAGGTGGGGGACTTCCCGCTGTTTGTCGCGGCGGCCTTGCCCGGCGAAGAAGCGCTCATTCATGTCGTGAAGCTGCAGAAACATTTCGGCTTCGCGCGCGTGGTGAAGCTCCTGAAGACTTCCCCGGATCGGGTGGCCCCGCGCGATCACGCATATGCGCAGACCGGCATCGCGCCGTTGCAGCATTTGGCCTATCCGGCGCAGTTGAAATTCAAGCAGCACCAGTTGGAGAATGTGTTTGAAAAGCAGCACCTGGCGATTACCGTGAAGCCGACGCTGGGGATGGCGACGCCAAGTGGCTACCGCAACAAGGCGCAGATTCCGGTGCGGTTGGTGAATGGCGAGCTCACCACCGGTTTTTATAAGCAGCGCTCGCATGACTTGATTCCGCTGGAAGATTTTTATATTCAAGATCCGGCCATCGATGCCGCGATTATCGTCGTGCGGGATTTATTGCGCCAATATGGTTTGACTGCTTATGACGAGCGGACCAACACGGGCTTGGTGCGGCACATCATGGTGCGGCGCGGGTATTATTCCCACGAGCTGATGATTGTGCTGGTGGTCACCAGCTGGTCGGTGCCGCACCTGGACACGATTGCCCAAGCGCTCGCCAAGCAACTGCCGGAGCTTGCGAGCTTCATGTTGAACCTCAACGACCAGCGCACCAACGTCGTGTTAGGCCGCAAGTCGCGCGTCGTGTCGGGCAACGATTACCTCACCGATCAGCTGTTGGGCAACACCTTTCATATTTCCGCGCCGAGTTTTTATCAGGTCAACCCGCAGCAAACCGAGGTCTTGTACGGCCAGGCGATTGCCGCGGCGGGGCTCACCGGCAGCGAAACCGTCATCGATGCGTATTCCGGCATCGGCACCATCAGCCTGGCGCTGGCCAAGCACGCCAAGCAGGTCTACGGCGTGGAAGTCGTGCCGAGTGCCGTGGCCGACGCGAAGAAAAATGCGCAGCTGAATGGCTTAGATAACGTGACATTTACGCTGGGCAAGGCCGAAGAGGTCATGCAAACCTGGCGCGAGCAGGCGTTACCCGTCGACGCCTTGGTCGTGGATCCGCCGCGCAAGGGCTTAGCGCCGGAGTTTATCGCCGCCACCGGCGTGTTGTTGCCGCCGCGCATCGTCTATGTGTCCTGTAACCCGGCCACGCTGGCCCGCGACATCGCGGCGCTGACCGAGTTCGGCTACAGCGCCACGACGACGCAACCGGTCGATATGTTTCCGCAAACGACGCATATCGAGTCGGTCACCGTATTGACCCTCACCAGATAAAACAAGCGCCGCCTCAACTCGAGGCGGCGCTTGTTTTCACATTAGGCTCGGGCGTGGCGCCTGCGCACCAGCGCCTTTCTGCCTTCTTCAAGCAAGAAGAGCGGAATTGGAATGATGATCAGGAACAACCAGTCGCTTAACGCCAGCGGGGCGGTGTTGAAGACTTCCTGCACGCCTGGGGTGTACACCAGGAATGCCAGCAACAAGACTTCAAAGGCAATGCCGAACCAGACGCGGCGGTTGGAGAAGATGCCCGCCTTGATGACGGACTGGGAAATCGTCCGGCAGTTGAGTGCCGCGGCGATTTGCGAGAAGACGATGGCGGCCAGCACCATGGTGGTGGCCCGCGAGTACGTCAACCCGGTGGCGGCCAACGCGCGCGCCGGCCAGCCGGCTTGCATGTTGACGAAGAAGTAGGCGATGGTCGAGACCACGCTGGCCAGCAAGCCGTACCAAGCAAACGCGGTGAACAAGACGCGCTTATTCATCAGATGCGCGGTGCGGGCGCGCGGCGGCTGGTGCATGATGCCCGGCTCGGCTTTTTCGGAACCTAAGCCAAGTGCCGGCAGCATGTCGGTGCCGAGGTCGACGGTGAGAATCTGCATGACGGTCATCGGCAGCGGAATCAAGCCGCGGGAGAATAGGAACAAGACACTCGGGATGGCTTCCGGCACGTTACTGGTGAGGATGTAGGTCAGGAACTTCTGCAAGTTGCTGTAAACCGTGCGGCCTTCTTCAATGGCGGCCACGATTGACGCGAAGTTGTCGTCGGTGAGGATCATGTCGGCGGCGTCCTTGGCGACGTCGGTTCCGGTGACGCCCATGGCCACCCCGATGTCGGCTTTCTTCAAGGCCGGCGCGTCGTTCACGCCGTCACCGGTGGAGGCGACGATTTCGCCGTTTTTCTGCAAGGTGGAGACGATTTTATACTTTTGTTCCGGGGCGACCCGGGCAAAAATGATTTCACCCTTCAGCGCCTCTTGGAGCTCGGCTTCGCTCATCGCGTCGAGCTCGGTGCCGGTGACGACGCGCGCCTTGTCCGAGGTCAGGCCGATTTTCACGGCGATGGACTTGGCGGTCAAGGTGGAGTCGCCGGTGACCATGATGATCTTGATGTTGGCGTCGTGGCACTTGGCGATGGCGTCGTAAATTTCCGGCCGCGGCGGGTCGGCCATGATGGTCAAGCCGATGAAGGTCAGCTCCTCTTCGACGCTAGCGATGGTCAGGTTGTCGAGTTGCTTTTGCTGATCGGCTTCGGCCGGTACTTCGCGGTAGGCGACCGCCAGGCTGCGCAGGCCCATTGCCGCATATTTGCGGTTGGCCGCGTCGATGTCTTGCTTATCTTGAGCGGTCAGCGGCCGGTTTTGCCCGTGGTCGATAATCGTCGTGCACTGCGGCAGCAAGTCGGACAGGCTGCCCTTCACGCAAAACGACAAGGTGTGAGCGTCGTGTTGGTGCACGGTGCTCATGCGCTTGCGGTCGGAATCAAACGGGAACTCGCGCAGCCGTGGGGTTTGCTTGGCAATCTTGGCGGTGTCAAAGCCGGCCTTTTCGGCGAGAATGACCAGCGCCGCTTCGGTTGGCGTGCCCAGCAGTTTCGGCTGCTTGGTGGCCTTGTCCATTTCGACGGCGGTGTCGTTGTTCAAGGCGGCAACGCGAATCAGTTTTTCCAGATCCGGGTCGTCTTGCCAGGTGTACGGCTTGTCCGCTCGGCGAATGTGACCGTTGTTGACGTAGCCTTGGCCGGTGACCTCATAGGTGCCGCTGGCCAGCCACAGGTGGTTGACGGTCATTTGGTTTTGCGTCAGCGTCCCGGTTTTATCGGAACAAATCACCGTGGTTTCGCCCAGCGTCTCGACGGAATTCAGGTCCTTGACCAGCGCGTGCTTCTTGGCCATGCGCTGCACGCCTTGGGCCAGGCTCAAGGTAACGGTCGGCAACAAGCCTTCAGGAATGAAGGCGACGATCATACCCAGCGCGAAGATGAAGGACTTGGCGACGGGGTAGTGGACGAAGAAAATCGCCGCGATGAAAAACGCGATGCCGATGCCAATGGCAATCATCGAGATCTGCTTGGTCAAGCGGTTGAGCTCGATTTGCAAGGGGCTGGCGTGCTTGGTTTGTTGCTGGGTGAGGCTAGCAATCTGGCCAAACTCGGTGTCCATCCCAGTGGCAAAGCACACGGCCTTGGCGGTGCCGGCGCCAACGGTGGTGCCGGCGTAAATCAGGTTGCTTTCGGCAAATTCGCCGTCGCCGGCATCGTACTTGGTGTACTTAGACTCGGGGACGGATTCGCCGGTTAACGCGCTTTGATCGACTTGCATCGACGTGGCTTCTAGCAAGCGCGCGTCGACGGGGACGGAATTGCCCGCCTGCAAGGTAAAGACGTCACCAGGCACGAGCTTGGTGGCGTCCAGCTTGGTCAATTTGCCGTCGCGGTACACCTGCGTGTAAGTCGGCAGCATGGCCATCAGGGAATTGGTCGCCTTTTTGGCCTGGAACTGCTGCCAAAACGAGAACACGCCGTTGATGATATTGACGAGCCAAATGGCGATCCCGAGCTCCAAGGTGCCGGAGAGAATCGCAATCAGTCCGGACACCCAAAGCAATATGGCCATCAGGCTCGTAAAGTTCTTCAGGAATACTTTCAGTTGTGAATCGCCGACTTCACGATGAATCGTGTTATCGCCGTAACGTTTTAACCTGGCGTCGGCTTCTTCGGCAGACAACCCAGTAGCACTGGATTGCAAGGTCTGAAGCACCGCCGCATTATCGGCGACGGCATATTGTTGACGCTTTTTTTCTGATGCACTCATTTAGATACCCAGCCTTTCTGGACAACTGTTTGTCCCTATTTTAACGCGTTGACCCCAAGGTGCACGACTTTTCGGATGGAATTCAAAATATTCACCTAATCAGGCGACACGCGACCAATCCACGCGGTGGCCGGCTTGGGGGCGTGGTATAATACAACCATCTATGGTCCGGGCTCACACGATGGCCGGATCTGAGGTGGGCGGGCAAGGCGCGGGAGTTGGGGCCTTCGCTCACAACTTAATCGTGTTCGCCGGGGCAAGAAGCTACACATAGGACCACCTGAGCACCGAAGCACAAAACCCGTGCTTCAGCACTCAGGCGGCGCCTACGCTCCGTCCGCTAACCGCCTTCGCTCACAACTTAACCGTGTTCGCCGGGGCAAGAAGCTACACATAGGACCACCTGGTCACTGAGTCGCAAAGTGCGCGACTCACCGCCCAGGCGGCGCCTATGTTCCGCTTCTTACCCGCCCCGGCTCACAACTTACATTTTGGAGGTTTCGCATGCCGAAAATGATTGCCGACCTGTTGACCTGGTCGACTGTGGCAAATATTATTGATATTTTGGTCGTGTGGTATGTTGTGTACCGCTTGATCATGCTGATTCGCGGCACCAAGGCCGTGCAGCTGTTAAAAGGAATCTTCATCATTGCCATCATCAAGATTCTGTCTTGGTTCCTGCAACTGGAAACCGTCGGCTACATCATCGACATGATCATTACCTGGTCGGTGCCGGCGATGGTGATTATTTTCCAACCCGAGATTCGGCGGGGGCTGGAGCACTTGGGGCGCGGGTCGATGTTGCCGTGGCGCAAGGACACGGCGCATGAGGTCGAAACGCGGATGGTGCGCGAGCTCGATAAGGCGATTCAGTACATGAGCAAGCGCCGCATCGGAGCCTTGATCACCATTCAGCAAAACACCGGGCTCGAGGATTATATCGAAACCGGGATTCCGCTTGACGCCGACGTGTCTGGGGAGCTACTCATCAACATTTTTATCCCCAACACGCCGCTGCATGATGGCGCGGTGATTATTCGCGACAATCGCATCGCCGTGGCCGCCGCCTACCTGCCGCTGTCCGAAAGCAACATGATTCCCAAAGAGTTGGGCACCCGGCACCGCGCGGCGGTCGGCATCAGCGAAGTGACCGACGCCTTGACGATTGTCATCTCCGAGGAAACCGGCGGCGTGACCGTGACCAACAACAACCACCTGATCCGCGACTTGAGCCGCGAGGATTACCTGAAGTTGCTCACGGCGCAGCTGGTGCCGGCGCCGGAAACCGATGCCAACCCGGTGGCGACATTTTTCAGTGACCTGACTCACAAAGGAGGCAAGCGCTGATGAAATTCAACTGGAATGCAATTTGGGACAGCAAATGGTTTTACCGCGTGCTGGCCTTGCTGCTGGCGGTGGGGTTGTTCGCGTATGTCAACGCCGAGCACTACAGCAACACGCGCCAAAGCGCCAACAACGACAGCACGATTACGGCCACCAGCAAGCGGACGCTTAGCGTGCCGCTGCAACTGAACGCCGACACGGATAAATATTTTATTACCGGTTATCCCAGCAAGGTCAAGGTGGCCATCGAAGGCAGCAACTCCTTGGTCACCGTCACCAGCAACACGCAAAATTTCCGCGTGATTGCTAACCTGAAGGGCCTCGGCGTCGGCAAGCACAAGGTGACGTTGAAGCAAGAGGGCCTAAACAAGGGGCTGACGTATTCGATCAAGCCCAAGACCATCACCGTGAACATTCAAGACCGCCAGACCAAGACGATGCCGATTCAAGTCAAGTACAACAAGGACAGCATCGCGCCAGGCTACTCGGTCGGCACGCCAAAACTGGGCGCGGCGACGGCCGAGATCACCGGGGCCAAGGGCGAAATCGACCGCGTTTACCAAGTCGTTGCGAGCGTCGTGTTGAAGCGCAACACCACCAGCTCGGTGAACCAAACCGTCATGCTGCAAGCCCTCGACGAAAAAGGCAACACGGTCAACGTGGTGACGAGTCCGGAAACGGTCAACGTCCATCTGCCGGTTTCGCTGCCGAGCAAGCAAGTCGATTTGGCGCTGACGCAAAGCGGCAAGGCGACAAAGGGGTATAGTTATGACTTGAGCAGCAAGACTGGGCAAGTCACCCTGTATGGCAGCAAGGAAACGCTGGCCAAGCTCGACACCTTGGCTTTGAAGGTCGACGTCACGGGGATTACCCGGACGACCACCAAGGAAATCCGCATCGGGGATGCGCAGCCGAACCTCGTGGCCAGCGACCCGACTACCGTGAAGGTGACCATCACCGTCACGGCCACCGACGACGCGAAAAGCGCCAGCTCCAGTGCGAGCTCAAGCGCCAGCTCCAGTAGCGATCAAGATTAGGAAATGAGGAAAGTTAAAATGACAAAGTATTTTGGCACCGATGGCGTCCGTGGCGTCGCGAACCAGGAATTATCACCCGAATTGGCCTTTCGCCTCGGCCGCTGCGGCGGCTATGTCCTGACGCAACACGCTGAAAGCGACCACCAGCCCTTGGTCTTGGTGGCCCGCGACACCCGCGCTAGCGGCGAAATGTTGGCCTCTGCGCTGACGGCCGGCTTGCTGTCCGTGGGCATCGAGGTGTTGAACCTCGGCGTCATCACCACGCCGGCCGTTGCTTACCTGATCAAGGTCCAAGGCGCCGCCGCCGGGATCCAGATTTCCGCGTCGCACAATCCGGCCGCGGATAACGGCATCAAGTTCTTCGGCCCGGATGGCTACAAGCTGTCCGACGACACCGAAGAAGAAATCGAAGCCTTGCTCGACGCGCCGACGGATGAGCTGCCGCGCCCGGCGGCTGAAGGCTTGGGCACGGTCGCCGATTATCCAGAAGGCGCCTTGAAGTACACCCAGTTTCTGGAGCAAACCTTAAACGACAACCTCGCCGGCATTCACGTCGCCTTGGATGCCGCCAATGGCGCCACCAGCGGCCTGGTGTCTCGGCTGTTTGCCGATTTAGACACGCAGTTTGACACGATGGCCACCAGTCCCGACGGCATCAACATCAACGCCGGCGTCGGCTCGACGCATCCTGAGGCCTTGGCCAAGTTCGTCGTAGACAAAGGCGCACAGGTCGGCTTGGCCTTTGACGGGGACGGCGATCGCTGCATCGCCGTCGACGAAAACGGCGCCATCGTGGATGGCGACAAGATCATGTTCATTTTGGCCAGCGCGATGAAGGCGGCCGGGCGGCTCAAGCACGACACCGTCGTCACCACGGTCATGAGCAACCTCGGCTTGTACAAGGCCCTGGCGGCCAACGACATGCAGTCCGTTCAAACCGCGGTGGGCGACCGCCACGTCGTCGAAGAAATGCGCAAGAATGGCTACAACATCGGGGGCGAACAATCCGGCCACGTGGTGCTGTTTGATTACCACAACACCGGGGATGGCATGCTGACCGGCATCCACCTGTTGAACGTGATGAAGCAAACCGGCAAGTCCTTATCCGAACTGGCCGCGGCGGTGCACACCTACCCGCAAAAGCTGGTGAACATTCCGGTTGCCGACAAGGACAACTGGCAAGCCTATCCGGCCATTCAAGACGCCATCACGGCGGTGGAAACCGAAATGGGCGATGAAGGTCGTGTCTTGGTTCGCCCCAGCGGCACGGAGCCGTTATTGCGGGTGATGGCCGAGGCCCAGACGCAGGATTTGGTGGACCAATATGTCGATCAAATTGCCGAAGTGGTCAAGCGGGAAATGGGCCAGGCCGAGTAAGCGACCGATTGGCCGGTTGACGGGTGTTCACGAATCGTCACCAGTGGTCACGATTCGTGAACAAAAAAGGCCATTTGCCAAGCGAAAACCTACCGCGATTTTTGGCCGAAAAGCCAACCGGGACGCGGGATTCAGCCGCTTGGCCCCGATTTTTCCGGCGGATTTTGGGCGCTGAGCTGCCCAGTTATCCGGTGAACGGGCGTATTCAGCGCCAGAATGCGCGTCAATTTTTTGAATGAATCGCGCTAACGCATGAGCGACTTGCGTTAGCGCGATTTTTTTACGGTTCGCCCGGGCTTGGCAAACCCGAAATTGCTGCATAAAAACGACTGTGCACCGTCTGTTCATTCAGAATTTATGCAGCGGCCAGTAAAGTGCCCAGCATGAGCATTTTCCAAAAAATGATCGTGGGTTTAGACCAATTTAAGGAAAACTAAGTATACCAATCTTCAGAAACGACTTGACAGGCCCGACTCATCAGGTTATATTTGCTAACATCAACCGACAACCAATTACGGGAATCGGCCTAAACCAATTATGAGATGAAGGATGGGATACTATGTGTGGAATTGTTGGCGTCATTGGCAAGACGGATGCGACGGCGGTGTTGCTCGGCGGCTTGAAGCGCCTCGAGTACCGGGGGTATGATTCGGCGGGCGTGTACGTCAACGACCAGGCTGGCCACGATCACCTGGTGAAGGCCGTGGGCAAAATTGCGGCGCTGGAAGCGGCAATCGGCCCCGACGTGCAAGGCGTGATGGGCATCGGCCACACGCGTTGGGCCACCAATGGCAAGCCTACTGAGGCCAACGCCCACCCGCATGTTTCTAACGACGAGCGCTTCTACCTCGTGCACAACGGCGTCATCACCAATGCCGCCGCGTTGCGCGCCGAGTACTTAAGCGACGTCACGTTTGCCAGCGACACCGATACCGAAGTCGTCGTGCAACTGGTGGCCGCTTTTGCCCGCGCCGGCGAGGCCACCAAGGCCGCCTTTCGCCACGCCTTGCAGCTGCTGGACGGCTCCTACGCCTTTGCGTTGGTCGATCGCCTCGACCCGACGGCGCTGTATATCGCCAAGAACAAAAGCCCCTTGCTGATTGGCAAGGGGGCTGGGTTCAACGTCGTGGCGTCAGACGCGTTAGCGATGCTGGACCAAACCGACCAGTTCGTCGCGTTAAACGACGAGGAAATCGTGACCTTGACCAAGACGGCGATTCAGATCGAGACGCTGGCCGGCGACCCGGTCACCCGCGAGCCGTTTACGGTGCACCTCGATGCGCACGACACCGGCAAGGGCACCTACGAGTATTACATGCTCAAGGAAATCGACGAGCAGCCAGCGGTGATGCGTCGCCTGGTCGCCACCTACACCAAAGACGGCGCCGTGCAGTTGCCGGCCGCTTTGCTCAAGGCGCTGGCCGGCGCCAGCCAGCTGGTCATCGTGGCGGCCGGGACGAGCTACCACGCCGGGCTGGTCGGCCGCGGCTTGTTCGAATCGCTAGCGGGGATTCCCACCAGCGTCGAGTTAGCCTCTGAATACGGCTACCACCAAGGGCTGCTGACGGCCAAACCATTTTTCATCTTCCTGACGCAAAGCGGGGAAACCGCCGATATTCGCCAGGTGCTGGTGCAGGTGAAGGCCAAGGGTTACCCGAGCCTGACCATCACCAACGTCGGTAGCTCGACATTGGCCCGCGAGGCGGACTACGCGCTGGAGCTCCACGCCGGTCCGGAAATCGCCGTCGCGTCGACGAAGGCCTACACGGCGCAGGTCGCCTTGCAGGCGCTGGTGGCCAAGGGGCTCGGCGTGGCGTTAGGGCAACCGGCCGCCACGGCCTTCGACGTCGTGCATCAGCTGGGGTTGGCCGCCGCCGGCCAACAAGCCTTGATCGACCAAAAATCTCGGCTGCATGAGCTGGCCCGTGACTTGTTTGCCACCACGCGCAACGCCTTTTACATCGGGCGCGGCACAGATTATTACATCAGCTTGGAGGCGGCGCTGAAGCTCAAGGAAATCTCCTATGTGCAAGCCGAGGGGTTTGCCGCCGGTGAATTGAAGCACGGCACCATTGCCTTGATCGAGCAAGACACGCCGGTGGTTGCCATCATCACCGACCCGGCCACCGCCGCGCATACCCGCAGCAACGCCGAAGAAGCCGCGGCGCGTGGCGCCAAGGTCCTGTTCATCGCCGCGCGAAGCGAAGCCGAGCCGAGCGATCAGCTGATCATTCCGGACATTGACCCGCGCCTGTCGCCGCTGTTGACGATTATCCCCGGGCAACTACTGGGGTATTACACCAGCTACGACCGCGGCTACGATGTCGACAAGCCGCGCAACCTCGCCAAGTCCGTCACGGTTGAATAACCTAAAAAGCACCGCGCGCAGATTTTTGCGCGCGGTGCTTTTTATTGGTTAAAGATATTGTTGGCTCAAGTCGATGAATTGTTGGGCGTCCTTGGCGGCGAGGTCGATGCCTTGCTGCCAAAAATCCGGTTGGGTCAAGTCGACGCCGAGGTGCTTTTGCGCCAATTCCTCGGTGGACATGTTGGCCGTATCCTGCAACAAGGCGATGTAGGCGGCTTCGAAGTCGCCGCCGCCAGCTTGCGCCTTGGCGTAGATGCCGCTCGAGAACAGGTAGCCGAAGGTGTACGGGAAGTTGTAAAACGCCACGTCGGTAATGTAGAAGTGGAGCTTGTCGGCCCAATACATCGGGTCAAAAGTGCTGATGCCACCGGCGTAACCTTCTTGTTGCGCGGCGGTCATCATCGCCTTGAGTTCCGGCACCGTCACCGTGCCGTGTTGGCGAGCGTCGTAGAACTTGCGCTCAAACAAGTAGCGGGCGTGAATGTTCAGCAGCATCGCCAACGGGTTGCTCATTTTCGCGTCGAGCAAGTTCAGCTGCTCGGCGGGAGAGGTGGCGGCCTTGACGGTCGCGTCGGCGACGATCAACTCGGCAAACGTCGAGGCGGTTTCGGCGACGTTCATCGCGTAGTCGCGGCGCAGCGCCGGGAAGTCCTTCAAGACGCTGTTGTGAAAGGCGTGGCCGAGCTCATGGGCGATGGTGGAGACGCCGGACGCCGAGCCGTCGAAGGTCATGAAGATCCGCGCCTCTTTGGTATCGGGGACGCTGGTCATGTAGCCGCCGGCGCGCTTGCCCGGCCGGTCTTCGGCTTCGATCCAGCCATGTTCAAAGGCGTGCTGCGCAAAGGCGGCCATTTTCGGCGAGAACTTGCCGAAGTTATCGATGATAAACTCGGCGGCTTCATCGAAGGTGTAGGTCTTGGGTTGATAATCGCCCACGACCACCGGGGCCCACTGGTCGTACCATGGCATGCTGGCTTGGCCTTGCAGCTTGGCTTTTTGCTGAAGGTAGGCGACGAATGGGGCCTTGTTGGCGCTGACCGTGCCCCACATTTGGTCCAAGGTGGCGCGACTCATGCGGGTGGTTTCCAGCGGCTTTTGCAGGTAGTCGGTGATGCCATGCGCACGGTAGTTGGCCAGGCGGAAGCCGGCGAGGTGGTTCAGCGTGTCGGCAAAAGCCGGCGCATTCTTGCTCCAAGTCGCCTCCCAGCGGGCAAAGGTGTCCTTGCGATCGGCTTCGTCCAGGCTAGATTCGAAGCGGTTTTGCGTTTGGCCCGCCGACAGCTCGCTGCCGTCTGCCATGGTGAAGCGCTGCTCACCGGACAACAGATCATAGTGGTTGCCCCAGCCTTGGAAGCCGTCGATGGCCAGATTGTTGATGAGCGCTTCAGAGGCGTCGTCGAGCAATTCCTGGCCGTGTTGGCGCAGCTCGGTGAGGTTAAAGGCGATGGTGGTGAAGGCCGAATCGGCACACAACCGGGCAAAATCGTCATCGCTCATGGCCACGAGTTTCTTTTGCAGCGCCGTGGTGGCGGCCGCGGCAGCGGTGGCGACGGTTTGGACCTGATTCATCACGACGCCGGCTTGTTCGTTGGCGGTATCGGCGGATTGAATCATGTTGGCAAAGGTACCGGCCGTGCTCAGCCCGTTTTCGACGTCTTCCAGCGTGGTCAGAATGGCGCTGAGCTTGGCAAAATCCGGGGCGCTGGCATCCCAGTCGGCGATGGCACTGGCCACGGTCGGAATCTCCGCGGCGACGGCTTGGATGCGGGCCTGCAGTTGGGGTGACGTGATGCCCCCGGGGAAAATGGACTCGAGGTCCCAATTGATTGGATAACTCATAGATGCCTCCTAGATTTCACAGAATAGTCTCATTCTACGCGTGATGGCGGCAATATGGTATGCTAAATCTCGTGGAGGTGGGGAAAATGCGCAAGCAACGCAAGTGGTGGCTGGTGATGGGCGCCGTCGTCGTCGTGTTGTTCATCAGCTCCAGCATGACCTATGGCCAACAAACTTTGATCCCATTATTGCAGCGCCTGCTAGCCCGCCAGCCCGGGCGGGGGCTGCTGAGCGGCATCGACTTCACCTATGCCGGCACGCGGATTTCCATTCGCCACCTCGGCTATTTTGCCTTCATTGAATTTTTCCTGCGCAAGTCGGCGCATGTCGCGATTTATTTTCTGCTTGGGCTCGCCGGCAGCTTCGGGTTGCAAAAACGGGTGACGCCGACTTGGCTGCGCGCGGTGCTGACGGTGCTGGCCTGCGCCGGCGTGGCGGCGTTTGATGAGTTTCACCAGCTCTTGACCGGGGGCCGCTCGCCCTTATTTCAAGACGTGATGCTCGACACGGTCGCCGCGGCGGTGGCGGTCGGGCTCGGCTTGCTGCTGACGCGGCGGCGCCGTTAATTCCGGTGGCATCGCTGGGTGCAGTTTGGTATACTACTATCGGTACATTTCCATATCATCTACGAAAGAGGGTTTATCATGTCAGGACACAGCAAATGGCATAATATCCAGGGCCGTAAGAATGCTCAGGACGCCAAGCGTGGCAAAATTTTCCAAAAAATCTCACGGGAACTTTTTATGGCTGCAAAGCAAGGTGGTTCTGACCCCAACAACAACCCTGCCCTTCGGTTAGTAATGGATAAGGCTCGCGCGGCTAACATGCCTAAGGACAACGTGAAACGGGCGTTGGATAAGGCGGATGGCGGCGACACGACGCGTTACGATGAAGTGACCTATGAAGGGTATGGCCCAGGCGGTGTTGCCGTCTTGGTTCATGCCTTGACGGATAACAAGAATCGGACCAGTTCCAGCGTCCGCGTGGCCATTACTCGCCATGGCGGCACGATGGCTGGGGCCGGCGCGGTGGCGTACATGTTCAACCGCCGCGGCTACTTCGTGATCGATCGCGAAGACCTGGACGTCACGGAAGATCAAATGTTGGAAGCGGTGCTGGAAGCCGGGGCCGAGGACTTACAAACCAGTCCGGAAGCCTTTGAAATCTACACCGATCCTAAGGACTTCGCGGCCGTGCGCGATTCGCTAGAGGAACAAGGCTTCAAGTTCTCTACCAGTGAGTTGACCATGGTGCCGCAAAACCTGACGCCGGTGCCGGCAGACAAGGTCGAAACCATGCAAAACATGATCGACGCCTTGGAAGACGACGATGACGTGCAAGACGTCTACACCGCCGCCGACTGGCCGGACGAAGACTAGCGCAGCGAAGAAAGGCGGTTTGAATCCGCCGGGTAGCCTAGCTAGCTGTTCGGATTCAGCCTTTCGCAGCGACACATTACTGAAATCACCAAGCACATGACCGCGGTCATGTGCTTTTTTGTTTGCCGCCCCGTTGCATTTTTCCCTGATAACGTTAAAATGGCGCCAATGCAGGAGGTGGCATCATGACAGTGACGATTGGCGATTGTTTGCGCCTGCCCGCGTTGCGCGGGGCGAATTTACTCACCGACGCGCGCGGGCTCGACTGGCCGGTGACGGCGGTGTCGGTGTTGGAATATTCCGAGGTGACCCCGATTCAACAAACCCTCGTCGACCAGATTCACTACCAAGGCCACGAGCTTGTGCTCACGGCCTTCGCCGACGTGCGCGACAACGTCACCGCCCAGTGCGAAAACATTCGCCGGCTGAAAAGCCAAGGCGACACCGGCTTGGTGTTGTTTTACGTCGGCATCTTGATGCCCAAGGTCGACCCGCTGGTGGTGGCGCTAGCCAATTCGCTGGATTATGCCATCATCATGATGCCGCTAAACGACCCGCACCCGGCGTACAGCGAGGTGATCAGCGACGTGATGCAGGCGATTTTTCTCGACCACATGCACAACCCGATGTTTGCCATGGATCTGCTGGAGCAGGCGACCAAGCTGCCGCCGGCGCAACACACCGTCGACACCGTGGTGCGCATGGTGGCCGACCGGCTACACGTCGGCGTCGCGTTGTTCAACCGCGACGGGCAGGTGATCACGGCGTGTGCCTGGCCGACGACGGCCAGCGAAGACTGGGGTGCCTTTGCCCGCGTCCATTTCGACGCGGGGACCGCGCCGCTAGACGCCCGCCACCAATACTGGGAGAAAGTCTCGGATGATCCGCGGCTGGGCACTGTGTGGCTGCTGTTGCTGCAAGACGGCGGCACGCTAGACGTCTATGCGCGCGGCGAGGTGGTGTCGACGCTACAAATCGCCTTGAATCTGTGGGGCCAAAACCCGACGGCGATGAGTCGCGGCGCGTTGCTGTCGGCCATCATGGCGGGGGACCCGGTGCAGATTCAGCGGCTGGCGGCATTTTATCACGTGGCGCTGGCGGATCTGCGCCAAGGCTGGCTGATTCCGCAGTTTACCGGCCAGGACCGCGCGCGCCAGCAAGGCCAGCTGGTGGCGCTGGTGGGCCAAACGGCGCCGGTGGCCCTGTGTGAACGCTACGATAATTTATTATTTCTGTTTCCCCGCGGCCACCTCGCACCGGGGGCCATGCAGGCGGTGAGCGCGAAGTTGGCGGCCGCCACTAAGGCCTGGGGCTACCCGGTGCCGCCGGTGGTGTGTCCCGTGCTGGCGGATGTGGCGGCGTTGAAGGCCGCCGCGGCGCTGGTGAAAACCGCGGCGATCGACGCGACGAAGATTTTTCCGCGCCGGGCCACGCTGAGCCTCGGTGACTTGCGGCTGGCTGCGCGGTGTCGCGCGGCGATTGGCACGGGGGCGGCCGAGAACGCCGCCAAGCGCGCCGCGGCGCGCCAGCTGGTGGGGCTGCCCACCGAGCCGACGCTATTTGACACCGCCAGCGCCTACTTGTTGGATTGCGATGGCAAGGTGGCGGCGGTGGCCCAGCAGCTGTTCGTCCACCCCAACACGGTGAGCTATCGGCTGCACAAGTTAAGCACGCGCCTCGGCTTCACGGTGGGGGCGATGCCAGATTCCGACTGGCTCTACGAGTTGGCCGGCAGTGAGCGATTATTAAGTGAATCATGAGAGACACCGGTCAAGATTGGGGGAATCCCCAATGCGGCCGGTGCTTTTTTGTGGCCAGCCATAATGCCATTAAAAGGTGATGAGCGTACACTGTAACACCAATGGAGTATAAATATTAATTCAAACGCCGAATGTTTGTGATTTGTCTGGTATTTATACGAGTAATATTCATAATCAGCGTTAATGATGGGAACCGGCACTCGTCGAATTCTCATGATTCGCCAAGGAGGGCTTATGGCTGCAGAGGCTGTACAAGATAAAACAAAGTTAGCGAACATGACCGATGACTACTCGTTACAACGGGTGCCGCCTGAAGGAAAAACGCCGATGTGGCGCGTGCTCATCGTGCAAATCGGCGGCTTCGTTGCGCTGAGCCAATTCATGCTCGGCGCCGAGCTGGGGTATGGCATGTCGTTTTGGGACGCCATCATCGCCACCACGGTCGGCAGTACGTTTCTTGAATTCATCGCCTTTGGCCTCGGCGTCGCCGGCCAGCGCGAAGGCCTGTCGACCTCGCTACTATCCAAGTGGACCGGCTTTGGCACGCTGGGTTCGGCCGTGGTTGGCTTGACCTTTGGGATCAGCTTGATTGGCTGGTTTGGGATTCAAAACTCGATTTTTGCGCAAGGCATCATCGCGTTGTTGCCCGGCCACGTGAGCTTCCCGTTGGTCGCAGCGATTACCGGCCTGGTCGTGACATTTTCCGTCATGTTTGGCTTTAAGGGGCTGAGCTGGACGTCGAATATTTCCGTACCGGCGTTTATCATCGTCATCGGCATCGCCACTTACAGCATGTTCAAGGGCCACACCTTGACGGCGCTGGTGACGATGGCGGCGCCGGGAGCGGCGCTATCGATGAGCGCGGCCATCACCATGGTCACCGGGAACTTCATCATCGGCGCGATCATCATGCCCGACTTGAACCGGTTCAACCACAACGCCAAAGACGTCTTCTGGGTGTCGGTCATCGGCACGTTGATTGGCGAGCTAGGCGTCAACATCCTCGGGGTGCTCATGGCGCACGCGGTGGGTAAAGAAGACATCATGCCGATTATTTATCAGCTCACCGGCGGCTTTGGGATTTTGCTGGTGATTTTCAGCTCGGTGAAGGTCAACGACTTGAATCTGTACTCCGCGTCGCTAGACTTTGCCAACTTCTTTAAGCAGGTTTTCCACAAGGACTTCAACCGCGGCGCCATCACGGTGGTCACCAGCCTCATCGGGACCTTCCTGTCCGTCATCGGCTTGATCGATCACTTCGCCGATTTTCTGACGCTGCTGGGCTTGGTGTTCCCGCCGATTGCCTCGATCATGTTCATCGACTACTGGATCTTGCGCCGCTCGCGCAAGGAACTTGAGGAGAGCCGGCTGCGCGGCGAGTTGCCCGAGCACGCCGAGACCTTCCCGATTGTCACCATCATCGCCTGGGTCGTCGGTACGGTGGCCGGCGCCTATGCGAACTGGGGCATTCAGTCGCTGAACGTGCTGGTGATTTCTGGCGTGGTGTACTACGTGGGCATGAAGCTCATGGGTTTGCGGAAAAGTGAGGCGTAAGGCATGCGAACAATTGGCGTAGCGGAATTAAGAGAAATTGCCACCGGCGCGGCGTTAATGGGCGCTGGCGGCGGCGGCAACCCCGAAGTCGGCAAACTGATGGCGATTTCGGCGGTGCGCGAACACGGGCCGGTGACCTTGCTGGAAGCAAGCGAGGTGGCGCCGGATGCGGTCGTCACCAGCCCCAGCGGCATCGGGGCGCCGGCGGTGGGCTTGGAGAAGTTTCCCAACGGCAGCGAGTTCAAGTTAATGATGGACAAGCTGACTGAGCGCCTCGGGCATCCGGTCGAGGCCGTTTTTCCCATCGAAGCCGGGGGCATCAACTCGATGATTCCCTTCATCGTCGGCGCCAAGCTCGGCTTGCCGGTGATCGACGCCGATGGCATGGGGCGTGCTTTCCCCGAGCTGCAGATGTCGACGCTGGCGCTGGCCGGCCACCGCATTTGCCCCATCGTGATGGCCGATGAAAAAGGCAACCTCGTGCAAATCGACGTCGACGCGCCGCATGACGCCGAGAAGTTTGCCCGGGCCATCACCGTGGAAATGGGGGCGACGGCGCAGTCGATCAGCGACACTACCACCGGGGCCGCCTTGGCGCGCGACGGGGTGCTGGGCATCATCACCAAGTGTCAGCGCATCGGCCACCTGATTCACCACCTCGGCGACTACGCGACGCCGGCCGCCGCCTTGAGTGCCTTGCTCGAGATTACCTCGGGCACGCGGCTGTTGACGGCGAAAATCACCGACATTCAACACGCCACCAAGGCCGGCTTCAACTTCGGCACCGTCATTTTCACCGGGCTCGGCGCGGACTCGCAGCGTACCGGCAAGATGGAATTTCAAAACGAAAACATCGTCTTCAGCGTTGACGACACCGTGATTGCCACGGCGCCGGACCTGATCACCTTAGTGGACACGGAGACGCTGGCCCCGGTGACCAACGAAGAGTTGAAATACGGCAAGCGCGTCTACGTGTTGGGGCTGCCCGCCGATGAGAAGTGGCGCACGCCGGCCGGCATTGATTGCGTCGGGCCGCGCTACTTTAAGTACGACTTGGATTATGTGCCGGTGGAGCAGCGCATCAAGGCGGCGCGGGAGAAAGGAGTGATTGACTGATGGCATATCGATTAGGCATCGACGTCGGCGGCACCAACACCGACGCGGTCATCATGGCCGATAACACCGTGGTGGCCAGCACCAAGACGCACACCACGCCGGATGTGGCCAGCGGCATTCACACCGCCATCGCCAAGGTGTTGGCGGAAAGCGGCATCAAGCCTGCCGCCATCACCGCGGCGATGTTGGGCACGACGCAGGCGACCAACGCGATTGTCGAGCGCAAGCAACTCGCCGCAGTCGGCGTGGTGCGCCTGGGTTATCCGGCCACCGCGGCGATCACGCCGTACACGGAGTGGCCCGCCGATTTGGTGGCGGCCTTGTCTGGCACCTACAAGCTGGTGCACGGCGGCTATGAATACGACGGCCAACTCTTGACGGCGGTGGATGACGACGAGTTGCGGGCCACGTTCACGGCTTGGCGCGGCAAGGTGCAGGCTATCGCGATCGTCGGCGTGTTTTCGGCGTTGAACCGCGACCAAGAGGAGCACGCCGCGGCCATCGCCCGGGAAGTCTTCGGCGCGGACATGCCGGTGTCGTTGTCGGCGACCATCGGCAGCCTCGGCTTGATCACCCGCGAAAACGCGACGATTTTAAACGCCGGGTTGAACCAGGTGATTCGCCGGGTCACTAGCGGCTTTGCCAAGGCCTTGGCCGATGAAGGCATCACCGCCGCCAGCGTCTACCTGTGCCAAAACGACGGCACGCTGATGGCGTTGGACTTTGCGGCGCGCTACCCGATTCTCACCATCGGCAGCGGCCCGACCAACAGCATTCGCGGCGCGGCGTATCTGGCCAAGCGCAGCGACGCCTTGGTGCTCGACATTGGCGGCACCACCTCGGACCTCGGCGTGCTCGTGCATGATTTTCCCCGCGAGTCCAGCCAGGCGGTCACGGTGGGCGGCGTGCAGACGAACTTCCGCATGCCGGATATCTTGTCCATCGGCTTAGGCGGCGGCAGCATCGTGCGCACCCAACCCGATGGCAGCGTCACCGTCGGCCCGGATAGCGTCGGCTACCAAATCACCGAGCGCGCGCTGTGCTTCGGCGGCGACACGATGACCGCCACGGACATCGCGGTGCGCCTGGGTCACGTCAAGCTCGGCGACCCGGCGCTGACGCAGGTGATTCCCCAAGCCACGGCTGAAGCCGCGGCGGCGGAGATCCAGCGCCTGCTGGCCGACGCCATCGACAAGATGAAAACCAGCGCCGAGCCGGTCGACTTGATTCTCGTCGGCGGCGGCGCGGTAATCGTCACGGCCAAGCTGGCCGGCACCGCCACGACCTACCAGTCGCCGCTGGGCGGGGTGGCCAATGCCATCGGCGCGACCATCGCGCAAGTCGGCGGCCAAGCCGAAAAACTTTACCAATACGTCAGCGTGCCGCGAGCCGAAGCGATTGCCGACGCCACGCAGGCGGCCAAGCAACAAGCCATTGCCGCCGGCGCCGTGCCGGCCACCGTCGACGTGGTCGATATCGACGAGCTGCCGCTGCAATACGCACCAGGCGAGGCGACGCGCGTGAAGGTCAAAGTCGTCGGGCAAATGGCCTGAGTTGACGCAATGGGTGACGTGTGAAATCCTACTTGAGATGAGGTGACGGCATGCTGGTGCAACTGTGGGGCTCGTGGTTGGTGTTGTGGCTGTTGGCGCGGCTGCTCGGCTTAGCACTCATGGTCGGCAGTTTCTTGGCCTTGGCCTGGCTGCCCGGCCGGCGCGAGCAGCGCCTATTTGGCCTGTTTGCCCATGGCGGCCGCGGGTTTTATCTGTTACTATTAGGCGTCATGACGCTGGCGTTACTCGGCGTGGCGCTGCTAGCCAACTGGTGGTTTGCCGCCATTGGGTTTACCCCGCGGTGGCTGGCCGTGGTTGGCGCCATGGGCATTTGTCTGATCACCTGGGGCAGCCAGCTACGCCCGGCGCGGCGGGCCTTGCGCCAGCGATTTTCGGAATCTGATCCCGACGCTTGACGGGCAGGGCCAGGTCCGGTATGATAGACAAGTTGAGAAAAACAAGCAGAAGTTCCCGCTTCTCGCCCACGTGCTTGCACCGCTAGGCTGATAAATCGGTATATAAACCGGCGGGGTCTCTCTGTAGACCCCGCCGTTTCTGCGTTTTCTCGCCAAATTTATGGAGGTGAATTGCCATAGCAAAAGATATGATGGTCAACGATGGCATCCGATCCCGCGAAGTTCGGTTGATTTCTCAAACCGGCGAGCAACTTGGGGTCAAGGATACCCGTGACGCCTTGGCTTTAGCCGAGCAAGCTAGCTTAGATCTGGTCTTGGTCTCCCCAAGCGCGAAGCCGCCGGTAGCCCGCATCATGGACTTCGGGAAGTTCCGCTTTGAGCAGCAAAAGAAAGATCGCGAAGCCCGTAAGAAGCAGAAAACCATCAGCATCAAGGAAATCCGGCTGAGCCCAACCATTGGCGAAGCGGACTTCAATACCCGTTTGAAGAATGCGACCAAGTTCCTGGAAAAAGGGGACAAGGTGAAGGTATCTGTCCGGTTTAGAGGCCGGGCGATCACGCATAAGGATCTGGGTCAAAAGGTCCTCATGGAAATGGCCGCAGCCACCAAGGACATCGCCAACATCGAGGTCCGCCCAAAGATGGACGGCCGCAGCATGTTCTTGATGCTGTCGCCAAAGCCTGACCAACAAAAAAAGTAGTCAGACAATCATAGTTTACGGAGGAAATTGACATGCCAAAATTCAAGACACACCGTGCTTCCGCTAAGCGCTTCAAGAAAACTGCAAGTGGCGCTTTAAAGCGGGGCCACGCCTACACGAGCCACCGCTTCCACGGTAAGACCAAGAAGCAACGGCGCCAACTGCGCAAGTCAGGTTTGGTATCCCACTCAGATATGAAGCGGATCCGCCAGATGCTTAGCCAAGTCAAGTAATCGCTTTATAGTCAGAGGAGGAATTTCATATGCCACGTGTTAAAGGTGGAACTGTTACTCGTAAGCGCCGCAAGAAGGTTCTGAAGCTCGCCAAGGGTTATCGCGGCTCCAAGCACCGTTTGTTCAAGGCGGCTAATGCCCAAGTCATGGTGTCTTATCGCTATGCCTTCCGCGATCGTCGCGCCAAGAAGCGCAACTTCCGCTCCCTGTGGATTGCGCGGATCAACGCCGCTGCGCGTCAAAACGACATTTCGTACAGCCAGTTGATGCACGGCCTGAAGTTGGCCAACATCGACATGAACCGCAAGATGCTTGCCGACATCGCCATCAGCGATCCGACCAGCTTCGCTGCGTTAGCCACCACCGCCAAACAGGCCCTGGCCTAACGCCGACTACCGCCCTCGAGGCGGTTTTTTCTTTGCTCGGGCACAAAAAAAGCACCCGCGGTGGGGTGCCACTCGTTACCCTTGATGCGCGGCGTGCCGCTTGCGGTTGGCCTTGCGCCGGTTATCGTCGATTTCTTGAACCTTGGTTTCAACGGGTTCGATGTAACTCTTCTTGAACGCCAAGACGGAACCCGCCACGGCGCCTGCCGTCATGAATGTGCCAACGAGAAAGCCCTTGATAAATTTGTGTGCCATCGAATTTTCCTCCTCAAGCTGAAGTTTCGTGCTAGCTCAAGTATACTAGATAACGGTGATGAATGTGAAAAAAACAACGACATTGCCACGGGTGCTGATGATTGGCGGCCCGACGGCGGTGGGTAAAAGCGCCTTGGCCGTGCAATTGGCGCAAGCTTTTCACGGCGAGGTAATCAACGGCGACGCCTTTCAAATCTATCGCGGCATGGATATCGGCACGGCCAAAGTAACCGCCGCCGAAATGGCCGGCGTCCCGCACCACCTGCTGGACATCGTCGACCCAACTGAGCCGTATTCCGCCGCGCAATTTAAGCGCGACGCCAAGGCGGCCATCGCTGCGGTGGCCGCGCGCGGCCACCTGCCGATTGTCGTCGGCGGCACCGGGTTTTATCTGAACGCCTTGCGCCTAGACTTGCCGCTGGGCGGCGCGGCGCCGCCGTCGCCGGCGCGCGCGGCGTTGCAGCAACAGCTGGCCGCGCATGATCCCGAGTGGTTGTGGCAGCGACTCAACGCAATCGACCCCGCCAGCGCCGCGAAAATCCCGGCGGGCAATACGCGCCGCGTGATTCGCGCGCTAGAAGTCTGGCAGGAAACCGGCCAGCGGGTGTCGGGGCAGCCGGCGCCGACGCCGGCGTATGATGCCTTAGTCATCGGCTTGACTACAGATCGCGCCGTCTTGTACGCGCGCATCAACGCGCGCGTCGACGCGATGCTCACCGCCGGATTAGTGGCCGAGGTGCAAGGGTTGTTGCAGCGGGTGCCGGCTTCTGCTCAGGCGCTACAGGCCATCGGCTACAAGGAATTGGTGCCGTATCTGCAAGGCGATACTGACTTGGCCAGCGCCGTGGCGTTGATCAAGCAGCATTCGCGGCATTACGCCAAGCGCCAGTTAACGTATTTTCGCCACCAGCTGCCCACCGAATGGTTCGATTTGGTTGGGGACCCGGCGGCCATCACACAAGTGCAAGCGCGGGTCGCCGCGTGGTTAGGAGAAAACAGTGAGTTGGCAAGATGATTACGATCCGAAATTAATCGCCATGGTACAGGCCGTCGATGCGCAAATCGCGCCGCGCCTGGCCGCCTTGGATGACCAAATTGTGGCCAACCAAGCCAAGGTGTTGAAGAGTTTTCAAACGCATCACGTGGCCGAAAGTGACCTGACCGGCTCGACCGGCTATGGCCATAGCGACGAGGGCCGCGATAAGCTCGAGGCGATTTACGCCGATGTGCTTGGCGGTGAAGACGCGCTGGTGCGGCCGCAGTTTGTGTCCGGCACGCATGCCATTGGCGTGGCGCTCTTAGGGCTGGTGCGGCCCGGTGACGAGATTTTGTACATCACGGGGCAGCCTTACGACACCTTGCAGGAAGTCTTGGGCATGGCCGGCAACGGCGTCGGCAGCCCCAAGGAATACGGCATCAGCGCCGATTACGTCGACTTGTTGCCGGATGGGCAGCCCGATTTAGCCGGCATCAAGGCGCGCCTACGCCCGGCCACCAAGGTCGTGGCGATTCAACGCTCGCGCGGCTACGCGACGCGCGATTCCTTCACCGTCGCCCAGATCAAAACGATGATCGACGCCGTGCGCAGCGTGCGGCCGGACATGTGGATCTTCGTCGACAACGCGTATGGCGAATTCTCCGAGGAAATTGAGCCCCTCGACGTCGGCGCTGACTTGATGGCCGGCTCGCTGTTCAAAAATGCCGGCGGCGGCCTGGCCAAAACCGGCGGCTACATCGTCGGCAAGCGTGACCTCGTCGAGCGCGTGTCGTACCGCTTCACGGTGCCGGGTCTCGGCGGCGCGGAAGGGGCGACCACCGGCGCGTTAGGCGACATGTTCCAAGGCTTCTTCATGGCCCCGCAAACCACCGGCAACGCAATCAAAGGTGCGATTTTTGAGGCGGCCTTGTTGAGTAAGCTCGGGCTTGATGTCCGGCCGGCTTGGGACGCCCCGCGCACCGACTTGATTCAAACGGTGAACTTTGGCAACCAGCAAGACATGGTGGCCTTCGCCAAGGCGATTCAGCACAACTCGCCGATTGATTCCTTCGTCACGCCAATTCCGGAGCGGATGGCGGGGTACGAAGATGAGGTCATCATGGCCGGCGGCAGCTTCGTGGCCGGGGCCACCGTCGAGTTCTCGGCGGATGGCCCGCTGCGCCCGCCGTACACCTTGTACCTGCAAGGCGGCCTCACTTACGCGCATATCAAACTCGCCGCGATTGGCGCGGCGCAAGATACCTTTTTCAACAAATAAAAAATCGGTCCAGCGCCTGCGTGGCGGTGGATCGATTTTTGATTATTCGGCGAGTACATTGACGCGGGGCACGCCATCGCTGCCGGTGGTGACGCCTTGAATCTCCGGCGTGAAGCCAGGAAAGCGTCGCATGCCTTCAAACAGACAGTCGAAGTAGGCAATCGCGGCTGGCCGCCAGCGTTCGCCGGGGACGACGACGAAGATGCCGGGAGGATATGGCAGCGCGCCTTCCACGGCGATGCGGCCGGCGGCGTCGGCCAGCGGCACGAGCTCGGTGCCGCCAGTCATAAAGGCGCGGTCGGCGGCCGCGGCAGACACTGGCCGCGCGATGGCGTTGGTTTGTTCAAACAAGCCGCGCTGCTTGGCCACCAGCTCGCCGTCCAGGAACCAATCGGACAAGTCCTGGCACAGCTGGCGTAGCGTCAGGTTGGCGTAGCGCTCGCCGGTTTCGGCGCTGAGTTTTGGCAAGGCTTCGGCGACGGTGCGGTTGGCGAAATAATCCGCCTCGAATTCAGCCAACACGGCGCGCAGATGTTGCCAATCCTGCGGCCGCGACCCGGGCGTGACGAGAAACAGCAGCGAGTTGGGGTCGGCTTTTTCCGGCACGATGTTGTGATCGAGCAAGTAGCGGTCGACTACCCAGCCCGACACGCCAAATTTCTTGGTGTGCGGCAGCACCACCGTGACCTTGCCGGGATCCAGGTACGCTTGGTCGGCTTGCAGCCCGGCCAGCCCGTGCCAAGTGGCGGCTGGCTCAAGCGCCCAGGTCGCTGCCGAATCGACGAGCTGATCCGGCGTAGCCTTCAGCAAATCCGGCGCGTTGTAGGCGGTAAATAACTTTGAGTCGGTGAGGCTGCGCCGAAACGCCACTGAATCCAACACGGCCTGACGCCAAATCGCTTTGCCCGCCGCGCCTTGGTTCAGCGCGACGTTGATGGCTAGCGACACGTACACCGGGTAGGAGTAGCTGGTGGTGACGTACTTCAAGTAGGCGTGGTTGAACTGGGCGTGGCTGATGTAGCGCGCTTGGCCCTTGATGTGCGCGTCTTTTTTATGAATCTGCGAGGTTTGGGCGAAGCCGGCTTGCTGTTTGTGCAGCGACTGGGTGACAAAAATCCCCGGATCGTCGGCCGTTAATGGCACCTGCAGCGGATCCATCGGCGTCATCGCCGGCAGAAAACTTTCGTAGCCGCCCCACGCCGCGTCGAAGCACAGGTAATCGCACAGCGGGCCGAAGCGGTGAATGAGCGTCGCGGCGTCGGGCACGATGCCGTCGAAGGTTTCCAGCTCCAAGAGCCCGAGGCGAAATGGCCGCGGCGCAGCGGCGCGTTCTGGAGCGATGGTGGCCAGGGCTGCGCGCAAGTCGGCGGTGGTGGCGTGGGCCAGGTCCACCGGCCCGATCAGGCCCAACGCGGTGCGCAACGTGTCGAGGTACACCGGCGTGGCCCCATTGAGAATCAAGGCGCTATTATAAAACGACTTGTGATTGTTGCGGTCGAATAAGACGAGGTCGCCGGGCTGCAACGCCGCGGCGGCCACGATGTTGTTGCTGGTGGTGGTGCCGTTGGTGACGAAGTAGGTTTTGTCGGCATGGTACAACTTGGCCGCGGCTTGCTCGGCGGTCAAGGGCGTGCCGCCATGCGTCATCATGTCGCCTAACGCCGTCACGACGTCGCTGGTGTCGCTAGCAAAAAAGGTGTGGCCGTACGCCTCTTCATATAAATAGCCGGCCGGGCCGTGGTCGAAGTAGTGGCCGGCGTGATGCCCCGGCGTGGCAAACGTCGTCGGATCCGCCAGCGCAAAGTTCAGCAGGTCCCGGGCAAAGGCCGGGACCTGACTCGCCGTGTAGGCGGCCGCCGCGGTATTAATCTGCGCCAGGGCCGCATCGTCGAGGGTGGTCAAGGTTACGGGCGCCGGGCCGGCAAACTCGGGCGGGGCGGCCAGGTGACCGCCGACGACAAACACCGGCAGCGGTAAGCCGCTAGCCGCGATTGTCGCCAGCGTCGCCTGGTCGTGGGCGGTGATGACCACCGCGTTGAACCCGCCGATGGGGCGCTCACCGAAGGCCGTAAAGCCCGCGGTTGGAAACTGTGTTTGCACGGCGCTTGAAGCGCCAGTTACTAATCCCATGTTGTCCTCCTTGGGTGGATGTGGCACCCGTTTGCAGAAAATGATTCACACCGCCTTAATCTTACGATATACTTGGCCACTAGTGAATCATTGATTAGAAAATATTCATTCACAAATTTGGGTAGGGGAATCGGGTATGTCACACTTCGGGTATTATCACAACAAGCCGCCTGCCTTTGCAGCCGTTGATCGTCGGCTGTCAAAGGAGGAAGTCTTATGCAAGATGCACTAAATCCCGACCGGAAGTACATGTCTTGGCCAGTGCTTGGCCTGTTGACATTCGTCACGGTAATCGGGTTCGAAAATATTTTTTATCCATTCCAGAATCAAGGATTATCCGTCGTCTTTTCTTGGATTTTCCTGTTAATCGCCTACATCGTGCCTTACGCGCTGATTTCCGCGCAAATTGGCACCACCTTCATTCACGATGGCGGGGGGCTGGCGACGTGGATTCGCCACACCACCAACGACACCTGGGGCTATGTCATCAGCTGGATCTACTGGTCCTCGACCTTGCCATACCTCGTCGACGTTTCCAACTCCGTCATCGTCGCCATGTCCTGGCTGATTCTTGGCGACAACTCGCTGAGCGCGCACATGTCGACGCAGTGGTTTGGGATCTTCACCTTCTTGGTGATTCTCATCTTTATTCTGCTGGAGAACCTGTTCACGCGGTCATTGGAGGTCATGTCCTTGATTGGCGGCGCCGCGATGTTCTTCATGGCCGTGCTATTCGTCTGCATGGCCGGCGCCGGCTTGGCCAAGGGCTTTCCAATTGCCACCCAGCCGTTTAACCTGCATGCCTTCATGCCGCATTTTTCCACGCATTACTTCGCCACGACCGGGTTGTTGATCTTCGCCACCAGCGGCGCGGAACTCGGCGCCACTTACATCCAGCAGCTGCGCAACCCGAAGAAGCAATTCCCCAAGGCGATGTGGATGCTGGCCATCATGACCGGGTTCCTGGTCATCTTCGGGACGCTGGCGTTGGCCATTTTCTTCAACGCCAACCACCTGCCTAATGATATGAAAATGAACGGCGCGTACTACGCCTTTGCGATGCTGGGCAAGCAGTGGGGCATCGGCAACACGTTCATGTACATGTTCGCCGCCACGCAACTCGTGTTCATGTTGGCGCAGCTGGCCGTGTTGATCGACGCCAGTTCTCGGGTGCTGTCCGCCGACACCGCCGTGCGCTTCATGCCAAAATGGTTGCTGCAAAAAAACAAGCAAGGCCGGCCGATTCACAGCTATGTCTTCACCGCCGCCTTGTGCTTGTTCCTGTTGCTGCTAAGCTCGACCTTGCCGGATATCAACACCATTTTCAACTGGTTGTTGAACCTGAACGGCATCGTGTCGCCTTACAAGACCTGCTTCGTGTTCGTCGCCTTCATCGCTTTGCGCCTGCAGGAGTCGAAGTTTGACTCCAGCTACGTGTTCATCAAAAATCAAAAAGGCGCGCTGTTCGTCGGCGGCTGGTGCTTCTTGTTCACCTTCGTCTGCGCGACGATGGGCTTCATGCCGCAAGAAGAAGCCTTTGGGACCGTTGGCTTCACCCATCAGCTCATCATGAACGTCGTCAGCGTCATCGTCTTGTTCGGGCTCGGCTTCATCATGCCGCTGCTCGCCAAGCGTGACCACCACGAGGAGATTGCCGAGTAGGCAACGCGACGCAACCATCAATTTATAGAAAAAGACGCGGGCTCAAACTGAATCAGTTTGGGTCCGCGCCTTTTTGGTTACCGGTGTTTATGCCGCATAAATGTCGCGTAGTGCAACAGGCTGGCCAGCAGCACGAAGAAAATCAACACGAAGCTTGCCCAGCGTTGCCAAAAGCCGCCGGTGAGCACCGGGAAGAGTTGCTGGATGCCCATGGTGGCCAAGGCCATCACGGCAATCATGCCGAATAAAAGCAGGTAGCGTTTCATCGTTTCATCATCCTTTTGTTGTTTCGTCGTGAGTTTGGCGCCGAGGCGCTTCGCCTGTTCGAGTTTGGCCCCCGGCACCGCCTGCATGCCCCAGGTGTTGGGCAACACGAGCTCGGCCACCTTGTGGATGCCGGCGGCGCTCATCGCCTTGTCGATCATGGTCAACGTCGCGTCGGTTTGGTGGGTGAACGTGTTGTCCAAGCCGCTGGCAAAGCAGCTGGTGATACTGATGTAGTGCTTGTCGCGGTATTTGCCGGGCAAGGTGTCCCCAATTAAGTTCATGCGCACCATGCGATGGCGAAACACGTCGAAAAATTGCTTGAATTGGCCGGCTACCGTGCCGAAATAAGTTGGCGACGCCAGCACCCAAGCGTCGGCCGCGGCAAGCTTGGCCTCGAGTTCATCCAACGCCGGATTCGGCGCGTCGGGTCGATCCGGGTGCAGGTCGTATTGGTTCAAGTCGATGAACTCGCTGGTGGTGTTGGCGCCGGCGAGCACGGCGCGCGTCAAGGTGGCGGTTAACCCCGTGGGATCCTGGCCGCCGAATAGGGCAATGATAGACATACAATCACCTCACTGTTATGATAGCGCATTTATCCTCGCGATGCCCCTATTTTCCGGCTTCGGCATCGTATTGTTTCCCAAATTTCGCCGCGTTGGGTATGCTTCTAGTACAAAAAGGAGGGAGACTATGGCAGGAGCGTTAGATACTTTCGCCAACGAAACGCGGTTTGGCTTTGTCGCGTTGAACGTGGCGGCAATTGCCCCGGTGGTGGATTGGTATCACCGCCAGGCAGGCTTTACGATATTGCGGCAGGATCTGCGACACGCCTTATTGGGGATTCGCGCGAATCAACAGGCGTTGCTGGCGGTGCGCCAGCCCCCGCAACCGGTGGCGGCTCACGCGACAGCGGGGCTACAAGCCGTGACCATTATGGTGCCCAACCGCCGGGTCATTGGCAGCGTGTATGGCTGGTTTGCCGGCGCCGATGCTGAGCCACCAGCCGTTTTTCGCACGGGGTTAAGCACGGGCTTTGCGGTGCGTGACCCGGCCGGCAACCGCGTGAACTTCGCGTATGACGAAGGCAGCGACGGGGCGATTCCGGTGAAATACGACTGGCGCGACTGGCAAGAGCGGCCCGCCGCGGCTTCGCGCATCGCGCCGATTCGCGGCAGCAACCACCAGGAATTGCCCACCGGCACCAGCATCGGCGCGGCGGCCCTGGGCGTGACAGATTTTACCGCCGCCTTGCAGTACCTCACCGCCGGCATCGGCTTCACGCTGCAGGGCCAAGCCGGCGGCCAGGCGTGGCTCACCGTGGGGGATGCCACGCACCATATTGGCCTTACCGTCAGTCTGGACAATACGCTCGCGCGGCGCGGCCCCGACGACACCGGGCTGGATTACATTAATTTAGTTGTGCCAACTGCGTCTGCGCTCGAGTTGGTGGCGGCCACGCTTGACCACAGCGGGCTGGGTACCTATCATTACGATGAAGCACGGCATTATTTGAACGCGACCGGGCCAAACGGCATCATGTTTTGGTTCAGCGTCGCTTAGTGGGAGCGTGGCAATGTGGTAACGGTGTGGCAACAACTCAATGGTTTGGTCAACGACCGCCTGACGCCTGGCGTCAGTGCGGCGGTCGTCGCCGGCGCGCGCGTCACCACGGCGGTGTTCGGCGAAGCGACTTGGCAGCCGACGGTGACGCCGCTACGCAGCGGCGCCTTGTATGATTTAGCGTCGTTGACCAAAGTGCTCGGCACCACCAACCTATTTTTACAGGCGTTGGCCGCCGGGCGGGTGGGGTTGGACCAGCCGTTGCGCGAGTGGCTGCCGGCGTTTACACAACCGACGACGTTTCGCCAGGCGCTGACCCACACCAGCGGGCTGGAAGGCTACATCCCGCACCGCGACGACTTGCCACCGGCTGCATTGCGCCAGGCGCTGTTGACGTAGCTGCACGTCGACGCCGGCGAATGCGATCGCCGCGTGGTGTACCGCGACGTGAATTTGTTGCTGGTGGGCTGGGCGCTTGAGGCGGTGTATCACGATTCGATTCAGGCGTTGATCACCGCGCGTGTATTGCGGCCGCTGGGACTCACGCAGGCGACGTTTACGCCGGCGCCGGCGCGCTGCGTGCCGACGACATACGCGAATGGCCGGTTGCTGCAAGGCCGCGTGCACGATCCCAAAAGCGCGATTCTCGGCGCGCACAGCGGCGCCGCGGGCCTGTTTGCCAGCCTGCAGGATATGATTCGCTTTTCGCAAATCCTGATGGGCGTGCTGCCGACGCCGGCGTGGTTGAAGCCGGCGTGGCTGCTGGCGGATTTCACCCGAGCCAAACTCGGGCGCTCGCTAGGCTGGGACCTGCGGCGCGACGCGGCTCACCGCTTGTGGCTGTATCACACCGGCTACACCGGCGGGTTCTGGCTGGTGCAACCGACTACGCGCCAGGCGCTGATTGTGTTAACGAACCGCGTGCACCCCAAGCCGCAGCCCGAATTCTTGCCGCGGCGCGACGCGATTGTCGCGTCGTGGTTGCGCGGGCAGGCGTAGGGGGCGGCCGGCGCGGCTACCAGAGAAAATCATCCGCGCATGGCCTAGACCATGTGGTAAAATGGAACCGATTACGACAACTAACTTTGGAGGCTTTGACGTGACGCAACCATTATTTCTTGAACCTGTTTTCCATGAAAAAATCTGGGGTGGCCGCAAGCTGGAAACCGAGTTCGGCTACCAGATCCCGGCCGGCAACATCGGCGAATTGTGGGCGATTTCCGCGCATCCAAACGGCCCGAATGTGGTCGCCAATGGGCCGCTGGCCGGCAAGACGTTGGACAAGGCGTGGGCGGAGGACCAGGACTACTTTGGCCACCAAAGCGGCAAGGTCTTTCCGTTGTTGACCAAGATTCTCGACGCCAACGCCAGCCTGTCCGTGCAGGTGCACCCGGATGACGCTTACGCCGCGGCACATGAACGCCCCGGCGAACTCGGGAAAACGGAGTGCTGGTACGTGATTTCCGCCGATCCGGATTCCTACCTGATTTATGGCCACCACGCCAAGACCCGCCAGCAGCTCGCCGACATGATTCACTCAGGCGACTGGGAGCATTTGCTGCGCAAGGTGCCGGTGAAGGCCGGCGACTTCGTGTATGTCCCAAGCGGCACGATTCACGCACTGAACAAGGGCATCGTCGTGCTGGAGACTCAGCAAAGCTCCGACACCACGTATCGCCTGTATGACTACGACCGCGTCGGCGCCGATGGCAAGAAGCGCGAGTTGCACCTGCAGCAAAGCATCGATGTGACCACCGTGCCAAGCGTCGACCCGAAGCTCGACATCACGAGTGAAAAAGTCGACGACGCGACGATCACTACGTATGTCACCGCGCCCATCTCGCCATTCTTCTCCGTGTATGGCATCGCACTGGCCGGGCAGCTGCACCAAACCGCCAGCGCGCCGTACACCTTGGTCTCGGTGCTTGATGGGGCCGGCACCTTCTCCGCCGATGGCCAAGACTATCCGGTGAAAAAGGGCACCCACTTCCTGATTCCAAATCAAATCAAGGACTGGCAGTTCTCAGGTAAAATGCAAATCATCGAATCGACACCAGGCGAAACAGAATAAGCAAATAGGCGGCCACATTGGCCGCCTATTTTAATAGCCTTGTTTAATGTAGCCGGCGTCGGCCAGCTTCTTGCGCAACTGCAGCACCGCGGTGTAGGTCGCCAGCACGTAGACTTGCGGTTCCGGCATCGCCGCCACCGCCTTGATGACATTGCCGAGGTCGGGCTGCACCGCCAGCACCGCCGGATCGACGCCGGCGACTTGCAGGCGAAAGGCAATGTCTTTGTGACGTTCGCCGCCGACCAGGTAGCTGGTGGCTTGGTGGCTGGCGACCAATTCCTCGAAGTCGCCGTCCCAGATCCAGCTGGTGTCGATGCCATCGGCGTAGTTGGCGTTGAGTAGCACCGCGAGGCCAAACGGTTGGCTTTGGTGGGTGATCATGTGCAGGACCTCGTTTAAGCCCACGGGATTTTTCACCAGGATCAGGGTCACGGTTTTGTCGCCAATCGCGATTTCTTCCTGGCGGCCGAAGACCTTTTCGTCATAGGCGAAGGCTTGGGCGAGCTGCGTCGGCGTGATGCCGAACTCGGCGCCCACCGCGGCGGCGGCCAAGGCGTTATAGACGTTGTAGGTGCCACCGATTTCCAGGTGATAATCGTGGCCATCGATGGCAAAATCGGAACTACCTGGCGTCAGCTTGTGCACCGCCGTCACGGCATGGGCTAAGGCGGGGCGGGCGAAGCCGCAATGCGGGCAGAAGAAATCGCCGAGGTTGGCGTAGGTCATGCCGTGATAATGCAAGATGTGCTCGCAGCGCGGACACAACACGCCGTCGGTATTCGGCGGCGCCACTTGGTCGCTGGTCTGCTGGTCGCTCAAGGCAAAGCCATAGTAGCGCATCGGGTTTTGCAACTCGCGGGAGCTAAAAATCGGCGCGTCGCCATTGGCAATCACCGTGGCTTGCGGGTTGGCGCGCACGCCGGCGAGAATCTTCTCGTAGGTCGTGTAAAACTCGCCGTAGCGGTCCATTTGGTCGCGGAAAATATTCGTCAACACGAAGGCCTTGGGGTGCAAGGCCGCGGCCACCGGCGCGACGTTGGCCTCGTCGACCTCCAGCACCGCCAAGCCGCGTTCGCCACTTTTGCCATGAGCCAAAAACGCGGCGATGATGCCTTGCATCATGTTGCTACCGGTGGGGTTGGTGAGAATGTCGGGGTAGCGCTGGCGCAAGACTTTCACGATGAGGTTGGTGGTCAGGGTCTTGCCGTTGGTGCCAGTGACGATGATGACGTCGTAGTTGGCGCCGAGGCTGGCCAACACGTTGGGGTCGATTTTGCTGGCGAGCTTGCCCGGTAGCGAGCTGCCGCCATGGGTCACATGGTGCAAGAACCAGTAGCTGCTGCGGCCTAGCCAGGTGGCAAGGCCCGCTTTCAATGAATTCGTGGACACGGCGATCTTCCTTTCGGCAAAGTGCTAGGTCAATTGTAGCATACGGTTTCGGGGAATACTTTGCCGCCGCGGTGTCAATCGCCATGAAAATTCGGTATACTGATACCGGACGTTTTTAGCAAACGAAGGAGAGCTAACGGTGGCACAACTTTATTTTCGCTACGGCGCGATGAACTCGGGGAAATCCATCGAGATTCTCAAGGTCGCGCATAATTATGAGGAACAACATAAACCCGTGATCCTGCTGACCAGCGCGCTGGACAACCGCGCCGGCGTCGGCGTGATCGCTAGCCGCATCGGTCTGGAGCGCCCGGCCCAGCCCGTCGCCGGCGACACCGATATTTTCGCCTTGGTGCAGCAGCTGAACGCGGCTGCGTATTGCGTGTTGATCGACGAGGCGCAATTCTTGCAGAAGCATCACGTCTTCGAATGCGCGCGGGTGGTCGACGAGCTGCACATTCCCGTGATCGCCTTTGGGCTGAAGAACGATTTTAAAAACGAATTGTTCGAAGGCTCGCGGTACTTGTTGCTGTACGCCGATAAAATCGAGGAAATGAAGACGATTTGCTGGTTCTGCGCCAAAAAGGCCACGATGAACCTGCGCGTGCACGACGGCAAGCCGGTGTATGCCGGTGAACAGGTGCAAATCGGCGGCAACGAAAGTTACTTCCCGGTGTGCCGCCACCACTACTACTTCCCGCCGGCCAAGTTGGCATAAGGAGACAAGATGGACAAGATTTTTGAACAATTAGACGGCTTGTTGGACCGCTACGACGAGCTGCAGGAATTGATGAGCGATCCTGAGGTGCTCGCCGACACCAAGCGCTACATGGCCTATTCCAAAGAAGAAGGCAGCATGCGCGAAGTCGTCGCCGCCTACAAGCGCTACAAGCAGGTGAAATCAGACATCGCCGAAAGCGACGAGGTGTTGCGCGAAAGCCACGACCCCGAGCTGTCCGATTTGGCCAAAGAAGAGCTCAACGAACTGCGCCCCGAGCTGGCTAAGCTGGAAGACGAGATTAAGCTGTTGATGCTGCCGAAGGACCCGAACGACGACAAAAACATCATCATGGAAATCCGCGGCGCGGCTGGTGGCGACGAGGCGTCGCTGTTTGCCGGCGACTTGTTGTCGATGTACATGAAGTACGCCGAGAAACAAGGCTGGACCACCGAAATCGTCGACGAAACGCCGACGGAAGTGGGGGGCTACAAGGAAGTCGCCATCATGATCACCGGCGATTCCGTCTACTCCAAGCTCAAATACGAAAGCGGCGCCCACCGCGTGCAGCGCGTGCCGGTGACCGAATCCGCCGGGCGCGTGCACACCAGCACCGCCACGGTGGTGGTGATGCCCGAGTATGACGAAGTCGATTTGGACATCGACCCCAAGGACATTCGCACTGATGTGTATCGCTCCAGCGGTGCCGGCGGTCAGCATATCAACAAGACCTCCAGTGCCGTGCGGATGACCCACCTGCCCACCGGCATCGTGGTCACCATGCAAGACCAGCGCTCCCAGCAGCAAAACCGGGAAAAGGCCATGCAGATTCTGAAGAGCCGGGTGTATGACTACTACGAAAGCCAAAACGAATCCGAATACGCCGACAAGCGCAAAACGGCCATCGGTACTGGCGACCGCTCCGAGCGGATTCGCACCTACAACTACCCGCAAAACCGGGTCACCGACCACCGCATCGGCTTGACGCTGAACAAACTCGACCGCATCATGAACGGCGAGCTCGACGATATTATTTCCGCGCTCATCGTCCAGGATCAAACCAAGCAGCTGGAACAAATCAATGACTAAGACGATTCAAGAGGCGCTCCGCTGGGCGTCTTCTTTATTAGGACCAGTCGGCGCCGATGCCGACGGGGCGCGCTACGTGCTCGAAATGCGGCTGGACTGGTCGCCCAGCCAGCTGCAGCTGCACGCCCATGACGCCTTGACCGCGGCGCAGTGGACGCAGTTTGAAGCGGACGTCGCGCGGCTGGCCAAGTTCGAGCCGGCGCAATACGTCGTCGGCGTCGCGCCGTTTTTCGGCGACTTATTTAACGTGACGCCAGCGGTGTTGATTCCGCGATTTGACACGGAGGAGCTCGTGGCCTGGGCCGCCGCCGAGCAACAGGCGGCCGCCACCGGGTTAGACCTCGGCACCGGCAGCGGTGCCATCGGCCTCACGCTGGCCAAGCAGCTGCCCGACGTGGCGATGACGTTAAGCGACGTGTCGCCGGCGGCCTTGGCGGTGGCGCAAGCCAACGCCAAGCGACTGAATCGACACGTAACGTTGGTGGCAAGCGACATGTTTGCCGCGCTGCCGGAGCGATTTGATTTCATCGTCAGCAACCTGCCGTACATCAGCCACGCCGAGGAAGCGGTGATGGATGAAAGCACCAAGCGCTACGAGCCGGCGCTGGCGTTATACGCCGAGCACGCCGGCTTGGCGTTGTTCGAGCGCTTTGTCGTCGCCTTGCCGCAACACCTCAACGCCGGCGGGGCGGCGTATTTGGAATTTGGCTACCACCAGCGCGCGGCGTTGGCCGCCTTGGTGGCCGATGAGCTGCCGGGCTGGCAGGCGGAATTTCGCCGCGACTTGGCCGGGCAGGATCGCATGTTGAAGCTAACAAAGGAGTGAGCACCATGAAAACGAATCGTTTTACGCCGGCGCAAATTACAGAAGCTGCCGCGCTGTTGAAGGCCGGAGAAGTCGTCGCGTTTCCCACCGAAACCGTCTATGGCTTAGGCGCCATCGCCACGGATCCGAAGGCCGTGGCCAAGGTGTTTGCCGCCAAGCACCGCCCGGCGGATAATCCCTTGATCGTCACGGTGGCCACCACCGCCATGGTGGCGGAATACGCCACCATCACGCCGGCCGCGCAGCAATTGATGACCGTGTTTTGGCCGGGGCCGCTGACGATTATTTTGCCGGTGTTGCCCGGACGCCTGCCGGCGGTGGTCACCGGCGGCTTGAGCACCGCAGCGTTTCGCCTACCGGCCAGCGCCGTGACCCGCGACTTGATTGCGGCCACCGGTGTGCCGATCGTCGGGCCTAGCGCCAACTTGTCGACGAAGCCGAGTGCCACCAAGGCCGAGCATGTGCTACACGATTTTGACGGCGTCATCGCCGGCGTGGTCGACGCCGGGCCGACGCCGGTGGGGGTGGAGTCAACGGTGATCGACATGACCGTGACCCCGCCAGCCATTCTTCGGCCGGGCAAGCTGGGCCCCGCCGACCTCGAGCCGATTATTGGCCCGGTGCAGGCGGATCATCACCACGTGGCCGCCGGCGAGACCCCGAAGGCCCCGGGGATGAAGTACAAGCATTACGCCCCGGCGGCGCAAGTCGTCATCGTCGACGCACCGGCAGACTGGCCCGCCGCCTTGGCCTGGGCCAAGGCGAGTGGCACGGCGTATGGCGTGTTGGCCAGCCCGGCGATTTTGGCCACCGTGCCGAGTGGCGTGCCGACATATGCGCTAGGCGGAGATATTCAAGCCGCGACGCATAACTTGTTTGCCGGCTTGCGGTGGTTTGATTTGCACCCCAGCGTCAGCTTGGTCTTGGCCCAGGCGTATCCGGCCACGGGGCTGGGCGCGGCGTACATGAACCGGCTGGACAAATCCGCCGGCGGGCGCCACTTCGCGCAAGAGCAGGCGTAAGTTTTTTGGTATACTGACAGTGTTGGTTGTCGCCCCAGGATGGAGGAATCAGCATGGCCTTTAACGAATACGATCCGGCGGTGTTTGCCGCCATTGACGACGAAGCAGCCCGGCAGGAACACAATATTGAACTCATCGCCTCGGAAAACATCGTCAGCGCCGCCGTGCGCGCCGCGCAAGGTAGCGTGTTGACCAACAAATATTCCGAAGGCTACCCCGGCCACCGATATTACGGCGGCAATCAGTTCATCGACAAAATTGAGCAGCTGGCCATCGACCGCGCCAAGGCGTTGTTCGGCGCCGAGTACGCCAACGTGCAGCCGCACTCCGGCTCACAGGCCAACATGGCCGCTTACCGCGCCTTTTTGCAAGACGGCGATCGGGTGTTGGCGATGGACTTAACCGACGGCGGGCACCTCACGCATGGCTCCCCGGTGAATTTCTCCGGCCAAACCTACCATTTTTATCACTACGGGTTGAACCCTGACACCGGGTATCTGGATTATGCGCAAATCGCGCAACTGGCCAGCGAGCTACACCCGCGGCTAATCGTGGCGGGGGCCTCGGCGTATTCGCGGGCCATCGACTTTGCGCGCTTCCGCGAGATTGCCGATAGCGTCGGCGCCTTTTTAATGGTAGATATGGCCCACATCGCCGGCCTGGTTGCCGGCGGGGCGCACATGAATCCCGTGCCTTACGCCGATGTGGTCACCACCACCACGCACAAAACGCTGCGCGGCCCGCGCGGCGGCATGATCTTGGCCAAGGCCACCTACGGCAAGGCCATCGACTCGGCGTTGTTCCCCGGCATTCAAGGCGGGCCGCTGGATCACGTTATCGCCGCCAAAGCCGTGGCGCTTGGCGAGGCGCAGCGCCCGGAGTTCACCACGTATGCCCACCAAGTCGTCGCCAACATGCAGGCGATGTGCGAGGGCTTTGCGGCAGACGACCGCCTGAAAATGATCAGCGGCGGCAGCGATAATCATTTGGTGTTGCTGGACGTCACCGGCTACGGCGTGACCGGCCGCGAGGTGCAAGACCTGCTGGATAGCGTCGACATCACCACCAACAAGAATCAGATCCCTGGGGAAACCAACGGGCCGTTCAAAACCAGCGGCATTCGCGTTGGCACGGCGGCAATCACCACCCGCGGCTTCACGCCTGAGGAGTGCCGGCAGGTGGCGACGTTGATCAGTGCCGCCATCCAAAATCGGACCGATCAAAATAAACTTGATGAAATTCGGCAATCAGTCCTTGCATTGACCCATGCCCATCCCTTATCATAGATAAGGTTTTGAGCAAAATTTAGATTTTGCCGGGTAACTTGCACCACACTATTAAGGAGGGCCACTTGCATGGGCAAATTTACGGTTTTGAACCACCCGCTGATCCAGCATAAGCTGACGCTGATCCGGGACAAAAACGTCGGGACCAAGGAGTTCCGAGAAGTCGCCAACGAGATCGCGGAGTTGATGGTTTACGAAATCACGCGCGACTTACCACTGGAAGACGTGGAAGTCGAGACGCCAATGGGCAAAACGGTCCAAAAGAAACTCGCCGGCAAAAAGCTGGCCGTCGTGCCGATTCTGCGCGCCGGGCTGGGGATGGTTGACGGGGTCTTGGAACTGATTCCCGCCGCTAAGGTTGGCCACATCGGCATGTACCGTGACGAAAAAACGCTGCAGCCGCACGAGTACTTCGTCAAGATGCCGCCTGACATCGGCCAGCGCGACTTGATCATCGTCGACCCGATGCTTGCCACGGGTGGCAGTGCCAACATGGCCATCGAGGCGTTGAAGAAGCGCGGGGCCCAAAGCGTCCGCCTCGTGGTGCTGGTGGCCGCTCCGGAAGGCGTTAAGGCCGTGCAAGAAGCACACCCCGATGTCGACATTTATGCCGCCGCCTTGGATGACCACCTCAATGAAGATGGCTACATCGTACCCGGCTTGGGCGATGCCGGCGACCGGTTATTCGGAACGAAATAAGCAACAAGGTCTCAGCCAATTTGGCTGAGGCCTTTTCTTGTGGGGCGGTGCCGAACGATAGCCAATCGGCGCGGTGGCTTGGTTGGGGCGGCGTGGCTAGGCTAAAATTTCGCGGTCAATCTTGCGCTAGATATTTTTGAATTATTGCGCAGAAAACGCCGAAAAAGATCGATTTTGGTGGCAATAAAAACCGGCTGAAGTCGTTGTGCTGCAAGGGATACAGCCGTTTTCCCGCCAACTTGTGTGCGCTCAGTTGATTCAGCTGACCGATTGTCCAGCTTCGCGGTCGTATGCAGTCGTCTCGTGCGCGTGATTTTTCGCGGCCAGGCGCTGGCGACCGGGCGCGGCAAGGCTTTGCGCCGATTTTGGGCAAAAAGTTCTTCATGGGCACTTTACGGTCAATATACAGTGCCCACCTGGGGCATTTTAGGTTTATGCAATGAGCATGCAGCCAGCCGCCAAGGCGGCTAATTGCGTAAAAGCCGAATGCGCCCAGGCTGCGCAGATTAATTGGTCGCCTGGCCCCAAGTCGTCGAGCCCCACTTATTGAGGTGGCCGGACGCCAAGGCGGCGCTATTCAGTTCTGCCTGGGCCTGCCAGCCGGCCAGCTGGGCCATCACGGTGCGCACGACCCACTCGGGATGCGGCGCCGCCATTTGCTGAAGCGCCCCGGCTGGCCGCGCGCGGTTCGGCACGGCGCGCACCGTCGCCAGCGCCAGCACCTGCGGCGTCACCGTGAGCCACGCGGCGGCCATAGCCGGGCATGAAAAACGGTAGGCGCGCATCGAGCTCGCTACCAGCCGGCGCGGCGAGTGCGTCCAACTGGTTGAGCAACTGCGCCTGGCGGCCGCTGACCAAGCCAGCCAATATTGCCGGCAGGCCCGCGATGAGATGGGCCAGCCGCGGCTCGTTGGTGGTGTAGCGAATCAGGTGCTGACGGATTTTTTCTTCATTAAAAGGGAGCAAGGCTTTCAGCGACATGGTGCACCAGCGCGCATATTCTTCGCGCAACACGTCGCCGAAGATTTCCTCCTTGTTGCGATAACAGCGAAAGATCATGCGTCGGTCGTAGCCGCTCTTGGTGACGAGCTGGTTGACGAGGGTGGCGGAGTAGGGTGCGGCTGCAATGACGGCGCGGGCGGCTTGGTGAATTTCGGTGCGCCGGCGGGCAATTTCTGCTTGGGCAAGGGGTTGTCTGGTCATGTCATCACCTCGTTGTCACTATACTAACCGAAGCGAAATCCGGCAAATAATCCGATGAGCAGCTGCCGAATAATTTGACTGTGGCTGACTTGCCAGGGGCCAGGGGCGGCGTGGTATGGTGGAATTTAGGCAGGTGAACACGAAAGCGGTGCCGTGTTGTCTTTCTGAAAACGGCCGCAGCATCGCGGTGAAATATTCACTTTGCCTTTTGTTTTTTGCCTCGTTTGGTGTTAGAGTAATGCTTGTGTGTTGCGCAGGTTCGCCTGCATGCGTTATGAGTTTGGAAACAATCAGCGCTCTGTCTCAGAACGTTCGTTGCTTCTGTGAAGGAGGTGAATTCTGTGAAAGAAAGCTTTCCCTATTTCGAGCTGTTTGGGGTGAAATTTAACCCCGCCAACGATATCGCCATCATCGTCTCAGCCATCCTGACGTTTTGCCTGCTTTATTGGCTGGCGCGCAAGCCGCAACTGCGGCCACATGGTAAGCAAAACGTGCTGGAGTACCTGATTGAATTTACGAACGGTATCGTCAAAGGGGCCATGCCCGGCAGCGAAGGCAGCCAGTTTGGACTCTTCGCGTTAGTCTTGTTCGTCTTCATCTTTATCAACAACCAAATCGGATTGATTTTCCAAGTTGATGTGAATGGCGATACTTGGTTCCGCTCCGCCACCGCCGATCCGGTGATCACCTTAGGCCTGGCCATGATCGTCTTGGTCATGTCCCACTTCTTCGGGGTTGCCGCCAACGGGTTCAAGGGGTATTTAAAGGGATTTGCTTCGCCAGTCGCATTTTTACTGCCCATCAACTTGATTGAAGAGTTTACGAACTTCGTCACGTTGTCGTTGCGACTTTACGGGAACATTTACGCCGGGGAAGTGCTGTTGCTGCTGATTCGGCAGTTAGCCTTTTCCGGTGGGCCGCTCGCGCTGGTGTCAGGATTCCTGCTAGAAATTATCTGGCAAGGATTCTCAGTGTTCATTGGTTCGATCCAAGCGTATATTTTCGTCACTCTTGGGATGGTTTACACGTCTCATAAAGTCATTTCCGAATAATAGGAGGAAGAAAAAAATGAATTTAATCGCTGCTGCTATTGCGGCTAGTTTCGCCGCACTTGCTGCTTCATATGGTAACGGTCAGGTCATCAGCAAGACCTTGGAAAGCATGGCGCGTCAGCCAGAAATCGCTGGCCAACTGCGTGGGACGATGTTCATCGGTGTCGGCATGATCGAAGCCGTGCCAATCATGGCGATTGTTATCGCCTTCATGCTGCTGCTCAAGTAACCACGGCGAACTAGGAAGGGAGTGGACAGTCCATGTCTATTGGTGACACGCTCATTTTAATCATCTCCTTCGCCGTTTTAACGTTGTTGGTCGGGCATTTTGCCTGGGGTCCCGTCACGAAAATGATGGCCACCCGGGCCGACAAGATTGATGCCGATATTGATTATGCGGAGAACGCGCGCAAGGAGGCAGCAGAACTGGCTGCCAAGCGCCAAGCAGAGCTTAAGAACTCCCAAGCAGACGCTGTCAAAATCGTGAACACCGCTAAGGAAAACGGCGAGAAGCAACGCCAAGAATTGGTCCAAGCCGCCCACAATGAAGTGGCGACCTTGAAGGCCAACGCGCAACAAGACATCGCCCAAGAACGGACGGATGCCTTGAACAGCGCGAAGAATGACGTGGCCGAGATTTCTCTGGCCATTGCCACGAAGATTCTGGGCAAGGAGCTGAAAGCCGAAGACCAGCAGGCGCTGATCGATGATTATATCAAAGGGTTAGGTGACGCCAATGGCAGTCACTAATCAACAAGTTGCGCCAAAGTATGCCACGGCTTTGTATGAAGCCGCCGTTGACGCCAAGAATGTGGCGACGGTTCAAGCGGACCTCGCCGCCATCAACACCATCTTGGCAGGCAACCCGCAGTTCTTGACGTTACTGCAAACCCATGTGGTGGCAGAAGCTGACGTGCCGAGCTTGTTGGACACGTTGACCACCGGCGCTGCCGAGTTGACGCAGCGCTTTGTGCGCTTGTTGTTCGACTACGGCCGCATTAGTGCGCTGCCAGTCGTCATCGCTGCGTTTAACCGCACGGTGGCGACAGCTGCCGGCGAGCTGGACGCGACGGCGACGACCGCGGTGGCCTTGACGCCCGCGCAATCGGCGCAAATCAGTACCGCGGTGGCGGCCAAGTTTGGCGTCACCACCGTCAATTTGACGAATGCAGTAGACCCCAGCGTCATCGGTGGGGTGCGCATTGCGGCGAATAACCGCATTATCGATGGCACGGTAGCCACGCGGCTGAGCAAGCTACGCGCCGCCATGTTAGCGAATTAAGACACAAAAGAGGTGAACCGGATGAGCATCAAGACTGAGGAAATCAGTTCTCTGATCAAACAACAACTCGAACAATATCAATCGGCCCTCGACGTCGAAGAAGTTGGGACTGTGACCTACGTGGGTGATGGGATCGCTCGCGCTACAGGCCTCGAAAACGCCATGGCTAGTGAATTACTACAATTTGAAAACGGCTCATACGGGATGGCCCAAAACCTTGAAGCGAATGATGTTGGTATCATCATTCTTGGGGATTTTGATAACATTCGTGAAGGCGACCAGGTTAAACGCACCGGTCGCATCATGGAAGTGCCAGTCGGCGAAGCCTTGATCGGTCGCGTGGTCAATGCCTTAGGGCAACCCGTCGACGGCAATGGCCCGATTAAGACTGACAAGACCCGTCCCATTGAAAGCCCGGCGCCTGGCGTCATGCAGCGCCAATCCGTCACGGAACCGCTGCAAACCGGCTTGAAGGCCGTCGATTCTCTGGTGCCGATTGGCCGTGGCCAGCGTGAGCTGATCATCGGCGACCGGAAAACCGGGAAGACGTCGATTGCCATCGACACGATCATCAACCAAAAAGATCAAAACATGATCTGTATCTACGTCGCTATCGGGCAAAAAGACTCGACGGTGCGCGCTCAGGTTGAAACCTTGAAGAAGTACGGCGCGATGGACTACACCATCGTTGTCACCGCCGGCCCGTCCGAGCCAGCGCCAATGCTGTACATCTCGCCTTACGCCGGTGCGGCGATGGGTGAGGAGTTCATGTATAACGGCAAGCACGTCTTGATCATTTATGATGATTTGACCAAGCAGGCCGCCGCTTACCGTGAGCTTTCCCTGTTGATTCGCCGCCCGCCTGGTCGTGAAGCCTACCCAGGGGACATTTTCTACACCCACTCCCGCCTGCTCGAACGGGCAGCAAAGTTGAGTGACGCCTTGGGTGGCGGCTCCATGACCGCCTTGCCGGTAATCGAAACGCAGGCCGGGGACATTTCGGCCTACATTCCGACCAACGTGATTTCCATCACCGACGGCCAAATTTTCCTGCAATCCGATCTGTTTTACTCCGGCACCCGGCCGGCCATCGATTCTGGCCTGTCCGTTTCCCGAGTCGGTGGGGATGCGCAGATTAAGGCCATGAAGAAGGTGTCCGGGACCTTGCGGCTGGACCTTGCGTCCTTCCGTGAACTGGAAGCCTTCACCCAATTCGGCAGCGACTTGGATGCGGCGACGCAGGCCAAGTTGAACCGTGGGCGCCGGACGGTTGAAGTCTTGAAGCAGCCGGTGCATAAGCCACTGGCCGTGCAATATCAAGTCGTCATCCTGTTCGCCTTGACCCACGGCTACCTCGATGCCATCGCCATCGACGACATTCAAAAGTTCCAAGACGGGTTGTTCGATTTCTTCGACACCAACGCGCCTGAAGCCTTGAAGACCATCGCCGAAACGGGCAAGCTGCCAGAAGGTACGGTGCTTGACGATACGGTCAAGGCCTATGCCGACGGGTTCGCCGGCACTGCCGACTCAGCGAAGTAGGGAGGTGCCGCATGGCTGAATCATTAATGGACATCAAGCGCCAAATCGCGTCGACGAAGAAAACTGGGCAAATCACCCAGGCCATGCAAATGGTCTCCGGTGCGAAGCTGAGTCAAATCGAAAAGCGGGCCAACGCGTATCAAATCTACGCCAACAAGGTCCGTGAAATCGTGACCCACCTCGCCGCGGCGCAGCTCTTGCAAATCGAGAAGCTGCAAACCGGCGGCGAGCTCGGGCCTGCCGCTGTGACCATCGCCCCGCTGTTGCAACAACGCCCCATCAAGAAAACCGGTTACCTGGTAATCACTAGTGATCGCGGCCTGGTTGGCGCGTACAACAGCACGATTTTAAAAGCCATGATGCAAATGATGCACGAAGACCACGAAAACGCCGACGAATATGTCGTCATGGCGATTGGCGGGGTCGGGGCGGACTTCTTCAAAGCCCGCGGCATCAACTTGGCCTATGAATACCGCGGCGTCTCCGACATCCCGACCTTTAACGAGGTCCGGGAAATCGTCAAAACCGCGGTGACGATGTTTGACTCCGGCGTCTTCGACGAGCTGTATGTGTGCTACAACCACCATATCAACTCGCTGACCAGCGCGTTTCGCGCCGAGAAGATGTTGCCGATTTCCGACTTGGATGCCGCCGAAGTGGCCGATGACCACATCGATTACATCACCGAGCCGAATGCGGACGCCGTGCTTGCCGCCGTGTTGCCGCAGTATGCTGAAAGCCTGATCTTTGGGGCCATCATGGACGCCAAAACGGCCGAGCATGCCGCCAGCACCACCGCGATGAAGAGCGCGACGGATAACGCCAACGATTTGATTTCCCACCTGTCGATTACCTATAACCGGGCGCGGCAGGCGGCCATCACCACCGAGATCACCGAAATCGTTGGTGGCGCAGCGGCGCTGGATTAGAATTTTTAACTGTGTTCGCGAAGGCAGCGGCCTGCACGTAGGTCCACCTGAGCACCGAAGCACCCAAACCGTGCTTCAGCACTCAGGCGGCGCCTACGTTCCGTCCGCAACCGCCTTCGCTCACAACTTAATCGTGTTCGCGAGCCCAAGGGACTGCACACAAGTCCACCTGGCACTCGAAAGGCAAAAAGCGCCTTTCAAGCACCAGGCGGCGCTTGTGCTCCGTCCCTTACCCGGGCTCGCTCACAACTTAAACGTGTTCGCGGTGACAAGAAACTGCGTGGTTGACCACCTGGTCGGCGCCTTGCAAAGTGCGCAAGGCACCACCCAGGCGGCACAACCACTCCGTTTCTTCCCGTCACCGCTCACAACTTGACTTGAAAGGACGATTGCATGAGTAATACAACTGGTAAAATCGTGCAAGTGATCGGCCCTGTTGTCGATGTCGAATTTCCCATCGATAATGAACTTCCTGAAATCAACAACGCCATGCTCGTCGATAAGGGCGAAGGCAACCAGCTTGTGCTGGAAGCCACGCTTGAACTCGGCGACGGCGTGATTCGTGCCATTGCGATGCAAAGCACCGATGGGTTGCAACGCGGCATGAAGGTGACCGATACCGGTGCCTCCATTTCCGTACCTGTCGGCAAAGACACGCTCGGACGGGTATTTAACGTCTTAGGCGACACGATCGATGATGGCGAGAAGTTTGGTCCTGATCACCGCCGCGATGGGATCCATAAAAGCGCGCCAGCGTTCGAGGATCTGAGCACCAGCTCTGAAATCCTCGAAACCGGCATCAAGGTCATCGACTTGCTGGAACCTTACCTCCGTGGGGGTAAAGTTGGCCTGTTCGGTGGCGCCGGGGTTGGTAAAACCGTGTTGATTCAGGAGCTGATCCACAACATCGCTGAAGAGCACGGTGGCATTTCCGTCTTCACCGGCGTTGGTGAACGCACGCGTGAAGGGAACGACCTGTACTTCGAAATGAAGGAATCAGGCGTTTTGAAGAATACCGCCATGGTGTTTGGTCAGATGAACGAGCCGCCTGGTGCCCGGATGCGCGTCGCGTTGACCGGGTTGACGATTGCGGAATACTTCCGTGACGTCGAAGGCCAAGACGTGCTGTTGTTTATCGATAACATTTTCCGCTTCACGCAGGCCGGGTCTGAAGTCTCTGCCTTGCTGGGCCGCATTCCTTCGGCCGTTGGTTACCAGCCAACGTTGGCCACTGAAATGGGTCAGCTGCAGGAGCGGATCACGTCGACGAAGAAGGGTTCCGTAACGTCGATCCAGGCCATTTACGTGCCTGCCGATGACTATACCGACCCGGCGCCGGCCACGACATTTGCCCACTTGGACGCCACGACGAACTTGGAGCGGCGCTTGACTGAGCAGGGGATTTACCCAGCCGTTGATCCGCTGGAGTCTTCGAGCTCCGCGTTGACGCCTGATATCGTCGGTGAGGAACATTACCAAGTCGCGATTCAGGTGCAACAGGTACTGCAACGCTACAAGGAACTGCAGGATATTATTTCCATCTTAGGGATGGACGAATTATCCGACGATGAAAAGGTCACGGTTGCCCGTGCCCGGCGCATCCAGTTCTTCCTGTCTCAATCCTTCAGTGTGGCGGAGCGCTTCACTGGTTTGCCTGGGACCTATGTGCCCGTTAAGGAAACCGTCAAGGGCTTCAAGCAGATTCTTGAAGGCAAGTTCGACGATTACCCAGAAGAAGCCTTCCGTTTGGTTGGCCCAATCGAAGATGTCGTCGCCAAGGCCAAGAAGCTGGGCTACGAGCCACAAGAGGATACGAGCGACGAACCTGCCCAAGCAGCCGCCGCTAATTAAGGAGGTGTCGCCGCTTGGCTGAGCAAAATGTGCTAACCGTGAACATCGTGACGCCTGACGGCTTGGTGTATAATCACCACGCCACCCTCGTAGTCGTGAAAACGACCGCCGGTGAGTTGGGCTTGATGGCCAAACACGAACCGGTTGTTGCGCCACTGACGATCGGTGAGGTCCGCGTGCGCCGGGTGGATAACCCAGGGCACGAGGATGCCATCGCCGTCAACGGTGGCTTCATGGAAATGTCGGACAACGTGGCGTCCATCGTCGCCGACTCCGCCGAACGTGAACGCGACATCGACTTGTCTCGGGCTGAAGCCGCTCGGACCCGCGCCCAGCGCAGGATCGAAGCAGCCAAGGCCCATGACGACGTCGACGAGTTGCAGCGCGCGCAAGTCTCTTTGCAACGCGCCATCAACCGAATTCACGTCAAAACTGGCAAATGACTGTAAGCACCGCCTCGCGCGGTGCTTTTTTTATGCGATTGAACAACTGCCGGCGCAAGGCTAAAATGGCGGTATGTGGCGGTTACGCCGGAGTGGGAGAGTCATGATGGGAAAACGAGTCAAGTGGTGGTTAGGGTTATTGTTGGTGATCGGTGGCGTTTGGTTCAGCGCCGCGCGGCCCGTGGCGGCCAGTAGCGACGTCGATGCGGTGGTGCAACGCACCGGTGAGCGCAATCATTATCAGCTGCAAGTAGCGAATCTGAAAAATCAGACGCTGCGCGATTTAAATATCAAAGTGCGCTTTGCGGGCCCCAAGGTGAAGCGCGGCACCGTGATGACCTGGCACGTGGCCAAGCTCGGCGCCACGCCGCGCACCAGCGTGCCGTTTACCGTGAGCCAAACCGGGACGGTGACGGCGGGCAAGGCCGGCGTTGCCGTCAGCCGCACCGGCTACTGGCTAGCTTGGGCCGGCGGCGGGGTGGCCGTGCTCGTGCTGATTGGTGGCGCCTGGTATTTGTGGCGGCGCAAGCGCCTCGGCGCCGGCGGAGCGGTGATCATTTTAATTGCCGGCACCTTAGCCGGCACGGCGATGCTGCGGCCGAATGCCGCGGCCGCCGCCACGCAACGCACCAATCTCACCCAACGCATCACGGTGGGCGGGACGCTAACGACGGTGACCACAACGATTCGCTACCAGCGCGCCGGCGACAAGCTCGTCGCGTTTGGTGGCCAGCTGGCGAAGCACCCGCGGCAACGCCTGACGTTCTTGGATTCGAGCACCGGCCAGCGGTTGCACGTACGCACCGATCGCACGGGCCATTTTCACACGCGGCTTAACGCCAGCCACCCGTATGAAGTCAGCGGCGCCGGCGGTAGTTTTGCCGTGGAGCCCAGCAGCATCGGCATGCGCGTGACGCAGCAGCGCGGGCTGACCGTGACGCCTGCGACAATTGCCAGCAATCACATCACGACCACGTTGAAGCCTGCTGTGCAGGAACTACCAACTGGCACGCGGCACCCGACGGTTAATGCGACTCGCAAAACGGTTACCGTGCCGGGCCTGCGTGCCGACTTGCGCCAAGGCGACCTTGTCATCGTCCCGCCGACTGGATATTATTACGGCGGCATCGCGATTCGCGTCACCAGCATCCAGCGCAACCCGCAAGCTGACACCACCACGTTAGGCGTCGCTCAGCCGACGCTGAAGCAAGTCGTCAACACCGTTAAAGGGTCGAACACGGTGAATACTGAGCAGGCTGTCTTTATTCCCAGTGTGCCGAATGCCACGACAGGCACCGCCGTTTCGCCGACGGGGATGCAGAAGACGGGGTGGCTGGAATATGACCGGGCGGAGTCTTTGTCGGCCAGTAAATCGTTGACCATCGATTTGTCTAAACTCGTTACTGGACTAGCGAAGGTGAAACCGGCACTAAAAAAACTTGCCGAAAAAATCGATGGTAGCTTGACCTTTGAGTTAAAGGATACCGTGGATTCGAATATCGATCTGAACTTAGGCTGGGAACCTCACGCCAAACTAAAAGTCACCAATACGTTCAGCCAGAATGAAAAGTTGAAGGCCGAATTCGGTAAAAGTAGCGAGAAAACCTTACTGAAGAAGTCGGCGCTACCATTGGGCACGTTGCCTATTTTAATTGGCGGTGGGGCGATCCTGAATCTTACCGTTGAACTTACGGTGTCAGCCAACGGCTCAATTAGTCTGACCTTTACCCATGACACCCACCTCAGTGACACGGTTAACTTTAATACTGCCAGAAAAAAGATGTTGACGATGAGTTCGCATAATGATGTGACGAATTCGGTTGGCTATGAACTGGATGGCGAGCTGAAGGATGGCCTTGCGTTGGATGCGGATCTCTTAATTTTCCGCATCGGTTTAGTGACGGTGACCCCTGAAGTTGGGCTTAAAGCTGACGGAACTTTTTCCGGTGAGTATGATCAAAATCTCCTTCATCCCGATACTAGCAAACAGGAGATGTCACTCGTCTTAAAGGAGTATGCCGATTTGACCGTGACCTTGCCAATTGCGCATTGGTTCCCAGGGGCTGAAGCGGAACTCACCTATGAGAAGGAGGCAATTTTGGCTAAGTGGCCGCAAGATAAAGCTAAGCCAAAACCAAAAGCGAAACACGCAGAGACTAAGACTATCACCTTCCCGAAGTCTTATCAGCGAGATTGGTCCTTGAAGCTGACCAATGGCAACTACCAAGAGTATCAACCGGTGACGATTAGCGCCGATGACTTCAGCATGCAGGCGTCTGGGGGGGCGATTCACGCGCCCTCAGAATATACTGCGGCTGAGAAAGCCTGGCTCAAGGCTGGTGGCCAAGGCGATTATCCATCTGTCGAGCGGCAATTCTGGGGAACGTTGACCAAAGCCAAGGATGGCCAAGGCCGGACGTGGTATCGATTCCATCACTGGTACGATCCCGGTTCGAGCCAGGATTTCATGATTCGCCTCACAACGGCGAAAACCAAGGCGGGCAAACAGGTGCCTGAGCTCATCATTACCAATAGCCAATATAAAAACGAGATGCATGCTTACACCTCCGAAGCGGTCGGTCGCAGCGTGCCATAAGCACTTGCTATTGCTAGCGTTATCCCTGAGTTTGGCTCGCCTAAAATAGGCTGGTTACAAATCGTCAATTCCATGTTATGCTGTTTATTGGAATTTGAGCGGGGGCAGTACTGCCACCACTCACGCCGAATTTCTAAGCCAATAGGAAAGAGGAAGCACCATGACAACTAAAAAACCACGGATTCATTTCGAGGATAACGAAATCGATCCGAATCACACCAAGTCGCTTGACGAAATCAACGGCAGCATCGAAGTGCCAACCAACGCCGGCTTCATCCGGACGCTGATGGCCTACACCGGCCCCGGCATCTTGATTGCCGTGGGGTATATGGATCCCGGGAACTGGATCACCTCCATCGCCGGTGGTGCGCAGTACAAGTACACCTTGCTGTCGGTCGTCTTGATTTCTAGCCTGATTGCGATGCTGCTGCAAAGCATGTCCGCCAAGCTCGGGATCGTCACCGGCAAGGATCTGGCGCAGCTGACGCGAGAGCGCACGACCAAAGGGGCCGGTTTCATCTTGTGGATCATCGCGGAGCTAGCGATCATGGCCACTGATATTGCCGAAATCATCGGGTCGGCCATCGCCATCAAGCTGTTGTTCAACATTCCGCTGATTGTCGGCATCATCATTACCGCCGCCGACGTCTTGCTGTTGCTGCTGCTGATGAAGCTGGGCTTCCGCAAAATCGAGGCCATTGTCGCCACGCTGGTCGCGGTCATCCTCTTGGTGTTTGCCTATGAGGTGCTCCTGGCCCAGCCTAGCATCGGCGGCATCCTGCGCGGCTACATTCCAAGCGATCGCATCATCACCGACCACTCGATGCTGTACCTGTCGCTGGGGATTGTCGGCGCCACGGTCATGCCCCATGACTTGTATCTGGGCAGCTCGATTTCCCAGACGCGGAAAATCGATCGCGACAACCACGAGCAGATGAAACAAGCCGTCCGGTTTTCGACCATCGACTCGAATATGCAATTGTTCATCGCCTTCATCGTCAACTCCTTGTTGCTGATTTTAGGGGCCGCGTTGTTCTATGGCACCAAAAGCGACCTCGGCCGCTTCGGCGACTTGTTCAACGCCTTAAGCAACAAGCAAATCGTCGGCGCCATCGCCAGCCCAATGCTGTCCATGCTGTTTGCCGTCGCCTTGCTGTCCAGTGGTCAAAGCTCGACGATCACCGGGACTTTGGCCGGGCAAATCATCATGGAAGGGTTCATCCGCCTGCGCGCGCCACTGTGGGCCCAGCGCCTGATTACCCGGCTGCTGTCCGTATCGCCGGTGCTGGTATTTGCCATTATTTACCACGGTAGCGAAGAGAAAATCGAAGGCCTTTTGACCTTCTCGCAGGTCTTTCTCAGCGTCGCCTTGCCGTTCGCGGTGATTCCGCTGGTCATGTTCACCAGCAATCGCGAGTTGATGGGCGACTTCGTCAACAAACGCTGGTCAACCATTTGCGCCTGGTTTGCCACCGTCGTCTTGATTATTTTGAACGTCTGGTTGATTTTGCAGACGTTACACCTCATGTAAGGCAAAAGCGGCCCGCGGGTCGCTTTTTTTGTGGCATAATGGGGCTATTCGCATAAATGAGAAAAGAAGGTAAAACAAATGAGTCGATTGGAACGTTTATTAGCGGAAATGAAGCAACGTGACTTAGATGCGCTATACCTGGTGGATCCAGCCAACATCACGTACTTGACAGGATTTACGGGTGACGAATCGACGTTGTTAGTTAGTCCTGACAATGTGGTTTTGCTTACGGACGGCCGCTTCATCGAGCAGGCCAAAACCGAGTTGGCGGATGAGGTGACGATTCATCGGTGGCAGCATGGTTTAACCGAAGACGCCGTGGCGCTGATTAATGCGTCTTCGGCAAAGCGAGTGGGCTTTGAGGCCGGCTTGATGGATTATCTGACTGGGCAGGCCTTTGTCACTGGCGTGCAGGCAGCTACGACACCAGTATCCGGGTTGGTCGAGGAATTGCGCGCCGTGAAGGATGCGTCAGAAATTGCGAAAATCACTGAAGCAGCTAAAATTGTGGATGCGACGTTCTATCACATGCTCGACGTGATTCGACCGGGCATGACTGAACGTGCGGTAGCCGCAGAGCTCGACTTTACAATGGCAAAGTTTGGCTCGACGAAACCATCTTTCGGCACGATTGTCGCTTCTGGCCTTCGTTCAACTTTTGCCCATGGCGAGGCGAGTGACAAGGTGATTGAAGCTGGTGATATGGTGACACTCGACTTTGGCGCAACTTATCAAGGCTACGTCAGTGATACCACCCGGACAATTGCGGTGGGGACACCAGACCCCCGGATGGAGGAATTTTACGCCTATGTTGTGGCCGCTGAAAAAGCGGGATTGGCCACAATTCGTGATGGTGTGACCAGTGCACAGTTGGATGCTGCGATTCGTCAAGTATTTTTGGATCATGATGTGAATCAATATTTGATTCACGGGCTTGGCCATAGTATCGGCCTCGTGGTTCATGAGGCACCCTACATCACGCCGCGTGGAGATAAAACTATTTTTCGCGCGAACATGGTACAGACGATTGAACCTGGTTTGTATTTACCGGGGGTCGGCGGCATGCGCGTTGAAGATGACATCGTGGTTCAAGCAGGGCAGGGCATCCAAATCACGTCTAGTCCAAAATCGGAGCTCATTAAATTACCGGTGCGATAACCGTGGATGATCCAAACCGCCAACTACGGGAGCAAGAAGGGAGTAACCCACCGTGCAAACACGGCGAGCATTCACTAGTTTAAGTCTGTTGTCAGTGGGCAGTGGCGCTGCACTATACGGCGTCAGTGCCATTTTGGTATTGTACTTGTACGCTCCCGTCCATGCTGGTGGGTTGGGGCTGGACCGCATCAGCGCAGCACAGTTAGTGGCGTTATTTTCTGCACTAAGTTTTACCGCTGGGGTGCTCGGGAGTTACGCGGCAGACCGATTAGCAGGGACACGGGTGCCGTTGACTTGGGGAACCTGTTTGCGGGTAGTTGGCATCATGGTGCTGGCTTGGCCGTACCCGTCTCTAGGCCTGTTGAGCCTAAGCATTGCGCTACAAATTATCGGCAGTGGGCTCATGGGGCAGTGTTTGAACGCATTAACCGGTGCGCTGTATGCCGGTGTGCCCGGGCGGCTAGCTTCGGCATTTTCGACCCTGTACATCACTAACAATATTGGGGCAGCGGCGCCGTTAATCACTGGCATGTTGGCATTACGGTTCGGCTATCCGGTTGGTTTTTTTGCCGGGGGTGCCATCTTGCTGTTGACCGCCTTCCCTTTTATTTTGATGCAGAAGCGCTGGTTTGGCGCGATCGGATCGCTTCCGGTGTCGCCACTGCCGCGTCAACGTCGACACCGCCTGGTGGGGAATAGTCTCGCAATCACAGGGGTAATCATCCTGCTGGTTCTATTCGGCATGGCGACTCACTGGTTATCCATTGCTCGAGCAAGCACGCTTATCGGGTGCCTGAGCGCTTTGTTGCCAGTCGGTTATGTTGTTGCGATTTATGGCAGTCCGCAAACGACGAGCCACGAGCGGCCGCGAGTGCTAGGTTTCACAGCATACTTGATTGGTAATGCCATTACCATGATGATATATGGCCAGTCGACCGGAATTTTGGCCATATATGCCGCCGACTCCGTTCGACTCAATTGGCTGGGCATTCGATGGACCCCGGCAGTATTTCAAACAGTGCCGGCGGTATTTGCCATCCTGTTTGGTACATTGATGGCATTTTTGTGGTCCCGCCTCGGCCAGCATCAGCCACCAGCGAGCCTCAAATATGGTGTTGGCTTGGTCTTGTGGGGACTGGGCCCGGCGTTCATGGCGCTACCGCTGAGACTCTATCCGGCCACCCAGCGAGTTTCACCCCTATGGTTGATCGGATTTTACCTGTTGATCGTCTTAGGCGAATCACTTACCAGTCCGGTTGGCACTGCGATGGCCACTCGCATCGCACCGCACGCATTTGCCACGCAAATGATCACGGTATTTGCCTTGTCACAGTCGGCTGGTTCAGCATTGGCGGCGGTCACAGCGAATTGGTACCGGCCTGGGCATGAAGCGGCATATTTTACGATCATTGGGGCGATTGGTTGGCTAGCCGGTATTGCCATGTTGTTGAATCACCGGCGGTTGAGTGCGATGACCGAATAGCCAGCCGAAGTCTGATGAAGACTGCTCACCTTCCCTCAGGCGCAGAAAAAAACGCCCACCGCAACGGTGAGCGTCAACTTATTCGCGATTCGAATCGGCGAGGCTGAACACCGCCACGCAGCCGATGCCGGTGTGGCTGGCAATCACCGGGCCGATGCCATAAACGGTGACCGGCGTCTGCGGGTAGGTGGCGTGGATGCGGTCGGCGATAAACTGCGCCGCTGCTTCGGCCTTGGTGCTGCTGATCAGTACCTGATGTGTCGGGTCGCTGGCCAACGCGGCGATGGTTTCATCGGCGAGGGCTTCCAGCGACCGCTGGCGCGAGCGGGCCTTGCGCACGACGCGCAGGTGACCGGCCGTATCGACATCCATTACTGGCTTGATGTGGAGCAGGGTGCCTACCGCGGCGCCGGTGCGTGATACGCGGCCGCCGTGGTATAAATAATTCAAGTCGTCGACGGTGAACCACAGCCGATACTTCAGCGCGTGGGTCGTTAGCCAGTCGGCGAGCTCGGCGATGCCCAGCCCAGCGTCGCGCTTGGCGATGGCGTCAAGCACCATCAGGCCTTGCCCACAAGACGCCGCCAGCGAATCGACGAGGTAAATCTCGGCGGCGGGGTGCGTCTCTAGCAACAGTTGCTTGGCCTGTTGCGCAGAATCGAAGCTGCCGGATAAGCCGCTGCTGAAGCCGACGTAGAGAATCGGGGTGCCGGCTTCGACGTACGGGGTGAAGAAGTCGACGTATTGGCCGACGTTCACCTGGGCGGTCGTGGGCATGATGCCGGCTTCAATTTCGCTGAAAAAATGATTGACGTCAAAGGTTTTACCCAAATCGTCGATGAAGTCTTGGCCATCGATGTCAACGTGCATCGACACGAAGTCGACGTGGGCGGCTGCCAAGACCGAGTAGGGCAAGTCGCAGGCGGAATCTGTGAGCAGTTGATACATGAATTCTCCTCCAAGTCAGGTGCGTTGTTGCTTATTTTACCACGACTGGCGCCGCAACGCGATTTTCGCTATGCTAAAGCAGGAGGCAGTGATGCGACGAAAACGACCGATTTACGCAAATACATACCGCAGGCGGCGCTGGGTCCTGTTCGGGCTGGTGGTGGCCATCGTGGTGTTGGCCTTAGGGGGCGCGTGGTGGTACTTTGCGCACCGCAATCCGCGCCCGAATGTGACCCGCTACCCGGTGCTTGGCGTGCGCCTGGATCAAACCGATGGCGATCAGGATTTTGCCGCCTTGCACAAGGCCGGCGTCAGCTTTGCGTACCTGAAGGCCACGGAAGGTGCTAGTTATTTCGATGACGATTTTGCCTTCAATTATCAACACGCCGCCGGCTCCGGCGTGGCGCTTGGCGTGTATCACTTCTTGAGTTTTGACAGCACGCCGGCCAAGCAAGCCGCGCAGTTTGAAACTAATGTTGGCAACGACATCGGCACGCTGCCCATCGGCATTGAAGTCGGTTACTACAGTGATTACGTTGATTCGCCGCCACCGGCGAGCAAGGTGCGCCGCCAACTGGCGCAATTGATTGCGCTGCTGGCGGCAAAATACCAGCGGCCGGTGGTCATCATGGGCACGCCGCGCGTGTTGGCGGTCGTGGCCCGAGTTAGCCCGACGAGTCCGCGGTGGGTGATTGCCGCCAAGGCCACCAAAACGGCGACGTATTGGGAGTATGCCACCGCCAAGTTGCCGCACGGCCCGGCTGCCGAGTACCGCGCAGTCGTGTTCACCGGCACCCGCGCCGCTTTTGCCCAGCAATCTAACAAAACTGTTCGTTAGAAGTGGCAGCAACCGCTGGCGCGGCGTTAATTTGCCTGCGATAATCAAGCCAACAAGCTTAAAGGAGTGGCAGCATGAAAAAATTGTTGATTGGCCTGGTCGTGTTGGTGGTGGTCGTCTTCGGTGGCCTGAAGCTTTACAGCGTCCTGAATTATGGCGGCACCACGTATTACACGAAAGTGACCACCCCGGGCAAGAAAATCACGCAGCACGACCAACAAGGCAACGCCTATGTCGACTACCAGTACCAGCTGGCCGGCTACGACGACGAAGGCCACAAGCAAATACTGACCTTCAACGCCAACAAGACCCGCCCGCTGAAGCAAAACGCCTACCTCAAGTTGACCTATAACGACAAGAAAGGCGTCACCCGCTGGAGCGCCATCAACAAAAGCGCGGTGCCGAAACAGGCGCTTGCCCAATTACCGTAACCAGCCGCAGAAATGGCCACCGCGTGCGCGGTGGCCATTTGCTTAGTCGTCATTCAGTTGGTGATCGGGTTGCACGATTTCGTAGGTTTGGTCCTCGGCTTCGTCATACACCGCCACTGGACCGGTGGGCCCGTTGGTGACGCTGAGCTGGTAGCCGTAGTGGTCCAAGAAAGTCAGACTGGTCACGGTGATCCCGGTGACGTTGCCCGGCAGGGTGCGCCCGTCGATTTTAATCGCCAGGTCCGGCGAGATGCTGAGCTGGTGGCTCTTGTTGGTTTGCTCGTCGAGGAACACGTAGTCGCCGGTATACGCATGGGCCAAGGCGACGGCCGGGTTGTGCTCGGCCGGCAAGTCATGCGGGCGATGCGCCACGTGTTTCGTTAAGTTGGCTAAGAAATTCGTCAGGCGCTTGGGCATGAGTTGGTCCTCCTTCGGCACGCAAGATTCAATACCTCTATCATACTGCATTTCCGTTACAGGACTGTTAAAATGAAATCAAACACACATGACAACGGGGAGGATAATGATGCTGAAATTAGGAGTCATTGGCACAAGTTGGATCACGGCCCAATTTATCACCGCAGCCCATCGCACCGGAATGTATCGGCTCACGGCGGTGTATTCGCGCCACGCGGAAACCGCCCAGCACTTCATTGCAGAATCGGCACCGGCGCAAGCCTACACCGATATGGAGGCATTCTTAGGTAGCGACATCGACGTGGTGTACGTCGCCAGCCCCAACAGCCTGCACGCGGCGCAAACCATCGCGGCCTTAAGCGCCGGCAAGCACGTCATCGTCGAAAAACCGATGGTGACGCACCCGAGTCAGCTGGCCAAGCTCGAAGAGGCGTTGGCGGCGCACCCGGACTTGATGGTGTTTGAAGCGGCGCGGCACATTTACGATCCGAACTTCCACGCCGTCACGGACTACATCGCGCATCACCCGGTGACCGGCGCCACGTTGGCCTACATGAAGTACTCGTCGAAGTATGACGACTACTTGGCCGGCAAGCAGCCGAATATTTTCACCACCAAAACCGCCGGCGGGGCGCTGATGGACCTCGGCGTCTACCTCGTGTACGCGGCGGTGGGCTGGTTCGGCGTGCCGACTACGGCCACGTATCAGCCGCACATGCTGGCCAGCGGAGTGGATGGCGATGGCGTGATGCGCTTTGATTATCCCGACTTCGGCGTCACGCTGGTCACCGGCAAGACGACGAATCATTTTGCGCCAAGCGAGATTTATTTTGGCCGCACCACCTTGCAAACCGACACGCCAGGTGAGCTGAATTACCTGAAGCTGATTTCCGCCGGCCAGCGCACCGACATCACGGCCGCCCAACACGACAACCCGATGGTCTCAGAAGCGCGCTTTTTTGCGGAAGCCATCACGAAAAACGACCGCGCCGCCTTTGACCGGCAGTGGGCATTGGCCAAGCAGGTGCACACGCTGATGGGGCAGATGCGCGCCGCCACGCCGATTCACTTCGACAGCGACCCAGACTAGAAAGGACCTTCATGACCATTTCAACCGTGTTCCAACCCTTATGGGACGCCGCGGGCTTCACCGCCGAGACGCCGATTCAAGCCGCCGTGGCCGCACCCTTGCGCCAAGACGAGCACGTCATCGGCTTGGCGCCCACTGGCTCGGGCAAAACGCTGGCGTTTGCCTTGCCGCTGTTGCCAAAACTCATGGCCGGCGGTGGCGTGCAGCTGTTGATTCTCGCGCCAAGCCAAGAGTTGGCGATGCAAACGCGCAACGTGATTCGCCCATACGCCGCCGCGATTAATTTGGCGGTGGTGGGGCTGGTGGGCAGTGCCAACGTCAAGCGGCAGCTCGACCAACTGAAGGCCAAGCCTGAAGTCATCGTCGGCACACCGGGGCGGCTATTGGAGTTGGTGCGCGCCGGGCGCCTGAGTTTGCATGCCTTGCAAACCTTGGTGGTCGATGAAGCCGACGAGTTGTTGCGCGACCCCGGGCTCGATCAGGTCCGCGAGTTGGCCATGGCCGCGCCGGGGGAAACGCAGTACGCGTTTTTCAGTGCCACCGATAGTCCGTTGTTTGCCCAGCTGGACAAATGGTTCGGCATCACCCCGGTGCGCATCGACGTTCGCGACATCGATCACACGCAAGGCGCGGTGCGGCACCTCTTCGTCCAAACCGATAACGCCCACCGCGAGGCGTGGTTGCGGGCCCTGGCGCACCTGGATCACTTCCGCGCGCTAGTCTTCTTCAATAATAATGCGTTGCTTGAACAAACCGCGCGCACCTTGCGCCACCAGGCCGTGACCTTTGCTGTATTGTCGCGAATGGATCGGCAGGTCAACCGAGCCAATGCCTTGGCCGCGCTGCGCAAGGGGAAGGTCAAGTTATTGCTCGTCACCGACCTTGCCGGGCGCGGGCTGGATATTGCCAAGTTGCCTGCCGTGGTGAATTACACGGCGCCGACGCGAGCCGAGGCTTACATTCACCGCGCTGGGCGCACCGGGCGCATGGGCGAGCCCGGGACCGTCATCACGTTAGGCGACGACCACGACCGGCGCAACCTGAAAAAGCTGGTGCCGCAATACGACATTCGACGCGGATACCTCGTCGACGGGCAACTCACCACCGTGGCGCCGAGTCGCGATGCCGCGCCGGCACCGGTGGCCCCGACGCCTTCAGCCAAGCCTAAAGCCGCGGCGAAGCGCCCAGCCCCAGAAGCTGCGGCCACGCCGACGCGCAAGCCGCACAAGAAGCGGCGGGCCCGCGATCAAAAGAATAAAGGCAAACACAATTAAGTTTAGTCGGCGTGACCGCAGTCACGCCGACTTTTTTGTGTCTGCGATAAGGCGCTAATCTTTTTCATAAGGTAACGTTCGTTTTGAATGACGCGTCAACCGCCAACCGCCTACACTTAATCTGTAATCGATTACAGCATTTGTTGATTAATTTCTGCCTGCCCTGAAGGAGGGGACAGCTCATGAACACACTGATTAAGTGGTTGGAGAAAACTGTGGTGCCAGTGGCGGCCAAGATTGGCTCGATTCGGTGGTTAGTCGCCTTGCGCGACGCGTTTATCACCACCATGCCGGCGACCATGGCGGGGTCCATCGCCGTCTTACTCAACGCATTACTGCGCGACATTCCGACGCAAGCAGGCTGGACCGGTTTCGTTTCGGCCATGCAACCGATTATCGGGGTGAACGGTCAGGTGTGGACCGCCACCCTTGCCGTATACGGTCTGATTTTTGCCTTTACCTGGGGGTATAACCTGGCCAAGCAATACGCCGTCGATCCGCTGGCCGGCGGCATCGTGACGCTGGGCGCGTTTTTGATGGGCCTGTCGCAAAGCGCGGCGGCCACGCTTACGCTGGGCAACGCGTTAGGGGGCAAGGCAGCCGCCGAATTAACGAAGGCCGGGGCCGTCATCGCGGACAAAACCGTCACGATCAACGCCTGGGGGTACTTCAACTTCGGCGCCCAGTTCGGTTCCGGCGGGTTGTTCACCGCGATGATTCTCGGCGCGATTGCCGCGACGGTGTACATCTGGTTTATGAAGAAGAAAATCACCATCAAGATGCCGGATTCCGTGCCGGCGGCGGTGGCCAACGCCTTTACCGCCATCATTCCGGCACTGGTCGGCCTGTACGTGGTGGGGATTCTCACTTACGCCTGGACGCAGGTCTTCAATGGCGAAGTCTTCATCGATTGGGTGAACAAAACGATTCAAGGGCCGCTGCTGCATCTCTCGCAAGGTTACGGTGCGGTGTTGCTGTTGACGTTGCTGGTGCAACTCTTCTGGTTCTTCGGCATTCACGGTACCAACGTGTTGGGGCCGGTGCTCGATTCGATTTGGCTCACTGCGCAACTCGATAACATCAATCGCTTCCAGCAAGGCGAAGCCGTGCAGTACCTGTGGACGCGCTCGGCCTTTGACATGTACGCCTGGATTGGTGGCGCGGGCTCGACACTGTTGCTTTTGATCGCTATTTTCATCTTCAGCAAGCGTGCCGACGAACGGGCGGTGGCCAAGCTTGCCATCGCGCCGGGCATCTTCCAGATCAACGAGCCGGTGATGTTCGGCTTGCCGATCGTGCTAAGCCCGATTTACTTCATTCCGTTCATCCTTGCGCCGGTGGTGATGGTCACCATTGCCTACTGGGTGATTCAATTCGGCTGGGTCAGCCCCATCAAGGTGCAAACCGTGTGGGTGATGCCGCCATTCATCAATTCGTTTTTGGCCACCGGCTTTGACTGGCGGGCGCCGGTACTGCAACTGGTCAACATGGTGGTCGGCTTCTTCATCTGGGCGCCGTTCGTCATCGCCGCCAACAAAATTCAACCCGACCAACTGGAAGGAGGACAGGCATGATTATTATCAATTCCGCGCAGAAGCAGTCTGAAATCATCGACTTGTTAACCAGCTACGACCAAGGCGACACCCGGTTTACCTTTGGGGACCGCGCCGGCATGCGCCTACGCTTCACCACGAATCAACCGGATGAACATGCAGCAGGTCAAACTGCGCGCGAGTTGATCAAGGCCGCGCCGTGGGGCAAGACGATTTATTTCACCATCACCACAGGAGGCCCAGCATGAAAAACGCCCAAGCTGTGATGAGCATTGGCACCTTGATTTGCGCCTTGAGTCCGGTGGCCACCAGCAGCATGACGATTCGCTACCCGTTGTTCATCGTCGGGGCCATTGTCATCGCCATTGGCGCGTATGATTATCGCCACGCCAAGCGGGCTCAGGCGAAGGAGGAAGCGCGATGAAACATGTGCAAACCGTGAACTTGCCGCCGCGGGCGTTGTTTAACCGGCTAATGCACTCGGTGCAAGCCGACATTCGCCAACACACCGCGTTGACGCCGCCGGTTAGCCGGCTGCAAGGCTTCGAGTATACGAAACCTTTGGGCCAGACGCAAAGCCGCATTCGCATCAGCGTCGTCGTGCCTGGGCAAACCTATGCCTACACGGCGATGGCAGGCGGCGCGACATATGCCGTCAGCTATCAGCTCGTGCCCACCGCAGACGGTCAGACGCAGGTCACCTATACGGAATCAACGCAATTTGCCGACCGCATCCGGCAGTTGAATGCGACGGTGGTCGGGGTCTTGCTTGGCCGCGGGCGCAAGCGGCGCGTCAGTCAATTGCTGCACGCCATTGAAGCCACCAATTGATACCAAGTCACGCACCGGCAACCAGCCAAGTTGTCGGTGCGTTTTGATGTGAGCGCTACCAGTCGCCAATCGTTTGCGGTATGCTTGAGGGGAATTTTGGAACGGAGGGAAAACGATGAATCCATTACAAGCAACGTACACCTTGAACGATGGGGTGAAGATCCCCACGGTCGGGTTTGGCACCTGGCAGATTCCAGACGGGGATGTCGCGTATGACGCGGTGAGCTTTGCGCTTGACGCCGGCTATCGCCACATTGACACGGCCTATGTTTACGGCAATGAAAAAAGCGTTGGCCGCGCCATTCGCGACTTCGGCTTGCCGCGCAGTGAGGTGTTTGTCACCTCAAAGCTGCCGGCCGAGGTGAAGACTGCCGGGGACGTTCGGCGCTACGCCGATGAGACCCTCAGTAACCTCGGGCTCGATCACCTGGATTTGTACCTGATTCACGCGCCGTGGCCATGGGGTGAGGCTGGCCAGCGCCACTGGGACAGCGAGAACACCGCCGTGTGGCAGGAAATGATTCGCGCGCAGCAAGACGGCTTGAGCCGCAGCATCGGTGTGTCGAATTTTGACGCGCATGATTTGCAAAATCTGCTGGACACGACCAGCGTGGTGCCGGCGGTCGATCAAATCAAGTATTACATCGGCTTCACCGAGCCGATCATTCGTCAGGCGGCCAAGGCCGCGGGGATTCTAATCGAAGCCTATTCGCCGCTGGCTACCGGCGGCATCTTGAACCAGCCGGATTTGATGGCCATGGCCAAGCGCTACAATGCGTCCGTGCCGCAGCTCGCGATTCGCTTCTGCCTGCAAAATGGCGTCTTGCCGCTACCGAAGGCGACGAGTCAGGCGCACGTGGTGGCTAACACCAAGCTGGACTTCACCATCAGCGACGCTGACATGGCGACGCTGAACGCGGCGCCGGATGCCGACCCGACGCGGCACAACAAGACGCAAGGCTAGGAGGCGCGCGATGAAGTTCATGACGTATAACATTCGCTACGATACCCCGGAAGACGGTGACTGGCGCTGGGCCAACCGCCGCGAGCACGTGATTGCCAATATCTTGCGGCAAGCGCCAACGATTTTGGCGATTCAAGAGGCGTTGGCCGCACCGCTGGCGGACCTCAAGGCGGCGTTAAGCGACTACACGTTTATCGGCGTCGCCCGCGATGATGGCGTGGCCGCCGGCGAGTTTAACGGGTTATTCTACCGGTCTGATGCACTCGAGTTGTTAGCCTCTGGGCACCAGTGGTTGTCCGAGACGCCGGAGCAACCGTCGATTTATCCCGGCGCCGGCTGCCCGCGGGTCTTTCAGTGGGGCGGCTTCAAGGACCGGGCGACGGGCAAGACGTTCACGGCGGTCGCCACGCACTTAGACAATGCTTCGGAAAAAGCGCGTGATGCCGGCATGGCACAAATCATCGCCTTTTTGCAGCCGATTTTAAAGGCGGGCGAGCCGGTGTTGCTGGCGGGGGACTTTAACGCTGAGCCGGCAGACCGCGCCTACGCGCAAGCCACCAAGGCGCTCAAAGACGCCGAGACCATTGCCGAGACGCTCGACCGGCCTTATCCGGGCACGTTCCAAGACAACGGTCAGTTCGTCGTGCGGCCCGACTTGATCACGGTGCGCATCGATTACTGGTTCGTTTCGCCCAATGTTCGCGTCACGCACTATGCCGTCGACGCCACCGCGACGGCCGATGGCAAGTATGCTTCGGATCATTTTCCAGTCGTCATCGACGCCAGTTTTTAACGCAACAGTCATAAAAAAACGCCGCGGTAGCGGCGTTTTCTCGTGGTGCGACTGCGTCGGGAGAGACTCGAACTCTCTACCTATGGTTTAGGAAACCATTGCTCTATCCAGGTGAGCTACTGACGCAGGAACAGGTTTAATTGTAAGGGAAGCCGGCCCCCATTTCAATCTCGGCTGGGCCAAACACTTGTTGCCCACGACTAAATTGTTGACGGGGAAAACGCTTCCGTGCTATATTATGGCC
>NZ_AZDJ01000026.1:131722-152274 GCF_001434705.1 Lacticaseibacillus nasuensis JCM 17158
TGCGAGCAAAGAAGTTCGCGGCAGGCGGCAACGCCAGGTCCAGCGCAATGCTGAAGTCCCGAGGCAACTTGGGCACCGTAACTGAAGGCATCGCCAGCAATGGCGACAGGTGGCAACGGCCTTGGGCTCGCCCACCTGCTGCGGGGCAACCCGCAGGCAATCACGCCAAGGACGCTGAGGGGTGACCCAGAGGCGTCTTTGGTGTGTTTTTTTGCCGTTTTTGGCCCTGGCCTGATTTTTCTGGGCCAGGGGGAGCGCGTTCCTCGTGAATTTGGCATTGCATTCTCGGGCCAGTGGTGGGACACTAAGAACCAGATTAGCTGAGACTAACCGCAAAATAACTGACGTCAGAGAGCGTCAATTTTGGAGGAAATTGAATATGAAACAAGCACATCTGCGCTTTTTCGACCAGACGAGCCACGAACAGCGGCGCGTCCTTGCATCCACTGCGTCGGGGTTCACCTTGGAAAACATGGACATCATGTTTTTGAGTTTCGCCCTCACGCCGATCATCGCCGAGTTGCACCTTTCTTCAGGGGCGGCCGGGTTGATCGGTTCGATCACCAACATTGGGATGCTGGTCGGCGGCGCACTTTTTGGTTTATTGGGGGATAAAATTGGGCGGGTCAAAACCTTCTCCCACACCATTTTCATCTTCGCCTTAGCCACCGGCTTGATGGCGTTTGCCAACAACCTGACTGAGATCTACGCGTTGCGGTTCCTGGCCGGTATCGGGGCCGGTGGGGAATATGGGGTCGGCATCGCGCTGATTGCGGAGAATTTTCATCACGATCAAATTGGCCGCATGACCAGTGTCGCCGCGATTGGCGGTCAGGTTGGGGCAATCATCGCCGCATTAGCCGCCGCGTGGATCATCCCCAGCTTCGGCTGGCATGTGTTGTTCCTGATTGGGGTATTGCCGGTGCTTTTGACCTTCTTCGTCCGGCGCCACTTGAAGGAATCCGCTGAGTTTCTCGCCGCCCGTCGCGAAGTCAAGGCCAAACACGAGCGCGTCGCGTTTTCCGAATTGTTCAAGACCCGCCACCTGGCCGGGCAAACCCTGGGGCTAATGGTGATGACCATCGTCCAAATCGCCGGGTACTTCGGGTTGATGAACTGGTTGCCGGTGATTGTGCAAAAACAGCAAGGCTTGTCCGTGTCCGGCTCGGCGCTGTGGATGATTGCCACGATTCTCGGCATGTGCCTGGGGATGGTGGTGTTCGGCAGCCTGCTGGATGCCGCCGGCCCGCGCGTGGCCTTCGGGTTGTTCCTGCTGGCGTCTGCCGGCATCGTCTACGCCATCACCTTGGCGCAATCCAACGCCAGTTTGTTATTGATCGGCGCTTGCGTCGGCTTTTGCAGCAACGGCATGTTTGGCGGTTACGGCGCGGTAATCAGCCGGCTGTACCCGACGCGCATTCGCAGCACCGCCAACAACGTCATCATGAACGTCGGCCGGGCCATCGGTGGTTTTTCCAGCGTCGTCATTGGACTGTTGATGGATCACTACAACCTGACGGTGACAATGGCCTTCCTGTCCGTGCTGTATCTGATCAGCTTCATCACGATGCTGACGCTGCCGGGGCTGCGCAGCCTGCATGGCAATCTCGCCGAGGCGAAGCTGAGCCAAGCCAAGTAATGCATGACCGTCACCGCTTGCCGGTGGCGGTATTTTTGTGGCGTAACCGTTACCAAAACCACGAGGGGTTGTGGTGGCGGTTTCCCTTACCACAAAATCTAGTAGATACAAGACTGTTATCGAAATTCTTTCAGCGGCATAATGGAGTTCGTCATTTATTTTAGGAGGAATTCATTATGTCCGATTCACAAAGTTACGGCAGCTGGCTGATTCATCAGCTCAAAGGCTGGCCCCAACAAAATTATTATCTCTTCTGGTTTGCCTTCGGGTGCCAGCTGATGACTTTGGTCAACGCGCCAATCACCCCGGTGGCGATTATCACGTTCATCGGCACCACGCTGGGCGTGTTGTGCGTGCTCGCCATCAACGCCACCAAGGCGGTCAACGGTTGGCTCGGGTTGGTGAGCGCGGCGTGCTTTATTTTCGTCGGCTTCACTGCCAAGAACTACCTGTCGATTTTTGAACAGATTGCCTACATGTTGACGCTGGACCTGCCAGTGCTGATTTCGGTGCGGACTTGGAACGACGACACCAAGAACAACCTCAAGCGTTTCCACGCCAAGGAATGGGTGATTTCGATCGCCGCAACCTTGCTGGTGTGGGCGATTTCCGCAGTTTTGATTGGCCGCTTCACGAATGACCCGCGGCCGGTGTATGATGGAATGGCTTTTGCGATTTCCCTCACCGGCGGCGTCGTGTGCTTCCTGCGGTACAACAACCAGTATTTCTGGTGGTTGTTCTCAGGCATCGCGCAGCTGATTTTGTGGGGCATCACGTTTGCCCAAGGCGATGCCAGCCTGAGCATGGCGATCAACTCGAGCGTGTACGTGATCAACGACTTGTTGGCCTTTACGATCAGCCCGTGGTTTAACGCCGGGCGGCGCAAGCTGGGCTTGAAGGCAATTCATTAATTAAGAGGAGACACACATGATTTACATTCTGGGTAGCATCGGGGCGGGCAAGACCTCGCTCACCAAGATTTTGGCGGAAGATTTAGCCGCCCCGGCGTATTACGAAGACGTTGAAGGCAACGGCATGATTGCCAACATGTTGGCCAAGTTTTATTCTGCCGGCGAAGACAGCCGCAAGACGACCGGCACGATTTTGCAAATCGCGTTTTTGACCTTCCGTTATCAACAGCTGAAAAAAGCCGTGACGCAAGAAAACGCGGTGATGGATTCGTCACTGGAATCCGATTATGTCATGGCCAGCCAGCTCCACCAGCACGGTGAAATCGACGACGTGGACTTCAACGTGTACGTGACGCTGTCCCAGGAGATGCAGGCCAACGTCAACGGCAGTCCCTGGAACGGTTTGCCGGATCTGGCGGTGTATTTGAAAATCGACCCGGAACACGAAATCGACGAGATTCAAAGCCGCGGTCGTGAAATGGAAGACATTCGGGAAAAGCCCGAGCTGGTGGATTACTATCACCGGGTCAACCAGGCCTACCGAGACTGGTCGAAGGGCTACACCCGCTCGACCTTGCTGACGATCGACCGCGATCAGTTTGATTTCGTCAATAATGCCGCCGATCGTGCCGCGGTGTTGGACCAAATCGAAGGCAAGCTGGTCGAGCTCGGCAAGCTCGCCCCGAAACGGTTCGACGCGTTGAAGGCAACGCGCCAATAGGAGGCGCATCATGTTATCGTTGAGTGCAGAATTGCAGGATCAGTTGCGGCCGAAACTAGCTGGGCGGGTCTTGGTGTTGGATCTCGACGATGGCGTCGGCGGGTTTTCGCCGGCGGGGATTTGCTCGCTAAACGAGCATTTTGTGTTGATCGCCGCCGCGCCGAGTGCCATTACCCCGGAGTTTAATGCCACCATCGCCAGTACGCTAGGGCCGGTGCGCGTTAAGGACTACACGCAGGCCGAGCTGTCGCACAATCCGCAGCTGAGCAAGGTCAACGGCGCGTGGCAGCTGCGCGACGACACCGGCGTGTTGGATTCGCAGGTCGAACTGCGGGTGGTCGACGCCCCGGCGCTTGCCTAGTGTTCTGGTTCGTGGTAGGTTATAACCATATTCATATTCGCATGTTTCCGGGGATGCCGTGTGCGGCATGAGAGTCGGTAAAAGCCGAGACCCGTCGAACCTGTCAGTTAACACTGTCGAAGGGAGAAACATAGTGTAACCCGCACGCGGGGGCAGACTATGCCCGTGCGTGCTTTTTTGTGCGCTGGTTGGGGCGAGAAATGTGCAGAAAGGAAGTGGACGTGACGAAGAAACTTTACCCGTTATTCTCGTTTCTGGTGATTTGCGTGATTTGGCAGGCGCTGGTCAGCGGGCTCAAGGTACCGCCGTATTTTCTGCCGGGGCCGCTTGCCGTGGGCCACGCACTGGTTGCCGACGGTGGCGTGTTGTGGCACCACGCACTGACCACGTTTTATGAATCCGCCGTGGGGCTGGTCATCGCCAGTGTCGTGGCACTCATCACCGGCTTAATTCTCGACGCGTGGCGCTGGCTTTACAACTTCATCTATCCGTTGCTGGTGATTTCGCAAACCTTGCCGGTGATGGTGCTGGGGCCGCTGTTGATTCTGTGGTTTGGCTTTGACCTGACGCCCAAAGTGATTCTGGTCGTCTTGATGAGCTTTTTCCCAATCGTTGTCGCGTTGGTCGCGGCGCTGCAAGACGTGCCAGAGGAGCAGATTCAATTCCTGCAAACCATGGGCGCTAGTCGCCTCGAGGTGTACCGCACCTTGAAGCTGCCACTGGGAATGGTTGGCTTTTTCTCCGGCCTCAAGGTGGCGGCCACGTACTGCGTCGGCGGGGCCGTCGTCGGCGAGTGGCTCAATGCCGAGTCGGGGCTTGGGTACTACATGATTCGCGCCAAGAACGGATTTGAGATCGACAAGGTCTTCGCCGCCATCGTGTGGGTGGTGGTGTTAAGCCTATTGTTTAACGTGTTGGCCGGGTGGCTGGCGCGGGGGTATCACTGGACGTTAACACATTCAAAATAAAGGGGTGCAACATGAAGAAACAATGGATCATTGCTGTTACGTTGGTTGCTGGATTGGCTTTGGCAGGCTGCGGGGCGAAAAAAAGTAGCGCCAAGCCGCTGAAAAACATCACGGTGGTGCTGGATTACGTGCCGAACACGAATCACACTGGGATGTACGTCGCCCAGGCCAAGAATTATTACAAGCAAGCCGGCTTGAAGGTGAAGTTCATCGAACCCGGCGACAACAGCACCAGCGTTGGCTTGGTGGCCGCAGGCAAGGGGCAGTTTGGCGTCAGCTACCAAGAAGACGTCACTTACGCCCACGCCAAAGCCACACCGATTCCGGTGAAGGCCATCGCCACCTTGGTGCAGCATAACACCTCGAGTTTTGTCACCCGTGCCGACTCCGGCATCACCAGTCCTAAGCAGTTTGAAAATCACATCTATGCCGGCTGGCAGTCGCCAAGCGAAGCGGCCGTGCTTAAGGCGGTGATGACTCAAGCCGGCGGTGACTTCAAGAAGTTGAAGATCGTGGGCGCCAATGGCAGCGGCCCGGAAGGCCTCGGCAAAAAAGGCCAAGACATCGAGTGGTACTTCGACGGCTGGGACGGCATCAAGGCCAAGCAGCTGGGCGTCAAGCTCAACACGATGCCGCTGCGCAAGCTCGACAAACGGCTGGATTATTACACGCCGGTGTTGATTACCAGCAACCGCGAAATCAAACAGGATCCGAAAACCGTGCGGGCCTTCGTGAAGGCGACCAAGCAAGGCTATCAATACGCCATTGCGCACCCAACGGCCAGTGCCAAGATCTTGAAGCGGGCCGACAAAACCGATTCGCTGAAGTTCCTCACGGCATCGCAGCAATACCTGTCCAAGCACTACACCGATACACCAAGCAACTGGGGCGCGATGACCAGCAAGGTGTGGAACAACTACACCGGGTTCATGAAGGAGTATGGCTTGATCAAGCAGGCAATCCCGGCCAAGGACATGTACACGAACGAATTTCTCAAGTAGGAGGGCGTCATGATTGAACTTGCGGGGGTCAGCGTGACCCTAGATGGGCTGCCGATTATCGCCGATTTGAACTTGCAGCTGACGACCGGTTTTACGGCGGTGATTGGCCCTAGCGGCGCGGGGAAAACCACCTTGCTCAAGGTGTTGCTGGGGATTATTCCGCCGACCAGCGGTCAGGTGACGGTCGCCGGCGAGCCGGTAACGGGGATTCACACCGCCTTTGCCTATATGCCCCAAGACAGCATGCTGCTGCCGTGGTTAACGGTGGCGCAAAACATCGCGCTGTACGCGCGGGTCAATCACCAACCGGTGGCGACCAAGCGCGTCACCGAGCTGTTGGCAACGGCGGGGCTGAGCGACTACCGCGACTTCATGCCGGCGCAATTATCCGGCGGCATGAAGCAGCGGGTGGCGTTTTTGCGCACGGTGATGAATCCTGCCGGTTTTCGGTTGCTCGATGAGCCGTTTGGGGCGCTTGACGCGATGACGCGCGGTTCCCTGCAGGATTGGCTCGTTGGGTTGCCCCAGGACCTGCAGCGCCCGACGTTGATGGTCACCCATGACATCGACGAGGCGATTTATCTCGCCGATCGCATCTTGGTGTTGTCGGCGCGCCCGGCGCGGTTAATTGCCGACATTGCCGTGACCCCAACGCAGCGCGATCGTCACTGGCTGGCCACCCAAGCGCCGCTCCACGCGCAACTGTATGATTTGTTGCAGAAAGAAAGTCAGGCGTTGGCCAATGCTTAGCGATGCGCATTGTCATTATGATGAAGCCGGTGCACTGGCGGCCATTCACCGCGCTAACCACGTGCTGGCGCTGGTTAATTGCGGCGGTCCGGCTGAGTGGGCGCGCAATGCGGCGGCGATTGGTCCCGACCAGCGCCTAAGCTTCGGGGTGCACCCGTGGCAAAGTGCCACGCTTGATCCGGCGACCTTGACCAAGTATTACCAGGTGGCGCCGGTGATTGGCGAAATCGGTTTGGATACCGTGTGGACGAAGGTGCCCTTGGCGCAACAGTTGCCGGTATTTGAAGCACAGCTGGCCATCGCCGCTCGGCTGCACAAACCGGTGGTGTTGCACACCAAGGGCTGCGAGCAAGAGATTCTGCCGTTACTCAAGCGCTACCCCAATCAGTATTTTGTCCACTGGTATTCGGCGCTTGCCTACCAGGCAGATTACTTGGCCTTGGGGTGCTACATGAGCATCGGCCCCGACGTGGTCAGCGACCCGGCGGTGCGGGCGTTAGCCCGCACCGTGCCGGCCAATCGCCTGCTGTTAGAAAGCGATGGCGTGGCGTCGTTGAGTTGGGCGTGGGGCCATGAGGTGGCGCCGCAAGACTATGCCGCCGGGCTTCACCGGTGCGCCGCGTTGGTGGCGGCGCTGCGCGGCACTAGCCGGGGCTGGCTACAAGCCTTGGCGGCGCATAATCTCGCCACCTTCCTTCAGTGAGGACGTGACACAGTGCGGGCGACCGCACTGTGTTTTTGTTATAATGAGCACAATGAAAGGTGGGGTGGCCATGGCACAGCAAGACAAGTTGATTCAACGGATTTGGCCGGGCTTCAGCAAATCGGCGGGGTATGCGCAACTGCGGCAAGCCGGTCAGCCGGCGGCGTATTTGCGGCACACGGCAGAGCTGGTCAACGATATGATGGACGCGGCCGTCGGGGCTGACCCGAAGCAGTGGCAAACCGACGATATTTCCGGGATGTTGCTAGATTTTCTCGAAATGGCCGCAGCCGATGACGATGCCGACGCGCAGGCGATCTTCGAAGAGACCTATGCGTTGATGAAGGCATTGCTGAGTTATCTCGCCAATCAAGGGGAAATTGGGGCTTCGCCGCAAGGGTTGACATTGTTGTTCACCCGCTTTGAACGGGAAATCGATGCCGCGTTTGGCGCCGGTCAAGCCCCTGGGTTCATCGACTGGGCAGATGACCCACAGGTAGCTGGGCTACCCCAATGGCAAGAAAACCGCGTCTTGTCCTTGCAGGAGGAATTCGGTGAGTGGTTCAACGGCTTCGTCAAGCTGAAGGGCACGGCTGAATTGGTCAAGCACCTCGGGGAGGTCGGCTTGGCCCGAGCACTACAGAATTTTGTCGAACGGGCCTATGATGGCTACCGCAAGACGCCGCGCAGTTGGTCCAAGCACGTCATCGATGCGGTGTACCAAGATGCCCAATACCACCAAGTGTCCGGCCTCAGCCCAGCACAGTGGCCGTGGCTCGGTAAGGCGCTGGTGGCCTTCATCGATTACGGCAGCAAGCATGGGTTTGTAACGAAGCGCTACGCGGCGCAGGTGATTCCGTGGCTCAAATCGGGTTGCCAGCAGCTCATCGCCACCGGGTTACCCGAGTCCTCGCCGCTAGCGGCCGCGCTACAGGCGGTGATTGAAGCCGCCGTGGCCAATGGCGAGCTGGACCCGGATGATCCAGATGCCATCTCCGCATTTGAAGCCACCCTGCAAGATAAGCTGGCTGATTTTGGGATGCTCGACTCTAAAGTGTCGATGATTCCGGAGCTACCCCATGACCCTGACAAACTGGCCGCACTGGTCAAGGATGCGGGGCTCGTGGCGGAGCTGGTGGATGCGTTCGACACGGATTCAGACTTTCTCGATCAACACCAAAAGGTCGTGGAGGGCCGCCGCTGGGATCGAGACACCGCCATCGCTAACCACGACCAGGCCCTTGAGGTGGGCGTGAAGTTGTGGCTGTTGCAGCGCGACTACCCGTTCCCTACAGCCGCGGAGATCGCCGACATCGTCTCGACCGTCACCGCCTTTGCCGATGTCATGTACGCCCAGCACATCACCACCATCGGCGCGTGGTCGCCGCAAGCCTTCGCCTCTTATCGCCGGTGGTTATTGGGGCGGGAAGATCGTGAAACCCTGGCGCTGTTCGTTGAAATCATTCGGCGAACCATCGCCATGCTGTATGATGAAGCGACCTTTAGCAAAGACCGCGCCCGCAAGTTACAACTGGCCATCGGCGCCACGCCGACGGTCGACGGTCAAGGCCACGGCCAGGTGATTTCCCTCGATCAAGGCAAGCGGCGTCTGGCCAAGAAGCAGCGCCGATGAGTTGGACCAGCTTGGCGCAAACCGTCGGCGCGTCGCTTGGCGGCAGTTACCTATTTAGTTGGTTGATGGCGGTGATTGCCGGCAACACCACCCAGCAGTTGGTGAACCGCACCGGTCGCAGCAACGGCCAGTTGTGGTTCATGAAGCCGGGCATCTTGGTCCACGAGGCACTGCATGCGGTGGTGGGGCTGGTGTTTGGCTTACACATCACCGCATTTTCGTTGCGGCCAACCGCCGATAGCGCCGCGCACGTGAGTTTTCGCTACGCCAGCCACTCCTGGCGGGCGCGGCTTGGCTTATTTTTCTCAGCGAGTGCGCCGGTGTGGGGCATCAGCGCGACGTTGTTGTTGCTGGGGAAGCGCGCCTGGTGGCCGCAGCAGGCCTGGGCCGCAATCTCGCCGCATAATCTTGCGCCGGATTGGCCGTGGGTGGCGGGCTGGGCTTTGTTGACCGTGATGTTGACCTTCGGCTTAGCGCTGTCGCACCAAGATCTGGTTAACATGTGGCGCGGCACGCCTTTTTTGGTGGTGCTGTTGGGGCTGGCCTATGCGGTCCTGGCGTGGCTCGCGCCTGCGGCCTTGGCCGGCTGGTGGCGCGTGAACCAGCTGGCCGGCGGATTCGCCTTGGTGATGTTGGCGCTCAGTGTCGTCGTCAATCGCCTGGTGACCTGGTTGGTCGCGTAAAATCCGCCTTGCGCCTGAGTGTGACCCAGGTGCTTTTCGTTACACTGAACAAGTTGGTCGATTTGGCCCACCATTGGAGGTAATGTCGTGCTCGAACTGAAACATATCAAGAAGTACTACCACGTTGGCGGCACGGAGACCCGTGCGCAAGACGACGTGTCGGTGGCGTTTCGCAAGCAGGAATTCGTCGCCATTCTCGGCCCGAGTGGTTCCGGGAAAACGACCATGCTCAACATTATCGGCGGGTTGGACCGGTACGATTCCGGCGACTTGCTGATTAAGGGGCGGTCGACCAAGGATTTTAAGGACAAGGACTGGGACGCCTACCGGAACAATTCCGTTGGGTTTATTTTTCAGTCGTACAACCTGATTTCCCACCTGTCCATCATGGAAAACGTCGAAATGGGGATGACCCTGTCTGGCGTGGCCACCGCCGAGAAAAAGCAGCGCGCCGAAGACGCCTTGATTCGCGTCGGCCTCAAGGATCATATGCACAAGAAGCCCAGCCAGCTGTCTGGCGGCCAGATGCAGCGCGTGGCCATTGCGCGCGCGATTGCCAACGACCCCGAGATTCTCTTGGCCGATGAGCCAACCGGGGCGCTGGATTCCGAGACCTCCAAGGAAATCATGCAACTGATCCAAGACCTGTCGCGCGAGCGCCTCGTCATCATGGTGACCCATAATCCGGACCTGGCGCATCAATACGCCGATCGCATCATCGAGTTTGCCGATGGCCAGATTCAACACGACTCCCATCCGCATGTAGAAGGGCAGAAAACCGAAGCCTTCCAGTTGAATCACACCAAGATGAGCTACTGGACTGCCTTGAAGCTGTCCTTTAACAATATTCGCACGAAAAAAGGGCGCACCTTCCTCACCGTGTTCGCCTCAAGCATCGGCATCATCGGCATCGCTGTGGTTTTGGCGCTGTCAAACGGCTTCCAAAAACAAATTGACAAGACCCAAAGCGAGGCGATGGCGTCGATGCCGGTGACGGTGTCGCAAGTTGGCACCGATACCAACGCGATGATGACCGGCACGAAAACCAAGACGTTTTCTAAGGCCAGTCACGTGACGGCGCAAACCAGCGATGCGGACAAGGCTCAACACGTCAACCACATCACGCAAGACTACCTCGACTACCTGAGTAAGATGCCGAAAAAAGACGCGAAGAACATCGCCATTAGTTACGGCACCGGCATGAACCTTGCGCGGCAGGTCAACGGCAAGTATCGCACCGTCAATTTTTCGACGACCAATCCCGATAGTGCCTCGGGTGTCGACGCCCGCGCGATGATGGCCGCATCGACCGGCGTCGGCGGCAGCGTGTATCCCATTGACCGCAGTGGCAAGCAAAGTTTCCTGAAGACCTACTACAAGGTTGTGGCCGGGCATTACCCGACGCAAACCACCGATATCGTGTTGGTGGTCGATAAAGACAACGTCATCAACATCAACGCCTTGAAGAACCTCGGCTTCACCGTGAAGGAGAATCAATCCTTCAACTTTAATCAACTCGTCGGCACAAAGCTGAAGCTCATCGCCAACGACGACTACTACCAACAGTTGCCCACCGGCACCTTTTTGCCGACGCAGGACCTCGCCGCCGCGGCGGCCAAGCCCGCGACCAAGACGCTGACGGTGACCGGGATCATCCGGGTCAAGTCGAAGAATTCCGATGGGCTGCTGGCTTCCGGCGTGGCGTATAGCGCCGCGTTGACCAAAAGCGTGCTGACCACAAACGACCACTCGGCCATCGTCAAGGCGCAACAACAAGCCAAGACCAACGTACTGACCGGCCAAGCGATGGATGCCTCGACGCGCGCCAGCGTTTTGACCATGTTGGGCGGCAGCGACACGCCGACGACGGTGCAGATCTACCCGACGACCTTCAAGGACAAGGACCGCGTGTTGAAGTACCTGGACAAATATAACGCGGGCAAGGCCAAGGCCGACAAGGTGATTTACACCGACTTGGCCGGCACGGTGAGCGACATGACCGGCGGCTTGATGGATGCGATCACCTACGTGCTGGTCGCCTTTGCCGGTATCAGCCTGGTGACCTCGATGATCATGATTGCCATCATCACCTACACCAGCGTCCTCGAGCGCACCAAGGAAATCGGCGTGCTCAAGGCCTTAGGGGCGCGGAAAAAGGACATCACGCGGGTCTTTGATGCCGAGACGTTCATTCTCGGGTTTGGGGCCGGGGTGTTCGGCATCGTGGTGGCGTGGTTGTTGACCTTCCCAATCAACAGCGTCTTGAGTAACGTCACCGGGTTGAACGGCGTGGCGGTACTGAATCCGCTGCACGCCGTGATCTTGGTGATTGTCTCGACAATCTTGACGATTCTCGGCGGCCACGTGCCGGCGCGCATGGCGGCCCGCAAGGATGCGGCCATCGCGTTACGCGCAGAATAACGACAAAACCCCCACGCAGCTGCGTGGGGGTTTTTGCGTGGCTTACGCCCAATCGCCGTGCCGGAAGATTGGGACGAGGGAGCCGTCAGCTTGAATGCCATCGATGTCCATGGCGGCGCTGCCCATCATGAAATCGACATGGGTGTCGGCGCGGTTCAGCCCCGCGGCGTCGAGTTCCGTCGGTGACATGGTTGTCCCACCGGCCACCGAGAAGGGATAGGCGGTGCCCAAGGCCATGTGGTTTGAGGCATTTTCGTCAAACAATGTGTTGTAGAAAATGATCCCGGATTGGCTGATGGGGGACGGGTCCGGCACCAGCGACACCTCTCCCAAGGACCGCGCGCCGCGAATCTTGAGCAATTCCTGCAAGACGGCGTCGCCTTGGTCGGCGTGTGCGGCAATCACTTGGCCGTGGGCAAAGGTGAAGTGCATGCCTTCGAGAATGTTCCCCGCGTAAGACAACGGCTTAGTCGAGGCCACCGTGCCGTCGATGCGGCGGTTGTCCGGTGCCGTGAAGACTTCTTCGGTGGGCATGTTGGCCATGAATTCTTCGCCGCGGGCGTTATGCGAGCCGCCGCCGGCCCAGATGTGGTTGACCGGCAAGCCGACGGTTAAATCGGTGCCAGGCGCCGAATAGTGCAGCGCCGTGAAGTGCGCGGCATTCAACCAGGCCGCTTTTTCGTGGAGCTGGTGGTCGTGGGCCTGCCAGGCGGCAATCGGGTCGGGCGAATCGATGCTGGTGGTGGTGAAGATCTCCTGCCACAGCTTGGCCACCGCGTCTGCCTCGGCCAGCTCGGGGAAGACCTTGTGCGCCCACTTGGGGCTGGCGGCGCCGATGATCGTCCAACTGATTTGGTTCCCAGTGATGGCGCCAATCAATGGCGCGTAGACTTGTTGAAAGGCGTGTTGGTAACCGGCGATGCGCCGAGTGTCGATGCCCGCGAGATTATCTGGATCGGCCGAAATCACCGAGATGCGCTTGGCGTGATGGGCCAGCCAGTAATCGAATTGGACGCCGACGTGGGGCGGAATGTTGAACAGCCGGTCTTCGGCCATGTGGGCCAGGTCTAGCCGCTTGGTGACGTCGTCTTGCCATTGCACCTGGACCTCGGCGGCACCGGCGGCATAGGCGGCTTGCACGATGAGCTGGCCCAGTGGCGCCTGGCTCACATCGACTTGCACGTACACGGTATCGCCGGGGCGCACCGCCACGCCGGTGGTCACGGCCAGCTGCGCGTACTTCGTCAGGGATTCGGTAAAATCAGTCATGAGGCTACCTTCTTTTCTTGAGTTAACGTTATTCTAACAAATTTTCCCTAGAAAGCCTCGCTAAACTGTGTCGAATTGATTGCGTTTTCGCCATGCTTTGGTAAAATAACGGTCAGATGGCAAATTGTCATTTAGTTCGGAGACGAAAGTGAGGGGGAACACTTTGGCACGAAGAAAAACGATTACCCGGGAGATGATCCTGGACGCAGCATATGGACTAGTGGTCGAGGAAGGCTTTACACACTTCACTGCGCGTGGCATCGCCAAGCGCATGGGGTGCTCGACGCAGCCGTTATATTTGGAATTTCAGTCAATGGGGGACCTCAAGCAGGCCGTCATGGACGAAATTAAAAACGCTTTATCGGTGGCGCTCAGCCGCCGGTTCACCGACGATCCTATCGTGGATCTTGGGCTGGCGTATATCTATTTTGCCTTGGAGCACCGGCCGTTATACCGGGCGGTGTTCATCGAGGATCACTTCGGCGTCGACGAGATGCGGGAGTTTGCGATTACCGCCGCGTTGAAGCGCATTGCCGACTATTCGCCGGCCGTGCCGTTATCCGATGACCAACGCCGCAACACCATCACGGGGTTGTGGATCGTGGCCACCGGGATTGCCAACCTCATGGCGCCGGGCTTCATCACCGTGACCCGGACGCAGATGATCGACATTCTGCGCGCTGTGATTCACGACTTTATCGTCAATGGTCGTTTTTCGGCCGCGGCGAAACCGGTTAGTTTTAATCTGACGACGATGTAGCAGTGCCCCGCGTAAAGCGGGGCTTTTTTGCCGGCGAGATGGAAGGGGCAGGACATGAGAGACAAGATGTTAGCAGAATTGGCGGCGTTGCGTCAAACCAAGGACATCACGGCGGTGGCCGCCTTGCGCGCCACCGGCAAGGCCCAGCGCAAAACCGTGCCGATTGCCCAGCTGGCCACGCCGCCATCGCGGCCGCGAGACGCCGTGGCGTTCATTGCGGCCATCGAACGCCGGCTGATTCCGGAGTTGTTACCGCAGCGTCACGCCAAGATGTTGGCCAGCCCGGCTGCTTTTTTCCGGGGCACCGCCGAGCTGATGGCCTATGACTTGAGCCACGGCAGCCAATCCGGCATTCGGGTGCTCACCGATGGGGATGCGCATCTGCAAAACTTCGGCTTTTACGCCTCGCCGGAGCGTCATTTGCTGTTTGACCTGAACGACTTCGACGAGGCGGCGCCTAACTCGTTTGAATTCGACGTCAAGCGCCTGTTGACCAGCACCTACCTGCTTGGCGCCAGCGCGCACTACGACGAAGCCGAGATGGATGCGCTCGTGCAAGACGCGGCGAAAACGTATCGCAAGACGCTGAAGCACGCCTTTAAGCAACCGGCGTTGACCCGCTTTTACGCCAGCACCAACGTCGATACGCTGATGCAAGGCCTCCCTGGGCCGGACAACGCGGCGCTGATCGCCCAAATCAAGCACAAAGCCGAAAAGCGCGATCACGAATCGGTGGTGAAAAAATATACCGTGATGACCGCCAGTGGGCAGTTGCGGTTCAAGGATTCGGCGCCAACCACCGTGCACATCGCCGCCGACACCGAGGTCGCGCTGATGCAGGCCTTGGTGCGGTACCAGCAAACCACGCGGCCGGATACCGCGTTGCTACTGAGCCAATATCGCGTCACCGACATCGTCCGGCACAGCGTGGGCATCGGTAGCTTCGGGACGACTTGTTATCTCGTGTTACTCACCGGCCTCGGCGATAGCCACCTGGTGCTACAGGTCAAGGAGGCCTTACCGCGGCGGCGGGAGCTGGGACCGGACCGGCTAACCATCACTCAGCAACTGGAGGCCAGCGAAGGGCAGCGAATCATTGCCGCCACCCAGATTTTGCAAAAAGCTTCCGACCCGTTTCTCGGCTGGTTCAATCTCGGTGACAAGAGTTTTTACGTCCGGCAGTTTCGGGACATGAAGGAATCCATTGACGTCACCGAGCTGAGCCAGCCCCAATTCTCAGCGTACGCGCGGCTGTGCAGCTACCTGCTGGCGCTGGCGCATGCGCAGTCGCCCTTGGGCGCGGTGGCGGCGGGGTACTTGAACAAGTCGTTCGACGAAGCCGTGCAAACCTGGGCCAAAGCTTATCTGCATCAAGTCGTCGCTGACTTTGCCGCGGTTGCCGAGCAGTATGGTACGGCGTAAGCATGCAAAAAGCGATTCTGCAGGCAAGTGCAGAATCGCTTTTTGCGTTACTTGGCCGATGCGCCAGTGTCCGCATCAGGGGCGGGCTTGGCCGGCGCGGCCGGCGGTTCGCTGGCGGCGCTGGCACCGGTGTCGGCGTCTGGCTTGGCTGGGGCAGTGGCCGATTGGCTGGCACCGCTCACGGCGTCAACTTTGGCCCCTGGCACTGGCACGAGTTGTTGGCCAGTTTGCTTGAGGTAGTCGGCCACGATTGGCCAAATGTCGAGGACCCACTCGTTCACGCCACGATAATGCTGATCGCCGTCGTGCATGGCCTGGTAGTAATGCATGATCCACTTGGCGTTCACCTGATTGCCAGGTACCGGCATGGCGAAGCGGTCCGTCTTGCCGGACCGCAACATGTGCAAGACCTGCTTGACGTGGTCTTGTGCGCGCTTGGGGTGGCACATCGCCGCGGCGTCGCCGACTTGCGCCGGGTAGCGCGGGGCCAACATGTCGTCGTGATCCCGGAAGTGGTTGTAGTAAACGAACTGGTTGTTCTCGTCCATGTAGGTCGCTTCCAGCGGGAACGTGTTCAAGAACCAATTGAGCTGATCGACGGTGAGTAAGCCGCGGTCCAATTGCACATAGTCGTGACCGGAGGCGGCGTGAGTTTTGGCCGCGCCTTGTTCAACCCAGTCGTCTGCATCCATCGGCACCGGAATCGTGGTGTCGGTCGGGTGGCTGGCGGTCAGGTCTTCGGCTTGCCAGGCCGGCGCGTCAGGGGTCGGCTTCATGGCGGCCAGCACGTTGACCCACTGGACAAATTTGCCCATCACGGTGCCTAAGAATTTCTGCGTGCCGGGATCACTCAGATTGCCTTGCGCGTCAAAGGCGGTTTGGACATCCGCCAACAGGAATTCGTCGCTTGGCATCACCAAGGCGCCGACGCCTGGAGCCTCGAGAATCTGGCGCAGGCTGAGCTGCGCGCGGGAGGAGCCTTGGGTGTAATAAGAGGCACCGACGATGAGCGTCGGCTTGTTGGCAAAGGGGTGGACTTGATTGGACAGCCACTCGATGACGTTCTTCATGGCCGGGGCCAAGGTGTGGTTGTGCTCCGGGGTGGCGAGAATCACGCCGTCTGCGGCTTCAATCTGGTCGGCAAGGGCTTGCACCGCGGGGTAGTCGGCGATGTCGAGGTCTTCATCGAACACGGGCACATCTTGAATGCTCAACGGCTGAATATCGGCCAGCTCCGCGAAGTGGCTGGCGATGTAGGCGACCAGCTGGCGGTTATAGGATGCTTCGGCGATTGAGCCGGCAATTGCGACGATTTTCATGCTTGTGCCCCCTTATGAATGGCGCGCAGCGAATTGGTGAGCTGCGCATTAATGTCGGCGAAAATGGCGAAGTTGGCCATTAATTCGTCGAGGTGCGCCACGGCCTTCGCGTCGGTCAACTCGCCTTGGTCGGTGAAGGCCTTTAGCGAGTGGCCCAGCAGGAATTCACCGCTGGGCAGGATCCGCGCGTCGAGCTCCGGGCTGGTGAGAATCTGCCGCAATTGCGCTTGGGCGCGCGATGTGCCTAACGCACCGTATGACGCGCCGAGAATCATCACGGGTTTGCCGGCAAACGGGTGGATGTAATACGACAGCCAGGCCAACGCGCTGCTCAGCACGGCTGGCACGGCGTGATCGTATTCCGGCGTGGCGATAATGACGCCGTCTGCGGCTTGAATTTGCTCGGCCAGCGTGGTGGCTGCTGCTGGCACGGTATGGTCCGGGGTTTTATAAAATAGTGGCCAGCCCGCAATGTCTGCGAGGGTGATCGTGGCTGAATCTGCGTAATGGTGACTCATGTATTGAATCAGTTGGCGATTGGTCGAATGCTTGGCGTTGGTGCCAGCGATGCCGATATAATGTTTCACTCCAATTCACGTCCTTTGAATTAAACTGATTACGTGCAAATTATCACATACTAAAACGGCTACTTCAAGCGTGAGGTAGCCGTTTACACTTATCCTATTGTTTGATTAAATCTTTCTTTTCACAAAGGCTGATGCGCGGATTCGTCACCACTGTACAGTTGGCGAAAATCGGCAAAGCCGGCGCGCACGCCGCGCAGCAACATTTCGGCGGTGCCCAGATTGGTCGCCAGCGGCACGTTGTACACGTCGGCGAGGCGAATCAAGGCGTTGACGTCGGGCTCGTGCGGCTGGGCGGTCAAGGGATCGCGCAGGAAAATGATCAAGTCGAGCTGATTCTTGGCAATCAAGGCCCCGACTTCCTGGTCGCCGCCCAGCGGCCCAGAGTTGAAGCAGTGCACCGGCAGGCCGGTGGCGGCTTGCACGATTTGGCCGGTGTGGCCTGTGGCATACAAGTCGTGGCCCGCCAAGATTTCGCGATAGGCGGTGACCAGCTTTTTCATCAATGGTTTCTTTTCGTCATGAGCAATGAGCGCAATTTTCACCAGATGCCATCCTTTCGGCGGTGGTCCGCCGCCTTTAGTATACCAAGCTGTCGGCGCACTGGCGGTGAAAAATCTTTGGTAATGGTGGAAATTTGGTTATAATGAGACCCAGGATTTACGAAGGAGTGGCAGTGTGACTAAAATTAAAGTAATGACGGTATTCGGCACCCGGCCCGAGGCCATCAAGATGGCGCCGGTGGTGCAGGCGCTGCAGCGCGACGACCGCTTCAGTACCGTGACGGTGGTCACCGCCCAGCACCGAGAAATGCTCGACCAGGTGCTGAGCATTTTTCAGATCACGCCGGATTATGATTTGAATATCATGCAGCCCAAGCAGACGCTGGCCGAAATCACCAGCAACGTGTTGGTGAAGCTGACACCGGTGTTGACGCAGGAGCACCCGGACATCGTGTTGGTGCACGGCGATACCACGACGACGTTTGCGGCCAGCGTGGCGGCGTATTATCAGCAAATCGCCATCGGCCATGTCGAGGCCGGGTTGCGGACCTGGAACAAGTACAGCCCGTTTCCAGAGGAACTCAACCGGCAAATGACCGACGACTTGGCCGATTTGTACTTCGCCCCGACGAATCAAAGCGAGGCCAATTTGTTGAGCGAAAACCATGCCGCCGAGCACATTTTTGTCACCGGGAACACAGCCATTGACGCGCTGCAGGAAACGGTGCACGCCGATTATCATCACGCGGTGCTCGATGTGGTTGACCCGAACCGGCGGATGATTCTGGTCACGATGCACCGGCGGGAAAACCTGGGTGAGCCGATGCGCCGGGTCTTTAAGGTGATGGCCGCGGTGGTGGCGGCGCACCCTGACGTCGAGCTGGTGTATCCCGTTCACCTGAATCCTGCCGTGCAGGCTGCGGCCCAGGAACTGTTAGGCGATCACCCGCGGATTCACTTGATTGAGCCGCTAGATGTCGTCGATTTTCATAACTTGGCGGCGCGCAGCTACTTCATCATGACCGATTCCGGCGGCGTGCAAGAAGAGGCGCCATCGTTGGGGAAACCCGTGTTGGTTTTGCGCGACACCACTGAGCGGCCGGAAGGGGTCACGGCAGGCACCTTGCAGCTGGTGGGTACGGAGCCCGAGCAGGTGAAGGCCGCCATGACGAAGCTGTTGAACGACCACGCGGAGTACACCCGCATGGCCACCGCCAAGAATCCTTACGGGGATGGCCACGCCACCGCCCGAATTCTCGACGCAATCAGTTATCACTTCCACCAGACGCAAACGCCACCGGATCGCTTCAAGGCCTAACCAAGGAGGCAGCATATGTATGGTTTGATTGGCACCTGGGCGATGGCCCAGGCCGGCGTCGCCGCCGGCGCTCAGGCGTTAGCCGCGGGGCAGTCCGCCGGTCGTGCGTTGGTGACAGGAATCCAGGCGGTGGAGCAGGAGCCGACATTTGGTTCGGTGGGTTACGGTGGGCTGCCGAATGCCGCCGGGGTCGTCGAACTCGACGCCGCGTACATGAATGGGGATAACTTTCAGCTTGGTGCCGTCGGCGGGGTGCAAGATGTGGCCAGCCCGATTGAACTGGCCAAGCAGCTGGCCCATGAACGCGTGAATAATTTCCTCGTTGGCGCCGGGGCCGCGGCTTATGCCGATGAGCACCAGCTGGCGCGCCGGCCGATGTTGACCGCCGCGGCTGCGGCGGCGTGGCGCGCTAAGCGCGCGGCTGCGGCCAACGGAAAGCGCCTGACGCCCTATGACGGTCACGATACGGTGGGGATGGTGGCGTTGGATGCTGCTGGCCACATGCGTGCCGGCACCTCGACGTCGGGCTTGTTTATGAAGCACCCGGGACGCGTTGGCGACTCGCCGCTGCCAGGAGCTGGCTATTATGTGGATAGCGAAATCGGCGGCGTGGTGGCCACGGGCTTAGGTGAGGACATGATGAAGGCCCCGCTGAGTTTTGCGACGGTGGCCGCGATGGGGCGGGGGTTAAGCCCGCAGGCGGCGCTGGATTCGGTGGTGTATCCCTTCATCGCTAAGTTGCGCACGCGCAACGGTGCGGTGGGCGAGTTTTCGTATATCGCCCTCGATGCTCAAGGCCACTTCGGCGCCGCCAGCAACGTGGCGTTTCAGTTTTGGGTGCAAACGGCCACGACTGCCTTGACGGAATATCTGGTGACGCCACAGCCAAGCGGGCGCGCCGAGCTTCGCCGCGCGAAAGAGGCGTGATGACTTTGGTATAATGAAGGCAACAGGAAAGGAGCCCAACCATGGCCGAGCCTCGAGTAAAATTAAAGCGCCCGACCCAGCGGGCAATTCACCTCACCGCCGCGCAGCGCCAGGCCATTGCTAGCGGCCGCGTGCCGCTGGCGGAGCTGGCGCTGCCTAAACGCGTCAAGTTCCGTGAATTCGTCAAGCTGGCGGTGACGCGGGTGATGGCCGCCGAGCTTGGTCCCACCAGTGCCAGTCTCGCGTATTACGCCTTGTTGTCGCTGTTTCCCATGTTGATTCTCGCCGGGAATTTGTTGCCCCTGTTCGGGCTGTCTTACGATTCGATTACCACCTACCTCGCGCAGGTGGTGCCGGAGTCGATCATGAACTGGATCAATCCGGTGATTCACAACCTGTTGACCACCACCAGCACCGGCGTCTTGTCCATCGGGGCGATCGGGACGATTTGGGCGGCAAGCCTGGGCATCGACGGGTTGAAAAACGGGTTCAACAAGGCGTATGGCATCACCCCGCCGCAGAATTTTCTGGTGCAGCGCCTGATTTCCATCGTCATGATCTTCATCTTGATTGTGTTGATCGGGTCCGTGATGATTGCCTTCACGTTTGGCCGCCAGTTTCTCGAGTGGCTCGTGCCGCTGTTGGGCTTGTCCGACGCC
>NZ_AZDJ01000026.1:152331-247363 GCF_001434705.1 Lacticaseibacillus nasuensis JCM 17158
CCCGTCACGTTGGCGGCGTTGGTGGTGGCCATCACGGTGCTGGATTACTTTTTGCCCAACGCCCGGGTCAAGTTTTGGACGATTCTGCCCGGCGCGAGCTTTACCATCGTCGGGTGGTTGCTGTTAGCGCAGGCCTTTAGTTGGTACATGCGCTACTTCGGCACCCGGTTCAACTCCTACGGCACCATCGGCACCTTCATGATCTTGTTGTTGTGGCTGAACTTCATGGCCATGCTGCTGTTGATCGGGGCGGTGATCAACGCCCTGGTGGCCGAATACTTCACCGGTCACGTGCACCATTCGCGCGGCAAGGTGCACGACTTCGTCAAGAAACGGGCCAAGGCGCTGAACCTGCCGGCACCAAAAAATCCAGCCAAGTGATGGCTGGATTTTTGCGTTACAGGCTTTGTTGTTTCTCGACGATGGCCTTGGTGAAGGCCTCCAAGGCGGCGATGTCGTCGTCTTCTGGCGCCAGGTCGATTTTCACGCTCGGCGCGCCCTTGGTGGCTCCGGTGGCGGCAAAGGCGTGGTCGAAGTCATCCACGGAGGTGGCGAAGTCGTCGTAAAACTTATCGCCGCTGCCGCAGCAACCGTAGACCTTGCCGGTTAAGTCGAGCTCCTGCAGATCTTCATAGAAATCGACGGCTTCATCCGGCAGCACACCGTCGCCGACATCTGAGTAGGTGTAGGTGGCCACGATGCAGATGTCGACGGTTTGGAAGTCTTCGGCCATGGCCTGCGACACTTCGGTGGTCGTGACCGTCACGCCATATTTTTCTAGTTCTTCCTCGACGATGCCGGCGATTTCTTCGTTGTTGCCGGTCATGCTTGCATAGACGATGCGGGCAGTAGCCACGATAATCCCTCCAATTAGTCTGACTGTGGTAAAACATCCGAGTCATTATAGCAGAGTCCACCCAAAACTGCCACGGCAGGCGAGTTGTGCTACACTAAACAAAGACTAATGAGGGAGATCCTAGTTGTGATTACGATTAAATCAGCACGTGAAATTGAAGGCATGGCCGAGTCTGGCGCGATTCTCGCCGGCATGCACAAGGCCGTCGCCGACATCATCCGGCCCGGGGTATCGAGTTGGGAAATTGAAAAAGTGGGCCGCGAATACATCGAAAGCCACGGCGCGATTCCTGCCGAGCTGGGGTTTGAAGGCTATAAGTACGCCACTTGTGTTTCCATCAACGACGAAGTGGCCCATGCGGTGCCGCGCAAGGGGCTTGACCTCAAGGCCGGCGACATCGTGGCGGTGGATACCGTCGTCGACTACCACGGCTACTTCAGCGATTCCTGCTGGACCTATGCCGTTGGTGAAATCAGCGAAAAAAAGCAAAAGCTGATGGACATCACCAAGCAGGCGTTGTACCTCGGCATCGATGCCGCGCAGGTCGGCAATCGCATCGGGGACATTGGCTACGCGATTCAGCACTTTACCGAAGACGAACACGGCTATGGTGACGTGCGTGAGCTCATCGGGCACGGCATTCAGCCGACGATGCACGAAAGCCCGAACGTGCCGCATTATGGCGAGCCGGGGCACGGCTTACGCCTCAAGGCTGGCATGACCATCACCATCGAGCCGATGATTACCACCGGCACGTGGAAGATCAAGGCCAAGCAGGTGCCCAACGACGACTGGGAATACTACGTCACGGCCGATGGCTCCGATTGTGCCCAGTACGAGCACACCATCGTCATCACCGACGACGGGCCGAAGATTTTAACCAGTCAAGACCCAGTGGCCGATGCCAAGTACCTGTTGAAGTAACCCGAACGTGTGGCGATGAGCTGCACGTTTTTTGTGGCGTTTGCGGTTTGGCGGCGGGTCCAGTACAATGGGGCATTGTGCGAATCTTGAGAAATCGTTACGGTTGCGGGTGAGCCCGTCACCCACAGCGAAAAACCGTATAATAAATTGAGACCAAGAATTGATGGTCATTTGATGGGAAGGGTTATGATGGCGTGGTAACAGCACAGGCACCGGGCAAACTTTATATCGCAGGAGAATATGCGGTGGTGGAAACGGGATATCCCGCTATTATCGTCGCGTTAAACCAGTTCGTGACCGTGACGGTGACGCCGGCCAAGCGAATCGGCAGTATTCAAAGCAAACAATATCAAGAAAACTCGCTGATGTGGTCGCGCCAAGGCGACGAGATGGTGTTTGATAACCGGGACAACCCGTTTCACTACATCCTCTCGGCCATTAAGCTCACCGAGACTTACGCCCGGGAGCTGGGCAAGCCGCTGGCGGTGTACAACATGAGTATCGACTCCGATCTGGATTCCACCGATGGCAAAAAGTTCGGGCTGGGCTCCAGCGCGGCGGTGACCGTCGCCACGGTCAAGGCGCTTAACGCGTTTTACGCGCTGGGCATGACGCCGGATCAGGTGTACAAACTCGCCGCCATTGCGCATTTGGACATTCAAGGCAACGGCAGCCTCGGCGACATCGCCGCGTCGGTGTACGGCGGCTGGATCGCCTACCGCTCGTTTGACAAGGCGTGGTTGGCGGCGCAGCGGCGTGACCATTCGCTGCGCGAGTTGCTGGCCATGAGCTGGCCGGGGTTAAGCATTGAATTACTGCAGGCCCCGGCGGCGATGCAGCTGGTGATTGGGTGGACCGGTTCGCCGGCATCGACTTCGCAGCTCGTCGATAAAATCGCCATCGCCCAGGCGCGCGAGCGCGCAGAGTACAAGCAGTTTCTCGCCGCCAGCAAGGCGACCATCGAGCACATCATCGACGGGTTTCACGCCGGTGCCTTGGCCACGATTCAAGCCGGCGTGCGGCGCAACCGCGAATTGTTGGCGCACCTGGCCGCGTTTTCCGGGGTCGAAATCGAAACTGCCAAGCTACACACCTTGTGCGAGCTCGCCGAAGCCGCCGGTGGCGCCGCGAAGTCCTCTGGTGCCGGGGGCGGGGATTGTGGCATCGTCTTGATCGATCAAACCAAGGCAGTGGCGCAGCTCGCCGCCGACTGGGCCGAGCATGGCATCGATACCTTGGCCCTCAGCGTCCACGAAATTCCGACTCAAGCCTAATTCTGCGCCTGGCCCATTGTGGTCGGGCGTTTTTTTCGCGGAATGGCCGCCCAACTAGACCAATTTTGCGCAAATTTACCACCGTACCCCTACTATTTGGCACCGGTTTCCGGTATGATGTGAGGGTAGTCAAAAGCGAAAGGGGTACTGATTGTGAAAGTACGCAAAGCTGTGATTCCCGCCGCGGGGCTGGGCACGCGATTCCTGCCCGCCACCAAGGCGCTGGCCAAGGAAATGTTGCCGATTGTCGACAAGCCGACGATTCAATTCATCGTCGAAGAAGCCAAAGCCAGCGGGATTGAGGACATCTTAATCATCGAAGGTAAAAACAAGCGCTCCATCGAGGACCACTTCGATTCTGCGCCGGAGTTGGAACAAAACTTGGAGGCCAAGCACAAGGACAAACTGTTGGCGATGGTGCACAACACCACCGACATCGGCGTCAACTTGTTCTTCGCCCGCCAGCCGTACCCGAATGGCCTCGGCGACGCCGTGCGCATCGCGCGGTCGTTTGTCGGCGACGAGCCGTTTGTCGTGATGCTGGGCGACGACTTGATGGAAGACAAGGTGCCGCTCACCAAGCAACTCATCGACGCCTACAACCAGACGCATGCCTCGATTCTCGCGGTGAAAAAGGTGCCGCACGACGAGGTGTCCGCCTATGGGGTGATCGATCCGGAATCCGAGGTCGAACCGGGCCTGTTCAACGTGCGCAAGTTCGTTGAAAAACCAGCGGTGGCCGATGCACCATCCGACTTGGCCATCATCGGGCGCTACCTGTTGACGCCGGAGATTTTTGGCATCCTCGAGCACCAAAAGCCGGGGAAGGGCAACGAGATTCAGCTCACCGATGCGATCGACACGCTGAATCAGACCCAGCGCGTGTTCGCCCATGAATTCACCGGCGACCGTTACGATGTCGGCAACAAGTTCGGCTTCGTGCAAACCACCATCGAATACGGCCTGACCCATCCCGAAGTCAAAGACGAGTTGCGCGCCTACATCCTGAAGTTGGCCGCCCAGCTTCAGGCGCAAGACGCCAAGGCCAAGAAGTAACGCCAACCAGCCGCAGCCGCGGCTGGTTTTTTTGGCAAACGAAAAGCCTCGCCCAAGGGCGAGGCTAGTCGGTTAAATCAAGTGCCATTTCCCGGTGGCGAATGCCGGCATCGAGAAACTCTGGGCGCGCGGTGAGGTGATAGCCCAGCCGCTCGTAAAACCCGACGGCGTGCACCTGCGCGCCGAGGCGCAAGGTCTGGGCGTGGTGGGCCTTGGCGTAATCCGCCAAGGCTTGTAGCAAGGCGCTGCCGACGCCGGTGCCGCGGGCGGCTTTGACCACGGCGACGCGTTGCACGTGAAAGCCGGTGGCTTCCGGCAAGAGCCGAGCGGTGCCGACGGGCTGGTCGTTGGCGTAGGCGACAAAGTGAATGGTGCGGGCTTCGTCGGCGTCGACTTCCCGGGCCACGGGGACGTGTTGCTCGGCGACGAACACCGTCTTGCGAATCGCCAAGGCGGCTTGGTAAATGGGGCTGGTTAAATCGGTGGTGTGACGGATCTGCATTGTGGTCATGCTCCTTGATTGGTGAATATTTGGTATTATAGCACTAGAAATTCTCAGGAGGCGCGCGATGTTTGAGAAACTCCGCCATTCGCGGTTGATGTTTTGGTCGTTAGAGGCCTTGATTATAGTGGCCTTAATCATTGGCCTACAGTCGTTGTCCTTCCTGTTTGCGCCGGTGGCGACGTTTTTCTCCACGTTGCTGGTGCCAATTCTGGCTGCCGGGTTCTTGTATTATCTCTTTAACCCGCTGATCAACTTGCTGCAGCGCTGGCACATCAAGCGCGGTTGGGGGATCGGGCTGGTGTTTCTGATTGTCATCGGCTTGGTGGCGTTCATCATCGCCACCATCATTCCCAACCTGGTCAGCCAAATCACGCAGCTGGTCACCAGCCTGCCGGGGTTTTATGAGCAGCTCAAGGACCTGGTGCAGCACCTGTCGAGCTATGGGTGGTACCAGCAGTTCCACGTCGCCAAGCTCCTCGATAGCTTCGGCAGCAGCATTCAACCGGCGAAGATCTTGGCCAACGTGTTTGACGGTTTTTCCACCGGGTTGCCAAGCTTGATTGGGTCGGTGGCGGGCTTCTTCATCAACCTGATCACGATTCCGGTGTTGCTGTTTTACATGCTCAAAGACGGCGGTAAGCTGGTGCCAAGCGTGCGGCGCTTTTTCCCTGAGCGCTATGGTGAGGAAATCAGCACCGTGTTTTCGCGCATGAGCGCCACGTTGTCGCATTACATCGCCGGGCAGGCCATCGAGTGCCTGTTCGTCGGCACCTTCACTTTCATCGGCTACCTGATCATCGGCATGCCTTACGCGTTTTTGCTCGGGTTCATCGCCGGGGTGACGACAATTATTCCTTACCTCGGCCCGTACCTGGGCATCACGCCGGCGCTTTTGGTGGCCTTACCTGACGGGTGGGGCAAGCTGGCGCTGGTGGTCATCGTCGTGGTGATTGTTCAGCAAGTCGACGGCAACCTGATTTATCCCAATGTCATCGGGCGCTCTTTGGACATCCACCCGCTGACCATCATCGTGTTGTTGCTAGTGGCGGGGAACTTGTTTGGCCTCCTAGGGACGATTTTGGCAGTGCCGACTTATGCCGTGGTGAAAACGGTGGTGACCTATGCTATCGAGTTGTACCGCTTCCACCGCAATGCGCGGCGCGATGCGGCCTTGATGGCCCCTAAAGAATAGCGTCGGGCCACGGATACTGCTATACTACGATTACGACACGAAAGGTTGTGAGGAAACATGGATGGTGACGGGAATCTCCCGGCTCAGCTCATTTTGATTGTGGTGTTGACGGTGATCAACGCCTTGTTTGCCGCCGCGGAGATTTCTGTGGTGTCGCTATCGCGCACGCGCATGGAGACGCAGGCCGCGGCCGGCGACAAGAAGGCGGGCAAGCTGGTGGCCATCATGGCCAACTCCAGCAACTTCCTCGCCACCATTCAAGTGGGCATTACCTTCGCCGGGTTCTTCGCGTCGGCGTCTGCGGCCACCTCGTTGGCGGATTGCGTGGCGCCGTGGTTCGGGCAGTTCGCCTGGGCGCACGAGGCCGCCGTCGTGGTCGTGACCATCATCTTGTCCTACTTTTCCCTGGTGTTCGGCGAGCTGTACCCGAAGCAACTGGCCTTGCAACAAACCGAGGCGGTGGCCAAGGCCAGCGTCACGCCGATCACGGTGGTTGGCACGCTATTGCGGCCGTTCGTCTGGTTATTATCAGCGTCCACGCACGTGTTGATGAAGCTCACGCCAATGCACTTCACGCAGGACACCGTGCCGGTGACCCGTGACGAAATGGTCGCCATGATGCAAAAAGGGCGGCAGTCCGGGGCCATCGAAGCCGACGAATACGAAATGTTTGAAGGCGTCATTTCCCTGGATCAAAAGCTCGCCAGCTCGGTGATGGTGCCGCGCATCGATGCGTTTATGATCGATGCGGCGCAGCCGGATTCAGAGGCCATCGACGCCATTTTAAGCACCGTCTACTCGCGGATTCCCGTGTATAGCGGCGACAAGGATCACGTCATCGGCATCGTCCACATCAAGAACTTGCTGCAACGTGCCCGCGCCGTCGGGTTCGAGCGCGTGCATTTGGAAACGGTGATGACGCCGCCGCTGTTCGTGCCAGAGACCATTGCCGTCGACGACTTGTTGACGCAAATGCGCCAGCGCAAGCAGCAAATGGCCATCTTGCTGGATGAATACGGCGGGGTGGTGGGGCTGGTCACCATCGAAGACTTAATCGAAGAAATCGTCGGGGACATCAACGACGAATCCGACCAAACCACCACGGATTACACCAAGCTCAGCGACTTGGAATACCTGGTGTCCGGGCGCATGCCGCTGCACGACTTCAACGCGTTGTTCGACACGACCCTCGAGGCGCCAGACGTCGACACGCTGGCGGGTTACATCATCGCCCAACTCGGCGACATTCCCACGCGCTACAAGCAAGAGCGGCTGACGCTGGCGCCAGGCATCACCGCCGTGACCGGGCAGATTGCCGGCGCGCGGCTGGTGAACGTGCATGTGCACCTCGAAAAGCCGCTGACCGCCGGCGACTCGGCGGGTTAAGCTGGTACTCCGCGGCCGAGTTGATTATAATAATTAAGATACCGACGCCGACGGAATCCGTTCGGCGTCTTTTACCAACGGAGGGCTTATGCACAAGTATTAACGGTTCAGTGATTGGCCGTCGCAGACAAGAAAGGACAATCATGATGAACGCACAAGAATTAAAGCAAGCCGTGGCCAAACGCCGCACGTTTGCCATTATCTCGCACCCGGATGCCGGGAAAACCACGATCACCGAGCAACTGTTGCTGTACGGTGGGGTGATTCGCGAAGCCGGCACCGTCAAGGCCAAGAAGTCGGGGCATTTTGCCAAGTCCGACTGGATGGCCATCGAAAAACAACGCGGCATCTCGGTGACCAGTTCCGTGATGCAGTTCGACTACGCCGGCAAGCGCATCAACATTCTCGATACGCCTGGGCATGAGGATTTTTCCGAAGACACCTACCGCACGCTGATGGCCGTCGATGCCGCGGTGATGGTCATCGACTCGGCCAAGGGGATCGAGGCGCAAACCAAGAAGCTGTTCAAGGTCGTCAAGCAGCGTGGAATTCCCATTTTTACCTTTATGAACAAGCTCGACCGCGATGGCCGCGAGCCCCTGGACCTGATCGCCGAGTTGGAAGATTTGCTGGGCATCGAAGGCTACGCCATGAACTGGCCGATTGGCATGGGCAAGGGGCTGGTTGGCCTGTACGACCGGGTTGGCCAACAGCTCGAGTTGTACCGCGAAAACGAAGCCGGCCAAAAGCACCTGCCGCTGGTCTCGGGGAAACTCGCCGCCAGCGAGCCCTTGAGCCACGACCCGCAATACCTCGCGGCGCTGGATGATATCGACCTGCTCAACGACGCCGGCAATCAATATAACCTCAAAAAAATCATGGCCGGGGACCAGACCCCCGTCTTCTTCGGCAGTGCGTTGACGAACTTCGGCGTCGAAACCTTTCTCAAGCACTTCGTCGACATGGCGCCGGCGCCTGGGCCCCACCAGTTGGCCAACCGAGACGAAGAGTTGATGCCCACCGCGCCGGAATTTGCCGGGTTCGTCTTCAAGATTCAAGCCAACATGAATCCGAATCACCGCGATCGCATCGCCTTTGTCCGCATCGGCTCCGGTGAATTCGACCGCGGCATGGACGTGACGCTTGAGCGCACGGGTAAAACCATGCGGCTGAATAATTCCACCGAGTTCATGGCCGACAGCCGCGAGCAGGTGACCACCGCCGTGGCCGGCGACATCGTCGGGTTGTATGATACCGGGAACTTCCAAATCGGCGACACGATTTACGCCGGCAAGGACCCGGTGCGCTTTGAGCCGTTGCCACAATTTACCCCGGAGCTGTTCATGCGCGTCACGGCCAAAAACGTGATGAAGCAAAAGAGTTTCCACAAGGGGATGCAGCAGCTGGTGCAAGAAGGCGCGGTGCAGCTGTATCGCACCTATGCCACCGGCGACTACATCCTCGGTGCCGTGGGGCAGCTGCAGTTTGAAGTCTTCAAGTTTCGGATGCAAAACGAATACAACTCCGAGGTCGTGATGACCCCAATCGGCAACCGCACGGCGCGCTGGATCGAGCCGGACCAGCTCGATGAAAAAATGAGCAGTTCGCGTAATTTGCTCGTCAAAGACGTGCACGGCGACCCCTTGTTTTTATTCGAGAATCAATACGCCGAGCGCTGGTTTGCCGATAAGTATCCAAATGTCCGCCTCACCGCCAAGCTGTAAGGGAGAAATATCATGGGACTATTTGATAAGTTTAAGAAAAACTCGGATGACGACGAAACGCCAAAGACGCCGGCTACCGGCGATAATCAAAAGCAGACTAAAGCCGACGCCGATACCAACGCCCAAGACTTCGAGCAACCGGACTTCAACCCGGCCGTGATGCAGTTGACCAACGATGATTTGTTGATCAGCTGGCGGCAACACCAAAACGAGCAAACCGATGAGACGCTAAGCGCGTTTCTCGACGAGCTAATCGAACGAGCCAAGCTGATTCTCGTCGTATTCGGCGCTAAGGACCTGCCGACGGACGATGCCGGGTATCCACAGATTCCGGAAGGCACCGAGTTGCAGTTCCCGTTGTTGCAGACGCAAGACGACAATAGTTTTCAGCCGGTGTTCACCGACTGGCAAGCCGTCAACGAGCTCTTCGACCAGTGGAATGATTCGGGCAATCACGATGCCGTCATGAACAGTCAGGTCATTCCGGTGGATTTTGCCACCTTGGCCGCCATGATTGCCGACAACCAAGACGTCACCGGCGCGGTGATCAACCCGTTCAGCGACAATATCAGCCTAGACCGCGACTCGTTGGCCGACTTGAAGCGCCAAATGGACGAACGCCACCAGGCCACGGATGCGGCAAGCGGCGATGACCAAGAACAGGTGACTTTCCAAATCAGCATGCCGGAACACGTGCCGGCGGAATTGGTGGCTAGCCTGCAAGATAAGCTCGCCACGGATAGCCGCGTGCACCGCGCGTGGTTGCGCACGATGACCTACCAGGACCAAAGCAATCTGTTCCTGATTGTCGATCTCACCGAGCCGGAGGAAAGCAAGCAAGACGAATTGTTCGACGCGTTGCGGGCCATTGGGGCGGAGTTCCTCGCCGGTCCCGATGCCGAGCAGCTGATCGTTGGGCCGTATGCCCCGGAAATGGCCGACGCCTTGGACGGAACCGAAACGATTTATCCAAATTAACCCTCAAGCAGGCGCAAGCCTGCTTTTTTGTTGGGCCCAGCCGTAAGAAAAGCTTAACCCAGGTTTTATCGTTTATCGATATGGTTCGTGGTACACTACCCTTAAACGTAATGGAGGACGAGCCAATGAAGGGTCGAACGATTTTCTTACAACTGGTACTGGCCGTGGTGGGGGTGGCGACCATTGTCATCGCCGCGATTCCCGTGCCAATCATGCTGCACCGCCTGGTGACCACCGCGCCGCCGGTGGCTGTTGGGCCTACCTGGAGTTTTGTGGTGGGGATGATAATTTTGATTCTGGCGTTTTTGGTGGCAGTGGGGTTGGCGGAAGGCTTGCTGCGGGTGATTGCTCGGGGGCAGGCGTTTTCTCCTCAGGCGTTGCGCTTATTGATTGAGCTGAAGTGGGCGGTCGGCGTCATGGCGGTCGGGGCAATCTGCTGGTTGCCCTTGGTGTACTGCTTTGCGCAACTCGACGACGCGCCTGGCGTGGTGTTGATTGGTAGCGCCATCGTGGCAATTCCCGTGGTGATCAGCGTCTTCTTGGCGATTTTGCAGCAGCTGTGGGCGGCGGCCTTGGCCTACAAAACCGACAGCGACTTTACGATTTAGGAGGGGTGCCATGATCATCATTAAGCTCGATGAACTATTGGCGCGCCGCCACATGACGCTGACGGCCTTGGCAGACGCCGTTGACATCACCGTGGCCAACTTGTCGATTCTCAAAACCGGCAAGGGCAAGGCGATTCGCTTTTCCACGTTGGGGCGGTTGTGTGCGGTGTTGCAGTGTCAGCCGGGAGAATTATTGGCCTATGTGCCTGGCGACGAAAAAAGCGGCAAGCCTTAAGGCTTGCCGCTTGGTTGTTTTATAGCTCAACGTATTGGGCCATGACATAGTCGCCGCTTTTGAGTTGGTACCAGCTCGAGCCGTCATCGAGATCGGCCTTGCTGGTAATCTTGAGCCGGCTGCCGCTGCCAAGGCGCGTGCCGTTGATGTGGCCGTACGGGGCTGACCACAACGTGACGCCGTCGCTGCCGCCGGTGGCAATACCCACCGCGCGCATCGGCGTGTTGGTTTGGGCAAAATGCAGGCTCGGCAGCGCCAGTTGGTCCGGGCCGTGCAGAAACGCCATGGTGTGCCGACGCTGGGTTTGATCGGCGGTGATCCACTGGCTGCCGCCGAGGTTGAGCCAGACCTGATTGGTGACCGTTTCGCGCATCAGCGTGTATACGCGCCAAAACGTGTGCGCCGGGAGCACGTCGGCCAAGGGGCTCGTGGCGGTCGGATCCAGGTAAACGGACTTCGGCACGAGCACTTCGATGTATTCGGTTTGATCGGGTGGGGTGCCGGCTTCCAGCGCATTGAGCTGATAAGTGAAGCGAATCGTCTGACTGTGGCCGGTGAACTGACCGGTTTGCACGGCGTCGCCGACGACTTGGTCGACGTTATCGGCTAAGGCATAGGCCTCAAAGTCGGCGTTGATGTCGCCGGTGAGTACTTCCGGTGGCTCCAGCAGTCGGCCTTGCGTGTCGCGGTGGTAGACGATCACCGGGCCGGCGATTTGCGGGCTGTACTCACAATACACCGGCCCGCTTTCGGCAGGAAAAAACGCGGTGAAGCCGGTGATTTCCGTCAGCACATAGCCGGGAATCACCACCCACGGAATCGTCACGTGGTCGCCAACGGCCCCGGCGAGCACGGTGGGCTCACGCAGTTCGATGGTGCTGCCGACTTGGCGGTAGTGAATCGTCAGGTGCACCTGACTAGCCATAGTCACGGGGCGAGTCGCTGAGTCGTTGGCCGGCGTTTTGGCACCGGCATGATTTTTCGGATCGAGTAAGTTTTCAAAATGATTCAACAGACTCATGAGCACTCTCCAGCATCAGTTTATTCCGCAGCGCGCCGTTGGGTCGTGGTTAACGACACCTCGGCCAGCTTATCCCCGTGAATGACGGTGACGTCTTTAATGTTAACGCCGCTGAGTTTTTCCAACGCAAAAGCGATTTCGACGTTTTTGACATTGCGGGTTTCGTTGGTAAATAACAACTCGTCATGGGTTGGCGCTTGGGTGTAGACGACGGTGGTGCTCCCGAGCGAGTAGACCTTCACATAAGCAGTATCGGTATGGGCAAGTTGTTGTGAAACGAGGTGGGGATAACTATTGGTGACATCAATTAGCCGCATCCGGGGTCATCTCCTTCATATCCTTCTAGCTTCATTATAGGTGAACATGGCAGAAAACAAAAGAAAGCGTGAGCGGTTTCTTAAAGAATCACGGTCCATGCTGGTGGGGATAAAAAAACTGGCACGCTGCTGCGTGTCAGTTTTTAGATTATTCGGCCTTGCTTTCGGCAATTTGAATCTCGCCGTTGCTGATGCGGGCCTCCAGGTTCTTGGCGGCCGGGTGGTCGAGGTAGAAATCGGCGACGCGGTCCTCAATTTGCTCCTGAATGACGCGGCGCAGCGGCCGAGCGCCCATCGCCGGGTTGTAGCCCAAGGTGACGAGCTTCTCCTTGACCGGATCCGTGACGTGAATGGTCAGGCCTTGATCTTGGATGTTGGCGTTGGTTTGGGCAATCATCAGGCTGACGATCTTCAGCAGGGTGGCCTTGCTCAACGGCTGGAACTCGATGATGTCGTCGAAGCGATTCAGGAATTCCGGCTTGAAGTAGTTGCCCAACTGGTCGATGACGCTGTGTTGCGTGCCCTTGATCGAGGCGCCGAAGCCCACGTTGGCCTCGGCATCGGTGGAGCCGGCGTTAGAGGTCATGATGATGATCGTGTCCTTGAACGAGACGGTGCGGCCTTGACTGTCCGTTAAGCGGCCGTCGTCGAGAATCTGCAAGAACATGTTCATGACGTCGGGGTGCGCTTTTTCCATTTCGTCGAGGAGAATCAGGCTGTACGGATTGCGCCGGACTTGCTCGGTGAGCTGGCCGGCTTCTTCATAGCCGACATAGCCAGGAGGCGACCCGATGAGCTTGGACACGCTGAATTTTTCCATGTACTCCGACATGTCAAAGCGAATCATCGCCTCTTCGGAGCCAAAGAGTTGCTTGGCCAGTTGCTTGGCCAGCTCGGTTTTGCCGACGCCGGTGGGGCCGACGAACAGGAAGCTGCCGATTGGGCGACCGGTTTTGTTGAAGCCGATGCGATTGCGCCGGATAGCTCGGGCCACCTTGTCCACGGCTTCGTCTTGGCCGATGACGTGCGCCTCCAAGGCAGGGGCGAGGTTCTTCAATTGCTGCTGCTCTTGTTGCTTGAGTTCACCGACTGGAATGTTGGTTTTTTGCTCGACGATGTTTTCCATGTCTTGCTCGGTGACCGTCGGCATGTCTTTGCTGTCGACTTTTTCCGAGTTGGCCTTCATCTTTTCGAGCTTGGCCACCTGGTCGCGGTAAAAGGCGGCCTTTTCGTAGTCTTCTTGCTTCAGCGCCGCCTGCTTTTGCTGCTCGGCGTCGTCGATCTTGGTTTGGACGGTTTGCGGATCGACCACGGTAATGGTCAAATTCTTCCGCGACCCGGCCTCATCCAGCAGGTCGATGGCCTTATCGGGCAGGTAGCGGTCTTGGATGTAGCGATTCGACAAGTTCACCGCCGCGGTGATGGCGTCATCCGTGTAGTGCACGTGGTGGAAGTCCTCGTAGCGCGGCTGAATCCCCTTGAGAATCTTAATGGTTTCCTCCGGAGTTGGCTCGTCGACTTGCACGGGCTGCAGGCGCCGGGCGAGGGCGGAGTCCTTTTCGATTTGCCGGTATTCGTTGTTGGTCGTGGCGCCGACGAGTTGCATCTCGCCGCGGGCCAAGGCCGGCTTGATGACGTTGCCGGCGTCCATGCCACCTTCGGCATTACCGGCGCCGACGATTTCGTGAATTTCATCAATAAATAGGATGGTATTCGGGCTCTTCTTCAATTCGTCCAGCAATTGTTGCATGCGCTGTTCGAACTGACCGCGAATCCCGGTGCCTTGCACCAGGGAGACGACGTCGAGTTGGATGACTTGGCGATCTTGCAGCTTGGTCGGCACGTCGCCGTTGGCAATCTTTAAGGCTAAGCCTTCGACCACCGCGGTTTTGCCGACACCGGCCTCGCCGATGAGCACGGGATTGTTCTTCGTCCGGCGGTTCAAGATCTCAATCACCCGCGCGATTTCGGCATCGCGGCCGATGACGGGATCGATTTCGCCGCGCTTAGCCTTATCGGTTAAGTTCACACCGAATTGGCCGAGCACGGAATTCCCGTCGTTGCCGCGGCCACCGTTGTTGCCATTGCCACCGCGGCCACTTTGGGTCGGCGGGGTTTGGGCCTCGGGTTGACCTTGCGGCATGCCGTTGCTCATCGCCCGGAAGATGTCATCCAATGAGTTGAAGCCGAATGGGTCATTGGCGTTCATTGGGTTTTGCATATTTCCTCCTGCTTGTTGCTTGAGTTGCTGGTAACAGTTCTGGCAGAGGTTAATCTCTTGCTTTGAACCGTTCACGCTCGTGTACAGATGAATTGTGGCTGGATTCTTATGGCAGTTTTCACATAACACCGTTTGGTCACAACCTTTCTAGAATCAGCTGGGTCGCGAAAAGTTCTGACCTTTCTTGACCTATGAGGCTAGTATACACCGGGAACAGAATAATTCAAGCACTCTAGGCATGAGAGTGCTAAAAAAATCGCAATGAGGCCCATGTCATGCGTTTTGTTTGCCGTCATTGGGCTATAATGTTATCGTAATCCCATGTCGAGGAAGGAGGCAAGAATTTGACCCCGGATTATGCCAAATTAATTGCCGAGCTGAAGGCCGGCACGCGGGCGGAAATCAAGATCACACCAGCCGAGTTTGGGGCGTTTCGGGCCGTTTGGACGAATTACCCTGAGCGCAAGGAAATTGTCGGCACCGCCGGCCGCGGTGGCGAGATCATTTATCACTATCAGCCGGTCCAGTGAACCGGCGCTCGCTGTTGCGCAAACAGCCGGTAGCAGTGAACTTAGCACTTGTTCACGTCGCCGAATAATGTTAAGGTTTACACGGAGTAGAATGCCAAGTTCTACGTACCAAACATTTTATTTATGTGAAGGAGCAGATCTTATGGAAAAACGCGAATTTAATGTGATTGCAGAAACAGGCATCCACGCCCGTCCAGCGACATTGCTGGTTCAGGCCGCAAGCAAGTTCAATTCTGACATCAACTTGGAATACAAAGGTAAGAGCGTTAACTTGAAGTCCATCATGGGCGTCATGAGTCTTGGTGTTGGCCAAGGCGCGGACGTGACCATTTCTGCTGAAGGCGCCGACGAAGCCGAGGCAATCGCCGCAATTGAAGACACCATGAAAAAGGAAGGACTGTCTGACTAATATGACAAAGCAACTGAAGGGGATCGCCGCTAGTGATGGCGTCGCAACCGCGAAAGCCTACATGTTAGTGCAACCCGATTTGTCATTTTCTCAGTCCAAGATCCAAGATCCTGACCAGGAAATTCAACGTCTGCACACTGCATTAGACCAAAGTAACAGCGAACTCAAGCTCATCCGCGACAAAGCGGTTGAGACCTTGGGTGAGGATGAGGCCCAAGTTTTTGACGCCCACATGATGATCTTGTCCGACCCGGAGTTTACCGGCGCCATCGAGACCAAAATTAAAGACGACAAAGACAACGCCGAAGCGGCTTTGAAGTCGGTTTCCGACATGTTCATCGCCACCTTCGAGGCCATGACCGACAACCCGTACATGCAAGAACGGGCCGCCGATGTGCGCGACGTGTCCACGCGGGTGTTGGCTCACTTGCTGGGTCGCCCGCTGCCTAATCCAGCGCTGATCGACGAAGAGGTCATCGTGATCGCCCACGACTTGACGCCTTCCGACACGGCGCAGCTGAATAAGAAGTACGTCAAGGCGTTCGTCACTGACATCGGCGGCCGGACTGCGCATAGCGCAATCATGGCTCGCTCGCTGGAAATTCCAGCCGTCGTCGGCACGCAAACGATCACCCAAGACGTCAAAGCAGATGAGATGTTGACGGTTTCGGGTCTGACTGGTGAAGTGACCGTCGATCCAACGCCTGAACAAATCGAGCAGGCAAAAGCTGAAGAAAAGGCTTATACCGAGCAAAAAGCCGAGTGGGCCACCTTAAAGACGGCCGCCTCGGTCACCGCCGATGGCAAGCACTTTGAAGTGTCCGCCAACATCGGCACGCCTAAGGACCTGGATGGCGTCTTAGCCAACGGGGCCGAAGGGGTGGGCTTGTACCGCACCGAGTTCTTGTACATGGACTCCGCGGAACTGCCGACGGAAGACGATCAATTCAAGGCCTACAAGCAGGTCTTGGAGACGATGAATCCAAAGCCGGTTGTTGTGCGCACCATGGACATCGGTGGCGACAAGCATCTGCCGTATCTGCCACTGCCAGAAGAGCAGAATCCGTTCCTGGGTTACCGGGCGATTCGGATTTCGCTTGACCGGCAAGACATTTTCCGCACGCAATTGCGCGCGTTGCTGCGGGCCTCGGCCTTCGGTAACCTGCGCATCATGTTCCCGATGATTGCGACGATCCAAGAATTCGAGCAGGCCAAGCAGGTCTTCCTCGAAGAAAAGGACAAGCTGATCAAGGATGGCGTGAAGGTGTCCGATTCGATCCAGTTGGGGATCATGATCGAGATCCCAGCCGCAGCCGTCTTGGCGGATCAATTCGCTAAGCGCGTCGACTTCTTCTCGATTGGGACCAACGACTTGATCCAGTACTCGATGGCCGCTGACCGCGGCAACGAGCACGTGTCCTATCTGTACCAACCGTATAACCCATCCATCCTGCGCCTGGTCAAGCACGTCATTGACTCCGCGCATAAGGAAGGCAAGTGGGCTGGCATGTGTGGGGAAGCCGCTGGCGACCCGATCATGGTGCCACTGTTGGTCGGCATGGGCTTGGACGAATTCTCCATGTCCGCAACGAGTGTCTTGAAGGTGCGCAGCCTCATGAAGAAGCTGTCGACAACTGAAATGGCGAAGCTCAGCGAACGCGCCATCACCGAAAGCATCAGTAACGACGATAACAAAAAACTGGTTGAAGCCTTGAACCTGTAGGCACCAGTTGGGCCGCGCTTGCGCGGCCTTTTTTAGTGGCTAGATTTAGTAGGGAATCTCGCCAATGCCCACGACATCTAGTAGGCGGCGTGGTAAAATGGAGGCACGACGAAGTTGACGGAGGCCCAACATGACAAAGCTGCATTTATCCATTGATGACATTCACGGCGCGGCGGTGCGCCTGCCGAATAATCCCGCACCCAAGGAATGGCTGGCTAGCGACTTGTCGCTGGGCTATGTGGCCAGCTACAAGCCCTTTAACTTTGTGGATGGCGAAGGGGTGCGCTGCAGCTTGTATGTGTCGGGCTGTAAGTTTAACTGCCCGGGGTGCTACAACAAGGTGGCGCAGAATTTTCACTACGGTCAACCCTACACCCAGGAGCTGGAAGAGCGCATTATCAAGGACCTTGCCCAGCCTTACGTGCAAGGCCTGACGCTGCTGGGCGGCGAGCCGTTTTTGAACACGCAGGTATGCTTGAAGCTGTGCCGGCGCGTGCGGGCGGAGTTCGGCCACGATAAGGACATCTGGAGCTGGACGGGGTACAAGTGGGACGAGTTGATGCAGGAGTCGGCTGACAAGCTTGAGTTGCTGGACCTGCTGGATATTCTCATCGACGGCCGCTTCTTGGAGGCAGAAAAAGACCTGACCCTGCAGTTTCGCGGCAGCGCCAATCAACGGATCATTGACGTGCCGGCGTCGCTGGCTGCGGGTCAGGTGAAGATTTGGTCGAAGCTGGTGCGTTAGTCACCATTTTTCGACGCGGTGGACCGTTTCGCTGGTCCAGTTAATGCCACCGGTTTGAAGTTGGTAGACCTTGGTTTGAATCTGTAAATCATAGGTCTGCTTTTTTTGTGCCTTGGGGATGACCAGCGCCACGGTGGAATAGGCACTGGGATTGATGAAGCCCAGTGCGGCATAGCGCCGGTCGTTGAGCGTGTAGCGGTAACCCTTGAGGTAGGCGTGCGCGGTGTTGGTGTATTCGACGCGGCCGGTGTAGGCGTACAACCGGTTGTAGCGCGGAATGACGAAGTACTGGGTGCCGCTGCCTTTACCCTTGTAGGTCACCGGCCAAGTCACGGTACTGCGATCATACATCGGCAGCTTGTCGAGGTCGGGGTAATCGTTGTAGGCGGCCATGTTGCTGATTTCGCTGCCGCTTTCGGCCACCAAGCCGGAAAACTCAGCGCGTTTGACGCGCACCCGCGGCGTCACCAGCTTGTTCAAGCGCAGGTAAGGTTGAATGTACCAATACATCGCCCCGCCGGCGCCGGCCACCAGCAACAGGCTGCCGGTGAGGCCAATCAGCCCCCAACGCCGAATCCGCGGATTTTGCACGGCGGTGGCGACCATGGCCAACACGATGAGCAAAAACGCCCCGAGCACAAAGACGATGCTCATCCAGCGCGCGCTCATGGTTTCCATGCGCGCCCACAGGGGATAGGTCATGGTGAAACTAGTCATGGGTTGCCTCCAAAATATCGTGTCCAAAGTAAGTGAGTTGTGGAAAGTGGATGGTGACGGTCGTGCCTTGCCCCACCGTCGAGGCGATGGTCAAGTCGTGGCCGAGCTTGGCGGCGAGCTGCTTGGCCAAGTAGAGCCCGAGCCCAGTCGCTTGGTGGTTGGCGTTGCGGCCATTTTCCCCGGTGAAGCCCTTGTCGAAAACGCGGTGTAAGTCACCGGCGGGGATGCCGATGCCGGTGTCGGTCACACTGAGTTGGGTTTCGGTAACCGTCTCGGCGAGGGTCACGGTGATTGCGCCGCCGCTTGCCGTGTACTTCAGGGCGTTGCTGAGTAGCTGGCTCAGGATGAAGCGCAGCCACTTGGCGTCGGTCACCACGGTGTGGTCCGCACCGGTGAGGTGAAACTGCAGGCGCTTGGCGATAAACAGGTTGCGCAAGCCGACAACGGTGTCGTTCACCACGGTGGTCAACGCGGTGGGCTGCAGCAGATAATCCTTGCTGAAGCTATCCAGCCGCGAATAATACAGCACCTGGTCGACGTAGCCGCCGATTTGGTCCAAGGCTAGCGTCAAATCGTCGAGCTGCTGCGGGTCGGCGGTGTCTTCCAGCCGCTCTGCTAACAGCGTGGCCGCGGCCAGCGGCACCTTGATTTCGTGCACCCAGGTGTCGATAAACTCTCGCTGGTCTTGACTAGTGGCCACGAAGCTCGTGGCACTTTGGCGATGGGCCGTCACCAATTGGTTATAGGCGGTGGCGTACAGCGCCTGCTCGCGATTTTGGCTGGCCGGTAGGGGCCAGTCGAGCGCGGCATCGCCAGCTTTAACCCGGTCGGCGAGTTGGGTGAGCCAGCGCTTGTGGTCGAGGTATTGCCACCAGGTGAATCCCGCGGCAATCAACAGCACCAAGCTGGCCATGTACGCCACTGTCGCCATGGCGAGGCGATGCTCAGGGTCAAGCCACAACCCGAGGCAAAACAACACTAAGCCGCCGAGGAACACGCCGATGCCGCGCCGGCGGTCAAACAGATAATCGCGTAGTCGCATGCGTGCCTCCTAGGGAACGAGATAGCCTTGGCCGATTTTGGTTTGAATGTAATCCGGCAACCCGGCGGCTTCGATTTTCTTGCGCAGGCGGTTGATGTTTACCGTGAGGGTGTTGTCATCGACGAACCGCGCGTCGGTCCACAGCTCGCGCAACAGGTGATTGCGCGACACCACCGCCCCGTGATGGCGCATGAGGATCTGCAGGAGCTGATATTCGTTCTTGGATAAATCGATGGTGGTCGTGCCCACCGCGCCTTGCCCGGTGCGCAGATCCAGCGTCAAGCCGTTGTGGCTCAGCGTGGCGCTGGCCGGTTCGGCATAATGGTAGGTGCGACGCAACAAGGCGTTGATCTTGGCCAGCAACACCTCCATGGCGAAGGGCTTGCTGACGAAGTCGTCGCCGCCCATGTTCATGGCCATCACCATGTCCATGTTCGTGTTGCGACTCGAGATGAAAATCACCGGGACTTTGCTGGTGGCGCGAATCTGTTGCATCCAATAATAGCCGTCATACACCGGCAGGTTGATGTCCATTAACACCAGCTGGGGCGCGGCGGCTTCGAACTCCTGGAAGACCTGAGAAAAATTCTGGACCAGCACGGGCTGGTGTTGCCAGCGGGTCAATTCGCTGGCAATCAGGTGACTAATGGTTTGATCGTCTTCAATAATCATAATGGTGGCCATCACGCCCACCTGCCTTTCTATGTGTTAATGTAACGGTTTTAATCAAGTAGGGCAAGCTTGGTGACGGGATTGTCACCCCGCAGGCGCGTGGTTTTTGGTATGATGAAGCCAGCAAGGAGGGCCAGTCATGCGGATGGTTTCAGTGAATCACTTGACGAAAATCTACGGGCATCGCTTCAATCGCGTCGCCGCCTTAACGGATCTCAGCTTCGCTGTCGATGCCGGCGAGTTCGTCGGCATCATGGGCCCCAGCGGCGCCGGGAAGTCGACGTTGTTGAACATCTTGGCGACCATCGACCAGCCGACCACCGGTACCGTGACCGTGAACGGCACGGCCATTGGCGCGCTTAGCGACAGCGCAACGGCCAAGTTTCGCCGCGAACAATTGGGGTTTATTTTCCAAGACTTCAACTTAATCGGCGATCTCACCGTTGCCGATAACATCACCACGCCACTGACCTTGGTGCCGCCGGTGCCGGCCAACTTGGCGTCGCGGCTGGCCGCCGTGGCCAAGTTGCTGCACCTGACGGCCTTGTTGCAGCGCTACCCCGCCGAGCTATCGCGCGGGCAACAGCAGCGCGTCGCCGCCGCTCGGGCGTTGATCGCCGAGCCCAGCCTCATTCTCGCCGACGAGCCCACCGGCAGTCTGGATTCGCTGGCCGCCAGCGAACTGCTGGGCTACCTCACCCAGATCAACCTCCAGGAGGACCGCACGATTCTCATGGTGACGCATGACGCGTATACGGCCAGCTACTGCAATCGAATCATCTTTATTAAGGATGGCACGTTTTTTGCCGAGGTCACGCGCAATGGCTCGCGGGCACGGTTCCACCAGCAAATCATCGACATGGCCGCCACGCTTAGCGGGGGGATTGCCCATGCGCCGCGCCGTTAAGCAGCTGTGGCGCCACCGTCGCGGCAACACGCTGGCGGTGGTGCTGGGCGCGTTGTTGATCGCGGTCCTTTACGCGTTAGGCGCCTTAAGCGAAAATCACGCCTTGGCTGATGCCGCGGCCACGGCCATGCAGGTGACGGCGGTGGTGCCAGCGGGGCTGACGCTGGTCATGTTGTTGCTGCTAGCCTTTACCGTGACCTTTCAGTTTTACCTCGAACGGGCGTTGTGGCAGCGCCGGCGCCAAGAATTCGGCGTCGCCAGACTGCTGGGCCTCAGCGCCAACCGGCTGGGCGGGCGCTTGGTGCTGGAGGCGTTGGTGCGCCAAGCGGTGACGCTAGTGCTGGGGTTGAGCCTCGGGGTGGTGGTGTCAAAATTGATCGCCATGGCGATGGTGCGGCTGATGGGGCTACACGTCACCACCGGGCTGTTATGGTCGCCGTTGACCATGTTAGAGCTCAGCGTGACGCTCATGGTCGTCGCGGCGCTACAAGGATTACTCGATGCCTTGGCCGTGCGTGGGCGCGACTTGACGCCTTGGCTGCGCCCGCTGCCGGTCACGGCGTTGCCAACGCGGCGCGGCGGACGCTGGCGCGGGCTGCTCGGCGCCGGTTTGATGATCGCGGGCTGGGTGGTCATGTTGGGCTGGCGGCCGCTCTTAAGTCGGCTGCCGCAGCAGAATCGCCAATGGGGCGGGCTCGGTTTGCTCGTCGTCATCTTGAGCGCCTGGCTGATTGGCACGTATTGGGTGATTCGCGACGGCTTACCGTTGTGGCTGACTGCCTTGCAGCGCCGGCATCAAGGCCGCTGGTTGATCAGCACCACGATGACTTTGACGACCATTGCCTCGCGGCTGCGCGCGCATGCGCACTCGCTGTGGTTAACGACGATTCTAGCCAGTGTGACCATGACCGTGCTGGGCAGTGCCAGCATGGTGTATGGCGTGGCCACTGCAGAGATGAACCGCGCGGTGGTGGCCCCGGTCGTGGTCACGGCGCAAACCAAGCGCAGTGTTCTTGCCGCACTGCCGCAAGCGCCCACCCGTGAACTCACCACCAAGCTGGTGGTGGGGCGCCTGACCGGCGGCGCTGCCTCGCACCTGGGGTTGTATCAGGTCATGGCGGCCAGCGACTATCTGCGGTTGCGGCGCGGCCAACCAAGCCTGCCCGCCTTGCAGTTAACCGGGCGGCAGGCCATGGTCATAACCACGCGCATCGGCCAGGTGCAACGGCACTTTGGTGAGCGGCACCGACCGCACGTCATCGCATTGGCGCGCGGCCCCCAAGTGCAAGTCGCGCAGGTGACCAATCAATTTCCGCTGGGGCAGGATGTGTTTTTTGACCGCGGACTGGTCGTAACAGATGCCGCGTTTGCGCAAGTCGTGGGGACCACGGACCGGTTGTGGGGCCTGTACCCGGCGGCCACCGCAGCCACCCGGCGCGCGGTGAATCGCCTGGCGCGCGGGGATGCGCAATTGAGTTTTGTCGCCAATACGGCCGCGGTGCGCGCCGGGCGCCAGCTGCCACGGCTGGCCACCGTGGCCGGCGGGCGGACTTGGTCGCGGGCTGCGGCGGCGTATCGCGCGCCGGTGCGGGCTGCGGGCCAGACGTTGTTCGGCTTCGGGTTATTTCTTGCCTTGCTGGCGGGCACGGTGGTTGTGGTGGCCACGGCCAGCATCTTGCTGTTAAAACTAGTCATCGCGGCAGACGGCAGTCAAGCGGAACTCGCGGTGTTGCAACAGCTGGGCCTGCCGGCTACTAGCGCGCGTCGCATCACCTGGCAAACGGTGGGCGGGGTGTTCGCCTTGCCGTTAGTGATTGGCGTCGCCGATGCCGTGGTGACCTTGGTGACGCTACACAGCCAGGTGGCAGAGCCCAGCGGCGGGCTAGCCGCCGTCGTGATCACGGTGTACATCGTCGTCTTTCTGGGGTTTGCGTGGATGACCGGGCGGCTGATCGATCAGCTTTCGCTGGTGGGTCGCGCGGGGCCTGAAGACTAAATCAGCGGGGCGACGTGGTCGTCCCGCTGATTGTTAGTCCTTTTCTTCGTCGTCGTCATCGTTGTCGGTATTCGGCGCGACGGCGGTATAAATGGCTTCGTGATAGCCACCGGCGGCCGCGGCGCGGTCCATGTAGGCCATGACTGGGGTGACCAGCGGCATGTGGCGTGAGGCAAAGACGTCGAGCTTTTTCTCCCAGCTGGTCAGTAACAGATATTCAATCTCTTTTGTGTTGGCCTTGAACAAGGTGATGCTGGTGCAGCCGCGCAGCTGGGCGTGGTGGTCGATGAGCCGGCGCACCTTGGCGACGAACACCGGCTCGTCGGCGTCGGAGACCCCGAAGTACATCAGGTTAAAAAAGCCGCTGGTCGGAATCGGCTGGGCCCCGGCCACTTGGGTGTAAGCCATCGGCGCGACAAACGGAATGGCCGCGGCTAAATCCAACAACGCGTAGTTGCGGCCCTTCTCCAGTGACTTTAACAGCACCAGTGGCGTATCATAGTCCGTGAAATAGTGCCGGAGAAAATGTTTACTACCAAGTATCATTTGAAATTGTGTCAATCCTCACACCTCCAGCTCTAGTATACCGCTTACAAAACGCGGTGCGAAAGGAAGTTTACCATGAAAGTCACGATTATTGGGTATTTAGGCGGCTATCCAGCCGCCGGCGTCGCCACCAGTGCGTATCTGGTCGAAAGTGCCGGCTACCGGTTGTTGATGGATTGCGGCAGCGGGGCGTTGTTGGCCTTGGAACAAGTCGCCGATCCCTTCAGCTTGTCGGCGGTGTTGTTGACGCATTACCATCACGACCACATAGCCGATATCGGCGTCTTGCAGTATTATTATCAGCTGCATTCCGGAACCAAGCAGGTGTCGCCGCTGCCGATCTACGGCCACACCAAGGATCCGTTGAATTTTGCCAGCCTGACCTTTGGGGCCTTTACCCAAGGCGTCGGGTACACGGCCGACAGCGTGCTCGATCTCGGGCCGTTTCAGTTGACCTTTTTAGAAACGCAGCACCCGGTGCCGGCCTTTGCCGTGCGGATTCTGGAGCGCGCTTCCGGCAAGGTGTTGGTGAACACCAGCGACACCCGGGCCTTTGCGGGGTTGGCGCCGTTTGCCGCCGGCGCCGACTGGCTAATGGCGGATACGAACTTTTTGGCCGACGCCCAACCGCCGCTGTGGCACTTGACTGCGCCACAAGCCGGCGAGTTGGCCCAGGCCGCCGGCGTCAAGCACCTGTTGCTGACCCACTTGCCGCAAGAGGTGAGTCTCGCCGAGTTAAAGGCGCAGGCGCAAGCCGCCGCTGGGCCGGCCATTCCGGTGCAGTTGGCCAGCGATGTGCGTGAGATTGAATTTTAATTATCAATTATTAAACTATTAATTTTTACGGTTTCAGTTAGGCTAAGCCGGGAAACCCTTGGCATTCCCGGTCAAGCCCCGAACATTACGATCGATGCATTCCCGATAATAGTTAGGTGAACGGCAAACACAAAAATAATTTTACGAATGTGATTGTATTCGCCTGGGCCAATCCTCTATACTGGTAAAGTAGGATGACGTCGTTACCACCCAAGAAAAGGGGAGGGTGTGCTAATGGTTGTATTGATGATGTATACCGCACCAAGTTGTACGTCTTGCCGTAAGGCGCGAGAATGGCTGGTCGACCATGGCATTGCGTTTACTGAGCGCAATATCACGGCGGACCCGTTATCCGTTGATGAGATGAAGGCCATTTTACGCATGACCGAGGAAGGCACCTCCGAGTTGATTTCGACGCGGTCGCGCTCGTTTCTCGATTTAAAACTTGACCTGGAGACCATCAGCATGAGCGAGTTGATCGAGTTGATGGTTGAGAAACCGGCAATTCTGCGGCGGCCAATCATCATGGATGATAAGCGATTGCAGGTTGGCTTTAATGAAGATGAAATGCGCCGCTTCCTGCCGCGCTCGGTGCGCACGTTGGAGCTCCAGCGGGCGCAGCTGCTCGCCGGGTTTTAACCGGCACCGCCGGCAGGGAGGTGGCATCACGTGGTAATTGTTGTAGGGCGCCGATTGCGTCCTTTTTTGGTGGGCTGAGAGTTGCATTTCTTGTGGACTTAGCGTAGAATGCCGTTCGAATGAGAGTCTGGTATAATGGACTTGAGAAAAGGCGAGCGTGACTCGTCGGGAAGAGGTGCGGTCAACATGGAAATGGAACGGCTGAATGCAGATACGATTCGCGTCACGTTGGGCAATGATGACTTGGCAGAGCGCGGCATCACCGTGTTGGACTTGCTCGGCAACCATAAACAAATCGAACAGTTTTTCTATAGCATCCTCGATGAAGTCGATACCGATCACAGCTTCGCGGATAACTCGGCGGTGACGTTTCAGGTCATGCCGAGCCAAAGCGGGTTGGAACTGTTGATCAGCAAGAATATGCGCAACGACGGCGACAGCACTGACGAGCCTGCGATCACGGCGGCCAGCGACGCCTCGGAGCCAGATAGCGTGCCGGACTTCATCCGCCGGCAGCTCACGGCGTTGGATACGGATCACAATGAACCCATCGACGAAGGTGGTTACATCGATGATCACGGCGTGCCGGTGAACAAGGTGGTCGTGAAGTTTGCGGACTTTGAAGACTTCGTGCAATTGGCCCACAGCCTGCACCTCGAAGGCGCGGCCAGCGACTTGTACCGCTACCAAGACACCTACTATCTGGTGTTGACGTTTTATCCGAACCAGCTCTCCGTCGAAGAAGCGAAGGACCAGTTGGCGGTGGCGTTGGAATATGGGGACCAGGTGGCGTTGTCGGCTGACGTGTTAGCCGAATATGGCCAGTCGTTGATGGCCACCAGCGCCATCGAAACGGCGCGGTATTACTTCAAATAAGGACAAGCAAAAAAGGGCATTTTGATGTGAACCCCCAGGATTGGACAACAATCTTGGGGGTTCACATCAATTGCCTTTTTTTTCGTGCCTATTTGGCGGTGAGCCGCACCTGCGTCGTCACCGTCAGCGGCGCACCGGGGGTCACCAGGAGTGGTTCGGTACCGGCCGGCAGTGGCTGGATGATCAGGCCGACGTGCGGTTGGCCGAGAATACCGTTAAAGTTGTTGGCCTCGCCAACGGTGGCCAGCGGATCCAGCCGCAGTTGCGGCGCGTCCGTCGAGTAGGTCAGCGCCCAGTGTTGATCCGCCAGCGTGAGGCGGTTGGCGGCAAGCGTCGTGGCGGTGGTCGGCAGCTGGTGCGCAACGCCATCGACGGTGAGGGCTTCAGCGAGAATCGTCTGCGCCGGGTCGCCGGTGAGCTGCCAAGCCAGCTGATAGGCGAGACTAACCGGCACTGGATGGGTCGTTTCGACGGTGGTGGTCGTGGTCCACAAGTTGTCGGCGCTTAACGTGTGCACCACGGTGATGGTGCGCGCGCCCGGTGCGCCGTCTTGATCCGGCCCCAGCGCCAGGCGCAAGGTGAGGCGGTCAAACCCGGGGCCTTCTGCGGTGGTGGCCCGCCAGTTCCAGTTGGCCCAGCCCGCGCGGTTGGGGTGGTGACAATCCGGGCCGACCAAGGCGCCAAACGCGCCGGGCTGGGTGAGATAGTCCTGTAAGGTGATGAAGCCGAGTAACAAGTTTGGGTCCATGCCGGCGCTGGGCAGGCGGACTTGTTGCACCCGGGCGCCAAAGGTCAAGAAGCGAATGGTCATACCGGATGGATTTTGCAAGGTGTACTGGGTGATGACGTCGCCGCCAACATGGGCGAAGATTTTTGCGCTTAAGGTCAAGACAATTTTCCTCCTCAGCGGTTGTAACCGCTCTCAACCCTTAGCCTAGCCGAAAAAGTATGAAGATTCAATCAAAATCCATCATTCCCGACCCGCACCGGGGCAATGTTTGGTACGCTAGGGCTATCAATCACGGAGGCGTTGGGCACATGCGGGGATTACGGAGACGATTATATGGCTTGCTGACTGTCGGCTTTCTCGCCGCGCTGGTGTATTCATTTTGGGCGCGCGGCGTGGTACCTTTGGTGTGGAAGCCGCGGCTGGACCCCACCGCGTTTGGCGTGATCAGTTTGTGGGTGGTGGTCAACGCCATCTTGGTATACCGGCACCATTTTCGCTACCGCGACTTGCAAATGGAAAACGTTGACATCATGGACGGCGCCGAGTTCGAGGCGTTTTGCGCCTACTTGTTACGGCGCAACAGTTTCAAGCACATCGAGGTGACCCAGGCGTCGGGGGACCAAGGCATCGACGTCATCGGCACGAAAAAAGGCGAGCGCGTTGGCTTTCAGTGCAAGCGGTATACCGGGTTCGTTGGCAACAAGGCGGTGCAAGAAGTCTGGGCCGGGCAAAACTACTACAAGCTCGACGCCGCCGCGGTGATCACCAACAGCGAATTTTCCGATTCGGCCAAGGAGCTGGCGGAGCAGCTGGGGGTCATGTTGATCGACCGCACGCGGCTGCGCCGAATGATGAAGCGCCTGCCCAGCTAGTTCAACACGATGCCCCCGGCCACGGTTTGAAAGCCGAACAGCGGCCGCAAGTCTGCCGGCTCGGCCACGTAGACATAGGCCTGACGGTAGGCCGGCCGGTCCAGCAACGCCATGACCTCCCAAAGCTTCAGCGGATGGCCGCTAGTTTTAGGGTGAATCACCAACTGCGGCTGGTCGTTGGCGGTTTGCAGGGTTAGCTCGCCAATCAAGACGTTTTCGCCCGCACAACGCACGCGGACGGGGACGTTTTTTTTGTAGTCGTGCATTAATAACAATAAGTCGATCACTCGCATGCGCTTGCCTCCTCTATGAGTGTAGCACGTCGCTTGCGCACAATTAAGGTTTGGTTAGGTCGGCTGAAAAACCGCGGCGATTCCCGTATACTAGATTTCAGCGATTCATAAAGGAGGGCCAACATGGCTGGAGTAGTCATTCTCAGTGCCAAGCGCACGCCGATTGGAAAATTCGGGGGCGGCTTGGCGACACAATCCGCGGTGAGCCTAGGCACCGTGGCGGCAACCGCGGCGATCACCGCCGCGCAGGTGGCGCCGGCCACGGTGGATCAGGCCATCATCGGCAACGTCTTGCAGGCCAACAGTGGCCAAAACGTGGCGCGGCAAATCGCGCTGGGCGCCGGGCTGGCGACCAGCAGCACGGCCATGACCATCAACCAGGTGTGTGGCTCCGGCTTAAAGGCGGTGCGCCTCGGGGAAACCGCCATCGCGATGGGCGATGCCACCACGGTGCTGGTCGGCGGCACCGAAAGCATGAGCACCACGCCGTTTTACGCGCCGAATATGCGCAACGGCCACCGGCTCGGCGATGTGAGTTTTGTCGATGGCATGATGAAAGACGGGCTAGCCGACGCCTTTAGTGGCGAGCCGATGGGCACCACTGCCGAAAACGTGGCGCGGGAATACCAAGTCGACCGCGCCGCCCAAGACGCCTTTGCCTTGCGCTCCCACCAACGCGCCGTGGCCGCGCAGGCCCGCGACGCCTTTGCCGCCGAGCTGGCCCCGGTGACCATTGGCGACACGGTGATTCGGCGCGACGAGGCGCCACGGCCGGACACCGATGCGGCGAAGCTGGCGCGCCTCAAGCCCGCGTTTCGCCATGGCGGCACCGTGACGGCAGGCAACAGCAGCGGCATCAACGACGGCGCCGCGGCCTTGGTGCTGACCAGCAAGGCCCACGCCGAAGCGACCCACGCGGAATATTTAGCCGAGCTCACCGGTTACGCGGAAGGCGGCATCGATCCGGCCATCATGGGGTACGCGCCAAAGCAGGTGATTGAAAACCTGCTGGCCAAAACCGGCAGCACGGTGGCCGACATCGATTTATTTGAGCTCAACGAGGCCTTTGCCGCGCAAAGCGTCGCGGTGGCCCGGGACCTCGGGATTCCTGACGCGAAGCTCAACGTGAACGGTGGGGCATTGGCGCTGGGGCACCCGCTTGGCGCATCCGGGGCGCGAATCTTGGTCACGTTGATCCACGCCTTGCGCGCTCGCGGCTTGCATCGCGGCATCGCCGCCTTGTGTGTCGGCGGCGGCATGAGCGTGGCCGTTGCGGTGACGATTCCCGATTAAGGAGCAAGCCATGAAATTTTATCAAATGACCCCGGCAGCGCGCCGCGCGGCGTTAGTGGCAGAAGGCGCCTTGACGCCGGCAGCTGCCGCGCAGTTGGCGACCAGCGGTGCCCTGCCGGCGGCGGTGGCTGATGCGTTAAGCGAAAATCAAATTGGTCAGTTCACCTTGCCGTTTGGCGTGTGCCGAAACCTCGTGATTAATGGGCAGCTCACGCAGGTGCCCATGGTCACCGAGGAGCCTTCCGTGGTCGCGGCCGCCAGCAACGGCGCGCGCATGGTGCGCGCCAGCGGCGGCGTCCACGTCACCACCGCGCCGCACCTGGTGACCGGGGAAATCGTGTTTGACCACCTGGCTGACCTGCCGGCGGCGGCACAGTTGGTGGCCGCCCGCCAAGCCGAGCTCACGGCGGTGGCCGCGGCGGCCCACCCGTCATTAGTGGCCCGCGGCGGCGGGTTGCGCGGGATTACGCCGAGCATCGTGGCCGCCCGGTGGTTGAAACTCCAGGTCACCATCGATCCGCAGGCGGCCATGGGGGCCAACTTGGTCAACACGCTGCTTGAAGCGATGGCGGCCGTGGTGGGCGAATGGTTACACGCCGAGCCCTTGGTGGCGATTTTAAGCAACCAGGTGCCGGAGCAAACCGTGGCCACGGTGACCCTGGCGCCAGCCGCCTTGGCCACGCGCGACCACAGCGGCCAAGCCATTGCAACGCGGGTGGTGGCGTTAAGCGAGTTGGCGCAAGTCGATTCTGACCGCGCGGTGACCCACAACAAGGGCATCATGAATGGCGTCAACGCCGTGGTCTTGGCCAGTGGCAACGACACACGAGCCGTGGCCGCCGCAGTGTTTGCCTCAGCCACCAGCGCAACAGGCATGCGGCCGCTGTCGCGCTGGTGGTTGGCGGCCAATCAACTCCATGGCGAACTGCGGCTGCCGTTGCCGGTGGGCGTCGTCGGCGGGGCAATCAGTGCGCTGCCGTTGGCCCAAGTGGCCAGTGCCCTCGGCCGGTGGCACACCGTGGCCCAACTACAAGCCGGGATTGCTGCCGTCGGCTTAGTGCAAAATTTGGCGGCGTTGCGCGCCTTGGTGGGCCCGGGGATTCAAGCCGGGCACATGGCGTTGCAGGCGCATGCCTTGGCCATCGCCGCTGGCGCTACCGGATCGGAGATTCAAGCGTTGGCCGCGCGCTTACATACCAAGGATTTAGCTGCGGCGCGGCGGGCACTGGCCGCGCTGCGAAAGGAAGGACAACATGACAACCATCGGCATTGACGCACTCGGCCTGGCGACGCCGGCATTTGACTTAGATTTAACCGAATTAGCCCAGGCGCGCGGCGTGGCTCCGGCCAAGTTCACGATTGGCATTGGCCAAGACGTGCAGGCAGTGGCCCCAAGTAGCCAAGACGCCGTCACCTTAGGCGCCGCGGCGGCGCTAGAGGTGTTGACGCCGGCGAATCGCGCGGCGATCGGCTTGGTGGTGTTGGCGACGGAAACCGGCGTCGACGCCAGCAAGGCGGGGGCGTTGTATATTCAGGCCTTATTAGACCTGCCGGCTAATTTGCGGGCGGTCGAACTCAAGGAGGCCTGTTACGGCGGCACTGCAGGGCTCATGTTGGCCCGCGATTACGTCGCGGCCCACCAGCAGCGCACGGCCCTGGTGATTGCTAGCGACATTGCCCGCTACGGCTTGGCAACGCCTGGCGAGGTGACTCAAGGCGCCGGGGCCATCGCCATGTTGGTGACGGCCGCGCCGCGCCTGTTGGCCTTGGCGGATGACAGTGCCTACCGCTCGCAGTCGATCATGGACTTTTGGCGGCCGGTGTACACCGATACCGCGTTGGCGCGTGGCAAGTATTCCACCGAGCAGTATCTCAAGTTTTTTGCCGACTGCTGGGCGGATTACCAAGCCGCCACCGGCCGCACGCTGGCCGATTTTGCGGCGCTGACCTTTCATCTGCCTTACACCAAAATGGGGCTTAAGGCCTTGCGCAGCGTGTTGCCGCAAGCCGCCGCGGCGGATCAGGAACGCCTGCAGCAACGCTTTGACCTGAGCGCACGGTACAGTCGCCAAATCGGCAACTTGTACACCGGCTCGCTTTACTTGAGCCTCGTGTCGCTGTTAGAGCACGACGCGACGCTGCAAGCCGGTGATCGCATCGGGTTGTTCTCCTATGGCTCCGGGGCGGTGGGCGAGTTCTTTAGCGCCACGCTGGTGCCTGGGTTTGCCAGTCAGCTGCACCGCGCCGATCACGAGGCGCTGCTGGCGGCGCGGCGGCAATTGAGTGTTGCGGAATACGAGCGGGTCTTCACCGATAAGGTCCCTTATGCCGCCGCTGACTACCAGGCGGATCCAGCGTATTTTGCCGGGCCGTTTGTGCTCACCGGCGTCACCAATCAGGAACGCCAATATCAGGTGCGCTAAGCCACCAAAAAAACGGCCAAGTGGCCGTTTTTTTGATGGGTTAACGATGTTCGGCCATGAAGGCCAGCAGCTTGGTGTGGGTGCGCTCGGCCGCGCGGCGCAGCGCCCGCGGTTGCTCTGCCGTTGGGGCTTTCAGTAAGGCGTGAAAAGCGGTAGTTTCCAGCGGCGAGAGTTGGCCGAGAAAAGTGGAAAATTCCAGCCGCAACACCAGGCCGCTTTCCACCTGGCGGGCCACGAGGTGGGGCATCACGGCGTCGAGGTTCTCGGTGGCCGTCGCGTCGCTGGTGACATCGGCGGTGCGTTTTTGTGCGAGGTAGCGCCGCAGCAGCGAGCGCAGGTGAGAGTTCAACACCATCTTGTAATAGGGGCCGAACTGGGAGCCGCGGCTGCCATCATAGCGCTCGACGGCTTTGAGTAACGCGATGCGGGCTTCTTGGAGCCAATCGTCATACGAGTAGTCGCGCATGTGGTAGTTTTTGATGGTGTTGTTGACTAAGGGCCGGTAGCGGTCGAATAAAGTGGTAAAGGCGTCCGAATCTGTTCGCGCATTGGCGATTAATGCTAGGTCTGCAGGTGACATGACAGTTCCCCCTTAGTGGTCCTGACGCAACCGAAACGTTTTTGGTATGGGTCATTGTAACGCGGGGGAATCGGTGTGAATAGAGAACCTTGGTGCGTTGAGTTTGTGTAGTGGTACACCATATTTTTCGCGTTTTTGGCGAAAGGCTGATATGCTGGAAATAGCCGGAGAAAAAATGGCCATTTCACTTGTTTATAGTTAGCAATGTGGTAAACTACCCATAGAAACTTATTTTTTGTAACTAATGGAGGGCTCTCATGACGAAAATCAATGCAGCAGACGCAATGTTAAAGGTGATTGAAAGCTGGGGCGTGGAAAACGTCTACGGTTTACCGGGTGGCTCCTTTGATTCGACGATGAACGCGCTGTACAACCGGCGCCACACGTTGAACTACATTCAGGTGCGCCACGAAGAAGTCGGCGCGCTTGCCGCGGTCGGCGAAGCTAAGGTCAGCGGCCAAATCGGGGTCACCTTTGGCTCCGCCGGCCCCGGCGCCGTGCATTTGTTGAACGGGTTATACGATGCCCAATACGATCACGTGCCGATTTTGGCGCTGATCGGCCAAGTGCCAACTAGCAACATGAATACCAGCTACTTCCAAGAAATGAATGAGAATCCGATGTTCGCCGACGTGTCGGTGTACAACCGGACCGTGATGACCGCCGAGCAGCTGCCCGGGGTCGTCGATGAGGCGATTCGCCAGGCCTACGCGCACCAAGGCGTCGCGGTCGTCACCATTCCTAAGGACCTCGGCTGGCAAGAAATTGACGATAACTATGAATCCAGTGCCGACTTGTACCAGCCGCTGGCCTTGCCGGCGGCGCCACAGTCGCAAATCGACGCGGCGTTGAAGCTGTTGCTTGCCGCCAAGCGCCCGTTGCTTTATCTGGGCAAAGGGGCGGCCGGTGTGCGGGCAGACCTGATTGCGTTGTCCGAGCGGCTGCACCTGCCGATTTTGACCAGCGCGTTGGGCAAGGGCATCGTGCCGGATTCCTATCCGGCCAACATGGGCTCCGCCGGCCGCGTCGCCACCAAACCCGGGGTCGAAGTAGCGCGGGCCGCAGACACCGTCTTGTTCCTCGGTTCCGACATGCCGTTTCAGGCATACTTCATTAACCCGCAGGCCAAATACATTCAAGTTGACATCGACCCGACCAAGTTTGGCCGGCGGCATCACGTCGACTTGGCGATTCGCGCCGACGCCAAGCAAGTTGTCGCGCAGCTGCTCGCCGCGGCCCCGCAGGACCACGCCGAAACCGGCTGGTACCGCGCGGCGCTGAAGAACAAGGCCAACTGGGAGGACTGGAAGGCCAGCTTTGCCGCAGACGCCGAGACGCCGCTGCGCGTTGAGCCCGTGTTCAAGGCAATCAACGACATGGCGACGCCAGACGCGATTTTCCAAACCGATGTCGGCAACGTCACCATCAACGGCATGCGTTACCTCAAGGTCGACGAGCAGCAGCAGTTCACCACCTCTGGCTGGTACGCCACGATGGGCTACGCCTTGCCGGCCGCAATCGGCGCCAAGGCGAAGTACCCGAACCGCCAGGTGTGGTCGATTTCCGGTGACGGCGGGTTTGCGATGGTGATGCAAGACATCCTCACGCAGGTGAAGTACCAACAACACATCATCAACGTCGTCTTGACCAACCAGAGCCTCGGCTTCATCGAAGCGGAGCAAGACGACACCCAGCAGCCGCATTCCGGCGTCGATTTAATCGATGCCGACTACGGCACCGCGGCCGCCGCGCTTGGCGCCGTGGGCTTCGAGGTGCGGACGTTGCCAGAGCTGAAGGCCGCCTTTGCCGCGGCTGCCCAGGCCACCGGGCCGGTCGTCATCGACGTGAAGATTTCCGACTTGCGGCCACTGCCGGTGGAACAGCTAGTCTTGGATCAAGAGACGCAGGATCCCGCTGCGGTGGCGGCGTTTGTCGCCAAGTACCACGCCGAAAGCCTCGTCCCGTTCCGGGCCATGCTGGCAGCGGAAAACGCGTAAACCAACAAAGCCCGACTCACGTGAGTCGGGCTTTTTGCTTGGTCTGTTTCAGGGCAAAAAAAAACTGGTCGAATCGACGGATTCGGCCAGTTAGGTTACTTGGTTTTCTTGGTCTTGGTGGTGGCTAAGGCCGGCTGGTTGTTCAAGTCGGTGCGGACCACCAACACGTCGCATTGGGCATTGCGCGTCACGTATTCGGTGACGCTCCCAATCAACAGGCGCTCGACGGCGTTCAACCCGGTGGCGCCGATCATGATCAGGTCGATGTCTTTGGCCTTCGGGACGTCGCGGGCGATGATGGTCTTCGGGGCGCCATACTCGATGGAATAGCTGACGGCGTCGAGGCCGGCCTTGTGGGCCTGGTCGATGTAGCCGTCCATGGTTTCCTTGGCGGTGGTGGTCACTTGCTCCACCATGGCGGAATCAAAGCTTGAGACGTTTTGGAACGCTCGGGTATCAACGATGTGAATGAGGAACAGTTCAGCGTGATTGCGCTTGGAAACGGCGACGGCTTTTTGAAAAGCGAGTTCGGATTCATAAGAGCCATCGACCGCCACCAGAATGTGTTTGTACTGTTGTAACATGTTCATCACCCCTTTACTTCATTGTACCAAATCGTCACCGAAATACCACTACGCCAAGAAGTGGGGCAGCCGCGTGCCGAGCCACCCGGCGATGACGGCGCCCAGTAACAAGGCGCTGATTTGTAGCCACTGAATGGCAATGATGGCGGCTGCAACCGAGACGATTGCGGCCAGGCCAAACGCCCAGGCAAAGCCCATCAACTGGTGGGCCTGCGCCGCGGTGGTCGCGCGGCCTAAAAACTGGCGGCGGTGCGCGGCGAGGTACCAGGCCAAGGCGGCGAGAATAATGGCATAGGCAACGAATAATGCTGTAATCATAGGCTCCTCCAATATGAAAGGACGCCACATCGCTGCGACGTCCCTGGTGAAAGGCTAGTGGTGCCGTTTTCTTCCCGGTTCGTTGAAACCCGCTGTTAAGCAAGTGGGACCTGCCGACCGACACGTTAGTCGTTAAGTGAAATAACAACACGGTATCGATCCCTGCTAGTCCCAAGGTCGTGAGACTGTTCGGTCAACTGAAAGTGGGGAAGCGCGCACACCTTAGGTACTTCCATGCTTCTATCCTAGCATGCTTAGCCGCTGGGCGCAAGTTTTTCGCGCGGAGCAAAGGTTGATGCACCGCGGGTGTTAGCGGTTACTCTCGGCCTTGCCAGCGGCGCAGTTGGTGCCACTGGGCGGTTAAGGCCTGCTCGTACTTGCCGGTTTGCTTGGGCGTGTAGTAGGCGGCGTTGATCAACGTATCCGGCAGGTATTGTTGCTTGACCCAGCCGTTGGGAAAATGGTGCGGTAGCTGGTAATGAACGCCGTGCCCCAGGGACTTGGCGCCTTGATAATGGGCATCGCGCAAGTCGTCCGGGACGCTGCCGGCTTTGCCGGCAGCGACATCGGCCAGCGCCGCATCGATGGCGGTGATGGCGGAGTTGCTTTTCGGCGCGAGACACAAATCGATGACGGCGGTGGCCAGCGGGATGCGGCCCTCGGGCAGGCCGAGGCGCTCGGCGGCTTGAATCGCGGTAAGCGTGCGGGCGGCGGTTTGCGGATTGGCCAAGCCGACGTCTTCATAGGCAATCACCAGCAGCCGGCGCAAGATGCTGGGCAAATCGCCCACCGTGATCAGCCGGGCCAGATAATGCAAAGCGGCATCGACGTCAGAGCCGCGAATCGATTTTTGAAACGCGGAAATAACGTCGTAATGCGCATCACCATCGGGGTCGCCGGCAATGGCGCGCTGTTGCAGGGACTGGTGCATGACCTCCGCCGTGATGGCAATTTCACCGTCTACTTCAGGTGTCGACAACACGGCCAGCTCCAAGGCGTTCAAGGCGCTACGCAAATCGCCGTTGGTGGCGGTGGTGAGGTATGTTTTCGCCTCGGGGGCCAGGGCGACGGGGTAGTTTCCCAAGCCGCGAGTCTTGTCCGCCAAGGCGCGAGCGATGGCTGTGGCGATGTCCGCCGGGGTCAGCGGGTACACCTGAAAAATCTGCGAGCGGCTGCGAATGGCCGGTAGGATGCTCATGTAGGGGTTCTCGGTGGTGGCGCCGACCAAGACGATGCGGCCGGACTCCAGGTGCGGCAGCAAGAAATCCTGCTTGGTTTTGTCCAGCCGGTGGATTTCGTCCAGCAAGAGAATCACGGTGCCGCTCATCTTGGCTTCTTCGGCGACGATTTGCAGGTCTTTTTTGGTATCGGTGGCCGCATTCAGCGTGCGAAACGCGTACTTAGTGGCACCGGCAATCGCGCTGGCGATGCTGGTCTTGCCCGTGCCAGGCGGGCCATAGAGAATCATCGAGCTCAGCCGGTGGGCGGCGACCATGCGCCGGATGATTTGATTGGGGCCGACGAGGTGTTGTTGGCCGACGACTTCATCGAGATTTTGCGGCCGCATGCGATAAGCGAGGGGTTGTTGCATGAGGGACCTCCTTTGACGTTAGGTTCAGTATATCGCAGCAACGCCGGTCACGTTATAATGAAAGCGAGGTGAGGGAAAATGTGGCGACGGGGATTGGCAATTGGCGTGAGTCTGTTGGCGATGGCGTTATTTGCCATGGGGTTGACCACCGTGCAGCCGGCGATTAATCGCCGGCCGCTGACCGCCCAAGCGGCGCCAAGCGTGTGGGTGCTGTCGGACACGCATTTTATCGCCCCGAGCCTCCACGACGGGGGCCAGGCTTGGCGGGATATTCAAGCCACCGCCGCCGGCAAGGAGCTGCGGTATCAGCCCGTGGCGATTCGCGCGTTGGTGCACGCGGCGACGACCGCCAAGCCCAAACCCGCGGCGGTGATCATCACCGGGGATTTAACGTTTAACGGCGAGTTGGCCAGCGCCACGAGTTTGGCCAAGCGTCTGGCGCCGCTGACCAAGGCCGGGATCCGCTTGCTGGTGATTCCGGGCAACCACGACATTTATGATGGCTGGGCGCGGGCCTACCGCGGGACCAAGCAGCTGCGCGCCACGCAAATCGGGCCGGCGGATTGGCGCCGAGTGTTTGCGGGGAGTTATGCGGCGGCGTTTGCCGAGGACCCGGCGAGCCTGAGTTATGCGGTGCGCTTGAACCCGCATTACCAGCTGCTCATGCTCGACACGAATAGTTACACCATGCAGCCGGCCACCCAGGCGCCGGCCACCGGCGGACAGGTCAGCCGCGCCACGATCCAGTGGCTCACCAAGCAATTGCAGGCGGGGCGGGCTGCCGGCGTGCACAGCGTCGTGTTCATGCATCACGATTTGTACGCGCATGATCGGCGCGTGCAAGCCGGCTGGGTGGTGGATCAAGCACCGACCCTGCGTCGCTTATTCACCCGGTATCACGTGCCGGTGGTGTTTGCCGGCCATATTCACGCCCAAGACATCGCCGCGGATCCGGCCGGGCAGGCGACGCCAATTGAAGTGCTCAGCGGCAGCTTCACCACCAGCCCCGGCTATTACGGCAGCGTCCGCCTGGCGCCCCATGCGATTACTTACCAGGCGCACCCGCTTAACGTCAAGCCGGTGCTCACCGCCGCCCAGCTCGCGACGCCGGCGCTAGCGAATTACCAGCAGTTCATGAAGCAAACCTTCAAGCAGGCCAACGCCGGGTTGTTGATGCAAGACGTGTTGCTGGCCAAGGGGATGACCGATCAAAAGCTGACGGCCTTAAGCGACTTGATGACCGAAATGATGTGGCAATTTTTCGCCGGGCGAGATGATGCCGCCGGCGCCAAGCGGCTGCAACAAATGCCGGGTTATCGCTATTTGAATGAGTTTCCCAGCCTAGCGCGCCAATTTCACACCCGGGAGTTGGATCGGAACTTGCCGGATCTGCACCTGCGCCTGGCGGACTAAAAAACCGCCTGGACGGTTAGTCAAACAGGCGGTCGAACAGGCCGGGCTTCTTCTTGGGCGCCGCCGGCGGTTGCGGCAGATTAACGTCGGCTTGGTTGATGGCAGTCGGCGCCACGAGCAACAGGCCAACCGCCTGCTCACCGAGTTGCGCGGTGTCGTCGTTGACCAACGTGAAGGGGAAAGCCGCCTTCGTGGCCAACGTCAGGTAAGGCGTGGTGACATCACTAGGCAACTTGCCGTTAAGCAGCAGCTTTAAGTCTCGGTGCTGATACTGCGGCAGGGCCTTGGTGAAGGCGGGTAGGGTCGCCGCGTTTTGCAAGTCAGCATTCGTCAGCACCAACGCGCACCGCTCGCGCAAGGAGCCCAGGTAGTGCCGGCGCTCGTCCGGGTTGGTTTGCGGGGTGCCGTACAGGCCGGCGCTTAAATGTGATTGTAAATCGGATTGCTCTTCAGCCATGGTCATCATCCTTTCAACGGGGTACACTCAGTATAGCAGAAAGGAAGCGACGCGCATGCGGCTGTTTGACCGAGCCGATTTTGAGGTGTTTCAAGACCAGACGTTAACCGGGCGGCTGGGGCTGATTCAAAGCCGGCTGGACCCGAAGTTTGCCATCGCCGCCCCGCGCTTGCAGGCGGCCTTGGCCGCCAGTGGGGTGCCCGACCAGTTCGCCCAGGTGGCTAAGCACTTGCGCCGCCACAAGAATCCGCCGCCGAATACCTGGCTGGCGCTTTCGCCGCGGGCGCGCGGCTATAAGATGACCCCGCACCTCGAGCTGGGGTTTTGGAACGACCGGATGTTTTTATGGGTCGCCATGCTGGCTGAAAGCAAGCCGCGGTTAGTCGACTGGCCGCGGGTCAAAGCGGCCGTTGCGCAGTTGCCCGAGCAGTTTGAACTGTCGGTAGATCACACGAAAAAAGCGGTGATGCCGCTGGATGCGCAGACGTTGACGGCGACGACCACCCGGTTTGACCAAGTGGCCAGAAGCGAGTGGTTGATCGGCCAAACTTACCTGCGGACCAGTCCGTTGTTTGATCACCCGGATGAATTATGGGCCGATTTGCTCGAGCGGACTGAGATGTTAGCGCCGGTATATCAGGCGTTACTGACTCCAGCAAAAAGCGCCACTGCCGAATAAGCAGTGGCGCTTTTGCGTGGACCAGCTAGTGCAACTTGCCGGAGTAAAATTGGCCAACCAAGCCTTGCAGTGTCGTGGCGATATGTTGGATTAATGCGCCGGCGTCTTTGCGCGTCGAGATACCCAACCGAGGATCATAAGTCGTGCTGGGGATGGGGATTAGACGATATTCCGCCACCGGCAGCTGCAATCGAGGCAGAATAAACGGTAATGTTGCCGTGATAGCCGAACTATGCAGTGCTGTTAAGGTGGCGGCGATGACGTTGGGCACCTGGAGTTTGAGGTGTAGCGGCACGTTTTGTTCCCGAAATATCCGGTCAATGGTGTCTTGAAAAAAAGACGGACCGGCTAGACCGACATAATCAGCTCCGGCCAGGCGTGGTAACAACGCAGAAAAATCGAGTCGTGACGACACCTTGGCATAAACAGGACTCGTGTTGGGGATGAGGAGGCAGGGACGTTCATCGTGAGTGATGAGCCACGATTGTAGGCTCGGATCGGCGGCAACGCTGCCCACGTAGAGCTGAGTCTTATTTTCTTGAAGTGCTTGGCTCGCCAGATAAGTGGTGGCTTCTTTAAATTCAAAGAACACATCCGGAAAGGCCTGTTCAAGTTGCGTGAATAGTTCCGGTCCCATTAACGTAGCGAGGGGCGGATTGAAGCTAATGGTAACCGGTCCTTGATGTTTGTTGGCAAATACCGCCATTGCTGAGTTAAGGGTATTTTCATCTGCGATGAGTCGCTCCAGTTGCTTGAGCAAACTTGATCCAGCTGCGGTGAGTTGGATGGGTAAGGTATCGCGTTTGATTAGCGTCACGTGATACTGGCGTTCGGCCGCTTGCAGGACTTGAGTGACATAGGGTTGGCTCACAAATAAATGATTCGCCACCGCCGTCAGGGTCCGAGCGTGTTGGGCAGCCGCAAGAATTTGGGACAGAATTTGAATTTTAGACATTGCGACGCCTCCGTCATAATCAATCAGTTAATATAATCTGTCAAAGAGTAATTTTCATCTTCGCCGCGAGTATACCATAATAAATCATGAAGGTTGTTCCTTTTGAACAAAATGAAAGGGGATTCAGTAATTTTGGCTGATCAATTTGACACGATTTATGATGTCGTTGTTTTGGGCTTTGGTGGTGCCGGTGCCACGGCGGCGCGGTTTGCGGCCGATGCGGGTAAGCAGGTGCTGTTGGTTGATGCCGCGCCATATGGTGAGGAAGGGGGCAACACTCGCTATGCGGGCCAAGCCGCGAATTTTGCCCGCGACTACGACCAGATGATGACGTATTATAACTGGTTAACTTATCCGATGACCTTGCCTGAGGATGTTAAGGCGGCCTATGTTCACGGCCTCACTCAAAACAAAGCCTATTTCGAGAAGTACCTGGGAGTGAAGCCCATGGCGTCCAGAGAAATTGCGCCGAACTCGCCACTGACGGCTCGCGTGGTCGAGTATCCGGAATTCCCGGGTCATGACACGAATGACGCGCTGTCGGTGCACAAGGGGCACTTCGATGCCGCATTATGGAAAATTCTGCGGCAGAAAGTGGTTGATCGCGCTGATCGCATCGATGTCTGGCTGGACTCGCCGGCGAAAAAACTATTGCAGGCCGCGGATGGCACTGTCGTTGGTGTGACCATTCTACGCAATGGTGAACTGGTCCAAGTCGCAGCCCGTCATGGCGTTGTTTTGACCATGGGTGGCTTCGAAAACAATCAGGACATGATTCAAACCTACCTGGGCGAGGCAAACCTTTCGCCAATGGGGTCCTTGTACAATCGCGGTGATGGGATCAGCATGGCGGAACGGGCCGGTGCCAAAATGTGGCATATGACCAATTATGAATCGTATAGCTTGATGCATGGGTTGTACTTTGCCGTACCCGGGGCCAAGCGTAGCCATGAGACTTATTGGGAAGCTGGGCCTGAAGACGGCGGCGTTATCGTGATTGGCGACGATGGGACCCGTTACTTTAACGAAGCTGAAGTGGCTCGACATGGTCATATCTACAGTCACGGTAGTTGGCGGCACGCCCCATTAAGCGTTAAGCCCTATATGATCTTCGACCAAGCCCAATATACGCACTTCCAGGCTAAGCCGTTCAAGTATATTCAGTTAGCCGACTTGGTGATTAAGGCCGACAGTATCGCCGCGCTTGAGCAAAAGCTAGGCCTCCCTCAGGGGAACTTGACGGCGGCCATCGACACCTATGACCGTTATGCAAAAGCGGGCAAGGATGAACAGTTTGGTCGGCCTGCAGAAACCATGCGGCCATTCGGGGCTGGTCCGTATTATGCCGTGTTGATGGTGAACACCATCTTGAACACGCAAGGCGGCCCGGCACGCAACGGCAAAGCGGAAATTATCGGTCAAGATAATCAACCCATTCCGCATCTGTTCGGAGCTGGCGAATTAGGCGGAATCACCGCTAACTTGTACCAAGGCGCCGGCAACCTGGCGGAATGCCTGATCTTCGGTAAAATTGCCGGTGAAAATGTGGCCAAGACGGCGCCGTTGTCTTACCCAACGTCAGGTCAACATCAGAAGATCAACGACTTGCTGAGCGGGGATCAGCTTGGCGAGATTAAGCTGGGACCAAACGAGTACCTCGGGCAGTCGAACAGCGGCATGGGGGGTAAGTTGGTGGTGAAGGTGACCTATATCGACCATACCATCAAGCACATCGAGATTGTTCAACAACATGAAAGTGAAGATGTCGGGCTGGTTGCCTTGCAACAATTACCAGAAGAAATGGTGGCGCAAAACAACACAGAAGTCGATGCCACCACTGGTGCATCGGCAACTAGCCACGCGCTACAAGCCGCGGTCCGCGATGCCATCAGTAAGAGTCAGCAATAAATGCTTAAAGGTCTGCTTCGGCAGGCCTTTTTTGTCAAAAAAAGTCTCCCAAGCCGGGAGACAAGAAGCGTTAATCCAATTTGACAAAATCGCCAGCCGCCAGCAACAAATCCACAAAACCCGGCACGGTGTCGGTGCGGTTCCAGTCGCGTTGCCACTCGCAGGCGAGCTGGGCGTTGGTGGTTAATTCGCCACCGGCCGCCTCGATTCGCCGCAGGCCGGTTTCGTGGGCCAAAGTACTGGTGCCGCCCACCGCATCGACGACGGGGAAGACCTGATAGCCTTCCGCTAAGGCGTCGAGGGCGGGAAAGGTGAGGCAAGCCTCGGTCCACAAGGCACACATCACCAGGTGCGACCGGTCCAGCGCCCGCACGGCCTGATAGAAATCCTGGTCCTGCCAGGCGTTAATGCTGGTGCGGTCGTAGCTTGGCTGGTCGGGCAACAACGCCCGCAGCTGCGGCACGGTGTCTTGGTTGCGCCCATTTTGGACGTTGACGGTGGATAAAATAATGGGCACGTGATAAAGCTGGGCCAGGCGAATGGTCATGCTGACGTTTTGAATCAACGTATGTGGAGCGATGGAATTCGTGGCGTTAATTTGCGTCGGCTGGTAGTCGATCACCAACAACGCCGAGTTTTCCGGGGTCAATAACGCATCAGTTACGGGATCACGGCGAGCTGCACTAGTCATAAGCGGACCTCCTCAATAGATGTGACGGGAAACAATTGGCTACGTCATCCATTGTGAAAGCGGTCGGTGAAAAATGCAACAAATCTGGTGAGGCGACTAGCGCCGGGGTGCTCGGCCGTTACCGCGTGGCGCACTGCGCTGGCGCCGCGCCGCAAACCACGCCGCCATGCGCGCCTGCTGTTCCGGCGTGGCTTGGTCGAAGCGTTGCTGGAGGCGGCCACGCCGGCGCGGGTCGACATTTTGATCCAACCAATGTGCCCAGGTGTCAGGCAAGTGGGTGGCCGGCTTGGCCGCCGGGGGCGTGGCCTGAAAAGTCGTGGTTTGCGCCTCGCGGAAGGCTTTGCGGCCCGCGGTGTCCAAATCGGCATATTCTGCCTGCTGGGCCGCCGGTAACGCCGCCACGTCGTACATTTGCTGGCGGGCGTTGGCGTTGATCAAGAACATCAACACGGGATACAGCAGGTAAAAAATCAACGCAAGCGCCGGCTTGAACACGCCAACGACTAAGGCGACGACGGCTAACGCGTCTAGTAACAGGTTGGCATTACCGTAAATCTTGGCGTAGGCGCGGCGCATCGCCTGCTCGTCTTCGTACTCCAGGTGCACAATGGCGCGGGTCAGCACGCGAAACAAGAACGTGACAAGCAGCTGCAACGCGCCATACATGACCACGGTGACCCGGGTGGTGTTGACCGCCATCATGTTGGTCAACAGCGGCATCAAAGCCAGCGGCGCGAGGAAAAACATGTCGAGAATCAGAATCCGATACGTCATCGTGTCGATTTCCCCGAAGGCCGTGCTGTGTTGATACCAGATATTGGCGATAAAAATAAAGCTGATCAAATAAATCCCGACGTGTTTGCCGAGTTGAAGATAATTGTTGACGGTGTCGTGCAACACCGGCGGGATGTCCAACACCATGATCGTAATGATGATGGCGATGATGGCATCGCTGAATGCGTCGAGGCGCGTTTTTAGTTTTTCCATGGACGACTCCTTTGTTTGCCATATTGTACCGCATCCCACAAGCGCGGGCCAAGGCGGTGGTAGACTAGGGGCGGAGGCGAGGACATGACACCAATTGATGAGCTACGAGAATTGATTGCCGCACCTAGCGTGAGCACCAACCCGGCCGGCCAGGCGCAAGCGCGCGCTGTCGTGCAGCGGCTGCTGGAGCAGCTGGGGGCGCAGGTGACCACCATTGCCACCGGCGGCGCGCCGGCCTTGCTGGGCGTTTTGCCAGGCGCACAATCAGCGGGCCTCCTGTTTTACGGCCACTACGACGTGATGACCGCAGGGACGCAGGCGGAGTGGGCCAGTGCGCCGTTCACCTTGACCGAGCGCAACGGGCGATTATTCGGCCGCGGCACCGGGGACAACAAGGGCCAGTTAGTCACGACCCTGGCGGCGGTGGCGGCGTATACCGCCGAGCACCGGTTGCACCACACCTTGTACTTTTTAATTGAAGGCGAAGAAGAACAAGGCAGCGTGCACCTGGCCGCCACCGTCGGGGCGTTGCGGCAGCGGTTAGCGGCGGTGCATACCGTGTTGGTAATCGACGGGTCATACAGTGCCAGCGGGGCGCATGTGTTGCGCCTCGGCAACCGCGGCATCGTCACCGTGAAGTTGCACGTGACCACGGCCAAGCACGCGAATCATTCCGGCTATGCCGGCAATGTCATCGCCGATCCCGGTTTGTTGCTGCAGGCGATGCTTAATCGGCTGGTGGATCCGCTGACGCGTCAGGTCAAGATTCCCGGCTTTTATACTGGGGTCACGGCGCCGACGCCGCGCGACTGGGCGGCCATCGACGCCTTGCCTTTTGCGCCGGAGGGTTTGGCGGCGACGTTTGGGACGCCGATTTTGGCGAAAACCAAACGCGAGTATTATGCCAAGTTGATGTTTCAGCCGACCTTCGACATTGCGGGCGTGGCTAGCGGCGACGTCGGCCCAGGCGCCAAAACGATTATCCCCGGGACGGCGACGGCCAGCTTGAATCTGCGTCTGGTCGGCGACCAGCAGGTGGCGCCGATTCTGGCGGGACTCCGCCACCAGCTGGCGCCTTGGTTGCAGTCCGGGGAGTTAACCATTGAAGAAACCGGCAGCACGCCGCCGGCTCACACGCAGGCGACACCGGCAGAGTTGGCGCGGTTTCAGGCGGCCGCCGCAGCGGCTGGCGTGCCGTTGCTGGTGGAACCTTGCATGCCCGGCACCGTGCCGAACTATGTGTGGACGCAACTGGGCGCCCAGGTGTTCACGTTGCCGTTAGCGAATTTCGACGAGGCCAATCACGCGCCCAACGAGAATATTGACCGCTCGGCATTGACCAGTGGGCAGGCGTTACTGGAGGCGGTGCTGGCGGCCTACGATGAGGCTTTACAGCGCGGTGAAACCTTGGTACATTGAAGAAACGCTACCCCCAGTCAAAACAAGGAGTATCCGCATGAATTGGTTGATTCGCTATCTCAAAGGCATTTTTATCGGCTCTGGCTTCATTTTGCCCGGCGTTTCCGGCGGGGCGCTGGCCGCCGTGTTTGGCATTTATGAACGGCTCATCGGTTTTTTGGCCCATCCGTTCCGCGACTTCCGGCAAAACCTGCGCTATTTTCTGCCGGTGGGACTCGGCGGCATCAGCGGCGTGTTCGTCTTGTCGTTTGCCGTCAGCTTCCTGCTGGGGACATACGAGGCGCAGGTGCTGTGGCTGTTTGTCGGCTGCATCATCGGCACCGTACCGGCGCTGTGGGCGCAAGCCGGGCGCGAAGGCCGCTCCAGGCGCCATTATTGGCTGATGGCCGCCAGTTTCGTGGTGAGCCTGGCCGGGTTGTTGGTGGGCGAGCAGGCCTTTGCCGGCGGCGTGGCGCAAAACTGGGGCACGTGGATGATTGCCGGCGGCTTGATTGCGCTGGGCATGATCGTGCCGGGGTTGTCGCCGTCGAATTTCCTGGTGTACATGGGGATGTACAAGGCAATGGCCGATGGCATTAAAACCATGAACCTCAACGTGCTGGTGCCGCTGGCCATTGGGGCGCTGGTGTGCCTCGGGTTATTCGCCAAGCTGGTCGACGCGCTGTTTAAAACCGGCTATGCCGCCTTATTCCACGTGATTCTCGGCGTGGTGGCGGCATCGACGGTGATGATCATTCCCCGCGACTTCAACTATCTCAGCTTAGGCACCTTGGTGTGCGTGGTCACCTGCGGCGCAGGCATTGCGCTGGGCTGGTGGATGAGCGCCTTGGAGCGACGCTACGATGTCGATTAAGCGCAAAAAAAAGCGGCGTGAGGAAGTCGCGACACTTCCTCACACCGCCATGGTGCCCGCAACTAAGCCAGCCGGATCTCTACCACGTTGGCTATTGGCTTGGTCCGAGTTGCGGTTTGTTCACTTTTCCTGATTCCGGGCAGACTCGCCCTTCCTCAGTCCATTCACGTCATTACAGTTACTCCCGTCGCCGGCAGGTGGCAAGCCACCTTCGCGAAGCGGAGTGGCACGGGCGAGTCACGGTTCCGGCCTAGGCAACGCGCAAACGTTAGACGCGATGCAAGTACCGTGACTCCGGGTGCCTGGGGCAATAGGTCGAGCCGCGGCGCTGCACTCGCCGTGGGCCGCTTGCCCTACAAATTTGTATGCTTACAGTTTAGCAGGGGCAAGCGCTGCCGACAAGCGAACAGCTAACGAACAGTAAGTAAATTTTTTCTTAAGGGCGTCGCTTGCCGGCGATTTTATTTCGGCTTTTATCATGCGACCATAACGGTATTCCTTGAAGAGAGGCATTTTCCATGCAGTTCATCATTGCGCCAGCCAAAAAAATGCGCGTCGCCAGTGCCGATTTTGCCCCGACCGCCTGGCCGCAGTACCTCGAGGCGGCCACGCAGTTAATTGCGGCGATGCGGCAGCTGACTTACCCGGCAGCCAAGCAGTTGTGGCAGTGTAGCGACCGGCTTGCGCAAACCAATTATGCGTGGTTGCACGAGCTCGACCTCCGCCAAAATGTGTCGCCGGCGGTGATGAGCTACGTCGGCATTCAGTACCAAAGCATGGCCCCGGATCTGCTGATCGAGGCCGGCTTGCAGTACCTTGATGCCCATTTGCGCATTTTGTCGGGATTGTACGGGATCTTGCGCCCATTTGATGCCGTCGTGCCGTACCGCCTGGAGCTAGGTAGTCGCTTGGCGGTGGGAGAGGCGCGCAACCTGTATGCCTTTTGGGGCGAGCGGCTGTACGCGGCCCTAGATTTTTCCGCGCCGGTGATCAACCTGGCCTCTGCGGAATACGCCAAGGCGATTCGGCCGTACCTGACCGCTCACGACGCCTTCATCACGGTGACCTTTGCCCACCGGCAGGCCGGCCAGCTGAAGACGCGCGCCACCTACGCTAAAATGGCGCGCGGGGCCATGGTGCGCTACGCGGCCCTGCACAACGCCACCACTGTCGCCGACTTGACGCAATTTGATGATCCCAACTACGCCTATGATGCGGCGGCGTCCACCGCCAGTGAGTTGGTGTTCATCCGGCGGGAGGCGCAGTGATGGGGCAAGCCATGCCGAATCGTCGCGCCGTGGCCGCGTTACTCGACCGGTTTAACGCCGCCAATCGCGCACTCACCGATTGGCAAACGCGGGTGCAAGCCGCCACTAGCGGCCTGTTCACGAATGCCAAGCAACAGCATGATCGCGCAGTGGCGGTGGCCTTGGCCACCGTTCCCGTGCCGAACCTAGTGGCCAGCGGGTCCAAGCCGATTAACGCCGCCTTGACCAGCGCCGGCATCACGAAGGTGGCAACCTTGGCCAAGGCGCTAGCCGGCACGACCAGCGTGGCCGGTTTAAGCACGGCGACCACTGCACATTTGCGTGATTGGTGCGCGACGCAAACGGCTGCCATCGCCAAGGCGACACCGCTGACAATTGATTTTGCCGCTAGTCCGGCTACCAGCCTCGCCATCGTGCGCACGGCCATTGCCTGGCCAGCCTTGACCAAGGCTGGCACCGCGTTAGATCAGCTGCGCACCGGCCAAGCCCAAACGTTGGCGACCTTAATTGCCGGCATTTCGCTGCGGCGCTTGACGAAGGTGGGGTGGTGGCTGACGGGCCACGCGCAGCGGCAACAGCTGGTGGCGGCGGTGAGCGCACTAGCAACTGGCGTGCCAGCATTTGAGGCGGCGGTGACTGCCGCGGTGGCTGAATTAAGTCAGGCGCAACCGCTTAGTGATGACGCGGTGATGGCCCGGTTCAATGCCGATGCCGCCAGTTTTTACGCCTTATTCGAGCACTTGGGGTTGGCGGGCATGGCTCCCACAGCGCTTGCCCTAGATCCTTTCGCCGTGCCGACGAAGAGCACGGCCAGTTCCCCTGCCGAAGATGAAATCAGTCGGTTGCTGGCCAAGGTGGCCGCCATCGATTACACCAATCCCTTGCTGACGGCACAGCTGCGTGGCTGGCAGGCCTTCGGGGTCCGCTATGCGCTGGCCCAACAACGGGTGTTGATCGGCGACGAAATGGGCCTAGGCAAAACGCTGGAGGCGCTAGGGGTCATTACCGCGCGGCTCCACGGCGGGGCGACGCACGCCTTGGTGGTAGCGCCGATTGGCACATTGACCAACTGGCGACGCGAGGTGGCCAAACACACGACGTTGGTGCCGTACTTGCTGCGCGGGGAGCATAAAACTGCCCAGTTGGCGGAATGGCAGGCCAAGGGTGGCATTGCCTTTATTAATTACGAGCAGGTGTGGCGCCTGCCGCACCTGGCCCACCTCGACGTCTTGGTCGCCGACGAGGCGCAAGCCCTGTTGAATCCAGACAGCAAGCGCACGGGCGCCGTCACCGCCTTAGCCCAACAGGCGCCAACAGTGATGTACATGACCGGCACGCCGATTCAAAATTCGCTGCAGGACATGGTGACGCTGATTCAGCCGCTGCAACCGGCAATTTGTGACCGATTGACGCATGGCCCGCAACTGTTGGCTGACGTGGCCTTTAAACGCTTAGTGGCGCCAGTTTATCTGCGGCGCAACCGCGCCGCAGTGCTCAAGGAACTGCCCCCTTTGAGCCGGCAAGACGTTTGGGTCGGCGCCAGCGCGCTGGAACGGCAGGCCTATCGCACGGCAGTGGCCGCAGGGGATTTTATGGCGATGCGGCAAGCTAGTTGGCAGGCGGGCGAAACAGTTGCCGCCAGTCCCAAACGAGCCTGGCTCAGCAACTTGGTGACCGAGGCGTTGGCCAATGGGCATAAGGTGTTGATTTTCTCGTATTTCCGGCGTGCTTTGACGCAGTTGACCCTCGATCTCGAGGCGAAGCTCTTGCCGGTGGTGACGGGAGACATGCCGTTAGCCGAGCGTCAGGCCGTGGTCGACGAATTCCAAATGGCCAGCGGTGGGGCCGTCTTGGCGGCACAAATTACGACGCTGGGTCAAGGCGTCAACCTGCAAGCCGCCGATACCATCGTGTTTTGCGAGCCACAGCTGAACCCGGCGACTGAGGAACAGGCAATCAGCCGCGCCTATCGCATGGGCCAAACGCGGCCGGTGACGGTGTATCGCCTGTTGATGACTAGTTCTGTGGATCAGTTATTGGTGGCGCGCGGGGCGCAAAAGCTGGCGGTGTTTGCCAAGTACGCCAAGCCCTCCGCGGTGGCCGAAGCCACACCAGACGCCACAGCGGGCACGACCAGCGCCTTGTTGACGCAACTGGTCGGCAGTGAGCGTAAGCGGCTGGTCAGGCGCGATGATGATTGGGATGTGTATTAAGGGTGGCGCCAGCCCGGTCAGGCCAAATGGGCTAAGGTCGAGTCCAGCGACTCGGCCTTTTTGCTGGCCAAAATATTGGACGGGCGGCGGGTTTTGTGTCACCATAAAACAGCATCAACCATAGAAAGGCGGCATCATCTTGATCGAAGAACAAACCCGCACCCTCGTCCACCAGGCCCTTACCGGCATCACACAAAAGCAGGTCAACACCGTGTTGACCTTAATGCAAGATGGCAACACCGTGCCATTCATCGCGCGGTACCGCAAAGAAATGACCGGCAGCCTCGATGAGGTGCAGATTCAAGACATCGAAACCGCCTTTGCCAAAGTCACGGCGCTGCAGGAGCGCAAGGCGGCCGTCATCAATAGCATTACCGAGCAAGGGGCACTGACGCCGAAGTTAGCCCAGCAGATTCAAGCCGCCACCAAGTTGCAAGACGTCGAAGACCTGTATTTGCCCTACAAGCAAAAGCGCCAAACGAAGGCGACGATTGCCAAGGCGCACGGCTTGGCGCCGCTGGCCGACTGGGTGCTGAGCTTCCCCAAGGGGCCGGTTGCCGCTGAGGCGAAGCGCTACGTCGCCCCGGCCAAGGACTTGCCGGATGTCGCCGCGGTGTTGGCCGGGGTGCACGAAATCTTGGCGGAAACCATCAGTGAGCAGGCGCAGCTGCGCAATTGGCTGCGCCAGTTGACCTTGCGCACCGGCACGCTGCGCGTCACGGTGAAACCCAAGGCTGAAGACGAGAAGGGCGTCTACCAGCAGTTCTATGATTTTAACGAGCCGCTGCGCCACTTGTCGGCCACGCGCGTGTTGGCGATCAACCGCGGGGAAAAAGAGAAGATTCTCACCGTCAAGATTCAAGTCGACTTGGCGACGGTGCTGAACTATTTTCAATTCAAATTAATCGGGCAACACCCGGCGAGTGAAGCCACGGCGATGATTGAGGCGGCCTACACCGACGCCTACAAGCGCTTCGTTGGGCCGGCCATCGAGCGCGAGGTGCGCGCCAGCCTCACCGCCGATGCGGCCGCCAAGTCCATCAAGGTCTTCGGCGAAAACCTCTACAACCTCTTGATGCAAGCGCCAATCAAGGGCAAGGTGGTGCTCGGCTTTGATCCGGCGTACCGCACCGGTTGCAAGCTGGCGGTGGTCGACGAAAACGGCAAGTTTCTGGAAAAAGCCGTGATTTATCCCCACAAACCCGCACCGGAAGCCAAGCGCAAGGCGGCCGCCGGGGAGTTGCGGGCGCTGTTGGCGCGCTACCAAGTCGAGATGATCGCCATTGGTAACGGCACGGCGAGTCGCGAATCTGAGCAATTCGTCGCGGCAGTGCTGCGCCAGCTGGACCGGTCGGTGTATTACGTGATTGTCAACGAAGCCGGCGCCTCGGTGTATTCCGCCAGCCAAATCGCGCGCGACGAGTTCCCCGATTTGCATGTCGAACAGCGCAGTGCCATTAGCATCGCGCGGCGCCTACAGGACCCGTTAGCCGAGCTGGTGAAAATCGACCCCGCCGCCATCGGGGTGGGCCAGTATCAGCACGACTTGCCCGCCAAGGATCTCGCTGAAGCCGTCGATGCCGTGGTCGAGCGCGCCGTCAACCGCGTCGGCGTGAATCTGAATACCGCCAGCGCCCCGTTGCTGGCGCGGGTGTCGGGGATTTCTGCCACTATTGCCGCCAACGTGGTGGCGTACCGCGACGCCAACGGCCGATTCACCAGCCGCCCCGAGCTGAAAAAAGTCCCGCGGCTGGGGCCGAAAGCCTACGAGCAAGCGGTGGGGTTCTTGCGGATACCAGGCGGGAAAAATCCGCTGGATAACACCGACATTCATCCCGAAAGCTATGCCGTGGCTAAGCGCGTGTTGACCATGGCCAAGGTGGCGCCGACTGCACTGGGGGCCCCTGAGGCCAAGGCGCAACTGGCCGGGGTCGACGTGACGCCGCTGGTAGCCGAAGGCGTCGGCGCCGCCACGCTGGCCGATATCGTGGCGAGCCTGCAGGCGCCAGGGCGCGACTTGCGCGACAGCATGCCTGCGCCGCTGTTGCGCCAAGACGTGTTGACCATGGCCGATTTGCAGCCGGGGATGAAACTGGAAGGCACGGTGCGCAATGTCGTCGATTTCGGCGCCTTTGTCGATATCGGCGTCAAGCACGACGGGTTGGTGCATGCCTCGCACATGGGCCGGAAGTTTGTGCGCAACCCGACGACCGTGGTGCAGGTGGGGGACATCGTGACGGTGTGGGTGCTGAGCGTCGATTTAAAGCGCGAGCGCATCCAGTTGACGATGGTGGCCCCAAAGGCCTGACCAGAATGACCAACTTTTCGCTAAAATCACGAATACCACTTGTAATTAGTAAGTAGATGCGCTATATTACCTGTGTTCGATGAAAGAAAACGAGGTGAGTCACATGAAAAAAATTGGCTTTTTAAGTTTTGGCTTTTGGCAACCGAACAATTCGTTGGTCACCACCGCGCAACAAAGCTATCAAGAATCCGTTGAGTTGGCGGTAGAAGCCGAGAAGCTCGGCGTCGATGGCGCGTGGTTTCGGGTGCATCATTTTGCCGATCAAATCGGCACGCCGTACCCCTTGATGGCGGCGATTGCGGCCAAAACCAGCCGGATTGAAATCGGCACCGGCGTCGTGGACATGCGCTACGAGAATCCCTACATGATGGCCGAAAACGTGATGTCAACGGATGTGCTGTCGCAAAACCGGGTGCAACTCGGCGTCGGTCGCGGGTCTCCGGAGCAGGTCGAAGACGGCTGGAAGTATTGGGGCTATGATTATAGTGAAGAGGAAATTAAAGACGTCGCCCGTGAGCGCGCATTGAAGTTTCTCGATTTGATCAAGGGCCGGCCGTTCGCCAAGCCCAATGCCCAGCCGATGTTCCCGCAGGCGCCTGGGTTGCGGCGGCTTGAGCCATTTTCGCCGACGCTGCCGCAGCACATCTGGTGGGGCGCCGGCAGCCAGGCGACGGCGGTGTGGGCCGCCCAGCACGGGATGAACCTGCAGTCGTCGACCTTGGTCAACTATGAATCCAACGAGCCATTTCATGTGCAACAAGCCAAGCAATTGCGGGCGTTCAAGGCGGCGTGGGCCGAAGCCGGGCATGATTTTGCCCCGCGGACTTTGGTCACGCGCTCCATCATGCCAATCGTCAACGACTTGGACCGGCAGTATTTTGCCGAGGGCACCCAGACGCAAGACGAGGTCGGGTACCTGGCTTACCACCAAAACCCAACGATTTTCGGGAAGATGTACGTCGGTGAAGTTGATCAGCTCGTCAAGGAGTTAGGCGAAGATGAGGCGATCAAGGAAGCCGATACGATCCTGATCACCGTGCCTTCCACGTTAGGCGTCGCCTACAACGTGCACATTTTGCAAGTGATCATGCAAGACATTGCCCCGGCGTTGGGGTGGAAGTAAGCACCGGGAGGCCGCGGCCTCCTTTTTTGGTGTTCCGCGAAAAATTTGCTACAATCAAGCCAGCGGTGATTTATTTGCCGCTGGAAAGGCTGGAATTGTTATGTTGAGCATTGTGTTTGGCGTTGCCCTGTCACTGGAGGACGGCATCGCTTAGTCTTCCGCTCAATTTGGAGGACAAACCACTGAATTTAACTGAATATGGCGCCACCGCGCAACCCGTCGTCAACGGGTTGGCCTTGGCGCGCGTTGTGGCCACGAGCCACGACCATTACCTGATTATGACTGAAACTGGCCAGCTGGCCGCGACCTTAAGCGGCCGGCTGATGAACCTCGCCACCACCGCCACCGATTGGCCGACGGTGGGGGATTGGGTGCAGGTTCGCCTGCCGGACAATCCCGCAGACGGCGCCGTCATCGAGCGTTTAGCCGCCAGGCAAACGGTGTTCACGCGCAAAGTCGCCGGCCGGCGCAGCAGCGAACAGCTGGTGGCGGCCAATATCGATACACTCTTATTGTGCATGGCGCTGGATGCGAATTTTAACTTGCGCCGGCTCGAGCGTTACCTCGCCGTCGCCGCGGCGTCCGGGGCCAAGGCCGTGATCGTCTTGACCAAGGCCGATCAAACCACGACCTTGCCCGAGCAGCTGACGGCGGTGGCCAGTGTGGCCGGAACCACGCCGGTGGTGGTGTGCGACGCCACGCAACCGGCCGGCCTCAGCGAATTGACAGCGTTGATGCGGCCACGGTTGACCTATGCCTTCCTCGGGTCTTCCGGCGTGGGCAAGTCGACGTTGATCAACCGCTTGGCCGGGTCGGACGCGCTCGCGACGCAAGCCGTGCGGGCCGCTGACGCCCACGGTCGGCACACGACCACGGCGCGGCAATTGCTGCGCTTGCCCAACGGCAGTCTGGTGATCGACACGCCGGGGATGCGCGAGCTAGGCGTCATCGACGCCGATGTCGACGCCAGTTTTGCCGACATTCAGGCGCTGGCGCAACACTGCAAGTTTCGCGATTGCACGCACCACACCGAGCCGGGGTGTGCCGTGCAAGCCGCAGTGGCCAGCGGCGAATTAACTGCGGCGCGACTGGCCAGCTACCAGTCGCTGAAGGCAGAACAAGCCGTCAATTTGGCGTTGCGCGGCAAGGCCCGTGAGAACGCGAAGATTGCGCGGATGTTTGGCAGCAAGAAGCAAATGAAGACGATGATGCAAGCCGCCCGGCACCGCCGGCGGTAACGGTTAGGCGCTTTGGTGAACAACCCCAAGGCGCCTTTTTGCGTGGGCGAGATGCTTTTACGGCATTACCGCATCTTACTGGAAGCATTAGACAGTTTGGGCAAACTCGACTAAGATAATCCTTGTCGCCGGTGGCCGGCAGGGTTGCGGCTATCGGCAAACCTTTGGACCAAGCAGGAGGCACCATGACAACATATCAGGATCAATATTTTGAAGGTGAACGCGCGCTGTTTGCCGAGCACGACGCGACACTCACGAACACCACTTTTGGCCAAGGCGAATCGCCGCTGAAGGAAAGTCGCAACATCACTATGAAGGACTCGGTGTTCACCTGGAAGTACCCGTTGTGGTACAGCCAGCACGTGACGGTCGATCACACGATTTTTGAAACCATGGCCCGCTCCGGCATTTGGTACACCAAGGACATCACCATCACCAACAGCGCGTTGCAAGCGCCGAAGCTGTTCCGGCGCTGCCAGCAGGTACGCCTGGCGCACGTGCACTTCAGCGACGCGCAGGAAACTTTGTGGATGAGCGACACGGTGCGCTTGACCGACGTCCAGGCCGCGGGGGATTACTTCGGGATGAACAGTAGCAACCTCTACCTCGACCACGTCGACTTGATTGGTAATTATTGCTTCGATGGCGCCAAAAACGTTGAGGTACACAACAGTACGTTTGTGTCGAAGGACGCGTTTTGGAATTGCGACAATGTCACCATTTATGACTCGACCATTAACGGCGAATATCTCGGCTGGAACACGAAGCATTTGACGCTGATCAACTGTACCATCGAAAGCCATCAAGGGCTGTGTTACATCGAGCACCTGACCCTGGACAACTGCAAGCTGTTGCGCACCGATTTGGCCTTCGAGTACTGTTCAGACGTCAAAGCGGATGTCACCAGCGATATCATGAGCGTCAAGAATCCAATCAGCGGCACGATTCACGCCCACGGCATCGACACCTTGATCATGGATGCCAGCAAAATCGATCCGAACCAAACGCAGATCACGACCACGACGGCGATTGCCCATTCGGAGGTGGCCTAATGTATGATTTTACGCACGCGCCCAAGCGCCAAGGCACCGATTCCGTCAAGTGGCACGTTGAACCAGGCGAGTTGCCGATGTGGATCGCCGACATGGATTTTGCCACCGCGCCGGAGATTGTCGCGGCGCTCCAAGCCAAGCTCGAACTCGGCGCGTTTGGCTACGAGGAGCCGCAAGCCAGTTACTTCGCGGCGGTAGCCAGCTGGTACCAACAGGTGCATCACGCTCAGGCCGATCCGAGTTGGATGACCTTTACTACAGGCGTCGTGCCGGCGATTTCGGCGATTGTCCGCCGGGTGACCGACATCGGCGACAACGTGTTGGTGCAGGCGCCGGTGTACAACATTTTCTACAATTCGATTGAAAACAATGGCCGCCATGTCTTGGCCAGCGATTTACAGTATGCGGCCGGCCAATATGCCGTCGACTGGGCGGACCTGGAGGCCAAGCTGGCGGCGCCGTTGACGACGCTGATGATTTTATGCAATCCGCACAACCCCATCGGCAAGGTGTGGACGAAAGCCGAACTCACGCAGCTCGCGGAGCTGTGCCTGAAGCACCACGTCATTTTGCTGGCCGACGAGATTCACGGCGACTTGGTGTTGGCCGGGGCGGATTACACGCCGGTGTTTTCGCTGGAGGCGGAATTGCGGCAAAACACCATCACCCTGGTGTCGCCAAGCAAGACCTTCAACGTCGCGGCCCTGCACGCCGCCACCGCCATTGTGCCGGATCCCGCCTTGCACGCGCGGGTCGACCGCGGGTTGAACCGCGACGAGGTGGCCGAGCCGAACCTGCTGGCCATTCCCGGCACCATTGCGGCGTACACCAAAGGCGCCGCGTGGCTCACGGCGTTGAAGCAGCAGCTCTGGGCGAATCACCAACTCGCCGTCGAATTTATTCAACAGGAGCTGCCTCAGGTGCGCGTCGCCTCTGGCCCGGCCACGTACCTGATGTGGCTCGATGTCCACGCCTATGGACATTCGGCCACGGCGCTGACGCAACAAATCCGGCAACGGACCGGATTGATTGTGTCCGATGGCACGGTGTACCGCGGCAACGGTGCACAGTTCTTGCGGCTGAATTTTGCCTGCCCGGAAGCGATGCTACAAGACGGCTTGGCTCGCCTTAAGCGCGGACTGGCCGAATAATTATTTAGCAAAAACCGCCAGCGACCGGCACTTCGGTCGCTGGCGGTTTTGCGTTAGGCGTGGGGCTTGAAGCGGGCGATGAACGCCGTGGTGATTGGCGTTTGCAGCCGGTGCTTGCGCCAGGCCAACACCGTGTGGGTTTGCACGCGCGGGGCAAACGGCACAAAGCGGACGCCGGCGTGGCTGGTGGGGTCGATGACGCATTCGATGGTGAGAGCGGCGCCGACCCCATTTTGAATCAGCGGCACCACGTTGAGTGCTTGAAGTGAGACGTGGGCCCAATCCGGGGGCAACTGCTGAACAGCCGCGCGGCTCGAAATTAACAGCGGCGCGTCAGTTAAGTCTGCCGGTGTGATGGCCGGCTAGGCGGCCAACGGCTCAGATGCGTTGACCACCAGGCCCCAGTGCTCGATGTGGACAAACCAGCTATTCTTGGTGGCCCCGTGCCAGAGCTTGATGCCGTCATGGGTGACGTCGATGGCCGGGTCGTTGATTAAGGTGTTCAAATAACTTTGGCCGACAAAATATTGCGCGTAGGCGTCGTTTTTAGCGCCCATCGGGAAAATGCCGTTGGTCACGGCTTGTTCATTCGTGGTTGTCATGGCGTTGCTCCTTTAGTAGTTGGACTGATTGCGGTTAGCGTCAGTGTACGACTGCCGCCAAGCTTCGGCCAATACTTGCTTGCTGTACCGGTCATGCCCGGCAGGCATGACGACCGCGAAAAAAATACCAAGTCGACTTGGTATGGTGGTTTGCACAAGACGGGTAAACTGTAATCAGCAAAGCAAGGGGGTGGGGCAGATGGAACCGTTGGCAGCCAAATTTGGCCGCGGCTTATACCGACTGAGAATCCAGCGCGGCATGTCGCGCAAGCAAGCCGCGGCCGCCAGTGATCTGTCGCTCAACGCGTTATCCAGTATCGAAAATGGCACGGCATTGGTCAAGCTAGACACGCTGTTGCGCTTGGTGCAGGTCTATGGCGTGGCCTTTGACCAATTCGTCGCGGAACTAGAGGCCAAACCGGTTCGCGCTGCGGGAGCGGCGACTCGGGCAGTTGCGTCTGATGCCCGGTTTTTCGTGTTGGACACTAAAGGAGCGGTGCGCGAAAACCACTATGCCGACCAGGATTTTGTCGCGTATTCCTGGGATCCGAAGCGCTTCGGCAAGGTCCGGCAAGGCGATTGGTTGATCTATCGGCGGCCGCAAAAGGCCAGTGAAACGGGCTCCTGGTATTTATTCGGGGCCGGCCAGATTGGGCCAATCACCGCCTTGCCGGACGGCCGGGTGAGCGCGCAAATCGTGCACCCATTTCCGTTTCCACATTATTTATTGGCCGATCAAGACCTGGCAGATTTTGTGTGGGCATTCAAGCCTCGCACGCGGCCCGATTGGCAACGGTTCTTTAATCAGTATGGCATGACGGAAATTAAGCGGGCCGATTTTGAGCAATTGTTGGCGTTGGCTCAGGTGCCGGCCGATGCCGCGCTCTTGCAGGAAGGCGGCGCGCTGTACCGCCAAATTTCCGCGGGCCAATATCTGTTGACGGAACGTGAAGAAACGGTGCTGGGCCGAGTCGGGCAAACGGTGCTGGCCGAGCGGGTCAAGGCCAATTACGCCTATCGGTGCGCGGTCACCGGCATCAACACGCGGGCCTTACTGGTCGCCTCACACATCATTCCGTGGCGCGTCGATGCGCAAAAACGGCTGGATCCTGGCAATGTCATTTGCCTTTCGCCGTTATGGGACCGGGCCTTTGATCAAGGACTGGTGACATTTACGCCAGAGGACAAGCGGGTGGTGTTGTCGCCCGCGATTCGCCGCGACCACGCACTGACGGCGTTATTGGCTCCCTATGAGCACCGGAAGCTGAATCTGCCGGGGCAGTTTGTGCCTGAAGCGACGGCCTTGGCCTACCACAATCAGCATATCTTCCAAGCATAATCATAAACACACCCCACTCAGCCGATTAGCGCCGGCTGAGTGGGGTGTTTGCTGTTCTGAAGCACTGGGTTAGTCCGCGCTGGGCGGAGTTAAAATTGTTAACAGTTGCGTGAAGGCCGGGGTTTGCTGCAAGGTCTTGCTGGTGACCAGCGCGATATCAAACGTGGGCTGGCCGGGGTCGTCCAGCGTGAGCGTGTGCAAGTGGTCGGCGGGTTGCACCGCCATTTCGGCGAGCAACGCGATGCCGACCTTGGCCTGAACCATGTGCTTGAGCAGGCCGACATCTTGTGTGCGGTAAACGACGCTGGGCTGAATGCCGGCGGTGTGTGTGAACCAATCGAAGGCCTTCGTGTGGACGAAGCCTTCCGCCAAGGTGACGAAGGGCTCGTCTTGTAAATCGGCAAAACTGACGTGAGTCTGCGCGGCCAAGGGATGATCTGGCGCGACGACAATCGTGAAGGGTACCTGGCGTAGTGGCTGGACGGTCAGCGCCGGCGCGTTCAGCGGCCCCGTCGACCCCAGCAAGGCGCCGTCGAGATGACCGGCGCGCAAGTCCGCCAGCAAATTTTGCGAGCCGGCTTCGACGGTGTCGAGTTGGTCAATCAGCCCGGCTTGCATGAGGCGCGGCGCCAGCGTTGGAAAATAAAAATTGCCGATGATGGGTGGCAGGCCAAAGCGAATCTTACCGCTGCGGGCCCGAGCCAGTTCCGCTTCGGCGGCGGCCAACTCGGCGGTGATCACCCGCACGTGACTGGCGAGCACCACGCCGGCCGGGGTCACCGTGACTTGCCCGTGGCTTTGGTCGCGGTCGATCAGCTGAATGCCAAAATGGGCCTCCAGCCGCTTTAGCGCCATCGTGATCGTCGGTTGCGTGACGCCAAATTGGTGGGCGACTTGGGAAAAATTTTTGACTTTGGTCAAGGCGGCAAAGTAGGCGAGGTCTCTGGTGTTCATGTTGGCTGACTCCCTTCTCTCATATTAATAAAGTTTAACACACTCGCGGCAAAGTGCTGGTTGCCCCCGGATGATCGGGGATGAAGCGAAATATTTTTTTGCCTCCCAAGGGTGAACGGCGGGGCGCGAGCTGCCGCATCCGGGACCAGGCGGGCTCATATTAGCAAATCGTATCGAGCCGCCGGGGTTTGACTATATTTTTGTTCGCCGCGTAAAGTGAACCTCGTCATAAACAAGGAGGATTCAGTAATGAAATATACACCAGAACAATTAATTCACGATCCATTTTTAAATAAGGGGACTGCCTTTACCGCCGCAGAGCGAGCGCAATACGGCCTGAATGGGCTGCTGCCAAGCGCCATCCAAACCCTCGACCAACAAGTCACTCAGGCGTATGCCCAGCTCCAAAGCAAGCCGACCGACCTGGCCAAGCGGCAGTTTTTGATGCAGCTGTTCAACGTCAATCACGTATTATTCTACAAGTTATTCTCCGAGCACATCGTTGAATTCATGCCAATCGTGTATGATCCAACCATTGCTGATTTTATTGAAAACTATTCCGCCTTGTTCCTGGAACCGCAAAATGCCACGTACTTGAGCATCGATGCGCAAGCCGACATCGAATCCGCCTTGCGCAACAGCGCCAATGGCCGCGACATTCGCCTCATTGTGGTCACGGATGGCGAGGGCATTCTCGGCATCGGCGACTGGGGCACCCAAGGCGTCGATATCGCCGTGGGTAAGCTGATGGTGTACACCGCGGCCGCGGGCATCGACCCGAGCCAGGTGTTGCCGGTCGTCCTGGACGCCGGCACGAATCGCCAGGAGCTGTTAGCCGACGACTTGTACCTTGGCGTGCGGCACGAGCGCGTCTACGGCGAGGCTTACCACGCCTTTGTCGACAAGTTCGTGGCGACGGCAGAGCAGCTCTTCCCGCATTTATACCTGCACTTTGAGGACTTTGGCCGCGCCAATGCTGCCGATATTCTCAATCAGTATAAGGACCAAATCACCACGTTTAACGACGACATTCAAGGCACCGGGATCATCGTGCTGGCTGGCCTGTTCGGCGCGATGAACATCTCTAAGCAAAAGCTCACGGACCAAGTTTACATGAGCTTTGGCGCCGGGACTGCCGGCGCGGGGATTGCCCAGCGCGTCTATGACGAATTCCTGCAACAAGGCATGGCGCCAGCCGAAGCCAAGCAGCATTTCTACCTCGTCGACAAGCAAGGCTTGTTGTTTGACGATGACCCGACCTTGACGCCGGCGCAAAAGCCGTTTGCGCGCAAGCGGAGCGAATTCGCCAACGCTGATGCGTTGACCAGCCTCGAAGCTGCCGTGAAGGCCGTGCACCCAACCGTGTTGGTCGGCACGTCGACGCAACCGGGCACCTTCACCCAGCCAATCGTCGAAGAAATGGCGGCCCACACTGAGCGGCCAATTATCTTCCCGTTGTCGAACCCAACCAAGCTGGCCGAAGCCAAGGCCGAGGATCTCATCAAGTGGACCGCCGGCCGGGCGCTGGTCGCCACCGGGATTCCGGCTGCGGATGTTGACTACAATGGCGTCACCTACGCCATCGGCCAAGCCAACAACGCCTTGGTTTATCCTGGCTTAGGCCTCGGCACCATCGCCGCGACCAGCAAGCTGTTGACCGACGCGATGATTTCCGCGGCTGCGCACAGTCTGGGTGGTCTGGTCGATCCTGATCAAGCCGGTGCTGCTGTGTTGCCGCCGGTATCAAAGCTGGATCAGTTCAGCAAAACGGTGGCCATCGCCGTGGCCAAGCAAGCCGTTGCTGACGGCCTCAACGAGGCGCCGATTGCCGACGTGGCCAAGGCTGTGGCGGCTACCCAGTGGACGCCGGCCTACCGCGAACTCACCGAAATCGAAGTGGAGGGGTAATTGTGACTGCCTTATATACCAGTGTCGAAAGTGTTTTAACGATTGTCTTAATGATTGCGCTGGGCTACATTCTCCAGCACAATGGCTGGTTTGACGAAAAGTTTGGCCAGACGATTTCTAATTTGTTGATGAAAATTGCGTTGCCCGCTTCGATTTTTATCCAAGTGCTGCAGCGTCTGACCCGCGATAAGCTAATCAGTTTGTCTTCCGGGTTGGTGTATGGTTTCGGTGCCGTGGCGTTAGGCTACATCGTCGCCTTCATCCTCGTCAAGCTGCTCAAGGTGCGCCCGGGGCGGCGGGGGACCTTCATCAACATGTTCGTCAACGCCAATACCATTTTTATTGGCCTGCCGCTGAACATGGCGTTGTTCGGTGACCAAGCGACCGCGTACTTCTTGATGTACTACGTCGTGAACACCGTTTCCACCTGGACGCTCGGTGCGTTCTTAATGAGCTGGGACGACCCAACCAAAACCACCGGCGAGCTCGGCACCAAGGCCAGCTTCAACTGGAAAAAGTTACTGCCGGCCCCGCTGGTTGGCTTCCTGGTCGCCTTGGTCTTCTTGTTGTTCAACATTCCGTTCGTGAACGTCGGCTGGTTGAGCTTCGTCGTTAACGCGATGACCTATGTTGGCAGTCTGGTAACCCCGTTATCCCTGATTTATATTGGGATTATCCTCGCCAAGGCCGGGTTCAAAACCATCAAGTTCGACCGCGATTCCGTCGTTGCCTTGCTCGGTCGCTTCGTCGTGGCCCCAGTGTTGATCTTCACCTTGATCATGCTGGGCGTGAAGTTCGGCTTCAATGTGCCGAGCCTCGAAGCCAAGACCTTGATTGTGCAGGCTTCTGCCCCTGGCTTAGCGGTGTTGCCAATTCTGGCCACCGAAGGCCACGGCGACGTCGAATACGCGACCAACGTGGTGACGCTGTCGACCGTGCTGTTCGTCATCGTCGTGCCAATCATCATGTTGTTGATTCAAGGAATGTAATCTCCATACCCCTGCGTTGGGCTCACTCACGCAGGGGTTTTTCTATGCCATCAGAGAAAAGGTTGCCGGCTACGCTTATCTGTGTTAAGGTATTCGAGTAGCCGGCAACCTAAATGCCGGTAGTGAAAAGGAGAATTCGAATATGAGTCAAGTTTTAGTCATCAAAGCCCATCCATTTGGCCCCGACCGCTCCCGTAGCATGCGCGTCCTCGACCAATTTCTCACGAGTTATCAAGCCGCCCATCCGGCCGACACCATCACCGAGCGCAACCTTTACGAGGAAGACTTCCCAGAATTGGATGGGGACATGTTGGCGGCGTTTGCGCCAGACGCCAAGCCGACGCCGGCGACAGCGGCCAAGCTGGCCGTGTTCGACGCCGCGTTGAATCAGTTCAAGGTCGCGGATAAGATTGTCATCGCCAATCCAATGTGGAACCTCGGCATTCCGACCAAGCTGAAGTCCTGGATCGACGCCATCACCGTCGTCGGCCAAACCTTCCGGTACACCGCCAGCGGACACGTGGCGTTGCTGCCAGGCAAGCAGGTGCTGCACATTCAAGCCGCCGGCGGCAAATACGCCGGTCAGGACCCGGCCACCCAGTACGTGCACGCGGCGCTAGAATACCTCGGCACAGAAAAGGTGATCGATTTGCCCGTCGAGGGGATGGATCATTTTCCGGAGCAGGCGCCGGCCATCGTCGCCGCAGCGGAAAAACAGGCCACAGCGCTCGGCCAATCATTTTAAGCAAAAGAAAAGCCACCGGCAAAGTCGGTGGCTTATTTGTTCAGCGCGGCAGTCATTTTGCCTGCGAGTCGAATATATTCGGCTTGTTCTTGCGGGGTCAGCGCGGCGGCGGATTGTTTTTCCACGGCCTGGCACACGGAGCGGACGCGTTTGGCTAGCGTCAGGCCGTTCTCGGTCAAGCCAACTAGCGTGACGCGGCCGTCTGCCGGCGAGCGCCGGGTCTCGACGACGCCGGCAGTCGTCAAGCGGCGCACCGATTTGGCAATGGTGGCGTGGTTCACCGCGAGCAATTCCGCTAACTCGGCTTGAGGCTTGGCGCGGGCGTTGTCTTGAAGCAGCGCCATCAGCAGCATCTCTTGCCCGGGGTAGACGCCCAGCTCGCGCAGTCCCGCCTCGGTTTTGGCCCGGTGCGCGGCGACGACATTCAACGTCGCCGCGCCGACGGGAAATTCATTGAAGATTAACATGTGAGGTCTCCTTATCCGTTGCCGGCAACAGGTTAAGCATACCAGACTTCGACTATTTTTCAACGGTGGGGCTTGTCTTCGGCGCTGGGGGCAGGGTATGCTGAAGGCTAGCCAAACAAGACGAAGTGGAATGGACCGTTTTTTCATGATCAGCTGCCGCCTGCGAGCGCGATGGTGCACAGTTTAGGCGAAGCAAGCTACCCTTGCCAGCGCCAGTGACGATTGGCAGCAGCAATGACGTATGGTAGAATTTGCTCACAAACTTGAAAGGGGTACCAGATGAAAAACTTGCAGGCTGGCGGCTTCCTGTTTGTCGGCGGGGCCATCATCATGACCGTGACGCAATTTGGCCGAGTCATCCCGATTCTCGGTGGCGTGTGTGCGCTGCTTGGCGTGGGGATGTTGTTGTATTATCTCTTTAGCCAAGAGGGGAAATATTAGGCGCATCTTGTTTTGAGGCAAAGTTAATGAAGAACAAGCAGAAAAGCATTTGGCCAGCTGGCCAAATGCTTTTTCAATATTGCCTTGTCATTGAGATTGACCAGTTCTGCTGTCACGCCTAAACTGCGACCGTTAGCCAAGCCTGAGCGTTCGCCATCCTCCAGTAATCAGACCTTGAAGTCGATTCACTGGCTCACTTTTGAAGGCAACACCAGTTAGTCAATCAAACTGCGCCCAATAATGTGGGTGCTGAACAAGAACTGGGCAACTGTTTGAGCGAGCAGGTTACCAAGGCTGGTCGGTTGGCCCAACGGTGAATTCATTGAAGTTGGTGTCTTCCGGCATGTCGATGGCGAACGCAACGACTTTGGCAATGCGATCGGCGGTGATTTCGTAGGTGTCGTAGGTGTGCTTCATATCGGTAGCCACCCCTTGGTCAGTGATTGTGCGCAGCAGCTCCGTTTTAATGGCGGCGGGGTAAATCGTTGCGGTGCGAATGTGGCTGCCTTCTTGCGCGGCTTCCATCCGCAAGACTTCCATGAGGTCCCGAACGGCCCACTTGGTTGCGCCATAGACGGCACCACCTGGATAAGCTTTCAGCCCGGCAACGGAGCTGGTGGCGATGAAGTGGCCGGATTTTTGCGTCTTGAAGGTTGGCAAGGCGGCGGCGATGCCGTTGAGCACGCCTTTGAGGTTGACGTCCACGATGCGGTTCCATTCCTCGACTTTCAGCGCTGACAGCGGCGAATTTGGCATCAAGCCGGCGTTTAGGAACATGACGTCGATGCCGCCAAACGTGTCTTTAGCCAGTTGGACGAGGGCTTGATTATCTTCTGGCTTGGTCACATCGGTAACGCGATAGACGGCTTGACCACCCGCATTATTGATAGTAGCAGTGAGCGCTTGAAGCTTCTCCTCACGGCGGGCCCCAAGGACGACTTTGGCGCCGTGGCTGGCCAACAGCTTGGCAGTTTCGGACCCGATTCCGCTAGAAGCACCAGTGATGACAACGACTTTGTTTTCAATCATGTTAATTCCTCCTAATTTTGACGAATAGGTCGTAAGATTTTGGCGGGAACGCCGGCAACCACGGTGTTGGCTGGCACGTCCCTGGTAACGACAGCACCCGCACCGACGATTGCGTTTTCGCCGATGGTCACGCCGGGATTAACAGTTACGTTCGCGCCGAGCCAGGCCCCTGGTTTGATGCGGACCGACTTGAGGATCAGGTCGCGGCGGTGCGCGGGGTCCTCGTTGTGACCAACCGAGATCAGCATGGTCCGGGGGCCGATCAAGACATGATCTTCAATGTAGATGCCACCGAGATCGACAAAGAAACAGTCGCGGTTGATAAAGACATCTTGCCCGATCACCGTGTGCCGGCCGAAGTCTGTTTGAAACGGCGGGTTGATCACCGAGCTGCTTGGCAACGGCGTAGATAACAGGTGCGTCAAGCGGCTGCGCCGCTCACTTTCGGCGCTGGTCTGGTTAAAGGACATCAATTGCGAGCTGGTTTCGGCGACGATCGCATCGACTTGTTCAGTTAGCGGCCCGGTCCAACTGACTGGACCGGCATTGATGAGTTGGGGCAAAGGCATGGGCACGAAAAAGACTCCTTCCTGGTGACAATCATCAGCTTAAAGGCAACAGCGGCATCTGTCGAATGCCTATATTGAATGTTAAACTATAGCCAAAAGGCATGGAGGCAGGATCATGGAGCTACGTGTGTTGCGGTATTTTCTGATGGTCGTTGCGGAACGCAATATTTCACGGGCAGCGGCCAAGCTGCATGTGTCGCAGCCGACGATTTCCCGGCAGCTCAGCGACTTAGAAGATGAACTCGGCGTGAGCTTGTTTGAGCGCGGCAGTCGCAATATCGAATTGACCACCGATGGGGAATATTTTGCCCAGCAAGCGCGGCAAATCGTCGCGCTGGCGGACAAAACAGTCGCCAATGTGCACGGCAAGCACGACATTGCCGGCAGTGTGATGATTGGCAGTGCCGAGGCGCCGATGATGCAAACGGTAGCCAACGCGATTGGGCACCTGCGCCAAACTGCTTCGCAAGTCGTGGTGAATATTTACAGTACTGATGCTGAAGATGTGCACGCGCGGATGCAAAGCGGCTTCTTTGATTTTGGCGTGGTGATGGAGCCGACGGATAAAACGGGTTACCATTTCATCAATCTACCTGGCGCCACGCGCTGGGGGGTGTTGGTGAAACGCGATTCGTCGCTGGCCCAACAAGCCTCAGTCACGGCGGCGGACTTGCAACAGCGGCCGGTGATTATGACGCGCCAACGCGGTAGCATCGATCGGGTAGGCGACTGGCTGGGGACCAGTGAGCGGCAGTTTTCAGTGGTGGCGACGTATAACTTGCTATACAATGCCGCACTGATGGTCAGTGCAGGCGTTGGCGTGGCGATTTGCTTGGAGGGCATCGTCAATACCGCCAACTCTGATTTGGAATTTGTGCCGTTTTCGCCGCCATTAAGCGGGCATGCGAGTTTGATCTGGCCCAACACGGGGAAACTGTCACCGGCCGCTCATGCCTTTTTAGACGCGATGATGGCTGAACTGCCAGACACAAGCGTAAAATAATGAGGCGATGACACCTGGCGTTAAGCGTCCAACACCGGTGAAAGGAGCGGCCCTCATGAGTTTTGAACAAGTCGCGCAGAAACGGTGGTGGCGCCAAGCACAAGATCTATTACACTGCAGTTTGGGTCAATGGCGATAAGGCCATTGCCGAAATGCCGGTGATGATATTATCGCCGCGCGTCAAACTTGACGGGCAACCCGTTGATCTGTATTCCTACGCGCGCATTTTCACGCGGTTAACCAAGGAAAATGACACTTGGAAAATTCTAGACGGCGAGTGCATCTATGAGCGCGATGAGTTAATCCCAGTGGTGCCTGGCAAGCCGATCAACATCGACACGAAAGAATCGGCGTCATACCGGGAGAGTTACCAAGGGCTGTGCTACGTGCTAGCCCGCCCCGGCTTGACCAGCCGGGCCGACTTGCCTGGTGAAGACCAGCCTGAAACTGTGGAAAAAGTCTACGCAGATGCTAGCCGCTGGTTTTTCGCCTAGGATTAGAGGGTGGCTGTCGGCATCCTCGCAAAGGCGCTTCAGGATTCAGACTCGTCGCCGCGAGCAGTCATCCAGTTGCTGGCTTAACCTGATTGGTTGCTTGATGTTGAGTTGAGACTCGGCTCGGCGACCAAAGCAAACAAAAACGCATCTGACCATTTGGCCAAATGCGTTTTCGATATTGTATCGATGAAATTGTAATCGAGAATTACAGCTTCTGGTTGTAGTATTCAACGACCAGCGCTTCGTCGATTTCTGGTTCGAGCTCTTCGCGTTGTGGTAAGCGGACGAGGGAACCTTCCTTCTTGTTGTCATCGAAGGTCACGTAAGCAGGGCGGGAAACCGTTGCTTCGAGCGCATCGTTGACGATGGTCAGGTTCTGGGAGCGCTCGCGCAAGCCAATGACTTGGCCAGGTTGCACTTCGTAGGAAGGAATATCAACGCGCTTGCCATCGACGGTCACGTGACCGTGGTTGACGAGCTGGCGAGCCTGCGGGCGCGTCGTGGCTAAGCCTAAGCGGAAGACCAAGTTGTCTAAGCGTTGTTCCAGCATGATCATGAAGTTATCACCATGGGTGCCTTCACGAAGCTTGCCGGCGCGGATAAACAGGTTTTGGAATTGGCGTTCATTCAGGCCGTACATCCAACGGAGCTTTTGCTTTTCACGCAATTGCTGACCGTATTCGGACACCTTACGACGATTGTTGGCACCATGGTCACCAGGCGCGTAAGGGCGACGAGCGAGTTCTTTACCAGTGCCGGAGAGGCTCAAGCCAAGACGGCGAGACTGCTTCCAGCGAGGTCCAGTATAACGAGACATATTGAAATTCCTCCAAAGATTTTATTTGGAGTAAAATAATCGGTTGTGAATTCGGCACACGGGCAGTCGCACTGGGCGGTTCACCTTTGCAGCCGCGGTTACTACGCACGCTTGTTGCCAAGTGTGCGACTGGAGCCGACCATGCCATTCACTGCTGCATTATTTTACACAGCGACTAGTATACCTTGGCCAGCGTAGCGGCGTCAAGGGAATCTGCTAGACAGTCGGCAAACTTGCCGAGGACCTGCTCGTCAGCTTCGCTAAAGCGGTCAAAGGTGGTGGAGTCAATGTCGAGAATGCCAAACACCTGCCCGGCGTGGCGCAGGGGCAACACGATCTCGGCGTTGCTGGCGGCGTCGCAGGCGATGTGCCCGGCAAATTGGTGAACGTCTGGCACGCGCAACGCCTGATTCTTGGCGTAGGCGGTACCGACGACGCCTTTGCCTGGTTCGATGTGTGTGCAGGCCACCTCACCGTTAAACGGGCCGAGGTCCAGCGTGCCGGTGCGGGCGCTGAATAAATAGACGCCAGCCCAGTTGACGGCGTCTAAGGCGTGGAACAACAAGGCGCTGGCGTTGGCCATAATCGTGATGGGATTGGTTTCCCCTTCGCTTAATGCGGCGAGCTGCGCGGGGAGTAACGAGTCAATTGGTGTCATCTTGAGCCTACTTTCGCAATTTTTTAGCGACAATGCGCGGATTCCCGTTGAAAAGGGTTTAAAGTGACCCCCGTTTTTGCGATACTAGGAGCATAAGGTTCGTGGGCGCGGGGATTGCTAGTAGTTTAGTCGACCCTCAGGAAAAATTCAATGATGCGTCGCGAGTAGAAGGTGGATACATGACTTGGATCATCGGTTTGGTAATTGCCATTGTCGTGATCGGTTTAGCGCTGTGGTGGTGGCAGCTCCGCAACGCGCGGACGATTAAACAATTAGATGAAGAAACGGCCACGCTCGATCCTGGGGCGGTGACGAGCCTGATTCGCAGCATCGATCAGCTGGGTTTGACCGGCGCGAGTCTCAAGGACTTCACGAAGTGGCAACGCGCCTTTCAGAAGTTAAGCGAAGGCCAGCTGGCGAGTCTGCACAGTGCGCTGTTAGACGTCGAGAATCACAACGCCCAGTTCCGCTTCTTGACAGTGCGCCGCGAACTCACGACGGTCACTGACTTGAAGGCGGCGGTGGCCAAGCAGCTCGAAGAGATTCGCGCGGCGTTATTGCGCCTGCGCGACAGCGAGGCCGACAATCGCACCCGCATGGTGGCGGTGCGCGAAGCCTATCAGGAAAGTCGCAAGACCATTTTGGCCAAGAGCTTTTCTTACGACGAAGCGCTGCCGGCACTGGAAGAATCCCTGCAGGCGCTGGGCACTGAGCTGCAAACCGTTGCGGCGACCAACGAAGCCGGTGATCACGAAGCTGCCCGCGCCCAACTCGACGCCGTGACGACCAAGGTCAACGAGTTGCGCAACCAGGTCAAGGCGTTGCCGACATTGATCAACGACGTGGTCAACGAATTCCCCGCGCAACTCAAGGAGATTCGCCAAGGCTATGACAAGCTCAAGGCCCAGCAATTCGTCTTCACCGACGACGTGCCAGCCGGGGTGAAGCAGGTTACCGCGCAGCTCAAGGACGCCCATGCCGAAATTAAGGCGTTGCAGCGCAAGGAGCTCGCCGCCACCAACGCGGCAATCGCCGACAAAATTGACGCGTTGTATGCCGTCATGGAAAAAGAGTTGGTGGCCAAGAAGGCGGTGCTACAACAGGCCAACGACTTGGGTCGCTTCATCGCCCACGCCGAGCACCAAAACGCGGTGTTGACCATCGAGCTGGATCACCTCAACCAAAGCTACACGCTGAACCACGACGAAATGGCGCAGGCGGTGGCGTTGAAGCACCAAATCGAAGACATCAGCGACCGCTACGATGCCGCCGAGCAAGGCGTCAGCGAGCACACGATGGCATTTTCCACGATTCTGGCGCAGTTCAACACCGACCGCAAGGCGTTGCACGATATCGAAGCCAAGCACCAAACCATCGACCAAAGCGTCAACAACTTGCGCGAGCGCGAGCAACAAGCCGTCAAGCAAGTCGATCAATTCGAACGCGACCTGCGCGACATCAAGTACGAAATGGCCCGCCATCAGTTGCCGGGCCTGCCGCATGACTACGTGGCATTCGGCAACGTGGTGAACCAGGAGTTCACCGCGGTGCGCAAGGCGTTGAACCAGGTTAAGATCAACATGGACGACATTGCCAAACAGATTCTCAAGGTTGACGCAGACATTAGCGAGCTGAAGGACCAGTCGCGCGCGGTGCTTGATGCCGCCGGGCTCACCGAGCAGTTGCTGCAATACGCCAACCGCTACAAGACTAGCCACGAGGATATTGCCAAGGCTGTGCAGGAGAGCCGCGAGTTGTATCGCCGCTACGAGTACAAGCAGGCCGCCGATACAATCGCCACGGTGCTTGAGCAGGTAGAGCCGGGCAGTTACCACAAAATCGAAACCGATTATCTCAACCAACAAAATAATGATTTATTCTAAAGCAATCGGGTCACGTCCGTTGACGTGGCCCGATTTTTTTATTGTTGAAATAGGGTGGGATCAATCTGGCGACCCTTGGCGTATTCGGCGCGGTCCCGCGGGCCAATCTCCCGTAACACTTTGGCGGGGTTGCCCACCGCCACGACGTTAGCCGGCAGGTCGTGGGTAACGACGCTGCCGGCGCCGACGACCGTGTTGTCGCCGATGGTGATGCCGGGCAAGACGATGGCGCCGGCGCCGAACCAGACATTGTTGCCGATAGTGACCGGCAGGTTATATTGATACGCCTGCGCCCGCAGCTCAGGCACCACCGGGTGGGTGCCGGTGGCGATGACGACGTTGGGGCCGAATAGCACATAATCGCCGATGTGAATGGCGGTGTCGTCGACCAGCGTCAGGTTGAAGTTGGCGTAGACGCCGGTGCCCATGGTCACAAACTTGCCAGCCCAATTGGCGTGTAAGGGCGGTTCGATGTAGCAATCCGGCCCGATCTTGGCAAACATCTGCTGCAAAAGCGCGGCGCGTTTAGCTTTTTCACTTGGTCGGGTGTGGTTGTAGTCGTACTGTAATTCCAGCGCGGCGTCTTGAGCCGCCATGATGCCGGGATCATCGGGTAAGTAGAGTTGTCCAGAATGTTGTGCAGTGGTCATCGTGCACCTCCTTGTCACCGCTACCATAACACAACTACAAGCGCCGCTCCACGCAAAAAAACACCGGCACGAGGCCGGTGTCAGTAGGCTTAATGTTCACGTTTGCGCAGGCCCGCCAGCCCGAAGCCGGCAATGAGCGTCGCGCCGAGCATCGCCAACGTGGTGCCAGTGGTATCACCGGTGGTGGGCAGGCGATGGGCGGCAGTGGCCGCGGCAGGGGTTGCCGGCGTGGTGCTGGTTTCAGCAACGTTGCTGCTTGCAAGGCCGGCGCCTGGTTGCGCCGTCGCTGCGGTCTGGCTGGTTTCAGTATTGCCTGAAGAATGTGGCTTGGTGGTTTCGCCTTCACCTTGGGTATTCGGCAACACGGCCAGTTTGGTGTAGGTCACCGTCACGAGGCTGTCGTCTGGTAGCGTCGTGCTTGCGCCAACAGCTTGTTGCGCGACTTGCGCGGCGGTCGACTTGTAGCCGGCGATGCTTGGTGCAACATAAGCCTGATACGCGCCTTGTGGGGTGTAGATAGTTTCGCCTGTTACGGCATTGGTCACGGTCTTATAAGTAATGGTCTGGATGACCGGTTGCCGTAACGACTTGCCAGCGGCATCCGTAAACGCGATGGTGCGGGTGGTGGTCGCCGTGCCGTAAGTCAATTGCGGCGTGTAGGTTACGGTCATCGTCGTATCTGCTGGCTTTGTCGTAGTCGGCTCTGGCACAACAGAATCGATGCTGGCCACGTCAGCGGTGTAACCAGCTTTTGCTGTGGCATACGCAGGGTAGAAATCTTGCGCCGTGTAAGTCGTTTGGCCAGTCACGGCGTTCGTCACCGTCTTGTAGTTGATCGTCTGCACGATGGTCTGTGGCTTGAACGAGCCATCCACGCTGACCAGTTTGATCGTGCGGGTGGATGTGGCTGTGCCAAACGTGAGCTGCGGCGTGTAGGTTACGGTCACCGTCGAATTCTGCGGCTCAGTGGCCGATGGCGCCGGGGCCAACTGAGCGATGCTGGCGACGTCAGCGCTGTAACCCGTTTGGCTCGGGACGTATTCGGCGTAGGCCCCTTGTGGCGTGTACACCGTCTCGCCAGTCAGACTGTTGGTGACCGTCTTGTAGTTCACCGTTTGGACGACCGGCTGGGGTGCCTGCGTGCCGTCTGCGTTGACGAAATTGATCGTGCGGGTGGATTGCGCCGTGCCATAAGTTGGTTTAGCGTGAACCGTCACCGTGATGGTCTTGGTGACTGGGCCGCTAGCCAGTGGCGCGGTGTAGGTGACCGTGAAGTGACCGTCGTGATTGTAGGTGTAGGTGCCATCTGACTGCTTGGTCAAGACGCCGGTTGGATCGGTGATGGTATATGACGTGTCGCCTGGATCGCCGGCAAGGACGGTGGTGCGGCCTTCGAAGTTATCTTCAGGGCGATATGTATCAGTTTTGTCGACGGTGACGGTGCTGTTATGCGCGGCTAACACGGGAACAATCTCATAGTACAAGTAGGTAATTGCCGGCAGGCCAGATTCCCCGGCGCCAGGATTGTCATTCAGCGCCGAGCCCGTACCGTCACCGGCGGGGTTCACCAGCGACACGTCACTGTAGTTGTAGGTATATTCCGGGGCAGAAACGGTATAGCCGAGATCCTTGTAGGCTTGATAAATCGCCTCTGTTGAAATCCGCCAGGCGCCTGTGGACAACAATGGGGTATTGGCCGCAGTCTGTGTTGGCGACCACGTGACGCCATCGGTAGAAATTTGAATGTCCGATAAGGCAAATTGCGGCGCGAGCTTTTGCAATGCCGCAGGGGCGACTTGATAGGAGCCGTTCGGTTGCTTAATCGTCGCATAATCCGTGGTTGGCGCGAACGTGACCGGGGCAGCCAAGTTACTGGTTGCATGCATATCTGTATAGACGGTGTAATTGCCGCTATTAAAGTTCATGACTTCAACGGCGCCAGAATAACTGCTCGGGTTCAGATAATCTTCCGGCGTGCTTCCTAACCACTTCATCGGCAGGGTCAACGTGTACGATGTGCCTGGGGCTAGCGTGCCGTCGACCATCACGGCCTGCAGTTGATCCCAGGTGAAAGTGGGATGCTGGGCCATTAAGTTCGCATAACTTAAGTACTCGCCGTTGAAGCCATGCATCGAATAAGTCAGCTTAATTGTGTTAGGAAAGGCCGAAGTAAACGTCGCTTCCGTCACCTTGCTAGCATCAACCACCCAATCGGAATTGGGCTTGGCGAAGTTTGGTAACAGCAGAACCGGATGGACGTGGAGGTTGTTACTGGTCGGGTTGCTGACGGTCAGGGTGGTGGTGAGATGAGTTGAATCCGTGGTGTAGTTCGTGGCGTTCAGCACATCGTCCGAATTATCTTGATTGTCAGTATAATGCGTTGTGGCCTGATGGTCGCTACCGCCAAGGCTGGCGGTGACATCGGCTTCACCAGTCACGGTAGCAGTTGGCGCCGGCGCTGGCTCAGGCGCTATTGGTGCGGCAACCGGTTGCGCGTTGGTCGCATGAGTGGCTGGTGCCGATTGCGCCGCAGTACTGGTAGTCGCGTCTGGCTGAGTCGTTGCCGGCGTCGTACTTTGCGCATTGTCACTGCCAGCGGCCGTGGCTGATTCAGCCGAGCTGGTCTCTGCAGTTGGCGTCTGCGCAGCCGGACTCGTGGCAGTGGTTTCTTGAGTGCTCGGCGTTTCCGCTGCGGCGACACTGACGGTGTGGCCGGCAGAGATGCCGATGCCAATACTGGCGACGGTGATCGCCGCAAACAGCCAGCGACGACCCGCTTTATACATCTTGTAATGTGTTTTAATCGACTTCTCCATGTGAATGGCCTCCAAGCCCATGAAAAAGTTCCCCCTACAGGTTAGGGTAGTGCTTACAATTGCCGAAATCAACGGGTTCCCTCAAAATTGCTCGGCTGAATCAGCAAATCATTTTGCCGCTTTTCTTAACTAAAATATTATAGTAAAAGTTTATCGACTATTCGTAATATTCGCGTTTGACCGCGACAGTGAGGCCGAAATGTCTCTGGGTGCAATTTTGCCGGTGGTCCGCTATAATTAGGGGATATGACTTGTGCGGAGGACCCGCACCTGGAGGAGGCGCCTTGTGGCAATCATTACCCCGACCTACGCCGTCAAGGCGATTTATGGGTTGACCCCGGAGCAGTTGCGGCACCACGGCGTGCGCGCAATCTTGACGGATCTCGACAACACCTTGATCGCCTGGAATAATCCGGACGGCACGCCGGAACTGCGGCAGTGGCTGAACCGGATGCATGATGCCGGCATCATCGTGATGGTGGTATCCAATAACAATGCCGACCGCGTGTCGCGCGCGTTGGCCAAGCTCGACTTGCCCTTCGTGTCGCGCGCGTTAAAGCCGCTACCGGTGGGCATCAACCGCGCCGTGCGCAAGCTGCACTTGCCGAAAAAAGCGGTGGTGATGGTGGGCGACCAGTTGTTGACCGATGTCGTCGCCAGCAACGTCGCCGGCGTGCGCAGCATCCTAGTCCAGCCGCTGATTGAAACCGACGCGTGGAATACTCGGATCAACCGATTTTTTGAACACTTCTTATTTAAACTACTGAATCATCGTCAACCACTCACTTATCAGGAGGATTTGCATGGCAACAAGCGAAACTGAAGCACTGTATTGCATCGGCTGTGGCGCCAAGCTCCAAACGACGGACCCCAAGGCACCGGGTTATCTGCCCGCCGGGACCATGGCGAAGGCCCAGGCTGATCCGGATGGCGAGCTGTACTGCCAACGGTGTTTTCGCCTGCGCCATTACAACGACATTCAAGGCGTCTCACTCACCGATGACGATTTCTTGCGATTGTTAACGGCGCTGGGGCAAAGCGACGCCTTGATCGTCAACGTGGTCGACATCTTCGACTTTGACGGCAGCGTCATTCCCGGCTTGCACCGCTTCGTCGGCGACAATCCCGTCATTTTGGTCGGCAACAAGGCCGACGTCTTGCCGAAATCCGTCAACCAGCGCCGCTTGACCCAGTGGTTGAGCCACGCCGCCCATGAACAAGGGTTGCGGCCGGTGGCGACGCTCTTGACTAGCGCCAAGAAGGGACACGTTGAGGACTTACTGGCGACCATCGAGGAGTACCGCGAAGGGCGCGACGTGTATGTCGTGGGCGTGACCAACACAGGCAAGTCGACCTTGATCAACCAGATTATTCGCCACCTCACTGGCGAGCAAGACGTCATCACGACGTCGCGCTTCCCGGGGACGACGCTTGATCGCATCGAGATTCCACTAGCCGATGGCAAAAGCCTGATTGACACGCCCGGGATCATTCATCACCACCAAATGGCCCATTACATCAACAAGGCCGATTTGAATCTGGTGGCGCCGACCAAGCCGATTCGGCCCACGGTCTACCAGCTGAATCCGGGCCAGACGATTTTTCTGGCCGGGTTGGCGCGGTTCGACTTTCTGGCCGGCCAGCGCAGCGGCTTCACCGTGTATGCGGACAACCAACTGCTGCTCCACCGCACGAAGTTGGAAAATGCCGATGCGTTTTACGCCAAGCACGTCGGCGATTTGCTGCAGCCGCCGCGCCCGGCCGACTTGGCGGACTTTCCGCCGCTGGCCCGGTTTGAATTCACGCCGAAGCAAAAATCCGACTTGGTTTTCGCTGGCCTCGGCTGGATTGTCGTGCCGGCGGGGCAAACCGTCGCCGGCTACGCCCCAACTGGCGTGGCGGTGACGCTGCGCCCGGCGCTCATTTAAGGAGAACAACATGCTAACTGGTAAACAAAAACGATTTTTACGCGCGCAAGGCAACACCTTAAAGCCGCTGGTGATCCTCGGCAAAAATGGCCTGACGCCGACGCTGGTGCAAAGCGTGGCGGCGGCCATCGAGGCCCATGAATTGGTGAAAATCAATCTGCTGCCAACGACCGAAGACACCCCGAAGGCCGTGGGTGATTATTTGGTTGAGGCGATTGGCGGGCTACAGGTGGCGCAAACCATCGGCCACACCGTGTTGGTGTACAAGCCGGCCTTTAATCCCGACCACCGCAAGCTTTCTGTGGAGGTGGCCAAGCTGTGAGTACCACTACCGGGTTTACCGTGAAGCAAACAACGCTGACCCGGCCGGTGATCACGGCGGAGGTCAGTGAGGAGATTCTGGGGCCGCGGCGCAAGCAAGTGGCGCTATTTGGGGGCACGTTTAACCCCGTGCACATTGGCCACTTGATTATGGCTGAGGCAGTGGGGACGACGCTTGGGCTCGATCGCGTCTTGTTCATGCCCGACAACCAACCGCCGCATGTCGACCACAAGTCCGCGATTCCAGCCGCCCACCGCGTGGCGATGCTGGAAGCGGCGATTCGCCCGAATCCCATGTTTGACCTGGAGCTCACCGAGGTGCGGCGCGGCGGCGTCAGCTACACCATCGACACCATGCGGGCGTTGCGTGAGGCGCATCCCGACACCGATTACTACTTTATTATTGGCGCGGACATGGTGAATTACTTGCCGAAGTGGCGCGACATCGACGAGTTGGTGAAGCTGGTGACCTTCGTTGGCGTGCGCCGGCGCGGGTTCACGCCGGCGTCGGCGTATCCCATCGTCTGGGTCGACGCGCCATTGATTGAAATCTCGAGCTCCACCATCCGCGAGCGCGTCGCCAAGCACCAAAGCATTCGCTACCTCGTGCCCGATGCGGTCGCGGCTTATATTGAGAAAGAAGGCTTATATCTTGACTGACCTTGACTACCCAGCCAGTTTGACTGGGGGCCACACCCGCGCCGAGCTCTTGGCGCTGTTACACAACCGGCTCGATGACGCGCGGTATGCTCATTGCGTGCGGGTGGAACAAACGGCGCGGGAATTAGCCCGGCGCTTTGGCGCAGACGAAGCACGCGCCGGCTTGGCCGGATTGTTCCATGACTACGCCAAGCAGGTGCCGGTGGAAACTTACCGCACCTTGATTCAACGTCAAGGCTTTGACCGCGCGCTGCTGAACTATTCCCGCGGCGTGTGGCACGGCTTGGTGGGCACCTGGTTTATCAAAACCGAGGTGGGCATCACGGACCCGGCGGTGATTCAGGCCATTGAGCGCCACACCACCGGCGACCCGGAGATGACGGTGCTGGACCAGATCATTTTCGTCGCGGACTTCATCGAACCCGCCCGCGACTTGCCGGTGGAGGCCAAGTGCCGTGAAGCCGCGCAAACCAGCCTGACCGAAGCCACCCGCATCGAGTTGGAGAATACGTTGACGTATTTGATTGCCAAGCGCCAAATCGTGTACCCGAAGACCCTGTTGACTTATAACGCATTTTTGACAAAGGAGTAACTATGACCCCAAAGGAATTACTAGAATTAATCGTTCGCGCCGGTGACGACAAGCGCGCCAGCGACATTGTGGCGCTAGACATGGCCGGCGTGAGCCTGCTGGCGGATTATTTCGTCATCATGAGCGGCAGCTCGGAACGCCAGGTGCAAGCCATCGTCAAGGCCATCGACGACAAGGCCGCCGAAGCCCACGCCAAGGCGCCACGCATCGAAGGCAAGAAGGGTTCCAAGTGGCTGTTGATGGACTTCGGTGACGTGGTGGTGCACGTTTTTGTCCCAGAAGAGCGCGAGTTTTACAATTTGGAAAAATTGTGGTCCGACGCGCCGCTGGTTGACGTCAGCGACTGGGTCACGACCGAATGATTTACACCAGTTTCGCCCAGGTGTATGACACCTTGATGGACGACACGCTGTACACGCAGTGGCGCGATTACGTGCAGGCGCGCGTGCCGGCCGGCAGTCATGTCTTGGAGCTGGCTGGCGGCTCCGGCAGCCTGGCGGTATTGCTGGCGCAAGCCGGCTATCAGGTCACCGGACTAGATTTAAGCGCCGACATGTTGGCGTTGGCTGAGGCCAAGCTGGCCCAAGCCGACGTCACGGTGCCGCTATTGCAAGGGGACATGCGCGACTTGAGTGGGCTGGGGCCGTATGATGCGGTGACGTGCTTTGATGATTCGATTTGCTACATGCCCGATCTCGCCAACGTCACGCAGGTGTTTCAGCAAGTCGCCAGCGTCTTGCCCATCGGCGGGCGCTTCTTGTTTGACGCGCACTCGCTGTACCAAATGGATGAGCGCTTCCCGGGGTATATGTACAACTACCAAACGGCAGACTATGCGTTTTTGTGGACGAGTTACGCCGGCGACCAGCCGCATAGCGTCGAGCACGACTTGACGTTTTTCGTCTACGATGAGGCCATCGACGCCTACCACCCGCTGACGGAAACGCACCACGAGCGCACTTATCCGCTGGCGGATTACGAAGCGGAGTTGACCGCCGCCGGGTTTGACCTGACTGGCGTGACGGCCGATTTTGGCCACCACGCCGTGCGGGCTGACAGCGTGCGCTGGTTCTTTGAAGCAAAACGGGTGAGGTAACGATGCAAGCAGTCGGAATGATCGCCGAGTTTAATCCGTTACACCATGGCCATGTGTATGCCATGCAGCAAGCACGCGCCCTGGGCCACGCCGACGTGGTGGTGGTGGCCATGGCGGGCAATTACGTGCAGCGCGGCGAGCCGGCGATTGTGGACAAATGGGCACGGACGCAGGCGGCGTTGGCCGCCGGTGCGGATGTGGTGGTCGAGCTGCCCATCAGCGCAACGGTGCAAAGCGCGCCGCAGTTTGCCACCGGCGGCGTGCAGTTGCTGGCGGCGCTGGGGGTCACGCAGTTGGCCTTTGGCAGCGAGGACCCCACGGTGGATTACGCCGCCTTGGCCGCCAAGCTGGCCACGCACCAAGTTGCGCCGACCACGTTTACCGATTACACGCAAACCTACGCCACGCAGCTCAACCAAGCCGTCGCGCAGGTCACCGGGGCGCCACTCAGCGGGCCCAATTTATTGCTGGGGCTGAGTTACGCCCAGGCGAATCTGGCCGCAGGTAGCCCGTTGACGTTGTTGCCGTTTGGCCGCGTCGGCGCCGGTCACGATGCGCCGGCTGCCGGCGTGACCGCCAGCGCCAGCGCGGTGCGTCAAGCCATCGCCGCCGGTGAGCCGATTACCCAGTGGGTCCCGGCCCCCAGTGCGGCGCAGTTGGCGGCTAACCGGCACCAAACCTGGGCCGATTTTTACCCGTGGCTGCGCTATCGGCTGTTGACGGCGGACCTCGCCGAGTTGCGGACCATTGCGGGGATGAGCGAAGGCTTGGAGTATCGCCTCACGCAACACATCGCAGCCAGCCACGATTTTCCAGATTTCCTGCGGCGCATCAAGTCGAAGCGTTATACCTACGCGCGGCTGCGCCGGTTGTGCCTGGCGGTGACGCTGAATCTGACCAATGCCAGCGTGGCTGCGGCGCAGGCGCAGCCCTTCATTCACGTGCTGGGCTTCACCGCAGCCGGGCAGGCCTATCTGCACGGCGTGAAAAAAACGGTGGCTTGGCCGCTGGTTACCCGCGTCAGCGCGGCGATGTTGGCGCCAGGTGGGCTGCTGGCGCCGCAGCAACCCGGCGAGCACCTCATCGAGACGTTAACCGGGCGGTCACAAAATTACGGACGCGTGCCTGTGCGCGCAGAATCAGGAGGCTCCTCATGTTGAAATGGACCATTCAAGAACTCTTGCGGCATCAACAAGCGCCGCTGACCTTTGCGGAAACGTTAGACCTCGAAGCTGAGCTCAAGGCCCGCGACCCCGAGATCATGTCGGTTGCGCCGCTCACGGCGACCGGTGAGGTGCGGGCGGATGAAGGCGACCTGCTGGTGACGGTGACGTTGGCTGGCCAGATGGTGATTCCGTCGACGCGCAGCCTGGCACCGGTGACCTGGCCGCTGAACTTTAGCTTTAGCGAAGTGTATGCCGGCACCAACAGCGACCCGGAGAAATACGACGACGGCCAGCTGGTATTGGAGCTACCTGAAGAAGAGCTGGATCTGCAAAGTGCCATCAGCGATCACGTCTTGCTCAGCATTCCGATGCAGGTGTTGACGCCTGAAGAAGCTGCTAATGATGAGATGCCCAGCGGTGAGGACTGGCAGGTGGTCAGCGAAGAAGAGGCGGCAGCTGCCGCCAAGGCCACGCCAAACCCGGCGTTTAACAAGCTCAAGCAACTGTTTGACGACGACAAGTAGCTATATTTTCGGCAGTGATTCTGCTACCATAAGGGCGTAACTAAAAAATGGAGGCATAAACATGGAGCAACCAACAATCGGCGTCATCGGCATGGCCGTCATGGGCAAAAACCTGGCGCTGAACATCGAAAGCCGCGGCTACACCGTCGCGATTTATAACCGGACCGGCAGCAAGACTGAGGCCGTCGCCAAGGACCACGCCGACAAGCGGCTGGTGCCAAGCTACACCATCGAAGACTTCGTGGCGTCGTTGGAAAAGCCGCGCCGGATTATTTTGATGGTCAAGGCCGGCGCCGGCACCGACGCGGTGATCAAGCAGCTGCTGCCTTTGTTGGACAAGGGCGACATCTTGATCGACGGCGGGAACACGAACTTCCATGACACCCGCCGGCGCAACGCCGAGCTCGCCGATTCCGGCATCAACTTCATCGGCATGGGCGTGTCCGGCGGTGAGCTGGGCGCGTTGAAGGGCCCATCGCTGATGCCAGGTGGCCAGCGCGAAGCCTACAACTTGGTGGCCCCGATTTTGGAGCAGATTTCCGCCAAGGCCGAGGAAGACGGCGCACCGTGTGTCAGCTACATCGGCCCGGATGGTGCGGGGCATTACGTCAAAATGGTGCACAACGGCATCGAGTACGGCGATATGGAGCTGATCGCCGAAAGCTACAACTTGTTGCGCAACCTGCTGGGGCTGGACATGTCTGAAATCGCCGACATCTTCAACGACTGGAGCAAGGGTGAGCTGCATTCCTACCTGATCGACATCACCGCCGAAATCTTGACCCGCAAGGATGATTTAGGCAGTGGCAAGCCGATCGTCGACGTGATTCTCGACCGCGCCGGCAACAAGGGCACCGGGAAGTGGAGCACGCAAAGCGCCGCCGAGCTCGGCGTGCCGCAAAGTGTCATCACCGAATCGCTGTATGCGCGCTACATCAGTGCCATGAAAGACGAGCGCGTGGCCGCCAGCAAGGTGCTGCCAAAGCCGGTGGGCAAGGTGGACTTGCCTGACAAGGCCGAGGCCGTCGAATTGATTCGCAAGGCCTTGTACTTCTCCAAGGTGATGAGTTACGCCCAGGGCTTCGAGCAGATGCGCGTGGCCTCCGAGCATTACGACTGGGACTTGCAATACGGCGAAATCGCGTCGATTTGGCGCGCCGGGTGCATCATCCGCGCCGTGTTCCTGCAAAACATCACCAACGCCTACGACAAGAATCCGGCGTTGAAGAACTTGTTGATGGACGACTACTTCCAAGCCATCGCCAAGAACTACCAAGAAGCCGTGCGCGACTTGGTTGGCTTGGCCGCCAAGGCAGGGGTGCCGGTGCCAGCCTTCATGGGCGCCATCAGCTATTACGATTCCTACCGCGCAGAAGTGCTGCCGGCCAACATGATTCAGGCCCAGCGCGACTACTTCGGGGCACACACCTACGAGCGTGCCGACCGTCCCGGTATTTTCCATTACAGCTGGTACACTGAGCAGTGATGAATTCGTTCTAAGTGAATCGCCCTCGTTCCCAATCTGACGTAAATCAGGTTGTGGAGCGAGGGCGATTTTTTGATTGAATTCGACTTAATTAGAACCATTTGACGGTACATCCGGCGGTACATCGTTTTTTGTACCGCCGGCCGGTGCGACGCGCTTGGTGACTGCTTCGAATCCCTTTGCGACTTCAAGACTCGCGTGCTCTGTGCTGCGAGTATAGTCAGCGGTCATCTGGACGCTGGCGTGGCCAAGATAGTGCATGACGTCAATCTCGGGTTTCTCACTGGCAATCGCTTGCGTAGCGAAGTAGTGCCGAAACATGTGCGGGTGGATCTTAATGCCGCACTCTTTGCTTACCAGGAGGCAAAGATACCGCAGGTGGGTTGGGCTGCATGTTTCACCTGTGCGGGTCAGCCACAGCCACGGAGTGCCGTCGAATCCATGCGGGTGAGCGCGTTTTCGCCGTGTCTCGGCCGACGTCACGGCCTGCTTGAGCAAGCCTACCAGCTCGCCTGTCACCGCAATCGTTCGGTAGCTGGTGCGCGTTTTTAGTGGCGCACCGGTGGGGTAGTGGACGCTTCGCTGCATGTCGATGGTGATGGTGGCGTAATCTGTCTTGTGGATCTCGTCGCGCTTGAACTCGATGGACGAGGTGCGAAGACCGGTCACCTCGCCGCTGCGAAGGCCGGTTTGAGCCATCACCAGAACCATGGTGTAATCGTATGCTGATAGAACCTGGTGGGCTGTATCGAGCCATTTTTGTGTGTTGGCAGGGGATTCCATCTTCTTCTTGGCGGCTTTACCTGCGTACTGCACCTTGCGAACTCGATTCTTGTCGAGCAGGTCGTCCATCACCGCCTGATTCAAGACGGAGTTGATTGTGCCAAATATCGTGCCGATGGTCGCGTGCGCCAGATTCTTGTCAGTGGCGAGTGAGTTCAGGAAGGACCGCATCTGTGGCTGCCTAATATCTTTAAGGCGCATTGAGCCAAGTGGCTCCTTGATGTATAAGTTCCACCAATTCATCTGGCTTTCACGGGTTGTGACCCGCCAGGTGCCTAGATCATCCTTTGTCTTGACGTAGTGGTTCCAAGCTTGCTCCATCGTGATTCTGCCAGAGGCGAGCTCGTCAAACTTGCCGAGGGCAACCTGTGACTCAAACTGCCGAAGGGAAGCCTCGGCTTCGCGCCAGGTAGCGAATCCGGATTTTGTGAACTCGTCGCGCTTGCCTACACCATTCTTGAATCCGCGGCGGACGCCATAGCGTTTGCCCCGCTTGGTGTCATACATGAAAATATTGGGGTGTTTTGGTACCGGCTTCCAGTCTCGCATAAAGCGCCTCCTGTGAATCTTTTTTGCTTTCGTACACAAACATACGTTCGGATAAAAGGTGAAAAGAATGCCCCGCGAACGGGGCGAGTGTCTCTACAAATCAAGCAGTTCTTTCTTTTTAGCATCGAACTCGGCTTGCGTGATGATGCCGTCGTCTAGCAGACCTTTGTACTTTCTGATAGCGTCAGCCGTATCTGTTACGGGCTGTATTGGCGCAGGTTGAACGTCATCTGTTGGTTCGTCTGGGGACGTGATCGGCGTGGAAAGAAATTTAGATAGCACTTCCACGTCGTCTTGGGACATTGGTTTGGTTGTGGCCGACCAAGAACTTCCATCGCCAATGTGTCCCATGATGTTCGCAGCAGTGGGGCTGGTAACCAGATAAGTCTTAGCTTTCTTTGTGTGAACCTCATTTTTCCCGGTCCCAGCTCCGACGATGGCGCCTGCTGGGCCGGCAATGACAGCTCCAGCGACTGCACGACCGATTCCGTGCTTTTTCTTTGTGTAAGTCTTGTCCTTGCCGAGTTTTACCTCGTCGGTTTCTCCGGGCTCCCATTCGATTCTGTCTACGATGGCGTCTGCCATGATCACATCGCCCTTGACTGTCGAGAAAGTGAAACTGCCGTCCTGATTGTTTGAGGCCAATACTGCTTTCAATTCGTGCTGACCAAACCCGTCAGACAGTGGCACCTTGAAGCTGTTGTCCTTTTGGCCTTTTTTTAGTCTGTGCTGTGCCAGTAGCTCACCTGTCGTCATGGTAAAAATGCTCATGTCATCGTCCCCTATATGTCTTGATCTGTCGAAAACAAGTATACGCCAAGAATCTGGAAATCCTGCGGCTCGTCCTTGCGGAAAACATACGGCTTAAAAGTCGGGTCATAGCTCGCTGGCGCAAACATCACGGCCAACGACGTTTCTTGATACACTTTGACGGTGCCGTCCTCGTGGTCAATGAGTACCGCAACGATGTCGCCAGCTTCTGGCCGCTGGTCTTTGCAGAATACAGCCGTGTAGCCGGGAAGCAGCCGCCGGTTCATGGATTCGCCGACAATCTTCAAGCCGAACAGATTCTTGCGCCCGTACCGCATGACCATTTCTTTGGTGACTGGAATTTTCCCGATAATATTTTGCTCGGCCCATGATGCTTCGCCCGCGTGAATCTCTCCATAGACCTTGATGGAGTCATCAGCGATGACCAGCTCGGGCTGTTTGTCTTGGCTATCAAGGTAGCCGGCCATTGCCATCAATTTGCTGGGGCTAACGTCATAAAGCTTGGCCAATTCGTTTAGCGTCTCAGCAGACGGCGTGAACGGTTTGCCATGGCTGTTGATGCCTTTCTCCGCTTGAGTGATAGCGGCGTGGCTGATTCGGCCATTCGAGCGTTCGGAAGCTTCACGCAAAGACATGTTGCCGCGCAGTTGACGCAAATAGTCTCCTAGTTCTGACATAGGCAAAACCTCCATATCGGTATTGTATACCGGGCTATACAAAAATAGTTGAAATTCCCAGTATATATTGGTTGACACGATGTATATCAAGGTATATGATTAGCTCATCAAGTAAGAGGGAGGCAAAATGATGAGCAACAAATTGAGATATTACCGCCGCGAACAAGACATCTCACAGGTGGAACTTGCGAAGCGGGTAGGCGTTACGCGCTTGACCATTTCCAACATTGAAACCGGCAAGACGAAGGATCCCGCAACCTCAATCACCTTGAAGATTGCGGCGACACTTGGGCTAAGCGTTGACCAAGTTTTTGGTACCGAAAAAGTAAACCGAGATATACAGGAGGCCGCACGATGAACGAGATAACCATGGCCGAAAAGTGGCGTCTGATGAATCTGGCAGCCCAAAAGGGTATTGATTCTGGTGACTTAAAGGTCAGCAAGGTGCAAGTACAAGGCATCCAGGATACCAACGGCAATCCTGTTGCCATCATTCAGACCACGATTTTGGCCGAAACAAAGGGCACCCAGCAGGATGCCCAGCGAGATTACATGTAGACGCCTGTGACTAACCAGTCAGAATTGAAGACCGCACCTCCGCCTGACTCGACGAAGACCGTGAAGCTTTGACCACGATATTTGGAGCGGTTGTGCATGAACTCGGCAGGGCTCATGGAAATGCTGTCAGCCCCGTTACTTACACTAACGGAGATTGCATCTGGAACTTCCCGTTCCGCGCCGGTGCGGCTATTAAGGAATTCCATATCTGCCATTTAATCACCTCCTTTGAGGTGAATTATCTCACATGTCAAATAACGAAAGAAGGAGAAACATGAACGAACTAATCAAGGTCACGGTCAACGAAAAGCACCAGCAGGTTGTCTCGGCAAGAGAGCTTTACAAGGGTCTCGAGATCAAGAAACGCTTTAGTGGCTGGGTCGAGCAGAACTTCGGAGGCTTTGAGGAAGGCGTTGACTTTACGACTGTACCTCAAGGTACGGTCGTTATCAGTGGTAACGGAACGGAGCGTCGATATGACGACTACGCGCTGACCATCGACATGGCCAAGAACCTGGCGCTGATGAGCCGAACCCAGCAGGGCGCCCAGTACCGCGCTTACCTGATTGAGATCGAACGCAAGTGGAACGACCCGCAGGAAGTAATTAAGCGCGGCTACGAGTACCTCAAGGATGAGAACGTCCATCTCAAGATTGAGAACCGCTCGCTGACAGCACAGACGCAGCTCATGGCTCCCAAGGCCGCATACTTCGACGAGCTGGTGGAGCGTAATACGCTGACGAATTTCCGAGACACCGCCAAAATGCTGGGCAAGCACCAGAAACAATTCATCAATTGGCTGCTGGAGCGCCGCTTCATCTATCGAGATAGCCGCGGGGCAATCAAACCTCGGGCAGCGTATGCCAACACATACTTCACCATCAAGGACAACCGTCAAGGGTACCCGCAGACGTTAATCACGCCTAACGGCCGTAGCGCATTTCAACTGCTGCTTGGCGACGAGGAGGTGAGTGCATGAGCAAGGAATCAATCATCCAGGCATATCTAGACAAGGGCCAACGAGCCTGCATGGACTACCTAATCGACACTAATCAGGGCGACGCGCAAACCATCAACATGCAGTGCGTGGCGATGACCAAGCTGGAAATCGCTACCTGGTGCGCCGACGTAGCCGAGCGCTTCGTCGAACAACGGGCCATGGCTTAACTGTACCGCGAGAACTGCGGTACCGCCGCGCGACTTGTACACACCCATATCGAAGGGAGGTGAATTAGATGACAGAAGTAAACACAGAACAGCAATGTATCAAGAATGCCATGAGCAAGGCGATTCAACGGAGCGGCAGACAAAAGAAGGACATCGCGGCGGCAATCGGTATTACTCCGCAGAATCTGTCGAACCTTATCAACGACCCAAAGCGGGACGTTCCGCTTCCAACACTGCGCCGACTGGCCTTTGAGCTAGACGATACCGACTTCAAGTTTGAAGCAGCCGACTGGATGTTCGGCCTCGGATTCGCAAAGTCAGGCGTGAAAGTGATCCCGATTCCCATCGCGGTCAAGGAAGACGTCGACGATGAGCAGGACGACCGAGAACAGCTAGACCGCGAGGCCAAGCGAATCTTCAAGCAGGAGCCCGGCACCTGGGGAATGGCCGAAGTAAAGTTCATCCATCGCTATCGCAAGGAGCTTAACGAGGAAGTATCAGCCGAGCACCGGTTCCTAGACGCGATTGATGACGCACTCAAGAAAGTCTCGAAGGAGGTAATCGCATGGGCATGAGCCTAGACATGGATCCGGAGCTTCGGGAGATGATTGCAGAGCGGGCAGCTGAGAAAATCGCCGCTCGTGTCAAGGCCGACGCCAGAGAAATCTATGACCCCTTGGTGGATAAGAAAGCCGCCGCCGCGTTCCTCGATTGCTCGACCAAGTACATCGACGAGTTTTACATGACGCAACCGGGTTTTCCGTATCACACCAAGGGCCGCGTGCTCCAGTACCGCATCTCGGAACTTAGCAAATGGCTGGATAATCATCAGCAATACGCATAGGAGGGCAACACATGATCACATTGAACCTAGTAATCGGCCTCGTGATTGGATTTGGCGCAGGCACCTACAAGGCGCACCACGCATGGCGCGACATGCTAGACACGGACGAGGACAAAGAAAAAGCTCCAGCGGCGGCCACCGCAGGAGCTCAAGAACAGAACAATATTTTCAATGACTACAGTTTACCACGCTTAGACGTGGACGAGAAGAGGGTGGCTTAAATGCTTGAAATGAGTGACTACCAAGCAACATACGACTATGCCATGGCTGTTGCTGATGATTACATCGACCCAGAGCGGCTTAAGAAATCACGCTTTTTCTACTACGTGCCATTCGAGCTCGGCTACCAGTTTGACGGGGCATTCTTACCAGAAGACGCAGACGACTACCTCACCGAGCTGATTCACCGAGTCGGTTATGACCGCCTCATCGCCATGATGGCCACCAGCAGTCGCGACCGCAACCAGCTAGAAGACGAGATAGCAGACTGCTGGTTCGGCAGTCAAGACTACAAGTACTCGGCACTGGATCTACTTGAAGCGCTGGGGTACCAAAAATTCGACAAAGAACTCATGTGAATCTAGGAGGAGAAAAGCATGGCAAATCAAGTTATCGAGTACAAAGCAAACAATGAGGAAGTGAAGCTGTCGCCGACCATCGTCAGGCAGTTTCTGGTAAGCGGCAATGCGGAGGTCACCGACCAAGAAGTCGTGATGTTCATGCAGTTGGCCAAGTACCAGCACCTTAACCCCTTCCTCAACGAAGCCTATCTGGTCAAGTTCCAAGGCCGACCGGCGCAAATCATCACCAGCAAAGAGGCGTTCATGAAGCGGGCCAACGCGAACCCGCACTACAAGGGCATGGACGCCGGCATCATCGTGGCGCGTGGCGACGAGATGGTGCAGCTCAACGGCACCGTGAAGATGCCTAGCGACAAGCTAATCGGGGGCTGGGCGACTGTCAAGCGGGACGACCGCGAAGACACCCATGTTGAGCTGAGCATGGAGGAGTTTTCCAAAGGCCAAGCGACTTGGAAAAACATGCCGGCGACCATGATCCGCAAGAGTGCGATTGTCAACGCCTTGCGTGAGGCGTTCCCGCAAGAACTCGGCGCGTTATACACCGAGGACGACAAGCAACCGAGCGATGGCCGTGAACCAGCCCGCAACGCGAGTGAGGACGTGCCAGACCTCAAGGAGCTGGTGGACAAGCAAGATGCAGAGCCAGAAGAATCAACGGAGCCTGAGGTGAAGACAGATGCTAAAGGAAATGACAGCGAGCCAGCAGAACACAGCGAAGAGCAAAGCCTCCTCGACAGCTTCGACGCCACTCAAGCTAACGCCGGCTAACTACTACTCGGCTGAAGCAGATTGGAAGTACCAGTCCGCGACGCAGTTCAAGGGTTGGCTACAATGCGAAGCCGCCGAGCTTGCCCAGCTTAAGGGCGAGTGGGAGCCACAGCGCGACCCTACCGCCTTGCTGGTGGGAAACTACCTGCACAGCCATTTTGAGTCACCAGCGGCGCATGAGGCGTTTCTCGCAGAGCACCCGGAGATTATGGCAAGCACCGGCAAGACTAAAGGCCAGCTCAAGAAACCGTATCAAGTCGCCGACGCGATGATTGACACGCTCGAGGGTGATCCCGAAGTGATGGCATTGTACCAAGGTCAAAAGGAACTCATCGTCACCGGGCAAATCGGTGGTGTTGATTGGATGGGCAAGCTCGATTGTTTCGCTGACAATCACAAGTACTTTGCGGACTTGAAGACGACACAAGACATTTACAAGCGTATGTGGGTTGACGACAACCGGAGCTGGGGAAGTTTCATCGAGGCGTACCGCTATCCGCTGCAGATGGCCGTCTATCAAGAGCTGGTACGCCAGAACTATGGCACCCGTTCCGCACCGCTGATTGTGGCGGTGAGCAAGCAAGACCCACCAGACCATGAAATCGTCAGCATACCGCAGGACTTGCTCGACTATTGGCTGAACAAGGTGATCGAGCTTCAGCCCCGTATCGAGGCCGTCAAGAACGGCGAGGTGGAACCGAAGCGGTGTGAGCGATGCGAGTACTGTCGGGCCACCAAGCGTGTCTCCAAGATTGTCAGTCTCTATGACTTGGTGAGCTAGGAGGCGATTAGATGGCGATATATAGACAGGTCCAAACGACGATATGGCAAGACAACTGGTTCAGCGAGTTAGAGCCGACAGACAAGCTGTTTTGGTTCTACCTACTGACCAACATCAAAACAAGTCAAAGCGGCGTGTATGAGTACAGCGAGCGACAAGCCGCGTTTGACACAGGACTAAGCCGGAAAGAAGTAGCTGGCGCCCTACAGCGCTTCATAGAGGCCGGACGTGTCCTTTACGATCAAGCAACCAGTGAAATCATGATTTGCAACTGGATGAAATTCAATTCAGCGCGTTCGCCGAAAGTGGCGGCGGTGATTGACCGGGAGCTTGAGAGTATAAAGAGCCGCGAATTTGAATCAGAAGTCATCAAGGCGGCTCAACAATTTAAATATCCTATCCGGGCAAAGTTGGAAAATCTGGATACTGTATCTGACAAATCTGGATACCGTATCGATATGGTATCGCAACCAGAACCAGAACCAGAACCAGAACCAGAACCAACACACAACCAGCATGTAGCTAATGCGGCGGCGCCCGAGAACTCGGCCGGTCCAAGCATCGCGTTTTTCCAAGAAAACCTTGGGGTGATGCCGCCAATCGTGATGGAGCAGGTGATGGACTGGGTCAAGGACCTAGGTAACGACTTGGTCATCGAGGCGATTAAGCGCGCGGCTGAAAGCCAAAAAGAGTGGCGCTATGCTCAAGGCATTTTGCGCCATTGGGACAAGGACGGCATTCGCACGATTGACCAAGTCAAAGCCGATGACGTGAGCCATAACCGGCAAGCACAACAACGCGGTGGCCGCCCATCACGCGTTGAGCAACAACCGGCATGGCTGAAAGACCATGAGGACGCGACGCCAGCGCAACGGCAGCCGAAAGTCAGCCAAGAACAGTTGGCCGAGCAGATGGCGAAACTGCGTGACTTGCAGGCCAAAGGGCAAAAACAGGAGGCAACGCAATGAACGACTTACAAGAATTTGAGTTTGAGGGGCAAGACGTGCGCACCGTCGCTGACGGCGACCAAGTCTGGTTCGCGGCGCGGGACGTGACAGACGCACTTGGGTTGACCAACACCACGGTCGCCATTAGCTCATTGGATCCAGACGAAGTGACTAAGTTTAACTTAGGCAGTCGTTCTGGAGACACCAACTTCATCAGCGAGCCTGGGCTTTATCGGCTGATTGGTGCGAGTCGCAAACCGGCGGCTAAGCGGTTCAATCGTTGGGTGACGCACGATGTCCTGCCGTCTATCCGCAAGCATGGCGCATACATGACCGGCGAGACCATCGAGAACTTGCTCGCCAACCCGGAGAACGGGGCGAAGCTTCTGCTGACGCTTAGCCAAGAGCGAAAAGCACACCAGAAAGAGCGAGAAGCCCGTCAGATGGCTGAGCGGCAGGTTGAGGTGATGGCACCAAAGGCGTTGTTTGCCGACGCGGTTGCTACCAGTGACTCAACCATTCTGGTGCGAGAGCTGGCCAAGGTGCTCAAACAAAACGGCATCGACATGGGCGAAAAGCGGCTATTCGCATGGTTGCGCGACAACGGCTATCTGATCCGCCACCGGGGAGCTGATTACAATTCGCCGACTCAGCGGGCCATGGAGCTGGGGCTTTTCCGCATCAAGGAAACTGCTGTCAATCACTCAAACGGCATTGTGACCGTGACCAAAACGCCAAAGGTGACCGGCAGGGGCCAACAGTATTTCGTCGAAAAGCTACTGCCGCAAACGAACTTGGCAGTTACTAGGGGGTGAAGTGATGCGAGTAGCAAGTGAGCCGCAGGAAATGCGGTGGTCAAAGATTTTGGCATTCATGGCGTGGAAGCACGCCTCGTGGCAGTCGCCGTCAATTCGCGAGATAGGACGGTTCATGGGGTGGCGCTCACCGGCTACACCGCACAGTTGCCTCGCGAAGATGGCCGACGATGGCCTGATTGAATGGCGGGCACGCCAGCCGCAGACTTTGCGCATCACTGCTAAAGGCCGCGACTATCTGGACGACCACCGGGAACTAGTGCGGGGGCTGTTCAATGCCAATGACTAAGATTCTGATACCAGCGGAGCCAGTGTCGCAAGGCCGGCCTAAGTTCGCGCGCATCGGCGCACACGTCACGGCTTACGACCCGCCCGCCAGCAAGCAGTACAAGGCGCTGGTCGCCCAGTACGCTCGCCACCAGTGGCAGGCTTTGCCGCTAGACGGCGCCGTGAAGCTCCGGGTAGTGTTTTACCGGCCGCTACAAAAGAGCCTCACACAGGCCCAGAGGCGGCGCAGAATGGCAGGCTGGGAACGTCCGATAGTCAAGCCTGACCTAGACAATTATTTCAAGGCTGTTACAGACGCGCTCAAGGGAATCTGCTGGAAAGACGACAACCAGATCGTTGAGGTATCCATGGCTAAGCGGTATGACGACGGCAGCGGGCCGCGAGTCGAAGTAGAAGTGGAGGAAATCTAATGGACAAGTTGGAACTGATTGAGGAATGGGGCCGCGAGCGTGGCCTTGATAAAGCTGACAGCACACACCAGCTTACTAAGCTGATTTCGGTAAGGCGGTAGACTTGTTCATGGTTGGCAACATCATTAAGTACGTTGTCCGCTATCCGAAAAAGAACGGCATTGAGGACTTGCTAAAGACCCGCACGTATCTCAACCGGCTGATTGAGCGAACCGAGGCGAATGATAGTGACGATTAAAGGCGTTACCGGTCACCGTAGCAACACTGCACCAGTGTGGATGCAGAAATGGTTTTGGCCTTTGGAAGATGAATACGGAACAGTGAACAACGTTCCGGAAGATGACCCACGATTGAAGCTGTTGCGGCTCACCATGACGAACCCGAATTATTCCGATGAGCGACTGGAGGCAACGGCAATCGCCGCCAGCGCAAACGGGAAACTTAACATTGGCAACCGCAATGGCGCAATCGAGAACCACACGCCAACGGCAATCGACGAATTGATTTGGAAACTCCACGTCGAGGGTCGGGCGAATACGTATATCGCCACAGTTTCTGGTTGTGACCTGCAAGCGTTGCGGAAGAAATTAAAGCGGCTCAAATCGACACACCACGATCAAACCGATTACGTGAAGCGCCAGTTGACGAATATGGTAGCTAACGGCGACAGCGTAGCAAAGATGATGCTGGCGGTCGGGTATAAATACCGATGGGTGGCAGAACGTGCGTTGAAACGATATGGATTGGAGGACTGAAAATGTTATACGCGATTAAGAACGACGAAGGAGAGTGGCAGACGGGCGAAGCGCTATGGAGTTCGATTGGTGACGCAGAGGTGTACGGAACGCGTGAAGACGCGGAACAGGATGCACGCAATTTCGGCGGCCACGTAGTCGAGCTAGTCGAGGCCCCGGCGAAGGTCGTGGTGAGCAAAGAGGAAGCGAAGATGCTTGAGCAAGCAAAGAAGAACGGATACCCAGCAGAGGTTATTGACGCTTACAACGACATGCGACCAGATGAAGACCGCCTCATGCGCGCCTACGTCAACGGGTGGACGGTCGAGAAGCCGAAGCGGTACGTGCTGCCAATGCCTGGCACTGACTATCACAACAATCAGATGCACGGAAACGCTCAATATTACGCAGTCAAAGGAACTGGAAACTGGCGGCCTGACGCAATTGCTTTAAGCACTGACGATGCCGTCAAACATGGATACACCGTCACCCAGTCGGACATCGACGCGGCGCCTGACTGGGTTAAGGCGATCACACCTGTGGAGGTGACTGACAATGACGACTAAAGCTGACATAGACGCTGCGCAAAAGGCCATCGATGCCGCTAACAATGCAATCAACAAACTTGATCTGTGTGGCCTGTATGATTGCGCGTGGCAAGCAAACAACAACTATAAACGTATCATCGATTACAACAAGGAACAGTTGGAGGTGACTGACGATGAGCAATGAGACGAAGCGGGACGTGTTCGAAGTAGCGATGAACCACGCGACGAAAAGCGGTTGGGTTGATTATAGCGAAATGATGAGTAGATATGATGCCGCCTTGCCAGATGATCTGCCGGTGATTCCGAAAGCGGTGAGTGAATACATCAAAAATCTGTGGAAATACCATCGCGATCTTGTTGATGTGTTTGGCCTGGTACGTGACCTAGGCATCACCCGAACAGAACCCAATGGCGTTCTACTTTGGGTAGCTCACAACACTGACGCATTCGCCCGTGCATGGGTGCTAGATGCCTGGTGTGTTGAAGAAACAGGCGAAATCGTGAAATTGGAGGCGGAGAAATGAAGAACGAAATTTGGGCACTGCGTATCATTCAAAATTGGAATCAAGCCCAGTACGTTGTTGGAAAGCAGCCATTGTTTACAACACAAGGAGAATGGCCGGAAGAAAACAATCACAAAAAAGTTGTCAGTATCTACCATCTGCTCGGCGAAGCTGCTGGGTACAAAATCGTATATGATGACGGATCTGACACATTTGTTAGTGATACTACCGAAGGAATCATTATTGAAGAACGGGAGGTGGGGGAATGAGCTTATATGTTTATCTCGGAATCAAGTTCTGGTTCGAGGTCATTTCTACAATCATTGTCCTCACTGCGTTTGCTATCTGGCTAATTGGGAAAGGTCAAAATAAAAACCGCCATTGCTGGCGGCTGTAGTTAGCACACTCGATTTGAGTGCTAGCTCCATTATATCAAAAAAGCGCACCTGATTAAGGTGCGCTGGAGGTATTTGAAGTTGGGGAAGTTATAAATGAAGTTGATGAACTGAGTCATTCAATCTAGGGATATACCTCCACCGATATTATAGCAAACCAACACGCCGAAGGTTCATTTAAATACGCAGAAAGAAAGAATTAACACGGTATAAGCATCAAAAAAGCGTACCATTACGGCACGCCTTCCCCCAAAACTTTTCCGATACTCATTATAGCATAAGGGGTGGCCTAAAGATGACGTTAATTCCAGAAATAGACGAAAATGCGACACGTACAAAGGCAAGAGAGATATTGAAAGACTTCCGAACGCTATCACGTATCGGCGGCGTCTATTTGTCTGACATTAAGTCACCCGTTATAGATGGTATGCCAAAGACGCATTCAGTAAACAACTCCGTAGATGGCAAATTGGCTAAAGTCGTCAGTGCCCGTATTAGCGTTGAACTGATCGAACATGCTTTGATGGCGCTGACAACCACAAGCTTCTGGATGCTGTTTTATTCATACTGCAACAAAGAGGTGCTGACTTATGACCAGATTGCTTATCGCATGCAAGGATACTCAAGAGAATCAATCAAGAAGCTTAAGAACCGAGCACTGCTAGAATTTGCAGAAGCCTATCAAGGAGAAAATCTATTGGTTTTCAAAAGCCCCGAAAAAGCCCCGAATTAGCCCCTTTTTGGCCCCGAAAAAGCCCCCAAAAGTTCGTTTGTAGGCAGTATTATGGTATTGTGCCAAAGGTGAGAACCGGCGGTGCTTCCTTCTTTCATTGTATGACGATTTGCCTCGATTCGCGGTGATTACGCCTCCGTGGATAGGTAGCTCCGATGTGGAAGCCACGCATGGCTGCCGGTTCGATTCCGGCACGGAGCATAGCTTGCGACGATCCTGTCTGACGGGGGAGCGAGCAACACAAGAGGATAGAGCGTTTCTAGAACGCGGAGCGGTTGACATTACCCAACACCGTATGCTGCAACAATATATAGCTTACTGCGCTGGCTCACGTGGTCAGTCAAAACACATGTTCATCTGGTATGCAGTTTGAGATGACCAGCTCTTGGCGGGATCTGTGCTAGTAGAACCGTTAGTCGCGTGGGTGACGATCGCATCCATGCGCATGGCATATCGGGGCAGCGCCCTGACGTCCAACTGGATGCGTACCCAGAGGGGACTCGCCCGCCTGATGCCGCTCTTACGTAGATGTAGCTCAATCGGTAGAGCTCGCAACTTATAATTGCGTGGGTGCAGGTTCAAGCCCTGCCGTCTACATTCACTTTACTGTAGTATTCCGGTTCGTGATGGAGTACTATTTTTTTGAGGTGATAAACATGTCAAACGAAAATCCTGTACACGCTCAAATTGTTATGTCAGAGGGGGTTGAATTGGTATCTAACAACAGTC
>NZ_AZDJ01000027.1 GCF_001434705.1 Lacticaseibacillus nasuensis JCM 17158
CGGTTATGAGACGGAGCAGATGCGCCGCCTGGGCGGTGAGTCGCGCTTTTTGCGACTCGGCGACCGGGTGGTCATCTGTGCAGTCTCATGCCCCCGCGAGCACGATTAAGTTGCGAGCAAGCCCGGTTAAGGGCCGAAGCGTAGGCGCCGCCTGGTGCTTGAAAGGCGCCTTTTGCCTTTCGAGTGCCGGGTGGTCCTACGTGCAGGCCGCTGCCGGTGCGAGCACGATTAAGTTGCGAGC
>NZ_AZDJ01000028.1:0-7824 GCF_001434705.1 Lacticaseibacillus nasuensis JCM 17158
AAAGCCCTATCACATTTACGAAACTTTGTTCAGTTTTCAAAGGACTACCGGTTGCCGTAACAGCAACTTTAATAGTGTATCAACGCAGCGTAGGCCTGTCAACCAGAAATCGGCTGATCGGCGGAATCACCCGGCAAATACCCGGCGACACGGCTCCGCAACACTAGCTATATTACCAGCCAGCTAAAGCGCCGTCAACCAAGAAACGCCTCGTTTTGACGCAAAAAAATAAAGCCGAACTCTTTTCTCTTGGCAGGGAAAAGAAGTCGGTTTTACCTGATGGACACACGAGCCAGCCCCGGAATCATTCGGAGTCGTTACTTACTGCCCAGCAAAAGTTGGCAATCGGGACACAAGCCATACACTTCGAGGTGATGGCCGCTGACCTTAAAGCCGGTTTTCTCGGCCGCCACCTGCTCGACGTCGTTCAACCCCGGGTAGCTGAAGTCGAAGATCTTACCGCAATTCGTGCAAATGGCGTGATAATGCGGCTCCAACGCAAAATCAAAGTGCGTCGCGCTGTCGGTGGAATTCATTTCCTCCACCAGGTTCAGCTCGGCCAACAACTTCAGATTATTATAGATGGTGGCGACGCTCATGTGCGGGAACTGCGGCGACAACGCATCGTAGATTTGCTCGGCCGTGGGGTGCGCGGTGCTGGCAATCATGAATTGAATGATCGCGTCGCGCTGCGGCGTCACCCGAATGCGGGCGTGCTTCAAGCGGTCAATTGTTTGATGATAAACTGTTTCTTCCATTTTTCCCACCTATTTAGAACGATTCTTACCTAAGAGAAACATAGCGCATTTTTCGTCGAAATGCAACAAGACACGACCCGCGGGTCGTGTCTTGTTGACGTGGTTACTTCTTGCTACTACTGCTGCTACTGCTAGATGCGTCCGCCGGCTTCAGCTCCGGCGCGTCGGTGGTGTATTCCACCGACTTGCCTTTGTTTTGGCCCAACAAACTCTTGGCCTCGGTTTTCTTCAGGCGCTTCAAGGCTTTCTTCAAGGTGTAATTGTAGTTGCGCTTGGTCACCTTGGCAAAGCCCTTGGGCGTGTAGAAGCGCAACAGGTCCCCATTCATCACCCGATCCGACAGCGACAGCTCGGTGGTGACTTGGTTGGTCGCCGCGTCGATCACCGTTTTCTGCGCGGCCGTCAGCTTCTTAATACGCTTGCCGGTGGTCGTGTCGTAATAGTCGCTGCCGACCTTGGTGTACTGCGGCGTAACAAAATCGCCATTGCGAAAGGCCACAACTTGGCTGTGCTGCTTACTCGTGAGGTCCGAACCGAACTGCACGTAGCCCTTGTTGGAGATGCCTAATAAATTCATCAGAGTTGGCAACACATCAATTTCCCCGCCATAGGTATGATTGATGCCGCCCTTGAGCCCATTCATGTGAATCATGAACGGTACGCGCTGGAACTGGGCGTTATCAAAATCGTCGAACTTGTCCTTGCCCAACAATTGCGCGATGGCCTTTTTGTGGTTGCCGGAAATCCCGTAGTGGTCGCCGTAGAACACGACCATGGACTTCTTATCCAACCCGGACTTCTTCAGCCAGGCCATGAACTCGCCGATAGATTGATCCAGGTAGCGCGCGGTTTGCACGTAACCATCCACCGTGCTGTCCCCGGTATCGGTTTTCGCGATACTTTGGTTCTTCTTGTCCAGCGTGTATGGGTAGTGATTGGTCACGGTGATGAGCTTCGCGTAAAACGGCTGCGGCAGCTGCTCGATGTATTGCGCGGAATCCTTGAGGAAAATCTTGTCCTTCAAGCCATAGCCGATATCATAGTCCTTCCCCGACTGGAAATATGCCTTGGAAAAGAAATAGTCATAGCCCCAGGATTTATAGGTATTATCCCGGTTCCAGAAGCTCGGCACATCCCCGTGGAAAGACGCCGTCGTGTAACCTTGCTGATCCAGAATCGCAGGGGCGGCCTGGAAGGTATTCGCCGTGCCGTCACTCACCATGGCGGAACCTTCCGGCAGTCCGAACAGCGAATTTTCCAACATCATTTCCGCATCGGCGGTTTTGCCTTGGCCGACTTGGTTGAAGAAGTTATCAAAACTCAAGGTGTCGCTGGCGTGGTACAGCTTGTTGAGGTTCGGCGTCACTTCTTCGCCTTGCCACTTGAAATCGATCAGGAACTGTTGAAAACTCTCCAGGTGAATGATGAAGACGTTCTTGCCCTTGGCCACGCCGGTGTATTGGACATTTGGCGTGACCTGGTGTTGCTTCATGTAGGCCAAGGTGGAGTCGATGTCGCTAGCCTTGGCGTTGGCCTTCGTCGCGCTAGTTTTGGCGGTTTTCACGCCGTCAACCACCGTGTAGGCGTTCAAGCCGAGGTACTTGACGATGTAGTTGTTGTCAAACGTCCGCGTCAACAAGCCGGAGCGATCGGCGTTAGCCATCATCAAGTTGGCGCCAATCAGCAAACACGCCAGCGCCGTGACGCCGCCGGCAAACGACTTCTTCACCGGTCGCACATCCATACGCACCAGATGCAAGGCCAGCACCAGAATCAACACCGCCACGTCGAGGAATACGAACCAGTCGCTGGCGCGCATGATGCCGAACACGCCCTTGCTGAGGTTATTCGACACGGCACCGGAGCCCTTGATCACGGCGAAGGTGAGAAAATCGGAGAACTCGCGGTAATACAAGATATTGGCGAACAGCCACACCGAGGTCAACGCGTCGATGACCAACATCGTAATGTATGACTTCCGCCCGCTGAGATACAGGGCAATGCCAAATAAGAGTAACGTCGTCGGAATGGGATTAATCGCCAGCAACAAATGCTGCATGCTGCCTTTGACCCCAAGATTGAATTTCGTGTTATAGGCCCAGTACGTTTTGACCCAAAACAAGGCGATCGCCAGCACGAGAAATCCGAGGCGAGTATTGAGCAAGCCCCGGATCCGTTGGCCAAGTTGTTTCATCGAATGAAACCTCCATGATTTACAGAAAATGCAAAATTAACTACAGCAAGCATACACAAACGCCACCCAAAACTCAAACTTGCGAGCCCGCTGCGCCTCCACCTTAAGTGAAACACAAAAAAAGCGCGAACGGCCTCAGCCGCCCACGCAAACCGGTCCTACTCGGAATCGTCCAGCAGGTCGTAAATTTCCATGGCGATTAAATCGATATTATCAAACTCGAATTGCTGATGGTTTGCCAGCTCCTCGAGGGTGAACGTCTCGGACTTTGGGTCATACGTCACGAGGCCTTTTTCCACTCCGTCTTGTTCGAATCTGCGAGTCTGCACGTCACCATCAGTGGCTTCCTGCATCGCTTCAAGGCGTTTAATGATCGCAACTAATTGTGAGCTCTTCATAAAACGGCCCCTTTCCTTTGGCTTCTGCAATAGCGTACCATAAAATACCGGTAACTGACTATGAAAATCGCGGATTGCTCAAGATTTTTGTGGCTTAGTTGATTCCAGCCGATCCGGCACCACCGCCAGCGCCACGATGCCGCACACCATCCCCAGGTAATAGGTGATGAAGCGCCACAAGAGCATCGCCAACACCAGTTGTGCCGGGCCCATGAACGTGGCAAACAGCGCCTTGAAGCTGTATTCCGCCCCACCGGCGCCGCCGGGAATCGGGAATAGCGAGATGATCATGACAATCATCACGTGCAACACCATGACGTGCACCAAGTTGACATGCGGCACGCCGAAGCTCAACAACACGAAATACGGCACCGAATAATACAGTAACAACTGCACAAACGTCAACAACGCGGCGCGGATCACCTTGGTTTTCTCTTGCTTCAGGTGCACGCTTTCCGCGTAAAACGTGTCGATTTTCGCGTCCATGGTCGCCTGCCACGCCGCCCGCCGCCCCGCGCTGACAAAGGGGCGCAACAAGCGAATGCCAAAGGCCACCAGGCGCTTGGTGAACCGGTATTGATACATGATCAACAACAGCCCGGCAATCACCAACAAGTGAATCGTGAAGCCGAACACGATCAGCCACGCCAGCGGGCCAAATTGCGCCGCCAGGTGTTTGAGGCCGATGAATAGCGTGAAGACGAAGTTGATCAGGACCATGAACTGGTAGACGATGAATTTCATCAACAACACGGAGCTGGCCCGCCCGCCTTCGACGCCGGATTGCATCAGCGCCACCAGCTGCGCCGGCTGCCCGCCGGTGGAAAATGGCGTGATGGCGTTGAACAGCTGCTCGATCAACGGCACCCGCATCGCCGACTTAAACGTGAGGTGCTCGCCTTCATGCGCCACAAAGATCTGCACCACCAGCGCCTCGATGACGTAAGACAAGAGAATCACCAAAAAGGCGACGGCTAACCACTGCAAGCGCAGCGTCAACAACGTGTGCCACGCGGCGTGCACATCGACGTTGCGCATCTCCCATAAGAAGATAGCCACGCCGATGGCAATCATGACGGCAACCGCGATTTTATTCTTCCGAGTCATCGTAATGCCGCCTGTTCGTAGTAAAACCGCCGCCACACGCGCGCCAAGCGGGCCTCGGAATACGTCGCCGCCGCCTTGGCGCTCAGCGCAGCGTAATGCGCCTGCAGCCCGGCATCGCCGCGCAGCCGGTGCAGCTGGGCGTTCATGCCCGCCACATCCGGCGCCATCAAGGCGTATGGCGCAATAATGCCATCATACAGGGACAGCTGCCGCACCATCACCGGCGTCTCGGTGCTAAACGCCTCGAGCACCGCCATTGGGAATAATTCCTCAAACGACGGCAACAAGAACAGATCGGCGATGTTGTAATAGTCAACCATTTCCTCACGCGGCACGATGCCGGTAAAGGTCAAGTTGGCCGGGGCGTTGGCCACCGCCGCCTTCAAGTGGTCGTAGCCGTTGGTGATCATGCCAAACGAAAACCCGCCGGCCCAAATGAACCGCACATCCGGGTTGCGCTTGGCCAGCTCGATGAAATCATCGACGCCTTTGCGATCCTGTACCTGCCCCGCGCCGAACACCACGAAGTCGTTGGGCTTAATACCGTACTTTTGCCGCAGCTCCAGCTTGTTTTCCGGCGTCTCGGGATAAAAGGTCTCGCGGGAGACGAAGTTTGGAATGTAGGTTACCTTGCTGGCGGGAATGTCGTAGGCCTCCAGTTGGGGAATGAAGTTCGGGTTCACCACCACCAGCGTGTCCATCCGCTTATAAAACTGAATCACGTACTTGTCCAAGCCCCACCGCGCCACCCCAGGCAGGCTGAGGCTTTGGTCCAACGTGTTCGGCAGAAAATGGACGTAGCCGATTTTTCGCCCGCGCCGCTTCGTGAAGGTCGACGCGAAGAAGGTGGGATTAATCGTATGGTAATGGCTAATCACGCTAGGGGAATAATCGTTAATGGCCACGTGGAATTCGGTGGGAAAATATTTTTTCAATAATCCCAATAATTCCACGTACACCGCTCCGACCCCTTGACCGGCGACCTTGTCCGCGGCTGAAAACATATGAATGTCGAGCATACCTATCCCTTCATCGACGTGTGTTCGTTGACCACATCGACTGCGTCAGCAGTGGCATCAAAGCGCGCAATGGCTTCCCGGTAGAATTGCAAGGCGGATCCGGCGAATTGATTCGCCGAAATCGCGTGGAGCTTGGCCTGCAGCGGCACCGGATCATCGAAGGCCTGCGGATGCTGGAGGTAGTTGGCCACCTGGTGCACGAATTCGTCTTGGGTGACGAACGTGGTGCCAATCGCCGGGTCATCCAGCAGCTGCTGGGTGTATTCACCGGCCAGCGCTACTACCTTGCGCCCAGCGGCCAAGGCCTCGATGTAGGTCAGGCCTTGCGACTCAGAATCACTGGCCGACACGAACACGTCGGCGGCCCGGTAATAATCCTGCACCTCATCGTGGTCGATTTCCCCGGTGAAGCGGACGTGCGAACCTAACTCCAACGCCGAGGCTTGCGCTTCGAGGTCGCTTCTGGCTGGCCCGTCGCCGACAATCAGCAACACCGCGTCCGGTACTAACGCCAGCACCTTCGGCATCGCCGAGATCAGCTTGTCGATGCGCTTTTCATACGCCACGCGACTCAGCGACAGCAATACTGGCCGGTGCGTCAAGCCCAACTGTTCGCGCAGCTCGGGATTCTTCGGCGCCTTGTACTGACTCAAGTCGACGCCGGTAGGAATAATGGCAATGGGAATGTGGATCCCGTAGCGCTGCAACGTCGCTTCCACGCGCTCGGACGGCGCGATCACCCCGCTGACGTGAAACAAGAACGCCCGGGTATACTGCTTGACGTGATAGGGCCGCAATAAGCGGCCGTTCATTACATAATGCAAATAATCCTCGTACATCGTGTGGTAAGTGTGCACCACCGGGATGTGCAGTTGGCGGGCGACAAACTTACCAATGTAGCCCATTGAGAATTCTGTTTGGGTGTGAATAATATCGAGTTGCAATTCCTTCGCCACGGCATAGGCATGGAACACACCGCGCACGGCGATGCGCCGGTCGGTAAACGAGACGAATGGAATACTGGTGAACCGGAACAGGTTCGGCTCGACGGCTTCATCTGCCACGTGAGGATCGGTGGTCGTAAAAATATACACGGCATGGCCTTGGCGCTCCAGCTCGTCCTTCAGTGTTTTGATCGATGTCGCCACACCGCTGACTTGTGGAAAATACGTATCGGTAAAAATGCCAATATTCATCTTCACCCCTCCCCTCCATAGATAGTTACAGTATAAAGACAAACCAGATGGCATGCAATTTTCAACCATCTTTCTCATTCTACCAAAATAACATTGGCCGCCCCTCCTGCTAAAGGCGGAAAACTGAAAAACTTAAAAAAAAGAGACGCTGATTTCTCAACGTCTCTCTTGCGGCTCGCTAGGCAACAAGCCAAATCTACCGGCGATCGGGGTCGAACCGATACTCCATTGCTGGAACCAGATTTTGAGTCTGGCGCGTCTGCCAATTCCGCCACGCCGGCATATTCAGTTCACTCTTGGTGGTGACCAAGAAAGGCGGTGATCGGATTTGAACCGACGCATAGAGGTTTTGCAGACCTTTGCCTTACCACTTGGCTACACCGCCAGGAATATGCGCTCCGAAGAGCAATTGGGGTAGCTGGATTCGAACCAGCGCATGACGGAGTCAAAGTCCGTTGCCTTACCACTTGGCTATACCCCATTAAGGAACAAGGGCGGATAGTGGGGATCGAACCCACGTGTGCCGGTGCCACAAACCGGTGTGTTAACCACTTCACCATATCCGCCATCACAATAAAAGCAGGGATAGTAGGAATTGAACCCACACTGACGGTTTTGGAGACCGTAGTTCTACCTTTAAACTATATCCCTAAAATGGAGGATCTAGGATTCGAACCTAGGAACCCGAAGGAACGGATTTACAGTCCGTCGCGTTTAGCCTCTTCGCTAATCCTCCATCAATGGCGCGGGACGGAATCGAACCGCCGACACATGGAGCTTCAATCCATTGCTCTACCGACTGAGCTACCGAGCCATTAAACGGTTCCAACGAGACTCGAACTCGTGATCTCCTGCGTGACAGGCAGGCGTCCTAACCAACTAGACCATGGAACCAACAATATTCAATTGTAATTGCGGGAGCTGGATTTGAACCAACGACCTCCGGGTTATGAGCCCGACGAGCTACCAGACTGCTCTATCCCGCGATAATGTAAAAAGGAGAATGAGGGATTCGAACCCTCGCGTGGTTTGACCCACCTGACGGTTTTCAAGACCGTTCCCTTCAGCCAGACTTGGGTAATTCTCCATATGAGTAACATGACCCGTACGGGATTTGAACCCATGTTACCGCCGTGAAAGGGCGGTGTCTTA
>NZ_AZDJ01000028.1:7834-8332 GCF_001434705.1 Lacticaseibacillus nasuensis JCM 17158
AAACGGAGAAGGAGGGATTTGAACCCTCGCACGGTATAACCCGTCTACACCCTTAGCAGGGGCGCCTCTTCAGCCACTTGAGTACTTCTCCATGAATCCTATTCAATTAGTGGAACAATGGGCCTAAATGGACTTGAACCATCGACCTCACGCTTATCAGGCGTGCGCTCTAACCAGCTGAGCTATAGGCCCAAAACAATTTCCAGCGGGTGACGAGAATCGAACTCGCGACAACAGCTTGGAAGGCTGTGGTTTTACCACTAAACTACACCCGCAAGATTTGCTTTGAATGGCGCGGGACAGAATCGAACTGCCGACACATGGAGCTTCAATCCATTGCTCTACCAACTGAGCTACCGAGCCGACACCGGTTCCAACGAGACTCGAACTCGTGATCTCCTGCGTGACAGGCAGGCGTCCTAACCAACTAGACCATGGAACCAATTGCGGGAGCTGGATTTGAACCAACGACCTCCGGGTTATGAGCCCGACGAGCTA
>NZ_AZDJ01000028.1:8342-9209 GCF_001434705.1 Lacticaseibacillus nasuensis JCM 17158
ATTAAACTACCCTGGCCATCCACGCAAACCCGGATGGACCTTGTAGGGCTCGAACCTACGACCGGACGGTTATGAGCCGTCTGCTCTAACCAACTGAGCTAAAGGTCCAAGCAATCGCGGCGGGGGGGATCGAACCCTCGACCTCCCGGGTATGAACCGGACGCTCTAGCCAGCTGAGCTACACCGCGAAGAATCTTTTGGACAAACTGTCCAATCGGGAAAACAGGATTCGAACCTGCGACCCCCTGGTCCCAAACCAGGTGCTCTACCAAGCTGAGCTATTTCCCGATGATGCACCCAGTAGGAGTCGAACCTACAACCTTCTGATTCGTAGTCAGACACTCTATCCAGTTGCGCTATGGGTGCATATAATCTTTGCCGGTAAGCCGACAAAGCGGAAGACGAGATTCGAACTCGCGACCCCCACCATGGCAAGGTGATGTTCTACCACTGAACTACTTCCGCATTGGTAAGATGAATCAACTGAGCCGTGACAGGCTCGAACTGTCGACCCACGGATTAAAAGTCCGTTGCTCTACCAACTGAGCTAACGGCTCAATGGAGGATACAGGGCTCGAACCTGTGACCCTCTGCTTGTAAGGCAGACGCTCTCCCAACTGAGCTAATCCTCCATAAAAAGCGCGGCAGCTTCCTACCCTCGCAGGCAGTCACCCACCAACTACTCTCGGCGTAGAGAAGCTTAACTTCTGTGTTCGGCATGGGAACAGGTGTATCCTTCTCGCTATCGCCACCGCACTTTTCAATTAGAAAGCTTTGCGCTCTCAAAACTGGCTATCATTGTTTTTTCGTGTTGCGTTGAACCGTATTTGTACGCTAGTCGTGCTCCGCTTGAGCAACGGATGAGTG
>NZ_AZDJ01000029.1 GCF_001434705.1 Lacticaseibacillus nasuensis JCM 17158
CAGACAAGTCCGTTATCGTTGGGTGGGGTCATACGTAGGGCCACTGCATTCCCGGGGTAAGACGACTAGTTGCCTACTGGCGCGGGTAACGCCCGCGCTGGGCTAGTGGCCCTCCACAGCCGAAGCTTACGGCCCTAAAACTGGGGCACACCAGGGGGTACAGGCACAGCCAAGAGTAAAGAAACTCGCGGCAGGCGGCAACGCCAGGTCCAGCGCAACGCTGAAGTCCCGAG